>NZ_JAQQFL010000003.1:0-403146 GCF_046026025.1 Paraburkholderia fungorum | reverse complement strand
AGCCGCAATCAACGCTGCGCTCCGATTTTCGCCAACTATCTGGGGCAACCACCCAGCTATAGAGCGTAGAACCTCGTCGGGGCATCCATCCAAGACTTGTCCAACGTCAACACTTCCTTTTGAATCTAGCACCGTGACTTGCAACTCTACGTCATCGAGTCCCGAGCCAAAGCGAAGTTCGAGCCGTGGCGTCAGACTTCGTCGATGCGTCGACAAGTGGTTCTGCTGGAGTAGTCCGTTTAGCGCGAGCCAAAACCGGTGAAGCTCAAGCAACGACGCTTTTGCGGAATAGAGTTTTTGGTATTCCTCACAGGCCTGACGCATTGCGGGCGAGAAGCTTGCATCATTTTCGATTTCGGGGCACAACACCTTTGCCGCGGCAACTGGTTCGTCGATTGAGCGGAACTCGCTGCGTCGGTCGAGAAGTTGACGGAGCCGTCGCAAATCGCGCCAACCGGGGAAAGTTATGGCGTTGGTGAGGCCGAGGTATCGTCCCGTGCCGGGCGGTGGTAGGACTACCTTCCGAACAAGTGCGCCGGCTGCATTCTGCCGATTGCACCAGTCGCGCAATCGTCGCCATAATGCGGGCAAAGCCGTGCGATTGGTAAAGAGATTAGGCGAATCAAACGCTAACGCCAGATTCTCGCCAAATTCTTGAGTGAGGTCGTTATTATCGGCAGTTGCGACAATGGCACACGTCATTACCAGATATCGAAAAAATCCCGGTGCGTCTGCTGTGGCTTTAAAGACAAGATTGCCACGCGCGAGAGCGTCAGACATCGCAGCAGCCCCGCCGCATGCTCGCGCAAGCACTGGCAAAGGGTCGATATGTTTGTCTAGTTTGAGTGCCGCCTGCAGCTGCATTTCGGACGCGTCGATATAACGTACTGCGCCCGCCCCGAAAAGACCGTCGGACCTCAGATAATAGGTCGCAAGCGCGGATTCGGCGCGTCGCTGGTCAGCCGCCGAAAATGCATCCTCTGTGATGGTCGCCACTTGCTGCCTCTCAAATTGTCATTCTTCTTCGATGTGCAAACGCCCGCTTTTCCGGCCGGATATAGATGGCGTGTCGATATTCATCGGACGTACAAATGTAACAGATTGTTAGCTGCGTGCAATTGCTGCCGCGCCTTTTGCGCGAACAATAATAAGTGCCAGACATTACCCTTATGCGGTAGGCATCAATTGGAGCGGATGGCGGCCCAACATGCCGACCTGCTCGACTGCACCCTGACGGAAGCAGCCGCCGGCATTGAAGTGGCAGCAAGAGACCTGCGGATTTCTGACGCCGGTTTCGTACGACTGGGTCGAGCCATGGACTGGATTGGCTCCGCGCAAAGGCTGATGGAAGCAGTTAAGGAGCGAATCCGAATGAGCAACGAGACGACGGAAGACGAAGCTGGGCTAAATGCACACCAATCGAGTCTCTGCTTCCCCGGTTGATTGCTTCTGGCCGCGGCTACGCTCTTACGCCTCGACGGGTCGTCGAAGAGCGTAGAGTTATTCGACCGATTCGTCGCGCGGCCCATCCACCTCGTCCCAATGTCGCACTATCGTCGGGTCCAACCAGTCTGCCGCGCGACGAATCCAGCCAGCGTCAATCACCCCGTCGTTTGAAGTCAGTTTTTCGGTTTGGAACTTGTCGGCAAGGTTCCTCAACCGAATTGCCCGCTCAAGTTTGGTTGCCCACTCTTCAACTTGTTTGAGACGGTCGAGTGCCTTCATCCGTATTTCGGCCTGGCGTCGCTCTTGCGCGGCCTTGGCTTCAGCAATGACATGGCGCTTGGCGTCAATTTCGGCTTTCACGCGCTGGCGGATTGAGAGCTCACGAAGTCGGCCGACAAATGCCACGATTTTGGTTTCAACGGACGCGCTCCGACTGTCGCCAATTTTCGCCAACTCATAGCTGCTATTTGGCTCGGTCACCGCAATATCGAACTCACCCGTTGGATGATATTCGTACTGCTGGGTGTGGAAGTTGAATCCAACTTCTTCGTTCTTCTGTCGTTGTTCGCGCGTCAGAGGCATGGGCTCCCGCCGGCTGCGCTCGCGAATTTTGAATGACAATTTGAGGTCCAGCACGGAAACGAATGCTCGAGTGGCGCCTTTAGCATCGGCAGAAATAGCGTAGCCTGCAGCCATCACCGATTCGAGCACAAGATTGAGGAGCAGCACCGCGCGCAGGCTGTTGGCGTTTGATGCGTCGACCCACATCAGCCCCGCACCGTCACACCGGCGCCATTCCTGAGCATCGCGCCCCTTGCCATCAAGCTTGTTCGCGATTCGCTTCGCCAGCGGCAAACAGTCCTCCAGGGATGTCCGCAGGGGAAGGTTTGGTATTGCGGGGCGATGCGGCAAGTCTTCTGCAAGACTTTCACGATATCGGGCGTCGAACTCGTCGTCTAACGGCGCAACGTACCTAGAACGGCGATAAGTCGTCGGTCCCTTCGTCGCGCCAAGCGGCGGCCTTTTCACGGCCCGCCCCGCTGCCAATTTAGCCCAGTAGCCGACTGGTGGAAGCGGCACTTCGAGGTCCAGGCATATTTTCCGAAGCCCAACATCGGAAATCGCATAGCGCTTCGCGACCTTGGTAACCGGCTCGTTCCACACTTGCTCGTAAAGCTCCTCTCGCTGAAAGTCGGTGTATTCCCAACCCATCTTCGTACCCCCACAGAGAAAACAATGGTCTGCGCGAGCGATGCAATGCTGCGCAGACCGGACACACCCGCTACAGCAGCCGACACTTCGGAAGCAATTCTGTTCCACGGACGACGAGCCCATATAAGTGGGAAGACTACATTCCGCATGGAACTCTCAATCGAAAACTCTGCGGTATCAGGCGCGGCCTCGGCAACACGCCCTGATGCGACGCAAGCCTCAATCGAACTGCTCTGCTTCATTTTTGGCGATGCAGACGGTGATATCAGCGTCGTGGCACGCGATTTGGGGCTATCGGACGCCAGCTTTCTTCGGCTATGGCTTGCACGCGACCGAGTTGCTTGCGCGCAGAGGCTACTGGAAACAGTGAGGGAAGTTGCAGGCAGTGCAGCGGGCTGGGCGGGACTGTCTCCGGCCGAGGCCGAAGGAATCGTGGAAACAATCGCCGCCGCAATGCGGGCGGAAGTTGGAATTGCTGGCAAGGGAGTGGCCGGAGGACTATCCGGCCAGGGCGGCGGAGTGGCTGACTCTCGACGGACCAAGCAGGTGGTGAACCGGTCCGAGGCCCCACAGGTTCGACGCGAATCCCGGACTGTAAGGGCGCGGAGGTGCCTTGAACGCGAAATCGGACGGTCGGTTGCAAACAGAAGGCGTCGAAAATGCCTCCGGCACCCTTTGCCGGTTAGTTCCGTTTACGCCTTGTCGGGTACGGCTTTGTGGCCATTGACGCCCCCGTAAGCGAAACTTTTCCGGGGGAGCGTAAAAGAAACTAATCCATGTCAGCACATGCAAACGGCCAGGTGCTCGGTAACCTCCACCGTCACCGACTTCGCCAGATTCCACGATTTCCCGACCTATTAGTTTCGGTGAACCGTTGTCACGCGGGGGTTTCGCGGTGAATTTCTGTGACCGTTAACCGAAACTGATAGCGCACATTAACCAAAACTAATAGTGCTCCCCAACAAAGTCTTCGGAAACGTTGTTCTTCATGGTCCACCGTCACCGACTTCGCCAGATTGCAACGATTCTCAACGTTCCGGGAATACGGACTCAACGCGGCGGATTTCCTATCGGAAACTCCGCTGGCCGCTAGGCGATCATTTGGGTCCGCATGGCGTGACGGACTTTATTCTTTCAGATCACACCCCCAGTTCGCCGGCGCGGCTACCTCGCCGATTTACTTGACATCTAAACTATCTAGGCCTAAATTACTTTCCAGAGCGACACCACTGGAGAGTCAACATGCGCATCGTATGTATCGGCGGCGGCCCGGCCGGCTTGTATTTTGGCCTGTTAATGAAGGGCCGGAACCCGGCGTATGACGTCACGGTGGTCGAACGCAACCGCCCCTATGACACCTTCGGCTGGGGCGTCGTATTCTCCGACCAGACGCTCGGCAACCTGCGCGCCGCCGACGCCCCGAGCGCGGACGCGATCCTCGACGCCTTCAATCACTGGGACGACATCGAGATCAATTTCCGCGGCAGTCAGATCCGCTCGTCGGGCCACGGCTTCTGCGGCATCGGCAGAAAACGTCTGCTGAATATCCTGCAGGCACGCTGCGAAGAACTGGGCGTCAAGCTGGTTTTCGAAACCCAGGTAACCGACGACGCAACCTACGACGCCGACCTGATCATCGCCTGCGACGGCGCCAACAGCGCGATCCGTCAGAAGTACACAGCCGCCTACAGGCCCGCGATCGACATGCGCGATTGCCGCTTCGTCTGGCTCGGCACCAAAAAGCTTTTCGATGCCTTCACATTCGCCTTCGAAGAAACGGAGTTCGGCTGGTTCCAGGCCCACGCTTATCGCTTCGACGATCAAACCTCCACGTTCATTGTGGAAACACCGGAGCGCGTGTGGCGCGCCGCCGGTCTCGACGAAATGAGCAAAGAGGACAGCATCGCATTCTGCGAGAAGCTGTTCGCCAAGTACCTGGACGGCAACCCATTGCTATCGAACGCCGCGCATTTGCGCGGGTCGTCGCAGTGGATTCGCTTCCCGCGCGTCGTCAACGAGGAATGGGTGCATTGGCGCAGCAACGCAGACGGCACGCAAACGCCGATCGTGCTGATGGGCGACGCCGCGCACACCGCGCACTTTTCGATCGGCTCGGGCACCAAGCTGGCGCTGGAAGACTCGATCGAACTTGCCAACAGCATGGGCGCGCATCCGGGTGATCTGCCCGCTGCGTTGCAGCACTACACGGACGTGCGCAGCATCGACGTGCTGCGTATCCAGAATGCCGCGCGCAATTCGACCGAATGGTTCGAGCATGTCGATCGCTATACGTCGTTCGAACCGGAACAGTTCGCCTATTCGCTGCTTACGCGTTCGCAGCGCATTTCGCACGAGAACTTACGTGAACGTGATGCAAGCTATCTCTCTACCTTCGAAGACTGGCTCGCACACCGCTCAGGCATCGACCGCTCGCCTGAAAGACACTCCGTGCCACCGATGTTCACGCCTTTCACGTTGCGTGGCGTCACGTTGAAGAATCGCGTCGTCGTCTCGCCGATGGCGCAATACTCCGCTGTCGACGGCGTCGCCGGTGACTATCATCTGATGCATCTCGGCGCCCGCGCCATGGGCGGAGCCGCGCTCGTCATGACGGAAATGACTTGCGTGTCGCCCGAAGCGCGCATCACGCCCGCTTGTCCAGGCATGTATGCGCCGGAACATCTCACGGCGTGGAAGCGCATTGTCGATCTCGTGCACAGTCAGTCGGACGCGAAGATCGGCATTCAACTCGGACACTCGGGCGCCAAAGGTTCGACACGCGTCGCGTGGGAAGGCATCGACCAGCCGCTCGACCAAGGCAATTGGCCGCTCGTGTCCGCTTCGCCGCAGCAATATTTAAGCGGCGTCAGTCAGACTTCGCATGAAGCCACGCGAGACGAACTTAACGAAATCGAAGCGCAGTTCGTACTCGCCGCACAGATGTCCGCAAAGGCAGGCTTCGATTGGCTCGAACTGCACTGCGCACACGGCTATTTTCTGTCGAGCTTCCTGTCGCCGTTGACCAACCATCGCACCGACGAATACGGCGGCTCACTTGAAAACCGTCTGCG
Organism: Paraburkholderia fungorum; assembly: GCF_046026025.1. Classification (GTDB taxonomy): domain Bacteria; phylum Pseudomonadota; class Gammaproteobacteria; order Burkholderiales; family Burkholderiaceae; genus Paraburkholderia; species Paraburkholderia fungorum_E. The sequence goes on along the minus strand of NZ_JAQQFL010000003.1, from coordinate 397,417 downwards.
CTACCCGTTGCAGGTCTTCAAGGCGATCCGAGCGGTCTGGCCGCAAGACAAGCCGATTTCCGTACGTATTTCCGCGAACGACTGGGTCGAGGGCGGCACCACGCCCGACGATGCCGTGCAAATTGCTCGCGCCTTCAAGGCGGCAGGCGTCGATATGGTCGACGTCTCGTCGGGCCAAGTCAGCAAGCAGGAAAAGCCCGTGTACGGTCGCATGTTCCAGACACCCTTCTCCGACCGCGTGCGCAACGAGGCAGGCATCGCCACGATCGCCGTTGGCGCGATCTCGGAAGCGGACCACGTGAACAGCATCATCGCGGCAGGCCGTGCCGATCTCTGCGCCATAGCGCGGCCGCATCTGGCCAATCCGTCGTGGACGTTGAACGAAGCCGCGAAGATCGGTTACTTCGACGTGACGTGGCCGCAGCCCTACACGGCGGCCAAGTCGCAACTCGAACGCAATCTCGAACGGGAACGCGCCCAGGCGGCGGCGAACGCGGGCCTGTCACCGCAAGAACGCGCGCAACGCGCCGAAGGAACCACGTGAATACGCCCACTACCTCAACGCTCACGGGGCAGCATGCCGTGGTCACCGGCGGTGGCAGCGGCATCGGTGCAGCCGTCGCTGAAGCACTGTTGCGGGCCGGCGCGCGCGTCACGTTGATGGGCCGCGATGCACAACGTCTGGAGGCGCAGCGGGAACGTTTCAACGGACTCGGCGATGTCGCCTGCATCAGCGTCGACGTCACCCGCGAAGAATCGGTCGAGAAAGCCTTCGCACAAGCGGGCGCGATCGACATCCTCGTGAACAACGCCGGCCAGGCGCAGGCCGCGCCTTTCGCGCACACCGACATGGCGCTCTGGCAGCGCATGCTCGACGTGAACCTCACGGGCGTGTTCCTCGGCACACGTGCCGTGTTACCCGGCATGCTCGAACGCGGCCACGGCCGCATCGTCAATGTTGCGAGCACGGCGGGCCAGATCGGCTATGCGTATGTCGCCGCGTACTGCGCCGCGAAACACGGTGTGATCGGCCTGACGCGTTCGCTTGCTTTGGAAGTCGCGACCAAAGGCATCACGGTCAACGCCGTCTGCCCCGGTTATACAGAAACCGAATTGCTGCACGCGTCGCTCGAACAGATCACCAGCAAGACCTCGCGCACCGAACAGCAAGCGCGCGAAACCTTGCTTCGCTCGAATCCACAACATCGGTTCGTGAGCCCGGAGCAAGTCGCCAACGCCGTGCTTTGGCTCTGCCAACCCGGCTCGGACGCGATCACGGGCCAATCCATTTCCATCTCCGGTGGAGAAGTAATGTGACCAAGTCATCGAATATCAAAACGCCCCCATCGGCCGACGTCAAGCCGACGCGCAAAGGCGTCGCCAAACCTGCGGAGAACGTCGTGGATCTGGAAATGAGCACCGGCGCCGATAGCCATATGGGCCTGCGTTTGTGGCTGCGCATGCTGACTACGACCAACCTCGTGCAAGCCGAATTGCGCAAGCGCCTGCGCAACGAATTCGACACCACGTTGCCGCGTTTCGACCTGATGGCGCAACTCGAACGTCATCCGGAAGGGTTGAAGATGACTGAGTTGTCGCGCCGTTTGATGGTGACGGGCGGCAACGTGACCGGCATTACCGATCAACTCGAAAAGGAAGGGCTGGTTTCGCGCGACACCGATCCGAACGATCGCCGTTCGATCAGCGTCTGCCTGACACCCGCCGGCCGCAAGGCGTTCGACAAGATGGCGGTGGCGCACGAGCAATGGGTCGTCGAACTGTTCGGCGGCTTGAGCCTCGACGAAAAATCGCGGACTCATCAGCGCCTGGGCAAACTCAAACAACATCTGCTCGACAGTCTGAAAGACTGATCCGCACCGAGCAACCATCTTGCATGGGACCCGAGTAAGACGCTAAAGCGTCAACTCTGGTCGACACAGGAGACACGCATGACACGATCCAATACCGACGCGCTGCTGGCCGGCAACCGCCTGACACTCGCCGGCTACGAGGCGCAGCACTTCGGCTGGTCGGTCGCCGACAAGGTCGGGACGATCACGTTGAATCGCCCGGAACGCAAGAACCCGCTGACATTCGAATCGTACGCGGAGTTGCGCGATCTGTTCCGGCAACTCGCCTATGCAACCGACGTGAAGGCGGTTGTGATCCACGGCGCGGGTGAGAACTTCTGCTCCGGCGGCGACGTACACGACATCATCGCGCCGCTGATCGATCTGCCCATGCCGGAACTGCTGTTGTTCACCCGCATGACCGGCGACCTGGTCAAGGCGATGCGCCATTGCCCGCAACCCATCATTGCCGCGGTCGACGGTGTGTGCGCCGGCGCTGGCGCAATTCTGGCGATGTCGTCCGACATGCGGCTCGGCACCGCTCGCAGCAAGCTCGCGTTTCTGTTCACACGCGTCGGCCTCGCCGGTTGCGATATGGGCGCGTGCGCGATCCTGCCGCGCATCATCGGTCAGGGACGCGCATCGGAATTGCTGTTCACCGGCCGCTCGGCGAGTGGCGACGAAGGCCACGCCTGGGGCTTCTATAACCGCCTGTGCGAGCCGGCAGCGCTGCTCGCGGACGCGCAAAAGCTCGCGGCCGATCTCGTCGCCGGTCCGACTTTCGCGCACGGCATCACGAAGAAGATGCTGCACCAGGAATGGAGCATGAGCATCGACGAAGCGATCGAGTCGGAAGCGCAAGCCCAGGCCATCTGCATGAGCACACGTGATTTCGAACGTGCGTATAACGCGTTTGCCGCGAAGTCGCGTCCCGTGTTCGAGGGAGATTGAATTGAGCACTCACAACGATATGGATCTGCACAGCGCGCTGGCCTGGCCGTTTTTCGAACCCCGTCATCGCGAACTGGCCAAGGGTATCGAGGCATGGTGCCGCGAGAATCTCTCGCACGTCAAGCACGATGACGTCGACGCGACCTGCCGGCGCCTCGTCCGCGAACTCGGTGCGGCAGGCTGGCTGACCCACGGTGTCGGCGGGGTTGCCTATGGCGGACATGGCGACACCATCGACACGCGCGCCGTCTGCCTGTTGCGCGAGACGCTCGCGAGGCATTCCGGTCTTGCGGACTTCGCGTTGGCGATGCAAGGGCTCGGCTCAGGCGCGATCTCGCTCGGCGGCACGCATGAGCAAAAGACGCGTTATTTGCCACGCGTCGCGAACGGCACGGCCATCGCCGCCTTTGCGCTGTCCGAACCGGAAGCGGGATCGGACGTCGCCGCGATGGCCCTCTCAGCGCGCGAAGACGGTGACTTCTACGTGCTCGACGGCGACAAGACATGGATCTCCAACGGCGGCATCGCGGATTTCTACGTGGTGTTCGCCAGAACCGGCGAAGCACCGGGCGCACGCGGCATTAGCGCCTTCATCGTCGACGCCGACACGCCGGGTCTGGAAATCGCCGAACGCATCGACGTCATCGCACCGCATCCGCTGGCGCGTTTGCACTTTGCCGGCGCACGCGTGCCGCGCAGCCAGATGCTCGGTGCCCCCGGCGAAGGCTTCAAGCTCGCGATGCGTACGCTGGACATCTTCCGCACGTCGGTCGCCGCTGCGTCGTTGGGTTTCGCGCGTCACGCCATGGCTGAAGGCCTCTCGCGTGCGGCATCGCGCAAGATGTTCGGACAGACGCTCGGTGATTTTCAGTTGACCCAAGCCAAACTGGCGCAGATGGCGTTGACGATCGACAGCAGCGCGCTGCTCGTTTATCGCGCGGCGTGGCTGCGTGATCAGGGCGAAAACGTCACGCGTGAAGCCGCGATGGCCAAGTGGCATGCCAGCGAAGGCGCGCAACAGGTGATCGACGCGGCCGTGCAGCTGTATGGCGGCATGGGCGTGCAAAGCGGCACCGCCGTCGAGATGCTGTACCGCGAAATTCGTGCGTTGCGGATCTACGAAGGCGCGACCGAAGTGCAGCAATTGATTGTCGGCCGCGATCTGTTGAAGGCACACGCCGCGGAAGTCGCCAAGGACGCGGCGCGATGAACACGACCTTCGAAAGACCCGTGCGCATCCGCTTTTCGCACTGCGATCCGGCCGGCATCGTGTTCTTTCCGCAATATCTGGTGATGACCAACGCGTTGGTCGAAGACTGGTTTAACGAAGGCCTGCGGATCGACTACGCGCAGATGATCGCGCAACGGCGGGTCGGCTTGCCGATCGTCAAACTCGATTGCGAATTTTCAAGGCCGAGCCAGATGGGCGAAACGATCACGCTGTCGCTCAAGGTCACGAAGGTGGGGCGGCGCTCGATCAACATTGAGATCGTCGGCCGGCACGCCGACGAAATCCGCTTCAGTGCGAAACAGGTGCTGGTCACGACATCGCTCGAAAGCGGGTCATCCATCGACATTCCCTCCGACATCGCGAGCGCACTCGCGACGTTCGCTCCACAGCCCGAACCCATCGAGGCACATCGATCATGAAAAAAGCTCTCCTCCCTGCTGGCTGGATCAAGCCCCGCGGCTACGCGAACGGCGTTGCGGCAACCGGTACGCAAGTGTTCATCGCCGGCCAGATCGGCTGGGACGAACAGGCGCGTTTTCAGACCACGGATTTCGCACAGCAAGCGATTCAGGCGCTCAAGAACGTCGTCGCCGTGCTGCATGAAGCGGGCGGCAAACCTGAACACCTGGTCCGCCTGACGTGGTACGTCACGGACAAGCGCGAGTACCTCGCCGCGCTGAAAGATATCGGCCGGGCGTTTCGCGAGCTGATCGGCGACTACGACATCGCGATGAGCGCGGTACAGGTCGTTGCCTTGATCGAAGACGAAGCCAAGGTCGAGATCGAAGCAACGGCAGTGATTCCCCAATAAGCGCAGCACACGAAACACGCAACCCACCAAGCCAACCGAAGCGCATTCAGCCGGCTCAACGCCCGGGAGACCATGATGGAACCGTCAGCACACGTCGATACCTTCGCGCGCGACAATCTTCCGCCGCAGGATCAATGGCCTGTCTTTCTGCTCGACAACCCGGACGTTGCCTACCCGGCGCGCTTCAATTGCGCGACGGAATTACTCGACAGAACGATCGAAGCGGGACATCGCGACCGTCCCGCGATCTGGTCGGATGTGGATGGAAAGCCGCAGGCGACCACGTACGGTGAGTTGCTTGCCTTGGTGAACCGCAGCGCGCATGTGCTGGTCGATGAAATGGGTTTGCAGCCGGGCAACCGTGTGCTGCTGCGCGGACCGAACACCTTGCATATGGCGGTGGCCGCGCTCGCCGCGTTGAAGGCCGGTCTCGTCCTGGTGCCCACCATGCCGCTGCTGCGTGCGAAAGAACTCAAGCAGATCATCGAGAAGGCGCAAGTCAGCGCCGCGCTATGCGACGCACGTCTGACCGATGAACTCGCGCGCTGCAACGATCCTCAGGACGAGTTCCACTGTGCGGGTCTCAAACAAACGCGCCTGTTTCACGACGATTCCGCCGATTCGCTCGACAGCCTCGCGCTCAGCAAACCGGACGACTTCACCGCGTGCGACACCGCCGACGACGACGTCTGCCTGATCGCCTTCACCAGCGGAACGACGGGTGCACCGAAAGGTTGCATGCACTTTCACCGCGACGTGCTGGCGATGTGCGATCTGTTTCCGCGGCACGTTTTGAAGCCTTCATCGAGCGATGTGTTTTGCGGCACGCCGCCGCTTGCCTTCACATTCGGCCTGGGCGGCTCGTTGTGCTTTCCGCTGCGAGCGGGTGCCTCGACGGTGCTGATCGAGCGGCTCACGCCCGAGACCTTGCTGCAAACCGTCGAACGCTTTCACGCGACGGTCATGTTCACCGCGCCGACCTTCTATCGGCAAATGGCGCCGCTTGTCACGCATCACGACGTTTCGAGCCTGAAGAAAACGGTTTCGGCGGGTGAAGCGTTGCCGGATTCGACACGCCGTCTATGGCACGACGCCACGGGCATCGACATGATCGACGGGATCGGCGGCACGGAGCTGATCCATATTTTCATCTCGGCGCAAGGCGGCGAAATTCGCCCGAATGCCATCGGCCGCGCGGTGCCGGGCTACGTCGTGCAAGCCGTGGACGATGCCATGCAGCCGGTCCCGGCCGGCACCATCGGCAAACTCGCGGTACGCGGGCCGACGGGTTGCCGCTACCTGGCCGACGAACGCCAGACGAAGTTCGTTCGCGACGGCTGGAACCTTCCCGGCGACTCCGTCTACCTGGACGAAGACGGTTACGTGTTTTATCAGGCCCGCGCCGACGACATGATCGTCTCCGCCGGCTACAACATCTCCGGGCCGGAAGTGGAAAGCGTGCTGCTGCAGCATGACGCGGTGGCGGAATGCGGCGTGATCGGCGTGGCCGACGAGACGCGCGGGCAGATCGTGAAAGCCTTCGTGGTGCTGAACCCAGGTTATGCGCCAGGCGACGAACTGGTCGCGCAACTGCAGGATTTCGTGAAGAATAGCGTGGCGCCGTATAAATACCCGCGCGCCATCGCATTCCTGAAGTCGCTGCCGCGCACCGAAACGGGCAAGCTCAAGCGCTTTGAATTGCGTACGCTGAAGTAGCCCCTCATGTAACCCTTCATGTAACCTCTCACGTAGTTCCTTTTCCTGCCGGAGACACACCGCATGGCTGACTCTTTCATCGAAGTCGTCGCCCAGGACGGCGGCCGTTTCAACGCCTACGTTGCGCGTCCGGCGCAAGGCTCGGGCCCGGGGCTCGTGCTGCTGCAGGAAATTTTCGGCATCAACGAGACGATGAAGTCGGCGGCCGACCGCTTCGCCGAAGAAGGCTACGTGGTGCTGGTGCCGGATCTCTTCTGGCGGATCAAGCCGGGCATTTCGCTCGGCTACGGCGAAGCCGATATGAAGCAGGCGCTCGACTGCCTCGGCCGCTTCGATGTCGATCTCGCCATCGACGATATCGCGGCAACGGTCGCGACATTGCGCGGATTGCCGGAGCAGGCCGGCAAGGTAGGCGCGGTCGGCTACTGTCTTGGCGGCAAGCTCGCGTTCCTGAGCGCGGCCCGCACCGACGTGGATTGCGCGGTCAGTTACTACGGCGTCGGCCTGGAAGCGCATCTGGACGAAGTGCCCGCCGTGCGCTGCCCGATGGTGTTCCATTTTCCCGAAAACGACGCACACTGCCCGCCCGACACACGCGAGCGAATCAGCGCCGCATTGCGCACGCGTCCGCAAATCGAGCAATACGTGTACCCGGGTTGCGACCATGCGTTCGCCGCAGCATCGCGCCCGCAATATGACAAACCCGCCGCGATGATGGCCTATTCGCGCACGCTCGCGCTGCTGCGTAAAGTGCTGGGACCGGTCTACGATCTGAACGCGTTGTGGGAGGCACATTGCTACTACGAGTTCGCCACGCGCGACGTCGATGCAGTCATGCCGACCATGGTCGCGCAACCTTACGTCAATCACGTCCCCACCATGACGGGCGGCGTCGGCCATGACAGGCTCAAGCGGTTCTACACGCATCACTTCGTCAACTCGAATCCTGCCGATACGAAGCTGATTCCAATTTCGCGCACGATCGGCGCGGATCGCGTCGTCGACGAATTCATTTTCAGCTGCACGCATAGCTGCGAAATCGACTGGCTGCTGCCCGGCGTCGCGCCAACCGGTAAATATTTCGAAGTGCCAATGCTGGCCGTGGTGTGCTTTCGCGGCGACAAGCTGTACAACGAGCACATCTATTGGGATCAGGCTTCCGTGCTGGTGCAGGTCGGCTTGCTGAATCCCGAAGGGCTGCCGGTGGCCGGTATCGAAAGCGCGCGCAAGCTGCTTGATGAGACCTTGCCGTCGAATCAGTTAATGGGCGCGAAGTCCCGAGTGTGACGGTTGGCCGGGTTGGCCGGGGATGACTGTGTTTGACCCGCAGCGGGCAACTAGAGCCCCACCTCGGCGCAACACCCCTATGATGTGACTCTTCACAGGCCAACCACTCTCGACCTATGCTGATCGTCCATCATCTGAACAACTCCCGCTCGCAACGCGTGTTGTGGCTGCTCGAAGAACTCGGCGTTCCGTACGAGATCAAGCGCTACGAGCGCGACCCGAAAACGATGCTCGCGCCGCCCGAATTGCGCGCGATCCATCCGCTCGGCAAATCACCGGTCATTGTGGACGACGGCCAGACCATCGCCGAATCGGGCGCGATCATCGAGTATCTGGTCGACAAGTACGGTCAAGGCCGCTTCGCGCCTGCTGCGGGCACGCCCGAGCGTCTGCGTTACAGCTACTGGATGCACTATGCGGAAGGCTCGGCCATGCCGCCGCTACTGCTCAAGCTGGTGGCGCTGCGTATTGCCGGCGCGCCGATGCCGTTCTTCGCCAAACCGATCGCCCGCAAGATCGCCGCGACGCTCCAGTCGAGTTTCATCGATCCTCAGTTGAAGCTGCATCTCGGCTACATCAATAAGGAATTGGGCACGACCGGCTGGTTCGTCGGCAACGATTTCTCGGCGGCCGACGTTCAGATGAGCTTTCCGCTCGAAGCCGCCACCGCGCGCGGCGGCATGGAAGGACAGATTCCCGCCATCGTCGATTTCCTGAAGCGCATTCACGCCCGGCCGGCCTATCAGCGGGCGTTGGAGCGCGGCGGCAAGTACGAACTGCTGGGCGGCGATTGACGGCCAGACGCGCCCAGGAAATCGTAGTTGTAGCTCGAAAGTCGCGGGTGCTAGACTAAATTCCCCATTGCCATCAACGGGTTGCCGACCGGATTTGTGACTTCGTGCCGAGCGGCGGCGCGTCCGGCATCCGCTCGCACCCGATCGATCAAGGCAAAGGAGTCCCTGCATGACCCATTCCATCCACGGCAACAAACGCTGGCTGGCGCTGATCGTTCTGTGCCTCGGCGTGCTCATGATCGTGCTGGATACGACGATCGTGAACGTTGCTTTGCCGTCGATCGCCGCGGACCTCGGTTTTACCGAGACCTCGCTGGTGTGGGTGGTCAATGCGTACATGCTCACGTTCGGCGGTTGCCTGCTGCTCGGCGGGCGGCTAGGCGATCTGTATGGCCACCGCAAGCTGTTCCTCGGCGGCATCACGCTGTTCACGCTGGCGTCGCTCGCATGCGGCATGGCGAATTCGCAAATCCTGCTGGTGGGCGCGCGTGCCGTGCAGGGTTTGGGCGGCGCGGTCGTCTCCGCTGTTTCGCTGTCGCTGATCATGAACCTGTTCACCGAGACCGGCGAACGGGCCAAAGCGATGGGCGTATACGGCTTCGTCTGCGCGGGTGGTGGCAGCATCGGCGTCCTGCTCGGCGGCCTGCTGACCAACCTGCTGAGCTGGCACTGGATCTTTCTCGTCAACTTGCCGATCGGCATCGCCGTCTACGCGCTGTGTGTCGCGCTCCTGCCGTCGGCGCGTGGCCATGCGCATGGCGAACGGCTCGACGTAGCCGGCGCAGTGACCGTAACGGCTTCGCTCATGCTCGCCGTGTACGCGGTCGTGAACGGCAATGAAGCCGGTTGGACCTCGGCGCAGACGCTGGGCCTGCTGTTCGCCGCGCTCGCGCTGCTGGCTGTGTTTCTCGTTATCGAAGCGCGCGTGCAGCATCCGTTGATGCCGCTCGGTCTGTTCCGCCTGCGCAATGTCGCGACCGCCAATGTGGTCGGCGTGTTGTGGGCAGCAGCCATGTTCGCGTGGTTCTTCATCTCCGCGTTGTATCTGCAGCGCGTGCTCGGTTACCGGCCCTTGCAGGTCGGGCTCGCGTTTTTGCCGGCCAATCTGATCATGGCGTTCTTTTCGTTGGGCCTGTCGGCGCGCGTGGTGATGCGCTTCGGTCTGCGCGTTCCGCTTGCCACCGGGCTGCTCGTCGCCGCATGCGGGCTCGCGCTGTTCGCGCGGGCACCGGTCCACGGCAGCTTCGTGCTCGACGTGCTGCCCGGCATGATCCTGCTCGGCTTCGGTGCGGGCATCGCGTTCAATCCCATGCTGCTGGCCGCCATGAGCGACGTCGATCCGAGCGATTCGGGACTCGCGTCCGGCATCGTCAATACATCGTTCATGATGGGTGGCGCGCTCGGCCTCGCGGTGCTCGCCAGTCTCGCCGCCGCGCGCAGCGACGCGATGCAAGCCTCGCAAAGCGCCGCGGCGGCTCTTAATAGCGGCTATCACGTGGCATTTCTGTTCGGTGCGATATTCGCTGCGGCAGCGGGTGTGCTGGGTGGTTTGCTGTTGCGGCCGGGGCAAGGTGACACTCGCGCGGACGCGGATGGTCACAGTCACGGTCATGGCGTATCGGTATCGGAGCATCCTCGCGCCGCCGGCAACGAAGCGACGACTGAAAACTATTGACGGGCGCGGGGCGAATATAGAGCAAGCGCGATCAAATGGGACGGGGCTCGCCCGGCTATGCTGGTTTCATGCAGACACGAGAGCAGAAATGAACCCCGTCGGAAAAGCGCTCTGGTTTATCGAAAGCCATTTTGCCCGCGTGCTGACGCTCGACGAAATCGCCAGCGGCGGATGCGTGTCGCGCTTTCATCTGGCGCGCGCGTTCGAAGCGGCCACCGGGTTTTCGGTGATGCGCTATGTTCGCGCACGCCGCTTGAGCGAAGCGGCACGGCACCTTGCAGAGGGCGCCCCCGACATCCTGGCGGTCGCCGTCGACGCGGGTTACGGCTCTCACGAAGCATTCACGCGTGCGTTTCGCGAGCAATTCGGCCTCACACCCGAAGCGCTGCGCGCGCGTGGTCACCTCGACAACCTTGCCCTCGTGGAGCCGATCAGAATGGACAAACTCTCTCTCACGCATCTCGACCCGCCGCGTTTCGAAGACGGCAAACCGTTTCTCGTCGCGGGCCTGAGCGAACGCTATACCTGCGAAACCACCGCCGCGATTCCTTCGCAGTGGCAGCGCTTTGGCGAGCACTTCGGCAGAGTGCCGGGCCAGGTCGGCAACGTGGCGTATGGCGTCTGCTACAACGCTGACGATGCCGGCAATATCGACTATCTGTGTGGGGTCGAAGTCAGCGACTTCTCGACCTTGCCTGCCGAGCTGAGCCGCTTGCGCATTTCTCCGCAACGCTACGCGGTGTTCAGCCACCGTGAGCACGTCTCGACCGTGCGGCACACCTGGAACACGATCTGGAATGAATGGCTGCCGGCATCGGGACATGTCCCCGCCGACGCGCCGAACTTCGAACGCTATGACGAAAAATTCGACCCGGTCAGCGGCATGGGCGGGCTCGAAATCTGGCTACCGTTGAAGGCTTGATGGAAGAGTTAAGCCTCGGGCTGGTGGCAAACCGCTTCGATGTTGTGCCCGTCCGGACCGATGACAAAAGCAGCATAGTAGTTCGCGTGGTAGTGCGGGCGCGGACCAGGCGCGCCATTGTCTTTGCCACCCGCCTCGAGGGTCGCGCGATAGAAAGCGTCGACTTGCTGGCGGGAGCACTATCCACGGTCGTGTGCTAACGCTTAAAGCGATGCCCGCTCCAGAAACTTTCTGATCTCGAGAGAGTAGGCGCCAGGATGCGAGAACCTGAACATGTGACCGGTGCGCGGCATGATGACTTCCTGCGAATCCTTTATGCCGTTCAGGAGGATCCCCGCGGCCTCTTCGCCGATCAGCTTGTCTTCCTCGGGAGTCAGGATCAGCGTGGGGACGTCGATCTTCTTCAGCAAGGCCGTATAGTCCGCCTTCTCGATCGAGCGCAGGCGGTTGATGTAGGCTTTGTGGGGCGTCTCCTTGACGAAGAAGGCCCGACTCTTGCCGGTTGACCAGGGGATCTCCCCCTCCTTGTCAAACGACGAAGCCAACTGCGCTGCGTGGACCCGAAGAGTCGTCTGCCGGTAAAAGGGCCCGCTGAAGAACGGTGCAAGCGCTGCCAGCGTCTTGAGCAAGGGTGACGTGATCGGGCTCCTGGCAAAACCACCAGAGAGCACCAGGCCCTTCAGGCCCTGCGGCTGCCGCGTCGCAACCGCGATCGAGGAGACCGCGCCATACGAATCGCCAACCAACACATAGTGCTCGAGGTCCTTCACCTGGTCAGCGATGAAGTCGGCCAACGTTTCCAGCTCGCACACGTCGTCCGGCAAACGAAGGGTACGCATGGGGCGGCTCTGCAAGTGGGTCAACTGGTCAAGCTGCCACGGGGCCCCTGCGAAGCAAGGGATCATGACCAGGGTGGGCTCTGTTTTCACGGGGTATTCCTGGCGGGTTGAATAAACGACAACCGAACTCTAGGAGGCCCGAGGCATTCGATCCAATGGCATTTACACACCATGTCGATGCACGAGATTCATGGCCCCGGGTCGCTCCAGCCGCGGCAAGCCCCAGCCGATGTTTAGTCGGCGATCATCATGTTCGTAATCCACTCAACGGCGGGCTCGTTGGCGCGCCCTCGGGCTCGAATAACGAGCACCTCCCAGCCCGGGAGCGCCAGGGGTAGCTCAAAAAGGCTCAGTTGCGCGGTCTCCTGCAGCCGCAGTGCGACCCGCTCGGCGATAACTGCAATGGATTGCGAAGCGCCGACCATGAACGGAACAGCCAGAAAGCTGGGGCAGGTGGCGGTCACCTTGCGGGTACGGCCGAGGGCCTCCAGCGCATCGTCGACAGCGCCCCGCGTATCCCCGCGCGGTGAGACCAGAATGTGAGGCAACCGGGCGAAGTCATCGAGTTCCATGTGCAGCTTCTTGCCTCGCTTGACCAGAGCCGGGTGCCCCTTGCATGCGATGCCGACGAAACGCTCCTGATGCACAAGCCGGCAATCAAAACGCTGCGGGATCTGGGCAAACGAACCCGACCCCAGCACGATGTCGAGCTCGCCACTGTCCAACATGCGCAGAGAGGATTCGGTATCGGCCGGTCTGAGCTTCAGCACGGCGCCCGGCGCCGCAGCCTGGATCCTGGCCAGAACAGGGGCAATGACGGTCAAGATGGCGTGATCGGTGGCGGCCACCGAGAGCGTCGCTTGCAAACGGCCTGGATCGAACGGGCCACGTGGACTGGCAACGAGCCTGACCGACTCGAGCACCGCCGCCACGCGCGGCATTAACTCGATGGCCAGCGGCGTCGGCTCGATCCCGCGAGGGTGGCGAATGAAAAGCTGGTCAGAAAAAGCAGTACGCAGCCTCGATAAAGCGTGGCTGGTTGCCGACTGGGACAAATGCAATCTTTCGGCGGCGCGGCCGACATGCCTTTCTGCCCAAAGCGCCTCAAGTACAACCAGCAGGTTGAGATCGAAACGCGTCAGATCCAGGGGCCTCATGCGGTATTAGCCTCTTCATTCATAACTCGAAGCACGGAACAAAAGGACTGAGTGGTGGCCCTGCAAAGTGGGCCGTGGCCACTCCGAACTCGGGAGCATTGGCTGAGGTACAGACCGTATGCCGATAGATTGAAGCACACGATGGGTCGATAGGCGTCAATTACCCGCGATGCTTACATTTAGATATTTGATGGACGCCTCGTCAGGAGACATCGGCAGCCTGACAAATATATCGGCGCAATAGACGAATGCTTGAGGACAACGTCCACAGACTCTGTTCAATCCATGTCCGCAGACTTCATTCTGCGCATCGGTCGATTTGGGGCATTCCCCTTGCGGACTCTCACCAGAAACCCAGGCAGATATTCACAACGTGTCGCCGCCGGCACCAGGCGAACGTTCAGCTATGATGCTCCGAGCTACCGGTTGCAAGCTATAACCCCGCTACCGGTGTTTCCAGATCAACCGTCGTGCTTCGAAAGAGGAATCTCCGATGACTATTCAACGAACCGGCCACAGGTACCGTGATACGGCGACAGGCAAGACTATCGATGTCTGGTTTCCTGCTTCTGGCGCCGGAAAGAAGCGTGGTTGCCTCGCCGAGAAAGTCGGTGTTATTTCGGCAGATTTTGTCGAGGTAGTGATCGAGTCGCTTGACGCCCCTCCGGTCTCGACGGAAGAAGCCTATCTGCGTTTGCATCTGCTTTCCGAGCGCAGTGTCAAACCCAACGAAATCAATCTCGACGGTATTTTCGGCCTCTTGCCCAATGTTGCCTGGACATCCGCGGGCCCCGTTTTTCCAGGGAATCTCGACGATCTCCGGGACCGGCTGGCAATCGAGCACCACCATCTTACGGTGTCGTCGGTCGATAAATTTCCGCGGATGACGGACTACGTCGTACCCGAGGGCGTGCGGGTTGCCGACGCGGATCGCGTGAGGCTCGGCGCCCACCTGGCGAGTGGCACGACGGTGATGCATGAAGGATTCGTCAACTTCAACGCGGGCACGCTTGGCGAGTCGATGGTTGAGGGGCGCGTCACGCCGGGCGTTACGGTTGGCAAAAATTCGGACGTCGGCGCCGGCTCATCCATCATGGGCACACTCTCGGGCGGGGGCAAAAGCAGGAACGCAATCGGCGAACGCAGCCTGCTAGGAGCGAACGCGGGAATCGGCATTTCACTGGGAGACGAGTGTATTGTCGAAGCCGGTCTTTACGTCACGGCCGGTACGAAGGTGAAGATGCCCGATGGTACCGTCGTATCGGCAAGACAGTTGTCCGGTCAATCCGGCTTGCTGTTTCGTCGAAACAGCCAGACCGGAGCGGTTGAGGTACTGCCGACCGATTCCTCGCGGTGGGGTGGCCTGAATACGAGCCTGCATAGTAACGATTGAGTGGCGTCGGTCTTCCGCGCGATCTCTGACTTGACCGCGTGCTACGGGAAATACCTGATCGGACGAAGCTCAGCATGTCAAAACAATATCTCATTCCAACCACGTGGCCCTCTCGCCAGATAACCCGGCGCTCCGCATGTAAATAATCGTGTGAATAGAAGAGGTCAGGTGCAAGTCGGAATGGTGAGTTACCGCACACAAACAGATGCCTGCCAGGTGTAGTTTGTTGGGGAGGCATTTGAATCGAGAATTGACGTGGCACTCACCGATATGCAGGATCAGATCAACCGTGCGGTGTGGAGCAGCCGCAGTGGACGGAACGGGTTCGCCGTGGCCAGCGGCTGGACCGATCCTGGCGAGGCGGCAGCTTTTGCCTGGGTGGCGCAGCAGGTGCAACACCAGCCGATTCTCGATGTAGGCGTGGGCGGCGGCAGAACCGTCTCCTTGCTGACGGCAATAAGCAATGACTACACCGCAGTCGATTACACGCCCGAAATGGTCACGATTTGCCGCCATAACCATCCGGGCATCCGCGTGCAGCAGATGGACGCTCGCGACATGTCGGCCTTTCCAGATGAGAGCTTTGAACTGGTCGTATTCAGCTACAACGGGATCGACGCGGTGGATTACCCTGGGCGTCTCGCCATCTTGCGGGAGTTCGCCCGCGTGCTGAAGCCAGGCGGCCTGGCACTGTTTTCGGCCCACAACCTGCATGGTCCGAGCTACCGTCAAAACCCGCGGCATCTTCTACGCATGCCTAACCTGTCGGCAAATCCGATTTCAACCTGTATCGATGTTGCGAGGATCGGATATTCGCTGGCAATTGGCACCCTCAATTACCTGCGCTACTCGCCGCTCAATCGTGAATTTGACGGCTACGCAATCCGCGTTTGCGCCGCACACGAATTCGGCATCGTTATTATGTACACCGATATGGATGCGCAGCGTCGCCAGCTTGCCGAAGTTGGCCTGCACACCGAGGCGGTGTTCGGAAACGCGACAGGGCAGCGCGTGCAGGAAGGTGACGATGTGAGGAACGATTCATGGTTCCACTTCATCGCACGCAAGGTGGCGGCACGCCCATAGCAGATCCACGACACACGAACAGCACCAGCAGCCCAAGCCGGTCATTGGATCGACCCTATGCGGGTGGTACGATGGTCGCCACAACGCCGCCGCGCGGGCGGCAAGCTGCTCTTCTCCTGGGTGGATTGACCACCACTCATCGTCAGCGAAACCGCAGCCTCTTTCGACACCCCATGGTGGCGCTCAGGTCGCTTGAAGGAATTTCTCTTTGATCTACGACGTCGTGATCGCCGGTGCCGGCCCCGTCGGCCTGTTTCTGGCTTGTGAACTGCGCCTCGCGGACCTCTCGGTATTAGTACTGGAGCAGGCCGAGGACCCGGGCTCTCCCCTGAAGCGACTTCCGTTCGGCATGCGCGGCCTTTCTGCTCCCACCATCGAAGCGCTTTACCGTCGCGGGTTGCTAAACGACGTTGCTGAGTCCCAACCCGCGAAAGATGACCAGGCCAGCCGCAGCGCTTCGGCTGCCGGACAAGGCGCGCAACAGCCGCGCCGCCAGGTGGGCCACTTCGCCGGCATCCCTTTTGACCACGACAACGTCGATACTTCGAAGTGGCCATATCGCCTGCCAGGTCCCGCCGGCACCAGCATGGCGGCCGATATGGAACACATCGAGTCTGTCCTCGCCGCTCGCGCAAGCGCGGCGGGGGTCGAGATCAGGCGTGGACTCGGCGTCGAAGACTTCAACCAGTCTGATGAAGAAGTCACGATTCGCGCCGGCGGTGAGACTTTTCGCGGACGCTGGCTCGTCGGCTGCGATGGCGGCCGCAGTATCGTGCGCAAGGTTGCCGGCTTTGAGTTCGTCGGCACCGATCCCGAGTTCACCGGCTACTCCGTTCGAGTCGAGATGGCGGATCCGGACAAGCTCAAGTCGGGCCGTAACTACACGCCGACGGGCATGTATTTCCAGTCCCGGCCCGGGACCATTGCAATGGTCGAGTTCGACGGTGGCGCTTCTCACCGAGCCCAGCCGCTCACACTTGAACACGTGCAGGGCGTGTTGCGCCGTATCTCCGGCGCCGACGTCACCTTGACCGCTCTCCAGCTTGCCACCACCTGGACTGATCGCGCGTATCAGGCGACGGCTTACCGCCAAGGCCGCGTACTGCTCGCGGGCGACGCCGCGCACATCCATTCTCCGCTGGGCGGCCAGGGGCTCAACCTTGGGCTCGGCGACGCGATGAACGTTGGGTGGAAGCTGGCGGCCACTCTACGCGGCAACGCGCCGGCCGGTCTGCTCGACAGCTATTCGAGCGAACGGCATCCGGTGGGAGCACAGATCCTCGACTGGTCGCGCGCCCAGGTCGCGCTCATGCGGCCAAGCCGGTATTCGCGCGCACTCGAAGCCATCATCCGCGATCTCATCGGCACGCGTGACGGCGCGACCTACTTCGCCGAACGCGTATGGGGAATTTCTCTGCGCTACGATCTTGGCGGCAACCACCCGCTGGTGGGCCGCAGCGCTCCCGATTTCGAGTTGACCGACGGGACGAAGCTCGGCGAGCTTCTCTCGAAGGGAAGCGGCCTGCTTCTGGACTTCGACGCCCGGCCATCGCTTCAAGCCCTGGCGAGCCGCTGGTGTGACCGGATCGCGTATGTCGGACGTGATGTCAAGGATCGGCTTGGCTTGAGCGCCGTGCTCGTGCGGCCCGATGGCGTCGTCGCCTGGGCCGGCGAGGCCTCCCCTCACCTCGAAGAGGCGGCTCAGGCCGCGTCGCGATGGTTCGGCGAACCCGAAGCAGCGCGTAAATCTGCCTAAGCCGGTCTCATGGATATCCGCCAGCTCAAATACTTCGTTGCTATCGTCGATTGCGGCAGCCTGTCGAAGGCGGCCGAGCAGCTTTGTGTGGCTCAGCCTTCGCTCAGCCAGCAGGTCGCCGGACTCGAAACCGAGCTGAAAGCGACGCTGCTGCTGCGCAGCCACCAGGGCGTCCAGCCGACCGAAGCCGGTCGCGCACTCTATCTTCGCGCTCGCGACGTGCTTCGCCAGATGGCGCAGATTCCGCTTGCGGTGCGCGTAAACGGCACGGAATCCGGGCAGGTTGCGATCGGCTTGCCGACCAGCGTCGCAGTCGTGTTCGCGCTACCCGTGTTCGATTATGTACGGCGTCACTATCCCGGCATCCGCTTGCAGATCGTCGAAGGAATGAGCGGATACCTCGCCGAATTGATGGCGAACGGACGGCTCGATATGGCCATCCTGTTTCGCGAATCGGAAACGCGAGGCGTCTCGGTCCATCCGCTTTTCGAGGAGAACCTGTTCGTGTTCGGCCAGATCGCCGGCATCGGCCCGGCGCAAGACGTATCGTTGCGTCAGCTCGCGCACGTGCCGATGGTTCTGCCGAGCGAGGCGAACGGCTTGCGCGTGTTGATCGAGCGTGCCTTTGCGCGCGAAGGCATCGAGCCGGATATTGTCGCCGATATCGACTCGCTGCCGACCATGCTCGCCATCGCGCGTCAGGGGGAGGTCGTGACGATGGTTTCGTCGGATGCGTTCGGGCGCAACGCCGCGGACCAGCATCTGATCCATCGGCTGATCGATCCGGAAATCAGCCGTCCCGTCGGCTTGTGTGTGCCGAATGCGCTGCCCACCAGCGCCGCATCGCTGGCGATTCAGAAAGTCGTCACACGGCTCGCGGCTGAACTGGTCGAAAGCGGCGTCTGGTCCGGCGTGCTGCACCACAACGACGCCGGCACCGGACAGATATAGGCGTCACCTATACCCGGTAGCTCCAATCGGTATTTCACGCCGGCACGGCGCGCGTCTACATTGTGGCCTTCGCAGTCGATAAAAGATGCTCGCGAAGAGCCCGAAGGAGACGCATGTATACCCAGATTTTCGACCCCGTCGCGCATTCGATAGGGGCCTCCGCATTTTTCGCCGTGCTGCCCCTCCTCACCCTGTTCGTTCTGCTTGGCGTCCTGCGCTTGCAGGCGCGATGGGCAGCGCTTGCCTCACTCGCCGTGTCGATGGCGGTCGCGATCTTCGTCTACGGGATGCCTGCCGGGCAGACGGCCAGCGGCGCACTCGAAGGCGCCGCGATCGGGTTCTTTCCCATCATCTGGATTGGCATCAACGCAATCTGGCTGTTCAAGCTGACTCAGGAAAGCGGCCACGCCGACGTGCTGCGGCGCGCGCTCGCCCGCGTCAGCGCCGACCAACGCGTGCAAGCGGTGCTGATCGCGTTCTGTTTCGGCGCGCTGCTGGAAGCGCTGGCCGGCGGCGGCGCACCGGTGGCCATCTGCGCGGTGCTGCTGATCTCGATCGGTATCGAGCCGTTGAAGGCCGCGGCGGTTTGCCTGATCGCGGATACCAGTCCGGTCGCGTTCGGCGCGCTGGGTTTGCCCATTACCGTGCTCGCCAAGATCACCCGTTTGCCGGTTCATGAGATCAGCGTGATGGTGGGACGGCAAACGCCCCTGCTGTCGCTCTTCATTCCGTTGATCCTCGTATTTATCGTCGACGGCCGGCGCGGAATCAAGGAAGTCTGGCCGCTCGCGCTGGTCGCCGGGGTCGTATTCGCGTTCGCACAATTTGCAGGGTCGATGCTGCTGCCGGTCGAACTCGTCGATATCGTTGCGGCACTGATCTGCGCAGGCGTTGCCATCGTGTTCCTGCGCGTCTGGTCGCCAGGCGTGTTGCGCGCCGACCTGGCCGGTGCGGGAGCGGTCGCGGCGAGTTCGGGTGATCATCAACGTCTCGACACCGGTCGCGGCCTCGCGAGCGCATCGCACAGCGCCACCATGGCCATGCCGATGCCAGGCTCCGGCGCGCATTTCCATCACGCAGCCGCGCGAGGCAGCGCACCGGCCGACGTGGCCCAGGCGGTCGATTCGCGCGCGGAGCTCCTGCGCGCGCTTGCGCCCTACGCCGCCGTGATCCTCGTCGTCGCGGCGACGCAGATCGGTTTTATCGGCCATGCCCTGGGTGTCGTCACGTCGACGTTCGCGTGGCCCGGCCTGCATGTGGTCGATCCGAAAGGCCATGCCGTATCGGCTGTCAGCGCCAAGTTCGAATGGCTGCTTTCCGCCGGCTCAATCGTATTGATCGCCGGTTTGCTGTCCACGCCCATCCTCAAGGTCAGCGCGCCCGTTGCCACCCGGACCTATCTGAAGAACCTTCATGAACTGCGCTGGGCGGTGTTCACCGTGTGCTGCGTGGTCGGCGTGGCCTACGTGATGAACCTGTCGGGCCAGATCGTGACGCTTGGCATCTGGGCAGCCAGGGCGGGCCCGGCTTTCGCACCGGTCTCGCCGATCCTCGGCTGGTTCGCCACGGCCCTCACCGGCTCGGATACATCGGCCAATGCGCTGTTCGGCATGTTGCAACTCACCACCGCGCATCACACTGGCCTGTCCGACATTCTGTTGACCGCCGCCAATACGTCGGGCGGTGTGGTCGGCAAGGCGATATCGCCGCAGAACCTCGCGGTCGGCGCGGTGGCTGTCGGCATGATGGGCAAGGAAGGCGTGCTGTTCAGACGCGTGGCCGGCTGGACAGTGCTGATGATCGCGGCGCTCAGCCTGCTGGTCTACCTCCAGTCCACACCGGTCCTCGGCTGGATGGTGCCGTGATCGGCCAGAGGTCACCACCGTGCTGTTCCGTGCCGCAAGAAAAGCCTGGGCACCTGTTTTACGCATTGAAATAGCGAGGATACGCAGAAGATGAACCATCCACTGAATGACATCACGGTCGTCTCGATCGAACAGGCGATTGCCGCACCGCTGGCAAGCCGGCATCTGGCCGATTGGGGTGCGCGCGTCATCAAGATCGAGCGTCCTGAGGTCGGCGACTTCGCCCGCAACTACGATACCGCGATGGATGGCCTGTCGAGCCAGTTTGTCTGGGCCAATCGCTCGAAGGAAAGTCTCGCGCTCGACATCAAGACCGGGAGCGGGCAGGAAACGCTTGAAGCGCTGCTCGCCCGTGCCGACGTCTTTATCCAGAACCTGGCGCCTGGCGCGGCCGAGCGCCAGGGCCTCGACGCGAAGTCCCTGGTCGCCCGCTTCCCGCAACTGATCGCCTGCGATATTTCCGGCTACGGCTCCGCCGGACCCTACAGCGACAAGAAGGCCTACGACCTGCTGGTGCAGTGCGAGACCGGCTTTCTGTCAATCAACGGGACGCCCGAGACGCCGTCGAAAAGCGGTCTCGCGATTGCCGACATCGCGACTGGCATGTATGCGCTGAACGGCATCCTGATGGGCCTCTATCAGCGCTCGCGCACCGGCAAAGGCATGGCGTTCGAGGTCTCGCTATTCGATGCGCTGACCGAGTGGATGAGCTATCCGGCGTACTACACGCGCGGCCGCGGCGAACCGGTGCCGCGAAGCGGCGCCCGGCACGCGACGATTGCCCCGTACGGTCCGTTTGCGACCGGTGACGGCAAGACGGTTTTCTTCGGTATCCAGAACGAACGCGAATGGCTCAGCTTCTGTTCCGTCGTGCTGGACGACGCTGCAATCGCGGTCGAGCCACGCTACGCGTCGAACTCTTCACGGGTCGCGAATCGCGAGGCGTTGGAACGGACGATCGAGCAGCGCTTCGCCGCGTGGAGCAGCGAGCAGGTGCTGGAACGACTCGATCGCGCGGCGATTGCGAACGGCATGATGAACGACGTCGAAGCGCTCCTCGATCATCCGCAATTGCGCGCGCGCAATCGCTACCGCAGCGTCGAAACGGAGCGTGGCCCCCAGGATATGTTCCTGCCACCGGTCACGATCCCAGGGATCGAACCGGTGATGGGTCCGGTGCCCGCGGTCGGCCAGCATACCGAGGCCATCCTCGCGGAAATTGCAGCCGGTACTCACTCGCAGCGGAGTAACTCATGAGTCGATACGAACCGAATCCGAAGCGGCACCCACGCATAACGCGCACCACACGCACCACACGCACCGTGCTCGCCGTGCCTGGGCATCGCATCAACATGCTGCAATCGGCGGCGGCTTGCGCGGCCGATGCAGTTTTCATCGATCTTGAAGATGCCGTCCCCCTCGACAGGAAAGACGACGCGCTCAGGACAGCCGTGCAGGCGCTCGCCGAACTTGACTGGGGCGACAAGACCGTCACTGTCAGGATCAATGCGAACGAACGTGGTATCGACGAACACGAAGTCCGGACATTGACCGCCGAAGCGCCGCGGCTCGACTCGATTCTGGTTCCAAAGGTGGAATCGGCGGACGTCGTGGCACAGGTGGAGCAATTGCTGGCCGCCCGGCCCGAGTCATTCGCGCCGCTGGAGATCGAGGCGCTGATCGAGACGGCGCGCGGCGTGGTGAATGTCGATAGCATTGCCGGCGCGAGTGACCGGCTCACGGCGTTGCACTTCGGTGTCGGCGACTTTTCGGCATCCATTGGCGCTCGCAACGTCGAGATCGGCGGCACACACGCCGGTTATGCCGTCACGCTCAAAGATGAAACAGGCCACTACACCACCACACCTCTTGACCTCTGGACGTATCCAATGATGCGGATTCTGATCGCCGCACGCGCTTTTGGGCTGCGTGCGATCGACGGTCCATGTGGGGCTTTCCGCGATCTCGTGCTGACGCGCGCCTGGGCGTTGAAAGCGGCGGCGATGGGCTACGACGGCAAGCAGATCATCCATCCCGGGCAGATCGAGCCGACCCGTTCGGCATTCTCGCCGACCGACGATGAAGTGCGTGCCGCCCGCCGAACGGTGGAAGCGCTCGAAGCGGCGCAAGCCGCGGGCCTCGCCGCCATTTCGCTCGATGGCAAGCTGGTTGATTTCGCAAACGTACGGATGGCCCAGCGAATCCTTGCGATGGCGCAACGGAGCTGAGTAGACCATTGCGGAAGACGGTTCTTTGTGAAAAACACCGTCTTCCGCGTACTTCATTGGCTATCCTAACTTGACGAGATTGAGCACCGGCAACGGACCACCTGGAATCTGAACCAACCGTCCCCCGCCTTCGAGCGAACCCAGGTCGATGCCGAAGAAGCCGAGTTGCCCGATCAGTTCGCTCACAGCCGATTTCGCCTGTGCGTCGTCGCCCGCTAAGAACAACACGCGGTGTCCGCCCTCGGCCTGCGGATCGTCGGAGATCAGGTGCGCCGGCAGATGATTGAACGCCTTCACGACGCGTGCGCCTGGCACGAGGTCCGCGACGGTCTCGCTCGACGTCCGGCCGTGCAATTCGGCCGGTTCGAACCGCGGGGCCTCGATCGGATTGTTTGCGTCGATCACGATGCGTCCGCCGAAAGCCGGCAGCCCGGCAAGGGCGGACGGCAGCTTCGACCAGTTCACCGCGACGAGGACGATGTCCTGCGCGGCCGCTTGTTCGCGCGTGCCCGGCGTGATCGAGGGGCCGAGTTCCCGCGCGAGGTCCGCGAGCGAATCCGGACCCCGGCTGTTCGCGATGATGGCTTTGAGGCCTTTGCCCGCCAGCGCTTTCGCGAACGCGGACCCAATGGCGCCTGCTCCGATGATACCGATGGTGCTCATAACGATGCTCCTGGTGAAAGGTGATGAATCAGGTGAATCAGGGAAAAAAGCCGCCGACCTCTGCGTCAGCAGGCGGGGAAGACGTGTGACGTTCATTCCCCAAGGTTCCATGAGCGAATCTTGCCGCCTTAATTGCTCGATGATTAGCCGGTAATTGCTTGAATTATTTTCAATCAATGCTTTAAGATTGCCGGATGGAAACCCTCGCCAATCTCGAATCGTTCGTGCGCAGCGCCGAAACGGGCAGCTTTTCCGCAGCCGCGCGGCGTCTTGCACTGACGCCCGCTGCGGTCAGCCGGAACGTCGCGCTGCTGGAACGCAATCTCGGCGTGCGACTGTTCCAGCGCTCGACGCGCAAGCTCACGCTGACCGAGGCGGGAGAGCGCTTTCTCGTGGAAATTGGCGGCAACCTGGATGCGCTGCAGGCAGCGATCGCGTCCGTCTCGACGGATCGCAGCGGACCGGCTGGCGTGCTGAAAGTCAGCATGGCGCCGACCTTCGGCATCACGTACGTCATGCCGCTATTGCCGGCGTTCCTTGCACGCTATCCGATGGTTCGCCCGGATTGGCACTTCGAGAACCGCCAGGTCGACCTGATTGCAGAGGGCTACGACGCGGCGCTGGGGGGAGGCTTCGATCTCGCGCCGGGCCTCGTGTCGCGCGCGTTGGCGCCTGCGCATCTCGTGGCGGTGGCGTCTCCTGCCTACATGGCCGGCCGCGCGCCGCTAATCGATCCCCGAGATCTGACGAAGCTCGAGGGCATCGTGATGCGCTCGAGCCGCACTGGCCGCGTGACCCACCGAACGATGCGTGATACAGCGGGCGCTGAAATGCCGGCGCAACTCAGCGAGACCATCATGGTCAACGACCCGGCAGCGATGCGCGAAGCGGCGATTCTCGGACTGGGGGTGGCGCTGCTGGCGGTGTCAGACGTGCTGTCGTCGATCGAACGGGGAGAACTCGTGCGATTGCTGCCGTGCTGGTATGCGGACGCCGGGGCGATTTCGATCTACTACGCAACGCGAGCGCTGTTGCCGGCGAAAACACGGGTGTTTGTCGACTTCGTTGTCGAAGCGTTCGAGCGGGAGCGGTTGGCCGAGAGGTTGGCAGGCGGCACCGAATGAGTCGAACATCGCCGGGTTGATGCTGTCTGGTTTCGACAGCCATCTGGTGTCTCGACGCCGGGCAGCGTCGCGTCAACGTCATCTGCGGGCCAGCGGGTTTACGCCCAGTGGCCGCGGTACGTTTTTCGTACCTCGTCTATCTGATGTTCTCCTAGAATCTCACTCAATCCGGACGCCTCTTCACACTCATCGGACCGGCCTCGTCGTGAACACGGCGATAAGCTTTTCGCATCAGCAATCGTTTTAATTTCAACCAGCCGAAACGCGGCACTAGCGTGTCGCGAGACCAGGAGGAGCGATGTCGTACTCATCAGTGTCTGCCATTCTGGCATTTCAGGATTCCAAAGAAGCCGCCTTGTATTCAGATCGCATTGTGCCGATTGAGCTTGCAGATCTCATTCCGCTTAGAGGGTCCGGCGACCTCGAACTCTTTGAAATCCTGCCCAAAATACTGCCGGGCTCCCTGGTCGACACAAGCGCCCCACGCTCAGTGCATCCGGAAATCCTAAGTTACGTCGCCAAGTACCTGATCGCATTTCCTGACGCTTTGGGGATTCACACGCTCGCATCAGGCGAGTCCCTCGAAGACAGGGCTCGTAGCCAGATTGCCAATCTTCAGAAAAGCATGGCCGCGCTGCTAAATTCAGTCTCCGAGCCAATTGCAGGCGTCCACGGCGTGGACCTGACTGCGTCCGCTGACTCCAAGACCGACGACGTCTCATGTCAGTTGATTGGTCTACATCTTGTTGACATTAGCGGCGTTAGCTGGCGGCATCTCATCGAGTTTCGGGAAGACGCGGCCTCGCTGCAGGCGTTACGAAATCTTCGACTATTTATGCAGGAGAAGTTTGACGGAAAGTCGAAAGACTTCATCCGCGATTCGCTGCTTCTGGCCATCGACAAACATGACACCGCGGTAAAGAAATGGGGCTTTGAAACCAAGCAGGCAGTCCTTGAAAGTATCTTTTCGTCCAAGTCACTTCAGGCGTTGGGAGCCGGGACGATCACGATAGCGCTCGGCGCCCCCATTGCATTAGGGGCTGCTGTCGCCGCCGCCTTTGAGATTGGTTCTTTTTCTCTCAAGATCGCCACCAAGCGTCGAGGCCTTGCGGAGTTTCGTCGCTTTGATCCAGTCACGTACCTCGTGTCTGCGCGTGGACTTTCCGAGGCCTGATCTCTTCACCCCGACAGTCCAGTTGCACACGGCCCGAAAGGCGCGCGACTCGCGCAGCCGGGCTCGACAGCATGACTGGCCGTTCTGGCCGGTCATGCGCAAACCTCGAACCCACTCCTGTCAGAAACTCGCTTGGTCGACGAAGCGGCAAAGATCGCTTGCGCTGCCGATGGTTCGGCGTATATGATTTGTATACGATTCATATATTGAGGGTGTCATGGGTATTGTGAATATCGACGATGATCTGCACGATCAAATACGCAAAGCGAGCGCCGTTTCGTGTCGGTCGATCAACGCGCAAGCGGCGTTCTGGATCAAGATTGGCATGTTGTGCGAAATGAATCCAACGCTGAGTTTCAATGAGATCGTTGCCCGGGAACTCCGAGCCGCGGGCGTGATGGAGCAAGGCGTCAAAGTGGCTTTGACATGACCAAGCGCCCCGAAGAAATCGCATTGCTTGCCGAGTCAGGCAAGTTGCTGGCGGATGTGTTTGGCTATCTGGACCGGCTGAGCCTGATCGGCATGTCGACCATGCAGATCAACAATCTGGTCGACGGCCTCATCGTGAATGATCTCAACGCACGCCCGGCAAGCAAAGGCCAGTACGGGTATGCCTACGCACTTAACGCCTCCCGCAACAATGTGGTTTGCCACGGCGTGCCATCCACGACCGATATATTGCAAAACGGGGATATCGTTAACTTCGATATCACGTTAGAGAAAAATGGCTATATCGCCGATTCCAGCAAAACATATCTTGTCGGTGAAGTATCGCCGCTGGCTGAACGGCTTGTGCAAGTGACCTACCAGGCTATGTGGAAAGGCATCAAGGCCGTTCGTCCTGGCGCCAGACTTGGCGATGTGGGGCATGCCATCGAGCGGCACGCCCGGAGAAACGGCTATTCGGTCGTCAGGGAATATTGCGGGCATGGTATCGGGCGTGAAATGCACGAACCTCCCCAAGTGCTCCATTGGGGCAAGCCGCGAACGGGTCTGGTGCTGCAAGAAGGCATGGTGTTCACCATCGAACCCATGATCAACCAGGGGCGGCATGCCGTTGAGACCGAAGAGGATGGCTGGACGGTCGTCACGCGTGACGGGCAACTGTCCGCGCAGTTCGAGCACACTGTAGCCGTGACCCAAAACGGCGTGCGGGTCTTGACGTTGCGCCCCGAGGAAAAGATGCTGAACTGATGGGCCGCCGTGCGGCTTTTATGCCACGTCGAAGCGACCACTCGCTGTGATTGCGGGCCCTTGCCGTTCGGTGTTCGCGGCGACAATCCCATCGACACGCGCCAGATGATGGCGATTATCGTGATCCCATGGATGGAAACCCGGTCGGAAGAAACTCAGCCATTCACCCGCCATGCGCGGAAACACGCCATGGCGCGGACCGTAAAGAAACCGGATTACCCGCCCCATGCCACGCACGCGCTGGCCTGCATACCGGTCGGAACGTATCAGGCGGATATGCAACAGGAACACGACCGGCCAGAACGTCAGCGTCGTCAGCAGAAACACGCCAACGCGCAACAGATAGCGCGCCAGGCCCGGCTTGATTACTGCATCCCAGACGTCGAAAGACACGGCCTTGTGTTCGGTTTCCTCAAGCGCATGCCAGAGCCACATCTGCCTGTAGCCCTCCTCCGATCCTTCCAGGCGGGAAGAGTCGTCGAGCAGCAGGCCCGCGATCATCGCCGTGTAGTGCTCGACAGCGACGGTAAGGGCGAGTTGCATCGAATGCGGCAGCACCCGTTTCATCCAGTCCAACACTTTCCACACGCGTTTGTCGAGCTTCCGGGCGGGCAGGCGGTTGGCCTGCAACAGTTCGTTGTACTCCACATGTTCCCGGCTATGCATCGCTTCCTGGCCAATGAAACCGAGCACCTGCTTCTTGAGCACCGGGTCGTCGATCTGATCGCGGTAGTGGCGCACGGAATCCATGAAGAAACGTTCACCCGCCGGAAACAACAGCGATAGCGCGTTGAAGAAGTGTGAGACCTGCGTGCCTTGTCCGTGCCAGTCTTTCGCGCGCTCGACCGGAAGATTGAAACGCACATCGCGACGCACGGGCATCACGAACACCGGGGCCGACGGGGGGCTTGCATCATTCATCCATGTCTCCTGTTGAACGCCGCCCATGGCGCGAGGCCCGGGATTCGGCGGGACGGCTCACCGGACATAACGGCGACGGGTTTTCGGTAGGTCGGGTGGCCGGCGCGCATGCCTCACATCGGCGGACACTCATTCAGCCAACCCCGGCACGAACCGGAACACCTCGTGAAAATACCGACTAAGCCGGCAATCGTTACATTTATCAATGTAACGATACGATGATGTGGTCGTGGGATGCAAGGCGCGGGTTAGGGGCGAACTTCCAAACGCGGCGCCGGACCCGCCGGATCGGTGGGCAACCGCGTGCCCGATGAGCACAGGAGCCATTCGACACGTTTTCTGTCGAGGCTGTTTGCGTTGACGAGCCCTGGTCGCCAGGCCGTAGCACTAGCCGTGCATTACGTCGGGCGCTGGATTAAACAGGTCGCCGACGCGTGCGCCACGATCTTGCCATCCGGCGTTTTCAACGTCCCTTCGGCGACGCCGAGGCTCTTTGAAAGATGGATCACACGACCTTCCCCCACCAGATCTACGTCGCGCGGTACCGGGCGCAACATCTTTACGTGCAAATCGATGGTGCCATAGCCCACTCCCGCTTCAAGCATGGTGTGCACGGCGCACCCCGTCACTGAATCGAGCACCGTCGCGGCGAATCCTCCATGCACACCGCCCAGCGGGTTGAGGTGACGGTTGTCGGCCCGAGCGGTGATCTTTACGTAGCCGCTCTCGACCTCGTCGAGATCCATGGGGATGGTTTCCGAAATAGACGCGCGAGGTAGATCGCCGGCGGCCCCGGCGCGCAACAATTCAAGGCCTGACATGGAAAGGAAATTCATCGGAAAGCTCCTGACGTTGAGTTGGGCGTGATACGAACTTACTAAGTTCCAATTTAGAACTGATTGTCGGCACCGGCCTATTCGATGTCAATGCCGAAGCACCCGGTAGAACCGAGAGACAGTTCTATAATGGAACCCACCGCCCTGTATCCGTGGCTGAGGAAACTGCTGATGAAATGGAATGATGTTGGGACGATGCAGTGTTCGGTGGCACGCACACTTGCCGTGATCGGGGATCGCTGGACCATGCTGATTCTGCGCAATGCATTCCTCGGCATGCGCCGCTTCGAAGCATTTCAGTCACAACTCGGTCTCACGCGCCATGTGCTTGCCGAACGGCTTGCGCGTCTGGTTGATGAAGGCGTCATCGTCAAGAAGCCGTATCAGGATCGGCCGGTGCGCTTTGAATACCGCCTGACGGAGAAAGGCCTCGACCTGTATCCCGTGCTCCTTGCGCTGACTGCCTGGGGCGATCGCTGGAAGGACGACGGCAACGGACCGCCCATGGTGCTAAGGCACCGCACGTGTGGCCACGTGATTCGTCCGTTGACAGTCTGTTCCGAGTGCGGCGAGCCTCTCGATCCGCGCGAAATCGAGCCGCAGCGTGGGCCAGGATGGGGAATCGAGGAAAGCGAACCCACAGAGTGACGGGGACCTTCACCGCTCCCCGAAGCGGACACTCCAAACAGGAAGGCGCTGGATGTTTCTAAGCGAACTTCGTCGTTGCGAACAACACGTGTCCACCGCCGGAGGGTGGTTTTCCACTTTCCTCGGTCGGTCTGGCAGCCATTGTTGCCTGCTCAAGATAACGGGAAATCAAGCGGCGGCCCATAACATCGTCGATCTCCGAGAAGCCCAGCCTGCGCAGCTTTTCGTGTAACGCGGGTGGATCGAAATAGCTTAAAAATGGCTCGCCGGCGGCAGCCACACGCGCCGCTCTTACTTCGTGCAACGCCAGCAGCTCCGCGGAAAACGAAATCGGAGGATCGCTGTAGTCGAACACCACCTCCGCGCCGCCAGCGAGACTGGCAATTGCGCCCAGCGTCAGGTCAATCGCCTGTTCCGTCAAATAAGGAACGACACCGAGCCAAATGAAAAAGGTTCGCTGCGTTGAGTCAAAGCCGACGGCATGGAGCCCATCCAGCAGCGTATCGCTTTCGAAATCGACCGGCGCATAGATCAGCGAATCCGGCCTCTCTATGCCGGCTTGCTCAAGCCGCCTTCGTTTCCATGCTTGTGTGGCCGGATGATCGACTTCGAAAATGCGAGTATTGCCGGGGAGTCGACTACGGTACGCAAACGTATCCAGGCCAGCACCGAGTATCACGATCTGCCGCACGCCGCGCTGTTCGACGGCGTGCTCGAGGGCCGCTTCGGCGTAGCTTGATCGAGCGGCGATGAACAATCGGATTCCGCGTCTCGACATCTGCAATTCGTCGTCATGCCGCACGTCCTCGGCTTTCATTCCTACTATCGCGAGGGCGAGCGGATCACTGAAAATTTTCCCCTCTTCCACCACCTGATGAACGGCGCGATGAGTGGCTGCAGAAAATGCTGTACGGCTCGGTTCCTGTTCTCTCATTTCACTCCCGATGGCTATCACGCATCACAAGTTCGTAAGGCGAAGGCGCTGGCCCGCTACCCGGTACTTTCCCGTTCGATTTGCTCGACTGGCGTTTGCGACAGCTTTGACTCCATCATCGACCGACCGTTCCTCGCCGCTCGCGGCCCCTGGAACTGCCTGGGTCAGCGCGGCCACCGTCGGCGGGAGACGACCGCGAAGCTCACCGCGATCGCACCCGTCTGAACGTGGGTATCGTCTGCCGAGGGTACGTCGGAGAAACGAGGGCGGCGCTCCCGACCCGCTAAAAGTGCCGGCGCGGGTTCAGGATCGCCTGCGCGGCCGTCAACCGGGAGATCTGCGCAGCCTGTGCGCTGTGCTCGACGCTTGGGGTCCGATGAGTCCATGAGTAATCGCGTGTTGAAAGACATATCCGTATTGAACAATTCAATCGTCGATTAGTAAAATGAATGATTCGATCAAAATGATAACCACACGGAATGGAACTGAAACTGCTGAGATCATTCTTGTCGGTCGTCGAATTGCGTCATTTCGGGCGCGCGGCGGACGCTTTGCATTTGAGCCAGCCGGCATTGAGCAAACAGATCGGCGCGCTGGAGGCGAGCCTGGGCGCAAAGCTGTTCGAGCGGGGGCGGCATGGCGCGGAACTGACGCGGTTCGGGGAAACTTTCCTGCCCGATTCGCAAGCGCTCGTCTACGACGCGGACGAGATTCTCGCGCGTGCGCGAGAGGCAAGCGGTGGCAGGCGTGGGCATTTGCGGATCGGCATTTGTCTGTCCGTGCTGACGATTGCGCCACGGATCATTGCTGACTTCCGTCAGCAGTATCCGGACATTGCCATCGCGCTGAGCGACCTGCCCTCAGCCGAGCAAACGCGCCGCGTTCTGGCGGGGAAGCTGGATGTGGGCTTTATGCGGGCACCTTCGATCGACGGCCTTTCGTCTCTCCGCGTAATGGACGAAACACTGGCGCTGGCGTTACCTCCAAGCCTGGAGCGCGTGCGTCTTCCCGCCGATTTTGACAAGCTGAACGAAATGGGTTTCCTGGCGTTACGGCGTGCGCGTGGGGCCGGACTCGCGGCTCAAGTCGAAGGCTGGTGTCGCGAACAGGGCTTTGTCCCGAACGTGACTCAACAGGCTGACGATATGCAGTCTGTCCTGGCATCGGTTGCTGCCGGAGTCGGCGTCGCGTTCGTTCCCTCGCGTGCGCAGCATCTGCTTCGGGACGCTACCGTCCTGCCACTTCGCGGAAGGTGCGCGAAATGGCGCATAGGACTGGTGTGGGAGGATGCACGGAAGAATCCCGTTACGTCACGATTCGTCTCGTTTGTGCGCGCCGCGCTGAAAGGCGTCTGATTCGTCTCTCAAGAATCGACCACACCGAGTGCAAAAATTCGCACAAGAATCGTCATTTCAATAATCCTTGAAATATAGAAATGAATGATTTATTGTTTCGGGCATGGACTCAAACCTCGTTGTACGCGCACTGAGCGCGCTCGCCCATGAATCGCGTCTTGCGATCTTCCGCTTGCTGGTCGTCGCCGGGACGGACGGCATGGCGGCGGGTGAAATCGCACAGCAGCTCGGGCTTTCCCCTTCCAGCTTGTCGTTCCATCTGAAGGATCTGTCACATGCAGATCTGGTGAAGCCACGGCAGGAGGGACGATTCATTATCTACACGGCGAACTTCGACGCCATGACGGGACTGATCGGTTTCCTGACAGAGAACTGTTGCGCAGGCGCGACCTGCGCCGCGAGTGATCTCACGAACTGCTGCGCGGACAAACCATGAACCGCACGCCAATCGGATTTTTCGAGCGTTACCTGACGGTCTGGGTTGCGCTCTGCATCCTGAGCGGGATCCTGGTCGGACGCGCGTTTCCCCAACTGTTCCAGGCAATCGGCCGCATGGAAGTGGCTCAGGTGAATCTTCCGGTCGGCGTGCTGATCTGGGTGATGATCATTCCGATGCTGGTCAAGATCGACTTTGCCGCGATGACCCAGGTTAAGAGCCAATGGCGCGGCATCGGCGTCACGCTATTCGTGAACTGGTTCGTCAAACCCTTTTCGATGGCATTGCTCGGCTGGATTTTCATCCGCCACGTATTCGCGCCGTGGCTTCCCGCCGACCAGCTCGACAGCTATATCGCCGGCCTGATCCTGCTGGCCGCGGCCCCCTGCACGGCGATGGTGTTCGTGTGGTCGCAACTCTGCAAAGGCGATCCGTACTTCACGTTATCGCAAGTGGCGCTCAACGACTCCATCATGATCGTTGCCTTCGCGCCACTCGTCGCGCTGCTGCTCGGCTTGTCGGCAATCACGGTGCCGTGGGATACGCTGATTATTTCGGTTGTGCTGTACATCGTCATCCCCGTCATCCTCGCCCAGTTGTTGCGTCGGCATCTGTTGACCAGAGGCGAAACGCATTTCCGGCAAGCAATCGCACACCTTGGTCCGTATTCCATCAGCGCATTGCTCGCGACACTGGTGCTGCTATTTGCGTTTCAAGGGCAAGCGATCGTCAAGGAACCGCTGGTTATCGCCATGCTTGCGGTGCCGATCCTGATACAGGTGTTTTTCAATTCGGGCCTCGCGTACCTCCTGAATCGGCGGCTCGGCGTTGCGCATTGTGTTGCCGGCCCTTCCAGTCTGATTGGCGCCAGCAATTTCTTTGAACTGGCGGTCGCCACGGCAATCAGTCTGTTCGGCTTCCATTCCGGCGCAGCCTTGGCAACGGTTGTCGGCGTGCTGATCGAAGTACCGGTCATGCTGTTCGTCGTTGGCATTGTCAACCGCTCGCAGCACTGGTACGAAACGAATCACAGCATCAAGGAACAACCGCTATGAACGTCACGATCTATCACAACCCCGATTGCGGCACGTCGCGCAACACGCTGGCCATGATCCGTAATGCGGGGATCGAGCCGGAAGTCATCGAGTATCTGAAGACCCCGCCTGATCGAGCTACGTTGAAGCGTCTGATCGAACGCGCGGGCCTCACCGTGCGCGCCACGCTGCGCGAGAAGGGCACGCCGTATGCCGGACTCGGCCTCGCCGAGACCTCATTGAGCGATGACCAGTTGCTCGACGCAATGATGGAACATCCGATTCTGATCAATCGCCCATTTGTCGCCACACCGCTTGGCGTTCGCCTGTGCCGGCCTTCCGAGCTGGTGCTCGACATCCTGCCTGTTGGGCAGAAAGGCTCATTCACGAAAGAAGATGGCGAGCAGGTGGTCGATAGCGAAGGAAAGAGGCTTCTCTAATGGCGCAAGACATTCCGAACGTCAGTGCCCCGCACCTCGACACACCTGATCTGCGGAAACTGGACTCACGCACGGTTTCGCAACACGCTCCAAGAATCCTTTTACTGTTCGGCTCGTTGCGCTCGACCTCATACAGCCGCCTTCTTACGCTCGAAGCCGAACGCATCCTGCGTCACTTCGGTGCGGAAACACGGGTCTTCGATCCACACGGCCTGCCGCTTGTGGACAGCGTGCCGGCCGATCATCCGAAGGTGGTCGAACTGCGCAAACTCTCGGAGTGGTCGGAAGGGCAGGTGTGGTGCAGCCCGGAACGTCACGGAACCCTGACAGCAGTCTTCAAGAACCAGATCGACTGGTTACCGCTTGAGAGCGGTGGGGTTCGTCCAACGCAAGGCCGCACGCTTGCGGTGATGCAGGTGTGCGGCGGTTCGCAATCATTCAACGCCGTGAACGCACTGCGCATTCTCGGCCGATGGATGCGTATGGTGACCATCCCGAATCAATCGTCAGTGGCAAAAGCCTGGCAGGAGTTCGACGCCAATGGCCGGATGAAATCATCCGCATATTACGATCGCGTCGTCGACGTGATGGAGGAGCTGTACAAGTTCACGCTGCTGGTGCGCGACCGCTCGGACTACCTGACCGATCGCTACAGTGAACGGAAAGAAGCGCACCCGGGGCTTGCAACGACACTGGCAGCCGCCGCCATGAACCATGAAGCGGTAACCGCCAATGCAGACACTGACGACAGCGAAACGGAATGACGGCGCGACGCAGTCATACGAATGAGATAGATCGACAGGACATCTCACGGAAGTGGGTAAGCGCGCGGATCATGCGGCCGTGCTGATATTTTCAATCTGGAAACCTGGCAGTCCATGGAAAACGGCATCAGCTCACCGCATCCGACTCGGGCGAACACCGCGCTGGAGGTTCTCGCCGTGTTTCTCAAGTTGGGGTTGACGTGCTTTGGCGGTCCAATCGCCCACTTGGGATACTTCCGCCGCGAATTCGTCGAGCGCCGCCGCTGGCTCGACGACGAAACCTTCACCGATCTCGTCGGACTCTGCCAGCTCCTGCCAGGACCGGCGAGCAGCCAGATGGGATTCTCGATTGGTCTCCTGCGAGCCGGGTGGCTCGGAGGACTCGCGGCCTGGTTCGGATTTACGCTGCCTTCCATGCTGCTTTTGCTCAGCTTCGCGGTCATCGCTCCTGGCCTTGGCGGCCCAGGCGGTGGCGGCTTGATCCACGGCCTGAAACTTGTTGCGGTCGCGGTCGTCGCCCAGGCCGTTTGGGACATGGCACGGCGCTTGTGCCCGGATCGCCGCCGTGCCGCGATTGCACTCATCGCAATCGCGGGACTTAGCCTTCTGAGTACCGCTTATGCGCAGCTCATCATAGTCGTTCTCGGCGCTGTGCTCGGACTCGTGTTGTGCCGAACAACGGCATCGTCAGACACCAGTCGTGCACGACAGCACCATCACGAATTTCACGTTTCCCGAAAGATGGGGGCCATCGCGTTGATCCTCTTCTGTGTCCTGCTGATCGGACTTCCTGCGCTGGCCAGACTCAACACGGATCAAGCGGTCAAGGTGTTCGAGGCCTTCTACCGCTCGGGTGCTCTCGTATTTGGCGGCGGTCACGTTGTGCTCCCGCTTTTGCAACAGGAAACCGTCGCGACCGGCTGGGTCTCTTCGAGCGATTTTCTTGCCGGCTACGGTGCGGCGCAGGCGGTCCCGGGCCCCCTGTTCACGTTCGCCGCATTTCTTGGCTGGAGCATGGCGGAAGCACCGAACCACTGGACCGGCGCATTGATCGCCACGGTGAGCATTTTCCTGCCGGGCCTGCTGCTCGTGCTGGCGGCGCTGCCCTACTGGCAAGCACTGCGTTCCAGCCCGTCAATGACTGCGTTGCTTGCGGGGGTGAATGCCGCAGTCGTTGGACTTCTGGCAACTGCACTGTACTCACCGGTCTGGATAAGTGCCGTTCTCTCGGAACTCGACTTCGCCATCGCAGTGATCGGTTTCTTTCTGCTGACGCGCTGGAAAACCCCGCCGCTTGCTGTCGTTGTGCTTTGTGTGCTGGCCGGTATTGCCGAAGCGACCTGGCGCTGAGACGGACGAACACGGCCTTCAATGCACACGTCTCCAAAGGATGCGGCCGCGCCGCTCACGCGAACTGAGGGCCGAAACGCGTCGCAATGTGTTCGCTCGAATCGAATAGTTCGCGCAGAGTCGGGCTCCTACAACCGGGTTGCACGTAAAGATAAAACGCGACTTCCGGCAGGCGCGGCAACCCATCCGCTTCGGTCAGCACGCGCATGTTCGCGTCGAGCAATTCGGTCGTCCGGGCAGTCACGCCCAAGCCGGCGCTAATGGCCGCCTTGATCCCCACGAGCGTCGGCGAAATATAGCTGGTTCGCCACAGGATCTGGCGCGCGTCGAGACACGAGGTCGACACCTGGCGAAACAGGCTCAGTTCGTCGGCCATCACCAACGGCACGGGCGCGGTTGCGTCAAAGATGAAGTCCTCCGCGCAGATCCATACCATCGGCGAGGTGCGCAGCTTGATCCCCGGGAACGCATCGTCATAGCGCGTGGAAATCGCCAGATCCAGTTCCTTGTCGCGCAACGCATCCATCAGGAACGGGCTGCGGCCGACGTTGATCTCCATCTGCAACTCGGGCGAGAGCTTCGACAGACGCCGCAGAAGGTTCGGCAAGATCGAGTCCGCCACGTCGTGCGGCGAGCCGATGCGAATTTTCTCGATTGGCCCACGGGTCTGTATCACCTGCACCGCCTGGTCGTTCAACGCCAGGATCTTGTGCGCATAGGCCATAAGCCGGGTGCCGTCGGGTGTCATGGACTTGTGCCGGCCACGCTTTTCGAATAGCGCACAGCCCATTTCCTGCTCGAGCCGCTGCATCTGTTGCGTCACGGCGGACTGCGTGCGGCCCACGCGCTCGGCCGCCGCCGCGAAGGTTTCATGCTGTGCGATCGCCATGAACGTGCGCAACAAATCGATATCGAGGTTTCGCATCACCTGCTTGGCTCTCTTCGCTCACTTCAGAATTCTTAATGCTTTCGCGTTAAGAATTAAATTGTTGCCCGTCATTCTCGCGATAACCTGCTCGACACTCAAGCAATATTTAAGGGATTGGCAATCACGTCGGCGCGCCGCGGTCACCCAGCGTGACGCGGAAGCGGGGAATCAGCGTCATTCAATCGGAGACGAAAGACCATGTGGCAACAAAAACTGGCTGTCCTTATCTTCACAACGACTGCCATCGCCGGCGTCGCGCGGGCCGACGCGCTGGCCGACATCAAGGCGCGCGGCACGCTCGTGTGCGGCACGCAGAATGCCAGCGAACCTTATGCCTTTCCCGATACCGCCACGCGACAGACCGTCGGCTTCGATGTCGATGTTTGCCGCGCGCTCGCGCAGGGCCTCGGGGTAAAACTCGACCAGCGCGCGCTGTCGACCGACGCGCGAATCGCCGAACTCAAGACACATCGGGTGGACCTGCTGGCCGCCGCTATGGCGTGGATGCCGGCGCGTGCGACCCAGGTCGACTTCAGCGACCAGTACTTCGTTGCGCCGATTCGTGTGCTGGTGCGCGCCGATTCGCCGATCCAGACGCTCACGCAGCTCGCGGGCAAGAAGATCGCCGCGTCCGAAGGCTCAAGTTCGGCGGCGGTCGCGGTGACTCGCCTGCCCGACTCGAACCTGCTGACCTTTCACGACATTTCGTCCGCCTACCTCGCGCTGCAACAACACAAGGTCGACGGCCTGGTCGCAGGTCAACTGATCCTCGCGCGCTTTGCCAACGAGGCGGCACAGAACCACGGCCAGCAGTATCGGCTGCTCGCGAGCCCGGTGTTCGAGGAGCGCTGGGGCGTGGTGATGAACAAGAACGAACCTGCGTTGATGGCGGCCGTCAACAAGATCCTCCTCGACTACGACAAGACCAACGGCCTGCAAACGAGCTTCGACAAGTGGCTGGGCACGAACTCCGTCTACAAGTTCACGCGCGACTACAAGGTCGAGCCCATCAAGGCACAGTGATTCCACGACAATGTTCGATCTCTCGTTCCTTCTCGACGACGGTTACCTGACGCTGTTACGAAACGGCGTGCTGACCACGTTGCGGCTGTTCGTCGTTTCGGGTCTGATGGCAAGCGGCATCGGCATCGCTCTCGCCACGCTGCGCGCACTGCCTATCCGCATCTGCAAGGCGCTTGTCGTTGTGATCGTCGAATACCACCGCAATGTGCCGGTGCTGGTGCAGATTCTCGTCTGGTATTTCGGCGTGCCGCAGATCCTGCCCGAATCGCTCAAGCTATGGATCAACGCGGGCAATACCGAGTTCTTTCTCGCCGCCGTCGCGCTCTCGCTGAACTCGGGCGCGTTCGTCTCCGAGGACATCCGCTCCGGGCTCCGCGCCATACCCTATACCCAGCAGGAGGCAGCGTGGTCAGTCGGCCTCACGTATCTGCAGTCGTTGCGCTACGTGATCTTGCCGCAAGGCATCCGGGCCGCGCTGCCGGCGCTGCTCAACCAGGCGCTGCTGTTGTTCAAGAACAGTTCGCTCGCTATGGCCATCGGCGTGCACGAACTGCTCTATCGCACGAAGCAGATCGACAACCTTACGTTCCGCACCTTTGACATCTTCCTTGTCGCCACCGTTCTGTACCTGATCGGCACGCTGGCACTGATGGCGCTGTCGGAACACTTTGTCAACCGCCGCACGGCGCCTACAGGAGTGTGACGTCATGTTCGACATCCTGCATGACCACCTGGCGCTCTTCCTTGTCGGCGCATGGCCAAACGGCCCTCTCGGCGGTGTGGCAAGCACGCTGGTCCTGGCGGCGCTCGGGCTCGCCGCATCGTTTCCGCTCGCGATCGCTATCGGCATGGCGCACGTCTCGCCGTGGCGCTGGCTGCGCGCCGGGGCCGGCGTATGGACGCGCCTCGTGCGCGGCATCCCGCTGCTGCTGATTATCTTCTGGGCGTATTTTGCCGTACCGCTGCTGGTGGGCGCCGAAGTCTCGGCCTTCACCACCGCGGTGTGCGCGATCATCGTCTACGAGAGCGCGTTTCTCGCGCAGATCGTGCGTGCCGGCCTCGAGAGCCTGCCACGCGGCCAGATGGAGTCGGCACGCTCGAACGGTTTGTCATGGCTGCAAAGCATGCGCTATGTGCAGTTGCCGCAGGCGCTCACCAACATGCTTCCGTCGATCGTGAATCAGTCCGTCTCGATCATCAAGGCGACCTCGCTCGCCTACGTGATCGGCGTGCCTGAACTCACCTATTCGGCAGCCCAGGTGAATACGATCACGCTGACCAAGCCGTTGCAAACCTTCATGGTGCTCGCCGCTTTCTATTTCGTGCTGTGCTTCGCAATCTCCCGTTTCGCCGGGTGGCTGGAGCGCCGCGTCGCCCGTCATCGCATCGGGCTCGCGTAATCAGGAGACCACTACACCATG
The DNA here is from genome assembly GCF_046026025.1 of Paraburkholderia fungorum. Classification (GTDB taxonomy): domain Bacteria; phylum Pseudomonadota; class Gammaproteobacteria; order Burkholderiales; family Burkholderiaceae; genus Paraburkholderia; species Paraburkholderia fungorum_E. The sequence goes on along the minus strand of NZ_JAQQFL010000003.1, from coordinate 358,660 downwards.
CTCGCATTCGAGAACGTAAACAAGTACTACGGCACCTACCACGTGCTCAAGGGAATTGACGCGAAGATCAGCCGGGGGGAAGTTGTCGTCGTGTGCGGTCCGTCAGGGTCCGGAAAATCGACGCTGATCCGCACCGTGACGCGCCTCGAAGCAATCCGGAGCGGACGCATCCTGTTCGAGGGGCGCGATGTCACCGCGCGTGAGAGCAACCTCAACCGGCTGCGAGCACGAATTGGTTTTGTGTTCCAGAGCTTCAACCTGTTCCAGAACCTCTCCGTGCGGCAAAACCTCATTCTTGGGCCGACCAAGGTACTCGGGATGTCGCGCGACGCGGCCGTCGCTCAGGCTGAAACGCTGCTCGCCAAGGTCGGGCTTGCAACGAAGATCGACGCCATGCCGGCCAATCTCTCCGGCGGCCAGCAGCAGCGCGTGGCGATTGCCAGGGCACTGGCGATGAAACCGCCGCTCATGCTGTTCGACGAACCGACCAGCGCGCTCGATCCCGAGATGGTGCAGGAAGTGCTGCAGGTGATGCGTTCGCTTGCCGACGAAGGCATGACGATGATGATCGTCACCCACGAGATGGGCTTCGCACGGGAAGTCGCGAGCCGCGTCTGGTTCATGGACCAGGGCGAGCTGCTCGAAGACGCGCCTCCCGCGCAGTTCTTCGATCGTCCCACCCATGCGCGCGCACAGCGTTTTCTGCAGGACGTGCTGCGCCCCGCGCCTCACACCGCTAGCCTGGTCGATTGATTCCTGATCGCCTCAACAACTTCACGACTCATTTTTTCTCAATACCGTTCGGAGAATCCCGTTATGTCCACGCTGCCCGTTCCTCAACAACGTCAGGCCGCCGTCGCCGCGTCCATTGCCGCCATGAAGGCCACACTGGCACGCGAGGGCGAGACTCGCACCGCGCTGGCGGCGGTACTCGAAGAGGTCAAGGCCCTCGCCGCATACAGTGGGTTCTGGCAAGACGCTGAGTTCCCGGCGCCGGCCGAAGGCGAGTTGCAGGCGCGTTACCTGATTTCGGAAGACCCGAACCAGACCTACGCGCTGTACCTGAATGTCATGCGTCCCGGCAAGAAGATCACCCCGCACAACCATACGACGTGGGCCTGCATCGCCGCGGTCCAGGGGACGGAATACAACTACGTCTATCGCCGTACTAACGACAACACCACCCCCGGCGTCGGCACACTGGAAGTAACCGACACCGTCGTCGTCGATCCGGGTCACGGCATCGCGCTCGCGGCCGACGACATCCACGCGGTCGAGATCAAGGGCGACACGCCGATACGCCATCTCCACATGTACGGTCGCGCGCTCGAAACGCTGACCGAGCGCATCACATTCGATCTGGCCACCGGCCGGTATCAGATCATGGACATCGGCGTCAAAACGCGCCGCTGATTCGCGCGCGTTCCGGGACGGCGCTGTTGCCGCTCCGGGACCCGCCTTACCTGACACACCCTGTTGCCGTCCACCGCAGCGTTGCTCGCGGTGCGGCCCCGTTCATCCTTTCGATTCGATCTCCTACGTTCATGACATCGCTGGTTACCGCAAAAGACCTGAAAGCCTGGCTGCACGACGGCGCCGAAATCGCGCTGTTCGACGTGCGCGAGCACGGCCAGTACGGCGAGGCCCACCTGTTCTACGCCGTGCCCTTACCGTTCAGCCGGCTCGAGATCGACGCCCCGCGTCTCGCGCCGCGCCGCACGGCACGCGTAGTCGTGTACGACGGCGACGGCACCGTGGCGTTCGAAGCCGCCGAGCGCCTCGAAGCCCTCGGCTATACCAACGTGTTCGTGCTGCAGGACGGCGCACCAAGCTGGACCCGTGCGGGCTATACGCTGTTTGCCGGCGTGAATGTGCGGTCCAAGGCTTTTGGCGAGCTTGTCGAAGCGGCCTTCCATACGCCCCGCGTGACCGCGCGCGAACTCGCGGCGATGCGCGATTCAGGCGCCGACGTCGTCATTGTCGACGGCCGTCCGCTCAACGAATACCTGAAGATGACGATTCCGTCGTCAATCTGCTGCCCCAACGGTGAGCTGGGCTACCGTATCCGCGAACTGGTGCCGAATCCGGACACGCCGATCGTCGTCAATTGCGCGGGGCGCACGCGCAGCATCATCGGCGCGCAGACGCTGATCAATCTGGGCATTCCGAATCCTGTCATGGCGCTCGAGAACGGCACGCAAGGCTGGTTCCTCGAGGATTTCCCGCTCGAGCATGGCAGTACGCGCCGCTATCCCGATGCGCTCACACCCTCGGCAGTCGAAGACATGCGACGCGCGAGTCAGCAACTCGCCGGGCGCTTTGACGTTCCTGAAATCGACCGTGCCACCCTCGCGCGCTGGGCCGACGAACGCACGCACAGCCTGTTCCTATGCGACATCCGCACGCCGGAGGAATTCGCCGAGGGCAGCTTACCCGGGGCGCAGCATACGCCGGGCGGCCAGTTGATCCAGGCTACCGACCAGTACATCGGCGTACGTCACGCGCGTCTCGTCCTGTTCGATGCGGACGGCGTGCGCGCCGCCATTGTCGCCAGCTGGTTGCGCCTGATGGGGCACGACGCTTATGTCCTGCGTGACGGCTTCGCCAGCGGGGCATCGTTGCCGGTCGCCGCCCTGGCCGTGTCGCCGGCATTGCCCTCTATCAGCGTCAAGACCCTTGCCGACGCGCTGGCGGCCGGAACGGCGCAGGTCGTCGATCTGCGGCCGAGCATGGCCTATCGGAGTGGGCACGTGCCAGGCTCGACGTGGGCCATTCGCGCACGACCACCTGCATTCGCAGCCGGCCTTGATATCGTGCTGGTGGCCGACGACGAGCGTATCGCGGCGCTCGCGGCCGCCGACTGGCGTCGGCAAGCGCCGCACGACAACGCACGCATCATGCTGCTGGCCGGCGGTTTTGCCGCGTGGGCAGCAGCGGGGCGCCCCGTCGAGGCCACACCCGATTTGCCTCCTGACAGCGAATGCATCGATTACCTGTTCTTCGTGCACGACCGGCACGATGGAAACAAGGCGGCCGCGCGACAATACCTGGCCTGGGAAACCGGGCTGCTCGCGCAACTCGACGCCGAGGAGCTGCGTGACTTCAAGGTCGGTTCGCATACCGCAAGGCCGTAGCCGTCGATTGCCACTGCGAATCCATGAGATCGAATTTACCGGACGCTTGACGTCCGGTCATCACAAGCGGAACCGACATGTCATCGAAATCCTCATCGCAAGGTTTGGCCACTCGCCTCGTCAAGGGCGGCATGTCGCCGGCTTTCGAAGGCGGACGCGCCGTCAATCCGTCTGTCGTGCGGGCGTCCACCGTTCTGTTCGAGTCGATGGATGCACTCGAAGACGCCCGCCGCAGACGTGACAACGAACGGATGTTCACTTACGGAGCGCGCGGCAATCCCACCGGCTTCGCGCTGGAAGACGTCGTCGCGCAGCTCGAAGGCGGCTACCGCACGCGGCTTTTCCCGACCGGACTGGCGGCGATTTCAATGGTATTCATGGCGTTCGTGCGCCCCGGCGATCACGTGCTGATCGCCGACTGCGTCTACCAGCCACTGCGGCACTTCGTCGATACGTTCCTGCGGCCATGGGGTGTCGAGGCGACCTACTTTCGCGCTGACGGCAGCGACCTCGTGCAGCAGATGAGACCCGCCACGAAGCTGGTCTATGTCGAATGCCCGGGCTCGCTCGTCTACGAGATGTGCGACCTGCCGGCTCTCGCCGATATCGCGCATCGCCACGGCGCGTTGCTGGTCGCCGACAACACCTGGGGTTCGGGCATGCAATACCGGCCGCTCGCGCTGGGCGCCGATGTCTCCGTGATGGCCGCGACCAAATACCTCGGCGGGCACTCGGACGTCATGATGGGAACGTTGACGACCACGCGGGAGAGCTGGCAACCAGTCGCCACGATGTGCGACGCGCAAGGCGTTGCGGTCAGTCCCGACGACGCCTACCTTGTGCTGCGCGGCACGCGCACGCTGGCCGCCCGTCTGACGATGCATGAACGCCATGCACTCGACGTTGCGCATTGGCTAGTGGCCCACCCCGCTGTGGCGCGGGTGTACTGTCCCGCACTTCCCGATCACCCCGGCCACGCGCTGTGGCAACGCGACTGCACCGGCACGAACGGTCTGATCTCCTTCGAGTTCGCCAAGGCGGGTCCGGCCGCGGCCGCACGCTTCGTCGATTCGCTCGAGCTTTTCGGCATCGGTGCATCCTGGGGCGGTTTCGAAAGCCTGGCGACGGTCGCCAAAGTCGCGAGCACCCGCACGTGCGCCGACTGGTCAAATGCCGGTCCCATCGTACGTCTGCACATCGGCCTGGAGGACCCGCAGGATCTCATCGGCGATCTCACGCGAGCGTTTGCGCAGATTGGCGAAGAGCTCTGAATCTTTCCCGCTCCGCGTGCCGCCGGATTTGCGCCCGGCGGCGGCCCTGTCAATTGTCGCGTCCCTCACCTACGCATCAAGATCACGCAAGATCCCCGGCATCCGCGCCACGGCACGTTCGTGCAATTGCGTATAAAGGCTATTGCCATGCGCGTCGATCGCCACGGTCGCGGGTCCGAGTTGCTCGACTTCGAGCGTGAGCAAGCGGAACTGCGAGATGTACTCGGTCCAGTTCATCGCCACGACGCGGCGCAGCGAGGCCGACAGCAGATGCGCGCCGCCGCCCAGAAACGACAGATACACGCAACCGCATTCGCGCAACGCCGCTGCGCTTGCTTCGTCGAGCCCACCTTTGCCGCCTACGAGCCGCACGCCAAGCCCCCGGATCAAGGCGGGCATCCACGGGTTGTAGCGGGTGCTGGTGCTCGGGTTCAGATAGAGCGGCACGGGGCCATCCGCCGTTTCGTCGACGTAGGTGCTCAAATGGAAGAACGCCCCATCGCGCAAATCGACCGGCAGCGGTGCGCCCTGCTCCACCGCCTCCGCAAGCCGACGGTGCGTCGGCAAACCGATGCTCACGGTGATCTCACCCGATAGCCGCACCATGTCGCCGAGTTTCAGATCGAGCACGCTCTCGCGCGTGAGCGGCAAACGCAAATCGTGAATCTGGCTCATCGTTAGCACTCCATGAATTCGACGCGGCCATCGCCGTGAATGCGTGCCGCCGTACGCCGATTGATCCAGCAATTGAAGCACACGGCAACCGGCACGAAGCCGTGACTCGCGGCATAGTCGATATGCACGGCCATCGCCGTGGTGTCGCCGCCCGTTCCCATCGGCCCGAAGCCCATCGCGTTGACGGCGCCGAGCAGGCGCTGTTCCATGCGCGCAAGGATGGGCTCCGGGTTAGTCTGGCCAAACGGACGCAACATCTGCTCTTTCGCGAGACGGGCCGCATAGTCGAACGTGCCGCCGATACCCACGCCGATCACGAGCGGCAGGCAGGGCTGCGATCCGGCGCGCAGCATCGTGTCGAGCACAAAGCGTTCGATCTGCTCCAGAGTCGGATACACGAACGCATCGATGGCTTCCCAGCGGCCCGTGCCCATCGCTTTCGGCGCGCAGACAATGTCCACGTAGTCGGCGTCGTCGATCACGTCGAAGCTCACGATCGGCATGTCCTTGCCCGCGTAGCTGCGCTCGTGTGTCAGCGGATTCGTGACCATCTTGAGGATCGGCGGCGAGATGTTCGCCGCCAGTTCCGCAAAACCCTCGCGGATGGCGGCGCGCACGGGTCCGTCAAACTGAACGCGTGTGCCGATCTTGATGCTGTAGGTCGGAATGCCGACGTCGCTACAGACCAGCGTGCCATTACGCCGTGCGCCATCGGCACTTTCGAGCATGATGGTAAGCGTTGCCTTGCCGGTTGGACTCGACTCGACGCCAGACGCTTGCTGCAAAAACGCGCGCGTGTCATCCGGAATCGTTTTTAGCGAGCGTTCGTAAAGTTGCGCGGTGACTCGCTTAAGAATCGTGCTGTTAATCGGCATCGTTGAAATTCCTGAAGATGGAACGGATCCTGCCTACCCGTCGGCCAGTCGCCGTGAACCGAGGGTTCACGTGCTCGCACAAGATTCCGGCAGGAGAAAAGCAGGCAGAAAGTACTGGATGGACAACGCGCACCGGCGAAAATAAGTGGATCCCTTCGATAACATTAAATCCACCATGAACGATTTCCACACGCAAGCGCGACGCATCGGCATCATCGGCGCGGGGGCGATCGGCGGCCACTTCGCCGCCCGCCTCGCGCTCGCCGGGCACCGCGTATCGATACTCGCACGCGGCGCCACGCTGGACGCGCTTGCCACACCCGGACTGCGCTATACGTGTCCCGGCGAAGCCGAGCGGATCATCGCGGTAGAGGCTCACGCGAATTGCGCGGACATGGGGCCGCAGGATCTGGTGATCATCGCGCTGAAATCGCACGCGTTGCCCGCCATCGCCGCGTCGCTCACGCCGCTCGTCGGCCGTGAAACCGTCGTGCTGCCGGTGGGAAACGGTCTGCCGTGGTGGTACTTTCTCGCACCCGGCAATCCGCTCGAAGGATTGCGCCTCGCGAGCGTCGATCCGCGGGGTGACATCGAACGCGCGCTGCCGTTCGGCCAAGTGCTCGGCGGCAGCGTGATGGCGTCGTGCAGCTCGCCCGCGCCCGGCGTGGTGCATCATCACAGCGGCGGCAAGATCGTGATCGGCGAACCGTGCGGCGGCATCAGCGCGCGGGCACGCGACTGGGCCCAACTGTTGACGGCCGCCGGTCTGCCGACCACCGCGAGCGACGACGTGCGCCGCGACCTGTGGCTCAAGCTCCTCGGCAACGTGTGCGCCAATCCGTTGAGTCTCATCACGCAGGCAAGTACCGACCGTCTTGTCGACGATCCGGGCACGCGCGCCATTTTCGAAAACCTGATGGCCGAATGCCTCGCGCTCGGCCGGCACGCCGGTCTCACGCTCGATATCGACGTAGCGCAACGCATTGCCCAGACGCGCCAGCTCGGCGCGATCAAGACTTCGATGTTGCAGGATCTCGAAGCGGGGCGCCGCGTCGAACTCGACGCGATTCTCGGCGCTCCGCTGGAGTGCGCGGCACAGCTCGACGTTGCTGTGCCCCTCATGCGGACGGTGTTTGCGCTCGCCCGTTTGCGTGCGGCGCAGGCGGGCCTCGATGGCGGACATACCGGTTCTCGCTAACGATCAGACTCAGGTCAAACTCGAGTCAGCCACGGGTCAGCCGCGCGTGTAATCAGCCGAGTTGGCGACCCATCCCTTGTCGATGAAGTCCGTGCGCGGCGGCGAGAACACGTCGATCAAAAGATGGCGCCCCGTGCCGACGCCTTCGGTGGTGTGGATCAGATGAACCGGAATCGAGATCATCGAAGCCGGACCGGCCTCGAGATGCTGATCGTCGCGCCACTGGTTCGCATCGGCGCCCCATTGCACGCGTAGGTGATGAATGAAATGTCCGTCGATCGCGAGCGACCCCTGCTCGAAATTTGTGTGGCTGTGCGGGCTGAGCTGCGAGCGGTCGCGCGCGTCCTGATACTCGACCCAGTTGATGCTGAGCGTGTCGGATTGCAGCATCTTCAGGCGCGGCTTGTCGGCTGGCGGCTTGATGCCGTCGATGCTGATCACCTGCAGTTCGCCGTTCGCGCGCGTGCGTCGATAACCGGCATCGCTGGCGACAATGCGCGGATCACCCGGCGCATAGTCCTGTTCGTTGAGTGCGGCGCCTGGCGCGAGATCATCGCGTGACGACGCGATCAGCACGGCGCGGCCACCGCCGTTCGGCTTCACCGAGACCTCGCCCGCGGGCAGCACGCAGACACTGCGACCCGGCACGGACTGCACCGCACCTTGTCCGGTGCGCACTTCAGCGCCGGTTTCGTCGGGTAGGAGCAGCAGCAGCTCGTGCGCGCTGCGCGCTTCGAAGCTCTTGCCATCGCCTTGCAGCCATTGCACGAAGAAGTTCTGGCCGCGCGTCACGGTGCCTGGCGCAAGATCGTAGACAGCGGTTTTCCGCACGCTGGTGTCGGTTGTAGTCGTCATGTTCGGTTCCTTCTTTATGGGGGGTCAGTCGCGCCGCGGGCTTGGGCGGCCCAGTACGTCCATGCGGCCGACGGTGGCATAGCGGTTGCCGTCGAGGCGGGTCAGCGGTTCGGTGCGGGCCGTATCGAAACGCCCGTCCGCGTCGATGAAACGATTGTCCAGATGCACGCCGACAACACGCCCGAACACCACATTGCTGGCCGTCTCGCCGGGCCCCGTCGGCTCGATGTCGACGATGCGCAGCAAGCGGCACTCCATGCTGGCGGGCGAGGCGGCCACGCGAGGCGGCTTCACCATCACGCTCGGTGCCTTGTCGAGCCCGGCGAGTTCGAACTCGTCGGTGCCGTAGGGCGCGTCGATCGAACTGAGATTCATCTGGTTGCGCAAATCCCAGGTCACGAGATTCGTCACGAACTCGCCGGTCTCGCGCACATTCTTAATGGTGTCCTTCTCGTGCCGGTCGGCCGGCGCGTTGCACGAAAAGATCACCACGGGCGGCGCAGTCGAGACGAGATTGAAATGCGAGAACGGCGCGAGATTCACCTGCCCTTTGCTGTTCATCGTGCTGATCCAGCCAATCGGGCGGGGCGCGACGATCGCATTGAACAGCGTGCGCTTGAAGTCCGGTGTGGTCGCGGGGTCTAGAAACATTGTTATCTCCTTGTACGACTCGGATTGCTCAGCGGCGCGCGCCGCCTTTCACGAACACCTTCTTGCCCGTCTCGTAGAGCACGGCGTGGCGCTCCGCGTCGGTGAGCAACGTCGTGGCGTCGAGCATGCGCTGCACCATATCCTTGTACGTGCCCGACGAGGTGCCGATATCGGAGCCCCACATGATGCGATCGGCGCCGAACATATCGACGGCCTGACGCAGCACGTCACGCGCCGGGGTATCCGTCTCACGGTAGATGTCGAGGTTGATCGAGGTGAACTTGAAGAAGATATTGGGCTCGGCGGCGAGCGGCACGAAGCGCGCGTCGAAACCGTAGTTGTCGTCCTCGACTTCAGGTTCGAGCATGTGGTCGAGCACGACGCGCAAGTTCGGGAAGCGCCGCGCCAATTCGATGATCGCCGGCACCGACGGGCCACCGCCGCCGATCGCCAGCACTTCCAGATCCATCACGATGCCGTATTCGTTCGCAACGGCCCACGTCTCCAGCGCACGCGGCGAATTCAGCCACGGCATGGTGCCGTCGGCTTCGCGTCCGCCGAACAGGCGCACACCTGCGAGGCCGTGTTTCTCGATGTAGGAGCGCACTAGCGCCGGCGTACCTTCGTCTTCCGCATCGAGAATGACGACGGCGGAAAACGTGTCGGGGTGCGCGTCCGACGAGTCGAGAATGTAGCTATTGTCGAAGCGGTAGGTCATGCGTTTTTGCACCGCGACCGCGCCTTCGACGTGTTCTTCCTGCATCCACCGCAACATGCGCGCGACGTCCGGCACTTCATTGACCGGATTGGCGCCATGCTTGCCGCCCGGCAGGCCGATCACGCCGGGCAGGCGTGGCGGCGCATTGGGCGAGCGCTTCATCGGGTTGCGCGGGTAGCGCGTCAGGTCGTCCGCCACGAGATGCGCGTGCGAGTCGAACAGTTTGACGGCTTGACCGGCAGGAGAATTCGTGGGGTCTTGCTGGGAAGGCATGTCTTCTCCAAGGAGAGATAGGTTGCTAAAAGGCGCATAGCGCTATGCCGCCGGCTTCGCGATAGGCCGATCGAGCGGCAACGCTACGCATCGCGGCTAGAAAAGATGGCGAATGCCGAGCAGCACGGCGTTCTGCGTATCGGTCGCCGACGGCGTCGCGGAGGTCAGCGCGGCCACCGCACGGTGTCCCGTCGAATCGAAGCCACCCGCCGTCTCGCGCAGCAAGACGAAATAAAGGTCGGTTCGCTTCGAAAGCGAATAGTCGGTGCCGAGACTCCACTGCTGATAGCTGGCGCCGCTCTCGCCGTTATACGAACTCGCGCGCGTGTACGTGTAGGCAACGCCGAACTGCAGCGATGGCGTCATACTGTATTTCAGATTCGCTTCGCCCGTGTTGAACGTGGCGGTCGCGCCAATTTCACCCGCCGGCGGTTTGGCGCCCGCGACCGGCGTGCCGCCGATATTGAAGAACTTCGTATTCGTATAGATACCGCCGACCGTGAACGAACCGATCGCATACGAAGCACCTGCCCCCATGACCTGTTGTGACGCTGCTGTCGCATAACCGCTGAAGACCGGGCTCGAGAAATTGTTGCCGGTCGTGCTGCTGGTCGCGTTGTTGCCGAACAGCGAGTAGTTCGGATTCTTCACGTACAGATAAGCCGCGGCGAACTTGAACGGCCCGTTGCCGTAGTCGACGCCCGCGGAAATCATCTGGTTCTGCGCCGTGTTGCCCGCGATGCCGCCAAGACTGTAGGTGGCGCCAAACTGCAATCCGCGATAACGGGGACTCACATACTTGATCGCGTTATTGGCGCGTTCGGTGCCGTCGACGTCGTCGAGTCCGGCCGGGTGGTATCCCCAGCCCGCGCCGCGCGCCGCCCAATCGCTGCCGGCGGAAAACGGGCCCAGATAGGTCGACAGTGTCAGGTACTGACGGCCTAGCGTCACCGTTCCGTAAGGTGTGGCGACGCCGACGAAGGCCTGCCGGCCGAACATCAGCCCGGCTTGCAAGGCGCCCGTCGTGGTGGTGAAGCCGTTCTCCAACGTGAAGACGGCCTTGTAGCCGCCCCCCAGATCTTCAGTGCCGGTCACACCAAAGCGCGATGCGCTCTCATTGCCGCCGGCAATCGCGGATTGGGACTTGCCGCCCGCGTTGCTGTTGTAGCGAAAGCCGGCATCGACGATGCCGTAAAGCGTCACGGTGCTTTGCGCATGTGCCGTGCAAGCGATACCGCAGGCTGCCATCAGGGACAATGTTCTTTTCATCGGGGTCTCCTCTCCGTGTCTTGGCCCGTTCGCGTTGCGTCACGGACTTTCAGTTTTTCGGATTTTCAAAGTCGGCGAACGCGCGCTGTTGGCGGCTATCACGTTCGACGCCTCGTATGGTTCCATGCGACACGCGCCGGTCCAAGCGCGTTTCAGAAACTTTTCGCAGACCGAAAAGCGGGGGATGCCACGCTGCCGTGAAAAAATAGCCGGTTCAGCATGAATTCCGCCACGCGAAATCTGCCCGATTCGCACTTGAAGCGCGGCGTCGGAGCGACATAGGATTGCTCACCGTGGGTCCGATCTCGTTCAGAGGCCGCGCATAGATAGATAAAAGCCGGTGCCGCGCGTCTCACGCGCTACCAACCGGTCCGCCACATTGGAGGAGAGATGGAGATTTCAGTTGCCACGCCGGTCAGCCAGGCAGTGACACACGATGAACGCCTGATCCGGCGTGTCTGGTGGCGCATCATGCCGCTGATCCTGATTACCTATCTGGTGTCGGTCATCGACAAGATGAACGTCAGCTTCGCCAAGCTGCAGATGGTGCATCAGATTGGTATGACGGAAACGGCTTACGGTCTGGCGTCGTCGCTGTTCTTCATCGGCTATCTGGTCTTCGAGATTCCAAGCGCACTCGGCGTACACCGCTTCGGCGCGCCGAAATGGTTTTTCCGCATTGTGCTGAGCTGGGGCATTGCGACCTTGCTTATCGCGTACATCTCGTCGGGTTCGGCTTTCGCGGCGCTGCGGTTTCTGGTCGGTGCTGCGGAAGCCGGGTTGTATCCGGGCATCGTCTACTACCTGAGTGTATGGTTTCCGCGCCGCTATCAGGTGCGCGCAATCGCGCTTCTGACGCTCGGCAGCGCGCTCGGCAACATGCTCGGCTCGGCGTTCGGCGGCCTGCTGCTGTCGCTCGACGGCGTCTGGCAACACGCAGGGTGGCAATGGGTGTTTATTGTCACCGGCCTGCTTGCGCTCGTGCTCGCGCCAATCGTGCTGTTCGGCCTGCCGCGCAGTGTGGAGACGGCGTCGTTCCTCGACCCGCGGGAGCGCAGCCAGCTTGCACGCATGGTGGCTGACGAAGCGCCGGCCACTCATCACGAAGGCAGTGTCTGGAGCGTGCTGTGCGATCGCAAAGTGCAGGCGTTTGCGCTCGGCTACACGTGTCTGCTCACGTCGCTCTACGGGCTCATTTACTGGTTGCCGACCGTGATCAAGGGATTCGGCGTCTCAAGTTCGCTCAACGGTCTGCTCACGATGATTCCGTGGGCGCTCACCGCCGCGCTTTTGCTGATCGTGCCGCGCACGCTCAAGAACGAAAACCAGGTGCGCATGGCCGCCGCGATCATCGGCATGGTCGGTTGCGTGGCGTTTGTGACCAGCCTGCTGGTGAGCGATCCGGCAGCGCGCTATGTCGCGCTGGTGGTGGGCACGCCTTGCACGTCGCTGCTGCTGCCGTGCTTCTGGTCGCTGCCATCGAAGTATTTCAGCGGACGTCGCGCCGCCACGAGCCTCGCCGCGATTAGCAGCATCGGTAACCTCGGCGGCTTTCTCGCGCAGAACGCGATGCCGCGGATCGACAAGGCGTTCGGCCACCCCGGCTCCGCCATGCTGCTGCCGGCCCTTTGCCTGCTCTTGCTTGGCTGCACCGCGCTTGCCATGAGGAGCACGCGAGTTCGCGCATCGGTCAACCAGACCGCGCCCTGATAGACCGCTTCCAATCTGCTTTCATCCCTTATCCATGTCTACAAACACGCACGACACCTCCACGCGCCAGATCGGCACTTTCGTCAAAACCGGCGCGCCGCAGATCATCGAGATTCTCGGCGGCGCGGGACTCCACTTCGCGGTGATCGACGCGGAACATGCGCCGTTCGACCGCGCCACGCTCGACATCATGGTGCTCGCCGCGCGCTCCGTGAATTTGCCATTGTTCGTGCGGATTCCCGACATGAACGCCGCGACGATCCAGTCCGCGCTCGATCTCGGTGCCTCGGGACTATTGGTGCCACACGTCGATTCCGCGCACGAAGCGCGCACGCTGGTCGCCCGCACGCGTTTCATCGACGGCGAACGCGGCTTCTCCAGTTCGCCCCGCTTTGCCGGTTACGGCGCGATGGGCATGGAAAAGGCCGTCGCGGCAGGCAACGGCACTGTCGTTATGTGTCAGATCGAGAGCCGTGCGGGCTGTGCCGCGGCGCGTGAAATCGCGAACGTGGACGGCGTGTCCGGTCTCTTTGTCGGTCGCGCCGATCTGGCCTTGTCGTTCGGCCTGACCAGTGCTCGCGCGCCCGACGTGATGCAGGCCACCGTCGAGGTGCTGGACATCACGCGGCGTGCCGGCAAGACCGGGGGCGTGGCGCTCGGCGAAGTCAGCGAGTGTGCTGAATTCGAGCAGATGGGCGCGACGTGGTTCGTTATCGGATCGGATCAGTCGATGCTTCGCAAAGGCGCGCTGACGTTGATGGCCTGATTGCGGGGCAGACCCGCGGCGTGACCAGTCCAGGTCGGCGAGGCCGGTGAGGTCGGTCCGGGTACGTTAAAAACTGCGATAATCCGGGTTTGTCGAAGGGCAAGCGTCAGATCGGCCGACGCGCGCCCGACCACCCAGGCAAGGCGATACGATGGCGGAACGCGAATCTTCGATTCGGGCAGTGGAGCGGGCAATCACCCTTCTGCGTGCCCTGAACCAGATGCCCGTTTCGACGCTCGACACCCTGCATCAGTTGACGTCGCTGCCCAAGCCCACGTTGATCCGGCTACTGCGGACCTTCGAAGAGCTGGGTCTCGTTGCACGCGGCGCGCGACCCGGCGAATACCGTCTGCTCGACGGCGTCAACGCATTGAACTCGGGCTATCACCATGTGCCGCGCGTGGTCGAGATCGCCGCGCCGCTCGTGCGCAAACTCACCGAAGAGATCAAGTGGCCGATTGCCGTCGGCATGCTCGACGTCGACGCGCTAGTCGTGCGCTACAGCACGATTCCGTATTCGCCACTCTCACTGCTGCATTCGTCGATCAACATGCGTCTAAGCCTCGTTTCGCGAGCATTGGGACGTGCGTATCTCGCCTTCTGCTCTCCCGAAGAACAGGAGATGCTGCTCGAAGTTGTGCGGCAAAGTCATCATCCCGAAGACCGGCTCGCGCAGGATCGCGAAGCTGTTCAGACGATGCTCGATCAAACTCGCGAGCGCGGGTATGCGCTTCGCGATTCCACCGTACGGCCGGTGTCCGGCACTATCGCCGTGCCGGTGATGGCGAAGGAATTCGTGGTCGCCTCTATTGGACTCACATGGTTTTCTTCCGCGCTTACAACGGAGAAAGTCGTCGATCGGTACCTGGGTCAGATGCTCGAGGTGTCGCGGCGAATTTCGGAGCAGTTGGAGAACTAGTGAGTGAAGTCTGGCGGCTGTGCGGCTATCGGCCAGTCACAACCGGGGGTCGCTTCCCCTCCTTTCCGGCAGGTGGAATTTCGCGGAGTTGTGCTTGGCCGCAGGCAGGGCACACCGTACCATTTGTCGAATAGAAGAGTTTATCGCGGGTATCGCTGGACACATTCCATTTCTTCGCCAGCGACCGTGTAGTCGATCTATTTTTTAGCGCCGTCCGCGCTGCAGATATTCAATGAAAGACAGGATATTTCGGGCCATGCAACATGGCTCAATGCAATGTCTTCAGCATTAATCTTCTAATTCGCAAATTTAAATTCTGGACAAAATAATCAAGATCCAGATAAGGAGGAGACTGTGGCGATCAAGAAAGAGGTCCCGTGGAAAGCGGTAGTGGCATCCACCGTGGGCAACGCACTCGAATGGTATGACTTTCTGGTTTACGGGTACCTGTCCGTCATTATCGCCAAACAGTTTTTCCCTGCCGATAATCCCGTTACCTCAATGCTTTTGACCACGGCTACTTTTGGCGTCGGCTTCGTCGTCCGGCCCATAGCCGGGATTGCCATTGGTATCTATGCAGACCGTGCCGGGAGAAAAGCGGCGCTGTCTTTTGTGATTCTCCTGATGCTCGTTTCAACAGCCATGCTGGCCTTCTCGCCGACCTATAGCCAGGTCGGTATTCTTGCCCCGATCATTGTTGTCTGCTCACGGATACTGCAGGGCATTTCGGTCGGCGGTGAGTTCGGCAGTGCCACCGCGCTGCTGATCGAATACGCGCCGCCCGGAAGGCGAGGTTTCTATGGTAGCTGGCAGATGTTCTCGCAGTCGATCGGCGTGTTTCTGGCGACGCTCATGGGCGCCCTGCTAACGAGCGTGTTCACCGCCGACGCATTGTCGTCATGGGCCTGGAGAATTCCGTTTCTGCTTGGCTTGATCATTGGGCCGATCGGCTTCTATATTCGCCGCAATCTGCAGGAACCCGAAATTTTCCTGAAAGAAACGCAACACAATAAAGTCTCGATCGCGGAAATATTTCGCCGCTACCCTGCGGAACTGTTTGTGTCTTTCGCGTTGAGCGCGGTGACGAACATCATGGTTTATGTGCTGATCGCCTACCTGCCGATCTACGCGGTTCAGTCCCTCAAGACCTCATTGAACGCACCGTTCATCGTTCTCACGGTGTCGTTACTGGTAAGAATGGCGCTCGTTCCGTACTTTGGCCATCTGTCTGACAAGATCGGCCGCAAGATAATCATGGGGGTAGCGCTCATTCTCTTCGCGCTGCTGATCTACCCCGCGTTTATCTGGTTGAACATGTATCCGACCACCACGTCTCTACTCATCATGGAGCTGGGATTTGCATTGCTCATGGCAGCCACCTTGGGCCCCGTGTCGGCAACACTTGCGGAACTGTTTCCAACGCATATCCGCTCGACTGGCCTGTCCATTACCTATAATCTGGCTGCGTCATTGCTGGGTGGGTTCACACCGTTTCTGCTGACATGGTTGGTCGCGAAAACCGGCGACAAGCTCATGCCGGCTCACTATCTGGTCGGTTTTCTGATACTCGGCGCCGTTTCACTGCTGTTCTATAAGGAATCCGACATAAATAGCGCCCTGACAGACCATGGCAACCGCGAGTTCGCCGAGAACGACGTTGATCTCGTTGATCTCGGTGCTCAGGCCTGCCAGGCTGCACGAAAGGCAAATTGATCTGATTCACTTCTCTGCCGTGGACGACCACGGCAGGACGAACGGGCTTAGCCAATCCATACAACAAGCCGGAGGCAGTTTCAGATGAGCAAAACAGTGACTATTGATGGTCAAACCTTAACAGCGCGACACGTGGTGGAGATTGCGCGGTTCGATGCACATGTCGCTCTTGCTCCGGAAGCCATGGAACGCATGCACGCTGCCCGGCGAGTCGTGGAGCAAGCGGTCACCCGCGGCGATCGGGTTTATGGCGTGACAACCAGCGTGGGTGCCAAGACAGGTGTTCCGCTCGAACCGGCACGTATTGAAGAATTCAACCGCCGGCTTTTACAGACCCACAACTTCGGCCACGGACCCACGGCGCCAGACGAAATTGTGCGCGCGATGATGGTCATTCTCGTGAACTCCATGGCCTCCGGCAGGCTCGGCGTTCGCCCCTTGCTAGCCACCATGCTGGTCGATGCGCTCAATAGCCGCCGAACGTTTCGTGTGCATCAGTGGGGATCGATAGGTCAGAGTGACATGTCGCCGGTGGCGGATCTGGCTTTGGCGCTCTACGCTGACATCACGTTGACGTCAGGCGAAGCGCTGGCGCTTCTCAATTCCAGCGCACTTTCGCTCGGCACGGCCGCTATGGCCATTGACGATCTGCGGCGCCTGCTGAAATCATGGACCATCGCCTCTGCGTTGAGCATGGAAGGTTTCGCCGCCAACCCGTCCATTCTTTCGCCCGCTGCGATTCGTTCACGACCATTGGAAGGACTGCGGATCGCCGCTGAGTTGATTCGTGCGCAGCTTGATGGCAGCTACATTCTGGGAAGCGATGGTCCGCGTCATCTGCAAGACCCCCTTTGTTTTCGTTCTCTGCCGATTACATTTGGAAATGCGTTCGATAGCTTTGCATTCGCCGAGAAACAGATCTCCATCGAACTGAATGCCAGTCAGAACAACCCTATCGTGTCGATCGAGGACGACACACTGGTGTCGGTGGCCAACTTCGACATGCTGTCGCTGTCGATGGCGCTCGACACCGTGAGGTTAGCCTTGTCGCCCGTTGTCACCAGCGCCACGGAGCGCGTTGCAAAACTGACGGACTCGTTCTGGTCCGGACTCCCTGTGGGTTTGATCGACGAGGACAGCGTTGGGTTACCCGGATTCAACGGATTGGCGCAATTTCACAAGTCGCTGGCGTCGGAGGCGCGCCTGCTCGCAGCACCGACGGTAATCGAACTGGCCAGTTCCAGCCATTCGAACGGCAACCTCGATCGCGCCAGCATGGCGACCGTCGCGGCACGCCGCGCGCGCGAAACGGCAGAGCTTTGCAAGTCGCTTCTTGCGATGGAGCTGATGGTTGCCGCTCAAGCCGTTGAAATACGTAAAGCCACACCGCTTGGGGCCTCGACTACGAAGCTTCTAAAATTCGTCCGAGGCCTTGTGCCCTATGCGGCTGGACACGAGCGGGTGCCTCATCCCACGCCACTGCTGGCCGCCCTCGAATCGAGGGAATATGACCTGAGTGCGATCGTAGCGTGAGTTGCGTTTTTCTCGTGGCAAAAACCCGCCTTCCGGGCCGGGTTTTTGCGAACTAGCCATAGCTGCCCGCGTCATCTATGCGCGAGGCAGTAATTCACCCACCAAACACTTCCACCATCTGCGCATTCAAGCCATTCACGAAGGCGTGCTCGCCAGGCCCCGGGTTTCCGCGGAACTGCTTCGCACCTTCAACCAGCACCTCATCCACATCCGTTCCGAGGACAGCGATCGTTTCGTCGATAAAGGGCTCAAGCGGCATCGCCTGTTCGGCTTCGCGGCTGTTCATGAGGTCCGTGCGCACCCAGGGCGGCGCGATCTCGAGCACGCGAACCTTCGTATTCCTCAGCATGAAGCGTTGCGAAAGAATATACGAATGCAGCGCCGCCTTGGTCGACGAATACACTGCCGTCACCGCCAGCGGAACAAAGGCCAGCACCGAACTGGTATAGGCGACGACAGCGTCCTCTTTAGTCTTGAGATGATCGATCAGCGCCGACGTCATGCGGATCGGCCCCATGAGGTTGGTCGTGATGGTGGACACCATCAGCGCATCGTCGATGTGCCCGCCTGCCTGGTCAGGCTGCATGACCCCGGCGTTGTTGATCAGCACGTTGAGGTCGGGATAGTCCGCGATCAGTTGCGCCGCTACCTTTTCGATGTTGGCCGGGTCGGTAATGTCGAGCTCGATTGAAGCCATGCCGGGATTCGCCGCGACCACCTCGTCGAGATGGCTGCGCCGGCGGCCACTGATGATGACCTTGTTGCCGCGCTTGTGGAGCGCCTCGGCTAATCCACGGCCAATGCCCGAACCGCCGCCCGTGATGAAGATCGTGTTTCCTGTGAGTTTCATGATCGTTTCCTGTTGATGTTGCAGTTGAGTTTGAAATTGAGGTTGCTGTAGTTAAGCTCGATACGCTCAGGCCGGAAACCGCTCGCCGAACATCGGCAGACCGCTCGCGGATTCGGCCCGGGTCGCTTCGTCCTGCAGAACGTCCCAGTGTTCGGCGAGCTTGCCGTCTTCAAAGCGGATAACGTCGGCGGCAATCCACGCGGCGGAGCGGCCGATCCCCGAGAAGCGTCCATGCGCAATGACGTAGTCGCCCTCGGCCACCATCAGATGGTTCTCATAACGCGCGGTATCTGGCAGCGCGCGAACCAGATCGAACAGACCGTCGCGTCCCGGTGCGATGTGGGCGCTATGCTGGATGTAGCGGTCGGACCACAAGCGCTCGGCGGCAGCGTAGTCGCGCTTGTTGAACAGGGTGTCGAATGCTTCCAACGCGACCGCCTTGTTCTGCTCAGGGGTTGTCTTCGCCATGTTGAGTCCCTCTTTAACGATTCAGTTGACGACGCGCTCAGGCGTCAGATAGCCGTTGTGCCCCCGCTACCTGGACGTTCAGGCAAAGAAGGCTATACTTAAGACAATGGTGAGTAACATTGTCATTGAGGTGAATTGTGGTCGCCCGACATAACGATGTCAATGGTGATCGACATTGTATTTTTTGATGGATCTGATTGGGCCGTGTTTGGCCAAAGGAGGGAGAGTGGGTGTTTCCAGGCAACAGGCGGCTGAAAACCGCCACGCGATCGTGGCCGCCGCCGAGAAGCTGTTTCGTGAGCGCGGCGTCGATGCGGTCGGGCTCGCCGAGCTGATGAAGGCGGCGGGCTTCACGCAGGGTGGTTTTTACAACCACTTCAAATCAAAAGACGCGCTGGTCGCCGCGGTGATGGAAAAGGCGATGGAGGAAGGTGGGGAGGCCTTTGCCACCCAGCTCGCAAGCTCCAGATCGGTAGACGCCGACCCGGTGACACAAAACATTCGGTGGTATCTGTCCGCCGAGCATCGCGGGAATATCGAGGCGGGGTGCCCCTTGTCCGGTTTTGTCGGCGACGCACGCCGGTTTGACGACGTGGCCCGTGGCTCTTACGCGGAAGGCCTCGCGGCGAACCTCGAACGGTTCGCCAAGGTCATCGAAGAGAGAGACGGGGTCAGTGAAGGCAGTCGCAGAAAGGCGATCGCTTTGTTCAGCCAGATGGTCGGCACGCTGCTGCTTTCACGTGCCGTTGCTGACATTGACCCGGCGCTCGCGGATGAAATTCTCGACGAGGGCCGCCAGCATCTCCTCAGCACGGTGGACACGCAACCCGGAACTCAATCGCACGGACACGCGCGCCGATCGAAACAGGCCCGAACGTGAGCGCGACGGCGTGAGCCCTGAC
The DNA here is from genome assembly GCF_046026025.1 of Paraburkholderia fungorum. Taxonomy (GTDB): domain Bacteria; phylum Pseudomonadota; class Gammaproteobacteria; order Burkholderiales; family Burkholderiaceae; genus Paraburkholderia; species Paraburkholderia fungorum_E. Next base: position 338,880 of record NZ_JAQQFL010000003.1, on the reverse strand, counting down.
CGCGCCGGCGATCCGCACCGGCAAGCGGCGTTCGCGCGCGAGAGACGGCCGGTTCAACCTCATCCCGCCTCGCGGCGTGCGCCAGGCGGTCATAAGGCAAGTTAGAACATCGGGTGTGCCGTCGGATAGAGCGCCGTTCTCAGCGCGAATCCGCCGAGTACGACAAAGATAATGGCGGCAAGAATGTGAACGGCCTTTGTCGGCAAGCGGTCGGCAAACTTGTGCCCAAGATAGATGACCGGCACATTCGCCAGCATCATGCCCAGCGTCGTGCCCGCAACCACGCCAAAGAACTCGTGAAAGCGCGCAGCGAGTGCGATGGTCACGATTTGAGTCTTGTCGCCCATCTCGGCGAGAAAGAACGTGACGGCCGTTGTGCCGAAGACGCCCATCGAATTCTTCGTCAATACCGCGTCGGCGTCGTCCAGCTTGTCTGGAATGAGAATCCACACCGCCATGACAGCAAATGACGCGACGACTGCCCAATTCAGGATCCCTGGGCTCAGAATGCTCGCAAGCCATGCCCCCAGCGCGCCAGATGCCGCATGGTTGATGAGCGTCGCCGCAAGCACACCCAGGACAATAGGAATCGGCTTGCGATATCGCGCAGCCAGTACCAGGGACAGCAGTTGAGTCTTGTCGCCGATTTCAGCGAGGCCGACCACACTGGTCGAGACGAGGAAGGATTGCATGGGGTTGTTGTACCCGGGCCGCGCTGAAAGTACGCGATGACGCGCATTCCGGCGACCCGGTTAGGTCGGAATGCGTGTCATCGGTCTTGCCAGGCATTTAGCTGCGCACGCCATGGCAGGTCTTTCGACTCGCCAAGTATGTTGACATGCGCCCTCGAACATGGCGTTCGAGGCGGCTACTCCCCAATGAGCAGGCGCGATTTTATCGCGTCGTATGCTGCATAAGCAAGCAAGTCGTCACGCCGAAAGCCCTCAGCTATTATTACGAAATGCTTTCTATCGTGATATGCTCGCGTCTGTCTTTGGGGAGTAGCCGGCTTCTACCCAGAAGCGCCTGCGTCAACATTCTCGGTCGCACAGACCGTGGTGCAGGTAGCCCTTTGGTTGGCAAGACCATCGACACACCACGCGACCGGTCGGGCGCGGCGGTGTGTCGCGGTTTTCCGCCCGACCTTGAGCCTCTCCTTCCATGAATCCTGTCGCAACGCTATTCCTTGCTTTCGCCATGTCTACCGATGCCTTTGCAGCGGCAATCGGCAAAGGCGCCACGCTCAATCGTCCTCACTGGCGCGAAGCGCTGAGGACGGGACTCATCTTCGGCGTCATCGAGGCGATCACCCCGCTGATCGGATGGTTCCTGGGTAAAGCAGCAGCCCAATATGTCTCCGCATGGGATCACTGGATCGCGTTTGCGCTGCTATTCGTGCTCGGCGCCCGCATGGTCCTGAACGGCTTGACCGCCAAAGACGTCGAGGAGAAAAAGGCAGCAACCCATTCGTTCTGGTTGCTGGCATTGACCGGCTTCGCCACCAGCATCGATGCGATGGCGGTCGGCGCGGGCCTCGCCTTTGTCGACGTCAACATCTATTCGACGGCAGCCGCAATCGGCCTCGCCACCATGGTAATGGTCACAATCGGCGTCATGCTCGGCCGTGTCATTGGCCACGTCGTGGGCAGACGCGCGGAGATGGCCGGTGGCGTCGTGCTGATCGGAATCGGCAGCACCATTCTGGCCGAGCACCTGAAGATCTTCGGCTAAGCATCGATCGACGGCCCCGCTGACGACGGTGAGCGTCAGGCGCGAGCGCAATCTCCCTGGGGCCGGGGTTCTCCCAGTTCCGCGCCTCGGCTTTGATGCTTCACGCGACTGCCTGCTTCCATTGGCGGTAGCGCCGCGTCAGCCGGCGGGTGCGCAGTTGATCGAGAATCAATGTCAAAACCACGGAATACCGTGCAGGGGGCGTACCTCCTGCGCCAAGCGTATGCAGATGACGTTTGACAACCGCCATGCGGGCCAGCCCCGCGAGCGCCCGGTCGCGCCATTCAATCGACTGAATCTGCGCCCCCAGATCCGCGCCTGCCCGCCAGCGCGCGGGCAGATCGGGGATCACGGCGAGCGCAGTGGCCATCCCTACAACCGCGACGCCGCTGTCCAGCACCTGCTCGGCCACAGCACGCCGCCGGATACCGCCGGTAGTCATGACAGGCATCGCGGCGACGCCGGCCAGATCCCTGGCAAACTCAAGGAAATAGGCTTCGCGCGCGAGAGTGCGGCCGTCGGCGGTATCGCCCTGCATCGCGGGGCTTTCATAGCTGCCCCCGGATAGCTCGACCAGGTCCACTGGCAGCTCATTGAGCCACAGCACGACTTGCCGGGCGTCCTCTTCCGAAAAGCCGCCACGCTGAAAGTCAGCCGAGTTCAGTTTGACGGCCACGCAAAAATCCGCTGAAACCTTTGCGCGTACCGCTCGGACCACATCCAGCAACAGGCGGGCACGGTTGGCAAGATCGCCGCCCCAACGGTCGGTGCGGCGATTGGTCAGTGGCGAAAGAAACTGCGAGATCAGATAGCCGTGTGCGGCGTGAATTTCCACGCCGGTGAATCCCGCCTGCTCGGCCGCACGCGCCGTTGCCGCAAAGCGGGTGATGGTTTCACCGATTTCGTCTTCGCTCATGGCGCTCGGTTGCGCGAACAGCTTGCTGTGTTTGCCGAGCGCCAACGGGATCGCCGAAGGCGCCCACGCCTTGCCGCCCATCGCCGCCATTACCTGCCGGCCCGGATGATTGATCTGCATCCACACCTGGGCGCCGTTGCTGCGTGCCGCTTGTGCCCATTGCACGAATGGCGCAAGCGGCGTATCGGCCTCAAGCACGATCCCGCCTGGTCCGGTCAAAGCCCGGCCGTCGATCATGACGTTACCCGTGACGATAAGACCTGCGCCGCCTTCGGCCCACGAACGGTACAGGCGATGGATGACCTCGCCGGGCAATTGCCCCGCGTCGGCAAGGTTTTCTTCCATTGCCGCTTTGGCCAGACGGTTGGGCAGCCAACTGCCGTTGGGCAACTGCACGGGTGTAAATAGCGATGAAGTCATGGCGACATTGACCTGCAAAATGAGTGATGCCGCTATACTAAGATTCAAGTCAACTTGAAGGTCAAGCGTTATGAGAATTGGCGAACTCGCGGAAAAAACCGGCCTCGCGCCGTCGGCTATTCGCTTTTATGAGCAGAGTGGCCTGCTGCCCGCACCGGAACGCACTGCCAACGGTTATCGCGTCTACTCCGAGGTAGCCGTTGAGCGTCTGCGCATGGTGCAGTTGGCGCAGAATCTCGGCTTCCCGCTCGACAGACTACGGGAGGCGCTGTCCGGTCCCGAGGATTGTCCGAAAGATGATTTGCTGCATGCACTCGATATGCGGCTCGACGAAATCGAGCAACTCATGACCGAGCTGCGCACGCAGCGAAAGGCGGTACGCACGCTTCGCACCACGCTCAGCGAAGCGTGGGCTGCGGGACATTGCGTCGACAGCCAGGAGTTGACCCATCACCTTCTGGCAGAGCAGCAGGAACCGGTGCGCCGCGCGAAACGTCGCGCGCGGTAGCGCACGACAGCGCGAACCCATTGGCGGCTAGTCTGGCGCCTTGATGGTCCGCAGGAAGTCGAGGAGCGCCGCCGTGACCGCTTCCGGCGCCTCCTGCTGTATCCAGTGGCCGATGCCTGGGAGCAGCGTGTTGGAGACAAGGCCCGGCAAAGTCTCCGGGTGGGCAGTGAACGCGTCACGTCGCCAATTCACCACCGGATCGCGCGCGCCCGCGAGAAACATCGACGGCTGGGTGATGCGCGCCCCGGCAAAGGCGCCGAGCAACGCCCAGTTCCGGTCGAGATTGCGATACCAGTCGAGCGGCGCACGAAAGCCGCGAGCGAAAGCCGCTGTCTGCAGGCTAAGGTCCTGCGGCGTCAACCAGTCCGGCAGGCCGGAAGGTACCGGGATAGTCGCAAGAAATCCGCTCTCGGCGACCATGCCGTTCCAGAGCGGATCGGGCGCTGCGCCAGAAAGGCCCCAGTAAATGCGGCGGAGGCTTTCCGCCGGATCCGCGTCAAGTTCGGCTTCGGCGCGGCCCCGCAGTTCGAACCAGAGCCAGTAGAAGCGCTCCCGCCCCAGCCGACGCAGAGTCGCGAGCGGCGCGGAGGCGGTGCGAGGGATAAACGGAACCGACAGTCCCGCGACGCCGATAAACCGGTCGGGCCGCAACATGGCTGCGGTCCAGGCGACCGTCGCCCCCCAATCGTGCCCCACGATCACGGCTTTCGGATGCCCGAGCGTATCGAGCAACCCGACCAGGTCGCCCACCAGATGCAGAATCGTAAAATCTTCGATCGCTTCCGGTGCGCTGCTGCCACCATAGCCTCGCATGTCGGGAGCGATGACTCGATATCCCGCTTCAGCGAGCGCCGGCACCTGGCGGCGCCAGGAATGCCGCGATTCAGGAAATCCATGGCAAAGCAGGACCGGTATACCGCTGCCGGCAATGTCGGCGCGTAGCTCGATGCCGTTGGTGGCAAAGTCCCCAGTCTCGATCTGAATCATGCGGCACCTGTCCGATCGAATTGGCCCTGATCGCCTTGCAGCGACAGGGCCGTTTCACATCACTTACGCTTGAGTTGCGAGAGGTCCCGCACCGCGCCACGGTCGGCCGAGGTCGCCAGCGCGGCATACGCCTGCAACGCCTGCGACACCACGCGCTCACGGTTCACCGGCATCCAGGCCTGGTCGCCGCGTGCCTCCATGGCTTCGCGACGGCGCGCCAAGTCCGCGTCCGATACCACCAGGTGCATCTTGCGGTTGGGAATGTCGATCTCGATCACATCGCCCTCTTCCACCAGACCGATCGTGCCGCCTTCGGCTGCTTCCGGTGACGCATGCCCGATCACGAGCCCGGACGACCCGCCCGAGAAACGGCCGTCGGTAAACAACGCGCAGTTCTTGCCCAGGCCCTTGGATTTCAGATACGACGTGGGGTAAAGCATTTCCTGCATGCCGGGACCACCCTTGGGACCTTCGTAACGGATCACGACCACGTCGCCCGCTACGACCTTGTCGCCCAGAATGGCTTCGACGGCGTCGTCCTGGCTCTCGAAAACGCGTGCGCGCCCGGAGAAAACCCACTGCGATTCGTCGACACCCGCGGTCTTGACGATACAACCCTTCTCCGCGAGGTTGCCATACAGCACGGCGAGGCCGCCGTCTTTCGAATACGCGCTCTCCTTGCTGCGGATGCAACCGGTCTTGCGGTCGGTATCCAGCGACGCGAACGTGGCTTCCTGGCTGAACGCAACGGTGGTCGGAATGCCGCCCGGGGCCGCGCGGAACAATTTCTGTGCTGCTTCGCCCGCGCCACCGGCGATGTCCCACTTGGCAATCGAATCACCCAGCGTGCCGCTATGCACGTTGCCGCACGAGAGGTCGAGCAGATCCGCGCGGGCCAGTTCGCCGAGAATGCCGGGAATGCCGCCGGCACGATGCACGTCTTCGATGTGGTACTTGTCGGTGGCGGGCGCCACCTTGCACAGGCACGGCACTTTGCGCGAGATGCGATCGATGTCGGACATCGTGAAATCGACCCCGCCTTCTTGCGCCGCGGCCAGCAGGTGCAGCACGGTATTGGTCGAACCGCCCATGGCCACGTCGAGCGCCATGGCATTCTCGAAAGCCTGTTTGCTGGCGATATTGCGCGGCAGGACTGACGCGTCTTCTTCCTGATAATAGCGGCGGCACAGGTCCACGATCAGGCGGCCCGCCTGTTCGAACAGACCCTTGCGCCATGCGTGCGTGGCGACGATCGTGCCGTTGCCAGGCAGCGCCAGGCCGATTGCCTCGGTCAGGCAGTTCATCGAGTTCGCGGTGAACATACCGGAGCAGGAACCGCACGTCGGGCAGGCGCTGCGCTCGATTTCCGCCACTTCCGCGTCGCTGACCCTGGAGTCGCCCGCCTTGATCATGGCGTCGATCAGATCGATCTTGGCGATCACCTGGCCGTCGGTCGGCGATTTGACCTTACCCGCTTCCATCGGACCACCGGAGACGAACACGACGGGGATGTTCAGGCGCATGGCGGCCATCAGCATGCCCGGGGTGATCTTGTCGCAATTGGAGATGCAGACCATGGCGTCGGCGCAGTGCGCGTTGACCATGTATTCCACCGAGTCGGCAATCAGCTCGCGCGAGGGCAGCGAATACAGCATGCCGCCGTGACCCATGGCAATGCCGTCGTCCACCGCGATGGTGTTGAATTCCTTGGCGACGCCGCCGGCCGCTTCGATTTCGCTCGCCACCAGCGCGCCCAGGTCGCGCAGATGCACATGGCCCGGCACGAACTGGGTGAACGAGTTCACCACCGCAATAATGGGTTTGCCGAAATCACCGTCCTTCATTCCGGTGGCGCGCCACAAGGCACGGGCGCCAGCCATGTTGCGGCCATGGGTCGAGGTTCGTGAACGATAGTCAGGCATCTGTATCCTCAGATATTGGGGGACGTCAAAATTGGAATTGTGCCCAGGCCGGTCAATGCGCAGTCAAGAACGGTGACGGCATACCGATAACCCACAAGCGGTGGCTCGCGATGGCGCACGGTGTGAGCTGGGAATGTACGAATAGTGCGAGAACGCCGGTAAGACGTCCAATATATTTTTACGGCGCAATTAGGTCGTAAAAGATATTAATCGACAATCGGCTAAGGCAGGAAGGCGCCGGAATGCTGGGCCTGGAACGGCAGCCACGGCGGTTGGAACATGGAACGTCCGGTGGGCACCCGGCTCATGGGGCGCCAGCCCAGTCTGCCGGGAGCATGCCCGGACAGACTGAACCAGCGAGCCCGCCAGCTTCGATAAAGTTAATTCACAGCCTTGATCGGTGCCGGGAACCATTCACCTTGCTGGACTTCGTCCTTCGGAACATAGGTACGGAAGTTCAGCGCGAAGCCCTTGCCCGCCGGCGTAGGCAACCAGTTGCTTTGAGGCACGTTCTTCGGTCGTGCCGGTGCAAGCCAGATGCTCGTGCTGCCATCCGCATTCGCCCTCAGATGGGACACGTTGTTCAGGTTATAGCGGTGCAATGCGTTAGGCACAACGCGATAGTCCGGCACGCTGTACAACGTCACCGACCAGAATCCCTTGACGTGCCCATCCGGCTTTTCGCCCTTCGGGAAGCGGATCTCGTAGGTCTTGCTGCCGTCGAGCGGTTGCTTGTCGCTGTCGTTCAGTCCCACAAAATAGATCGCTTCGCTGATCACGTTGGCCCACAAACCACCGTAGTTGATGATGTCGCGCGAGACGTAGTCGTTGCCAAAGTTGCCCGCCACGTAACTCACCGACCAGCCGTCCTTCTGCGTGCCGAAACCCTTGGCATAGGCAAGGAACGCCGGAAGTGCCCGGGTCTTGACAACATCGTTCACGCGTTTGCGGGCAGCGTCGCTGCTCTTCATGTAGTTGCCAACGTTGATTGCCGCTGCCTGATATTCAGCCGCCTTCGGCATCGCATCCGGATAGGTGGCCAATACTTCGCTTACGCGATCGAAAATCTCGGCGCCGATGGGCGCGGTCGGCGTAAAGACGGGCACAGGAAACGCCGGATCAATCTGCGTATCGGGCGACGCATTGACGGTGAATTGATGCTGCAACCTCACAGCAACCTTGGGTGAGCCTTTGAGTTCGACACGCGCCAGCAATTTTGCCTTGGCCGACGGCAATTCGATCTTGACCGCATCGGCCGGCACCGGCGGATTGGTCCCCTTGATCACCAGCGCAAACTTGCCATACGGGTGATCCGGATACGTGCGCTCATTGATGTTGGTAATGACTTCGCCCCAACCGTCGAGCAACTGAGCCGTGTAGTAGCGGCCCGTGACTTTAGGAACGCTCAGGATAACTGCGTGATCCTTGTCCGCCGCAAGCCAGGCTTCCAGGTAGGCCACGTCGAGGTTCGGATTCACGAACTGGGCGGAACCCAGCGGATTGTATTTGATCTTGTTGTAGCCGACCTTCTCGACGTTGATGTCGTAGTTCTCCTGCTGTAACACCAGATAGCGCCCGTACAGGTAATGCCAGGACGACACGATCTGCTCGTCAGACGGGACATTCGCACTCGCATTGGCCGCCACGTTTGTCCCCGGCGAGCTGCAGGCAGCGATGCCCAAACCGATCAAACCAGCCGCAATCACGGAGCAGGCCCATTTCGGCGCTTTCAAGGTGTTCAACATTTATTTAGCCTTGTTTTAGATGAGTGGAGGCAAGCTTACATTGAACCCGACAACGTTGAAAGCGTACCGCGGGGATTATTAGAAGGATCCGGAATACCCGCATGCAAATCGAATATTTCGCCGAATAACGAAGGCCATCTGTTATTGAAATGATTGAAAATCTGAAAGCAAAACGATCATGGTCATCTTGCTGGATTTAAAACCCGATTAATGGCGGAGTATCAGGCGACGGCAATGCGACTCGTCTTCGCGCGGCGCGCGCTGGGTTATCTTTTCCAACCCATGCGCGCTCCTGTGTGGTTTTTTCGCGACTTCCGCCCCGCCGGGACATGCCAACAGGCCTGTCCGGCAAGGCGGGCGGATGCTTCATACAAAACACCTGATTTGCATGTGCAGCAAGCTTCGATAGCATCAGGAAACACGTCAGCGTTCCCCAACGTCCGGCGTGTGTGTTTGTTAGCCGCAGCATTGTCTGCGGCTTTTTTTATCTGAATCGACGACACGTCAAGCAGGTTCGCGATCACTCGTCATTATCCGGGCATGACGCTCGCGATCCATCGACGAATCGTCGTCGGCGCGAGCGCGGCCAAGAATCGCAAACACCGCAATTGCACACAACAACGTAATGACGGTCAATCCCCCGAGTAAAAGACCGAACGCATCGGTATAGATGTGCAGCAACGTCGTACGAGCGACATGCGGAAGAAGCGCCGATGCGCGATCGAGATCGCCCGCTGCAAGACGCGCCGCCGCTTCGGACACGTCGGCGGCGGATAGGGCGTGGGGGTTGACGATCGACTGCACGCGAGTCTGCGTGAGCACGGCCAGAATCGCGCTGACCGTTGCAAGTGCAATGCACTCACCTGCAACACGCGTGGTGCTGAAGATCCCGGTCGCCATGCCGGCACGCTCTTTCGGCACGACGCTCACCGATAAACCGTCCATCAATCCCCACGGCATCCCCGCACCGATACCGATTGTCAACAGGGGCGCGATCGCGGCGCGGCTCGCACCGTCGCGCAACACAATAGTCAGCCAGCACAGGCCGGCTGCGGCAATCAACAAGCCGATGCCCGAGATGACGCCGGCGGACATCCAGCGCGTCAGCGTTGCGGCAGCGAGCGGCACGACCAGCATGGGGGCGGACAGCGCGAGCATCAGCCAGCCGGCGTCGATCTCGCTGTAACCGTCGACACCGACAAAACGCAGCGGCAGCACGACGAGCAGCACGATGTAGCAGTAGCAGGTCGCGATCGGCAACACTTGCACGCCGACAAAACGCGGATAGCGGAACAACGACAGATCGAGCATGGGCCGCGCGACGCGCGTTTCGATCCCCCAGAACGCGGCGGCCAGCACTACCGCGCCCAACAGGAATCCGACGACGAGAGGGTTCGACCAGCCGCTCTCCGAGGACTGGATCACGCCGAACGTGAAGCACGACAATGCTCCGGTGAACGTTGCGATTCCCGCCCAGTCGATCCGCCGCGCATCCGGGTCACGCGATTCACGCATCTGCGGCACACCGAACAACAGCGAGAGAACACCCACCACGGCACCCGTCGCGAAGATCGCTCGCCAGCCGAAGCGCTCGATCATGACACCCGCCAATACCGGCCCGAATGCCAGCCCAAGCCCGAAGGTCGTACCGAGCAGACTGAATGCACGAGTGCGGGCGCGGCCATCGAACTCCTGTGCAAGGGCCGCGGTCCCGCCCGCCAGCGCGGCTGCGGCGGCAACACCCTGCACGGCGCGCAGCAGATCGACAACCAGGATCGACGGCGCAAAGCCGAGCAGCAGCGAGACCAGCGCGAATCCACTGACGCCGATCGCAAACAGGCGCTTGCGTCCAAACCGGTCCGCGAGTGCGCCCGCCGCCATCAGCAAGCTGCCAAAGGTCAGCATGAATGCGTTCGCGATCCAGTTCATTTCGACCGGGCCACCCGCGAGTTCCCGGCCGATCGCGGGCGTTGCCAGCGCCCCCGCCGAAAAGCTGAGCGGCAACGCGAGCGCAGCGAGACAAACGGCCGTGAGAATTGCGACGGGCCGTCTCAACGAAACGGAAGAAAAAGTTTTGCTCATCACCGCTCCCCAAAGGAAACCGGTCCGCGCGACGCCTCCTGCGCGCGCCTCCCGGTAGAGCGATCAACGATAATTCGGATTCAATCAAACAAAAACCGTGTGAAATTCCGCTGATAAAGGAGTTAAATTCCTTAATTCAATTGACTGTACGGGCATCGGGACGGGATGGACAACCTCAACGGCATCGTCGCGTTTGTGCGCACGGCGGAGGCGCTTAGCTTTGTCGCCGCCGGGCACAAGCTCGGCATCTCGGCGTCGGCGGTTGGCAAGACGATTGCGAAGCTCGAGCAATCGCTCGGCGTGCGGCTCTTCCATCGCACCACGCGCAAGGTCACGCTCACCGATGAGGGACGTCACTTCTACGATCGCTGTCACCGGATTCTGGAAGATCTGCGCGATGCCGAAGCCATGCTCTCGGAGGCCGCACAAACGCCACGCGGCAAGTTGCGTATCAGCGTCCCCGCGATCGGCTATCGATTCCTGTTGCCCGTGCTGCCGGAATTCACGCGCCGTTATCCCGATGTCGAGCTTGATCTGGATTTCAACGACCGGCTCGTGGATGTTGTCGAAGGCGGTTTCGACGCGGTCATCCGCAGCGGCACGCTGACAGATTCGAGTCTGATGTCACGCCGTCTCGGCGCATTCTGCTTCATGCTGTGCGCGTCGCCGGGCTATCTTGCGCAAGCTGGCATGCCGCGCACGCTGCACGACCTGGAAGAGCACGCGTGCGTGCGTTACCGGTTTCCCACCACAGGCAGGCTTCAGCCGTGGGAGCTGTTGGCGGATCGCAGTGAGCCTGCGAACTTGCGCACGGCCATCACCTGCAACAACATGGAGGCGCTGCGCGAGGCTGTCATGGCGGGTTTTGGCATCGGGTACATGCCGGATTTTCTGGTACGCGATGCAGTCGCGACAGGCATGCTCACCACGCTGCTCGACGCGCATCGGATCGCCCCGGGACAGTTCTCGATCTTATGGCCATCAAGTCGGCAGTTGTCGCCGAAGCTTCGCGTGTTCGTCGATTTCATGTGCGCGAAATTGTTCAAGGTTCCTGGCGGCTGATTCATCGCCGGCACCGGACATTCATACGCCCCCCGCTTGAAAGTCCGCTCGCCCAGCCTTTCCGGAAGCCAGCGTGCCGGTTACTCAACAGAAAAGAGTCCTCCGCCGCCGAACGCGACCTTCGCGAACCGCTCGCCAATGCGACGATGCGCAGGCCCATCCGGGTGAAGTTGATCGGGAAGCGGCAGATCGGCGAAATCCTGTTGACCGTAGAGTTCCAGTCCGTCGAGATAGCGCAGATGCGGGTCGCTCACTGCCCGCTGCTGCACGACGCGCCGCAACTCGTCCCGGATGACCGTCAGGGTCAGCTTTCCAGCCTTGCGTTCGGCCGGGTCCCCCGTCGCCCGAAACGAAACCTTCCCTGCGGCCAGCGCATTCATATCGAACGCGCCAGGGCCCGGCGTGTCTTCATGAATCGGGCAATAAAGCGGCGAGATGACCAGCAGCGGCGCGCTGGGGTGGCCGTCCCGGATGGTGTCGAGAAAACCGTGCACTGCCGGCGTGAAAGCGCGCAGCCGCATCAGATCAGTGTTGACGAGGTTGATGCCGATCTTAATGCTGATCACGTCGGCAGGCGTATCGCGCATCGCTCGAGCAGTGAAGGGGTCGAGTAGCGCGCTACCGCCGAATCCAAGATTGATCAGCTCCACATCGCCGAGGGAAGCGGCAAGCGCGGGCCAGATCGACGTGGGACTCGCTGCGTTGGAGCCATGGCTGATCGAACTGCCGTGATGCAGCCAGACTTTTCGCCCCTCGTTGCTGACAGGCTCGACGTGGGCGTTCGAGCGCAACGCGACAAGCTCCGTGATTTCGTTGTGCGGCAGCCAGATCTCGACTTTCTTGTCATGGCCGGGCAGGCCGGCAAACCGTAGAGTGGCCGGCGCGCCGGACTGCTTCGAAACCGTACCGGTGACCATGTCGATGGTTACGGTGTCTCCACCGGCCGCGCTGCGCTGATGGACGAGCCGGCCGTCGACGAGCAGGTCGTACACACCGGCCGGCCGTGGCGGGACACCCGCATAGACGTACCGTGTCGGCAGAACATCGATTTCGATGTCCGTCGCCTGGGTGCGAAACACCAGTCGTACTCCTGAGGGTTGCGACTCGGCCATCGCCAACTGAGGGTCCGCGCATTGAGCGCGCGCTCGGGCAGGCAGGCGGTGCGGCAGCACCCCGCGTTCGGTTTGCTCGAGTTCCAGGGCACCGCGCAGGAACGCCTCGCTAATGCGTGTGGTAATCAAGATGTCCTGGTCGTTCGTCATCTTTGGTTGAGGGCATACGGCTTTGCCCAACTGATGTGTGACGGCGAGGATCCGGAAGGGAACGTATTCCAGCTTTCGCAAGCAGACTGACGTCGCGTGGCTCAGGCGCAGTCCGGCCGCTCGCCGCTCATCGATGAATACCGCGGCGATTTATAGCGAACGCTCAATCGCCTGCCCGAGCAGTGCCAGGCCCAGGTCGATCTCATCCTCGTGTACCGTCAACGGCGGGGCGATGCGGAACACGCCGCCCATCCCGGGCAACTGCACGATGTTCATGCTGAGCCCCAGATTCATGCACTCGCGGGTGATCTTCGCACCAAGACCGTCCGCCGGTTCCTTCGTGCGGCGGTCCTTGACGATCTCCATGCCGAGCAGCAGCCCTCGTCCGCGAATGTCGCCGATGCACTCGAAGCGCTCCATCAAATCCCGCAGCCCACGCTTGAGCCGCTCGCCCATCAGATTGGCACGCGCCACCAGTCCCTCGCGCTCGACCACCTCCAGCACCCGCAGACCGACGGCGGCGGGCAGCGGATCGGACACATGAGTCGTATAGAACAGGTAACCCAGTTCGTGAGCCCGCTCTTCGATCTGTGCGGAGGTCACGACGGCCGCGAGCGGCAGACCGGCGCCTAGCGTCTTCGACAGGGTGAGGATGTCGGGCGTGACGCCATCGCGCTGGCAGGCGAACATCGTGCCCGTGCGTCCCACGCCGGTTTGCGCTTCATCGAGGATCAGCAGCATGCCGCGCTCCTCGCATTTACGCTTCAGCGCGGCCATATAGCCTTGCGGCAATTCGATGATCCCGCCGGAACTGAGGATCGGCTCGGCGATGAACGCGGCGAGATTGCCGCTGGACTGACGATCGATGAGATCGAAGGCGTAGTCCAGTTCCGCGAGGTAATCGTATTCACCATTGCGCTCGAAACGCGGCCGATACAGGAACGGCGCGGGGATCGCGAAGGAACCGGCGGCCGCCGGACCAACACCCTTGCGCCCGGCACTGTAGGTAGCGGATGCCGCGGCGCCCGTCATGCCGTGCCAGGACTGCGCAAAGCCGACGATTTCGTATTTGCCGGTGACCAGCTTTGCCATGCGGATGGCGGCCTCGTTCGACTCCGCGCCGGTGCTGAGCAACAGCGCCCGGTCGAGTCCGTCGGGCGTGATGTCGGCCAGGCGGGTCGCCAGATCGACCACCGGTCGCGAAAGCATGCCGCTGAAGAGGTGGTCGAGCTTGCCGGCGTATTCGTTGATGACCGACACGATTTCCGGATGGCTGTGCCCGAGCACCGCGCTCATCTGCCCCGAGGTGAAATCCAGGATCGCGCGACCGTCCGCGTCATAGACAAAGCTGCCCTGGGCACGCTCAATGATCATTGGCTCGAAGGTGCCGCCATAGCGGATGAGGTGCTGCCTGGCGTTGCGCCAGAAAACTGCGTCATTGTTCCCGGACACTTTGCTTCTCCCTGGACGGATCGCTGGAATAGCTTGCAGTCTAGATGGCTCTCTGCTTTCATAGAATCGAATACTTCTTATGGAAGCTAGAAGCGAGTCTAATATCTTGAGCCTTTCACTCGAAATCGATCTGCTGCGTTCGTTTATCGTCATCGCCGAAGTCCGGGCGCTCAGCCGTGCGGCCGGCCGGATCGGCCGGACCCAGTCGGCGCTGAGTCAGCAGATGAAGCGGCTTGAAGACATCGTCGATCAGCCGCTGTTCCAGCGCACGGGTCGCGGTGTCGTGCTGACGAATCCCGGCGAACGCCTGTTGATCCACGCCCAGCGCATTCTGCGTGTGCACGACGAGGCGATGGCCGATCTTTCCGGCAAAGGGCTGTCAGGGACCATCCGCTTCGGCTGCCCGGACGACTACGCCGCCGTTTTTCTGCCGCATCTACTGCGCCAGTTCTCACGCCAACACCCGCATGCGCTGGTGGAGGTCATGTGCGTGCCCACTCCGCGATTGCTCGAACAGCTGGAGATGCATGCGCTGGACCTTGCGATGATCTCGTTGCCTGAAGACTCACCGAATGCTGACATCATTCGCCGCGAACCGCTGGTCTGGGTAGGCTATCCGGGACTGGACTCCGCGCACTTCGACCCCTTGCCGCTGGCGCTCTCCGATCCAGACATGCTCGACCACGTGGCGGCCTGCGAAGCGTTGCAACGCGCCGGCAGGGCCTACCGCATCGCCTATGCGAGCAGCAGCCTTGCCGGACTCACGGCGCTGGTCCGCTCGGGGCAGGCCATCGCCGTTATTACACAGACTGCCGTCGCCCCGGATCTCAGCATACTCAATGGCGATCCCGGACTTCCGGCTTTGCCCAGCGTGGGCATCACGCTGAAGTTCGAGCGCAAGCGTCCTTCCCATCTGATCACGGCATTCGCGGAACACATCAGGTTGACGCTGCCCTTGCTGTGATCCGGAATTGCCGCCGGCGCGCCCTCCCCCATCAAGCGCGCGATCGCCGGGCGTCCGGTTTCCGCCGCCGGCAATCCCTTGACCGCTGAAGCATTGGCCTTCTTTGCAAGCACGGGTGAGACCGACGACATATTCCGCCGATTGATCAAGTGCGGGCGACAAACGGAGACTGCGTGCCTCCGTCCTCGCTCCTGGCGATGCACGTGCCCGGTGCGTCGCCAGTCATAGTGATTGTGTCTGCACCATGACACGCATCGCCAAACGTTTGCGACGTGCATGCCAACGCCTGCAACGTCCGTGGAACCCACCCGGCCCGATGCTTGCTTTTATGTAAGCACAACAATTTTCAGCCACGGGGGCCAAGCCATGTCGAATCCGCTCGAAATCGTCGAACTGACGCATCACGTCAGGAAACTCGCGACAGGAAAAATCTCCGATATCAACGACATCAATCGCGAGACGACTTTTCTCGCCCTCAATGCCTTGATCGAAGCGGCGCGCGCCGGCAATGCGGGTCGCGGCTTCGCGGTCGTGGCGAATCAGGTCAAGCATGTGTCGGCGCGAATCGGTGAGATCACCACGGTGCTCAATCGCGAACTCGCCGGCTCGCTGACCCGGCTAACCGATCTCGGCGACAGCATGATCGAGCGGCTGCGTTCGCACGAGGGTCAGCGTTGCGCCGATCTCGCACTGAACATGATCGACGTGATCGACCGCAATCTGTATGAGCGCTCATGCGATGTGCGCTGGTGGGCCACCGATTCCGCGGTGGTCGATTGCCTCGCCAATACGAGTGCCGATACGCGCGCGTACGCATCGCGCCGTTTGTCCGTGATTCTCGATAGCTATACCGTGTACCGGGATCTATGGATCGTCGACGCGGCGGGCAATGTCGTCGCGAACGGCCGGCCGGATACGTATGCGGTGCACGGCCGCAATGTCGCTGAAGCCGGCTGGTTTCGCGATGCGATGAAAACGCCTTCGGGTGCGGACTTTATCGCGGGTGATATCGAAGAACTGGCGCTCCTGAAGCATGCGCACATCGCAACCTATGCGACGGCAATCCGCGAAGACGGTGCGGTCGATGGCAAGCCGCTCGGTGCGCTGGTGATCTTTTTCGATTGGGCGCCACAAGCGTCGGCTGTTGTGAAAGGCGTACGGCTCACGGACGAGGAATGGCGGCGTACGCGCTGCATGATCGTCAACGCGCAGCATCGCGTGATTGCGAGTTCGGACGACAAGGGTGTGCTCGATGAACAATTCCGTCTGAATACCAATGGCCGGCCGGCGGGCTTTTATCCGCTAACTGATGGGCGCACCGTATCGTTTGCCGCCACACCAGGCTACGAGAGCTATCGCGGCCTGGGGTGGTACGGCGTGATTGTGCAATCGCCGCCGGCTTGAGCCGTTGTCACGTACGCGTAATCGATGCGCCACCATCCACTAGCGAAGCCGTACCGGTCACGAAGGACGAGTCATCGGACGCCAGATAAAGCACCGAGCGGGCGAGTTCCTCCGGACGAGCAACCCGCTTGAGCGCATGCAAGCCGGTCACGAAGGCCTGCGACTCAGCGGTGTCGTTCATGCCGCGATACATGGGCGTGTCCACGGCGCCGGGCAGAATGGCGTTGACGCGTACACCTTGCGGTCCATACTCGGCGGCCAGCGCCTGCGTCAGCCCGATCAACCCGGCTTTGCTCGCGGCGTATGCCGCGGTGCCCGGGAAGGCGAAGGAATAGCCAACGAAAGTCGACGTAAAGATGATCGACCCGCCCCCTTGCTTGATCATCTCGGGGATCTGATGCTTCGCGCCCAAAAACGCGCTCGTCAGATTGGTCGCCAATGCGGCCGACCAGCCGGCCTCGGACACGCCCGTGGTCGGGCCCATTTCGCCCAAGGTGCCGGCGTTGTTATAAGCGATGTCAAGCCGGCCAAAGCGGCTGACGGCGAGCGCGACCAGTGCCTTCGCGAAGTCCTCTGACTGCACGTCGCCCGCCAGAAACGCGGCCTCGCCGCCTGCACTGACGATCTCGGCAGCGAGCGTTTCAAGTTCAGCTTCGCGGCGCGCCGCGATCACCACTTTTGCGCCTTCCGCAGCGAACAGTTTTGCCGTGGCACGGCCAATTCCCGCACTGGCACCCGTCACGATAGCGACCTTTCCTGTTAAGCGTTGCATGTTCAACTCCTGCTGTAGTGTGCTGACCAGTGCCCTGTGCCCCGGTCCATGAGAAGGACTATAGACTTCAGCCATCAGTACAGAAAGATGAAAAACATGGGTATATCATTCAGCATTTGTGAATGATCGGAGAGGCACATGGATCGGTTGCGCGCTTTCGAAGTCTTCGTGACGGTGGTGAGCCGCGGCAGCTTCACACGCGCCGCCGATGCGCTCGAGACGTCGCCCGCCAATGTGACCCGCTACGTGAACGAGTTGGAAGCGCATCTCGGCACACGCCTGCTGAATCGCACCTCACGCAGGCTTTCTCTCACCGAGGGCGGCGAGACCTTTTACGCCCGCTGCAAATCGATTCTCGACGACGTCGCGGAGACTGAAGGGCTCGTCTCATCTGCGTCGATCGAACCGCGCGGCCGCTTGCGTATCAATGCGCCCGTG
The DNA here is from genome assembly GCF_046026025.1 of Paraburkholderia fungorum. Lineage (GTDB taxonomy): Bacteria > Pseudomonadota > Gammaproteobacteria > Burkholderiales > Burkholderiaceae > Paraburkholderia > Paraburkholderia fungorum_E. The sequence continues at coordinate 321,215 of NZ_JAQQFL010000003.1, read as the reverse complement.
AGCTTCGGGATTCTGCATCTGGCGCCGCTATGGCCCGAGTTCATGCGCAAATATCCCGAAGTGGAACTCGACGTTGCGCTGATTGACCGCGTCGTCGATATCGTCGACGAGGGCTATGACCTCGCCATTCGCATCTCACGCGCCGGTTCGACTAACCAGGCCGCCCGCAAGCTGGCGACATCGAGGAACATTCTGTGTGCGTCGCCGGCCTATCTGGCTCGTTGTGGATACCCCGCGGCGCCAGCGGACCTGATCGGGCATCGATGCATCGGTTACTCGTATGCGGCCACCGGCGACGAGTGGCAACTGATCGACCGCGCGCGCAAGACTCATACCGTGAAGGTCGACTGTCACATGCATACCAACAACGGCGATACGGCGCGCGCGGCGGCACTCGCCGGGCAAGGCCTGATCTGGCAACCCACGTTTCTGGTCGGCAACGACCTGCGCGCCGGCACGCTTGTTCAGGTATTGCCTGAGTATCGCTTGCCCGACATCGACGTACTCGCGCTGTACCCAAGCCGCCGGCACGTAAGCGCCAAGGTACGCACGATGATCGATTTTCTGGTCGACGCGTTCGGCGATGTGCCGCCGTGGGATCGGCCCGACAATCAGCGCGCATAGGTGATCGGTTTCCCGTAGATGTCCTCGAACGTATCCCGGCGCATCAGGTCGGCGGCGAGTCACGGTTATCGCGCGTTTCGGGGGTTCTCAGGTAGTAAATGTCCCACTCCGTTTCTTCAATCTTCAGGAAACCATGCCGCTGATAAAAGCGGTTTGAATCGCTATTCCGGAGCGCGCCAACCTTGACCGTAATCGATCGGGAATCGGCGTCGGCAAAGAGGGAGTCGAGCACCGCAGAGCCGATCCCCCTTCCCTGATGTTCCGGGAGGATATAGAGGTGCTCGAGCGCCAGATGATTGTCGGCGGGTTTCGCCACAACAAAGCCCACCGATACGCCATCGACCACGATGAACCTGCAGAACACAGAATCAAACGACGACAGGAAACGATCTCTGGCCCGCAAGGGATCGAAGCGGCCAATACGTTCCAGACTTTCCCGCATGGCCTCGATGCGTATCTGTACTAGCGCCTCGGCATCGCTGTGCGTTGTACCTGCGAATGTGACGTTCACTTAACTGTCCTTATCAGCGGTATGTCGCCTTATGCCTTCCGAGTCTGAAAGCGATAGTTGTTGTCAGCGATTCCGGCATGCGTGTCGAACGAAAGATTCTGGCCGCGCACGATTTTATGCTGAATGAATAAAACGGTGCGCTGCACGGCGGCCAACGCCGATGGCATGACACACACGGAAAAACGAGTGGCTCACTATGGGTCTGCTGTCCATTACGGGCAGCAACTAACCTAAAGGAGCCAAAATGAAAGCCGTTTTTGACCGCTTGGGAAAGAACCAATCCTCACCATCGCTTCCTGCCTTTGTGGCGTCGCGCGTCGAGCAATATTACCGCGAGCGGGTAACGGACACGTGGGGAGGCGGACACATCATGCGCGGCCGCCTTCCCGGACGAGATGCGCTGCATCTGTCGAGCAACGACTATCTCGCCATCGCGCGCCACCCCGACATCATTCGCAGCATGGGCAGAACATTGCGCTCGGACGGCAACGGACTGTTGATGTCGGGCATCTTCCTGCACGGCGATTGCCCCCAGTTGAAGTTCGAGAGCCGGCTGGCGACGTTCATGCGTGCAGAGGCGGGCGTGCTATGTCAGTCCGGCTATGCGGCGAATATCGGGCTGATCCAGTCGATCGCTTCGGCACGAACGCCCGTCTACGTGGACATGATGGCGCACATGTCGTTGTGGGAGGGTATCCGCTGTGCGGGCGCGGTCCCGATACCGTTCAGGCACAACGAAGCGGCGCATCTCGAGCAGCAGATCATGCGATACGGGCAAGGGGTCGTGCTGGTCGATTCGATTTACAGCACGAACGGTAGCGTATGTCCGCTTGTCGCGTTCGCGGATGTGTGCGACAGGCATGAGTGCGTGTTCGTGGTCGACGAGTCGCATTCGCTCGGCACGCATGGTCCGGGTGGAGCGGGACTCGTGGTCGAACTTGGACTGGAGTCTCGCGTCGCGTTCCGTACCGCTAGTCTTGCGAAGGCTTTTGCCGGCCGAGCCGGCTTCATCAGTTGCCCAGCCCGTTTCCAGGAATATTTCAAATTCGAGTCGAATCCGGCGATCTTCAGTTCCACGCTGTTGCCCCATGAGATCAGTGGACTCGACGCGACGCTCTCGGTAATCGAATGTGCCGACCGACGGCGCAGGAGACTGGCGTCGAATGCCGCCTGGCTGCGGGAGCGGCTGACGGAGCTTGGATATAACCTGAATGCCAGCGAGAGCCAGATCATCGCGCTCGAAGCGGGTACGGAACAGCGCACGATCGTGTTACGCGATGCATTAGAGTCGCGGGGCGTTTTCGGCTCCGTGTTTTGCGCACCGGCAACGGCGCGCAATCGTGCGCTGATCCGCATGTCGATCCACGCTGCGTTGACCGACGCCCAGATCGAAAGGATTGTGAGCGTTTGCCGTGACATCCGCGGCGAGGTTGAGCTCGACAGTTGGCCTTCCACCCGGCGTCTCGGCGGCGACCGGCTGTCGTCCCGCAGACACAGTCACGAGCACAGTACGGCAGATAGTGCACTAGCGGTCTGATAGTGGCACGACATGGAGTTCACGCGCGTGAACTCCATGTCTTCTGTATGTCGCGGTCCAGCCATTCGAGGTAGCGGTCGTAACTCAGCACATGGCTCAGATCGAACCCGGGTGGGTTGGGAATCACGGTATAACCGTAATTTCGTTGCCCCGTAAACTGCGTTGCCGGGTGCATATAGCTCTCCCACGCAGCGCCGTCCGCAGGACAGTACCCGCTGGTTTGCCAGAAGTACGGCAGGCTCCGGCCGCTGTCCAGGGCTTCGAAAAAAGCCGCTGGTGCGCCTTGTACGCTGGCTATTTCACGCACACCCCGCAGCGTTTCGTCCGTGTGGACAATCAGCAGATAGGACTTGCCGACACCGTCGAGCATGAGCAGCCCGTTTGGCGAGTATGAAAGGTAATGCTCGACAATACCGAGCGAATCAAAGAGTTCTCTCACCCGCACGCCCAGCGCTTCATCACGCAAGAACGTATATTCCGACGTCACCAGCGTGTCGAGGATGGACTGACACCGGTTATCGAAGTAGGCATGCTGCATATCCCGCACCGCGCGATTCAAAGCACTGATCGCCGATGCGTCCTGCTTGCGAATGAAGCGATGAATGATGCCTTCGTTAAAGCTCTCCACCGCGATACGCTCGTCCGCCTTTCCGGTCAGCATGATCTTGCGTACAGCAGGGTCCGTTATGCGGCGGCAGAATTCGAGACCATTCAGCCCCGGCATGTCGTAATCCACCACAACAACCGATGCCGCCTGAAACCGGTCGTTGTCGAACACCTGATTTCGCACGGCGTCGACGCTCATTGCGATGACCTGATGCGCCTCGTCCTCGTCGGTTCGGTCGCGGTACGGAGCGAAGATCTGCTCCTCGGGCGCACCGTGACGCGGGCGTTCATTCACGAACTGCAGCGCTTCCCTTGATGAACTGAAGAGCCGGAAGGCAAGGTTCGGTTCGAGCTGCAGACACAGATTCGACAGGAATGCCGAACTGTCGTCGACGAATGTGACGGTCGTCGGAAAATAGAATGGTTTGATCGTATCCATCATGATGGCTTGGGAAAGGTCAACACAAACTCGGTATACACGGACTCGATAGACGTACAGTCGATCGAACCACCCATTACACGCATGACGTCGCGACAGAATGCGAGGCCGATGCCGGTACCGACGGAGGCGTCATCCGCTTCGGCCGACGACGTGTAGAAGCGCGTGAAGATGTGAGGAAGGACATGGGGCGCGATGCCCACACCGGTATCGCGAAAGAGGAGCTGGTTCGCGCGCGCGCCAGGCGCAAGCCGGATCGAGATCAGGGCGCTGTCGACATCCGCCATGCCGCGGAAGGCATTTTTCAGCAGATTGAAGAGCACATGGACCACCAGCATGCCCGAGCCCTCGAACGTGAAGTCATTGATGAGATCCGTGAGCACCTGCTGCTGCTCGCCTTCGCGAAACGGATAGCGGCCGAGCGCGGTCTCCACACATTGCCTGATCGAGCAATCCGCGACCTGCTGGGAATGCCCGTCGGTAAACCGTGCGTTCGCGAGCAGCATGTCGATAATGGTATTGGAATGAACCGCCTCCTGCTCAATGCGGGAGAGTACGCCGTCCATGGAATGAAGGTGAACGGCGCGGATCTTGGGCACGCGCAACCCGCTGTCCTGAGCGATGCCGTACGTTTCGAGTAGCAAGGGCAGATAGCTTCCGAGTCCTGCGGCACCCGCGCGAATGGCGAGTAGCGGAGTACGCAGTTCGTGGGCAATGCTGCCGGCGGTTGCGAGCATGGCCCGTTCCTGCTCGACCCGGATCCGCTCAGTGTCATAGTTGGCGATGGCGCCGATCGCTATCGCAAACGAAAAAATCGCCAGATGAACAAGATACGACGAGTTCACATTGACAACGTCGGTTGTTGCCCAATAAGCGAGGTACGCAAGCGCAATGCCGATCAGGAAATTGAGCAGCAGCATGAGCCAGTCGAGCAACAACACCATGACGAAAGCGGCAATCAGCGCGCTTTCGACCCATACGTTTGAGCCGTTGTTTTTCAACAGCATGAACGTGAAAAAGAACGGCAGCGAATAAAAGATGGTCGCGTACCAGTAGTACGGCATGAGCTTTTTCGCCCACGACGGCCAGCGGTCGGAAAATACAATGGGAATAAACAGCGCGGAGCCGATCAGCCGCAGCGGCAGGTTTTCGTAGGGCTGGGGGAAAAGATCGTTCCAGATGTAGTAATAGAGCGGGAAGCCGACGATCGCAATGATCGAGAAGGGGCGCATCCGGCGGCTCACGTATTGCAGGTTTCGCAAGGCAGGAGCGAACACCTGGGCAACGAATCGACGGATCGGCACCACCGTGCGGGCGCCCCGCGGAGGGTTTCTCGTTGCGTGCATTATTTCCAGAATAAAAGATTTACCGGCTCTCTCAGGCCAGGTTCCGGCGTTGAAACTGTTGATGCATTACGCGGCATCATCTGGATTATGCGGCGCGCGCATTTGTCTGCCCCAATTTACCAAGCTGCCGAAGTTATTTGCCACGGCCTAAGCACAAATCTTGACCTAAGGCGACGCCGATGTCACGGCAAATAATTGCCTTCAATCGCTTGGCCGACGGTTGTCCGCGTACTGCCGTCTTGTCACCCGGGAAAGAATGCGCGCGCATGTATGCATAGCGAATCAAGTGACTATTCGTTGCTGAGGCTGAGATTGGGGCTAAGACTCGCAAGCGAGTTGCCCTTTCAGCAGCGCGTCGAGCCAGTCGGCGAACACCTGAACCCGGCGCGACAGATGTTGCCGATGCGGATAGAGCAAGTTCATCGGCATTGGCGCAGCCCGGTATTCGGGCATCACCTCGATCAGTTCTCCCGCACGCAGATGCTGCTGCACATCGTAGGCCGGAATCTGGATCAAGCCGAGTCCTGCAAGGCAGCATGCGATGTACGCCTCCGCGCTGTTGACGCTCACGCGCCCCTGCGTTGTCACCGTTCTTACCGTCTCGCCGTCGAGCCATTCCCAGAGCGCGATACGGCCGCTCGAGGGCGACGCATACTGAACGACCTGATGGCTGGTCATGTCGCCGGGCGTGGAAGGCGTACCGTGACGAGACAGGTAAAGACGGCTCGCAACATTGATCAGCGGCAGATTGCCAATCGGACGCGCGATCATGCCGGAATCCTGCGGTTTGCCTACGCGCAGCGCGCAGTCGACGCCTTCTTCGACAAGGTCGATCGTGCGATCGGTCAGGCTGAGCGCGATATCGATTTTCGGGTAGGCGAGGAGGAATTCCGGCAGCGCGGGGGCGATGATCAGCCGGCCTATGCGGCCCGGCACGTCGACGCGCAGCATGCCGCCCGGCCCTACCGACGTCTGCCGGAACAGGTTCTCGGTCTCCTCGACATCGGCGATCAGGCGCAGGCAACGCTCATAGAGCGCGGCGCCGTCCTGCGTCGGCGACACTTTCCTCGTTGTCCGATGCAGCAGGCGGGCGCCGATCCGTCCTTCCAGCTCCTGGATCGCCGCGGATACCGACGAGCGCGGCAAGCCGAGCGTGTCCGCCGCGCGCGTGAAATTCGCACATTCGACAACCCGCGTGAAAACGCGAAACAGGTCAATCCGATCCACGTTCACTCCCACCACTGTTCGACTTTTCTGACCAGTGATGTCAGAAACAGTAGGTTTAAATGATTTTTCTGGAATATATCATCCAGCAGGACGAGAGGCTGCATCGGGCGGCTTCGGCACTGGGGATGAACCATGGCAAACCACAGCATCAAAGGCAAAACCGTTGTCATTGCGGGCGGCGCGAAAAATCTCGGTGGATTGGTTGCACGTGATCTCGCCGCCCAGGGCGCCAAGGCGGTCGCGATCCATTACAACAGCGCGAGTTCGAAGGGCGCGGCGGACGAGACGCTTGCCGCGATCAGGTCGGCTGGCGCCATGGCAGTCGCATTCCAGGCCGATCTGACCTCGGCCGGCGCGGTCGAGAAGCTGTTTGCGGATGTCGTCGCTGCGGTTGGCCGCCCTGATATTGCAATCAATACGGTAGGCAAGGTATTGAAGAAGCCGTTCGTCGACATCACCGAAGCCGAATACGATGAAATGACGGCGGTGAATTCCAAGTCTGCGTTTTTCTTTCTCAAAGAGGCAGGCAAGCACGTCAACGACAATGGCAAGATCGTCACGCTCGTCACGTCGCTGCTTGGCGCATTCACGCCGTTTTATGCTGCCTATGCAGGCACCAAGGCGCCGGTCGAGCATTTCACACGCGCCGCTGCCAAGGAATTCGGCGCGCGTGGCATCTCCGTCACGGCCATCGGCCCAGGCCCCATGGACACGCCGTTCTTCTATCCCGCCGAAGGCGCGGACGCGGTGGCTTATCACAAGACCGCCGCGGCTCTCTCGCCGTTCTCCAAGACCGGTTTGACCGACATCGAGGATGTGGTGCCCTTCATCCGCCATCTGGTCAGCGACGGGTGGTGGATTACGGGGCAGACCATACTGATCAACGGCGGTTATACGACCCTGTAAGCGAGCGAACGGCCCCTCTCTTCTGATCGAGGAGAGGGGTTGGTTTTGCCGCAAGGGTTGGTTTCACTGCAAGCGCGGGTACAGGCACGCTGGATGTCATGCCCGGCAAGCATGTCGTTGATTGCCGGCTTCCACTTCACGCGATCTTCTGAACCCATTGGCTTCGCCAGGCCGGCGCTTCGAAGGGATCCGAAAAATATTGGGTCTCATGAACGACTTTGCCGTCGTGGAACTCCATGATGCTTACCGTGTAAGCCACGCGCCCCTGATAGGTGATGCTGTATTCCGTGACCCAGAGATTCCCCTCTCCTTGAATTCGCTTGACGTCGAAACCTGACGGCTTATCTGGATGATGACCCCGCAGTGCCTGCAAATTAGCCCGCCCAACGATTCGTTCACCTGATTGGGGATAGTCACAGATGGAGTCGTCGGCATAGATAGCGTGTTCCGCGTCGAGATCGCCGGCCGCCGACGCCTGCCAATGCGCATTCAGGGCTTCACGTACGGTTTCTTCGTGCATGGGGTGCCTCCGGATATCGTTCACATCTATCCATGTTTATTGCGGACGGCGAGGAATAAACCCGGGGCTGCCTGTCTTGACGACTTCGTTGAACCTCTGCCTCGTCTCAATCCGGTTAATCTCGTCGAATGCATCTGCCGGGAGTGCGGCGACATCGAAATTCTCGCGTGCGCGGACTGCGGTTTTAGGGGTGGTGAGCAACGCCCCGCCACGCTGGATCGCCCAGGCAAGCAGTACCTGCGCCGGCGTCCGTCCAATTCGCGCGGCGATCTGCAAGACGACTGGATCCTCGAGCGGCCCCGGCCGGATTCCGTGACCCAATGGCGCAAAAGCCAGGAACACGATGTCTTTCTCTTTGCAGAATTCCAGAAGTTCGGTTTCCGGAAGATACGGGTGGGCCTCGACCTGCACCACCGCCGGCTTGATTCGCGCCGCTTCATAAAGAGGCCGCAGTTCGTTCAGGCCGATGTCGGACAGTCCGATGGCCCGGCATCTTCCCTGGTCGACGAGCGCTTCCATCGCGCTCCACGTGTCCAGCAAAGTCACGCCTTTGTCGTAAATGACATCGCCGTTTTCATCGCGCGGGTCCTGCTCGTCTCCCGGTTGAAATGCAAACGGCGTGTGGATCAGATAGAGATCAAGATAGTCGAGCTTGAGCCTTTCAAGACTTGCTTCGAAGGCCGGCTCGACACGCTCGGGCCGATGATTGGAGTTCCACAATTTTGTGGTCATGAAGAGGTCTTCGCGCGCGATCCCTCCGGCAGCAAGCCCTATCCGCAGAGCCTCGCCCACTTCGCGTTCGTTCCGATATCGCTCGGCGCAATCGAAATGTCGATAGCCGGCTTCCAGCGCGGCGCCGGTCGCACTGGTCGTGGTCGCGGCATCGGGAATCAGCGTGCCGAATCCGAGCGCGGGCAGACGGCCGTCTCCATGATTAAGCGCGATCTTTTTGCTCCGGAAATCGGAAGACTCAATCATGGCGACATCTCCGCACTACTTCATGTTTTGCGACAAAGGATCGACGCTTGATCAAGTGTAGCAAACGAATGCGGGGCGGCAGCGGACAAAAGTCTATCCGTACCGCGCAACAAGTGCGTTCCACAATGCGTAGATTTCCCGCATACCAGGATCGTGATCGCTGGTCCACACGGCTGTTTGCACCAGTACAAGCTTCGAGCGTGGATCGACAATGATTCGTTGACCATCCATTCCTTGCAGCGCGAACATGCGGTGATCGCCCGGCAATATCCAGACCTGATACCCGTAGCCGAAAATCGGGTTGGCCTTACCTGGGGCAAGAAAGCTACCGGGCGACGCGACGGTCGTCGCCTGTAGCACCCAATCGCGCGGGACGATCTGCTTGCCGTTCCACTTGCCGTCGTACGCGAGCATCAGTCCAAGTCTCGCCCAATCACGCAACGTAGCGTTTACGCAGCAAAACGTAATGTCCTGCCCGGTCGAGTCGCTTCCCCATGAAGCATCCGACTCCATGCCCATCTTCTTCCAGATGCGCTCGCTCGCGTACTGCGCCACTGACATATGGGTTGCATGGCTCAAGACGAGACCAAGCACTTCCGTTTCGATACTTGCGTAACTGAAATGGGTGCCGGCTGCACGTTCGCGTTTATCGAAGCGCTTGACGGCTTCGATAGCGCCTGCGCCGTTCGGGCTGAAAAGATCGCGCCCCAGCTTGTCGCGATCATCGCCAGGATTGTCGTCTTCAAAGAAATGGACACCGGAAGACATATGCAGCAGGTCGCGAATCGAAGTTTGGCCGTAAGGATTGTCAGCCAACTCCGGCACATAGACATCCGCAAGATCGTCGATCGAGTGGATTGCCCCTTCTGATAGGGCGATACCGATCAGCATCCCGACGATGGTTTTCGCCATGGATTGCGACATGAACCGGTCGGTGTCTTTCCGGGCGTAGCGATAATGCTCGTAGAGGATGGTGTCGCCGCGCGCGATCAGCAAGCCGGTCACCGGGTTGCGATCGAGATAATCGTTGACGGTGCGATAGCCGGCGCCGTACGGGTACGTCAGCGTCAACTCGTGCTCAGAGGTCTTGAGTATGGACGGCGCACCGGCCCGGGCAATCGGATCGCCTGGATGGACTTCGTCGTAGTGCGTGTAATAGCCGACGAACTGCTTTTGTGTTCTCGCCTTGCCGGGTACGGGTAGCGGATAGTGGTCCGCGGCGCCGTAAGCGTCGGCAGCATATCCGGTGTCGGAGAAGACCGGGCCCGACTGCGCCACCACACATGACAACGCCAGAATGCAGCCTATGGCTACCTTAACGCTTTGCAGCATTGCACAGCTCCTTTCTCATTTGAGGGAGACAGGTGCCAGCTGCGACACCGGTTCTCACTAAACGGCTGAGCAATAATCTGGTTGACTCTCGTCGGTGCGCCCGTCGCGCCAGGTGCACGACTGTGCTGCCCGATTACGATTGAGCTTCGACGATGCTTCGATCGCGCTCCTGTCGATCATCGACCATACCGCTGCATATCAGCTTGCTCCAGCGTTAGCCGGCGCGAGTGCCAGATGCACCGGCTGATCTGCCCGCAGGGTGACGTTCATGACGGGATTCGGATGCGCCATTCCATCGGGAACCGACAGGGTAAAGCGCTGCAGGATCATGGCCGCGATGACCGTCATCTCAGCCATGGCCAGATGTTGCCCAAGGCAAACGCGTGGACCCGCGCCGAAAGGCAGATAGGCGCCGCGCGGAATTCGCGCTGCGTCGGCGGCAAAACGTTCGGGTCGAAAGGCCGCCGGCTCAGGGAACCACCGCGGGTCATGATGCAATAGTTGAACCGGCAGCATGAACAGCGTGCCGGCGGGGAATTGCCAATCACCCAAGGCGATCGGCCCCGACGCGCGACGGCTGATCAGAACGGGCGCAGCGGGGTAAAGGCGCAGCGTTTCCTCGATGGTTTGCGTCAGGTAACGCAGCAATGGCAGGGTGTCCGTCGTCGGCGTGCCGCCGCTCAGCGCTGTCTCGACTTCGTGACGCGCGGCGGCCTGGGCCGCCGGGTTCGACGCCATGCACCACGCCCACCAGATCAGCGTCCCCGCCGTGGTCTCGTGCCCGGCGAGGAAGGTCGTCATGCATTCGTCCCGCACCGCCGCCAACGGCCACGTCCGCGGATCGTCCCGATGCAATCGCAGAAGACGGGACAACAGGTCGTCGGGCCAGGCGTCTTCCGGTGAGCTCATGCGAGCCTGAAGATGGCGATCGATCAAACCCTTGAGCACCGCAAGGCTTTGTCGCTTGCCGCGTTTCCAGGGCACCCAGTCGGGCGAACTCGCGGGCCAATAGAACTCGGCATTGGCCGCCTCGCTGGTCGTGCGCATGGCCTTCTCAACGTCTCGCGCGTCCTCGCCGATTTCATCCGAGAACGTCATGCGCAAGATGACGTCCATGGTCAGGGATGTCAGCGCGCTTTCGATGGGCCAGTGGCGATCGCTAGCCGGCCACTGCGCGAGTGCGTTATCGGCCGCGGCGGCGATGGTCGAAACAAAAGTCTGCACGGCCTTCGGGGTGAAGCTCGGCTGCAGCGCGTGCCGCTTGTCGCGCCACGCGTCGCCCTCGGCGATCAGCACGCTGTGTCCGTGCAGTTGGGCAAAGACATGGGTGGCCCGCTCCCAGCGGCGCAGCGAATCGTGATGCGTCACCAGCAGCTCGCGCACGAGTTGCGGATCGGCGACCACGATCGCATGCTCCGGCCAGAGACGCAGATGCACCACGTCGCCAAACGCCTGCCGCCATTCGGCCAGCGCGCCGAGCAAATCGCGCGACATGCGGCGCAGAAATCCCCAGCCGGTCAGGGCCGCATGCGGCCCGGGCGGCCAGACGCCGAGTGGATGTCGTACAGGCGCGGGCTGCTGCGTGTCCGCGTGGAATGGGCAATGAGATGAAGGTCGGGTATCCATGCGCTGCATTGTCCATGCGGACGGAAAGCATGTCTTGAACGCAAACGACGCCGACAGACACGCACGCTATACTTTCCGGCCATGTCCGCCAATCCGATATCCACGCTGCCGCCGTGCCCCGCCCTGGCCGACCGGGCTCCCCGAGTGCTCGACGGCGGCGAGAGCCCTCGCTCACGGTTGTATCTCCCACCGCCTGCCTTGCAAGACGCGGTCGTGGCAATCGTCTGCCGGGACACGCGCGGCTTCGAGTTGAATGACGCGCAGCGTTTAAACCACTTTCCAGCGTCGCCGCTCGTTTGCCTGTCCTGGTACCGGGAGCTCGACGCGGGGCTCGTGGAAGCGACCCCCAATGGCCCGCTGTGGCGGCCGTTCGGTACAGCCGTCATCCTTTCGGGCAGTCAGTCCAGCCCGAGCGCAAGCTGGGCGCCGACAACCGGACACGGCGGCATGCTGTGCTTCACCGCAGACGCAGCTCAGGCATTACTGGGCGTCGATCTATCCGCCGTTCACGATCGTTTTCTTTCTGCTCCCGACCTGCTCGGCGATGCCTGGCGACCGTTCCTCGACGCATTGCTCAACGCCGACGATGACGCAGCCACGCTGGCGGCGCTGGAGCAGCATCTCGCGCCGCGCTGGCTGACGGTTCGCGGGCGCAGCTCCGCCATTGAATCGCTACGCCAGGCCGGCCGTCACTGGGTCGGGCGCCTCGCGAGGCAAGCCAGTGAATGGCGGCAAACGCATAGTCCGCGTCAGGTGGAGCGCCGCATCAAATCGTACAGTGGGCGATCGTTGCGTGAGTGGCAATCGCTTGTGAAAACAGAGGGCGTGTTCTTCGCTGCACGAGAGCAATACGAAGCAGGACAAGCATTCAATTGGGCCGCGCTTGCTCACGACGAGGGCTTTGCCGACCAGGCTCACCTTAGCCGTGCGGTGAAGCGCATCACGGGCTTCTCGCCGAGCGAGTTCGCACAACGCTTTATCGAAGACGAGTCGTTCTGGATGTACCGGTTATGGGTATGACCCGCGCCGATCTAGCCGGTCTACCGTGGCGGGATCGCCTCAAACAACCTGGTCAGTAATGCGAATATGAGCATCGGTGACGTGAAATCCGTGCTTCTCGATGTCGTCGAGACACTCACCCGAGTCAACACCTGGCGTCGGTTTATCCCGGCTCAGCTCCACCGATCTGAATGAAACCCACGGAGCGAACCTTGCCGGCAGATTCGCCGCCGTGGCGTCTGCCGTAAAACCGAACACGCGACCGGGTCCCCGAAAAATATGGACAAGCATTTCGCTCACTCCTGAGATGGATGAATACGTTGCGTGCGGCTGCGAATCGATCTGGTGCGAACTGCTTGCTGTCATTCGGCGACCGCCAGGACTCAGTCTTTGCCCCACCGCCAGCGCGGCGGCTCGCCCTTGAGCCAGCATATGGCCAGAAGGGCGGCACTCAATAGCACGACAACGAGCGCAAAAGTGACAGGCTCCCGATCCGGAGGGAAACGGTATGCATCCAGACACATCAGCGCAATGTACACGATCAACACGACCCATCCTTGCCAACGTGACGGGAAACCCCAACCCCAGCCGTAGCGTTTTGCGGGAAACCAGTACTTATGCTCAGATGACATTGGGTGATCCTGTAGCGCGGATGGTGGGAAAAATTCTGCACATCCCCGATTGTTGCACGTGAAGCGGCCTGCTTCCTTGACGGTTATTGCTGCTGCGTCTCTTAGGCGATTCACGTATCCTGTGAATCGAACAATCAGGCGGCCCTCAAAATGCGCGATCGGAAATCGACACGAGCAAGACCCGTAACCTGTTTCGCCAACAGACTGTGGAAACCGTTGCTTAAATTTGCGGCCCCTGTCTGCGCGTTCGCATGCACGGTCACAGCCGCTCTGCCGGCGTATTCGGGTGAACTGCTGCAAGTACCTGTACGAGAGTCTCAAACCCAGGCAGTCTTCATCGATAAGCCCGCCGGCGCACCGCCATGGATCATCCTGCTGTTTGCTGGAGATCAAGGCGCGGTCGGCCTCCATGAGGCCGGCCCCACGGCAATGCAAGCAAATTTCCTTATCCGGACCGCCGGCTATTGGACGTCCGTAGGCGATGCGAGTGTCATTGTCGACGCGCCTTCGGATCAATCATCCGGTATGAATGACGCGTTCCGTCTGAGCGACGCTCACGCTCAGGACTTACACGTCGTGGTCGCCGCGCTCAGGCAACGTTTTCCTGACGCAAAGATCGCGCTCGTAGGTACCAGCCGGGGCACGATTTCAGTTGGCAACCTGCTCAAACGGGAACCGCAACTGGCCGACGCGTATGTTCTGACCTCGCCCGTCACGATCGCCTCGCGTGGCGAGTCCGGGCTTTCAGGTATGCACTGGAACGTCGGTGCTACGCCGGTCCTGGTGGTGTCGAATGAAAACGACGGATGTCGCGTTTCACCATTTAGCGCGGCCCGCGCGCTCGCTGAGGACAACCGGCTGCAGTTCCTGGCCGTATCGAGCAGTGAGCACGGCGGGGCGCGCGCCAATGAATGCGGAGCGAAGTCGCCACATGGTTTTCTTGGCATCGAGGCGCAGGTGCTGTCCGCTGTCTCGCGATGGCTCCAGGATCCGGCTTCAGTCGCAGCCCTGCCGCACTAGCGGGCCAGCCCAGCTATCCGCTCTCCTGGACAAGATCCCATTACAATCCAGCACTTCGATCCGAACACAGTGATTTGCGCCATGAAACTCCTTCTTGCATCGACATTCGCGGCGGTCATCGCGACCGCAAGCGCGGCCGCGATAGCCCAAACATCCGGGAGCAGCGATACGCCCAAGATGCAGTGCGCTATTGGGTATGTCACCGGCATTGGTGGCGCCGCACAGAGCTTCAGCGAATATCTTGCGACCCCCGACAGAGACAGATATCGCTACCTTGCGGACAACCCGATCCAATGCAAGGTTTCCGACGAGGGCCGCGCATCGGGTTGTACCGGTGTCACAAATCTTCGGAATGAAAAGGTCAGCGTGTACGACGACGTCGACAACGCGACAATGGCCGTGGTCGCGCGCGTGGAACTCGACCACGGGACGTACCCGGTGATTATCGTTGTGCGAAAGCAGGATGTGCGCTGCGAGGAGTGAATGCTTCACGGCGCCAAGCGATGGTGATTTTGCCGGATCGTCTGGCTCGAGCGCTGGCAAATCCGGGCCACCCCGCAAGAGCCACGTACGCGCTACCTACGCGACAGGCCCCTGGATATCGAGCATCCTCAGCGCCAGCTCATTGAGGCGCTCCGCAATACTAGCCGGGGTCAGACGGCCGTCCGGTTTCATCCAGAGATAGCTGTAGAAATACATACCCAGCACGCCTTTCAGCACGATCGGGTCGTAGGGACGAAAAAGACCCACATCCGCACCATCGACCATCGCATCGCGCCACACTTTCTCGTACTTGCCGTGCAGCGCCAGGACTTCCGAGCGGCGCGGCTCCGTCAGCGACTGAATCTCGCGAAAACACACCGTCAGTTCGGCCTGATGTGAAGCGATCTTCAGGACGAGCTGTTTGCCGAGCATCCGCACCCGTTGCGCAGGGTCGGGCTCCGCGCGCGCGACTCGCTCCCCGAAATCCGCCAGGTCGGCGATGTATTCCTTCGAGATGTCGTAAAGCAGATCCTCTTTACTCTTGATGTGGTGATACAGCGCACCGCGGCCAAGTTGGACCGCATCGCCGAGTTCGCTGATGCCGATCGCGTGATAGCCGCGCTCCGCGAACAGACGTGCGGCGACTTGCAGGATGCGTTCGCGTTGCGACTGGCCAGCCGACCGTTCGACGGTATCCATGTTCTGTTCTCTCCTCCCCTTCTTCCATGCTTCCCGGCGCACGTTGCGCCTCTTTTGGGACTCACCATCCGCGTGAACCCAAGCTTCGAGCGTTGATTGTACCGGTCAGTCCATCGCCCTGTCAGCCCGCCTGAGCGCGGGCCAGAATCCCCACAAACCCAATAAAGGGCCGGGCAGCAGCAGCCATGCGGAATCGAGACCGAGGCGTTCGAACAGCGTAGTGGCGAGCGCAATCGATACCACGGTGAGCGCGAAACCGATCGAATTCTGAATGGCGAGCGCGCTGCCCACCCACTTGCGCGGACACGCTTTCGCCGAGAGCGCCGAAAACTGCGGCGAATCCGCAATGACCGCTGCGCCCCAGACGAGCAGCACGGTCAGCAGCGCGCCTGCGGGCAGCGTGCGCCAGCCGCACACGAACACCACGCTGCACAATCCGGACAACGCCAGCGCGCCTGCCGCCACACGGGCGCTGCCGATACGGCGCGAGAGCGCGCCGCCAAAAAGACAGCCCAGCGCGCCGCAGCCGATGATCAGAAACGACAATCCCGACACACCGCCCAGACGAAACTGCTGCGCGAGCGCTGCCTTCGCGACATACAGCGGCACGACAGTCCAGAACGCGTACAACTCCCACATGTGACCGAAATAGCCAAAGGCCGCAGCGCGAAACTGCGGCAGGCGAAACGCAGACAACACGCCCTGCCCACCGTCGCGCTTTTGCTCGCGCGTGGCCGCGGGCGTCTTCAGATGTGGCCCGTCGCCCAGGAGATGAATCAGCGCGGCGCCGCCCAGCGCGAGGATCGACGAAGCCAGAATAACCTCCTGCCACGGCAGGTTTGTACCGATGAGCCGCAGGCCATGCGGTAATGCCGTACCGAGCGTGAGCATGCCGACCAGTTGAGCGAGCGCAGCGCCCGCCCGTTCAGGTGCCCAACTCAGGATCAGTTTCATCCCCAACGGGTAGATCCCGGCGAGCGAAACCCCAACCAGAAAGCGAAAGATGCCCGCCGAAATCAACCCTGAGGAAAGCCAGGCGAACCCCGCATTGAACGCCGCGCCCGCGATCGCACTGCACACGAAAATCGTGCTTGCGCGAAACCGGTCCGCGCATCCTGTCAGCGACAGGGTCAGCGTGCCAAGGATAAAGCCAAGCTGCACCGCGCTCGTCAGCAGCCCGATGTCCGACGCACTGGCATGCCATGCGCGCATCAGATCGGCGGCGGCACTGTTAGCGCTGAACCATAGCGATGTGCCGAACAGCTGCGCGAGCGATATCGTCGCCACCGGCCCAAGCCATCGGATCAGCACATGATGAAGCGAGCGCCCGCTTGCTGGTTTTGAAAGATTCATTATTGATGTACGTACCCGCTGAAGCAAAGGATAGCGGCCCGCGCCCACGGGTCGCCGCTGCTGATTCGGCAGGCGTTGGTTGGCGCGTCGGGTGTCCGCTAGTTTTTCAGAAGCGGCGTCGTATACGTGGTCGCAGTGCCGCTGACGCAGACATCACCTTTCTGATTCCTGATCGATATCTCGATCGTGCAGATCGGCTTATCCTCGCGAACCGTCTTGAGCTCGACGCGCCCGGTGATCGTATCGCCAACATACACCGCTTTAGAAAATTTCATCTCCATGCCGAGAAAAACGGTACCCGGTCCCGGCAAGTCTTCGGCAACGAGCGCATTCAGAATGCCGGTCGTCACGCCGCCCTGCACGATCAATCCGCCGAACATCGACCCACGCGCCAGCGCTTCGTCGTAGTGCAGCGGATTACGATCGCCCGAAATCTCGGTGAACAGTTCAATGTCGCGCATGCTCATCGTCTTGTTGCGCTCCGCTATCGCACCCGCAGCGGGCATACCGCGAATCGTGCCGGTCCAACCATTCTTGTCACTCATTTCCGCTCCTCCTGTTCATTGAAAACCGGCGTTCTCGATCAACACCGCCAGACCTTGCCCGCCGCCTCCGCATAGCGAAGCGATGCCACGCCGCGCACCGCGCCGCCTGAGTTCCAGCGCCAGCGTGAGCAACAGGCGAAAACCGGATGCGCCGAGTGGGTGACCAATCGCAATAGCGCCACCGTTCACATTCACGACGTCCACTGACAAACCGAGGTCACGCGCGGACGCAATCGCCACCGACGCAAACGCCTCGTTGATCTCGTAGAGATCGATATCCGATACACGCAGATTCTGCTTTTGCAGCAGCATTCGGATCGCCGCCGCCGGCTTCAGATGCAAGGTCGCGTCCCGGCCGGCCACCCAGCCCCAGTCGACGATACGGGCCAGCGGTTGACTTCCTTGCCGCGCGACGACCGCTCCGCTGACCACGATCCCGGCGCTCGCACCATCGGACATCTGCGAGGCGTTGGCCGCGGTGATCGTGCCGTCCGGGGAAAACGCAGGCTTCAGCGCGGAAATCGCAGCTAGCGAAACATCGCCGCGAATGCCTTGATCCGACGACACGCGCACGCCATCGCACACTATCGGCACGAGTTCGTTTTCCTCGCGAAACGCGGCGCTCCTTGCCGCGCGCTGCTGTGACAGCATGGCCCATTCATCCTGTTCCTGCCGGCCAATACCGAGCGCGCGGTTGCACTGCTCAGATAAGTCGCCCATTGAAAGACCGGAGATCGCGCAACTCAGGCCATCGTTTTGCAAGGCACTGCGCAGCGGTGCATCAGGTGGATCGAATTCGCCCGGTGCCAGCCTTGCGGCGCGGGACATCGAATCGAATCCACCCACCAGGTACTGGTTTCCCTCTCCACCGCGTATCCGCCGTGTTGCGTCGCACACTGCTTCAAGACTCGCGAGACATACGCTGTTGAGCGTGAGTGCCGGTGTGGACGGATCGACGCCGGCGCGCACCGCCGCAATGCGCGCTGGATTCTGTCCGAGCCCGGCCTGCACGACCACGCCGAACAGCGCCGCATCGGGCCGCGCCGCGCAGGGATGCCGCGCGATCATTTCACCGATCACGTGCTGCCCGAGTTGCAACGAATCGAGCGCGGCCAATGCGCCGCGATACTTTCCAAACGGAGTGCGCCGGCCATCCAGCAGATAGGCTTGTCGCGCGTCGTGGCTCATGCCTGCCTGCTCCCTGCTGTCGATTCAATGGCTCCTGGCTGCAACCGGAAGAACGGCAGGATGTGCTTGCCAACCTGCGTACAACTCACATGCACGAACTGGCCGACCTTGACAGCCTCGGTGTCCGCACCGGTCATCTGACTCAGCATCGTGGGTCCTTCCCTGAGCTCGATCAGCGCAATCACATACGGCGCGGCCTCGGTCCACGCAAAGTGACCTGGCCGGTGAATGATTGAAAAGCTCTTGACGACGCCCTCCCCACTGGCGCGTCGCCATGTCGTCCGCTCGCTCCAGCAATGCGGACAGAAGGCACGCGGATAAAAGAAGTACTGCGTGCATGCATCACATTGCTGCAACGCCAGTTCGCCTTCACGCGCCGCTGCCCAGAACGGCGCACTGATGCGGGTTGTTGTGGGGCCGGGAACGACCAGGCCTTCATAGGATTCGATCACGAGTCGGCTCCCAGAACGAGTGCGGTGGCTTCACTGACGGTCGCGCCGTTGCCGGTGACGAGCGCAGTCTGCGCATTGGCAATCTGCCTCGCGCCTGCTTCGTGACGCAGCTGGCGGACCGCCTCGACGATATGTGTCATGCCGCCCGCCAGATCGGCCTGTCCGCAGCCAAGCTGGCCGCCGTGCGTGTTCAACGGAAAGTCGCCATCGTGGCCGAACGTGTGCCCGTCCATCCAGTGGCCGAACTGTCCGGGCGCGCAGAGGCCCGCGTCCTCGATTGTCAGCGCGACCATGATCGTGTAGCAATCGTAGAACGACAGCAGGCTCATCTCGGCGGCGCTCAGACCAGCACGTGCCAACGCATGTTGCATTGCGGGCTTCAATGGCCCCGAGGTCAGCGAAGGTGCCTGACTGATCGCACGATGCGTGAGTTTTTCGCCCGCGCCAAGCAGATGCACGGGGGGATGCTTCAGCGATTTCGCGCGTTCCGGACTGACCACCACCACCGCCGCGCCGCCTGCCACCGGCATGACGATCTCGAACAGATGCAACGGACTGGCGATCACCGGCGACGCCAGCACGTCCTCGATGCTAGCCGGCTGACCGTAAAAAATCGCATCGGGATTGAGCTGCGCATTCTGACGGGCGAGTGACGCAATGCGCGCGAACTGGCGCAGCGTCGAGCCGAATTCGGCCATGTGCCGCTGCATCGGCAACGCGTAAGAAATGTTGGCGCCAGACGCGCCGAACGGCACGTCGAACTCACGGATCGGATTGCGGTTCGGCGAGCGCGGCTGTTCCGCTTCGCGCACATTCGCGAGAACGCACACCACCGCGTCGCACATGCCAGCAGCAATCGCGGCCGCAGCACGCCATATCATGCCCGCACCACTGGCACCGCCCAGGTCCACCACGTTCGACATACGCGGCTGCAAACCGAGATATTCGGCAACCGTGGCCGGGACATGCTGCGGTGTTTCACCAACCTGCGGACCGACCAGCAGGCCGTCGATCGCGTCCTTATCCAAACCTGCATCGGCAACGGCGAGCCGTACTGCTTGCGCAATGAATTCGAGTGTCGTGGCGCCTTCCGTGCGCCGCACCGGTTTCAGCTCACCGATGCCGGCGATGGCGCCCATCGATCGACGGTTCATGCGTGCTCCTCGATACGCAGCGCGGCGTACTCGTCAAGACAATCAGGGTTGGCGAGCGAACCGAGGTTCTTCACCGGCTTACCGGCAACGATCGAACGCGCCGCCCCTTCAACCCGCTTGCCGTTGATCGTATAAGGCACGGCGCCCACCTGGTAAACATGCCGCGGTACATGACGTGGCGAGGCCTTCTGCCGTACTTCGCTGCGCAGTTTTGCGATGAAGGCCTCGTCCATCGTATGGCCTTCCTTCATCACCACACAAAGCACGACTTCTTCGTCACCAGGAATCGCGCGGCCGAACACGATACAGTCCTGAATCTCCGGCTGCGCCTCGACGACGCGATAGATTTCCGCCGTGCCGATCCGCACGCCACCGGGTTTGAGCGTCGTATCCGTGCGCCCGTAGATGATCACCGAGTCGCGCGCCGTCTGCTCGGCCAGATCGCCATGCGTCCAGATACCTGGGCGTGCTTCATAATAAGCCGAGTGGAAACGCGCGTCGCCATTCTCGCCCCAGAAGGTCAACGGCGCGCTCGGGAACGGCTCGGTGCAGACCAGATCGCCCTTGCGCCCGATCACCGACGCCCCGCGTTCATCGAGCACGTCGACCGCCATGCCGAGGCCCTTGCACGCAATTTCGCCGCGCCGTACCGGATGAAGCGGCGAGCCGAGCACGAAGCAGCCGATGATCTCCGTACCGCCCGAGATCGACGCAAACATCATGTCGTTGCTGACCGTCCGATAAAGCCAGTCGAACTGTTCCGCCGACACCGGCGCGCCGGCCGACAGTACGCTGCGCAGCGCGCTCAGGTCATGCGAGCGGCCCGGCTCGTAGTGCGCTTCGGCAAGCGAGGCAAGATAACGCGGACTGGTGCCGAAATGCGTGACCCCGGCTTTCTCGGCCACGCGCCACAACACGCCATTGTCGAGGCCGTCTTCCCGTTTGACGATCGGTGCACCGTCGTACAGCACCACGGCCGCGTGACTCGCCAGGCCCGAAATCACCCAGTGATACATCATCCAGGCCGTATTCGTGTACCAGCTCATCACGTCGCCGGGACGCACGTCGCAATGGAACATGTGCTCCTTGCGATGTTGCAGCAATACGCCACCCGTCGTATGCACGATGCCCTTCGGTAATCCAGTCGTACCCGAGGTGAACATCACATACAGCGGATGCGCGAACGGCACACGGTCGAACGTGAGCGTCGCGTCGGTGTCCTCGCACATGGCGTCCCAGGTCAGGCAGTCCACGCCGTGTGCCGCCAGCGGACCGGGTTCGTCGGCGATCACAACCAGATGCTCGAGACCGGCGAGGCCCTTCATCACCAGCGCCAGGTTCTCGTCGAGGGTGAAGCGCTTACCGTTGTAGACATACGAACGCGCGGCGATCAGCACTTTCGGATTGACCTGGCCCGCACGGTCGATGATGCCCGGCGCACCGAAGTCCGGTGAACAGGACGCCCACACTGCGCCAAGCGAAGCCGTAGCGAGCAAGGCGACCAGCGCATCGACGTTATTCGGCAAAATGCCCGCGACGCAATCGCCGCGCGCCACACCTAGCCGCTTCAAGCCGGACTGCGCCCGCGCAACGAGCGCGCGCAGCTCGCCCATCGTGACGCGTCGTAGGCCACCGTCTTCGCAGGCTTCGATCACGGCTAGACGCCGGTCGTCGCCACACAGCAGATTCTCGGCAAAATTGAGCGACGCCTGCGGATACCAGCGCGCGCCGAACATCTCGTTCTCGCCCGCGCGTTCAAGCGCGACCTCCCCGCGTTCGCCGATCACCCCGGTGAAGTCCCAAACCGCATTCCAGAAAGCGTCGAGCTCGCTGATTGACCAGCGATGCAGCGTGGCATAGTCGGCCGGATCGAAACCGTACGCGGTCGCGAAGCGCGCGAGGTTCGAGCCGGTCAGTTCGTCATGCCCTGGCTGCCAGAGCGGCGCGGTATCGCTGTTCATACGTCTCCAATGAATATCTGCGATGACTTGAATGGTGTGCACGGCCGCGATCGCGCCACGCTTTTTCGATCGAATATGGACCGACTGATCGGTACAATATGTCGCGTGAATCGTCGTGTCAAAAGATTTTGTGCCGGGGTTTACGACAACCTGTAAGACGACCTGCCGAATCGCCCGGCTCGCGACGCATACGCGTGAACCGGGCGACGCAAACGCGGATTGCTATGCCCCGGTGCGAGCGTGCGCCGTCACGTGGATCCTGCTGTACGCGGTGCTGTAAAGACACTTGTAGTACTCGAGCGGCAAATGGTCGCCCGTACGGCCAATCGACTCGATCGCGACCACCGCCTGACCGTCCGATAGTTTCAGCAGCGCCGCCTGCTCCGCGGTGGGAACGGCCGCCTCGAACCAGCGTTCCGAAAAATCGATGCGCAAACCGTAGCGCTCGGACATCACGTCATAGGCGGAGACGTTGTCGGCGATCAGCGCCTCGAGACCCGGCACGCGATGTCCGGCCAGTACGAGCCAGGACAGCGCGGTCGGCACGTCGTCGACCGAGTAAAGACGGTAAAGCCGCAGCACGTCAGCGCCCGGCGGCAGCGCGAGCACCTCGCGCTCGTGTTGCGTCGGCTTGTCGCGCGACATGGACAGCACGTGCGTCGTGACCCGGTGCCCTCGGCTGATTTCACCGAACAGGCTCTCGTTCATCGAAGCGAACTCCACGTCGGTTTTTCGTGGCGTGACGTAAATGCCCTGCCGCGGCACCTTGGTGATGAGTCCGGTTTTGACCATCGCGTCGAGCGCGAGCCGCACGATCGGCCGCGAGACACCTAGCAATTCGCACAGGTTCTGCTCCGACGGCACGCGTGCGTTCGGGCCGATGCCCGGATGGCCGATGGCGGCCTCGAGCGTGTTCTTGACCTGCACCCAGAGCGGCAACGGACTGTCGCGATCGAGTGCGTGCACTTCGCGCAACAAGTCGTGGAGATCGATGTTTTCAGAGGTAACTGACATAACTGACCAATATAGATTCGCTGCGATTATCCGGCATACGGAACAACCCTGAGCCCTGCAAAACCTGAAAAAAGCGTCTTGACTTTGCTCCGGTCACCGACCATTATTCTGGTTATAACCAGCTGGTACTAACCACGTCAAGCGCTGAATTCGATAAGCGCGGATTCATGGAGACACGCAATGCCCAAGCCTCGCTGCTTTTCCCGCTGTGGCGCCCTGCCGCGCCATCCGGCGCGAGTCCGCGTGGCGAGCGGCCGCTCTGCTACGTTCCCTTCGGTCCCGCTATACGCACTCCGCGCGCAGCCTTAACCCGTCTCAATCCAGTAGATCGATAGCTTCCCGCTGCCACCGCAGGTCCGGCATTGAAGTGTGAACTGTCGATCTAATCTGTACCGTTCGGTCGGTACAGATTCAGATGTGGTCATCGGGACACGAGACGCGTCGACATCGACACGAGGAGATCATGAGCAGCACGCAAGTTGAAGCCGGACAGGCCGGCCGCATTGAAAACCACGCTTCCGGCTACCGGAGCCGATTTGCGCTCGACGGGCAGATCGCGGTCGTGACAGGCGGGGCCAGTGGAATTGGTCTCGAATCCGCCCGCGCGTTGGCGCAATGCGGCGCACGCGTCGTCCTGCTCGATCGCGATACACAATCGTTGGACCACGCCCTTCAGACCTTGCGCGACGAACAACTCACGGCGTCGGCGCATCCCGTCGACGTCACCGACCCGTCCGCGCTGCAAAGCATTGCGGATCGGGTAGTCAGCGAGCACGGACAGGTCGACGTGCTGGTGAATAGCGCAGGCATTGCCCGCCTGAACGCGGCACTCGATACGCCGGATGAAGAATGGCGCCAGGTGATGGACATCAATGTGAATGGTCTTTTCTGGGCTTCCCGCGCGTTCGGCCGGCACATGGTCGCGCGCCGCTCGGGCAGCATCGTAAACCTCGGCTCCATGTCCGGAGTGATCGTCAACCGGCCGCAAACCGCGGCGTCCTATATGACCAGCAAGGGCGCCGTTCACATGCTGACCAAAGCACTGGCCACCGAGTGGGCGCGCGACAACGTCCGCGTGAACGCGCTGGCGCCCGGCTATATCGGCACGGAAATGACGCTTGCCATGCGCGCGCGCCCCGAACTCTTCGACGTCTGGATGGACATGACGCCCATGGCCCGCTGCGGCGAGCCGCACGAAGTGGCCTCGGCAGTCGTCTTTCTCGCGTCTCCCGCCTCTTCGTATATGACGGGTTCCATCGTCCCGGTAGACGGTGGCTACACCTCCTGGTAATTCCGGCTAACAGGCACACTCCATGAACAGCAACGACATCCAGAAGCGCCAGGCGATCATCGACGCGTGCCGCCGCATGAACGCACTAGGCATCAACCAGGGCACGTCGGGCAACATCAGCGTACGCGAAGACGAAGGCATGCTGATCACGCCGACCAGTATGCCCTACGAAACCATGACGCCCGAGGACATCGTATACATGACCCTGGACGGCGAATGCCAGGGCATCCGGCAGCCCTCGAGCGAATGGCGTTTCCATCTGGACATTCTGCTCGCGCGCCCCGACGTCAACGCGGTCGTGCACGCGCATCCGCCGTACAGCACGTCGCTGTCGATCCTCGAACAGCGCATTCCGCCGATCCACTATATGGTCGCCGTTGCGGGCGGCAGCGATATTCGTTGCGCTCCCTATGCAACGTTCGGCACAGACGAGCTCTCGGCCAACGCGGTCGCCGCGCTGCAGGACCGCAAGGCCTGTCTGCTCGCGCATCACGGCATGATCGCCACCGGCACGTCGCTCGACAAGGCGATGTGGCTGGCTGTCGAAGTGGAAACGCTCGCCCGCCAGTATCTGACCTGCCTGCAGATCGCCGAGCCGCCGTTGCTGTCGGAGCAGGAAATCGAGCGGGTCATTTCGAGGATGGCGAACTATGGCCATCAGGATTAGCTGTCGAAACAACGTGCCGCATCGCACGTCACACGTTAGAAAGAAGCTGTCAAACCCCGGCCTCGATCCGTTGTTAAGCAGGCCACAAGACAAGTTCACACAATCAGGAGACAGGCATGAAAACTATTAAGGCCGCCGCACGACGCACGCCGGGTGCCCTGCGCATTGCTTCATTCGCGACACTGCTCGCTCTTGCGTCCGGCTTGCTCGCTCAGGCAGCCCACGCGGAGCCGTCGCTCGCGGGCAAGCGCATTGGCGTATCCATTACGGGCACCGACCACTACTGGGACCTGATGGCGTTTCGCGGCGTGCAGGACGAGATCAAACGTCTGGGCGGCACGGCCATCGCGCTCGATGCCGGCCGTAAGGATCAGACGCAGATCGCACAACTGCAAACCCTGATCGCACAGAAGCCAGATGCGATCGTGGAGATTCTCGGCAACGTCAGCGTGCTGAATCCGTGGCTCGCGAAGATCCGCGCGGCGAACATTCCGCTCTTCACCGTCGACACCGCCACGCCCTATTCGCTGAACGTCACCACCTCGAACAACTATTCGCTGGGTTCGGAGGTCGCGCTGCAAATGGTCTCGGACATGGGTGGCAAGGGCAACGTACTGGTGTTCAACGGCTTCTACAGCGTGCCGGTCTGCAAAATCCGCTATGACCAGATGAAGTATGTGCTGAGCGCCTACCCCGATGTGAAGATCATCGAACCCGAGTTGCGCGACGTGATTCCGAACACCGTTCAAAGCGCGTACTCGAACGTCACGGACATGCTGACCAAGTATCCGGCGAAGGGCTCCATCAACGCGATCTGGGCCTGCTGGGACGTGCCGCAGATCGGCGCGACGCAGGCGGTTCAGGCGGCCAGGCGCAACGAGGTGCGCACCTACGCGATCGACGGCAGCCCGGATGTGATCAAGATGGTTGCCGATCCGAATTCGCCGGCGGGTGCGGTGGGCGCTCAACGGCCGTATGAAATCGGCCGCGCGTCGGCCATGAATGTCGCCAAATATCTGTCTGGGCAAAAGGTGCCGCCGTTCACGTTCGTACCGTCCGTTCTCGTCAGCAAGGAGAATGCAGCAACGACGTCCAAGCCGCTGCTCGACGACGCCGCCAAGGTCGGTGCGAAGTAAGCGCGGGAGTCCGCGCCGGACCTCTGTCATCTCATGCGCGCCGTTGTAGGGCGCAAACGCATTTGCGATGTCCGGCGCCGCCCTCGCGGCCACGCGATTTAAGGAGGAAGTATGCGCACAGGCGAACAGCGCATTGCCATTTCAATGAAAAACATTGGGAAACGGTTTGGCGCCGTGCAGGCGCTCGACGACGCGAATCTCGAAGTGGCGTGCGGAACGGTTCACGGTTTGGTGGGCCAGAACGGCGCCGGCAAGTCGACGATCATCAAGGTACTGGCCGGCATCGTCACGCCGGACAGCGGCACTATCGAGATCATGGGCGATCCGGTCGGCCGTCTGAGCCCGGCAAGTGTCGAACGGCTTGGGGTCCACTTCATCCACCAGGACCGCTTGCTGGTGCCCACGGCTACCATTGGCGAGGCCGTTTTCCTGTGCCATGAGCCACGTTCAGGCATCTTCATCAGCCGGCGTGCGATGGACCGCCGCGCCGCCGAATTGCTGAAGACGTACTTCGATCTGGAGCTCGATCCGGGCTTGCTCGTGCAGGATCTGACCACGGCCCAGCAAAAGATCGTTCAGATCACGCGCGCACTCGCCCAGCAAGCCCGCGTGTTGGTGCTCGACGAACCCACGGCCGCGCTCGTCAAACGAGAAGTGGACAGTCTCTTCACCGTGTTGCGCCGATTGCGCGATGACGGCATCGCGGTGATTTTCATCTCGCACTACATGCAGGAAATCGAATCACTGTGCGATACCGTCACCGTGATGCGCAACGGCACGGACGTCGGCGTCGTCTCGCCGAAACAGACCCCGATGGACGACATCATCTCGATGATGATCGCCCGGGACGTCGGCGAAATGTTCCCGCCGCGCGAGTGCGAGATTGGCGCACCCATGCTCGAGGTCGCGAACCTCACGCGTGACGGCAGCTTTTCCGGCATCAGCCTGAACGTGCGGCGCGGCGAGATCGTGGGCCTGACCGGTCTGCTCGGCTCTGGCGCGAAGGACATCGTGCAGTGCCTGTTCGGCCTGAAGCAACCGGATAGCGGCACGATCAGCGTGGCAGGCAAACCGGTCACCCTCGCCTCGCCGATGCAGGCTGTGAGCCACGGCATCGCCATGCTGCCCGAGGACCGCCGCGCACACGGCGTCGCGCTCGGCCTTTCGGTACGGGAGAACGTCAGTCTCGCCAGCCTCGGCCGCTACAGCCAGTTCGGTTTCATGCGGCGTGGCAGCGAACGCTCGATCGTCGCGGATCTGATCCGCGAACTGTCGATCAAAACGCCCGGCGGCGAAGCATTGGTGCGCAATCTGTCGGGCGGCAACCAGCAGAAAGTTGCGATCGCCAAGTGGCTGAGCTGCCAGTCCAAGGTCTATGTGCTGGACGAGCCCACCGTTGCCGTGGATGTCGCCGCGAAAGTCGAGATCTACACACTGCTGAACCGGCTCGCCAAAGAAGGTGCCGCCATCCTGATGCTGTCATCCGATCTACTTGAACTCTCCGATTTCTGCGACCGCGTGCTGGTGGTGTATCGCGGCGCGCTCGTCGGCGAATACAGCGGCGCGCGCCTCGATAGTGATCATCTGCTGGCGGCTTCGTCGGGTGCGCAGCTTAACGAAGGAGCCACCGTATGAGCGCCATTCACCGTCCTCTCGTACACGATCCGGCCGCCTCCGGCAGCGACGCCAGCACGGCGACGCCCCGTCGTGCGCGCCGCCGGTCGATCGGCGCATTCGCGATCCGCATTGGCGCGGTCGCGACGTTCGCCTTGATCCTGCTTTACTTCGCCCTGCTGGCACCGGGCTTTCTGATGCCCGGCAACCTGATCAACGTCGTCGAGCAGTCCGCGATTCTCGGTGTGATGGCGTTCGGCATGTCGGTCGTCATCATTGCGGGCGGCTCGAACGTGACCGAAGGCGGCATTGACCTCTCCATCGCCGCGAACATGGGGGTTTGCGCTGCCGTGTTCGCCAAGCTCCTGACGCTCGGTTATTCGGACGGCACCGCCGTGCTCGCGGTCATTGCGGTGGGCCTTGCGATCGGCGCGCTCAATGCCGTGGCGGTGGTATGGCTCGGCATCCTGCCCTTACTCGCCACGCTCGCGGTCATGAACATCGCGGCGGGCGTCGAACTGACGGTCACGCAGAACACCGTGCTGAGCGTGACGTCGCCGTTGATCACGGCAATCAGCACATGGTCGCTATTCGGCATTTCCGCGCTTGCGTGGATCCTCATCGCGGCATCGCTGTTCATGATCGCGCTCGTCCACTTTACGAGTTTCGGCTTGCGTCTCTACGCGGTGGGCGGACATCCGGAGGCAGCACGTGCCGCGGGTATCGGCGTGTCGCGCTACGTGATGTTCTCGTACCTGTTCAGTGGCCTGAGCGCGGCGATCGCCAGTGTCCTCATGGTCTCGCGGCTGAGTTCGAGTACCCCCGGGTCCGGCGACATGCTGCTGAGCGTGCTGGCCGCCGCGCTGCTCGGCACCGTATTCTCGCGCCGCTTCGTGCCGACCATCGGCGGCACGATCCTGAGCGTGCTGTTCATCGGCTGCCTCGCGAACGGCTTCCAGCTGCTCAACGTTTCGAGCTACTGGGTCAACGGGGTTCAGGGCGCGTTGATCCTGCTGGTGGTCGCCACGACCTCGTTCGCCCGCAAACCGGAGAGTGGTCAATGAGCACAACGCCTACCCCAGCGCACACCCCGTCCCGCCACGCGCAGCAAGTGCGCAGCCTGCTCGGCAATTACGCGCTGCTGTTCGTATTCATCGCGATCTGCAGCGTATTTTCGATTGTCACGCCGACGTTCCTCGACCCGGCAAACCTGTTCAACGTGCTCGTGAACAATGTCGTGCTGCTCGCGATCGTCGCGCTCGGCCTGACGCTTGTTGTGTCGTCCGGCGGCATCGACCTGTCGGTCGGCGTTGCCGTGGATCTGGCGAGCATGGTGTTCGTGATGCTGCTCGCGGCAGGCTACGGCAGCGTCGTCGGGGTCGCGGCGGGCTTGAGCGCGGCGGCCGTTGTCGGGCTGATCAATGCGGTGCTGATCACGCGTTTCAAGATCAGCCCGTTTCTCGCCACGCTCGGCATGCTGTTCATCGGCCAAAGCACACAACAACTCGCCACGGCAGGCGGCCAGCCGATCTACCTGATCACCGGCGAACCCGCGCACCAGTTCGATCAGATCGCGCGGTCGGTGTTGCTGCATATACCCACGCCGGTCTGGGTACTGCTCGCCTGCGCGATCGTCGTCTTTCTCGTTCTGCACCGTTCAGTGTTCGGACGGCAGATCGTCGCGCTCGGCGTGCAACCCGGCGTCGCGCGGTATTCGGGTATTCGTGTCGCGCGTCAGCTCTCATGGGTCTACGTGGCCTGCGCGCTGCTCGCGGGCATCACCGGCATCCTGCTGTCGGCCACCGTCAAATCGTACGTGCCGCTGTCCGGCAACGCGTTCCTGCTCGACGCAATCGGCGCGACATTCATTGGCACCACGCTGAGCCAGGAGCGCCGCCCGAGCGTGATCGGCACCCTGCTCGGCGTTCTGATGCTGGCCGCCATGAAGAACGGCTTGCTGCTGGTGGGATGGAACTTCTACTGGCAGCAGGTTGGAATCGGCATTCTGGTTTTCGTCGTGCTCGCGGCCAGTTTCGCGATGCGTCGCCGCTCACACTAAATATAAGAGGATAGACAGTGACCACTTTCGATGTCAGTTCAATCGGCTTTCACGTCCTCGACGTGCTCGGCCGCCCTGTCACCGCGATTCCACCTGGCGGCCGCGCGGCGTTCATCGACGAAATCTGCATGACGGTGGCCGGTACGGCCGGCGCCACGGCGGTTGCGTGCGCGATACTCGGCGTCAAGACACGCTCCGTGACCACCGTCGGCGACGACGACATGGGGGGCTTCCTCGTGTCGAAGATGCAGAACTACGGTGTCGAATGCTCGCTCGTCAAACGCACGTCGGCGGTGCAAACGTCCGCGACGATTCTGCCGGTGCGGCCCAATGGCGAGCGGCCCGCCCTTCACGTACCGGGCAGCGCGACCGTGTTCGAAGTCGCGCCAGGCGATCTCGACGCCGCGCTCGACGCACGCATCATTCATGTGGGCGGGACCGGCCTGCTGAAGGCGTTCGACGGCGAGCCGACCGTCGCGTTACTACGTCGTGCGAAGGAACTGGGGCGGATTACCACGTTCGATCTGATTCAGGCGAATCCGGAGACGATCGCGCTCGTCGAACCGTGCCTGCCCTACCTTGACTATTTTGTGCCGAGTATCGACGAAGCCTCTGAAATGGCCGGCACGACCAGCGTGCCCGCGGTTGCCGATTTCTTCCTCTCGCGCGGCGTCAAGACCTGCATCCTGACCTTGGGCGCGCATGGCGTCTACGTCGCGTCCGAACACGGCCGCGTGTTCCATCTGCCTGCGTTCGAGGTGCCCGTCTCCGATACGACGGGGTGCGGCGACAGCTTTACTGCGGGGATCATCGTTGGACTCATCAAAGGGTGGTCGCTCGAAGAATGCGCAAGATTCGCCTCGGCCGTCGCGGCCAAGGTTGCGATGGGACTCGGCTCGCAAGGCAAGCTCAAATCGTTCGACGACACGATGGCGGCCATGACGTCGCTGCCCGTGCGTCAGGACACGCCAATGGCAACTCACCAACTCTGATCGATAGAGACATCACATGCAAAATACCCAGGAACGCCGCGTCGCATTTGTCACCGGCGCGAGCCGTGGAATTGGCCAGGCCGTCGCGGTTGGTCTGGCGCAGGCCGGCTACGACGTTGTGATCACCGACCTCGCACGTCAGGAGGCCGATCTGCGCAAGACCGCCGGCCTGATTACCGGTCTCGATCGCAAGGCCTATACGTACTTTGCCGACGTCAGCAAAAAGGACGAGGTCGACGCCACGGTGCAAGCCGCATTGCGCGACGCGGGCCGCATTGACGTGCTCGTGAATAACGCCGGCATCCTCAAACTATCACTGCTTCAGGACCTCGACGAAGCAACGTGGGACGCTCATTTCGACGTCAACGTGAAAGGCGTGCTGCTGATGTGCCAGGCGGTCGTGCCGCATATGCGCGCGCGCAAGTCCGG
Organism: Paraburkholderia fungorum; assembly: GCF_046026025.1. Lineage (GTDB taxonomy): Bacteria > Pseudomonadota > Gammaproteobacteria > Burkholderiales > Burkholderiaceae > Paraburkholderia > Paraburkholderia fungorum_E. Next base: position 289,875 of record NZ_JAQQFL010000003.1, on the reverse strand, counting down.
ACGCGTGATCAACATCGCTTCGATCGCCGGCCGCCAGGGCGTGGCCAACCAGGGCCATTACGCGGCGACCAAATCGGCCGTCATCACGCTGACCCGCGTGCTTGCCCAAGAGGCCGGCATGGACGGCATCACCGTGAATGCAATCTGTCCTGGCATCATCCTGACCGAGATGGGCCGCAACAACCTGGGCAGCGACGAAGCCGTCAGGCACTGGGAAGAAGTCGCTGCGTTGAAACGTCTTGGCACGCCCGAGGACATCGTCGGGCCGGTGTGCTTTTTCGCTTCCGAGCAGTCGGCATTCGTCACCGGCCAGGCGCTCAACGTCTGCGGCGGCATCTATTTTCACTGACCGTTCAGCGCGCGGCCCGTGCGTCGCGCGTCTCGAACCTGGAGACGTCACATGAACAGGACAGACAGTTTCTATATCAACGGCGAGTGGGTTGCTCCGTTGGGGGACGACCGGTTTCAGCTGATCAATCCCGCCACGGAGCAGTCCATTGGCAGCCTGGCAATGGGTAACGCCGAAGACGCCAATCGCGCGGTCGCCGCAGCCAGAGCAGCATTCGGCAACTGGGCCGCGACTTCGCGCGACGAACGCAAGCGCTTGCTGACCCGCCTGCTCGATCTGTACAACGCGGCATCCGACGAAATGGCCGAACTGATGACCGCTGAAATGGGCGTTGCCAACAGCTTTTCCCGCAGCGCGCAGATCGCACTTGGCCGCGCGCATCTGGAAACGGCGATCCGCGTGCTCGACGAATTCGCGTTCACCGAACAGCGCGGCGATACCTTGTTGAGCCGCGAGCCGATCGGGGTCTGCGCGCTCATCACGCCGTGGAACTGGCCGATGAACCAGCTCGTCGTCAAGGTCGCGCCGGCGCTCGCGGCGGGCTGCACGATGGTCGTCAAACCCAGTGAATTTTCGCCGCTCAGCGCACTGCGCTTTACACAGATGGTGCATGAGGCGGGCTTCCCGCCCGGCGTCTTCAATGTGCTGAACGGCGACGGTGCGATCGTCGGCGATGCGCTCGCGAGACATCCGGACGTCGATATGGTGTCGATCACCGGCTCAACGCGCGCGGGCGTGGCTGTGGCGAAAGCGGCGGCCGATACGGTAAAACGCGTGCATCAGGAGCTCGGCGGCAAGTCGGCCAACATCATTTTCGCGGACGCCGATTTCGAGCGCGCTGTCGCGCACGGCGTGCGGGCAAGCTACCTGAACTGCGGCCAGTCGTGCAGCGCGCCGACCCGCATGCTCGTCCCCAAAGACATGATGCAGCACGCGGCGCGGATAGCCGCCCGCGAAGCCGAAGCGATCCGCACCGGCTCGCCCGAGCACGCGGACACGGAACTGGGACCCGTGGTCAACGGGCGCCAGTATCAGCATATTCAGGCGTTGATCGAAAGCGGCATCAAGGAGGGCGCCACGCTCGTCGCAGGCGGGCCGGGCCGTCCTGCCGGGCTGCAGCAAGGCTATTTCGTGCGGCCCACCGTATTCGCCGACGTGCTGCCCGGCATGCGTGTGGCGCGCGAGGAAATCTTCGGTCCGGTGCTGTCCATCATCGGCTTCACCGACGAAGAAGACGCGATCCGCATCGCCAACGACAGCATCTATGGATTGGCCGGCTACGTGCAGACCGCCGACAAGGAAAGGGCCCGCCGCGTTGCCGCGCGACTGCGCGTGGGGAACGTCTACATCAACGAGGCGCCGTGGGACGCCGGCGCGCCGTTTGGTGGCTACAAACAGTCCGGCAATGGTCGTGAGCATGCGGAGTTCGGGCTGAGCGACTATCTGGAGTTGAAGGCAACAGCAGGGTACTAGTCCACCGCGGACCGCCCGGGAGCAGCATTCAGATGAATATGCCGACGCAGATTCGCGGGAAGACATCGCGCGCCGTACAGAACCCTGACGAACTCGGCGCCCGCGACCGGGCCTTGCTGGTCGACGCCCTCGAGGCCTTGTTGCGGGAACGCTTGCGCGCTGTCGAAACCATCCGCGAGGTCGGCAGCGATCGAACCCGTGGCGCCTTTATTCACGACGACTTCGGCATTGCCGATATCCTGCGTCTGGCGCGGATGCTCGACCGGCACGCCAGGCTTTGAAGAACGAAGAGCATCCGGCCGCGCTAGCGCTGCCAGTTCGGATCTTCGCATCCCGTGACGAGTGCATCGAGCAGATGACGCACGGCCGGAACCATGCCGCGACGCGTGGGGAAGATCGCGTGTACGAGGCCGGGTGTGGTCGTCAGATCCGGCAGCAGATGCTGCAACCGGCCGGCCTGAATATCGGCCTCTACCAGCTCTCTCGGCAACAATGCCACGCCGACGCCTGATATCGCCGCCACCCGAAGGCTGGCCAGGTCGTCGGTCGCGAGGCGCGGCTGATGCGCCCATGAGGTCACGCCTCCCTCGGCGTCGACCAGGTTCCAGACAAATCGCTCACTGCTGCTGGCCATGGAGAGTGTGGGCCATCCCTTCACCGATTCGATCGAACTGGGCGCCGGATGGCGCGCCGCCAGTTCGGGACTGGCAACCAGAATGTGGATCGACAAACCCAACTGGCGGACAGCGAGATCGGTGTTCTCCAACGGCGGAAGCCTGACCCGGATGGCAAAGTCCAGCCCTTCTTCGACAACATCCACACGACGGTTGGTTGCATCCAGCAGGACCTGGACAGCGGGGTTGTTCTCGATGTACCGCGCGATGATCCTGGAGATGCCGGACTCCAGCAAGGCCACGGGGCAGGCGATGCGGACGGTGCCCTGCGGCCTCGCGCGCGTGCGGTCCACGATGTCTTTGGCGGCCTTTGCTTCGGCCACCAGGGCCAGGCAATGCTGGTGGAACTGCCGCCCGGTTTCCGTCAGAGACAGGCTCCGGCTCGTGCGATTGAGCAGGCGGACACCCAGCTCTTCTTCCAGGGCGCGAATGCGCCGGCTGAGCTTTGACGTCTGCAGACCGAGACTGCGCGCGGCCGCCGTATAGCTTCCGTGCTCGACCACCTCTGAGAAGAGCCGAAGATCGTTGAGATCCGTGATTGCGTTCATGGGCAGCCTCCAACCCCTTCCGATCGTTCTATTCAGAGCAATGATGCGTTCCAATCCAGCATCTATGCGCGACTTCATTGCAAATATAGCATTCGTCTCATGGCCTGCACCAGTGCTGAATCTGGCAGGTGGCACAGGTCACAAGCGTCGCATTGGCGACGGCGGAAAACGGAGGCGGACATGCTCACACACAGGCGTTGGGAATCATTGGATCGAGGAAATCTCGGCTGGCTGCGCGCGAAACACCATTTCGCGGTCAGCGCCGACGGCAACCCCGCGCACGCCGCCCTGGGTCCCCTGATTGTCTGGAACGACGATGAGATCGCCGTTGACAGCGGGTTCCCCATGCATGGGCACCGTGACATGGAAATCATCACCTATGTGCGCCAAGGCGAGCTCGGACACCGGGACACCTTGGGCTCCGAGGGAACGATCCGCACCGGCGACGTCCAGGTCATGAGCGCCGGCACGGGCATACGCCACGCCGAATTCAACCGCGGCGAGGTACCGCTCAAGCTTTACCAGATCTGGCTTCTACCGCGTAAAGCCGGTGGTGAACCCGCATGGGATACCAAGCCGTTTCCCAAAAGCGACCGGTCCGGGCGCTTTGTAGTCCTCGCCAGCGGCTTCGACGGCGATGAAGGTGCGCTGCCTATTCGCGCCGATGCGCGGGTGCTGGGCGCAATGCTGAAGGCAGGCGAAAGCGTTCGACACGAACTGGACTCTGCGCGCCGCGCCTATCTCGTGGTGGCCTCAGGACGCATCGAAGTGAACGGCGAGCCCGTTGGGCCGCTGGACGGCGTGGCGATCACAAAGGTCGCTGCGGCGCAGATTTCCGCTCTTGAAGATTCTGAGCTGGTGATGGTGGACGCCGGCTAACTCTCTTTTTTCAATCCACCTCAGTCATTTCATTTCTGGAGATTGTCATGGAACGTTTTAAATTTCTTCCGTTGTTAGGCCGCATTCTGATCGGTGCGCCGTTTGTCATGAGCGGGCTGGGCAAGCTCGCCGCGTATGGGGCGACGGTTGGCTACATCGCGGCCATGGGGCTGCCCGTTCCGCCACTTGCGTTCGTTCTTGCCGTGCTGACCGAATTGGGTGGCGGCCTGCTGCTGATCTCGGGCTACCGGACTCGCGCCGTATCGCTGGGAATGGCGGTGTTCTGTGTGGTCACTGCAATGTTCTTTCACCACAACTTTGCGGATCAAAACCAGATGATTCACTTCCTCAAGAACGTGATGATGGCTGGCGGCCTCCTGCAAATCACCTGGTTCGGCGCCGGCGCTTTCAGCCTGGACGCACTTTCAGGTCGGGTCGCTTTGCGTGTTTCGCCCCTCAAGGCGAGCTAAAACGATGGACTCGTCGAGGTGATTGCTTGCCCGATGCGGTGGGCAATCATCTCGTTGTGAGGTTTCTCTGTTGTCGGTGTACCCGTAGGAGTCGACACCATGTCTTTCGAAACGATCCCATCGAGCGTCCCATCGCTCAGTTTTGCACAAGATGGAGCATTGCCCGATATGCCGGCCACCGCCCCATCCTCTGCTCCTCTGCGGCGCGAAAGAGCGATTGTCACGCGAACCGCGGGTCGGCAACACGGTCCTGTGAATCGGCTCGTCAGCCCGTCCGACCTTGGAGAGGTGCTAAAGCCATTCATCTTCCTCGACTATTTCGATAGCTCGGTGGAAGCCGGAATGCGCTTTTCCATGCACCCTCATTCCGGGCTCGCCACGACAACCGTGTTGCTCGAAGGTGAAGTCGACTACGAAGACACGACAGGGGCATCAGGCATCATGCCGGCCGGCAGCGTCGAGTGGATGAACGCGGGTAAAGGCGTGTGGCATGACGGTCAGGCCAGAGGCGACGGCCCGGTGCGCGGCTATCAATTGTGGGTCGCGTTGCCGCCTGAGCTCGAACTAGGCGCGCCCTTCAGCCAGTATTTATCGGTGGGCGAAGTCCCTCAGACCGGTCCAGCCCGCGTTATCCTGGGTCGTTATGAAAACGTCGAAAGCCCGGTGCCCGCCCCCGCGGGTATCAACTATCTGCTGGTGCGGCTTTCGGCTGGCGAGCAGTGGCAGTACACGCCGCCGGCCGGCCACAACGTCGCCTGGATTGGCATTCAACGCGGCGCCCTACGCATCGCCGAGGAATCGATCGCCAATGAGCTTGTCGTGTTTGACGAATCCGAAAACGTTCTGGCGTTCACAGCCGACGAAGATTCGGAGTTCGTCCTCGGCTCCGCGGTCGCGCATCCGCACGATCTCGTGCTTGGCTATTACTCGGTACATACGTCAGCAGCGGCGTTGCGTGCGGGGGAAGCCAGGATCGCAGAGATTGGGGCACAACTGCGTCGCCGTGGCCGCATCGGGTAATGGCGCAAACGGCTTCGGCACGATACGAACACGCTATCGGGAGACTCTCATGCACAACGTCCAGGTGGGTAACGCAGCCATTCCGGCCATCGGGTTCGGCACTTACGGAATGAGTCCGGCCGAGGTCTATCGACTGATTCCCGCAGCCCTTCATGCCGGTTTCCGGCACATCGACACCGCGCAAATTTACCGTAACGAAGGCGAAATCGGCGAGTGCGTCGCCGCGTCCGGCATTCCAAGAAACGAAATCTTTCTGACGACCAAGGTCTGGGTCGGTAACTACTCAGAGAAACTTTTCGAAGCGTCTGTCGACGAGAGCCTCCGAAAGCTCAAGACAGACTATATCGATCTGCTCCTGCTGCATTGGCCGGGTTCGGACGTGCCGCTGGCCGAACAGATCGCGGGACTCAACGCAGTCGCACGCGCGGGCAAGGTCCGGCACATCGGCGTGAGCAATTTCAACCGCGCCCTGCTGACGGAATCCATCCGGCTCTCCGCGGTTCCTCTCGTGACGAATCAGTTTGAATACCATCCGTATCTGAACCAGTCCTTGCTCATTGAAAGCACGCGGCAGACGGGGCTTGCGGTGACAGGTTACTGCGGCATGGCGATTGGCCGCGTCTTCTCGGACCCGACGCTCAAGGAGATCGCCGCCCGTCATGACAGGACCATCGCCCAGATCGTCTTGCGGTGGCTTGTTCAGCAGCGCGGCGTGGTTGCGCTTTCCAGGACCACCCGGATCGACCGGCTGGCGCAGAACCTGGCGGTATTCGACTTTGAGCTGGATGACGCGGACATGACGGCAATCCACTCGCTGGCGACGACGGACAGCCGGATTGTCGATCCTCCCGGACTCGCGCCGCTGTGGGACCGTGCCTGAAACGGCTACAAGCACGGTCACTCTCTTCACTCCTGAATGGATTCCGTGTCGACGATCGTGGCCTCCCTCTGGGCGGCATTCAACCCGATTGCAAGCTTCTCGCGATCCAGACTGCCTTCCCAGGCCGACACGACGATCGTCGCCACGCCGTTGCCGACGATGTTGGTGAGCGCCCGGCACTCGGACATGAAGCGGTCGATGCCGAGGATCAGTACCATCGCGCTAACGGGGACGGTCGGAACCGCGGAGAGGCTCGCGGCCAGCGTGATAAAGCCCGCGCCCGTCACACCGGTCGAGCCTTTCGACGTCAGCATCGTCACCAGCAACAACGTGATTTCCTGCGCGAGCGTGAGATGCGTATTGGTGGCCTGCGCGAGGAACAACACGGCCAGCGTCATGTAGATGTTGGTGCCGTCGAGGTTGAACGAGTAGCCCGTCGGCACAACGAGCCCCACGATGCCGCGCGGACAGCCCAGCCGTTCGAGTTTGTCCATCAGTTGCGGCAACGCGGCCTCCGACGTCGACGTGCCGAGCACGATCAGCAGTTCGTCACGGATGTACGCGAGAAAGCGCCAGAGGCTGAAGCCGCACAATCGCGCGACCAGGCCAAGCACGATCGCGACGAACAGGAACGACGTCAGATAGAACGTGCCGATCAGCTTGAGCATCGGCAGCAGCGACGCGATGCCGTAACGGCCGATCGTGAACGCCATCGCGCCGAACGCGCCGATGGGCGCGAGACTCGTGATCATGCGCACGATGCGGAAGAACGCCTTCGACAGCGACTCGATCAGACGCGTCACGGGCGCGGCCGTCTCGCCCATCAGCGCGAGCGCGGTACCGAACAGCATCGCAATGAGCAGCACGGGCAGGATGTCGCCTTGCACGAACGCGCCGAGGAAGGTTTCGGGCACCACATGCATGATGAAACCGGCTATGCCGTCGCCATGCGTAGCCTGCTGCGCATAGCTGGCCACGGCGCTGGCGTCGAGCGTCGCCGGATCGACGTTGAATCCCTTGCCGGGTGCGAGCACGCGCGCCGCGAGCAAGCCGATCGCCAGGGCGAACGTCGACGCGACCTCGAAATACAGCAGCGCCTTGCCGCCGACGCGCCCGACCTTTTTCATGTCCTGCATACCCGCGATACCCGTGACGACGGTGCAGAAGATCACCGGGCCGATGATCATGCGAACGAGTTTGATGAACAGATCGCCGAGCGGTTTGAACGCGATAGCCGCATGCGGCGCGAAGTGGCCGAGCACCACGCCCGCAGCGATGGCGAACAGCACCTGCACGTACAGAATGGTGTAGAGGGGTTTGCGGTGGTTCATGATGCCTCCCGCCGGGCCGCCCCAAGGGAGGCATCGGCCCCCTCGGGGGGCAGCGAACGGTAGTGAGCGTGGGGGTGGTTCGTGATGCCTCCCGCCGGGCCGCCCCCAAGGGAGGCATCGGCCCCCTCGGGGGGCAGCGAACGATAGTGAGTGTGGGGGTGGTTCATTTGTCTCCTCCGGTCTTTTTTCGGGCAAAGCGAGTCCGTTCCCTTCTCTATTCGGAGGGGAATCGGAATCTCAGATGGAATCAGCGGCGGCCGCCGCGCTTCGTATGACAGCGCGACGGCCTGGCGGTCATATCACCTGTGCCCAGGGATGTCGCGCAAAGTGCTGGCGTTCGAATGCTTCGATATCGCCGACCGAAGCCAGGGTGAGATCGACGGTATCCATGCCTTCGATCACCATGCGCTTGTGACGCGCGCCGATGGGATACGCGACCTGCTGCCCCGACGCGGACGTCACCGTTTGTCGTTCGAGATCAATCGAGAGCGATGTGCCGGGCGCTTCGATCGCGTCGCGCAACAGCGCATCGATCACGGCGCGCTCCAGTTGCACGAGCAGCAGCCTGTTGTTCATCGCGTTCGAATAGAAAATCTCCGCGAAACTCGGCGCGATCACCACCTGAAAGCCATATTGCTGCAAACCCCACACCGCATGTTCGCGACTCGATCCGCAGCCGAAATTGGCGCCGCCAATCAGGATGCGCGCATTCGCGTAGCCGGGCTGGTTGAGCACACAGTCCGCGCGCGGCACACCGTGTTCGTCGAAACGCAGGTCGTATAGCAGTCCGTCCGCGAGACCGGCCTTGTCGATAATGCGAAGAAACTGCTTGGGCATGATCTGGTCGGTGTCGAGGTTGTCGATCGGCAGCGGCACAGCGTTGCCTTCGATGCTCGTAAGTCGCGTCATGATGGTTGCGCCTCCAGAGTGCGGACGTCGGTGATGCAGCCGGTCAATGCCGCCGCGGCCGCCATCGCCGGGCTCATCAGATGCGTGCGGCCGCCGCGCCCCTGACGGCCTTCGAAGTTTCGGTTCGTCGTCGAAGCGCAGCGTTCGCCGGCTTCGAGCACGTCGTCGTTCATCGCGAGGCACATCGAGCAGCCCGGCTCGCGCCATTCGAAGCCCGCGTCAATCAGCGTCTGCGCGATGCCCTCCTGTTCGGCGACGCGGCGCACACTTCCCGAGCCCGGCACGACCATCGCGCGCACGCCATTCGCGACGTGCTTGCCTCGCACGAGGGTGGCGACGGTCCGTAAATCTTCGATGCGTCCGTTGGTGCACGAACCGATGAACACGCGGTCGATGCGCGTGCCTGCAAGTGGCTGATGCGCGGATAGCCCCATGTAATCGAGCGCGCGGCGCAGCGATGCCGCTGCTTCAGGTGTCGATTGCATGGACTCGTCGGGAATGGGCTGATCGATCGCGACGGCCTGGTCGGGGCTCGTTCCCCAGGTGACGAACGGCGCGATGTTGTGCGCGTCGAAGCGGTACTCGGCGTCGAAGCCGGCATCGGCGTCGGAGTACAGATTGCGCCAGTCGTCGAGCGCGTCCTGCCAGGCCGCTTCGTCGAGCGAGAGCGCATGGGCGCGCACGTAGTCGAAGCTCGTCTGATCGGGCGCGATCAGCGCGGCGCGCGCGCCCGCTTCAACGGTCATGTTGCATAACGTCATGCGCGCCTCGGCGGAAAGCGACGCAATGGTCGACCCGCTGAACTCGACCGCATAGCCGCGCGCGCCTTGGGCGCCGATACGGCTGATGAGCCAGATGACGAGATCCTTCGACGACGTGCCGTACGGTAGCGCGCCGTCGATCGTGATACGCATGGTCAGCGCCACCCGGTAGACGAGCGTTTGCGTCGCCAGCACATGTTCGACCTCCGAGGTGCCGATGCCGAACCCCAGCGCGCCGAGCGCGCCATACGTCGTGGTGTGGCTGTCGCCGCACAGCACGACCATGCCCGGGCGGATCAATCCGAGTTCCGGCGCGACGATGTGCTCGATGCCCTGCAACGGGTCGTTCGCCGCGAATAACCGGATGCCGGCGCGCTCGCAGTTGCGTGCAAGGTTTTGCGCCTGCAGCAATGACGCGGCATCGCGAATCACACGCGGCGACTCGGCGTGCGTAGGAATGATGTGGCTCACGACAGCCATCTGCTGACGCGGCCGGCGCACCGTCCGCCCGCGCGCGTCGAGTGCGCTGAAGGCTTGTGGACTGGTGTACTCGTTCATCAGATGGAGATCGACGTACAGCAACACGTTCTGTTCATCGATTCGCGACACGAGGTGCGAATCGACGAGCTTCTGATAAAGGGTTCGTTTCGACATGACGTTCATCCTGAATCCGCTTGAATCCGCTTGAGGCCTGGTGAGTCCGATTGAGACCGCTTGAGTCCGCTTGTGAACCAGCGTGCTCAGGCCGCGATGGCGCACGCAGTGAGGAAGGGCAGCACGCGCTCCAGCAGGAGCTGCGGTGCCTCTTCGGCGATGTAGTGGCCGCAAGCCAGCGCTTCGCCTTGCACGTGGGGCGCATAGCGACGCCATTCGGCGAGCGGCTCGAAGCATTCCTCGATGACGCCGTGTGCGCCCCACAGCGCCATGAACGGGCAGCCGATCTGCTGTTGCTCATTCAGCGTCGCGCGGTCGTGTTCGAGATCGATCGTCACGCTCGCGCGGTAGTCCTCGCAGATGCCGTGCGCGGTGTCGGGGTCGGACACACAGCGCAGATATTCCGCGTAAGCCGCTGCGGTGAACGGCGCAAGGCCCGCGCTGCGCGCGCCCATCGTCTGCTTGAGGTAGAGGTCAGGATCTGCGCGGATCAGCGTTTCCGGAAACGGCGCGGGGCGTATCAGCATGAACCAGTGCCAGTAGGCGCGCGCGAACTCGAACGAGGTCTTCTCATACATCGCGAGGGTCGGCGCGACGTCGAGCGTGACGAGGCGCGTCACCGCATCCGGGTGATCGAGCGCCATGCGTGCGGCGACGCGCCCGCCCCGGTCGTGACCGATCACCGCGAACGATGCGAAGCCAAGGCTGCGCATGAGTTCGACCTGATCGAGCGCCATACGGCGCTTCGAGTAATTGGAATGGTCGGCGGCGCCCTGCGGCTTGCCGCTGTCGCCATAGCCGCGCAGATCGGCGGCAATCACCGTGAAGTGCCCGGCGAGTGCGGGCGCGACCTTGTGCCAGATTGCATGCGTTTGCGGATGACCGTGCAACAGTAAAAGCGCGGGGCCGCTTCCGCCCTTGATTGCGTGAATCCTGATGCCATCGACGTGTGCCGATGCATTCATGAAACCTTCGAACATGGTTGCCTCCCAACGTTGCTTGAAGTCTAATTGATGACTGAATCGATTGGGTTTCCACAAAAGCAATCCGATCGTAACTTTTCGGAACGAATGAGGCGACGCGAGGGAGTGACGCAATGGATGGCTTCTCAGATCTGAACCTGTTCACGCTAGTGGCGCGGCATCGCAATCTTGCCGCCGCGGCGCGCGAGCTGGGTGTAACGCCGCCTGCCGTCAGCAAGCGGCTCGCGCAACTGGAGCGGCGCCTCGGCGTGCGGCTGATGAACCGCACCACGCGGCGTCTCTCCCTCACGCCGGAGGGTGAGCTCTATCTCTCGAACGGCTCGCGCATCCTCGACGAACTGTCGGAGCTGGAGCAACTCGTGACGCGCAGCCGGGCCGAACCAACGGGCCTGCTGCGCGTGAATGCGTCGTTCGGGTTTGGGCGGGCGCGCATTGCCCCGGCGGTATCGGATTTCGTCGCGCGCTTTCCCGCGATGAAAATCCAGCTGCATTTAACCGACCGGCCAATGAGCCTGCAGGAAGAAGGCTTCGATGTCGGCATCCGCTTCGGCGAGGTGCCCGACGCGCGCATCAATGCGCGTTTGTTGCTGAAGAACCGGCGCATCGTGTGCGCTTCGCCGGCTTATCTCGAGCGGTATGGCAAGCCATCGGTGCCGCACGATCTGACTCGTCACGCGTGCATCGTGCTGCGCGAGAACGACTCGGCCTACGGCACATGGCATTTCTCGCGCGGCAAGCGTGCGAAAACAGTCAAGGTCGACGGGTCGCTGTCGAGCAATGACGGTGGCACGGTGCTTCACTGGGCCCTCGAAGGACGTGGCATCGTCGTGCGCTCGCAGTGGGAGATCGATGGGTATCTCGCACGCCGGGAACTCGTGTCCTTGCTGGACGATTGGGCGCTGCCGGACGCCAATATCCACGCGATCTATCTGGAGCGAAACCAGCTCTCGGTGAAACTCAGGACGTTCGTCGACTTCCTGGGCGCGTATCTTCAAACGTCGTGAACGGCCCAGCCCGCTTCTTTGATAATGTCCACGCGACGTCACACGATCGCGGCGCTAGAATCGGGCACACCCCATCCAAAGTTTCAGGAGACACCGCCCCATGAATGATCAGCCGTTCGGCCGCTCCCGTCGTGATTTCATGCGTATCGCCGTTACAGCAGGCACCACCGCGGCGCTGCCGTGGATGCAGGACGCCCATGCGCAATCGCCGGCCAGCGCCGCAACTACGGCGCCCGTCGCAGGTCATTCGGCAAGGGGCACCCAGTTGATCCTGCTCGGCACCAAGGGGGGCCCGACGCCGTCCGACCTGCGCGCGGCGCCGGCCAACGTGCTGGTGGTCGACGGCCAGCCCTATGTGGTCGATTGCGGCAACGGCGTCGCGCTGCAGTTGACCAAGGCGGGCATCAAGCTGCCGGGCATCCGCGACATCTTCCTGACTCACCATCATTCGGATCACAACGCCGACCTCGGCAACCTCGTGTTCCTCGCCTGGGCCACCGGCCTGCGCACGCCCGTCAATCTGTACGGGCCGCCGCGCATGACAAAGATGATCGACGACTTTGTCGACATGAACGCGATCGACCTCGACGTGCGAATGCGCGAAGAAGGCCGCCCGCCGTTCCGGCCGCTCATCAACATCCATGAATTCGACGGCCCGCGCCTCGTGATGGAAGACGAGCGCGTGCGCGTCACCTCGACCCTGGTCGATCACTACACGATCAAGCCGGCATTCGCTTACCGCTTCGAGACCCACGACCGCACTGTCGTGTTCTCCGGCGACACGACTTACTACCCGGCGCTTGCCGAGTTCGCGAAAGGCGCCGATGTGCTGGTGCATGAAGTGATGTACCTGCCCGCGCTCGAAAAGCTGATGAAGACCGTCGACAACGCACCGACACTGCTCGACCACCTCATGAAGAGCCACACCTCCACGGAGCAGGTCGGCAGGATCGCCGCCGCGGCGGGCGTCAAGACGCTGGTGCTGAGCCATTTCGTGCCGGGCGGCGATCCCGCGATCACCGACGAGATGTGGGCCGCCGATGCGCGCAAGCATTTCGACGGACAGATCATCGTCGGCAAAGACCTGCAGGTGATCTGAGTGTCGGAAAAGGCCAGCATGCAATCCGCAGCAATTCCCCTGACGTTGCTGACCGGCTTTCTCGGTTCGGGCAAGACCACCTTGCTCAATCGTCTGCTGCCGCAACCGGCGCTGGGCCGTTGCGCCGTGGTGATCAACGAACTGGGCGCGATCGGTCTCGATCATCTGTTCGTCAGCACCTCGCGCGACGAGACCATCGCGCTGCTGGAAAACGGCTGCCTGTGTTGCGGCGTGCGCGACGAACTGGCCGCAACCGTGACCGATCTGCTGGAGCGCCGAACGCGCGGCGAAATCCCCGCCTTCGAGCGGATTCTGATCGAGACCACGGGGCTTGCGCGACCCGGCCCGGTGATCTCGTTGCTGCTGGGCGACCCGGCGCTTGAAGGTCGTTTGCAACTCGACGGCATCGTGACGACCGTGGATGCGAAACACGGCGCCGCGCAACTTGCCCGGCATGAGGAGTCGCGTCAGCAGGTGGCGGTCGCGGACCGGCTGTTGCTGACAAAAGCTGAACTGGTCGATGCGGCCGCGCTTGCCGAGCTCGCGGTGGCACTGGAGGCGCTGAATCCAGGTGCGGCGCTCATTCCGGTGCGTAATGGCGAGATTGATGCTCAGCAACTGCTCGACATCCTGACGCCACGCGCCTTGCGACCCTGGCTGCGCGCCGAGCCTTCGCCGCGCAAGTTGCTGATGCGTGGTGCGACGGCGTCACGCGCGGCGCATCCGGACATCGACAGTTTCTGCCTGACTTACTCGCAGGCATTGCCGATGGAGGCATTCGAAACCGCGCTGACCGTCCTGCTCGGCTATCACGGCGAACGTATCCTGCGGGTCAAGGGAATCGGCAATTTCATCGGCGAAACACGGCCTGTTGTGTTCCATGGCGTGCAGCAGTTGCTGCATGAACCGTTGCGGCTGGAAGCGTGGCCTGACGACGATCACACGACACGGCTCGTGTTCATCGTACAGGGGCTCGCCAGGTCGGTGATCGAGGAGACGATCACGCATTTTCTGCGTGAAGCGGGAGTGGAAGATGATGCCGCGCTTTCCGACGGGCCACGTCTCGGTGTCGTGGATCGCACATCGGGTTATCACTTGGGATGATCCCTGCCGTAGGCGGGATGATGCGTATTCACGCTACGCTTGCCCCCCTTTGCGGGTTCACCCGTTCAAAGTGGCGGACGGTTCAACTCAACCCATCGCTGCACGGAGGGTCGCGCCCACTGGCCCGCAGCGTAATCAACTAACCTGGCAGGTACTGGATCGCCGTTCAGGATGAGGCGATTGAGCATTAACGTCAGATCCGTATCGGCAATGCTCCACGTTCCGAACAGATTTTCCGTATCTTCGGGAAGCAACGCCTCAGCCACATAAATCAACTTCTGTACCGCTGCCTCGGCTGCCGGCGTCAGCGCGACTCCTTGCGCCCCGTAGAACACTACCTCCGTCGAGCGCTCCTGCCGGATGGGCATCAGGTCACTGCGAAGCCACGCCTGCACCTGGCGCGCCCTGGCTCGAAGAAATGTATCGTGTGGATAGACGGGTGTTTCCGGAAATGTATCGTCGAGATATTCGGTTATCGCGGACGATTCCGACAGGGTGAAGTCCCCATGCACCAACGTGGGAACGCGCTGCGTCAACGATTTAGCCGCATAGCCCGCTTCGTGATTGGCATCACGGCCGAGATCGACGGTCGCCAGGTCGAACGGCAATCGCTTTTCGGTAAGCGCAACGAAAACCGACATGGCGTAGGGGCTTGCAAACTGAGCATCGGCATATAGACAAAGACGACTTTCCTGCAAGGTGTTCTCCTGCGTAGTTGGATTCGTGCGGAGCCTTGATGATATACGGCGAATGACGGTTTTGGACTGCTGGCGTTCAAGGATCGATCCCGGCCGTGCGCTGCGCTGTTGCTGTTGCTGGCAGCAGGCCTTAAGGATTCGAACTACTCGTCAGAGAGAATTTCGTGCGTGACGTTGCCAACCACGCCGCGGCAGGGCAACTTCATCTAAACAACTGATCGGCGTGACGACATGAAGTATTATTTCCACGGCCGCGAAACGTCGCTTTGACACAGGATGCTTCGCAACGCTCGAGGTTCTCTACCAACGAATATGAGCCGCGTGTCGGAATTAAGGAGAGGTCTGAATGGATGCGATAGCGTTGCCAGCGACTAGTGGGAGGCGTCAGTCATGAGTCCGACAATCGCGCCGGCGCACACCGCGCTTCTCGTCATGCACTATCAGACCGACATTCTCGGGCTCTTTTCATTGGTCGCGCCGGCCTTGCTTGCCAATACGCGCAAGCTATGCGACGCGGCGCGGGCCAAGGGCGTCAGCGTCTATTTCGCCAACCTCCGGTTCAGTCCGGGATATCCGGAAGTCAGCCCATTGAACAAGAATGGGCAGGGCATCAAGCAACTTGGTCTCTTCGTCGACGATCAGACCTCGCCGGAATTAGGCCGGCAGTCCAGTGAACCGGTCGTCATCGCCCATCGCGCCAGCGTGTTCTTTGGCACTGATCTGCAGGCACGCCTTGTCGCACAAGGTGTCGATTCGCTGATTATGGTCGGCATTGCATCGACCGGCGTCATGCTGTCGTCGGTCGCGTATGCGAGCGACGCGGACTTCCGCCTGTTCACGGTCAAGGACTGCTGCTACGACCCGGATCAGGTGGTGCATGAGCATCTGTTCTCCACTGCATTCGATTCGCGCACCACCGTGCTGTCGCTCGCGGATGCTTTGCAGTTGCTCGCCTAGCGCGTCGAGATCCGCTCCGGCGAGCCGGTTGGCGCCCATCACGGCGAAGCGGTCAATCGCAGCAGGTTTCGGGAGCGGCTAACCGCCGAAACGAAACCGCCCTTGATAATCCTGTCAGTGCGATGAGACGAACTTTGACCCCGGAAAGGCTGGAGGCAGCGCGAAGCTCTCGCGAAGGCGTTTCGTCTCCGCGGCGGGCGTTCGGCCAAAGAGCCGCTTGAATTCCCGATTGAATTGAGAGGAGCTGGCATAACCAACAGCGTGACATGCCGCCTCGGCAGTCATGCTTTGGCGCACCATTAGCAAGCGAGCCTGATGCAATCGCGTGGATTTCACGTACTGCATCGGCGACGTGCTTGTGATGGCCTTGAAGTGGCTGTGGAATGTAGGAACGCTCATCCCGGCCCGGTTTGCCAGGCTTCGTAGATCGAGCGGCTCCGCATAGCTCGCATGGATACGCTCCAGCGCTTTCCCAATCTTGCCGAATTGCCCCTGCATCGCCAAAGCTGCGCGCATTGCCTTGCCTTGTCCGCCGGTCAGAACGCGGAAATACAATTCACGTACCAGTCCTGGGCCAAGGATTGCGGCGTCAAGCGGCTGGTTCATTGCCTCCAGAAAGCGCAATACAGACGCTCGCATCGCCGCATCCATGGGACTCGACATCATGGTCTCCGGTACGTCGCCAGCCGATGGCAAGCCATGATGATCGATCTGGATCATGAGCTCGGCCGCCAGTTGAAAATCCAGATGCAGGTACAGCGCCAGTAGCGGACACTCGGGCGTCGCGTCGGTCTCCATGGTGAAGGGGACCGGCACTGCAACAGCGAGATAGTGCTGCTCGTCATACACATAGACCTTGTCACCAAAAAATCCCCGCTTTCTACCCTGGCAGACGATCACGATGCCAGGATCGTATAGCACCGGCGTGCGAGACAACGGCCGGTCCGAGCGCAGGACACGCACGTCGCCCAACGCAGTCAGGTTGTAGCCTTCCTGCGGAGCCAGCGCAGTCAGCAAGGCCACCATCTGACGCCGTTCAGGTGTGGCATCCGGGGAAACAGCTTGCTCAATGCTCTCCTTGCGGGCTGTTTTCTTCATAGAAATAGGCAATAAAGACGAAGAATCGGGTCTGATTATCGGGAGTTATTCAGAATAACATGCAACTCTCGAAACCAACCTCGGAGTCTTTGCAATGCCATCAACCAAAACCATACTTATCACGGGCGTCAGTAGCGGCTTCGGACGCGCCTTGGCCGAAGAAGCGCTCGCCGCCGGGTACCGGGTCGTCGGCACGGTACGAAGCGAGCAGGCAAAGCAGAGCTTTGAATCGCTCAACGCCGCAAGCGCATTCGGTCGGGTACTTGACGTCACTGACTTCGATTCAATCGGCGGCGTCGTCAATGAAATTGAGGAGAACGTGGGGCCATTGGACGTACTGGTGAACAACGCCGGTTACGGTCACGAGGGCGTCATGGAAGAGTCACCGCTTGCTGAAATGCGTCGGCAATTCGACGTGAACGTGTTCGGTGCCGTTGCCGTCATGAAGGGTGTGTTGCCGTATATGCGTGAGCGACGACGCGGACATATTCTCAACATCACGTCGATGGGCGGCTTTATCACCATGCCGGGAATCGCCTACTACTGCGGCAGCAAATTCGCGTTGGAAGGAATCTCAGAGGTCCTTAGTAAAGAAGTCAAGCCGCTCGGCATTCGCGTGACCGCGGTGGCGCCTGGGTCTTTTCGCACTGAGTGGGCCGGTCGTTCGATGGTTCGAACGCCGCGCTCGATCCCGGACTACGATTCGCTGTTCGACCCGATCAGAAAAGGACGGGAAGAGAAGAGCGGCAGGCAACTCGGCGATCCGGTGAAAGCGGCACGTGCCATATTGTCCGTGATCGAAAGCGACGAGCCGCCATCGCATCTTCTGCTAGGAAGTGATGCACTCGGTTTGGTCCGGGAAAAACTCTCGACACTGAGTGCCGAATTTGACGCGTGGGAAGGACTTACCCGATCGACGGACGGATGAGCACGTGTAGCGCCTGGATGGGGGAACGGTCTGAATTTTGTCATTCTTTTCAGATGACGAATCCACACAAGCCGTCTTGCGGACGTTCCCTTACTCAGCAATCGAACGGATGACCCGCGCCGGATTTCCTCCAACAAGCGTATTCGCGGGAACGTCTTTGGTGACGACAGCCCCTGCCGCGACGACCGAATTCTCGCCTACTGTTACGCCACCAATGATGGTCGCGCCGGCCGCGATCCACACGCCCTTCTCAATCGCAATGGGTTTTCCGATTGTGGCGGCGCGTCGCTGCGAGGGTTCAAGGGGATGACCCGCCGTGATGATGCTTACGTTCGGTCCGATCATCACATCGTCGGCGATGTCGAGGCCGCCAAGGTCATAGAAAGTGCAGTTCTGATTGATGAAGACATTGCGCCCGACACGTATTTCGTCCCCACCGGCCGTATAAAACGGCGGGATCAGCAAAAAACTCTCGTCTACTTTTTTACCGATAAGCTCACTGAACAAGGTCCGAATCTCGTCCGCGTCGTTGAACGTCAAACGGTTAAGTGTGGCGGTGATCGCCATCGCTCGTTTGATGTTTGCCAACATGGCCGTTGATTCCGGCGTCCTGCCGTAAATTATTCTGGTGCGATCGTCATTCGGCATTCGTTATTTTCCTCGGATTGCGGTCATGCCATCCTGGCCAGGCAAGGCGTGTCGTGCGCATACGGCGGATAGCGGTAGCCGATGAACTGGCCCTTGCGCCAGAAGTATTGAACGATCTTACAGCGAGCCGGGGTTGTGTCGGCGACGAGCCCGTAGAATGCACTGTGCCCAGGCGACGCAACCCATCAGGTCGCACGAGGCGAATGCGCAAACGACGGCCAATGCCGCCGCACGAAACGCTTGGAGGAAAAAACCATGACCGCCCCGGCTCATCACGCGTCCGACTTTCGCCGGCAGCGCACCGTCGGCATTGCCGGCATCGCAGTCGCCTCGCTGCTTGCCTCCGGACTCTGGTTCGGCATCGATTTTTTTATGTCACCCCTGCCGGGCATGGACACCCTCGGCGCGCGCATGCTGCTGACGCTGAAATGCTGCTGTGCTGCGGTGCTGTTCTGCCTCGTGACGGGCGTCGAAGCCGTGGCACACGAACGATTGACCTCGCCCGCGTTCGATCCGCTGGCAGGCTTCGAGACACACAGATTGCGCGTCAATCAACGATATCTGCAGAACACGGTGGAGCAGATCATCGTGTTCGCGGCGGCGCTGTTCGGACTGGCCGCCTATTGCCCCGACGGCTCCTCCATGCGTGCGGTCGTGGCAACGACCGTGGTCTGGATCGTCGCGCGGGCCGCGTTCTGGCTCGGCTATCACCGCAGCGCAGCGATGCGCGGGCTCGGGGCGCCGGGCATGGCGATCAGTATGATCGTGCTGCTTTATGTGACGAGCCGGTTTGGGCATGAGATCGCGGGGACGGTGGGGGCGATTGTCCCGCTCGTTGCATTTTTCGCGATCGAGGCGGTGTTGTTTTGGGGGACCCGGCCGTTGAAAGAGAGTTGATTCAATAGCCTCCGCCGGCCAGAGCGGCTCAGATTGCCCCTGAACAGCGCATTTAAAGAAACTTTCGCAGCCTGCGCGCGAGCCAGTCTGGCTGCTCCTCGGCGATGAAATGCCCGCAGTCGGGCACAACGTCACCTTCCAGCAATTCCGCACGTCCTTGCAACTGTTCGTGCAGATACGACCGCCAAGGCGAGTGGTCACCCCCCAACGCGAGTACCGGCATGGCAAGTGACACGTCATTCGCCGCGTTGTCGGTCGCATCCTGCGCACACGCCCGGTAGTATTCGAAACCCGCGCGCAGCGACGCGGGACGCGCGTAAGCCGCGGCATAAAGACGGGCATCGGCGTCGGTGATCGCGCCTTTCTGAAAAGCGTTGTTATAGAACCAGCTCAGGTACGTCAATTCGCGGCCTGTCACAAGCGCCTCGGGCAAATGCGGAATCGCGTGAAACGCGAAATGCCAGCGCGGCCACTTGCCCTTGACTACGTCCCAGTCTTTCAGCCCTGGAATCGGGTCATCCATCACCGCGAGCCGCGTGAGCTCCGCGGGAAACTGCTGGGCGTAGGCGTAGGCGACCGAGGCGCCCAGATCGTGACCGATGAGCGCAAAGCGCGAATGCCCGAGCCCGTTCACCAGCGCCCGGATATGACGGGCGAGACCGCGTTTGTCGTAGCCGTCTGGCGGCACATCCGAGTCGCCGAGCCCGGGCGTATCGATCGCGATGACGTGAAAGTCCGTGGCGAGTAGCGGCATCACTTTGCGCCACGCCCACCAGGTCTGCGGCCAGCCGTGCAACAACACGACAACGGGTCCCGCTCCACCTTCGACGTAGTGCATCCGGAATCCATTGACGAACGCATGGCGGCTCGCGAAACCCTTGGGGGTATCGACGGCACCAGGGCCTGCGAGCTCGGCGTGGGCATGGGTCGGCGCGTCGATCAGGGACGAAAGCATCAGCCCGGTCGCGAGGCGCCCCAGCATGCGGCGACGTTGCACGGCTGTCTGAATCTGGGTCATGGGGTTACCTGTTCAAATGAGACGTTGAGCCGCCACCTTCAAGCAAACGAATGCGCGAACACGAGCGGTTGTTAGTCGGTATGATCGCTAGCATTCCAAGGCAAGGAAATACTGGATATGAGCAATCCAAGTTTGTCCGCAAAACAAGGAATGTTCGATATGGAGGACCTGCGGCTTCTGGCCGCGCTGGCCCAGGCGAAAACGCTGGCGGGCGCCGCGCGCGCACTGAAACTTAACCATGCGAGTGCCTGGCGACGGTTGAGCCACCTCGAACGCCGGCTTGGCGTGCGTCTCTTCGACCGCAGCCGGACGGGCTATCTCTCGACGGTCGCGGGAAGTGAAGCCATTGAAATGGCGGAGCGTGTGCTGCACGAAATCGACGAAACCGGGCGGCGGCTCGCCGGACACGACCTGAGGCTGACAGGAACGGTGCGCCTGACAACCACCGAAGCGCTGTTCGGTTTCATCGCCCCCGCGCTTGCGGCATTGCGTGACTCGCATCCGGGGCTTCTCGTGGAAGTGGTCGTAGCAAATGCATTCTCCACATTGACGCGTCGCGAAGCCGACATCGCGCTACGGCCGGCGGCCACGGTGCCGGACGATCTGATTGCGCGCCCTCTTGCCACAGTCGCATCCGCGATCTATGGCGCAGACCGGTACCTCGCGGACAAGGTCGATGCCGATCCACTTACGCTCGACTGGTTGAGTCCTGACGAAAGCCTGGCCCACCTCGCCTCGTCGAAGTGGATCGCGACGCGAATCGATCCCACCCGGATCGTGCATCGGACCAATTCACTGGTTGCGTTGCGAGAGGCTGCGGGCGCGGGCATGGGTATCGCGCTGTTGCCGTGCTTTCTCGGTGATGCCGACGCGCGGCTACGCCGTATTACACCGCCGCTGGCCGCTGTCGCGTCGACGCTATGGCTCGTCGGTCACCCCGATCTCCGCCGCATGCCGCGTATTCAAATGGTGATCAATGCG
Source organism: Paraburkholderia fungorum (assembly GCF_046026025.1). Lineage (GTDB taxonomy): Bacteria > Pseudomonadota > Gammaproteobacteria > Burkholderiales > Burkholderiaceae > Paraburkholderia > Paraburkholderia fungorum_E. The sequence goes on along the minus strand of NZ_JAQQFL010000003.1, from coordinate 268,512 downwards.
ATTACCGGCTACGTGTCCGACCATCGCCATGTGCTCGATGCACCGCACCATGAACCCAGTTCACCCGCTTAGCAGCGTGCACGCACACAAATGAATGCGGGGGCTTGTGATAGCTCCGCGTGCAGACTTTCCGACACCGCTTGCATCTCGGCGAGCGGTTGAGGTTCGACAAAGCGATCCAATAGCCAGCCGCTTTCAGTCAATCCGTTGAGGATGTCGGAAAGAGGTCGACGGTAAGCCTGCACGTAAGGTTTCGGCTCACCGAAACCTGACCAATGTAGCCCGAAGCGGGAGGTCGTGAAGTATGTCCCCTCGCCACGGGTTCGTTCATCCATCCAGTCGCGCATAGGGTGCGCCATGGAAAACACTAACGTCGCTCCGTGTCGGGCGACACGTCGGAACTCGCTGAAAACCGGTTTAAGGTCTTCCACGTAGTCGAAGGCGAGCGAACACAAGATCTTGTCGAACGATTGGGCAGGAAGCCAGTCGAGCGGAGAAGCAAGGTCGCCTGTCGTCACTTCGACCGGAAGTTGGGCGCATCGATGGCGTGCAAGTTCGACCATCTGTGGTGTTACGTCGAAGGCATGAACCGTTGCACCGCTTCGTGCGAGATGTTCGCTGCAAATTCCTGGCCCGCATCCCGCATCGAGAACATGCAAACCGCTGACGTCACCAAGAAGCGACATGGTCGCGGGGCGTTCGTAGAGCGCGTTGTGCGGCTTTGTCGTCACGGCTTCAGCGTAGCGTTCTGCAAACTCGGAATACGCTTCACGTCCAATGGACTGCCTCGGTTCATTCATGTCTGTCACGCGTTGGCTTCGGCGTCAAAGGGGAATTCTAGTGATTGTCGGCGATCTGGATATCGGTGTCGAACGACCAGTTGACCTTGAGCGAGCACCTGGTCGCGCGGACAACGGTCATTCAATGGCCTCGTCGTTTGCCAGATATTATGCTCGGAGGCACCCCCAACGCAGGAGTCTGGCAATGGTAGATGCAGTCAATCCGATGGAAGTTTGGGCGTCGTTCGGCGCCTTCTCTATGGCGGTTATTCAAGGAGATGGCCGTATCGTCCATCTCAAAGGGCAAGTGTCGCTCGATCGCCACGGGCAAGTCGTCGGGCTGGGGGACATCCGCGCGCAAGTGCGACAGGTTCTGGAGAATATTCGCAGCGTCCTGGCATCGATGGGTGGACAGATGGCAGATGTGATTTCACTGGTTCACTATGCAACGGACATTGAAGCCTTCATGACCACCGGCGACATCCGTCAGGAATTTTTTGCCGCGCCGTATCCCGTCACGACGACCGTTCAAATCCAACGTCTATATCGGCCAGAACTGCTGATCGAGATCGCGGCGATCGCTGAAATTCCCTGTTCGCGGTTTCGCCATCCCGCGCGGGGCGACTAGGCGCTAGTGCGTGTTCTTTTCGACGAGTTTGGCCGCTTACCTCGGCGATCAGTTTTTCCCGACGGAACTCAGCCGGGTCGAGCGACGAGATCGGATCATTTGGCATTCGCGTGGGCACTGTCACGCTTTGACCTGTCAAGCGTCCGATAACTAAGCCGACAAACCCAAGGAATTACTCCAAGACCGCGTTCGCCTGCACCACAACGTGCCGTTGGGTCGCCGATTGCTCAATTGTCCACAACAAAAATTGCCTGAATTCCTTTAAGTCGGATGTTGGCCTCTGTGTAGCATCAAGGATCACGCAAGCAAAATACACCATCAGCATCAAAACCAATATTACGCCGACAACATACTTCATGGACCATTGTCCGGCAACACCACTTAATATCGCCAGGACAGCACCAAGCATAAAAGTGATAAGCGGATGCGACGTTATCGGCGAGCGAGGCCGAGGATCGTTTAGAGTGTCGGCAAAAGCCAGCGCCTCTTTCACTCTTCCCGCAAGAGAATCTACCTCAAGACGCTTCCTGAACGATAGATATCGAATAAATTGATAGTTTTTTGAAAAATACCTCATCGGTTCTGGGTAGAGGCGGTAGAGTTCAGCAAAAACCTCTGAGCGAGCCTTGTGAAAGGACACTGCCAAAATGGCAGTTATTACCAGGAGAGCCATAAAGAATGGATGCCAAGACGATGCAAAGAATCCAAATGGTGCGATGACCAGGAAGAGAACCTTCATCGCCCACATCGTAATTCTCCAGAAAATTCCTGATTCACTGTAAATGCGAGTTATCACCTTCCAGCGAGACATCGACAAATATACATCGTGAATTCGAAGAAACATATCCATGACAAGCACAACTCCCGATTGAGCGATTCGCGTAAAAAATAAATCAAATGATTGCCAGGTCCCTATGGCCTCATACAGCCCAAGATGCATTCTGAATACGAGGCCAAGGCAGGTTCATCGGCAGGGTGGTGTATCTTAACGAACTGACGCATTACACTGAAATGGACCCGCGATTGCACGAACAACAACGGACAGTTTGCCAGCGATTTCACACCCCATTCTTCGCTTGCGATGTGCATCTGAAATTCGGCGTGTCGTTGAACGTAAAGAGCGGAACCCGCCCGCTAAATGGCATCAGAATCCATGCGGATACTGGCACTAGCGGCTGGTTCATCTGGGCGGGCGAGACGCTTTCGCAAGATCCAGACTTCTTCGTCCCGTTGCACGGCGAACATCTTAAGCAATGGGCACCACTCGTCCTGCCATATCTCGCGCTGCCGGTCGGCTGAAGATTTCCGGTCGCGGAAGGCTACGAGGATGTGTGGGAGGATCGAACTCTACTCGCGCAATAGGGGCTAAACGGGCGTCGCTTCGCTCAAGCGCTGCATGTGGGAGCGTGATTGTTGATGATCTACATGCACGTTGCCGCCGACCGTTCGTGGACGGACTCTGCATGGCGATGAGCAGGCCCGTTCGACCCGTAGCGGTCCGTCGGTTTTTCCGGTAACGACCATTCGCCGCGGGGTCGGAGCGCTGGTACGATGCGACACGTGAGCGATGGGTATCGAATAAATCTGCCAATGAAACTCGAGATTGAGGGTAAGACGGGAATGATCGCACCGACACCCGTACAGATCACCCGTGTGCTCAAGTCACTTAGAAGCTATGGAAAGTCGACGCATGCGTCGTTGACTGACACGGCAGGCAACTATGTGCAGGTGGCCGGCGGAGGCGTCAGCTGCATGATTGAGCGCTTCGACGTTGACGTATTAAAACGTTGGAGGGCATTTCACGATTGGCCTTCCCTTGTACGCCCGGATGGCACACACCTAGTCTTCAGAGCGGGAAGTATTCCGATGCTTGCTGATGAATGGTTTATGTCAGATCAGGTTGTGGAAGTCTTTCTGGCCTTCCTCAATGGCGTGCCGTTTCCGGAATTTGTTCACTGGCGGCCAGCATAGGCTCTTGACCTCCTGGTCGGACAAACATCTCGTGATTGCCGGCACACCCCCGAATGTCAGTCGTAGTACGACAGTGCGACCAGAGCGGCTCCGTGCTCGCGTGTGCGACGCCAGTTCACGAAAGCGCACGCGTCTTGCAAAGCCCCAAACTGATCTGGACAACGCTTCCTGAAACTGTCGACAGCGCCAAGCTGTATCGCCAACGTGGCACCCGATCTAACATACACGCCCGTCATCTTGGCGGCGGGCTCATCGAGGTAACTCAAACAGTCAATCAACGCATCCATGTTGTTCCCGTAAAACGCGGGGAAACCAAAGATCTGTGAGAAAACCCGATGGAAGGAAGGCCAATCCGTAATTTCAGTCGTGTCTACGAACACAGTCGTCATCGCGCTTTTCCGATTTCTGTCGCGCCAGTTTCATTCAATCTCATCGCACGCTTTCCTGATGTCCAGTGCGGCCCGTCGACGGCCCATCAACGGTAATTGTCGATGATCTGGGCGCTGACGTCGACCGCCTGTTCCTGCCCCAACTCTGCCCGATGCCTTTTGGCTCCCGTCGACTAATTATGGTCCTTCGTCTCACAGAAGAACGACCTTTGAATCGAAATAAAATTTGAGCGGCTTAGCGCTCTTCAGAGTAGTAAAGCGCTGTCCCGCAAGCTCCACAGAAGTGCTCACGTGTGTATGTATAACGCATTAGACGTCGCGTTTGCAAAAACACGCCGCCGCAAGTTACGCAGATTGGCCGCTTACCAGAACCCGCTCGCTCCTGGTTCACATACCACTCGTACGTTTCGTTCTCGTATCTCCGGAATGATTGATACCGACGTATAAGAAACGCGACAAGTGCACCGGTCACCATAAGAGTCAGCAGACCAGAAATAAACTGTCCGGAGACCAGTTCAGAAAGACCGCTTATGCCATGTACTCCGATAATGATGGCAACGATAAGCGTAAAATTTTTCGCTATTATCCTTCTCATGGTCCTTTGTCTTATCTATCCATGTTCCAATATTTGATCGCGATCCATTGGCTTGTAGCACTGCACACAACAAGCTAGTCGCTCGCGCATCGGTAGTGACGACTACCGCTTCACATCAGCAGGTTTACGGCACAAGGTCCGAGGGACTTTAGCGCTATGGTTCCCGGCCGGGAAGTTCACTCGTGTGAATGCATTTGTGGTTACTGACAGTTGTCAACAATATTGATGCAACTGCCGAGCGTCCGAACCTGGCGGAACGGGGTCCGGCGGTTTCCTCTGCTCAGTTTCCCCGTTCAATACGGGTATCGCCAAGTCTGAGCGAATCCGTACGCCGCTGTCACTTTTCCCAGGCACGAATTCTTCGCGTGCCGAAAATAAAGTTTTCACGGAATTGGCCGAAAACCAATTAAATATCTTTCCTCGACGAGGTGAACAAAGCGTATCGGAAGTACGCACGTCGACGCGAACCTGACCGGACAAACCACCCTCAATCCACTATATGATTTCAACGCCCGACTTCCACCGCCGCTGGCGCATCGCAGTGGTTCCGTTATCGATGGTCATTGTCTGCTTATCCGGGAACGCGGCTGCGGCGAACTGGACGCCGATGCCGACAGATTCCACCCTCACGTACCTGCAGGAGTCGGCCATTCGTATCGGTGAAGACGTCTACTTCGCAGAGCAAGGCCCGGTCTATCGCATGGAGCGCGGTGGTGAGGCAGTCCGCGACGATACGATGCAAGCAACGTCGCTCGAGGAAATCGATTGCGCGGCGCAGCGCGAACGAATGCTGCTGACCGATACCTATCAAAGCGGCAGATTCCTTCGGCTATTTGAGGACGCGTCCAGATCTTACAAACAAGCGGTATTCAAGTCGGATAACGAGCCCCCACCTCGCCTTGAGAGGCTGAAGGCGATATGCGCGCTACCGCTGCATCGGGAGCGTCTCGTTAACGTTGGCAGAGGAGACGGAGATACGCTGTTTCAGATCGACACGCGCAGCGTGCGCGATTCTGGAAACTTGAGACTGGTTTGGGCGCGCATCGACTATCCGAAGACGACACTCAATCCGCCCTATGGCGCGCCATACGATTCAATTCGCGAATTGATCGCGCTCGATTGTGCCGCCGGGAATGCGCAGGTGCCAATTCGCTACTACTTTTCACCGGGGGGCGATATTACTGACGCGACGAAATTGCTCGATGCGCCTGCGCCCGCCACCTCGATTGAATCCGACCCGCTGATTGCACAGGCCGCGCATGCCGTTTGCGGCGCACCGATCGATCCTGAACACTTCGCCGGTCCGATCGGTGGCGACGTTGTCCGTAAGAAGCCGGAAACCCCTGAGATGCCTGCCATCGAAGTCGGCCCGATAGCCGACGACGTACGGGCCGCAGCGGACGCATTCGGTCGGGCACTGCCCGGTATCGCACGCTTTTCAAAAGCTACCGTTGTAGAGACGATGTCCAGTTCTTCACCCCAGCTTTCTCCATCCAGAATCGTGATCGAATTGCGACCGCAGTCGGACGGTACAACGTTGCTGCGAGAATCCTACTCAACCTTATACGTCGATCGCGCTTCCGTCGGCGGGTTTGCACAACTTGGCTCAAGGATGATCACCAACACACCCGAGAGCGGCGGGAGCATTACCGAGCAACTCAGCGCGACGGTATCGACGTTCGCCGACGGAGCGACATTCGACTATCGGAGCAGCTCGAGAAATTCAAGGCTGGGCAGGTTAGTCAAAGACGACGAAACCTGTCGAGTCGGAAAACCCATGGACGCTGCAACGTTGAATGCCAACCTTGCGGGCCGTGCGTGGCCGGTCGATTGTACTGGCGACGGTCGACCGCGGCAGTCGGGCTACTACGTGGAAGCGCTTCGTTACTTCCTCGTCACGGAAAGCGAATCGAGTAGCTACGGCAAATCAACTACTCGTATCGAGTCCGTAACCATCGAGCAATGAGGTGCTATTTGAACGATTCCGCGAATGGCGTGCTTCCGCCTGATGGGCTTGTTCCTGACGGCAATTGCGCTCTTTAGCGTGATGGGTTGTCTTGGACACGCGCCTGGCTCATAGGAATCCACAGGCCTAAATTGTTACCGGTCGGAGGGTGCCGTCTACCGACCGCTGATGGCCGAACGCCGCACGATGGTGAGCGGCCCAGTTCGACCCCGGAGCGGTCGGTCGCGCTCCGGTGAAGCGGCCATTCAACATTCGGTGAGAGACGCACAAGCTCTCAAAGTTGAGCTGCCAGGGGTGGTAACTCAGGCGATAACCTTCTGCTCCCCGGCAGCCTGCTCGCGCATGCGACGGGCTTCGTCGCGCAGGAACTGCTGGTAATCGTCCAGATCGCCGTCGAAGGGCTCGACGCCACCCTTGGTGACGAGCCAGAACTCGTCACATACCGCGCGCAGCAGGGACCGGTCGTGACTGACCAGCAGCACTGTGCCTTCGAATTCGTTGAGTGCCATGCCTAGCGCTTCGCGTGTGGCCAGGTCGAGGTGATTGGTAGGCTCGTCGAGCAGCAGCAGGTTGGGGCGCTGCCACACGATCATGCACAACACGAGCCTCGCCTTTTCACCGCCGCTCATCGTGCCGACCGCCTGATGGACCATGTCGCCACTGAAGTTGAAGGTGCCGAGGAAGGTGCGAAGCGATTGTTCGGTGCCACTCTGGCCCGGGGCACGCAGGTGCGCCGGCGTGTCCCTGGCAAGTCGGATCATGTGTTCCAGCGGCGTGTCGAGAGGACGCAGCACGTCGAGTTCCTGCTGGGCGAAGTAGCCGATGTTCAGGCCTTTGCCTTCGCTGATTTCGCCGGCAATCGGCGCCAGCTCGTGCGCCACCGTCTTTACCAGCGTGGACTTGCCCTGGCCGTTGGCACCGAGAATGCCGATGCGCTGCCCGGCCAGCACGGATCGGTTGATGCCTCGCACAATGACCGTCGGCGGCGTGTCCGGCGGTGCGTCGGCCGGCGCCGGGTAGCCGAAGCTCGCGTCCAGCATCGACAACAGCGGGTTCGGGATGTTGAGCGGCTCCTTGAACTCGAAGGTGAACTCCGCGTCGGCAAGCACCGGCGCGATCTTCTCCATGCGTTCGAGCGCCTTGACCCGGCTCTGTGCCTGCTTCGCCTTCGAGGCCTTGGCCTTGAAACGGTCGATGAACGTCTGCAGGTGGGCGATCTTGTCCGCCTGCCTGGCCACCGCGGCCTGCTGCAACACGAGTTGCTCGGCACGCATGTCTTCGAACTTGCTGTAGTTGCCGCCATAACGCACCAGCTTTGCGTTGTCGACGTGCACGGTCACCTGAGTCACCGCGTCGAGGAATTCGCGGTCGTGGCTGATCACGACCATGGTTCCTTCGTAGCGCTTGAGCCACGCTTCCAGCCAGACCAGCGCGTCCAGGTCGAGGTGATTGGTCGGTTCGTCGAGCAGCAGCAAGTCGGACGGGCACATGAGCGCGCGCGCCAGTTGCAGTCGCATGCGCCAGCCGCCGGAGAAACTGTTGACCGGCTGGCTAAGCTGCGCAGCACTGAAGCCAAGGCCCTGGATCAGCGCCTGGGCACGCGCGGGGGCATCATGTGCACCGGCGTCGTGCAGGGCCATGTAGGCGTGCGCCATGCGCATGCCGTCGTCGCTGGCCTCCGCGGCGGCTACTTCGGCCTGCGCGGCCAGCAGTATGGTGTCACCGTCGATGACGAAGTCGGTCGCACTTTGCTCGGTCTCCGGCATATCCTGCGCGACCTGGCCCATCTTCCATGCGGCGGGAATTGAGAACTCGCCGCCATCTTCGTGCAACGATCCGTTAAGAAGGCCGAAAAAGGACGATTTGCCGGCGCCATTGCGGCCGACAAGGCCAATTTTTTCGCCGGGGGTGAAGGTGACGGACGCGTGGTCGAGTACAACGTTGACGCCGCGGCGCAGCGTGACATTACGGACGGAAATCATAAGGAGCTACTTCGGAGAGGATAGGCATGATAGCCGACCGGACGTGCAAGGCAGCCTCTTTTCTGGCCGCGCGAGTGAAGAGCCGCTTGCGCTTTGCGGCGCCCACCGGCTGCAAAGCAAGGCGGGCTCTGGCGCACCGGGCGTTCCGGCTGCGTGGCTAATCAGGCGCTGCACACGCCATTGATGACGCTTCGGCGGCAGGCTTTTTTAACCTGGGCCCAACACGTACCCCATGACGGGTTGCAGAAAAATATGGGTGCTAACGTGGGCGATTTCTGCCGTTACGAAACCATATCGCCAGTAAAGAAAGCCCCAAAGAATGCCTGTCAGGATAAAGTGCGCAACAACATAGAGCAGGAAAGCAGCCGTTAAGTGTGACGGGTAAAACGGCGCTTCATTTAGCAGCATCGGAATAGCTTGGGCAAGAATAATGGCGATCCAGTAAGCGGCGTTTGGAATCTGTCCTCGCGAATCCCGCCAAACAAGTCCCATGCCCCACAGCATCGTCGACATGAAAACAAGCCGGTAAAAAATGTTCTCGTTGAACGCGCGCAGCATGAAATAAACCAGGCGTTCTGACAGGGGATGCCCGGCGAAAAAGGCAACGTAATCTGGCGGCAGCAATTGCCGGAACACGATGAGGTCGACGGTCGCGACGTAAACTGCGACGAGCAACCCGATACTAAAAGCGACTACAACGGGTCGACCAAGATCATGGGCAGCCAGCCGAAGGCCGGTCCGCTGCGCACAGAAAATCCCGATCACGGTCAATGCAAGAAACAGAACGACGCGAATCCACGGCACACCGCCAGTGATTGCATTGAAAACAATATCAAAACCTGCCTGCGACGCAATCAATGCACCGACAAGCAGAAGCGTGCCGGCCGGTAGCCAGCTCGATCGAGGCGAATTTTCGGGGAGCGCGGGAATACTCATAGGATTGGGAAAACAATATCACACCCTCATAACGGCCATTGCACGATGGTCCGAGTTCGGGCGATGCGCCTACCGTCCGATCCGCTGCCGCGGTTACAAATGTCCACCATCGATCTCATTCACACTATCAGTGAAAGATCCCGTCGGCGCCTTCGTCGAGGGTGGGGAACGTTTGGGAAACTCCGTGCAGCTATGTTGGTGGCGGTTGTCCCGCACCGCCCGTCTCGACCGGGAAGAGAGGCCAGGACAGCGCGTCAGGTGGAAAGGAGCGCCCCAGGCTGCTGTCGGCGTTTTCGGTCCGCTACTCGTCGGATCTACTGAACAGGAGATGGGTCGATGCAAGAGCCTCGCGGACGTGACGATAATAGTGTCCCTGATCTCTTAGATTGGGGCTTTGAAGACAGCGCGCCCAAGGGGCACGACTACGACGCGTTTTGGACATACTTGAGGAGTTGTAGCGGAACGAATGAAATGGGCCTCGTTTCCGTAAGTGGAGCGATCCCTCTTCTCGGAAATAGCAAATTAAGTATCGACACGGGATTTGCCTATGCCGTTGCCAACTCCAACGGCGCATGCGTTCAGATCAGCCTGACCCGCGAAGAACCGTCGGCCAACGCGAGAAAAGTATTTTGGCTGACCTGGGAGCGGTACAAGGTGATGACGGCCCTGAGGTCCGATTACGAGGACAAGTGCGATATTTTTATGACGCCAAAGCTGGAAGGATGCCGATTTGTAATCGATGAGACATCCGTTCGTCATGTCGCGGCTGATTCCGGCCACAAGAGCGCTGGACGAGACGAGGCGGAACTCGCTGTTTCAGGGCCATTTTCGCAGCACAGAAGGAAAGTGAGTATCTCGCAGTCGGATGGAGACGACAGTTATTTTGCCAAAGTGGGCACGGGAACCGCGCAGCTATTCGGAATCAAGGTTGAGAATAAATGGATTTATAAATGGCTAAAGATTAATCGCGACGGCGCTGTCAAGTGGACGATTATCAATATATAAGTCTCTGGCGGGGTACTCAGCGGCGCGTATGCCGTCGCGCCGTTGAATAGCATCGGATGTCCCCTATCAAAGCGTTGAGGCAACCCGGGCAACGATCTGCGAGCGTCGCGCTAGCGAACCTGCCGACCGCTGACGCACCAGCTCCACAATGTGCTGCGGCGCCGTGTCCAGGCTGCCGGCGTCGAACGGCGGATCGGGCGCATATTCGAGCGCCAGTTGGACCGCTTGTGCCTCCTCTGTCCCGACAAGTTCGGCTGCCAGCGTCAGGGCAAAATCGATTCCCGCAGTCACACCTCCACCGGTCACCAGATTGCCGTCGCGGACCACCCGATCGCGCACGGGAATAGCGCCCAACGGACCGAGCAATTCGTGAAACGCCCAGTGTGTGGTCGCGCGGCGTCCACGCAGGAGACCGGCCGCGCCAAGAACCAGAGCACCGGTACAGACGGACGTAACGAAGCGGGCATTGCCGGCCTGCCGCCGGATGAATCCGAGCGTCTCACGGTCCTCCATCAAATCTCCAACGCCGGCACCGCCAGGGATGCATATCACGTCGAGGGCCGGGCAACTGTCGAAGGTGGTGTCGGGTGTCAACGTGAGCCCGCTGCTGGCCTTCAGCGGCGCGAGGTCTTTCCAGACAAGGTGGACTGCCACATCGGGCAGCGACGCAAAAACGTCATACGGCCCGCTCAGGTCAAGCTGTTGTACTTGCGGGAACAGGAGAAACCCAATTTGGAGCGTCATCGCAGAACCTCGTTGCGTAATTGCACATGGCATGCCAGATGTTCGGCGGCCACACAGGGATGGACAGACAAAATGTACGCAAGTAACGTATGGCGGGAATGCCATATCACCAACATTTACCGCCAACTGTCATGTCCAACGCACTTCGATCGATTAACGTGCTCGCCTTCCCAGACGTGCAACTGCTAGACGTTTCGGGACCATTGCAAGTGTTTGCATCCGCGAATGAGCTTGCGCGCCAGCAAGGTCTTGCCGCACCGTATGCTCCCCGCGTAATCGCCGCTCAGTCGGAATCCGTAATCTCATCAGCCGGGCTGGGACTCCTTACCTATCCATTGCCATCCGCTCACGAGCGCTCGGACACCCTCATCGTGGCCGGCGGCGGTGGCGTCCACGCGGCGTCGCAGGACCTCTCGCTGACCGGGTGGCTGCGCCGGCACGCCGCGACGTCCCGACGGGTTGCATCGGTGTGCACGGGCGCCTTTTTGCTCGCGGCCGCGGGGCTGCTCGATGAACGCCGCGTCGTGACCCACTGGGCACATTGCGACGAACTCGCGCAGCGATACCCCACGTTGCGCGTCGAGCCCGACCCGATTTTCATACACGATGGACCAATCTGGACCTCCGCAGGCGTAACGGCTGGTATCGATCTGGCGCTTGCTCTTGTGGAAGAGGATTTTGGACGCTCACTGGCGCTGGACGTCGCCCGGCATCTTGTGGTCTTTCTCAAGCGACCAGGTGGACAAGCTCAGTTCAGCGCGACCTTGTTGCTGCAAAAAGATTGTGATCAATTTGGAGAACTACACGCGTGGATCGTCGAACATCTTACGGCGGACTTGTCAGTTGCGGCTCTCGCTGCCCGCGTGGGGATGAGCGAACGCAGTTTTATGCGTCACTATCGCGCAAGAACCGGAAAGACACCGGCGCGGGCAGTCGAGCAGATCCGGTCCGAAACGGCTCTGCGCTTACTCGGCGATACGTCATGGCCAATCAAACGCATAGCAGCACGATGTGGATTCGGCAGCGAAGAGACCATGCGACGCAGCTTGATGCGGGCAATCGCCGTCACTCCGCAGGCGTATCGCGAACACTTCGCGTCACGACATGGCAACACTGACGGTCGGTAGCGCGCATTAGCGACCGCAATCCGCGCTCAGGACCGATTACTGCGACGCGTCTAGCTGCACTCTTTCGAGTTCAGCATGTGCCTCGTCAACCTTGCGCTGTCGTTCGGCGATTTTCTTCGCGCTCTTGCCATCGGCTCTCGCTTCCTGCAGGTCGCGCTGGCGTTCAGAGAGCTTTTTTTGTGCCGCATCCACCTTGCGTTGCGCATCGCTGCGCAGCACGGCATCTGTACAGTTCGCGTTCATCTGAGCGAGCGCGGTTTCGAGGCCATCAATGCGTTTCGCATTGCCGTGTGCTTGCGCATAGTCGATTTCTTTCTCTATCGAGGCGCGCTTTGCATCGCAACCGTTTGTTTGCGCTGAACACACCATCGGATAGATCACCATACCGAGCAATAACGCCTTGATCGCCATATTCATTAGAAGCCTCACAATAATAGGGTCCGCTGCTATCCGCAAAGCGGACCCTCGTTGAATAACCGATTACCACCTCGCTCTATCGCGAAGGTGAACGCTGTGTTCCGGTCGCCGTTCGCGAAGAAGCGCAAATCCGCCGTCAGAACACTACCGCATTTCGGCACGAAGTTCCCGCACTCCACGGCCGAGCCTCCGGCGCAGCAACGTCCGCAATGTCGCCGTGTCGGCGTAGCCAACCTCGCTTGCAATTGTCTCGAGGTCGTAGCCAATCGAGACGAGGTTCTGCGCCCGCTCGATTCGCAGGTCCTGGAAAAACGCCAATGGCGACTTGCCCAGCACCGCCTCGGTACGGCGCTGCAAGGTGCGTGGTCCAACGGACAACGCACCCGCCGCTGCCTGAAGCGAAAACCCCAGGGAAAGATTCTCGCGAGCCCATCGTTCGAATCGCGCGACCAGGGGGTCGGCGTGGGCGAGGTGATCGGGAATGATGTACTCGGCCTGGGATGAGCGCTTGTCAATCAGCATGAAGCGGGCAACGAGCGTCGCAAGTTCGGGACTTGCCTGGCGCAACAACCATAGCGCAAGGTCGAGATGACCCATTGCCGAACCTGCCGTGACTACGCGATGCGAGGCGACGACCATGCGTGAATCATCCAGATTGACAGCCGGATAGCGTTGGCGAAAGAAAGGCGCCAGTGACCAGGTGGTCGTCGCCTCGCGATGATCCAGAAGCCCGGCTTCGGCCAACAGGAAAGTGCCGATACAGGCGGCCGCAATGCTAACGCCGTCAGCATGCCAGGTACGCAAGTACGCCATGGCGTCGCGCACGTCTCGACGCTGTAGCGCCTCGATCAGGCGCTCTGGCTGCCTGACACTCGGCGCCGGCACCACGACCCAATCTGGGTGGCGGACGGTGCTTGCCGGTTCCACCAGAGTCGACAATCCGCGCGCGGTACGAATGCGTCTGCGCACGCCAACCAGCTTGACGTCGAAGGGCGGCGTGGCAAACCCCTGAGCAGCGGCCAGTTCATTGGCCATCGCGAAGGTATCCAGCAACACCGTGAGCCCAGTGTCGAATAGACCGTCAAGCGCCAAGATGACCAGTCTCATGTCGCAAACACCGCTATTAATGTCATTTACGACTATAGCTCTGTTTCGGTATGAGGCCTAGACTGCACAGCAATGCGGCGAAAATACGCGCTGCCTGACAAAAGGAGAAAGCATGAGCGGTCCGAACCAAGCTGACCTCGACCGTCCGATCTGGACGGCCCTCACAACAAAGCAGGCGCACCTTGGGCAAGGAGACGCGCTCGCCCGTCGCTACCATCCCGATGTGGCGCCTTTTGCTGCGCTAGCCACCGAAACGCCCGCTGCATACCAGGCGCTCCATCAGCTTTTGCGGCCTCACGAGCAGGTCGCCTTGCTATGTCTGGAACCGATGGGTCCGGTCGACGGACTGCAAGCGACGTACATCGGCGTGATCCATCAAATGATCGCCCCGCAGCGAGAAGCACGAAGTACGAACGACCAGGAAGTCATCCGGCTAGGTCACGCGGATGCAAACGATATGCTCGATCTGGCCCAGAAGGCCAAGCCCGGACCTTTCGGCAAGCGGACTGGCGAGATGGGCAATTACATTGGGATTCGCGACCACGGGCGTCTCATTGCGATGGCCGGTGAACGGATGCGCGTCGACGGATACGTTGAGATTAGCGCCGTTTGCGTGGATGAAGCGCATCGCGGAAAGGGTCTCGCCGGGCGGCTCGTAAACGTCTTGCGCAAAGAAATTGTGCAACGGGAGGAAACGCCGTTTCTGCACGTGTTAAGTGACAATATTTCCGCGATTCGGTTGTATGAAAGTCTTGGTTTCCAATTGCGCCGCACGTTTCATCTTAATCGCATCGGACATGCCGATCCGGGTTCGGCTGCGGTTCTTTAAACCCATTTAGCGAAGACAAACTCACCAGGTCTAAAAATGTCCTGATCACCGGAGCCAGCAGTGGCTTCGGTTGCGACACTGCAGAGACGCCCGCACGCGCCGGGCACCCGGTATTCGCTTCGATGCGCAACGCCGTCGACCACAACCGCCCCATGCCGAGACCCTGCAAGCCAAGGGTCCGCGTAGAGACCATCGTCTCCATCACTCACATGTCGGTCCATCGAGTATTGCAGCAAGAAACGGGGGGCACCCGACTGCTTGCGCCAATATCGTTCAGGCAGAGGGAAGCGATGGCGTCTCCCTCATCCAACTTCAGTCAATGAGGAATTCACCATGTCCAAGGAAGATGACAACAAATCCGTCGTGGGGCGCTGGTTCACCCATTTCTGGGGCGAGACGTGCAATCTCGACATCGTCGATGAACTTGCTGCGCCCGACATGCTGCTTCGATATTCGCTGCACGAACCGCGACGTGGCCGCGAGGATATCAAGGCATTCATGACCGATTTCCGCGAAGCGTTCCCGGACCTCAACTTCTGGGGCGCCGCTGATCTTATCGCCGAAGGAGACTATGTCGTTGGTCGCTGGGAAGGCGGTGGCACACATAGCGGCCCGGCATTCAGCGATTTCCTGATTGGCTCGTTGCCTGCTGCGACCGGTCGCACAATGCGCTTCACCGGCACAACCGTGCTTCGGCTCAAAGACGGCAAGATAGTCGAAGAAATCGGACTGGACGACGGCGTGACTGCGCTACAACAACTTGGACTCATCACGGTAGCGTGATAGAAGGCAGCGCGTTTTCGCCGTCCCCAAGCAACGCTGCGCGCATCTAATACCACGACGACAACGGGCCGGGCGCACCCCGGCCTGTTCCATAAGCATGGCGCTAACCGTGAAGAGCAGCCCTCGGGTAAAGAGGGCCATCCGAAGCGATGCTGTCAATCGTCGCTTTGTGGCCGAAAACCGTCTCATACTCGACGGGCGAGAACAGGATCGACCTCGTTATGTGTCAGGCCGAATCTCGCCACGCGAGCGCGGTGGTCTGACGAGCCCAGATACGAACGTAGCTGCCCGTTTACCGCATTGAGCAAATCGCTGTTTCTTCTATTGAAGGAGAATGCCCCGAGAGGAAGGTCCTGCTGCTTGCCATGCGTTCCCCTCTCGAACTCCACGGCCTCAAAGACCGAGCCGCCGATACGATCCGCAAGCACGCGATTTCCCACGGCGGTGCTGGCGTACGCATCGATCGCCCCCGAGCGCACCGCCGCGATCGCGTCGCTCTGATGCTCGAAGATGGCTATCTGGTCCTCGCTTACGCCTGACGCTCTCGCCGAGTCGTGCTGTACCTGGCCGGCAATGATGCCAAGGCGTGCATCGTGGCGTTCGGCAAGCGACGCATAGCTCTTGAGCGCTTTCGGATTGCCGGCCCGAACCAGGAAGCCGTCTCCGATCGCCCACACGGGTACGCTGAACGCCACCCGTGTGGCACGTTCGGGTGTAACGAAGAGCGGAACGTTCATATCCCACCGGCCGGCTTCCACACCCGGCAGCAGTTCACTGAAGGTCGTCAGACGATGCTCGATCCGGGTGACACCGATCGCCCGAAGAACCGCGTCGGCCAGATCAATGTCAGCGCCCGTAGCGGTACGATCCGCTTCCGTCCAACCGAACGGTGGTTCCTCGATGTACGCAATCGTTACCTTCATCGCTGTGTCTCGCGAAAGGGGAACGGCCATCAAATTTCTTGAGCCGATTGTCGGCAATTCTACTTGCATGCGCGATTTTTTTGACCGCACGGAGCCGAACGACGAACGCCCCAACCTGCCCCGTTACGCACTTTCACCTGCCACATCCGAACCTCCATTGAACGTATCCAGTCGGCCTGTCGTGTTACCGGCAGCGGATCCCGCTAAGATAGGGCTCTTTGCCGAAAGGTACCTGCTCATGACCACGCTCACCGATCGTCCCAACACCGCACTCGTCGTTATCGATCTTCAGAATGAAGTCGTCGCGAACGCATATCGGCGTCATGAAGTGCTCGACACAGTCAATATGCTTATTGGCCGGGCACGCAGTGCAAAGGTACCGGTTGTTTGGGTGCGCCACGCCGACGAAGACCTGAAAGCCGGTAGCGAAGCGTGGCAGATCGTTGCCGAACTTTCCCCGGCGCCGGGGGAAGCGATCGTCGAAAAGAGTTATCGCGACGCGTTTGACGGCACCGATCTGGAACAGGTGCTATCGAGGTTGGGAGTCGGCAAACTCCTTGTGACTGGCGCACAGACGGACATGTGCGTTCGCTCGACGCTGCACGGCGCAGTCGTACGCGGCTACGACGCGATTCTCGTCAGCGATGCCCACACAACGGAAGACATGACGCAAAGAGGCGCACCGCCACCGGATGCCGTAATCAGGCATACCAACCTTTACTGGAGCAATCAGCGGGCACCGGGCCGCACGGGCGGAGTCATCGCGAGCAAAGACGTCGAGTTCGCGCGCTGAGGTTGCTAACGAACCCAATGCCGGATTTCTTTGCGATCGTCGGCGATCCCCGGGACCGCGACGAACGTCTCGTCACGAGCGGCCACACGCACGTTCAGCTGCTGTCACTGTCTGAGCGATAAGCGTCGAGATGGTCATGGGGCCAACGCCTCCCGGCACTGGCGTCACTGCGGCACATCGGTCCAGCAGACCCGCGGGATCGATGTCGCCCACGCCACCCACGTGGTAGCCCGCATCGACAACGATAGCGCCGTCACTGATCCACTCGCTCGGAATGAAGTTCGGCTTTCCCACTGCGCCGACAATGATCTGTGCGCGCCGAACTTCAGCCTCGAGATTGACGGTCTTCGAATGACATAACGTAACCGTTGCGTTGGCGTTGGACAACATGAGCGCCATCGGTTTTCCGAGAATCGGACTGCGTCCCACGATCACGGCTCGCTTGCCTGATATGTCGATGCCGTAGTGTGAGAGCAGATGCATGATTCCGGCTGGCGTCGCCGAGCCGAATGCGGACTCGCCGAGCGCCATTAAGCCAAAGCCGTGGCTAGTGACGCCATCGACGTCTTTTGCAATCGAGATTCGATCAAAGCAGACGCGTTCGTCGACGTGAGCCGGAACCGGATGCTGGAGCAATATGCCGTGCACCGCCGGATCTGCATTCAGTTGGTCGATTTGTGAAACAACCGTTTCGGTGCTCGCCGATGAAGGCAGTGTGATCGCGCGTGAGTCCATCCCCACCCGGCGACACGCATTGCCTTTCATTCGAACATAGGTCGCGGACGAAGGATCCTCGCCTACTAAAATCGTCGCCAGTATTGGCGTTTGGTTGCCATTCCCTGCCCTCAGCGCCGCAACGCGATCTGACAATTCGCGTTCACGCAGCATGGCCAGGTTCTTGCCATCAAGCAGGATAGTCATGCGGTCTCCCAAAGCACACACCTGACCACAACACGCTTACAAGCAGGCGAACGGCGGCGCAAGTTCTACGCTCCCCGATAGTGTTCCATCTCTTTCGCCAGTCAGGCAGACGCCTGATTTTATCTCGCGTCACGCGGATCATAGAAAACAGCGGAAAACATGTCTATCTCGTAGCCAATTGCGCCGCACAAGCAGCCACCGTTCATTTTCATCTACCTCGATCCAATCTGGACTTGCGTCTTTGCCCCTCACCTGTGCGCTCTCCTATGCGAACGGCGACTTCGTCGAAAATCGTCTCGGCGAATTCAACAGCAACCGGCATCCTGGCGTCGTACATCATGACGAATTCAATTTCCGGCAGTTCCGGTAAGCCTTCGGCGACGCCCAATTCGCGAAGCTCGTCGTCGATCGCGTTACGCGACACCGGTGCGATGGCAATGCCGGCTCGGACGAACGCCCGGGTGGCCACCCGTCGCGACCGTCCGCATTTGTGGCTTGCTTATTTGCCGACTGCCCTGGAATCGATGCTGTCCGTTTCCTCGAATGGCGATCGCAAGACAATCGCGTCATCACGTTCAGGGCCAGTGGTAACCATTGACACCCGAACGCCGACTTCCTGCTGAATCGCTTCGATCAGCGCCACGGCCTGGCTGGGCAGGTCGCCATAGGACCGGATGCCCCGGGTCGAACCGTCCCAACCATCAAAGCGCTTGAGAACCGGCTGCAGACGCTGCTGCTCGGCGTTGGTGGACGGCATGTAGTCGATGCGCTTGCCATCGAGCTCATAGGCTACGCACACGTAGATCGAATCGAAGCCATCGAGAACGTCCAGCTTGGTCAGCGCCAGCAGGTCGATGCCGACGACCTTGCTGCTCTGCCGCAGTTGCACGGTGTCGAGCCAGCCGCAGCGGCGCGGGCGACCGGTATTGACGCCATATTCGCCGCCGCGCTGCCTGAGAACGTCACCGAGTGTCCCATCCACTTCGGACGTGAAAGGGCCTTCTCCAACACGCGTTGCGTAGACCTTGCTGACGCCAAGTACATGTCCAAGGTGCGAGGGAGCGATGCCGGTGCCACTGGCCGCGCCGGCGGCCACGGTGCTCGACGACGTCACATAGGGGTAGCTCCCCCAGTCCACGTCGAGCATCACGGCTTGCGAGCCTTCGAATACCGTGCGCTTACCCGATGAATGGGCCTCGTCGAGTTGTTCCCAGACGCGGCCCATGAACGGCAGGATTCTTGGTGCGATGGCAAGCAGGTCGCTCAACATCGGGTCTCGCGGGAAAGGTTCCTGACCAAGGCCGCGGAACCACGCGTTATGGTACTCAAGCAGTGCATCGAGTTTTTGAGCGAGCAGTTCCGGTTCAGCAAGGTCGCAGACGCGCAAGCCTCGGCGCCCAACCTTGTCTTCGTAGGCCGGACCGATACCGCGTAGCGTGGTGCCGATCGGCTTGGCGCGCAAGCGTTCCTGAGCGGCGTCGATCGCGCGATGGACCGGCAGCACCAGCGTAGCCGTCTCTGCGATCTGCAGCACCTCTGGCGTAACGCGGATGCCCAGCGCGGCCATACGGTCAATCTCCGAAAGCAGCGCCTCGGGGTCAAGGGCGACGCCGTTGCCGATCAGACCCAGCTTGCCGCGCACGATACCGCTGGGAAGCAGCGCCAGTTTGTAGGTCTGACCATTCACGACAAGCGTGTGACCGGCGTTGTGGCCGCCGTTGTAGCGGGCGACGATGTCCGCCTTCTCAGCAAGCCAGTCCACAATCCGGCCTTTTCCTTCATCGCCCCACTGCGCGCCAACCACAACAACATTCGACATACGGTAGTCTTCCTGGTGACTTAATCGAACAGATCCAGAACCAGACCTGCTGCCAACGGGCTCAATATATTGGACTACAGCCGTCGCGAAAATCGATATAAACTCATCTGAATTGTCAGGAAAACTCACATAGAGATTCGCCGCATGCCACGTCGTCTGCCACCGTTGAACGCACTGCGCGTATTCGAAGCCGCCGCCAGGCTCGAGAGCTTTTCCGCCGCGGCCGACGAGCTGTGCGTCACGCACGGGGCCGTTAGCCGGCAAGTGGGACAACTCGAGGCCTGGCTCGGGCACAACCTGTTTGAGCGCCGCGGCCGAAGGGTCGTACTGAACGCGCCGGGGCGTGCTTACCTGCCGGAGATATCGGCGGCGCTCGACCGCATTGCGCTGGCCACCAATGAACAGCTGCGGGTCACGCGACAGCAGATCATCAGGGTCAATGCACCGACTACGTTCGCGTTGCGATGGCTATTGCCGCAGCTTTCCAATTTCCAACTGACCAACCCAGCGGTGGAAGTCCGGCTGACTACTTCGGACGAACCGATCGAAAGGCTGCGCGACGAATGCGATGTGGCGATTCGCGGCAGCGAGCAGAAACCGGCCGGGTATGTAGTCAACGAATTTCTGTCGGAAGTCCGACTGCCGGTGTGCTCGCCCAAAGTGTTGGAATCGCATCCGATACACCAGGTCTCCGACTTGGCGTATCACACTCTGCTGCACACGGCGACCTATCCCGGCCTTTGGGCTGAATGGCTTGCGGCGTGCGGCAACCCCCGGCTTGCCGCACGCAATTCCCAGCAACTGGACCACTTTTATTTGACCTTGCAGGCCGCCATTGATGGCCTGGGTATTGCGATGGGCCCGACCGCGCTTGTCGCGCTCGATGTCGAAGAGGGCCGTCTGGTGTTTCCGTTCGACGGCCCGGCCTTGCCGGCGTGGCGCTACTGCAGCTATGTCCACCATGCACGCCTTGGCGATCCCGCCATCAATACCTTTCTGACGTGGTTGCGCGAACTGGGGCATCGTTTCTCGCGCAATGCATAGTGGCAAGTAACGGTTCGTCGGCACATGCATGTCATGGTCACCATGGCCATGATTGCGGTCACGGTGGAAGTATTACTGCAGCGATTTTTAATTTCATTGGTTTGAATCAGCCGCCTTATCCCGCCAGGCAGCAGGCTTCCGCTAGCCGAGTCATGGACGGATTCACGCTTGCTTGCCATGGCGCTTTCATGAGGGCGGCCAAGCCCGAGCTAAGGCCGCGGCCCGTCAGGGACGTCGGCCTTCAGCGAGTGCTTAGGCGTCCGTGTGCCCTTGGCGCCGTAGGGTGACATGCGTGGCCTTCTCCGACGCGACGAATTCAACGCATTCGTATCCCGCAGCCCGTAAGTCAATCCCTCCGAACAGCGTTTCTCCCCGGCCGAGCAGGACCGGCGAGATAGCAATATGCAGTTCATCGATGAGACCTTCACGCAAGTACTGGCGGATTGTGTCCGGCCCACCGCCGATCCGCACGTCCTTTCCGGCAGCGGCCTCGCGTGCACGGTCCAGCGCCTCGCGAATGCCACCTGTTATGAAGTGGAACGTCGTGCCGCCTTCCATCTCGATGGGGGCCCGAGCATGATGGGTCAAGATGAAGACGGGCCCGTGATACGGCGGATTGTCTCCCCACCAGCCTTTCCAGTTTGTGTCCGGCCAGTCCCCGCGAATGGGTCCGAACATGTTCCTTCCAAGAATCCAGGCCCCGACATTCTGAAAGCCACGGGCGGCGAAATCATCGTCAATCCCGGTCGTACCGCCCTCGTTGCCGAACAAGGTCTGCTGGAACGTGCGTGTCGGGACAAGCCACTGATGCAGCTCCGTTCCGCCAATGCCGAGCGGATTGTTGATGTCTTGATTCGGGCCTGCTCCGTATCCGTCGAGCGAGATGGTGAAACCCGCAACGCGAACTCGTGTCATCGTTTGCCTCCGTTTAGACGCCTAACGTAATGTGGACAACAAATCGGCATGGTTTGCCGGGATTATGCGAAATATTCTGGCAGTAGAGTTTTGCCCCCTTCGCATAGCTACGACGAACGACGGGGGCGCGATTCGACATGGTCCCGGGCACGGACTCAGAGGACCCGTGGAGGGTTGGCGTGCCAGATGTTGCCGTGACTTAGCCTGGCCAGCGTCCCGCCCATGGCGCGGATTGCTCCAGCTCGTAAGCCAACTCGAAAAGCATCCGCTCATTGCCGAGGCGGCTGGCGAAATGACTGCCGATCGGCAGCCCGGAGGGTGACACCCCCAACGGAACCGACATTGCCGGCACGCCCGCGGCGTTATGAACCGGCGTGTAAGAGGCGTAGTGGCGCAGCCGTACCCCCATCACATCAACGGGCGTCTGCGGCCCCAGATAGCCAAGCGGCGGAGCTTCACTGTGAAGGACTGGCGAGAGCATCAGGTCGAAGCGCTGAAAGAAAACGTCAAATCGTCGCGATAGTTCGGCGAAATAGCCCACGGCATCGCGCAATGCTCGCGCCGGCTTGTGTCCGAAATGTTCGGAGACGTAACGTGTCCAAGGCTCAAGAACGGCGTCTGGATCGACCGCCATCGACTTCGCCTGGTCAACGATTTCATCGGCCCAGACACCCCAGAGCACGAGGTAGTTCCTGGCTGGCGTAAGCGACAGGCAGCATGCCTGACGCCACGGCAGCGGCGGCCCCGCCAGAGGAGCCGCCGCTTGAATGGTTCAGATCCCATGGATTGTGGCAAGCACCCAGTAAGACGGATTCGGTCGTGGCGTTCAGACCGAACTCAGGCGTGTTTGTCTTTCCGAGGACCAGAAAGCCAGCCGCGATCGAGCGCGCCACGATCGTCGATGTCGTGGTCGAAATGTGATTGGCGAACAGCCGCGAGCCGGAGGTTCGGCGCGTTCCTTTCAGGTCGGCCAGATCCTTGATCGCGTACGGTACGCCCTTGAATGGGCCATCCGGCAACGGGCCTTTCGCGGCCGTTCTTGCCTGATCGAAGAGGGATAAAACGATCGCATTGACTTTGGGATTCAGTGTTTCGATGCGCGCGACCGCGTCTTCCAGAAACGCCGACGGCGTGACTTCGCCTTTGGCGATCAGCTCGGCCTGGGCTGTGGCGTCCAGTCGGGCGAGTGGTGACGCGCTGGCGATGGCAGTAGCGCCAACTGAGGCGAACGCCTCGGCGTTGAGGAAGATCAGCGCCCCAGCGACGGCCTGGACGCCGCGGTGCAAGGATTCTCTTCGATCCATATCACCCCTCGATCTGCGACTGAGCGTGAAGTAATCAGCACAACCGGAATGGGTTGGAACACAGTCTCCGGATCATAGACTGAAAACTTGACGGCGCCAGCCGCGCCTAGGGACAGGATCGTGTCGGTGAGCGGCTCTGATCGACCCGTTGCAGCCCATCTTTGTGAACTGGTCAACGTCCGCTTTTCGGAGAGAAAATTGCCAGACCCAACTCACCGCAGTGGCGAATTGATGGTCGGTATCCAGATAGTGGATGTCGCCTCATAGAAGTTCTCAGGCCCGCCTTTTGGCGGCCAGATTCCATCAGCGAAAGACTTCGCACGTATCGCGATGCGTTCATCCAGGCTTTCCCAAGGCCATATGTGCGTGATGCGCGGCACGCCATCAAGCGCGTACATATTGACTGTCAGACGGGACCGTTTTGACCGCTCGGGCATCGCGGCCTCCCACGCCTCAATAGTAGGCGCCAGTCCACCTGGTCTTAGCCAGTAGGTGCGAAACTCGTAGTACCTGCCGAACGAACCCGGCTCGACGGGAGGAAGGAAAGGAAAGCCAGCGTAGCTCTCCATCTCAATCGTACAGGTGCTGTCGGCCGCCCCGAAAGGATTGGCGTGATGTAACGCACGCGTTCTTTCCTGCGACAGTGTCCCGGGATCGACGAACCCCCGCAGAATACGCACGCTCCCTAGCCGCCCGTTTTCCGAAGTCCATGCGCCGAGCCAGCACCCCGCGGCTTTGGGATGATTGAGGTAGGTCTCCGCGTTCGCGATCACCTCCGGCAGTTTCAGAATATGCGACGACAAGGTGACCAGTTCGTAGAACATGTCAAATTCTCCTGAGTCCGTGAACGGTCACCAGACGACCGCTACAAAGGAGACTAGACTTGCCCTGGTCGCTTGGGAATTCCTCATCGGTTCACAAACTCTGTTAAAAAATCGCTATGTTCGATTGGCAAGATTTGCAGTACTTTCTGACACTTGCGCAGACCGGAACGCTCTCAGGCACTGCCAGCAAACTGTCAGTCGAACACGCCACCGTTGGGCGGCGTGTAACGTCCCTGGAGTCGGCGCTCGGATTGAAACTGATTCATCGACTCCCTCGTAGCATCCGTTTGACCGAAGATGGAAAAGCTATCGCCGCGCTCGCCCGATCAATGACCCACGGCGCTGAGACAGTTGAAACATATGCGTTGCGGGCGTCGTCCGCGCTGTCCGGAACGGTCCACATCAGCGTACCGCCTACGGTGGGTAACTACTGCATCGCACCGCACATACGCACGTTCCGTGAATCGCATCCGGCCTTGAAGATCGTGATGGAGGGATCGCCCGACATAGCACCGCTGGACCGCGGCGTCGCAGATATTGCCGTTCGTATGGTCAAGCCGGAAGAAGGCGGCCTCGTTGCCCGACGGATAGGTACAGTCCGATTTGGTCTATATGCCAGCCACACCTATGCGGCTCGCCCTTCTGCGCAATGGGAGTTCATCGTTTATGACTCGTCGTTGGACCATGTAAAACATCAAAAGTGGCTACGCAAAAATATCGACGGACGGCCTATCATATTCGAAACGAGCGACGCGATTGGGCAGCAGATGGCCGTACGCAACGGCGTCGGGGTTGCGGTCCTGCCTACGATGATCGGCGATAACGACGCAGAACTGGCCAGACTTGACATTGGATCCGAGCCGCCCGAAACAGGGCTTTGGCTGGTGACCTACCCCGACCTGCGGCGTACGCCAGCGATCAAGGCTGTTATGGAATTTTTAGTCCACTGCATCGGTCGTGAAACCCATTACACAGATAAGGACGCTCGCAAATAAATCGCCGTCGCCGAACGGTTCGCTTTACTCCCCGATAATGCGATCCTCCGGAAAGCAGCCATTCACTGAATGGCTCGCGAACGGCCGAAGCTGGCCGCGTGCTGCCTCATGCAATCGACATGCACAGGCTGAAATTCGCAAGTCGACGATCGGCAGCAAGCGACCCTGAACGGTCAACGGCCTCGCTCCACAACGGCCATTCGACACGAACGTCGAACACTGGCTATCGCGTCAAGCCGATGGAGATATGGAACCGTTGCGGGCCGCCGTTAGGTAGTCGTCAACCCGCTTCAACAACAACGCGCAGCGTTGCATCGTCCCTTCACTATCATTCAATTCGTGACGTTCGAGGATATCGAATTCCTGAATAGTTGAACCGGCCGGGAACTGCTGCCAGCTTAGATCGATGTGGTACCAGTCGTCGCCAACACGAAGCCCGTTCCAGAAGTGAACGTCTGCGGCCTTTCCGGTCCATACCTTCCCTTTGATGATTTCCGTTTCGGGGTAGTAATGCTGCACCAGCCGCGACGTTGGATAGCACTGACCGAAAGCAGGATTGTCCACTTGCTCAACCCCTAAATAAGCCGTCCGCTTGTCCCAGGAGGCGGCTAGCGCTTCACGAAGGCAGAGCATGAAATCCGGGTTGCGCGCCATAGTCACGTCCAATCTATCGCATTCGATGGGGTTCGCCGTTCATCGATTCGCGTCGGACAGAAGTCGACCCTGTACAGCGGTCAACCAACTTTCTCGACAACGAACGTTCACGCAAATTTTGTGTCGCTCCTCGTGAACCAGTCAGCAACGTGTTCAATCGCTCCGTCGAGTTTCCCTAATATCCGGAAGCTCAGTTCGGCGACCTCAGCAGTCGGTGGCTTTAGGTCTGGAACGATGACCACTGCTATGCCAGCGCTAGCGGCCGCGTGCGCGCCGTTATCGCTATCTTCAAAGGCTAGACAAGCATCCACCGGCACACCCAGCCGATGGGCTGCAAGTCTGTAGACCGCCGGATCGGGTTTCCCACGATCCACCTCATCGCCGCCAGCGATCACCTTAAAAAATTGAAGCACGCTTACACGCCCAAGGCGCGATCTAATCTCATCCAAAGGAGATGAGGAAGCGACAGCGCATGGAATGCCTGCTCTCGCTAACTCAGTCAGTAGGGTCCACGCTCCAGATTTCAGCGGAAATATCGGATGCACTGATGGCTTGCCCAAGTGCTGCCGGACCCGGGCCAGCGCCTCCCGAAATGTAGCCGCCCCGCCGAGCAGCTCTGTCAGTATCAACTCGCATTCCGTCGCCGACCTTCCGACAATCCGAAGGTAATCGCTAGCCGACAATGCGATCCCAAAGTCCAATCCCACTCTGATCCAAGTGTTCATAATCGCGCGCTCTGAATCGACCAGCAGGCCGTCCATGTCGAAGATCGCCGCTGAGAACATCTGCTTCACTCCCTGAACTCCCGTCGCGAAACCGCACTGTATCAAACGTAGCGTCGAGAAAGCGGTCTGCTGCACGGACGATCGGGAGGTAACCCATGGTGTACCGTGAACGCTTCGGAAATGAGCGCCGATTTTAGATCACTCGAGCCGCCGAATGGCGGTCTTGTCCCAGTCAGATGATTGTTGACGATCTGGCAAGCGACCGCGACCCGCGGTTTTTGGCCGAACTCGGTGTCGCCGAGCGCGAGGTGGTCCGATGGGCCGCTTAGGGACACGACGAGCGATCACTGTCGTCCTCACCACGCGAATGACCATCGACGTCGGGAGCCCGCCGTAAAGCGTGGCCACGCGCGAGACTACGATTTCCGCCAGCGGATATTTGAGAACGCACAATGCAAAGTAGGTGAGATTTTCACTCCATGGATCGCCAATAGTCTTGCGGACTGTCGGACCGATAATTCCAGCTAAAAACCGCAGGTGATTGTTCTCCGCTAACCTGACCTTTCGCAAAGCTAAACGTGCAGCACCTGTGTGTTCCTATCGAGAATGGGCGAATGGTCTAAGACGACAAAAGACGAAACGTCACGTTATTTTGCAGGTAAAGACCGGACAAACGTGAGAGCCGAATTCAATAATTTCTGACGTAGCGCGTCGTTTCCATAAACCTCCGACGCGGCCCGTACCCAGCCGTGCATTCGCCGGCCGCGCGAGACCATCGGAACGATACCCGGTAACTGAAGTGCCCAACCGTCGTTGTCCTTGCCTAGTCGCACCAACATTCCATCTTCACGGGCGCCGCACAGGAGGTTGCCATTCGCCAGCCATGCCCACCCACCGAACATGGCCTTCTCCGCGATGTCCTGCTCGGACCTCAAGTCGTCGCTCAACAATTCTTCCAGACCTCTATCACGCGTCACGTCGTTCTCCTACCCGCCGTTCGATACGAACCTTCCCGAACCCTAAAGCATTCGAGTCTCTGGAGACACCATCGACAGCCGATGAGTGATAGTTTCGACGACCTGCTCAACGGAAACGTTAGCTGTGTCGACGACAAGATGCGCTGATTCCCATGGATCATACTGACGTTCAAGCACACCCTTCCAAGTCGGCAGCTTGTGGCCCGGGATATCTGCTTGTCGTGCTTCGACCCTCAAACGGTGCGCCGTCGCATCAGAACACATCAACTCAATTTCGAAGATGGGCACACCGGCTTCGAGCGCAACACGTCTCCAGGCGTTACGCGTCACATGCAGCGCATTGACCGAGTCTGCGATGACGGTCAAACCAAGGCGCAAATTGTCTTTCGCGACCGCATATCCGGCCAGGTAACCGGCAGGTCCGACATCCGCCCCACCGCTCCCGGATGCGATAAACGCCTGTTCCAATGTATCGATACGCAGATAAACCGCGGCGAGTTTGCGAGCCAGTGTTTGCGCTACCGTTGTCTTGCCGGTGCCCGGTAGTCCTGCGAAGGCGATCAACATTTTCGACGCTCCCAGCATATCGAGTTTTGTCTGATTGTCGCGGATTCCTGCCGCGATCTCCAGTGGGCAGTACGGGCAGCACTGAGACGGGCGAAACCTGTCTCAGTGCACGAATCTTCGACGGATTCGGACGCGCCGTTCTGCCGCTCGCTGTTTTTCACCATCGCCTAGTTTGGCTCGGCGACCGGTTCCTGCGCTGCGTCGTCTCTTGATGCCGCGGCGCTTTCCGACGACGGGCTTTTGCGCTGTGAAGCTTTACCGGCAACGATAGAATCTCCCGCTCGCTGCGCCACCTCTTCTGCAAGCAGGTTCGCTGCATGGCGCGCCGTGATGCGGCTTTGCGGAACGCCCTTCGCGTCGAGCGCAATCACCTTGTACAACTCACGGTCGCATTCGAGTTCCTGCTGATATTGCTCCGCCGTGTCCACCAGCAATTCAAGAAGCGTCTGACGGC
This sequence comes from Paraburkholderia fungorum, assembly GCF_046026025.1. Taxonomy (GTDB): domain Bacteria; phylum Pseudomonadota; class Gammaproteobacteria; order Burkholderiales; family Burkholderiaceae; genus Paraburkholderia; species Paraburkholderia fungorum_E. The sequence goes on along the minus strand of NZ_JAQQFL010000003.1, from coordinate 240,339 downwards.
GCCGTCTTTCCTCAAGTGTTATGGAAGGATTCCTACATATCGAGGACGCAAGTGTGATCACGGTATCCAATTGACTCAAGTGCCGGTTGCATAAATCGAAAGCGGAAAGGGCAAGTTTTTCGTACTGGAGTGCGTCGACAGGCGGGCGCGAAGCGGGTTGGTTTTTTGTGGACTTGCTCATGGTGCGATCTCCCTGTTACTTGCTGGATCGCCCGACACTCGCTTGCAAAGGGGGTGAGCGGGCACGTAGCAGGTTAGCAGACCGGGTCGAAAACAATCCGGCGAGCCTTGCGGCTCCCCACCACGGCCCGCCCATAGAAATGTAGACGTGCAGAGGTAGACGCACGACCCGCCTGAGCGGGTGTGCGGTTTTCGACTACAGGCTGCTAAACCCGGTCGCCAAGTGTTTCCCGACGACTTGATAATTATAAGGCAGCCCACCGGGGTTGACTTCAACCTTGTAGGCTAAATGTTTGATTTGGCCGAACGGATAAGGAGATGTAGGACGCAAGCGGCGAGTGTTCCGCGGAAGCCGCCAATCGTTCATCGGCGTTCGCATAGCCATCAACTGCCGCTAACGGGACGCTCGACATGCCACAGTTCCGAACACTCGATGTCAACTTCGGCGAGTGTGCCTTGTCGAGCCCTACCGGTCGTCGACGGAACCGATGGCAATGGCAGATGCTAGCGGGAAACCGGTCAACTGGAAGCTCCGCCAGGAAAGACCTCCATCGTCCCTCCGATGGATACACGCTGAATTGTCAGTAAATCGGGTATTCCCAAATCCGCGCAATTCGGTAATCTGCGAGGTTTCAGTGAACGAAAAAGTCTCGCTGCCTGAATGCCACCATTCGGATCCTCCATGACTGAGCCTCGTCTGACATTCCTTGACCAGAATGAATGGGAAAGCTGGTTGACGCAAAACGGCGGTACCTCGACCGGAATATGGCTGCGCCTTGCAAAAAAGGGTGCCGGGCAGCCTACCTTGACTTACGAACAGGCGCTGGAAAGTGCCCTGTGTCATGGCTGGATCGACGGTCAAAAACAGACTGAAAGTGCAGAGTACTGGTTGCAACGCTTCACTCGACGCTCGGCAAAAAGTATCTGGTCCAGGCTCAACACAGACCGGGCCGAAGCGCTGATCGCCGCAGGCAGAATGCTTCCTTCGGGCATGCGGGAAATCGAGAAAGCCAAAGAGGATGGCCGCTGGGAGGCGGCCTATACGTCGGCCAGCAACTCGGTCGTGCCGGATGACCTGCAGGCCGCACTGGATGCCAATCTCAAGGCCAGCGCGTTCTTTGCGACGCTGAACAGCCGAAACCGCTACGCCATCCTGTTTCGGATACAGAATGCCAAAAAACCCGCAACACGCGTGCGAAAGATTGAGGAGTTCATCAGCATGCTGAATCGCGGCGAAACCATTTATCCCTAGACCAGGACGTTCGACAGGCGGTGAACGTCGCCGGACGATGCCGCGCTCAGGGCGGATAACCCGCAGCGCGCTCCGATATCAGCCCCTATCCAGCGTTGCATGCCCGACGCATCAGCAGCAGCTTTCGAGGATGCGACCACCATTCCTTTGCCTGCGGCGGCAGCCGACAAATCACCGAGACCTTACCCACTCTCACTCATGCGCCAGATGGCCCTTGCGCGCCGACACGCCTCGCGCTACGTTTGAACCCAACCGGCCACCGTGCGCAGTGCTCCGACCACGGCTCAACGAACGCACCTGCGGCCAACCCATGGGAGATGGTGCGATGCAAAATCTCGTTCAAATCGCATGCGCGGCCTGCCTCGTCGTGGCAACCGCTGCGGCAGCGCAAACCTCAGCTTCACAACCCTCCGCGGGCGGGACGCCCGACAAGATGCCATTCGATATTCCGTATGGCACGACGATCGGTCTGGACACCGCGAAAAGGCTGCTCGCGATTGCAGAAGCCGAAGCGAAAAAGCACGACTGGAAAATGACGATTGCGGTCGTCGACACGCATGGCGAACTCCTCGCGTTCGAGCGGATGGACGGCGGGCAGTACGCTTCGATCGAGATATCGCAGAACAAAGCGCGCACGTCAGCAAGATTTCGTCGCGAAACCCGGGTCTTCTACAATCAGTTTGAGAGCGGACATGCGTATGTGAACACGCTGGACGCCGGGCTGGCGGCATCGCCGGGAGGGTTCCCGCTCGTGGAAGGAGGAAAGCTTGTCGGCGCGATCGGTTGTAGTGGCGGCACCGGCGATCAGGATGCCGATGTATGTAAAGCTGCCGCCGACACGATCAAATAACGCGGCGCCACTGCCTGCAACGGTCGTGACATGGTCGACGGGAAAGGTGTCGACGATTCGAAGAGGGATGACGTTATGAGCGTCGCGAAGTTATTACTATCCGCGACGCTCGACAGCATGCAACCGTGCAGGTCGATCGTATTAACTAGCGCCCGGTTGTCATCCTCAATTGCTGCTATTGGGCAGCCGGCGACACCGTGCTCGGGGTCGCTAGCGTATTGTGACTTCCGGGAAGGTTGGTGAGGGACGTCGAGCTATTGCTGGTGCTATTCGGTAGGCTCGAGTTCGGCGACCCGACGCCCATGCCGCTGTCCGAGTTGGTAGCACCGGGTGTGCCGTAGCCGCTCGTTGCGTTGGTAGCGGCGGCCGGCGAGACAGTGCTCGGGGTCGCCAGCGTGTTATTGCTCTGCGCATAAGCGCCGCCCGACAGCGCGAGTGCGGCGACGGCCGCGATTAGTGTGCTGGTTGCCTTGTTCATGACCCGTGCCTCCTTGATTGGACTGGAATTTCGATGCAAACGATCCATTCGTATTTCTCCATAGCGGTCGTTGCGCTTTAGGCCCACAACGCCCTCTTCTATGTCTCAATCAGCTCTAGCGACGTGCAATAAGGCTCTCAGGCCGGTATTTCACAGCATTGATCACATACAGTGCGCCGATAGCGCGGAATCGAGTGCATAGCAGGTGACACTAAGTTTAGGAAAGCGCTCGCTGATAATTAAGCGCATTGTTCGCAAGGGTCTATTTCGATTTCTGGAATTACCCCTAATGGGTACCGGTCCCCAATCTTGAGAACCACGCTAAGACACACGTTAATGGCGCATGTCATCGATCCTTTTATGCAGCTCCGAATTGCGATGCGACGAAAGCATCATCCGATTCACTCTGCATATCGGTGACTTCAACTTTCATGGTTATCTGGTCGATAAGCTAATGGGCCAGTTTTTCGTACAGTGACCAGACATAGCCGTCTGATTTCAGTCCTACGCGGGTAAAGCCGAGCGACTCGTAGTAGGCGCATAGCTTCGCATTCTGGACGTCGCAGTCGAGTCGCACAAAACGCCGGTTCATGCCGCTCACCTTGTTGGCACACCAATCAAGCATGAAGCTGCCGAGGCCGAGTCCGTTAAAACCGTTTCTCACACAAAGCCCATGCACATAGCCGGCGATTGGTTCTTGCGGCCCCCAGTGGCTGTCATCGTCGAAATCGAGTGAAAACGTTCCGGCGGGCGTGTCATCTTGCTCGACGACATACACTTCTCTTTGAGAAACATTGCTTAACACCCATCTCTCGGAAAATCCGTCTCCTTCCTTGCCCCACGCATAGTCGCAGTGCACGACCTTCTTTGCGTGTGCGTCATTACGGATTTTCGTAAGAGCCGGTACGTCCCCTTCCCCTGCCAAGCGGATGATTCTTTTTGTCATCACTTATCTCTTCGATAGCTACGGGAGAGCGAATGCTAGCAGTGTGCCCTTACGTTGACCCGACCACTGTTCAGATTGCGATCCGCAGCACGCCACCCGTTGCGTGCCGTCGACCCCGCGCGGCATCTACTGCGGCGTTCAAAGTACAACGGCTGTTCGCCGACTCGCGACGGTCAGTTCGAAGCGAGGCGACCACCTGGCGATTGCGCCCCTGCGGGATAGCTCTTTTGTGATGAACGTCAGGCGTTGCTTTCAGGCGCCAAGCCCCGGGCTTCGTGAAGAATCCATTTCGCAAATGCCTGTAGCGGCCCGTCACTCAACTCGATCGGCTCAGGCAGGACGAGGCAGAAGTTCTTGGTAATCGCTTTGCCGTCCGGCCAAGGCGCGACCAAACGGCCTTGTTCAAGCTCTGCCCCGATGTAAAGGCGCGGCACCAGTGCAACACCCAAGCCGGCTAGCGCCGCCTCGATCAGCATGGAATGAAGATCGTAACGCGCACCAACCGCCGAATTGCTCAGCAAGATGCCGGCCTCTTGTGCGTAAAGCTGCCACGCGTCCGGATTTTGTCGCCTGTGAAGGCGTGGCAACTCATCCAGCGATATGTTCGCATCGGCGTGTGCGAGGAGCGCCGGACTACAGACGGGCACAAGCACCTCCTCCAGCAGGCGATGTAGCCGCATACCCGCCCAGGCCGGATGCTCAAAATGGATTGCTGCGTCGAAACCGCTGCCAGCCAGAATGAAGGGTTCCATGCGTTCCGCGATATGCACGGTGATGTTCGGATGCCTATCCTGGAAGCGCTTCAGCCGAGGGATAAGCCAACGGGTGGCGAAGGTTGGGATTGCGGCGATATCAATGCTCGCACCCTCGATGGGCTGACCCATCAGATACAGGCTGTCCCGTTCCAGCCGATCCAGACTCTCGCGAACCTGCACCGCGTATCGCGTGCCATTGGGTGCAAGCCGAACGCGATTTCCAACGCGCTCGAACAGCGCGACACCCAAAAACGCCTCCAATCGACCGATCTGACGACTGATGGCGCCTTCGGTCAGCGCTAACTCCTCGGCCGCGCGGGCGAAGCTGCCGTGTCGAGCCGCGGCCTCAAAAGCCAGGAGTGCGGAATTGCTTGGAATCTTACGTCGCATTGGGGTCTCGCCAGCTGGTATGCATTCGACGCCAGCTTGAGCAAACATCACTGAAGGCTGACTTTATATCGCTATATACACCGAAAATCCCAGATTAGCATGACGTTACCGCAATGAGCATGGGTCGTTTGCAGCAATATGCTCACCCGTCACGAAGGATAATCTGATGATCTACACCGTGGAATGCAGCTTCGCCGATCCCAACAGCGAAGCCGAATGGAACGACTTCTACAGCCTTGAAAAACTGCCCGCTCTCATCTCGGTGACTGGCTTTCACACACGGACATCCCGTCTTCGCGGAAGTCCAATATCGCCTCGAGACGTTTCGCACGCCCCCGGTAATGAACCGTTTCATGGAAGCCCTGGACGACGCCATCGCGCGCTGCACGGGTCTCACTGCACGCATCCGTTGTTTCGGTTATGCCGCATCGACTATTCACGCCCGAAATTAGGAAGTTTTCTGGAGAAGCATTGTGTCCGCCTTTACCTTTCCAAGTCAGCGAGTCGGGGATTTCACGATCACCGCAATCAGCGACGGCTACCTCACCGCCAGCCTGGACTTCCTCTCCAATATCGATCCATCCGAAGCCTTCAGAATGCAAGGTGATGCAGGGCAGAAGGAGCCTGCCGCCGTGCATATCAACTGCTACCTGGTACGCGGAGCGGGCCGCACTATTCTCATCGACGGTGGGGCTGGTGGTATCAAGCAATGGGGCGGCCACCTGAGAACTAATTTATCGCTTGCTGGCGTCGAAGCATCCGAGATCGATACGATCCTGCTCACACACGCCCATCCCGACCATGTTGGAGGGCTAGTGGACACAGCCGGACACATTGCCTTTCCGAATGCAGAGCTTGTTGCTCATCAGCGAGAGGTCGAGTTTTGGCAGGACGACGGAAATCTAAGTCGTGCCAACGAACGCGCCCGCGGTAACTTCGCGATAGCACGTCAAGTGTTCGACGGCTATCGCGACAAGCTCCGTACTTTCGATGAGGGAGAAGTACTTCCCGGTATCCGAGCGATGTCGCTACCGGGACACACAGCCGGACACTCCGGATATCTTCTCGAATCCCATGATCAAGGCCTGCTTGTCTGGGGAGATATTGTTCATTTCCCTCACATCCAGATTGAACGGCCAGACGTATCGATTGCATTCGATCAGGACCCGTCTCTCGCAGCCACGACACGATCGCGGCTTCTCGACCTGGTCAGTTCGGAGGGACTTTTGATCGCCGGCATGCATTTGGGGGAACTCGGCTTCGCGCGAATCAAGCGAACGAGCGGAAGCTACGGTCTGTTTTACGAGACCGAAGCATGAGGTTGCGAACAGAAGCAATCATGTCTGAGACCACTTCCGCGCTGTGCACTGGAGCAACGTCGGTCGGATACGAAGACAGTGGATGAATTCGTTAGCTGACGCCCTGCATGGCCGCCGCTAGCGCTTTCATCGCCAGCATGTACGGGTACGGGCCATGGCTGATTCGGGCGGCGCCGTTTTCCGCGAGTGCAGCAATGGAAGGCGTTTCTCCCAGACGCATGATGTTGACCGGGAGAGGCGATGCAGCCGTCAACTCGCGAATGAGCGCCGGTGATTGAAGGCCTGGCACGAAGAGACCGTCGGCCCCTGCTTTTGCATAGGCCTGTCCTCGCGCCAGCGCTTCCTCGACCATGCGACTATCGTGCTCTTCCGGTGGGCGTGTGAAGAATACGTCGGTGCGTGCATTGATGAAGTACTCAACTCCGGCGCGATCAGCAGCACTTCGCGCGGCGGCGATACGGGCGGCCGCGTCCTCGACAGCGCGCAAGGCACCCGTTGCAGGAAAACTGTCCTCAATGTTGCAACCGGCTGCCCCTGCTTCGATGCTGAGCGTTATCGTTTCGGCCACGTCCTCGAGTCTTTCTCCATAGCCACTTTCCAAATCCACGGTGACCGGAAGATCCGTCGCACGTGCGATCTTTGCGAGCACCTCCATGACGAGCGACCGCGGCATCTTCTCTCCGTCGGAAAAACCGTTGGCCATGGCCACTGACCAGCTTCCAGTTGCCAGCGCAACGGCGCCTGCCTTGGCCACGGTGGCGGCGCTTCCGGCGTCCCACACGTTGAACAGGATCAACGGATTTCCTGCGCGATGAAGCGATCGAAAATAGGCACCTTTGTCATTGCTGCTCATGCTCACCTCTCCTCGTAAATATCGGGTTCGACACTGCGCCATAGGAAACCGTCACCGTATCTAGCGCGGCGAGAAAATCCCGGGCATCAAAAATCTCTCCCAGACTTACAACACCGCCTCCCGGCGCGAACTTGCCGCTCAGCAGCCGCTCGGCCGCCTCCACGACGATCGGTGCACTGACCGCATAGATGTCGCGTCCCGTTGCCGTGACACGGCGCGTCGTTCCGCTCTGCACGACGACGACGTCTACAACGAATTGTTGAGCCGAGCGTCCCTGCTCATCGTGAGGCTTGGGTGCTGGCGTATTAGGATCGCGAATGTCGCGCAGAGCCGAAAGAGCGAACCAGGACTCAACCGTGTCGATGCGTAAATGACGCGAGACGGTGAGTACCTCCGTAAAGGGGAGCATCACCACGTCCATGTTGCCGAATGGCGGCCGGAACGACCACACGCCTTCGGGCGCAGGCTGCGGGACAGGCGCCAGCCGCCCCTCCTCCTGGATGAGTCGTATTGCGCGATTGCGTTCGCCAGTCAGGCGCGTTCCACGCGTCGGATGCCAACTGTCTAGGCCAATGGCGATATCGACTCTGTCGAGCGGCTTATCTCCGTCTGCGACTGCCGTGACGAGCAAATCGGCAAGTCCGCCATAGAACGCCGCTGCAGGGATGAGCGCCACCCCCGCAGCGCGCGCGTTCGTATCGCGTTGCTCGACCAGCGCCTGGAGCGCGGGCTGTTCCGCCGTGACGTCGAGATAAGGAATCCCGGCGCGCAGCGCAGCATCGGCGACCGGCAACGCCGTATCGAGAAAAGGTCCGGCGCAGTTAATGACGGCGTGCGTGCCGCGGAGCGCCGCATCGAGTTGCTCAGGGTCGTCAATGCCAGCAACGCGCCATGGAGTCGAGTCACCGATACCGCTTTCCCTCAAGCGCGCAGCATCACGCCCTATCCGGACAACGCCGAGGCCACGCCGCTTCAATTCCGCGACAACAAAGCTCCCCGTGTGGCCTGTGGCCCCGTACACCGCAACAGTCATTCGGTCGTTCATGGTTGACTCCGATATAAGATTGACTACGCTACAGACCTGTCTGTGTTTGTAATACAGATCTGTAGCGCCGTCAAGCTTCGAGTGCTATGCTTGGCAAAACTGTTTAGGCACAAGAGATCTTTGAGGTTGAACCCGAATGAAAAAGGAAGAACAAGCGCGCGGACTCGCACCTGATACGCGCGAGCGCATTCTGCGGACGGCCAGCGAACTTTTCTATCGGGAGGGCACGCGCGCGGTCGGCGTCGACCTTATCGTGGCGCGGGCGGGTGTCGCCAAGACGAGTCTCTATCGTCATTTCGGGACGAAAGATGACCTGATCGAAGCTTTCCTTCACCTTGAGGACGAGGACTTCTGGCAGCATTGGGATGCGGTTGCCGCACAGCACAAAGGCGCGCCGCGTAAGGAACTGGACGCACAACTTCAATGGATTGGCGAACGCATTGCGCGTCCGGGATATCGCGGCTGCCCGCAGATCAACATCGCTGCGGAATATGCAGACGAGAATCATCCGGCCCGCAAGGTCGCGGTAGCCCACAAGCGGGAACTGCGACGGCGGCTCGCGGATCTGGCGCGAGAATTGCGCGTCGAAGCGCCGGAGACTTTTGCTTTACGGCTGGGCACGGTCATCGACGGCGCACTCAGTAGCGGGCAAGCGCTGCACGCGGAGGGGCCCGTACGGTTCCTGCAGGAACTGGCGCAGATACTGATCCCGAAAAAAACAAGGAAGTGACCTACGCATCCTGTTGCGCAAAGGTGGGGCTTCGTTCTTGCTCGACAAGATCCGCATCTGCAACCCTGCTCTTCATTCGAACGTATGCACTACGAATGACGACTTGTTTGTTATCAACCAGCTACCGTCCACCTTATGCAGGACGAAGTGATCGTTGAACAGCTTCTTTCCGATCCGCACCCTCACTGTTGCCGTTGAAAGGCTGTCCGAGATGTTCTCCATGGAGAGGATCGCCTCATCTCTGGGCGCGCCTGTTGATTGAGGACTCGGCCTCCCGTTGATGAGCGCCGCATAGTCCAGCGACGACAAAGTGTTCAGTTGGCCTTCGTGAAGCCACTGGACAAGACAGCTCGGGTGGAAGACCTTATTGAAGTCACGGCTCTTCGGCTCATAAGCCAAATTGAAATAGTCCTCAATCAAAGCAACTACGGCATAGGTCTGGGTCATTGCCAGCTTTCCTCAATGGTTGAAAGAACCGTATAGTGAAAGATCCTCCCGCTCTCGGCTACTGCGAATCGGTTATCGCTGTCATTACCGGAACACATAGATCATGGAAGACCTCGATGGACGACTTGTAAGCGGCTTGCTTGCCCTTGCAGCCGTAGCCGAAACCAAGAGCTTTGGCCGTGCTGCATCTCGTCTGGGCAAGACTCAGCCTGCGGTGAGCCGCGCTATCCAACGATTGGAGGACCGCCTGCACGCGAAGCTCCTGCAACGCACCAGCCGACACGTTGAAGTGACGGACGCTGGGCATGAGCTGTTATCAAAAGTGCTGCCGTTACTCCAGGGGATTGAAGAGGCGACTGTCGGAGCCTCGAACCAGACCTCAGTCGTCAACGGAACACTGCGTGTGGCGTGCGATGCTGTGTTCGCCCGCCTTGTGTTAGCTCCGGAGTTGGCCCAGTTCCTGAAGGACCACCCGGCTCTTCAACTGAAGCTGGAGACCAGGAACGATCTCTCAGACTTGGTGAGCGACGGATTTGATCTCGCCATACGGTTTGGACCGCCATCCGTTTCTACCTTGGTCTGTCGCAGGCTATACAGTCCGCGGATCCTGACTGTGGCCGCGCCGTCCTACCTGGAGCAACGCGGTCGACCGAGGTCGCCGAAAGATCTGGTCGATGATGGCCACGAATGCATCCTGGCCATCGACCCGGCTACCGGCAGGCCCTTCGAATGGGAATTCTGGCGTGGCAATGAGAAAGTGAAGGTGGCCGTTAGCGGGAACCTAACCGTCACGGATGCGGGAACCAAAATTGGGGCTTGCCTTGCGGGCTACGGAATCACTCAGGTGATCGACCTCGGAATCGACACGCACCTGCGTGCAGGTACGCTAGAGCCCGTCCTGACGGACTGGCCTGACGAGACGTTCCCTCTTTATGTCTACTACCCCAGTCGGAACCACGTTCCGGCCAAGGTAAGAGCGTTCATCGACTTTATTGCCCGCATGATGCCTGGGCCGCAATCGGAAGCTCGCCACGCAATCGGGGCGTATGAAGTCCCGAGTTGAGGACTTCATAGCCGCCATGTTGACATCTTAAATGCGTTCTACGGCTGTGTCCTTTACAGGCTGCAGTCGCATCCATATCCCCCATGCCCCCCGATCGTTGCTGGGCTAAGACAGGGTGATTCAGCGAAGCTATCATGACGAGCACGAGGAATATGGACCGGAAAACGTACTTCACTCAGCCGGCTCTTGCGAGAAGATTTCTTTGGCCGCAAACAGTCCGTTGAGCGCAGCGGGGAAGCCGGCATAAACAGCCATTTGCATGATGACTTCCACAATTTCTTGCCGCGAGCAGCCTACGTTACGAGCGCCGTGAATATGCACCTTCAGTTGCGGCGACGCGTTGCCCATGGCGGTGAGAGCCGCCACCACGGCGAGCTCTCGAATCTTAAGGTCAAGCCCCGGCCGCGAATAGATATCACCAAACGGAAATTCAATGATCAGCTGCGCAAAGTCGGGGGCAATATCTTTCAAGCTTTCGATGACGTTTTCGCCAGCTTGACCATCGACTTCCTTCAACTTCGCCCAGCCTCGGACATAGCGTTCGTTGTTCATCAGATTACCGTTCATAAAATCACTCCCGTGTTTGTTTCAGTACGTCTACTGTATGTTTCGCCACACGGGTTCATCCAATACCTTTTCTGTGATACCTTTTTGGTATGAATGAGTCAATCGATCTGCGCCAGTTCCGGTACTTCATCGCCGTCAGCGAGGAGCTCAATTTTGGGCGAGCAGCGGCGCGTCTCTTCATTTCCCAACCGCCATTGAGCAGGCAGATCCACCAGTTGGAAGACCAACTCGGCGTTGAGTTGTTCGTGCGGACTAAGGCTGGCGTGACGCTGACGAAAGCGGGGGCGGCATTTCTGCCGGAAGCGAGGCGTACAGTGGCTCAGGCAGAGAAAGCTATTGCGGTTGCAAAGGCTGCGCGAGGTGTCGAGTGCGGTCAATTTACCGTGGGCTACACGACGGTATTCGATCGAAGTGCCATTCCTGATGTGTCCGCGCCGTTGCAGAAGTGCTTTCCAGACTTGCGGGTCGTCACCAAGGGCAAGCACTCGATCAGCCTCGTCCGGGATATCAAGAATGGAACGATGGATGTCGCCTTCATTGGCTTGCACACCGAGGCCAAAGGTCTCAAGGTCGAGACGCTGCTTGAGGAGCCTGTCATGGTCGCGTTGCCCGCCAGTCATTCTCTGGCTCATAAACGCCGGGTTGGATTTGATGATCTCCGCAAGGAGCCAATATTCAGGTTTGAGCGTCGGCTGAATCCGGGCTTTTACGACCACTGCCAGGCATTCTTCGAACATATAGACTTCAGGCCCCGCACCATTCCGGAGCCGGACGACCACCACATCCTGCTTGGTCTCATCGCAGAGGGGCAAGGCATCGCGTTCATCCCCGCATCACTGCAGAACGTCAAGCGCCAAGGCGTTGTCTTCCGACCACTCAAGGAAGAAGGTAAGCGGTTGACCAGCGGCATCGCCGTCGCTTATTCGGAAAGTAACCAATCGGCAGTTCTGGCCCAGTTCCTTGTGCTTGCAATGAATTGGTCAACTGTCCGAAAGTGAAACGGCACGGCGTCATGCGGCGTGCTCGATGTAGGCTTGGTTTGGTTAGCAGTGCACGCACGACGGCCACGGAGTCGCACTGAGTGACGGGGCGGCCCCATCGGCATTCGTCGCGCGTGTCGGCACCGAACCCCGCGACGATCGGCCGATGCAATCCGACGCTGGGTTGCGACGAGCCAAGCCGGCTGTTCGCATTCCTCTGAATCAGGCTCTTGTGTCCGCGGGACCTTCCGGCAGTGGTCACTGAGCCGATGAGTCTGCCTTTACCTCGAGCTGGTCTCTCTCAGGTCCTCCAGGCGCTTGATCAATTGCTCCGGCAAGCGTCGCGCTCGTGCGATGTCGACTGCGTCACGACCATTGAAGTCGGCAATAGAAGAGTTCGCCCCGGCTTTAATCAGGAGTTCCAGTGTCTTGAGCCGCTTGAGCCTCGCCGCGTAGAAAATAGGAGTTTCGCCGTGCGCGCGCAAGTTGAGTTCGGGTTTTGCCTTGAGCAAGGTCCGGCACATCTTGTCGTCATCGCGCCATACCGCTGCCCATAGTGAGTAGCTTGCGTTCGCGCCACGCGCCACAAGGAACTTGGCCAGAGGTACATTCTCGCCGCGTGCGACTGCGTACCAGAGGGGCGTTGCGCGAAAATCACCCTCATCCTCGTCCATTGGCACCACGCCCTCAAGGTCACACCCAGCTCGAAGAAGCGTAGCCACTGTTTTGAGTCCGTGCGATTCAGCGAGCTCGATGCTGCCGGGCGTTACGCTGCAGGCAAGGTGCAGCGCAGTGCGACCCTTGGGGTCGCTCGCGCGAACCAACTCAGGCGCCTCGGCCAAAATCGCCACAACTGAAGCTTCGTCCCAGCGCTTCGCCGCAGCGAAAAGTGATGTCTTGGACGGCTGGCGCATGTGTGTCTCCTTTGGTTGATTTCCATCACCCGGCAGCGCTGTGACCCGAGCGGTCGGGCGTCAGGGCGAATGTCCGAAACTGGCCGCGTGCTGTGTGATGTAGTAGGCGTGACCGCCAGACCAAACACCGCCAATCTCGGCAACATGACGAACTTCCGCACCCTCGTCACAAAAACTTCGCGGCGCTTCCACTAAAAACATCATCTTACGGGGCCCCCCGCTCACTGACACATTTTGTGCACTGCACCCAAAGCGCGAGCAAAAAGTATCAGCGGTTTCCGCCTTTTGCAGTGGCTGGCCATTGGCCGTGACCACTACAGTTCTCCTCACCGTACGCTTGCTCTGCTCCCAATCGCAGCGCCCGTATGGCGATGCCAAAGAACATTCCAAAAGCGGAGACGAGCGTGAAACCCTTTCAATTGTTGACAGCTTGCGCATTTCTAAGCGCAAGTTTTCCGATGCTGGCGACGGCACAGACCTGCAACGTTCCCGTGCTCAAGGTGCTCGCCCAGAAGAGCCTCGGCCTGACCGTCATGGAGAAGTCGCTACCCGACTATGAAAAGCGCAGCGGCACCAAAATTGAAATCAACTACTTTGGCGAAAACGACCGTCGCTCGAAATCACGACTCGACGCATCCACGGGTGCAGGTTCCTATCAGATCTATTACGTCGATGAAGCGAACGTCGCCGAGTTTGCCTCAGCGGGCTGGGTCGTTCCGCTGCTGAAGTACTACCCGAAAGACGCCGACTACGACGACTTCCTGCCGGGCCGCCGCGCTGTAGCAAGCTACAAAGGCGTCGCCTATTTCGCCCCGCTGATCGGCGGAGGTGATTTCCTGTTCTACCGTCGTGACCTTCTCGAGAAAGCGCATCTGCCGGTGCCGAAAACACTCGACGAACTCGTTGCGGACATCAAGAAGCTCAATGCGCCGCCCAACATGTACGGCTGGGTTGCACGCGGACAACGCGGCTCGGGCATGAACGTGTGGCGCTGGGCGCCGTTCATGCTCGCCGAGGGCGGCACCTGGACCGACAAGAGCCAGGCGCCGGATTTCAATTCGCCGGCCGCGGTGAAAGCCACGCTGCTGTATCGGGATCTCTTCAAATACGCGCCGCCGGGCGCGGCAACGTACGACTGGAGCAATGCGCTCGAAGCGTTCCGTTCCGGCAAGGTCGCGTTCATGATCGAATCAACGCCGTTCGCCGACTGGATGGAAGATCCGACCAAGTCTAGTGTCGCTGACAAGGTGGGCTACGTCAGGCCGCCGGCACCGTTGCCCTCGGCCGCCTATGGCCATGGTCTCGCGATTTCTTCTGTCGGCGCCAAGGACGAATGCACACGTCAGGCGGCAGGAAAGTTCATTGCCTGGGCGACGGGCAAGGATCAGGAACAGGCCCGCCTTCGTGACAACGTCTTTAGCGACTACAACCGCTCGAGCACGATCAAGAGCGATTACTTCCAGAAGCACGTCAAGCCGCAGATTCTCGCCGGCCTGAACGATACCAACCCGGTGACGAAGGTCACGATCTGGTCAAGCCCGCAGTGGCCGGACATCGGCGACAACCTCGGTATCGCGCTGGAGGAAGTGTTCACGGGTACGCAACCGGATGTTCAGGCGACGTTGAACGACGCCGTTCAATACGCTCAGGATGCGATGGAACACGGCGGGAAGAAGTAGCGTAAGCGCCCCTTGCTGCACGACCTGTGCACCAAGGGGCAATGCAGATCCGGTCGTGGTCTCACGGGAATACCAAGTTCGCGGACGCTACGCTGTTGGAGAAGTCAATGTTCAATCGGGGCAAAACCAGCCTTCCGTTCGTATTTCTTGGGCCGCCTCTTGCCGTGATGGCGATCCTCGGCCTGGTGCCGACCATCGCGGCAATCAACCTCGCGTTGAAGAATCGCGTGCTGCGCTACCCGGACAGCGAGTACGTCTGGCTGCGCAACTTTTCCCGGTTGCTCTCGGATAGACGGTTCCTCAATTCCATCGAAGTGTCAGCGATCTGGGAATTTGTCACGGTGGTCGGCGCGGTCGCGGTCGGCATTCTGATCGCGATCTATCTGTTCGAGCAGATTCATGGCCGGATGCGTAGCGTCATTTCGCTGTTGCTGATCGTGCCCGTGCTTCTGCCGCGCGTGTCGGCGGCCTTCATCTGGAAGTTCATGTATTCGCCGCTCACGGGCATTCTTAGCTGGTTTCTTGGACTGCTGGGAATCGAGAACACGGCGTTTCTATCCGATCCGCACCTGGCGCTGTACGCGGTGGCGCTCGTCGACATCTGGCAGTGGGGGCTGTTCTTCGCGGTCGTCGTACTGAAACTACTTGAGACGTTGCCGCCCGAACCACTCGAAGCCGCTCGGCTGGACTATGCACGCACGTGGCAGGTCTACGCGTATATCGCGCTGCCAATGCTCAAGGTGCCGATCATGAGCCTGGTGTTCATCAAGATGGTCGAATCGTTGCGCTCGTTCGATCTGGTCTACGTGATGACCAAAGGCGGCCCTGGGATCACGACTGAAACCCTCGATATGTACGCCTATTCGCAAGGTATCGGGTTGTCCGGAAAGGTCTCCTATGCGTCGAGTATGGCGGTACTGATGATGGTTGCGACCACGCTGATTTTCACTTTCATCTGGAAGCGGGTGAACAAATGGGAAGACTGATTTCGCGCAGCGCCGCATGGTCGTTCGGCGCGGCGCTCGCCATCGTGGCTGTGTTTCCGATCTTCTGGGCATTTCTCAATTCGCTGAAAAACCTGCTCGATATCGTCACGCCGACGCCGCGTTTCATTTTTACGCCGACACTCGACAACTACCGGCAAGTCGTGTCGAGCCCCGAGGTTCTGATTGGACTCGCCAATAGTCTTTCTATCGTCGGTTGTGCTGTCTTACTGGGCGCGTTGCTCGGCGTACCCGCGGCTTATGTGATCGCGCGCTATCACGTGCCGGGCAAGCGCGACATCCAGTTCTTTCTATTGTCGCTGCGGTTCCTGCCGCCGGTCGCCGTCGCCATCCCCTTGATCGCGATCTGGGTCGACCTCGGCCTCTACGACACGAAGCTGTCGATGGTGGTGACCTATCTGCTGGTCACGTTGTCGACCATCACGTGGTTGTCCATTCCGGTATTTCAGCGTCTGCCACGCGAAATCGAAGAAGCCGCCACGCTGGATGGTTACGGCCCGTACGGCGTGTTCTGGCGCATTGCCTTGCCGATCAGCGCCACCACGCTGATGGGAGGCATCGTGTTCAGCTTCGTACTGGTCTGGAATGAACTGATGATCGCGCTCGCCTTGACGTCGTCGAACAGCGCGACGCTGCCGGTCGTCGCCTCCGCGTTCACTTCGCTCGGGCAGGAGGTGCCGTGGGGCGTGATCAACGCGTCCACCGTCCTGCTCGCGCTTCCTCCGATCATTTTCGTCGGCGTCCTGAGCCGGCTGTTGAATTCAATGCTCAAAGGCAAGTAAGGAGATCGTTTTGAAAGCCCTCGTACTCGAAGAAGCGCGCCAACTCGCGCTGCGCGATATCGACCTGCCGCTCGAAGCCGGTCCTCGCGACGTCAAGATCAAGATTCATACGGTTGGCGTTTGCGGTAGCGACATCCACTACTACACGCATGGGCGCATCGGACCGTTCAAGGTCGATGCACCGATGGTGCTAGGTCACGAAGCGTCCGGCACCGTGGTCGAAACGGGCAGCGAGGTCACGCATCTGCATGTGGGCGACCGCGTTTGCATGGAGCCAGGCATTCCGCAATTCGACTCACCGGCAACGATGCGCGGCCTGTACAACCTGGACCCTGCAGTGCGTTTCTGGGCAACGCCACCCATTCACGGTTGCCTCACGCCGTACGTCGTGCATCCGGCGGCATTCACCTTCCGGCTTCCCGACAATGTGTCCTTCGCCGAGGGCGCGATCGTCGAGCCGCTATCCATCGGACTGCAGGCCGCCAAGAAAGCCGCGATGAAACCCGGCGACGTCGCCGTCGTGATCGGCGCGGGGACGATCGGTGCGATGACCGCCCTGGCCGCACTGGCGGGCGGCGCATCGCGCGTCATTCTGGCCGACATGGTCAAGGAAAAACTGGCGCTCTTCGCCGACAACCCGGCAGTAACAACGGTGGATGTGCGCGAGCAACGGCTCACCGATGTCGTTCGGGAAGTCACCACGGGCTGGGGTGCCGACGTCGTATTCGAAGCGAGCGGCAGCGCGAAGGTCTACGACGACCTATTCGATCTGCTTTGCCCGGGCGGCTGCGCGGTCCTTGTCGGCATGCCGGTCGACCGCGTGCCGCTCGACGTCGTCGCCATGCAGGCGAAGGAGGCGCGCCTCGAATCCGTGTTCCGCTACGCGAATGTATTCCCGCGCGCGCTGGCGCTGATCAGCTCGGGCATGATCGATGTAAAACCGTTCATCTCGCGCAAGTTCGCATTCGCCGACGGTCTCAAGGCGTTCGAAGAGGCCGCAGCAGGCCACCCGACCGATGTCAAAATCCAGATCGAGATGGACTGAGCCATGGCCAAAATCGTCTGCAAAGGTCTCACGAAACGTTACGACGGCGGCCCGCCGGTGCTGCACCCACTCGATATGGAAATCACCAACGGCGAGTTCGTGGTGTTGCTCGGGCCATCCGGATGTGGCAAGTCCACGATGCTTCGCATGATCGCGGGTCTCGAAGGGATTAGCGGCGGGGACCTTGCGATCGGTGACACCATCGTGAACGACCTGCCGGCACGCGAGCGCAACGTCGCGATGGTGTTCCAGAACTACGCCCTGTATCCGCACATGACGGTGTACGACAACGTTGCGTTCGGCTTGCGTCGGTTGAAGGTACCGGCTGCGGAGATCGATCGTCGCGTGCGGGAAGTCGCTGCGATGCTAAACCTCGACGCGTTGCTCGATCGCAAACCGCGCGCCATGTCCGGCGGACAGCAGCAGCGCGCGGCAATCGCCCGGGCAATGATCAAGACACCTGAGGTATTCCTCTTCGACGAGCCGCTGTCCAACCTCGACGCGAAACTGCGCGCCCAGTTACGAGGCGATATCAAGCGGCTACACCTGCGCCTGAAGACCACGACCGTGTACGTAACGCACGACCAGCTCGAGGCCATGACGCTCGCCGACCGCGTGATCCTGATGCGAGGCGGACGGATCGAACAGGCCGGCACGCCATCTGATCTCTACCATTTCCCGCATACGCTGTTCGCCGCGGGGTTCATCGGCACACCCGCCATGAATTTCCTGTCCGCAACGGTCGAGCGAACCGGTGAAGCGTGCTTCGTCCAGGTGCAGGACCAGCGCTGGGCGCTTGCCGGGCCGCGTTTCGCAGGGCTGCAGGCCGGCCAGGCGGTGAAGCTGGCGATCCGGCCGAACTATCTGAAGGTGGCGTCCGCAGACGACGAGTTCGGCTCGCTAAAGCTTCGCGGCAAGGTGGAACTGATCGAACTACTGGGTGCGGAGGCGCTTGTCACATTCGAGTTCGCCGGCGAACGCCTGGCCGCCCTGGTGCCGGCGGGTAATCTGCCCGTACTGGATAGCGTGGTAACGTTTCAGTTCAAAACCGCTGACCTGCACGTTTTCGATGCCCAGACGGAGCACAACGTTTCATTGCCCGTCCCTCAGAACGACCGAGCAGCGCTCGCCAGCCCGCCGCATCAAGACACCGGCGTAGAGGGCACGGCTTTGCATTAACACAGAAGACGCGGCGTCGAGACGGCCGAGAAGGAGAAGCGGTATGAATCCAGACCTGGAGTTAGTGCACACGCGACGGGACGAGTCGTTCCGTGCCTGGGTGCACGACTATCCGCATACGGTAGCGAAATGGCACTTTCATCCGGAGTATGAGATTCACGTCATCCGGGCGTCGACCGGCAAGTTTTTTGTCGGCGATTTTATCGGCGACTTCGCGCCGGGTAACCTGGTAATCACCGGGCCGAATTTGCCGCACAACTGGATCAGCGAAGTCGGCGAGCGCGACACCGTGCCGTCACGCGACGTCGTTCTCCAGTTTTCGCGTGACGCGGTCGAACGCATGGCGGCCGCGTTCACCGAACTGCATTCGATCGTCGGCCTCGTCGACGATGCGGCGCGCGGCATCCAGTTTCCGGATGCGGTGGGTCTCGCCATTGCGCCAATGATGCTGGAGCTTGCTGTTTCCCACGGTTGCCGCCGCGTCGAATTGTTGATGGCGATCTTCGACAAGCTGTCGTCGTGCACGGAGCGCACCCTGCTGGCGGGACCCGCATACGACGTCAACGCGCAGCGTTACATGCAGTCCACGATCAATCAGGTGCTCTCGTACATTCAGCAGAACCTCCCGGGCACGTTGCGCGAAGCGGATGTTGCCGAGCTTGCCGGCATGAGCGTGAGCACGTTCACACGTTTTTTCCGACGGCATACCGGGTGTACGTTTGTGCAGTACCAGAACCGGCTGAGGATCAACGAAGCGTGTGAACTGCTGATGTGTTCGACGCTTAGCGTGACGGAGATCTGCTACCGCGTTGGCTTTAACAATCTGTCGAACTTCAATCGTCAATTCCTTTCAACGAAGGCGATGCCGCCATCGAAGTTTCGCGCGCTGCATCAGCTTAACGAACACATGATCGCGGCTTGACGTTTTGCTTCGGCGAGACGAGCCGGCCGCACGAACCAGGACGACACTCTTGACCTTCCTTGGAATCGACCTTGGGACCTCCGAGGTAAAAGCGTTACTCACAGACGACGAATCGCACACGATCGCCACCGGCAGTGCACGGCTCGAAGTCGAGAAAATTCACCCCCACTGGTCCGAACAGAGTCCGCAGGCGTGGTGGCACGCCACGCTGGATGCCATCGCGCAGATACGGGTGGCCAATCCAGCCGGCTTTTCGGCGTTGCGCGGGATTGGCCTATCCGGACAGATGCATGGCGCGACGCTGCTCGATCGCGCCGGACAGGTGTTACGTCCGGCGATCCTGTGGAACGACACGCGGGCGTTTGCCGAATGTGTGGAGCTCGAAGCGCTGGTTCCGGAATCGCGCTCGATTACCGGCAACCTTGCGATGCCGGGTTTCACCGCGCCGAAACTGCTCTGGCTGTCTAAATATGAACCGGCTGTGTTCCGCGCCGCGCATAAGGTCCTGTTGCCGAAGGACTACGTGGCGTGGCGGCTGACTGGTGAGTTCGTCTCTGATATGTCCGATGCGTCGGGCACGCTGTGGCTCGATGTCGGGAAGCGTGACTGGTCGGACAGGATGCTCTCCGCGACCGGTCTCTCGCGTGAGCATATGCCGAGGTTGGTGGAAGGCAGCGAGGCAGCGGCGCAGTTGAACGATACGTTGCGGCGCGAATGGGGGATTGCGGGTCCTGTGCTGCTGTGTGGTGGTGCGGGGGATAACGCGGCGAGTGCGATCGGTATGGGCGTCGCCGAGGCCGGTAGCGCGTTTCTGTCGCTAGGAACGTCTGGCGTGCTGTTTGCCGGGACGGACCGGTTTGCACCGAATCCCGCGCAGGCGGTGCATGCGTTCTGCCATTGCTTGCCGGATCGGTGGCATCAGATGAGTGTGATCCTGTCGGCGGCGTCGAGTCTCGCGTGGCTGTCCGACGTGCTTAAGAAGGATGTTGCTGAGCTTGCGGGCGTGGCCGAGAAAGTCGATGTGCGGGACGCGCCGCTGTTTTTGCCGTATCTGAGCGGTGAGCGTACGCCTCACAATGACGCGAATGCCAAGGGTGTGTTCTGGGGGCTAACGGGCGCTCACGGTGAGGCCGAGCTTGCGTACAGTGTGATGGAAGGCGTGGCTTTCGCGATGGCCGATGGTTACGCGGCGCTGCAAGGTGCAGGCACGACGCTGGACACGGCTTCTTTCATTGGAGGTGGTTCGCGTAGCCGGTTCTGGGCGAAGCTTTGTGCGACCGCGACTGGCGTTGCAATGCGCCGCCATGATGGTGGCGATGTCGGTGCGGCTTTGGGCGCCGCACGGCTTGCGCGGTTGGCTGTGACGAACGAGAACGTTACGGAGGTGTGTGCGGCTCCGGCAACGATTGAGGTGTGCGAGCCGGATGCGGGGCAGCGGGCCGTGATTGGGGATCGGCTCGCGCGGTATCGCAGGATATATGGGGCGCTTAAGGACGAGTTTTCCAGATGAGTGCCGCTGTCTGGGTTGTGGGTTGATGCGGACGTTCGAATGTTCGAGTCACTCTGTGGATGAGTGGCCGCGAATGGCCGCTCATGTTGGCACTGAGACGGAGGAAAACCGTCTCAGTGCGCGGATCGTTGAGCGATTCGGATGCAGCACGCTGCCACTTAGCGATCTCTCCCTTATCGCCTAGTGTGACGTGACAACGTGTTCCTGCAATGCTTCGGCTCTTAACTCCGCAGCGTGTTTCTCTGGCGAAGTTTCGCGCTCCAGGGCGTTTGCGGCGGCTACAGGTCCTTTCGCTCTCTGCGATGCCTCTGCAAGCAGGTTTGCCGCCTGACGTGCCGTGATGCGGCTGTGCGCAACGCCCTTCGCATCGAGCGCGATCACCTGGTACAACTCGCGGTCGCATTCGAGTTCCTGCTGATACTGCTCCATTGTGTCCACCAGCAATTCAAGCAGCGTCTGACGATGTCGCCTTTCCTCACTTGTGATTGCAGGATTCCTACATATCGAGGACGCAAATGTGATCAAGGTGTCCAGTTGATCCCGATGCCGGTCGGATAAATGGAATGCCGACAGGGCAAGCTTTTCGTACTGGAGGGCGTCGACAGGCGGACGTGAAGCGAGTTGATTTTTGGTGGACTTGCTCATGGTGCGATCTCCCTGTTACTTCTCGGATCGCCCGACACTCGCTGGAAACGTGGGTGAGCGGGCACGAAGTAGGGTTAGCAGACCGGCGTTCCAACGAACCGGCGAGCCTTGCGGCTCCCCTACCAAGGCCCGCCCATTGAAATATAGACGTGCAGAGGTAGACGCACTACCCGCCGGAGCGGGTGTGCGGTTGGAACGTCAGGCTGCTAAACCTGGTCGCCGGGTGTCTCCCGACGACTTGATAATTATAAATCAGGCGACCTAGGTTGCATTCAACCTTGAAAGCTAAATGTTTAATTTGGCCGAATGGATAAGGGCATGTGAGACGAGGGGGCACGTGTTGGGTCGCGTCAAGCGATTGGTATCGGCTGCGCTCAGGCTCACAAGAGCCACGCACAGCGTCGTAAAGCGGCCGCTCACATCCTGCGATCTCTTAGCTCGCTTGGAGCTTCTGTGCACAAAACCCATAGTCCGATGACGTAGTGCACAGCTTCAAGTGCCTTCCTCGGGCGCCACCGCTATGACGCCCGGCGTACGGAATACATTAGAGCGTCTCTGGTGTCTCAGTGCACCGGTTCGATCTTGAAATCATCGACCGCTACGCCAAGGTCCACGCCCTCACCGCTGCCGCTCAACGCCATCGATGTCGTTCCCTTGGTCAGCACCTGGGCAGTACCGCTCTTCCCCGCGCCGGCCGAAGCGCCGGCCTGCACATAACTGCCGTACACATCCCTGATGCTGTAGACATGGGTGATATCGCCGTGGCCGTTGACGTGAAACTTGCCAGCCGTCAGGCCGCCGCCGTGCACGCTGATCGTGACTCTGGCCTTTTGCCCATTGTCGCAAGTTACTCTGCCGCGTCCTTCGGCGTGCTGATAAATCGCCGACCATCCGGACATGCTGAAGGTCAGATGGCATTTCACCGGCGCGCCGCCTGCCTGAGCCGGGGCGGCGGTCAAGCCCGTCAGGGCACCCACGCACAGCAACGTGGCGGCAGTCGATACAAGGGTATGCTTGCTCATAGAAGTCTCCTGGCACCTGAACATAGGGTAACCAGTGTAACCGTCATTCGCAGTGGGTCGGCTGACGGCCACCCAAATGTCCATGCGGCAATGCGGACTGCCGAGCCAGAGAGCCTGGGAAACATCAGTCAGCCGCCGACGCCATTCGCGCTTGTTCTCATTTGCGACAACATGTCCCGGATGCGAAGCTGCGATACAGGCTGATCTTGGCGACGTTCGCCTGCTTCACGATTTCCTCCACACCCACCGCTCGAAGGTTCTGTCGCAAGAACATCTAAATGCGCTGCGGTATGGCTTCTGCGAAAAAATCGGTGACCCGTCGCACACGCGCCGGTACAAACCGGCGTCTCGGCCAGACGAGGCTTATGTCTCTGGCGTCGCCTATAAATTCGTCGAGAATAGTGAGGACGTCCGGATGCCGGAGATCATCAGTAAGAGAGACCTTGGCAAACCGGCCGATTCCCACGCCGGCTAGAACACCAGCCCGGATCGTTTCGACACTGTTGGACGTGAGATTTCCGCGCACGGACACGCTAAATTGACCTTCTGGTCCTACAAAAGACCAATGCGTTGACTCCGCCAGGCCGCGATATACAAGGCAATTGTGACCAACGAGCTCGGCGGGGGTCTTTGGCATTCCGCGTTGCTCGAAGTAGCGACGGGATCCAACGCATACGAGGGGCGTGCTGGCCACGCGTCTGGCAATCGCGTCGGGATCGTTGACGGGCCCCACCCGGATCGCCAGATCGATCCCGTCCTCCACCATATCTCGCACGAAGTCCGAGAGAATGAGATCGACCTGAAGGCCAGGGTTGAGCGACAACAGGTCGGGGATAAGCGGCAAAATATGAAGACGGCCGAAAGTACCTGATGCAGCGATCCTGATCAGACCCGAGACATTGTGCGTGCTGCTGGTCAGTTCGCTGTCGGCGTCATCCATCTCGTCAAGCAGCGGTTTTGCCCGATCGTAGTATCTCTGCCCTTGATCCGTCAGGGTCACGCTGCGCGTACTTCGGTTAAATAACGCCACCCCGAGGCGTCTCTCGAGCGCGCCGATAGCCTTGCTGATGACCGACTGTGAGTCGCCGGTTCGACGCGCGGCGGCGGTAAAACCGCCTGCTTCAACCACGGCTACGAAGGCGTTTAATTCGTGAAATCGATCCATATTAATTCCCCCTTGGAATTAATATTATTATAATTATCACTATTATCATAGGATCAGGCATCACCCACAATCCAGCTTTCTCCACACGTTGAAGGACTGGTGTCATGAATATCGATCTCACTGGCCGCAGGGCCGTCGTTACCGGGTCAACGGCGGGTATCGGCCGAGCCATTGCAGAAGGGCTGGGGCGCGCAGGCGCCGCGGTCGTGATCAACGGCCGCACAGAGAAGCGCGTCGCCACGGCGCTTCGGGAGCTTCGCGAACTCTTGCCAAAGACGGAGTTCACTGGCGTCATCGCCGATCTTGCGACCCCGGAAGGCGCGGCGGAGTTATTCGCTCAGGCGCCGGATGCGGACATTCTCGTCAACAACGTGGGTACTGGGCGTCCGAAGTCCTTCTTCGAAATTGAGGACAGCGAGTGGATCAATCTCTTCGAACTTAACGTCATGAGCGGCATTCGCGCCTCCCGCCACTATGTGCCGAACATGACGAAGCGCGGCTGGGGGCGCGTCGTCTTCATCAGCAGTGAGTCCGCGCTTGCCATCCCCAAGGACATGATCGACTACGCCACGACCAAGACCGCTCAGCTCGCCATTGCGAGGGGCTTGGCCGAGGTGGTTGGCGGAACGGGCGTCACCGTTAATTCGGTTCTGCCTGGTCCGACGAATTCGGAGATCATGGGTGGTTGGGCGCAGGCGAACGCAGATGCGCAAGGCATTACGCGTGAGGAAGCCGAGCAGCAGTTCCTGAAAACGAATCGCCCGACCACGCTCCTCAATCGCTTCGCGACAACCGAAGAAGTCGCAAACCTGGTCGTCTATGTCTGCTCGGAGCAGGCGTCGGCGACAACCGGTACTTCCTTGCGTGTCGACGGCGGTGTCGTTCGGACAATTGCATAGGGCGCACGCTTTTTCACTCGTTCAACGCGGCTTCGGGAAGGGACCACACCATCGGTTCCCTCCCGGAGTAGACGACAGCCCAATTCAAATGCTCCTACATTCGTACGAGCATTTCCACTCCAACCATCAACCCGGCATATCTCATGAGCGATGCGATCATAGGTTTTGGCGCCATCGGCCAAGCACTTGCTCGGGCGTTCCTGCAGTCGTGTTGGCCGACGTGCGTGATCGGACCGCAGGACTGCGGCGAACGACACTACGGATTGCGAACTTTATATCCTACGCTTCAGGAACATCGATTGTCCCTTCAAGATATTGAACGGCCTGGCCGGAGATATACACCCGGTCGTTCAGTACACGGCAATGGAGCAGCCCGCTGCGGCGTGACGCCTGCAAGGCCACGAGTTCGGACTTGCCCAAACGCTCGGACCAGAATGGTGCAAGCGCTGCGTGAATGGATCCGGTCACCGGGTCTTCATCGCCGCCATTGGCAGGCCAGAAGTAGCGGGACACAAAATCGTGGTCATCGCCGCGCGCCGTCACGACCACATCGAGCGGAGCCAGTGTTGACAGCAGCTTGAGTTCGGGTACGACGGAACGCACTTCGTGTTCGGTTTCGTAGACGGCGACGTAGGCTTGCTGATTGACCAGTATTTCTTGAGGCCGTATCGAAAGCCCCATCGTCAAGTTGTCGGGTATCTCGTTCAATCGCTCAGGCCGACGCTGTGGGAAACTCATTTCAATCAGACCGTCATCCATACGGCGAACAGTAAGCCGACCGACTGCCTTCGCAACAAATTCGATGACTTCCAGATCGTCACATCGCTTGAAGATCACATAGGCACTTGCCAGCGTGGCATGTCCACAAAATGCGATTTCGGTGAGAGGCGAAAACCAGCGCACGTCGAACGCGCCGCCAGCATTTTTCACGAAGAATGCTGTTTCAGACAGATTGTTCTCGGTAGCGATCGCCTGCATCAAGCTATCGGGCAGCCAGTGTTCGAGCGGCACCACCGCAGCGTAGTTACCCTTAAAGACCTTGTCCGCAAATGCATCGATCTGATAGATCGGGAGTTTCATGAAATGCTCCTGTTCAAAGCGATAGGTTTGTCAGCAACCTGCAGTCCAAATCGTTGAACACGATATCAGCCCGTTCGGCTGGCCAACATGTACAGTTTTCGATGCCGGGGACAAAATGCAACCGTGGTCAGTGACCATCCGCCAGAGCCGACGACGCGAGGTATAGGCCGAGTGTGAAGGTCCGTTGTCTGGCTAATGCCGACGCCCGAATGTCCGCGTGAGCGAGCGGTCGAATGTACGTAGATGGCCGGACACGGTCCGACAGCAAGCCTCCGTGGCCGGCCCGTTTCAGCCTACGCGTTGCCCTACGAGGCCTTCGAGCCGCGTTTTTTCCCGACGGTGTCAATTTGATCATCCTGTCATAGTCGTCTGGCACGATGCATGGTTTCCTGTTCGGCCCGAACTGCGCCCTGGCCGGGTAAAAAAACCGCATCCGCGAATTTTGCCCGGATACCCTATGTGCGGACCGCGCCGCGCGTTTGCATCGCAAATCCACTAGGACAACAAGGTATCGAACACATGAGCTTCGTGCACTTTATTGGTGGGGAAAAAGGCGGGGTGGGAAAATCGCTCGTCGCCCGCGTTCTGGCGCAGTACTTCATCGACCGCAAATTGCCGTTTCTTGGCTTCGACACTGACCGCTCGCATGGAGCGCTGCTGCGCTACTACGCCGATTTCACCGCGTCAGCCGCGCTCGACGACCACGACAGTCTCGACCCGGTTATCGAGCACGCTCTCGAACATCCCGAGCGCCGCATCCTTGTCGACCTCGCGGCGCAGACCCAGCAATCGGTCTCGAAGTGGTTCGACGACTCCGACGTGCTCGGTATTGCGCAGGAAAGCGGCATTGCACTTACGTGGTGGCAGGTCATGGACGCGGGCCACGATTCGGTCGACCTGTTGCGGCAATGGCTCGATCAGTTCGGTGGCAAGTTGCGCCTCGTGATCGTGCTGAACGAAATCCGAGGCGAGCGCTTCGAATTACTGGAAGCCTCAGGCCAACGTCAGCGCGCGGAAGCGCTTGGTGCGAACGTCGTTTCACTGCGCCATCTTCCCGACACGACGATGCAGAAAATCGACCAGAAAAATTCGAGCTTCTGGGCCGCGGCACATCATCCGGATCGCGCGAGCACCGGTCTTGGCATGCTTGAGCGCCAGCGGGTCAAGGTCTGGCTCAACCGCGCTTATGAGGAAATCGACAAGGTCGCGCCCTGACCGACGAACAGCCAGAACTCGACGGGCCGGGAAGTTCGGCGCCCGCCCGTAAGTCGCCTGTCCCTCTTCCTACGCGAACTCCCCGTGCCGACCCACAAGGGACCTTCGGTTTCCTCCAGAGCGGTGGTTCGGCATAGTCGACGCCCATGCGAACTAGCGATCTGCGAGGCTATGGTGTCCGTCACCAATTCCCCGTCATTGGACACCTCAGAAGCCAGACGGGGTGGAGCAGATCTTGCAACGACCCCGTCAACGTCACCAAGTCGTAGATGCGTCCGCGGCTATTGCGTCGCAATTTGGCAGCGATTGACTTCAGCGGATACCGCCCGCAGATGGGTAGCCAGGGGCATTGGCAATTGAGGTGTCGACGCCCTGCCATCTGAAGTAGTAAACGCCAATGACGATGCATATCACGCAGATCGCCAATGCTGCTCCGATCATTTTCTTGGTTGGACGACCCATGAATCGAACCCCATAGTTAGCCCTGGTAGCAGTCGCGTTGTCGCCAGGTCCGGTGCAATGGTCCAGCGCTCGCGATTGGCCGAACTCAGCCTGACAACGACCGGCTCAGTTCGACCCAGTGCAGCCCCCGACGAGTGGCAGCTTCGGAGCAGTCAATTTTAGGGCACTCCCGATCAACGTTTATCCACCGCCCCACATTCCAGATACGGCGTAAGCACAACTTCGATCCATTTCATGAATGCGCGGACTCGGCGCGACAGATTGCTCCGATGTGCTACGACGAGGGACACGGCGAGCGCCCGGCGACGAGAGTCGGGAATAACCTCCACAAGCGCCCCACTCTCCAGGTATCGGCCAATCCCCAGGAGTGGCGCCTGAATCAGGCCTAGGCCGGCGAGCGCAGCGGCTTCGTAGATCTGCGCGCTGTTGACGTGTAGCGTACCCGGCAACTGAAGCGTCGCGTAGCTGTCGCCGTTCGGATATTCCCATCCAAAAGGTCTTGAGCCGAGCATCGTCGAAAAATGAATTGCCCGATGTTCCTGACGCTGGAGATCCTCTAGCGATCGAGGGACGCCATGGCGCGCAAGATAGGCGGGACTGGCAGCGTTGACCATGCGCAGCAGGCCCAGTGGGCGGGCAATCAGCGTCTCGTCCCGTATCGGTCCAAGCCGCAATACACAGTCGAATCCCTCTTGAACCAGATCGACTTGCCGATCCGTACTCGACACCTCCAGCTCCAACTCGGGGTGAGTCGCCATGAACTCCGGCAAGGCCGGGACGATCGTGGTGCGCGCCACTTCGGACGGAAGATCCACCCTTAGACGCCCGCGAAGTGCCACGTGCTCGCCTGCGAACATCGAGTGCAGGTCATCGACTTCAGCAAGCAGATCGCGGGCGCGCGCACGAAACGCACGTCCGTCCTCTGTCAACTGCACGCTCCGCGTCGTCCGGTGCAGGAGTCTGACACCGACATCTTCTTCCAGCTTCCGGACAGCCGTTGAGACCCTCCCCTTTTGGATACCCAAGCTGTCGGCCGCGCGGGTGAAGCTCCCCATTTCCGCGACCGTTACGAATATGAGGAGGGGTTCGAGATTCTGCATTTTCGCGCCTCGGAATTGTTCACCACAGAGATAACAGTTAGTTCACTTTATCGGCGTTTATCATAATTCAAAAACACAATAATCTTCGAAATTGAGACCCACATCGGAGAACAACACGTGACTGAAACTATGACCTTGCATCGCGCCCTGTGGGCCGGCCGGGTGATGAGCGCGTTTGTCGTTATCGCTCTGGTGGCAGACGGGATTATTCAGCTTTTCGTGCCAGCACAGATCGCGAGCATGTTGCAGGAAACCGGGTTCGCGATGGACGTTGCCCGTGTCGTGGGTCCGATCGTCCTTGCCTGCGCCATCCTTTACGCCATCCCGGCTACCGCCGTCCTCGGCGCGATCCTGGTGACGGGCTATCTGGGAGGCGCCATCTGCGCCCATGTCCGCATTGGTGAGTTGGGATCGCCGCCAGAAATCATTTCGCTGGTTCTGGGCGCGTTGACATGGGGCGGCCTCTACGCGCGCAACTCCCGTATCCGAGCCATTCTGCCGCTCATTCGTTAAGCCAACCGGGGCAGTCCTCTGTCCCTCAATATCTGGAGAAAGCATATGTTTTTAGTAACGGGAATCACGGGAAACGTAGGTGGCGCAACGGCAGAACGTCTGTTGGCGCACGGCGAGAAAGTACGCGCGCTGGTCCGCAATCGCGAGAAGGCGGCTCACTGGGCGAACCAGGGCGTGGAACTGGTAGACGGCGATTGGAATGATTCGGCAGCCATCGAGCACGCGCTCAAAGGCGTCGAAGGCGCGTTCGTCATGTTGCCGGCTGTCTGGGCGCCCTCGCCCGATTTCAAAGAAGCCAGGGGCGTGATTGCAAACTATGTCGAGGCGCTCACCAGGGCATCGCCCCCGCGAGTGGTTGCGCTTTCGTCGATGGGGGCGAACAGAACCAGCGGGCTGGGGATGATCACGGCGCTGTCGCTTCTGGAGCAAGGATTTCGCGACCTGACATTGCCGATCGCTTATGTGCGCGCCGGCGGATTTTTCGAAAACTTCCTCTACGGCTTGCATGTTGCCCAAGGTGGCACGCTCCCCGTCTACTACAACCCGACCGATCGGAAATCGACCATGGTCGCGACCAATGACATCGGCACCGAAGTCGCAGCGCTTCTGACCGGGCCGGCATGGACGGGGCATCGCGCCATCGAGCTCGGTTCGATGGTCAGTGCGGATGAAGTAGCGACACAATTGGGTGAAGTCCTGAAGGTCGACGTCAACGCTTTTGCTGTACCGCGGGCCGGGTGGCCGGCAGCGTTCGAGCAGCTCGGCGTTCCGAAGGGCCAGACGGGACCGGCCGAAGCGATGTATGACGCCGTCAACTCAGGCTGGATGGACCTCGGCGTCGAGGGTACGGAGCACGTCCCCGGCGCGACGTCTGCCCGCGATGTCTTCGCGGCGGCCCTGAAGGCCGCTACAGAATAGGTCAGCGGATCAGCGATGGGATACGACTTTGGAAATCTACTCCGGATATTCTGACCCCATCGTGATTCTGGCAGAGCAACCAAAAGAACCCATTTCCTTATGAAATGCGGCGTTCATACCAACAACTATCGAGATCGACTATGAAGGTTCTTGTTTTGGGTGCAACGGGCGGAACCGGACGGCTGATCGTCCACGACGCCTTGGAGAAGGGTCATTCCGTAGTCGCGTTGGTTCGCTCGAAGGCGCGCGCGCCCGACTTCCCAGGCGCAGACCTCATTGAGGGGGATGCCTGCGACGAAGGCGCCCTGATGCGCGCCTTGAAAGGCTGCGATGCCGTCGTCAGCTCGCTGGGCACGGGCGTTAGCCCTTTCAGCGAAGTCAGCGTTCTGACCGAAGCGACACGCGCGCTGCTTCCGGCGATGGCCCACAGCGGCGTGCGCCGTCTAATCTGCATCTCCGCCCTGGGGGTAGGAGACAGCCGTGGCCACGGCGGCTTCGTATTCGACCGGCTATTCCAGCCCTTGCTGCTTCGCCATGCCTACAAAGACAAGGGGCGTCAGGAAGCCGCGATCCGCGCCAGCTCACTCGATTGGGTCATAGTCCGGCCCGCGATGCTCACCAACGATCCAGCTCGCGGAAGCGTCAGGGCCATCGTTGACCTCGCCGGCGTCAACGGCGGGAAGATCGCACGCACCGATGTCGCTCGGTTCGTTGTGGAGCAACTGGCGACTAACATCTGGTTGAAGCGGACCCCCGTTCTCCTATGGTGAGGACCGGTCTCGTGGATCACTTTCTTCAACCACCTGGTGGCGAGTGCAGGCTCTGCCGACATTGATGGGTGTGTCGGCAGACGACGCGTTTTCAGTTGTTCTCGAATGTCCGCTTTGCGGCGTCAATTTGAAGCGGTCGACGGGCAGGTATTGGCCGAACCCTGCCCGACGATGAGCGGCCCAGTTCGACCCCGAAGAAACGTTCGTTTCTCCCGAAAGCGGTCGTTGGATCTGCCGAACGAGCTGCCGCGCCCCATCTCGTTCGCATCGCCGGACGGCCACTGCCGATGTTCACGTAATGCTGAGCTGCGCGCGTCAACGGTATAAGGCTTTGCGGCCAACGTGTTCATTCAACGTTGAACCCGCGGCCCACTCAACTTCGAATGTTATTGCTGATTACCTGTGCCCAATCGCCGATTTAGGGGACGCCCACGCGGATGTGGATGAACGTCTCTGAGTGACGCCTGGTGCGGCGGATGATTCCGTTTGCCTAAACGCGCAGTGGGAGGGCCGCAGCAAAAAAGTCAGTCGCGCGACGCACGCGTGCCGGTACAAACCGACGTTTTGGCCAGATGAGGCTGACGTCTCTGACCTCGCTTATAAATTCGTCGAGAACCGTGATCACGTCCGGATGTCGGAGTTCATCGGCAAGAGAGACCTTGGCGAACAGGCCAATTCCAACACCGGCCAGAACCCCAGCCCGGATCGTTTCGACACTGTTGGACGAAAGATTTCCGCGAACGGACACGCTGAATCGTCCTTCAGGTCCTACAAACGGCCAATTCACCGACTCCGTCAGACCGCCATATAAAAGGCAATTGTGATCGACGAGTTCGGCGGGGGTCTTTGGTATTCCGTGTCGCTCGAAGTAACTGCGGGAGCCGACGCATACGAGGGGGGTGCTAGCCACGCGCACGACAACCGCATCAAGATCGTTGACGGGGCCCACTCGGATCGCCAGATCGATCCGATCCTCCACCATATCTCGTACGAAGTCCGAAAGAACAAGGTCGACCTGAAGGCCGGGATTGAGTGACAACAGCTCGGGTATGAGTGGAAGGACATGAAGGCGGCCGAAAGTAGCGGATACGGCGATCCGGATCAGACCGGAGACTTTAAGCGTACTGCTTGTCAGTTCGCAGTCGGCTTCATCCATCTCGTCAACAAGCGGTTTTGTCCGGTCGTAATATCTTTGGCCCTGGTCCGTCAGGGTTACGCTGCGTGTGCTTCGATTGAGTAGCATCACGCCGAGGCGCTTTTCCAGCGCGCCCACCGCCTTACTGATGGCGGACTGTGAATCGCCGGTTCTACGCGCTGCGGCGGAGAATCCGCCCGCTTCAACGACGGCGATAAAAGCGTTCAACTCCTGAAACCGATCCATTGCATTTCCCCCGTTGATCCATTCTCTTGAAGAATAGATCTTATGGGAAATCTGCAGATTATCATTCCCGGCCACCGCAATTACCATGAGCCTGTCATTCACGAACAGACAGAAAATTCCAATGTCCACTCTCGCTGGCAAGATTGCCGTCATTAGCGGCGGAACGACCGGGATCGGTTTGGCGACCGCCCAGCGGTTCGTCGCTGAAGGCGCTCACGTCTTTATTTTTGGCCGTCGGCAGGTTCAGCTCACCGAGGCCGTCAAA
Source organism: Paraburkholderia fungorum (assembly GCF_046026025.1). Taxonomy (GTDB): domain Bacteria; phylum Pseudomonadota; class Gammaproteobacteria; order Burkholderiales; family Burkholderiaceae; genus Paraburkholderia; species Paraburkholderia fungorum_E. Next base: position 208,014 of record NZ_JAQQFL010000003.1, on the reverse strand, counting down.
CTGATCGGCCGCAACGTCACCGCGATTCAGGCTGACGCCGCGAACCTCGATGACCTCGACCGTGTCGCCGCGGCAGTACGGGACGACAAAGGTGTCGTCGACATCATCGTGTCGAACGCGGGCTTTACGGAGCAGGCTTCGATCGACACCCTCACGCCCGACCATTTCGACAAGGCATTCAACCTTATGGCCCGCGGCCCCGTCTTCCTGGTGCAGAAGCTGCTGCCCTTGATGACAGGGGGTGGATCGATCGTTCTGGTCTCGTCGGCCATGCACGTCATGGGCATTCCTGGCCACACCGCTTACGCGGCGACCAAGGCGGCGTTGCGTTCCTATGCCCGCACCTGGGCTGCGGAATTCAAGGATCGCGGCGTCCGCGTCAACATGCTCAGCCCTGGCGTCACTGACACCCCGATTCTCGACTCCCAGTCGGCGACACGCGAGGATCTGGTGAACATGTACCGAAGCATGGTCCCGCTCGGCCGACTCGCTCGGGCTGAGGAGATTGCCAGCGCGGCGCTCTTCCTCGCGTCCGATCAGAGTTCGTACGTGACAGGTGCGGATCTGATGGCCGATGGTGGCATCGGCCAGGTCTGAGACCCCACGCGTTCAAGGCGCGATCGATGAATGCCTCACTCGAATGAAAAGACGGACATGCTCCACCCAATACCGGCGGACCGCACCTACGCCGGTTCGTCAAATGCAGTGCTTCGTGTCAGCGTCTCCCAAGCATCAAAATCCCGGGCCATTGCAGCAAGCTGTTTGCGTGCGAGTTCCAGCGCGTCGGCCCCTAGCAGCAGATGCAACGGCGGTTGCTTCGCTTTCAGCGCCTCGATAATCGCAAGTGCGCCTTTCAACGGATCGTTCTGCTGCTTCCCATCCGCGGCGAGCAGAGCATCGCGTTGCTTACCCAAGGTCGCAGCGAACTCGGGAAGACGAATATTGGATTGCTGCATCGAGCGGCCGCGAAAATCTGTCCGGAATGCGCCGGGTTCTACAATCGTCACACCAATGCCGAACGGCGCCACCTCCTTTGCGAGCGTTTCTGAAAGTCCCTCCAGCGCATATTTGCTCGCGTGGTAGTAGCCGACGTTCGGAAAAGTGGTCAGTCCTCCAATGGAGCTCACGTTGACGAGGTGCCCTTTTGCACGCTGCCGCATACCCGGTAGCACGGCCTGCATCATGGCGATGACGCCATGCACGTTGGTATCGAACTGCGCGCGGATCGCGGCATCCTCGCCTTCTTCGATCGCCCCAATATAGCCATAGCCAGCATTGTTCACGAGCACGTCGATCTGTCCGAAGCTGTCATGCGCGGCCTTAACCGCTGCGTTGATCTGCCGGACATCCGTGACGTCAAGGCCCACAGCGAGAGCCCGATCGCCATAGCGTTCTGAAAGGTCATGCACTGCATCCGGCTTGCGGGCGGTCACGACCGCACGATAGCCATGTTCCAGGACCTTTTCTGCCAACGCGCGGCCCAGACCGGACGAGCTTCCGGTGATCATCCATACCGCATTGTCGTCAATCATCGTTCCTCCATTTCACGTCGAATGTCTACACCTGGCTTCGGCTGGTGCCTTGACGATAAGAAAGCATAGATGCGAGTATTCATTCAATCATCCCGGATAATTCGAATGGGTCATGCAATCAGATAAAACGATATCGTGTGGGATATTGGATGACCTCTCGGCCTTCGTGGCAGTTGCACGGACACTGAGCTTCTCCCGCGCAGCTGCGGAATTGAACGTGTCCAATTCGATGCTGAGTTATACGATCAAGCGTCTGGAACGTCGCCTCGGCTATCCGCTGCTTCGACGAAACAGCCGTAGCGTAGCGCCCACCGCCGAGGGGCAAACGCTGCTGTTGACGCTGCAACCTGCATTGGAAGCGATAGATGGTGCCTTGGGCAACCTCAGCCGAACCCGCGATCGCATTTCGGGCACGCTTCGAATCACAGCCACACGCGAAGGGTATGAGGCGGTCATCCGTCCAGTACTGAGCGATTTCAGTGCGACTTATCCGGGCGCAACCGTCGAAGTCATCATCGACTACGCGTTCAGGGATATCGTTTCCGATCGCTTCGACGCCGGCATCCGGCTGGGTGAGAAGCTCGAACAGGACATGGTGGCGTTGCCGGTCGGACCGTCGCTCAGGATGGCCGTGGTCGCGTCGCCGGCGTATCTGTTGCAACATCGAGCGCCGGTAACGCCGGAAGAGCTTCAGCATCACCGCTGCATCAACTACCGGATGGAAAGCACGGGCAGCCTGTATCCATGGGAGTTTGAAAACGACGGTCGAAAGCTGAAAGTGGCGCTGTCGGGGCCGCTGACTTTCAATGAGCCGGGCCTGATGCTGCAGGCCGCCGTCGATGGTCTCGGCGTGGCCTACATACTGGAGCACGAGGCGGCGCCGCATGTTGAAACGGGGCGTCTGGTTCGGATACTGGACGACTGGTGTCCACCGTTTGCGGGATTCTTCCTCTACTACCCGTCGCGCAAACAGGTTTCGCCGGTGTTGGCGGCGTTCGTGAAGCGCCTGCGGGCGCAGTAACACGGCTCATGAAGACCACTTTCGCAACCCGACAGGTTTTCACGCGCAACCCTCGGCTAACAATGTGAGCTTACATTGTTAGCGATCCATAGGATCGCTGGCGAACGACTATTCGTGGCCGAAGTCTGCCGGATAGCAATCGTCCCAGTTCGACCCTCAGCGAACCTCTGGCAGCCGAAGACGAGTGTCCAATTCCTTCGCAGAACCGAACACTGGACGATTGTTGCGGCTATCATCCTCCATCGTCCGAGTCCGCCTTCACGGAACCGGTAAAGAATCAGACGCATGCAGGCATGGTCGAGATTAATATCAGAGGCTTTTGTCGACCGGGAATGGATGCCGCGTGCGGGGAGCACTGGACTGAGCCAGCGCATTGATTGGGAAGCGTGTCGATACGCTGCAACGGAAATCTCTTGCAAGGTTTTCGGCATGGCCCTCCGCCGTTCGTAACGCGCATCGGTTGAAGCGCCAGCAGTTCAACACGAGCGCCGCGTGGAAGGAGAGGTGCATCCGTCTAGCTAATGTCGGATCGGGGAGCGAATGTCCGCGTTTTGCGGGAGAGCCGCCCTTCCGCCTCGTCCCTCGCCTGTCGGGTAATGGCCGAACTCGGTCCGATTTAATCGCGGCGATCTGGCACGACTCAGCGCGGCCGCGTCCGGCAGATTTAGTCCGCGGGATATGCAATGTAGCGAATGATCTTCCAGCTACCGTTAGCCTGGCGACCGAACACGTCGAGCCCGGTCTCGTCATGGGTGACCTGTTTGCCACCCTCTTCGGTAGCAGTCGATGCCCAGGTGAGGCGGACGATGGCGAGGCGGCCGGAGACGATGACCTCCTTGATTGTCAAGCCGTAGTGGATGGATTGCGTTGTATTGGCCAGCGCGCGATGCAGGCGCTCGCAGAGCAACGGGTATGTCTGCTCGGGCAAACCTTGGAAATCGTAACGGAGATCCGGCGCGAAGAGGTCGCAGATATGCACGGCGCGTCGTGCGTTGAAATCATCCCGCCATTGGTCAAGGGCAGAGCGAACAATCGCCGCGGGATCTTCGGCCACCGTCTTCGCACTAGACACACTGGGGAGTGCGGCGATGGCGATTGCGGTCAACGCGAAGCCGATAGGGTGGATCTGTCGTCTCATTTAGGCTCCTTGCATGCATCCTGATCGACGCAATGCTCACGTCTTTCTGCTACCTCGGCCGGCTGAGTACTTTCTCGCTGACGGAGGCGCAGTATCCCTCTCCAGTTCAGCATGGTTGATCCGCAGGACTCTAGCCTCGTCGGATATAACCTTGATTTAGGCATCGCCGAGCTACCGTCTTGTTGTGTCTATCCGACCGGCGCTGGCCCTGTCGCCGGGCCGCCCCTCACGAGCCCCTCGGTTTCCCCCCCAGACGACGCCCGTCGCCATAGACAAAATCGGAAAGACGCCCCGATTAACCGCAAATGAAAATACCAGTCAAGGGATTAATAACAAGCTGCCGGACGTGCGGCCGCTCTCGAGGTCAGCTTGTGCCGTAGCAGCTTCCGACAGCGCATATTCGCCCCCAATCTCAGCGACAACACCGGCTTGCATCGCCGCGATAAGTGTCTTGGATGCGACGGAATACGTGTTCAGGTCTGCCGAATAGGCCATGATGCTTGGACGAGCGAGCGACAGTGAGCGGCGAGGGCCCAACTGATCGACGCTGATCGGCGGTATCGGCCCAGCCGCCTGTCCTATGCTCGCGACTGTACCGAAGGAGCGAACACAGGCAAACGTCTTTGCGAGCATGCTGCCGCCGATGCCATCAATCGCAAAATCAACACCCTCACCACCGGTCAGGGCTGCGACCTCGGACACGATATCGGCGTCACGTCCGACAATGACATGATCGGCACCATGCGTTCTGGCAATGTGTGCCTTCTCGGCTGATCCAGCCGTACCTATCACCGTTGCACCAAGATGTTTGGCCCAGCGGACCAACATTCCACCGAGACCGCCGGCTGCGGCATGGACCAGGATGGTGCTTCCTGTGCTGACCGGGTATGTGCGCGTTAGCAGCATATGTGCGGTTATACCTTTGAGCATCGAGGCGGCTGCAACGCGCAAGCTGATGTCGTTTGGTAAAAGAATCAACCGTGTTCGTGGCAGCAGCCGTGTTGCGGCGTAGGCGCCAACGGGCGCGCCTGCGTAGGCGATACGATCGCCAGTTGCGATATCGACAACCCCCGCTCCCACGGCTTCGACTATCCCCGCGCCTTCGACACCAAGAACCGCCGGCAGCGAAATTGGGTAAAGGCCGGTGCGATGATAGATGTCGATGAAGTTGACGCCAACTGCCTCGTGCCGGATGCGTACTTCGCCCGGTCCGGGGGGCTGCGGTTCGCAGGAAACGACTTCCAGTTGATCCACGCCGCCAACACCCGTCATTCTGACCATTCGATCCATTGCGTTTCTCCGCTAAATTCAACGCATTTTCAATCATTGCCGCTTGATTGAAAATTCCCTAAAATTTGCCATCGCATGTGAAAAATTTAACAATGGCAGACTGGGAAAATCTTCGGCATTTTGCAGCGCTGGCACAAGCGGGCACCTTGTCTGGTGCGGCCAGGCAGCTTCACGTCGAACATGCAACGGTCGCTCGGCGCATTGCCGCGCTCGAAGCGGAACTCAACCTGAAGCTCATCGATCGGCGTGGCCGTAAGCTGTCGCTTACTGCTGACGGCGAGCGTATTGCGGCGTTGGTTGAGGGTATGGAGAGAGGGGCTCGGGCGATCGACCGCGCGGTGGAAGGTTCACGCTCTGAGCTGACGGGCAGTGTCACCATTAGCGCGCCACCGACCTTCGCGGCAGCAATGTTGGCACGGCCATTGGTGGCGATGCGCAACCAACATCCCGGTATCAAGGTTTGCATTCTCGGCGAAACGCACAGCACCTCGCTGGATCGCAGGGAAGCGGATATAGCCATCCGGCTCAGCCGCCCTACCGAGGGTCATCTCATTGTCGTGAAGCTCACGGAGCTTTCATTCCAGTTGTACGGCAGCGCTGCGTATCTCAACCAAACGTCATCGGACGACTGGGTCTTTGTTGGATACGGCGAAAGCATGGACGCGATCGCTCAACAAGCTGCCCTTATCAAGCAGATGGCAGCACGATCGATCTGTTTCCGGGCGAGCACGCTTGAAATCCAGCATGCATTGGTGCGTGAGAGCGGGGGCGTGGCGATGCTGCCGGATTTCATGGCGGGAAATGATTCAACGCTCGTGCTGGCAGCGTCCGACCAACCCGTAGTGATGAGAGATGTTTGGCTCGCCTTACATCCAGATATGAAAGGTTCGGCCGTCATCCGCACCGTCGTCAACGCTATTCTCGAAGATTTCGACGTGACGCTGTGAACCAGAGTTAAATTTCTCCGGCACCCACCTCACCCAGGCGGTAGACCCGCTGATCTCCGCTCGTGACAAACGATACGTAACCTGTACCGACAAGGGACGATCGATCGGTAAACCTTGGATGGAAAAAATCGCCACGTCCTGAACCTTGCATCCCCAAGGCAGTGCGTTGAGAAAGCAAACAGAGCCCTCACCGGGTTCCTGAACCGACCTCTACGAAGACTACCGTTCTTACGACAATCATCAGAAGTCCGGACTATAAACGAAAGGAAACGACATGGCGACGTCATGGTCTCCGCCCTGCGTGCCACCAACAACGACTATCGGGTGAGCGACTACACGCACTACACCGGCGACGACAAAGTCACGCTGGCCGGACAGACATTCAAGGTCGCGGGAGGCGTGCAGGACGGCGTCCTGCACGGTACCAGGGAGCGCACGACGGTGCATCCGAACGATGGCGTCTACGTGGTGCCGCTGCCGCATGCGAGCGCGGCTATCGTGGAGTTTCGCTAGGCCTGTCTGGTCGGGATGAGATGGTCCCTGCGCGACCTGGCGCACCGGGCATTCCGGCCAGGGTGACAAAAAAAGGCGCGTCAAGCTGATCGCACAGCGTAACGCGCCAACCTGGTACCACTAATGCAATCGGTCTATCGAACCAGAAATCCGTAAGTCAGTGGATCGCGTTCATCCACGATCCAGTTGGCAAAGCCGCAGACAAAGGCGTTGCCTTCGACCTCCGGGATGACAGCCTTGAAGTCACCCACGGTCGTTTCGCTCAGAACACGTCCTTTGAACACGGTGCCAATGATGGACTCGTTCACCAGCGTCTCGTCCTTCCCCAGTTCTCCACGCAGGTACAGTTGCGCCACGCGCCCACCTGTTCCAGAGCCCGTCGGAGAGCGATCGACCTCACGGTCGGCAAAGACGCAGCAATTGGCTTGCGTCGATCCGGGGTGTCGCGGCGCGGCGGCAATGATGGTTCCGTAGATGTGGTTGATTTCAGGGATATACGGGTGTTCAACCGGGAACGCCTTGTTAGCAGCCGCCTTCACCTCCGCACCGAACCGGATGAGTTCTTCGACGGAGGACTCCCGCACTTCGAGACCGTGCGGCTGGCCGTCAGTGTAAAAATAGAACGCCCCACCGAACGCGATGTCGCCGGTAACCGGCCCGAATGACGGTGTTTCCACCGTGACGTCCCTCTTCCAGATAAAGGACGGCACGTTGACGAACCGGACATTGCCCGCGTGCTCACCGTCCCACTGCACGAATGCTTCGATGAACCCGCATGGTGCATCGATACCGATGCGCGTTTCGGGTGTCTGACGTTGCACCCATCCCAACTCGACTGCTGCCGTCGACAACGCAATAACACCGTGCCCGCAGTGGTCGCTATACCCTTCGTTGTGCAGGAAGATAATGCCGAAATCTGCGTTCGGGCTAACCGGTTCTGTCAGGTAACCGCCGTACATATCTGCATGGCCGCGCGGCTCGAACATGAGGGCCTTGCGGATATCGTCGGCATTCTCCTTCAGCCATGCGCGCCGCTTAACGATGGTATCGCCAGGAAGACGCGGCAGGCCACTGGTCACGATGCGGAATGCTTCACCGCCGGTGTGGACTTCAACAGTCGAGATGGTGCGTGAGATTTTCATGTTTGCTTCGGTGAAGTCAGTGAGGCTCGTGCTTTACTCGCCGTACGGAACCGGCAAACCATTCTTGATGGTGTACACGGTGGTCGGCGCACCCTTGAGGTCGCCATACTCGTCAAACGAGTATGTCCCGGCGACGCCCTTATAGTTTTCCTTCGCGAGTTGAGCGGTCAGTTTCGCCTTGTCGGTCGTCGTCCCTGCTTTCACCATTGCATCGGCGAGCATCTTCACACCGTCGTAGTAGCTGACCGCGTAGACCTGCGTATCGATGTTGTAGGCCGCCTTGTACTTCTGCAGGAACTCGCGGCCGGCAGCCGACTTCTCAAGCGCGATACCGCCCTGAGCGCAGTAGACGATGGACGCTGCATCGCCAGCAACCTTACCCATGTCAGCCGAACAGATGCCGTCGCCGCCCAGCAGTTTGGCGCGCAGCCCACGCTGGCGCATCTGCTTGGCCATCGGCGCGCCCTGCGCTGCGTAGCCACCGAAGAAGACCGCGTCAGGATTCTTGCCCTTGATGTTCGTGAGAATCCCGAGGAAGTCCGTTGCCGCTGAATTGGTAAACTCCTGGTCGACAATCTGGATGCCGTTTGCTTTGGCAACCTTGATGAACTGCTCGGCGACGCCTTGGCCGTAAGCAGTGCGGTCGTCAATAACAGCCGCTGTTTTCGCCTTCAGCGTTTTTGCTGCAAACTGCCCCATCGTGCCGCCGAGTTGTTCATCGCTCGCGCCGATCCGGAAAATGTTCTTGAAACCCTGCTTCGTCAGTGCCGGATTGGACGCAACCGGCAAGATGGGAACGCCTCCCGTGTTGAAGACGCGCGACGCCGGAATTGCGACCCCCGAGTTGTACGGCCCAACGACTGCAATCACTCCGCTGTCGACCAGCTTCTGCGCAACCTGCACGCCGATTTTTGGATCGGCCTGGTCGTCTTCCGAGTCCAGTTTGAACGTCACCTTTTGTCCCGCAACGACGACGCCAGTCTTGTTCAACTCGTCGATGGCCAGACGCGCGCCGTTCTCGTTGTCCTTGCCGTTCGGCGCTTGCGGGCCGGTGAGAGGAGCCGAATGACCGATCGTTACAACGACTTGAGCGCTTGCAGACAGGGTAAAACCAGCGGCCATCAAGGTGGCCATTGTTGTTACGAGACGGCGCATATCAAACTCCAAGTGGACTAGAAGGGAGGCCAGATTAATGGAAATCTGGTTGATGCTCAATCAATTTCAAAAACAAAACGACTATTTTGGTTCCATAAAAACCACCTTACGTTAGCGTGATTCGCAACTGGTCAGTGAGCGCCGCGCGGTTGTCTCGCTTAAGAGTCGGCAAGCGCCCTACGTGCGACCCGGCAAGCAGCCAGATCCCACGCAGCACACCCGACACTTTTGAAGAGGATCGGTGCATTGGGCCTCAATTCCGCCGCAAGTGCTTTGGCAAGCGGGGAAACCGAGTTCCAGTCGACCTTCGCCTGGATCAGGTCTCCTGCTTCGTGCCGCGCGCCAACCGGGTCGTCTACGACCACGAAGCTGCCATCCACCGTTACCTTGGCGATTTCCGCCGCGTCCGGTGTGAATGCGCCGACGCCGACGACCAGGCGACCCGGCCGCGCCGGCTCCGTGTAGACCGGCGACTTGCTGGTCGTAAGCGTAATGACCACGTCGACGCTGGTTGGGATTCCATCCCCAACAAGAGCAGTCAGGTTCGGTGCCACCGGGCGAGTCCGTTCCACAAATTCTTCTGTTCCTGCCTGGGAGGCGCCTTTGGCGAAAAGTTTGGCTTCCGGGAAAATCACCGCGAGCGCCTCGGCGTGATTCGTCGCCTGCTTGCCAGTGCCGATGATCACGATTTCGCGCGGCGCTGTAACGTGAAGCGCCTGGATACCCAGCGCGGTAACCGCCGCAGTGCGCCTTCCTGTGACAGTGGGCCCGTCGAGAACGAACAGCATTTCGCCGGTGTGCGCGTCACATGCGATCACCTGACCGTGGATAGTCGGCAACTGCCGCCTTCCGTTCGATGGGCATACGTTCACCAGTTTGTGGATAGCGATGTCTTCCGCGCTGGATGGCATGGACAACATGAGCCCCCCCTCCTGCATCGGAACGGACAGGCGTTCGGGACTCACGATTCGCCCGGCACCGTACTCGATGATGGTCTCGCGAAGTACATGCATCAACTGTGGATAGCCAAGCAGGGCGGCGGTTGCGTGAGCGTCAAAGTTACGGGTGCAGAGAGAAGTCATTGCAGGCTCGCCTAATGAAGCAAGGGATCAGGGATACGCGCTTGCGGCACGATCTAATTGGATGAAAGACAAGCCACTCCGAACTGGACTCCACTTGAGCAATTCGGCACAGGGGCATCTATATTGGACCAAATTTATACCAATAAAATGACGCACACAATCGTGATTTGCGATTTTATGGCAAATCATGGTCGTTTAATAACCACTTTCGCGTGATGACGGCACTAACTAGTCGCAAAACGCGACCAATTTCCGACACCATTCATGTGGCATCGTGAGGATGCGTACCTTCACTCAGTCAAGCGCAGCGGCAGATAACTGGCGCTCAAGTGGTATATTTGGGAACCACATAGCATCCCCGAGAACGACGATGGCTTCCGCCCGCATTGAGTTTGAAAGCGACTTTCGACCGTTGCAGATTTACGAACAGGTCTCTGAAAAAATCCGTGCGGAGATCCGTTCGGGCCGGTTTCTTCCTGACGCGCGCCTGCCATCCGAGCGCGAACTGGCGGCGCTTTTTGGCGTCGGGCGGCCGGCGGTTCGTGAAGCGATCGGGGCTCTGCAGAACGAGGGGCTCGTCACAACAAAACGAAACTCCGGAACGTATGTCGCCTCGACAGCCCCTCAGATACTGGCTGCAGCGTCGTCGGCGGAAATGGCCGAGGCCGGCCTGGCTTCAGATTTCAGTCCCTCCGCAACCCTGGACGTCAGGCTAATCCTCGAGCCCGCCATTGCCCGACGCGCGGCAGTGCATAAGAAGCGCGATCTCCAGGCCGAGTACTATCTGTCGCAGATGGAAACGCTAACCGACGTAGCGGATGCGGAAGAACGCGCGCTGTGGAACAACAGCGACCGGCTCTTTCATCGGCAACTCGCGGTGATGACGGGTGACGCTTTGCTGATCAAGATTGCAGAGGAAATCGCTGCAACGATGGACCAGTCGCTCTGGAAGCGGCTTAAGGATGACGGCATCTATGACCCAACCCGGATTCGTCTTTATGTAGCTGAACACCGCCTGATTTACGAGGCTATTGTCACGGGCAACGCTGATGCGGCAGCGTTCTATGTGGAGCAGCACATTCATCGGGTTCAGCGGGACATCGCGCCGCAATAGAAGCAGAAGCACGCCGACATGTGTAACTCAGGAGGACAGGAGCACTGAGCGTCCGTTTCTGGATGCTCTGACTGTCTCCTGTGGGCCGGGTGCAGCCGATTGCCTGATCGCGCCACCACTCTCAAACCTTCGCTTTCCCGCTGACTTTCCCAAGGGCCGCCACCTTCTCCATCTCAAACGGCGTATCCCTCACCCTCTTCCCCGTCAAACTGAACACCGCATTAGCCACCGCCGGCGCCACCGAAGGACTCGACAACTCCCCAACGCCTCCAGGTCTCGCGGGATCGCCCTGCACGATCAAAATATCCACCTCCGGCATATCACTCATCCGCATCACGCGATACGAATCAAAGTTCTTCTGCTCCACCTGCCCGTGCCGAATATCGATGCGATCCACCGTCGCGTGCCCTAGCCCCCACATCAGCCCGCCATACAACTGTTCTTCAACTCCACCCGGCGACACCGCCAACCCGCAATCCGCGACACACGTCAGCTTCTCAACCACAACCGCATCGCCTTTCCTCACAACCCGCGCCACCACTGCAACATAGCTGCTATACGCCTGATTCGTCGCGACACCCAACGCCGTACCAGCCGGCAGCGCCGTCCCCCACCCAGCCCGCTCCGCCGCCTCGCGCAACACCGCCTTATGCCGCGGATCCTTCATATGAGCAAGCCGAAACTCAACCGGATCACGCCGCCCAGCATGCGCAGCCTCATCCATGAAAGACTCCACCGCGAACACATTCGGGATATAACTCACCGCGCGATACCAACCCGTCGGCACACCCGTCTCATGACGCACCCAACCAATATCGACATGCGGCGCATCGTAAGCGAACTCATACTTGCTGATCGCTTCGGTAGTGCTGTAGTCCATCCGGTCCGGACGATCGAAATATCCTGGCTCCCATTGTTCCGGCGAAGCGGGCATCACGGCACGCAACTGCAACGTAGTGAGATTGCCATGCGCATCAATAGCGGCTTTAGCACGGTGATAACTCGCCGAGTGATAAAAGAGCGCACGCATTTCATCTTCGCGGCTGTTCACCAGCTTGACCGGTTTGCCGACTTTCAGCGCGAGCCACGTCACTTCGAATAGCCAATACTTCGATTCACGCGAGCCGAAGCTGCCACCCGACACAAGCTCATGCAGCACAACGCGCTCGGCAGGAATCCCCCCAATCACCTCAGCCGCTTCTTGTACTGTAGAAGGCACCTGCAAACCACCCCAGTACTCAATGCGGCCGTCTCTCGCCCACGCGGTGACATTGATCGGCTCAAGCGCGTTTTGCGCCTTATAGGGCATCGAATAGGACGCCTCGATAACGCGCGCACCGTGTGGCCATGCAGTCTTCGCGTCACCGGTTTGAATCGTCGGCACAACATGCGCGACAGGATCGTCGAGCCACGCAGCCTGACGTGCGGCGAGCGTACTACTGTCGAAGGTTTCCAGCGGGCTATCCTCCCACTCAACCTTCAGCGCCGCCTGACCTTGATGCGCCGACCAATAATCATCGGCCAACACCGCAACGCCTGCCTGATTCCCACCGAGAAGGTCGGGACGACCAGGAATCTGCAACACCTGCCGCACGCCGGGCACGGCCAACGCGGCCTTCGCATCAACGCTCCGCACACGTGCATCAATCACGGGCGCGCGCGTGACAACCGCCACCAGCATGTCCGGCAACGACACGTCGATGCTGTACGGAAACGCCCCTCGCGCTTTCAGATCGGCGCCACGTTTCTTCTGTAGCTTGCCGATGTACTTGAACTGCGACGGGTCTTTCAACACGATATCTTTCGGCGCTGGCAACTGCGCTGCCACACTCGCCAGCGAGCCATAGTTCGCACGTTTGCCGCTCGCCTTATCAACAACAAAACCGTTCTCCGTCGAACAAGCAGACGGCGACACATTCCATTGTTTCGCGGCAGCGGCAATCAACATCGCACGCGCGGTCGCGCCGGCACGCCGCAAGCGCTCATATTCAAGCGACACGCTCGTGCTGCCGCCTGTCGAAAACACCTTCCACAGCGGATGAATATAGTCACCGAAGAACGGATTCTCCGGCGTGATCACCTCCACGCGAAACGGATCGACATCGAGTTCTTCCGCAACGACCGCAGCCAACGCCGTGCGCGTACCCGTGCCCGAGTCGTGTTTGTGAACCACGAGCTTGATCGTATCGTCAGGCAGCACCCGCACCCACGCGTTCGGTTCGAATCCGCCGGGTTGAGGTTTAGGGTCGCCGCTCGCGTTTGCATTCACGGCAAATGCTTCAGGCAACTGAAATCCGATCGCGAGACCCGAAGCCAGCAACGCCGAGCTTTGTTTGATGAAGCGACGACGTGCGGCACCATGTGCATCTTTCAGCCCTTGCTTGTCATTGTGCATGTCAAGCCTCCTCGTTAGCGGAGATGGAGGCGGAGGCGCAGACCGCCGCGCATACCGGCGCAACCGACACCAACGCCGCCTCACCCGAAGCCGCACGCTTGATCGCCTTCCTGATCCGCGAGTAGGTTCCGCAGCGGCAGATATTGCCGGACATCGCCGTGGCAATCGTTTCGTCATTGACGGTCGGCTTATCCTTCAGGAACGAGGCCGCCTGCATCAACTGACCGGACTGACAGTAGCCGCATTGCGGCACGTCTTCGGCCACCCACGCGAGTTGCAGCGGATGCGTACCGTCTTTCGACAATCCTTCGATCGTCGTGATGCGCTTGCCCGCCACCGCGGCAATCGGCAACAAACAGGAGCGCACCGCCTCGCCTTCCAGATGCACCGTACACGCGCCGCAAAACCCGCCGCCGCAGCCAAATTTCGTACCGGTTAATTTGAGCCGGTCGCGCAACACCCACAACAGGGGCATGTCTTCCGGTACATTGTCGAGCGAGTGCCGCGTGTCGTTGACCACGATCTCGATCATGCGTGTCTCCTGAATGGTGTTGTGCAGCGCGGCGGAGGCAGCGTGGAATGCGTGCAACCAGGGCCGCGTGCTTGCGGCCATTATTGAAAGCCGTTAAGCACAACGCCAGCGACGATTTCTTCCATCATCCGTAAGTCCGGCTAACACCTATGTTGAAACGCTACCCTTCGATCCAGTCGATGCAGGCTTTCCTGCAAGCGGCACGCGTCGGCAGCTTTTCGAGCGCGGCGCGCCAGTTGTCGCTCACGCATAGCGCGATCAGCCAGCAGATCCGCACGCTCGAAGAGTTCGTCGGCCAGCCGCTATTCGTGCGCGAAGGCGGCGGCGTGGTGCTGACGGACGCCGGCGTGCTCTTCGCGAATCAATTGACGGATGGCTTCGAGCAGATCGATCGGGCGTTGTCGTCGGTGAAAGAGCGCACGGTCAAGCAGTCGATCACGCTCGACGTCGACCCTGAACTCGCGCAGAGCTGGCTAGTGGCGCGCTTGCAGGCCTTGCTGGGTGCGTTGACCGGCACGTCGCTGACCATGCTATCCACGCCACGCCACGACCGTAGCGCGTTCGAGCGTGTGGATATTGCGCTGCGGTATGGGTATGGCGAATGGGACGGCTTCGAGAACGCGCTGATTTGCGGTGATCGGTTGACGGCCGTAGGTTCGCCCGCGCTTCTCGCGGCACGCGGGCTGAGCGTGCCGCTCACGCCGGAGCAGGTGCTTGATTTACCGCTGCTCGGCTATACGAAACGCTCGTGGATTCCGTGGCTCACCGCGGCAGGCATGCCTGCGGTCGAACCGGATGCCATCGCCGTATTCGACAACGCAGCCGGACTGATTGCAGCGGCAAGCGCAGGCATAGGCGCAGGTTTAGCGCGCGGCCTGCTCGCTGCGGACGCGCGACGCGAGGGCCGCCTGGTCGAACTCACACAAGTCGAAATTCCAACGCATTACAACCTGTATGCAGTGTGGCCTCGGGAGAAAGCGGCGCGCGTGGCGCCGCTGATCGAAGTGATTCGCGAACTGGTCGCGCAGACGGTCGGCTAGCGTTACCGCTCGCCACCCTCCGTGCCGACGTTCACACTGGCCGCCACCTCGCGCACGGTATCGAGAAACAGCGAAAGCACCGGCGACGCATCCTCAGCACGATAGCGCGCGTGCAACGACACCTCGGGACACGGCGCAGCCACCGGCACAAATGCAACACCACCGGTCGTCAACTGCCGCGCCGACGAAGGCAGCAGCGCCACGCCCAGTCCTTCGCGCACCAAACACAACAGCGTATGCACCTCGACCACCTCCTGATCGATCTGCGGTGTAAACCCTGCTTCGACACAACAGTCCTGCAAGAAACGCGCGAGTTGCGAATGCTGCAAACCGAATGACACGAAGCGCTCCGTCTCCAACTCGCGCAACGCAATCGCTTCACACGCGGCAAGCCGGTGCCCTAACGGCAGCGCCACCACCGCCGATTCACGCATCACCACTTCACTACGAATCTCCGGGTCCTCATGCGACACCCGGAAGAAACACACATCCAACCGCCGCTCCTTGAGCGCGAGAATCTGCGCAGCGGGCGTCATCTCATGCAGGGTCCACTGCACCTGCGGATGTTTCTCCGCAAATACCCGTAGCGCGCGAGGAATCGGTTCGACCATCGCCGAGCTGATGATGCCGATCTCGAGACTCCCCACTTCACCCCGACCCGCGCAACGCGTCAGATCGATCGCGCGTTCGAACTGCGCGAAGATCAGCGGCACTTGCTCCTTAAGTGTTTTCCCTGCATCAGTGAGCTCGACACGGTGCTGCGAGCGCATGAACAACGCAGTGCCCATCTCCTCTTCGAGAATACGAATCTGCTGACTGAGAGGTGGCTGCGAAATGTGCAGCCGCGCGGCTGCCCGGCCGAAATGCAGTTCGTCGGCAAGTACCGCGAAGTAACGCAACAGCCGGATGTCCATATCGCAAACGTATCAAGATCGTGGTTAAAAAATATTGTACAGAGCGTTTTTATCTTGTGAGACTGCATCGCAAGCAGCAGTGCACATCAGTGTGACACTCGATGCCGGCGAGGGGAAGGCGCTCAAAAATGACGCCTTGCAAAGGGCCGCATGGGCAAGCCCGTCTGGGCTCCGTTCCATCGATGCGCCTGCCCGCGATCCGGCAACTGGATACACCAGTTCCTCTCAAGGAGATCGAGTACATGATCATCGACACCAGCTGTTATCCGACCAATCTGGTCGACCTCGCCTGGCGCCACGACGGCGAGCCATTTACCGGCGAGCGTCTGATCGCAACGATGGACGGCCCGTACCTCATCAACGGCAAGCCGCGCCGCATCGACAAGGCATTCATTCAGCCGCCGCAAGGCAACACCATCTACACGTGGACCGACGGCAACCGCACGGGCCGCGAATCGATCGACGACTACATGGCGTACACCGTCGAAATGACGCAGAAGTATCCGGACCGTCTGATCGGTTGCTTCGTGTACAACCCGCGTTGCGGTCCTGAGAACGGCGCCGAGGCAATCGAGTTCTACGCGAAGGAACACGGCTTCAAGATGGTGCAGTTGCAGGCCAACATGCACGCGTATCGTCCCGACCGCGCGCTCGACTGGCTGCGGCCTGCATTGCGTAAATGCGCGGACCTGGGCCTGCTCGTGAAGCTGCACACCGGCGACGGACCGTACAGCATTCCGAGCGAATGGTATCCGCTGATCCGCGAATTCCCGTCGGTGAACTTCATCATGGCGCACTTCGGTGTGCAGACGGGTGGCGTGTATTGCTTCGAGCCGTATCAAATGGCGCTCGATACACCGAACGTGTATTGCGAATCGAGCTGGTGCCTGCAATCGCGGATCGTCGAATTCGCGAAGGTGCTGCCCACGCACAAGATTCTCTACGGCTCAGACACGCCACCGAACGAACCCGGCATGTGGCTGCGTTTGCTCGAAGTGTTGTGCCACGAACCGCCGCAAGGCCTGAATCTCGACGAAGACACGCTCGAGGATTATCTCGGCAACAACCTCGCCCGCATGATCGGCATCGAGCCGAGCGCGCCGCCGAGGAGCGTCGAAGAAGCGCAAGCCTATCTGAAACACCATGCCGGCGCGTCGCACAAGCACGCCGCTCAGGCATCTCAAGCCGCCTACGCAGGAGCCCGCTGATGATCATCGATACCCATCTGCACCCGACCAATCTCGTCGACGAAGCGTGGCGCCACACCGGCGAGCCGTTCACCGGCGAACGCCTGCTGAAGATGATGGACGGTCCGTACATCATCAACGGCAAGCCGCGCCGCATCGACATGGGCTTCATTCAGCCGCCGCCCGGCAACACCGGCTATCGCGACGGTAATCGCCGCGGCCGTGAGGGCATTCGCGATTACATGTCGTATATCGCCGAGCTGACGCAGAAATACCCGGATCGCTTTATCGGCAACTTCACGTACAACCCGCGTTGGGGTCCGGAAAACGGCGCGGCCGAACTCGAATTCCACGTGAAGGAGTACGGCTTCAAGATGCTCAAGCTGCACGCGAACATGCACGGCTATCGGCCGGATCGCGCGCTCGACTGGTTGCGTCCAGCCATGAAGAAGTGTGCGGAGCTCGGCGTGGTGGTGCTGATTCATACCGGCGACGGACCGTACACGATCCCAACGCAGTTCTATCCGATCATCCGCGAATTCCCGATGGTGAATTTCATCATCGGTCACTTCGGGATTCAAACGGGTGGTAACTATTCGTTCGAAGCCTTCTGGATGGCAATGGATACGCCGAACGTGTATTGCGAATCGGGTTGGTGCTATCAGTCGCGCATCGTCGAATTCGCTCGTGAACTGCCGCGCAACAAGATCGTGTTCGGTACCGATTCGCCACCGAACGAGCCGGGCATGTGGCTGCGCGAACTTGAAATGCTATGCGGTCCCGCGCCGCAAGGTATGGATCTGGATGAAGACGGTCTCGAAGACTATATGGGTAATAACATCGCCCGTCTGGTCGGTATCGAACCCACCAAGCCGCCGAAGGATCTGGTCGAAGCGGAAAAGCGTTTGAAGGCGACCTACGTGAATGATGTAACGCAGCCTGCTTAACGCGTTTAACGCGCTGACACGTTTAGCGCTTGCTGTAAGGCCGGTGCGGCTCACACCGCGCCGGCCTCTCACGACGGTCCGCTTTCGTTATCGCTTTCGACGGAGTTCACTATGGCGGATAACCTCTTCCGCGCCACGCAGGATTTTCACCGCTTCGCACAGGCGTATCGCGAGCAGTTTCCCGACGACGTATTGACCATCAGGCAGCCCGTGGCAGCGGATCAGGACGTCACCGCTATCGTGGCCGAATTGGCTGCACGCGGACGACATGACATGTTGATCTGCGAAAAGGTCGACGGCATTGCGACACCGCTGGTCACCAATTTCTTCGCTTCACGCACGCGCATTGGCCGTTTGTTCGACGTCGATGCATCGGGCTTGTTCGACGCCTACCAACAGCGCGCGAACGCCCCCATCGCGCCGGTTTTCGTGCCGACCGGTCCGGTTCTCGACCAGGTTGTCGAAGGCGACGCCGTCGATCTCGCGCAACTGCCGATGATCCGCCACTTCGATACCGATCGGGGTCCGTACATCACCAACGCGGTGATCATTGCCGAAGATCCGGTGACGGGCGTTGCCAACCTCAGCTATCACCGTTCGATGCGGCATGCCCGCAATGCGCTCGCCACCAGCCTGCATTCACGCGGCCACCTCTGGCGCATGCTGCAGACCGCCAAGGCGCGCGGCGACACGTTGAAGGTCGCGATGGTGATCGGCGCGCATCCTTTGTTCATGCTGGCCGCTGCAGCGCGCGTGCCCTTCGGCACAGATGAGCGCGCAATTGCAGGGGGATTATTCGGTGCACCGCTGCAACTGGTCCGTACACCGCGATACGGAATCGGCGTGCCCGCTTCCGCCGAGTTTGTGCTGGAAGGCACGATCGATCCGGACGCTCACGCGGAAGAAGGTCCATTCGGCGAATTCACGGGCTACTCATCGGACCGCTCGACCAACAACGTGCTGCGCGTCGACACGATGATGCGGCGTAACGATGCATGGCTCGTCGATGTCGTCGGCGGCCCGTACGCCGAGCATTTGACACTGGCCCGTTTGCCGCGCGAAGCGGAAATGAGCGAGAAGCTGAAGGCGCGCTTTCCTTCCGTCACCGCGCTGCACTATCCGAACTCGGGCACGCATTTTCACTGCTATGTCGCGCTGGATCAGACACGCGACGGCGAAGCACGTCAGATCATGCTCGCGCTGCTCGGCTGGGACCCGTATCTGAAGAACGTGGTGGCGGTGGATAGCGACATCGACATCACCAACGATTCGCAAGTGCTGTGGGCCATCGCGACGCATTTCCAGCCGCACCAGGACGTGTTTATCGTCGACGGTTTGCCGGGCAGTCCGCTCGACCCGTCTTCGTCCGCGGCGGGCACCACGTCGCGCATGGGTATCGACGCGACGCGCGGTTCCCATTTCGACGGCATTCGCGCGAAGATCAGCGAAGCCGCCGCGCAACACGCCGTCGATATTCTGGCCCGCGCCACCGCCGGAGCCCAATCATGACCCCGCGGCGACTCGTTGTCGGCATCAGCGGTGCGTCCGGATTCACGTACGGCGTGCGTCTGCTGCACCTGCTGCGTGAGCTCGGCATCGAAACGCATCTGACTGTCTCGCGTAGCGCCCTGCTGACGATGACGCACGAGACCGACTACAAGTTCGCCGAAGTCAGCGCCCTCGCCGGTTTCACTTACCGTTGCGACGACATGGCCGCGGCAATCTCCAGCGGCTCGTTCCGCTCGCTGGGCATGATCGTCGCGCCCTGTTCGATGAAGACGCTTGCCGAAATCGCCAGCGGCATGTCGTCGAGCCTGATCTCGCGCGCCGCCGACGTCACATTGAAAGAGCGCCGTCCCCTGGTGCTGCTGGCGCGTGAAACCCCCTACACGCTGGCGCATCTGCGCAACATGATCGCCGTTACTGAAATGGGCGCGATCGTCGCGCCGCCTGTGCCGGCGTTTTACGCGCGCCCGGCGTCCCTCGACCAGATGATCGATCACACGCTGGGCCGTGTACTCGATCTGTTCGATCTCGAAGCGGGCACCGTCAAACGATGGCGAGAGCAGGACACAACAACCGAAGTGGCAACGCAAACACACGCATCGTATATCGCCTGACGCGCAAAGCCACCCGAATTGAGCCGCACGAACCGCAGCACGACCGAAGAAACGGAGACGAGCCATGACCCATATTCACACCACCCACAACGAAATCGAGAAAATCCCCGTCACGGTGCTGACCGGCTTTCTCGGCGCCGGCAAAACAACGCTGCTCAACTACATTCTTCGCGAGAAGCACGGCCGCAAGATCGCGGTGATCGAAAACGAGTTCGGCGAGATCGGCATCGACGGTGGTCTGGTGCTCGAATCGACCGAAGAGATCTACGAGATGACCAATGGCTGCGTGTGCTGCGTCGGCGCGGTGCGCGAAGACCTGGTGAGGATCGTGCGCATGCTGGTGGAACGGCCGGACCGGCTCGATCACATCATCGTTGAAACGAGTGGGCTCGCCGATCCGTATCCCGTCGCGCAGACGTTCTTCCTCGACGATCCGATCGCGAAGCAGGTGACATTGGACGCGGTCGTCACCATGGTGGATGCCAAACACATCGCCGCGCATCTGGACGATCTGGTACTCGACGGTAGCGACAACCAGGCGGTCGATCAGATCGTCTGCGCGGACCGTATCGTGATCAATAAGGTCGATCTGGTGAGCACGGAAGATGTTGCCTCGCTGACCCAGCGTATTCGCGGCTTGAACGCTACGGCGCAGATCGTCGAATCGAGCTACGCCCAGATCGATCTCGACAAGATTCTCGGCGTCGGTGCGAACGAGTTCTCACAGATTCTCGTGGAGACGGACGGTTTGCATGAAGAAGGGCACGGCCACGCGCATCATCACGACAAGCATGACGAGCACGAAGCGCATCACGATCATGAACACGCCCATCATGACGACGATCACGACGACCACCAGCACGACGAAAGCGTGTCCTCGGTCGGCATCGAAGTCGATGCCGATATCGATCTCGACGCGCTGCAAGTCTGGCTCACCGAACTGCGCAGGTCTGACGCCACCAACCTGTTCCGTATGAAAGGCATTCTCGCTTTGCAAGGCCAGTCGCACCGCTATGTGCTGCAAGGCGTGCACAACGTGATCGAACTTCGCGCGGCGCAGGTGTGGGGCACTGAACCACGCTCATGCCGCATTGTATTCATCGGACGCGATCTCGATCGCGCCGCGCTGACCGACCGCTTCCATGCCTGTCTTGCCGTGCCCATTGCGGCCTGACGGGGAGATCCGGTCGGCGTGCGAAGTAACGCTGCACGGCAAAACCGTGCAGCGCGCTCCGGCCAGAAAACTTAATCCAGCACCCTCTTGGATGGACCGGAGTAGCACTAAAGCACTAACGCCGGTCGACCGCAAGTAACTGCATGGGACCGGAGTAAGCGCTAAAGCGCTAACTCCGGTCGACAAAGGAGACACGTCATGAATACCGCCATACATCCCGTCGATCGGATTCTGCCGAAGCGCCAGATGATCACGCTCGGTTTGCAGCACATGCTAGTGGCTTATATCGGCGCGATTGCTGTTCCCTTGATCGTTGCGTCGGCACTGAAAATGTCGTCGGCCGATACCACGGTGCTCATCAGCACCGCCCTGTTTTGCTCAGGCATCTCGACGATTCTGCAGACCGTCGGCGTCTGGAAGTTCGGCGTGCGTCTGCCCATTCTGCAAGGCGTCGCGTTCAGCAGCGTCGGGCCGGTCATCGCGATCGGCCTGAGTCCGGGCGTCGGCTTCGCCGGTGTGTGCGGCGCGGTGATTGGCGCAGGTCTCTTCACGATGTTCGCCGCGCCCCTGGTGGGACGCTTACGAAGATTCTTCCCACCCGTGGTAACCGGCTGCATCGTGACCGTGATCGGTTTGCAACTGTTCCCCGTGGCGTACCAATGGGCCGGTGGCGGCGAGGCCGCGCAGCAGCAGTTCGGCGCGCTGCCCTTCCTGAGCGTCACGCTGTTCGTCGCCATCGTGATTCTCGGGATCAACCGCTTTGCCGGTCCGTTCCTGCGCAATCTCTCGGTGCTGATCGGCTTGATCGCGGGCGGCATTCTGGCGTGCGCGCTCGGGATGGGCAACTTCACGAGCGTGAGCGCCGCGCCGTGGTTCACGTTGCCCATGCCGTTCCACTTCGGCACGCCCGTCTTCTCGGTGGTGCCGGTGCTGACGATGATCGTCGTGATGGTGGTGCAAATGGTCGAATCGATGGGACTGTTCGTCGCCATTGGTGACATCGTCGACAAGAACGTGAGCGAGGAAGACGTGGTGCGCGGCATGCGTGCGAACGGTCTGGCGAGCGCGATTGCCGGCATGTTCGCGGCGTTCCCCTTCATCGCCTTCATGGAGAACGTCGGCCTCGTGATCCTGACCGGCGTGCGCAGCCGCTGGGTGGTGGCGATCAGCGGCGTGCTGATGTGCGTGGTGGCGCTGGTGCCGAAGATCGGCGCGATTGTCGCGTCGACACCCGCCGCCGCGCTGGGCGGCGCCGGCATCGCGATGTTCGGCGTGGTGGTGGCCGCCGGCGTGCAAACGCTGGCTAAGGTGGACTTCGAGGGCAATCGCTACAACGTGCTGATTGTCGGCTTCACGATCGCCACCGCACTGATTCCGGTGATGGCGCCACAAGTCTTCAAGCATATGCCCGACTGGACCCAGCCTTTCCTGCATAGCGGGGTGGTGCTGGCGTGTCTGGTGTCGGTCGTGCTGAACGCGGTGTTGAACGGCGCGCACGAAGAGGAAAAGATCGTCGAAACCCACAGCAATCTGGTGCGCGAATCCTGATGATCGGATGAGCGATCGACGCAGCATGACGAGCGCGGCCGGCGAACCTCTGTGGACCGGCGGCCGCTTCGAAGCATCTGAGAGGACATTGAATCGTGAGCATGCAAACTGAAGCGTTGCTGATCAAGAACCCTGCCGCCGTGATGAGCGGCTTGAGCGGCGATGTGGCGCGCTTAGGCCAGGTCGATCTGCGGATTCGCAACGGCCGCATCGAGGCCATTGCGCCGAACCTGGAACCGCGCGCGGATGAACGCGTGATCGATGCGCGCTCGTGCGTCGTCTATCCGGGCTGGGTGAATACCCACCACCATCTGTTCCAGAACCTGCTGAAGGCGGTGCCGTCCGGCATCAACGCCGATTTGCAGGAATGGCTGGCCGCCGTGCCGTATCCGCGGCTTGCACGCTTCACACCGGATCTGGCGCGGATTGCCGCTCGACTGGGTCTGGCCGAGCTGTTGTTGTCCGGCGTGACGACCTGCGCCGATCACCATTACCTGTATCACGCGGATGGCACTACGGAAACCGGCGATCTGCTATTTGACGAAGCGGCCGAGTTCGGTATGCGCTTCGTGCTATGCCGCGGCGGCGCATTGCAGGCGGCGGGTGATCATCCTGGGTTTGCCAAAGTCGCGCTCAAGCCGGAAACGCTCGATCAGATGCTCGCCGATATCGAACGGCTGAAGTCGCGCTATCACGACGCGGGCGATGCTTCGATGCGGCGCGTCGTCGTAGCGCCGACCACCCCGACGTTTTCGCTGCCGCCGGAATTGCTGCCCGAAGTTGCGCGCGCGGCGCGGCGCATGGGTCTCAGGCTGCATACGCATCTTTCCGAAACGACCCGCTACGTCGATTTCTGCAAGGAGCGCTTCAACAAACTACCGGTCGAGTTCGTCGCCGATCACGAATGGCTCGGGCCAGACGTCTGGTTCGCTCATCTCGTGCATCTGCAGCCGAGCGAGATCGCGATGCTTGCGGAAACCGGCAGCGGCTGCTCGCACTGTCCGGTGAGCAATGCGCGACTCGGCAGCGGCATTGCGCCGGCGCCGCACATGGCGGCGGCGGGCGTGCCGATGTCGCTGGCCGTGGACGGCGTCGCCTCGAACGAATCCGGCAGCATGACCAACGAAGCGCACTTCGCATGGTTGGTGCATCGCGCGGCCCACGGTGCGTCGGCGACCACCGTCGAAGAAACGATTCATTGGGGCAGCGCGGGCGGCGCAGGCGTGCTCGGTCTGGATGCGGTCGGCACGCTTGAAGTAGGCAAGGCGGCGGACTTCGTGCTGTATGACGTCAGCGATCTACGCTTCAACGGCTTCCATGATGTGGCAGTAGCGCCGGTGACGGCGGGTGAACCCGCTCGGGTTCGCTACAACGTGGTGAACGGCCGCGTGGTGGTGGATAACGGCGTGATTCCGGGTCTCGACCTCGAACGGCTTCGCCATGAAGCGGCCGAGGGCGTGAAGCAACTGCTCGCCGACTAAGCCACTCACGCATGCGGGATCAAAGGGACACGCCACCATGCAACACGGAAGAATCCGGCTCGGTATTCTCACGCCTTCGTCGAATACGGCGCTGGAGCCGATGACCGCCGCGATACTAAGCGAACTGCCGCACGTCAGCGCACACTTCGCGCGCTTCACGGTCACGGAGATCGCGTTATCGGAGCAGGCGCTCGGTCAGTTCGACACGAGCCGGGTTCTGGCTGCCGCGAATCACCTGGCCGATGCGCGTGTGGATGTGATCGGCTGGAGCGGCACATCTGCCGGCTGGCTCGGCTTCGAGCGCGATCAGGCGTTGTGCCGCCACATCACCGAAGCGACCGGCATTCCCGCGACAACCTCGGTGCTCGCCCTCAACGAAATCTTCGCCAAAACCGGCGTGCGGCGCTTGGGTCTGGTGTCGCCGTATATCGACGAGGTTCAGCAACGGATTGTGCGGAACTACGAGAAGTTGGGGATTGAATGTGTCTCGGAGCGCCATCTCGGCTTGCAGAACAATTTCAGTTTTGCCGAAGTGCCGGATGCGCAGTTGGCAATCATGATGCGTGAGGCCGCATTTGCAAGACCCGATGCGGTGACGACGTTCTGCACGAATCTGCACGCGGCGCATCTGGTGCGGGCGTTTGAGATGGCGACTGATATTCCCGCTTACGACACGGTGGCCACGGTGATTTGGAAGGCCTTAAGAATGCTGGGAGTGGATACGACGCCACTCGCAAGTTGGGGCAGGCTGTTTGACGACGTCGCGTAACGCTGCTGGGTCAGGCGGCGCGGCGGCCCATCGGTTTCCGCGCGCGCCGCCCCAACCCGTCATCTTGCGTGTGAGTTAGCGTGACATCATGTTCATGCTGACGTTGTGCATCACCCACACCGTGCCGCCGATCAGAATGATCGCGGCGATCACGGTATAGCACAGCGCCATCACATTCCACCGTTGACCGGACGACGTGTTCAGATGCAGGAAGAACACCAGATGAACGACAATCTGTACAAGCGCAAGCACGGCCAGCACAGCCATTGCGGAGCCCGGCTCGAGCATGCCCTTCATCACCAACCCGAACGACGCCGCAGTCAACACCACGGCCAGTACGAATCCGATGACATAGCCCGAGAGACTTCCGTGCCCCTCTTCTTCATGAAGTGATTGTGTATGAGCCATTTAAAGCACGCTCCCAAGATAGACAAACGAAAACACGCAGATCCACACGATGTCTAGAAAGTGCCAGAAGAGACTCAGGCACGTGAGGCGCGTGATCTCACGCTCGGACATTTCCGGCTTCAGGACGATCTGGACGGCGAGCACGGCCATCCAGATGAGGCCCATGGTGACGTGCAAGCCGTGCGTACCGACGAGCGTGAAGAACGATGAAAAGAACGCGCTGCGGCCAGGACCCGCACCTTCGGCGATCAGGTGCGAAAACTCCTGCACTTCGAACCAGAGGAACGCCAGACCGAGCACAAACGTAACCGCCAGCCACCCGAGCACGACACCCGACTTGCGCTTGTGTGCCCCGAGCATCGCGAAACCGTAGGTGATGCTGCTCAGCAGCAACACGGCGGTTTCCAGCGCGACGCCCGGAATGTCGAACAGCTCCTTGCCGGTTGGGCCGCCGGCGAACTGGTGCGCCATCACGGCAAACACCGCGAATAGCGACGCGAACAGCACGCAGTCGGTCATCAGATACAGCCAGAACCCGAATACCGAATGGGACGGCGCGTGTTCGCTTTCCAGCTCGCCCAGCGCGGCGAAATTGGTTTTCTGTAACATCAGTTGACCTCCGCAGCGACAAGCCGCTCTTCACGCTTCGTTTCGCCCGCCTTGCCGCCCTTCTCTTCGGTCTTCCGGACTGTCTCCGCCGAAATGTAATAGCCCTCGTTATCGCCGAAGCTGCGTCCGATCACCGTCGCCATGATGGCGATGAGCGCGGCCACTGCGAGCCACGTGATATGCCAGACCCCTGCGAAGCCGAGCAACAGGCTGAAGATGCCGATAAAGAAGCCCGCGCTGGTATTCGACGGCATATGAATCTCGCGGTACGCGACGTCCTTGCCGAGGCCCTGCCCCGTTTCCTTCATATGGGCGAACGCGTCGAGCTCATGCACCACCGGGATAGTGGCAAAGTTGTAGACCGGCGGCGGCGATGATGTGGCCCATTCGAGCGTGCGGCCGTCCCACGGATCGCCCGTGACATCGCGATACGCCGGCAGCTTGCGATTGCGCACGCTAACAACCACCTGCAGCACCTGGCAGACCACGCCGAGCGCGATGAACACCACGCCACACGCCGCGACAATCAGCAACGGCTGCCATGCCGGGTTGTCATAGTGGTTCAGACGCCGTGTCATGCCCATAAAGCCAAGCACATAGAGCGGCATGAACGACACATAGAAGCCGACGAACCAGAGCCAGAAAGCGGCCTTGCCGAGTTTCTCGTTCAGCTTGATGCCGAACACCTTCGGAAACCAGTAGTGGACACCAGCCAGATAACCGAACACCACGCCGCCAATAATTGCGTTATGGAAATGGGCAATCAGAAACAGGCTGTTGTGCAGGACGAAATCGGCGCCGGGAATCGCCATCATCACGCCGGTCATGCCGCCGATCGTAAAGGTGATCATGAAGCCGATCGTCCACAGCACCGGGGTGGTGAATTCAAGGCGCCCACGATAGATCGTGAACAGCCAGTTGAATATCTTCACACCGGTCGGAATGGCGATGACCATGGTCATAATGCCGAAGAACGCATTGACGTCCGCGCCGGACCCCATCGTGAAGAAGTGATGCAGCCAGACGAGGAACGCCAGCACCGTGATCACACAAGTGGCGTAGACCATGGTCTTGTAGCCGAACAGCGGTTTCTTCGCGAAGGTCGAGATCACTTCCGAATAAATGCCGAACGCCGGTAGAACCAGAATGTAGACCTCGGGGTGACCCCATGCCCAGATCAGGTTCAGATACATCATGGCGTTGCCGCCGCCGTCGTTCGTGAAGAAGTGCATGCCGAGGTAGCGGTCCAGACCGAGCAGCGCGAGCGCAACGGTCAGGATCGGGAACGTTGCCATGATCAGCACGTTCGAACACAGCGCGGTCCACGTGAACACCGGCATCTTCATCAGCGACATGCCGGGTGCACGCATACGGATGATAGTGACGAAGAAGTTGATAGCGGTAATCAGCGTGCCGACGCCTGATAACTGCAGACTCCAGATGTAATAGTCCACGCCCACACCCGGACTGAACTGAAGTTCCGAGAGCGGCGGATACGCGAGCCAGCCGACCTGCGCAAACTCACCGATCACGAGCGACAGGTTCATCAGAATGGCGCTAATCGCGGTCATCCAGAAGCTGAGTGAGTTCAGGAACGGGAACGCCACGTCGCGCGCACCGATCTGCAGCGGCACGATCAGGTTGAAGAGGCCGACCATCAGCGCCATCGCCATGAAGAAGATCATGATGACGCCGTGCGCCGTAAAGATCTGGTCGTAGTGATGCGGCGGCAGATAGCCCGGCGAATCAAAGGCGAGCGCCAGTTGCAGACGCATCATGACCGCGTCGGCAAACCCGCGCAGCAGCATCAGGACCGCGACCACGATATACATCACGCCGATCTTCTTGTGATCGACGCTGGTAAGCCATTCGCTCCAAAGCCATTTCCACTTGCCAAACCACGTCAACGCACCGAGCGTGGCCAGGACAATGATCGCCATCAGGGCGCCCGCGCCCATGATGATGGGCTGATCGAACGGAATCGCCGAAAGTGTCAGTTTTCCGAACATGTGTTACCCCTTCGTACTGCAATTGCTGTTTCGCGGATCAAGAACGTGGCCGTTGTTGTACTTCGCAATGATGTTGTAAAACAGCTTCGGATCGACCGAAGAGAAGTAGCGCACCGGCGCCTTCTCGCCCGGCTGCGACACCGTGCTGTATTCGTTCATGTCGAGCCGGTCTGACGACGCCTTGACTTTTTCCACCCACGCGTTGAACTGCTCGGGGTTGGTGGCGAGCGCACGGAACTTCATATCGGAGAAGCCCCGGCCGCTGTAATTGGCCGACACGCCCGCGTAGTCGCCGGCCTCATCTGCAATGAGGTGCAGCTGCGTCTGCATGCCCGCCATGGCGTAGATCTGGCCGCCCAGCCGCGGAATGAAGAACGAGTTCATGACCGAATCGGACGTGATCACGAAATTAACGGGTGTACCCACTGGGAAAGCCAGTTGATTGACCGATGCGATGCCGAGATCCGGATAGATGAAGAGCCATTTCCAGTCGAGCGCCACCACTTCGACTCTGATCGGTTTCACAGCCGACTCGATGGGCTTGTAGGGATCGAGCTCGTGCGTGGTCTTCCACGTCAGAATGCCGAGACAGAGAATGATGATGGACGGTACAGTCCAGATGACAACTTCGATCGCCGTTGAGTGCGCCCATTTCGGCGCGTACGTCGCATGACGGTTGCTCGCGCGATAACGCCATGCAAACCACAGCGTCATGAGAATGACCGGCACCACGACGATTAACATCGTGAATGTCGCTGTGCCAATCAGCGATTTTTCGGCCATACCGATGCTGCCCTTCGGATCAAGTACATCGAGGTTTCCGCATCCGGAAAGGCACGTGCTCAGCGCGACCGCAATGGGTATCGACGCCCTGTTATGGGCTCCTTCTTTTTTCATATCGTCCGGCTTCTCATAGAACTTTCGCCTAAATTCGCTGCGCCCATTGCTACATGGGACACGCACCCAGAATGCGCATGCCGCAGGATTCTACGAAAGACCGAAGATGTGAAAGTTGATCCTAGGTAAGAGAACCGCACAGAAACCGTGGTTTTCGGCAAAGATTTGTCAACACCCCAAAATTGACTTCCTATGGGGTGTTGCCAGATTCCGTTTCGACCTATTTGATTTGGAAATTTCTGTCAAATCGCAGAAAATGGGTTTCGTTTCGCCCTACGAATTGTTCTATTTTTTTATCTGTCAAACACGTCCCGCCAAACCTTCCGCGTTCGCGAGCCACTCCTGCAGCGTCACCTCCACCGTGATGAACGACAGATTCATCCCGCGCACCACCCGCCCGGCAAACACCTGGCTGTCCGTGCCGGACAGAATCGCGGTGAGCTCCGTGGAGCCAGTATCGTCACGACCCGGCACGGCGCACGCAACTTCGCCGAATAGCCCCACGATCTCGACGCCCGGCCCCGTGACGATCTGTGTGGCCAACGCAGCGCCCACGCCGCTCGTCAGATGTCCGTCGATCAGACTGCCGACCGCGCTGCGCACCACCGCGCGGCCGATCCCATATTGCGCGCACAGCCGCTCGAGCGATTCGACGATGTCTTCATTCGGCTTCAACCGTGCGATCACGGTGCGTCCATAGATGCC
Organism: Paraburkholderia fungorum; assembly: GCF_046026025.1. Classification (GTDB taxonomy): domain Bacteria; phylum Pseudomonadota; class Gammaproteobacteria; order Burkholderiales; family Burkholderiaceae; genus Paraburkholderia; species Paraburkholderia fungorum_E. The sequence goes on along the minus strand of NZ_JAQQFL010000003.1, from coordinate 178,345 downwards.
GGCTTCGAGTTTGACCTCGGATGAGTTGGATAGCGAAGTCATGCGGCATCCTCCACCGTCGGTCCGAACAAGGTATAGCGGGTTTCCTCGTCGACGTACTGCGTGAAACCGTCGTGTGCAAATGCGCAGAGCCGCAACACCAGCGGCTCACGGCCCACTTCGAGGCGATCGAGAATCACGTGGCCGCCGTGCAGCCGCCCATCAGCGCCGACAAACGCACCGTGGCAATGCAGTGCGACGCCGCCCGCACGGTCCTTACCGATCGTTACCGCGCCGTGCAGCAACGCGACTTCATCGTTCTCCATGTTAGGGGTGCCGTAGATGTAAGGCCGCTCGCCTTGCGCGGCCTTGATGACGACGTGGTATTGCAATGCGCGCGCCGAGCCGCTACAGATCCGGCCGGTCGCGCCACCGAAACCGTGCTGCAACATCAAGTCGCGCAGCACCTTACCGGCGTTGCATCCGCTGGGTATTTCAACGCGCAGTTCGCGCGGCTCCCGCACTACCATGGCCAGCACCCGCGGGTGAGCGGCTGCGCCTGGATGGCGGAAAGCTTCTGTCTTTGACGTCATGGAAGGGTCACGTAAATTACGACACCCCCTATTAGCAACTTCAATGCCATTTGGACGCGCTGCGCAACGCGCACGGTCCGGCAGGCCTCAGCGCGCATGAACCGGCTGACCTGCGCGCAACATCTGTCGCGCGCGGTGCTACAGGTGTCGAGCCCGCGTCATGGCGTGGGATTGCGCGCTAGCTGCCTGAGCGCGCGCCGACCAACCCCAATTGCGCGGCAATATCGACAAATCGCGCCACGCATGGATTCAACGTATCGGGGCTCCACACCAGCGCGACATCGACATAGGGCGCGTGCTGCAACGGCACGAATCTGACGTTGTCCGCGTGCGTGCTGCGCATCGAGCTATGCACGAGCGCAACGCCGAGTTGCTGCGCGACGAGGTTCACGATGGTCTGCTGGAAATTGGTTTCCATGCGGATACGGGGCGTAAACCCCGAACGCCGGCAGTGCTCGACGATCGTGTTGTAGATGAACGGCGAAGCCGCATGGGGGGAGATGATGAACCATTCGTCTCGCAACTCGGCAATGGAAATCGCCGCCCGTGTCGCGAGCCGGTGTCCTTCGGGCAACGCGGCGACCAACTGCTCGCTGAAGATCGTGCGAGTCTCCAGTTCAACCGCGGAGTCCGACGGATACATGATGCCGACGTCGGCTTTGCCGGCGCGAATCTCGGCCACCAGCAAGGTGGGAATGCTTTCGCTGAGCTTCAATTCGACGCGCGGAAAGGCCGATGCATACGCACGCGTCAGCGCCGGCACGATGCTGTACGCGGCGGCGAACATGAAGCCCGCCATCAGCGTGCCCTCCTCGCCGAGGTTGGCGGCGCGCGCATGGCCGCGCGCCTGGTCGACGGTGGCCATCACCGTCTTGGCGTCGCGATAGAAGCGATGCCCGGCTGCCGAGAGCCGCACGCTGCGGCGCGTGCGATCCAGCAGGACGACGCCCAGTTCCGCCTCGAGCAACGCAATCTGCCGCGACAGCGGCGGCTGCGAGATATTGAGCAGCGCCGCCGCCCGACCGAAGTGCAAGGTCTCCGCAAGTACGACGAAATAGCGTAATTGCCTCAGCTCCATGCCTGCCCCAAGTCCGCCTGAAGGAATCCGATTGATACCTATCCGGTATCAGTCGTCGCATCATAATGTATTGGAGACTATTAATGAATCGCACTATGCTTGGTTTCGGAGACAAACCGCTGGCAGTTTTTCCGATCCGCCGGGCCACAAGCCGGGCCGATCCTGCCAATCAGATACATAACGAGAGATGCCATGACCGCCCACGACCCGTTGGACCGCGCCCGTGCAGACTCATCTCGCTCATCGGGGCTGCCGCTTGGCCAACTATGTGGCGACGATCCTACGATGCTGGCCACGCTATCGCGTGCCCGCCTGCTCATCGACCGGCAACTTCCCATTCTGATTCTCGGTGAAACCGGCACCGGCAAGGAATATCTCGCGCGTGCGCTGCACGACTACAGCAACCGCCGGCAGGCGGCGATGGTGTCGGTGAATTGCGGCTCGATCCCTGAGAATCTGATCGAGAGCGAACTATTCGGCTATACACGCGGCGCGTTCTCCGGCGCACTGTCAACCGGCATGAAGGGCAAGGTCGTGCTTGCTCATCGCGGCACGCTGTTCCTCGATGAAATCGGCGATATGCCCGCAGCGCAGCAAACTCGCTTGCTGCGCGCGCTGTCTGAGCGCGAAGTGACACCGATCGGCTCAGCCCAACCGATCGCGGTCGACCTCCAGTTGATCTGTGCGACGCATCAGAATATCGAATCGCACGTCGAAGCAGGAACGTTCCGCGAAGATCTCTATTACCGGATCGCCGTGGGAATCGTGCATCTGCCGCCGGTGCGCGAACGGCATGACCGCGCATGGCTGCTGCAATCTATTCTCGAACGCGAAGCGCCAGGCATGACGCTCGACGCCAACGTCGACAGTGAAGCACGCGAAATTCTGTTGCACTGCAAATGGCCGGGTAATCTGCGCCAGATGCGTGCGGCACTTCAGTATGCCTGCGCGGTGAAGAGCGGTGACCTGATTCGCGCGGGCGACCTGCCGGCCAATGTGCAACCCGGTCAAGGCGTGGGCGGGCATATCGGTCTGCGTTCGACGTTTCATGCCGCGTTGCAGGCAACGCCGCAGCCCTACGCCGCGTCACGTGACAGCGGCGGGCACGCCACGTTGCATAGTGCGCGTTTCGCCGACGCGTCCCGCTTGCCAGTCGCACCGCCGAGCGAACGCGACAACATTCTGCGCGCGCTGTCCGCGAGCCGCTGGAACATCTCAGCCGCGTCGCGCGAACTCGGTATTTGCCGCGCGTCGCTCTATCGCAAGCTCAGGCGGTTTCGCATTCCGCACGTGCGCGACCTTGGCAGCGACATGCTGATGGCGGATCACGGTTGAACGCATGCATCAACGCGGCGACGTGCCTGCCAGAACACGCGCCCCGTCGATCACGATCGTGATGGTTTATTCCCGCGTTGCGGCCGCCTGCGCCGCGGGTCGTTTGAACATTTGCGCAACGATCACGCCGACGAGCGCGGTGCCGCCGCCGAGCACGTGATACAGGTGCAAGGTTTCGCCGAGCATTGCGATGGCGATCAGCGCGGTCGCGATCGGCAGCACGTTCATGAAGAGCGCGCAACGATTCGGGCCGAGATGCTTGACGCCCTGCATCCAGAGAAACGGCAGCACCACCGAGGCCAGCACGCCGGCATACAGGATCAGCGGCACGCTCGCGCGCGTCGGCACAGCTTCGGCTGCCGGCAGGCGCAGCAGCATCGGCAGCATGAACAACAACGCGAACAGCGCCTGCAGGTAGGTGGATTGCCACGACGGCAACCCCACGTGCCAGCGCTTGAGCAGCACGCCGTACAGCGCATACGCGAGCGAGGCGAAAATCATCAGCAGATCGCCGAGATGCGCGCCGTTGGCAAACAGCATCGCCGGATTGCCTTGCGTGATCAGATACACCACGCCGGCCAGCGACAGAATCCCGCCACCCACCATCCCCGTGGTCGGCGCTTCACCGAGCAGCAGCGTGCTGGCGACCATCGTCATCAGCGGCACGAGCGCGGTGATGATCGACATGTTGGTCGCCGTGGTGGTCTTGGCCGCTTCATACGAGAGGCTCTGGAACAAGGCCATCGCGAGAAAGCCGAGTACGGCGAGCTTCGGGAGTTGCGGCACGATCGCCGCCCGGTTGCGCCAGGCCGGTTTCAGTGTGAACAGGCTCATCAGCGCGACCGCCAGCAATAGACGGTAGAACGTGATCGCCGACGGGTCGATGGTATGGGCGGACAACTTCGACACGATGACATTGCCGGCCCACAGCAGGATTGCCACAAAGGGAAACAGGAAATACGATTTCTTCATATCACGCTCTGGCTGATTGTCGACAAGGAATCGGAGGCTCCGACGTGACATGAATTCTTGCGCTCGCACGCAAGGTCCGTCTCACGCCAAAAGGTCTTTATCTGTCGCGAAACGGTCAACCATCCCATGAAGGGCAACACCACGAATGAACGCGCGAACTCCAATGCCCGCGGCACGCCACACTGAAACGCCCACTGCACCCGGCGCGCATGTGCCGTTCGAGAGCACGCCTATGCCGGTGTCGGCCATGGCCGCGTGGTATCCGCACGGCACCGTGATTGCGCCGCACCGTCATCGGCGCGCGCAATTGCTCTATGCGATCGAAGGCGTGATGCTGATCGAATCGGCAACCGGTTCGTGGGTCGTGCCGCCCACCCGTGGCGTATGGCTCGAACCCGAGGTCGATCATTCGGTGCAGATGAGCGGCGATGTGAAAATGCGCACGGTGTTCGTCGAACCCGGCGCGACCGCGCATTTGCCCACGCGCAGTTGCGTGGTCGAAGTCCATCCACTGCTGCGCGAATTGATACTCGCGGCAATCGACGTGCCGCCGGATTACACCGACGGCTCGCGCGACGATCAGTTGATGCGCCTGCTGCTGGCGGAATTGAATGCGGTGCCGTCGCTGCCGCTCTATCTGCCGTGGCCGACCGATCCGCGCTTGCGCAAGGTATGCAACGGCCTGTTCGCCGCCCCCGACGACAATCGCACCATCGGCGCATGGGCCAGCACCCTCGATGTCTCCGAAAAGACGTTTCACCGCTGGTTTCAGCGCGAAACCGGCCTGACGTTCGGTCGCTGGCGTCAGCAGGCGCGCCTTCTGCTCGCGCTCAAACGCCTCGCGCATGGCGAAAAAATCATCACGGTCGCACTGGATCATGGCTACACGAGCCAAAGCGCTTTCGCGGCAATGTTCAAGCGGCATTTCGGCGTGGTGCCGTCAGCGTTTTACGCGTAATGCTCGTTGCTGCCCGGCGCGCAAGCCGGTTCACGGCAGACGGCGCGCCGGGCAAGCTCAAGAGCGTCAGCGGGCGGCCATCCCCTCCGCCGTCACGGCCTCTTGAGGCGCAGCCAGCAACGCCTTGATATCTTTCTTGACGATCTTGCCGTAGGCGGACTTGGGCAACGCGTCCCAGAACACGCAACGTTTTGGCCATTTGTAGCGTGCGAGATGCGGTTCGAGATGCGCCAGCAAGGCTTCCTCCTCGAGCGCCCAGCCCACGCGCCGCACCACCACCGCGACGCCGACTTCCCCCCACTTGGGATCCGGCATGCCGACCACCGCGACTTCCTGCACGGCCTTGTGGGTGAGAATCGCTTCTTCGACTTCGCGCGGATAAACGTTCGAGCCGCCGGAGATGTACATGTCAGACGAACGCCCGGTGATGTACAGGAAGCCCTGTTCGTCGAGATGCCCCAGATCGCCGGTATGGAACCAGCCGTGACGGAAGGCCTTTTCGTTCGCTTCTGCATTGTTGTAATAGCCGACGAACACCGCCGGTCCGCGCACGCAAATTTCACCGCTCGCGCCCGCCGCGAGGCGATGGCCTTCGTCGTCGAGGATGCCGATTTCGATACCGGTTCGCGCGTAGCCACAGGTGCCCACGCGACTGTCGGCGGCATGGTCGTCGGCGCTGTGCAGCGAAGGCGGCAGCACCGTAATGTTGCCGGTCACTTCGCCGAGGCCGTAGTACTGCACCAGCACCTGGCCCAGCTTGCGCAGCGCATGCTTCTGGTCCTCGCGATACATCGGCGCGCCGGCATAGATCATGTATTTCAGCGAACGGTGATCGTAACGGTCCACCGATTCATGCTCCGTCAGCATCTTGACGATAGTCGGCACGGTGAACATATTGTCGACGCGATGCTTTTGCACCAGCGCCCAAGCTTCTTCCGCATCGAGCTTCTCCGAGGCCGGCAAGACGCTGGCCGCCGCGCGCGCGACGTTAACCATCGCGTGAATGCCCGCGCCGTGCGATAGCGGCGCCACCACGAGCGAGCGCGACTCGTGCGTCAACCCGGGCATCAGATCGGCAATGTGATTGGTCAGCACAAAGGCCATCTGCCCATGCGTAAGCACGCCCGCTTTCGGACGCCCGGTGGTGCCGGAGGTGTAGAAGAACCAGAGCGGGTCGTCGCGATCCACGTCCACCGCGGCGAACGGCGGTGCGTCCATCTGCTGCGCGAGTGTCTCGTAGGCAAGTTCGCCTGCCCGTGGCGCGCCGATCGCGATCACATGCTGCAATGCGGGCGATGCCGCGCGCACGGCATCGACGTGGGCGTCGAAGCCGGTTTCGTAGATCATCGCCGCCGCACCGCTCGATTCACCGAGATACGCCGCTTCCGCTGCGGTAATCCGGCAGTTGGTCGGCACCCACACGGCACCGAGTTTGAACGCGACCCACGCGCTTTCGAAAAGCGCCAGGTTGTTGCGCGAATGCACGAGAATCTTGTCGCCCTTGCCGATGCCGAGCCGGCTCAAACCGTGCGCGACCGCGTCGACTCGCGCGTTGATGTCATGCCAGCTCACGCTGCGTTCGGCGTGAATGAAGCCGGGGTGATCGGCGTGGCGTCGGGCTGCATCGGTGAGCAGATTCCCGAGGTTCATGACGGTGGTCAGCATAAGCCCGTGCTTTGAAGAGAGAGAAGGGAAGAGAGGTGCATGGAAGGTCCTGGTGATGGGATGCCTTTTAGCGACGCGCTTCGAGAATGCTCAGATAATTGGTCACGGCGGCGCCGCCCATGTTGAAGACGCCGGCCGTACGCGCATTCGGAATCTGCATCGCACCGGCCTGGCCGCTGACCTGCATCGCCGCCATCACGTGCATCGACACGCCGGTCGCGCCGACCGGATGACCTTTGGCCTTCAGTCCCCCCGACGCATTGACCGGCAAGCGCCCTTCTTTCGTGGTGACGCCGTCGAGAATCACGCGCGCGCCTTGTCCCGGCTCGGCGAGGCCCATCGCTTCGTACTCGATCAGCTCGGCGATCGTGAAACAGTCGTGCGTTTCGACCAGCGACAGATCGTCGAGCGTCATGCCGGCTTGCGCCAGACCTTGCTTCCACGCGAGCCGTGCGCCTTCGAATGCGATCGGGTCGCGCCGCGACAGCGGCAGGTAATCGCTCACCTGCACCGTTGCGCGAAACTCGACCGCCTGACGTGCGTGCCGCGCGATGTCCGGTGACGCAATGATCAAGGCGGCCGCGCCGTCCGAGATCATCGAGCAGTCGGTACGCTTTAGCGGCCCGGCGACGAACGGGTTTTTCTCCGACGGCGTGCGGCAAAAGTCATAGCCGAAATCGCGCCGCATATGCGCATACGGATTCGACACGCCGTTGTGATGATTCTTCGCGGCAATCGCCGCCAGCGCGTCCGACTGATCGCCATAGCGATCGAAATACGTCTGCGCGAGCTGACCGAAAATGCCCGCGAATCCACCGGGTACGTCCGCCTCTTCGCTCGCATACGAGCACTTCTGCAGCACCTTGCCGACTTCGGCGGTTGGCAGGCTCGTCATCTTTTCGTAGCCGATCACCAGCGCGCACGCGGAGCGTCCCGAGCGCACCGCATCGAGCGCGGAGTACACCGCGGCCGAGCCGGTCGAGCACGCGTTTTCGCAACGCACGGTCGAGGTGAAGCGCAATTCAGGAATCGCGTTGAAGACGAGCGCCGACGGAAAGTCCTGATAGACGAACCCGCCGTTAAAGGTGCCCACGTGAATCGAATCGATCTGACCGGCTTCGACGCCGGCATGGTCGAGCGCGCCGCGCGCGCTGTCGGCAATCATGCGTTCGATGTCCAGCGCGTCGAGTTTGCCGAACGGGATATGGCTCCATCCGATGATGGTCGGTTGCATTGCGAACAACTCCTTGGCTTGGGAATGAAGGCTCTTTATGCAAAAGCCAGGCCAGCCGGACCCAGCGATCACGACCACGATGCGGCCAGCACGGCACGCATGAAGCGAAACGCCGCGCCCAAGCAGGCGACGCGTAGCGACGGCGGCCGCTCCCGCACTCGCGCCGCACGCGAACCTGCAGACCGCTCCCACCAGCGTGCGACACAAAGCATGCGACAGGTGTCGCATTCACTCGACACCTGCACGGCATCCGCAGCCTGGCAATAACCCGCCCCTATCGCCTTGATGCCAATGCCCGTAAGGCTCCCGTCGAATGGCATCCAATTTGCTTTTAGCTACCCGCCAGCCTTCGAAGCGGCAAACATAAAACCCAGGAGACAGACGATGAGCGTTACCACCCGGCGCGACTTTCTCAAATGCGCTTCTCTTGCCGCCGCGGCGTCGTTCGCCGGTCTGCACGGCCGCTCCGCGCACGCCGCCGAATTCACCCTCAAGTACGCGAACAACCTGCCCGCCACCCATCCGATGAACATCCGCGCGAAGGAAGCCGCGGCGCGCATCGCATCGGAAAGCAAAGGGCGGGTCGACTTTCAGGTGTATTCGAACAACCAGTTGGGCAGCGACACGGACATGCTCTCGCAGGTCCGCTCAGGTGCGATCGATTACTTCACGCTGTCGCCGCTGATTCTCGGCACGCTCGTGCCGGCCGCACAGATCACGGGCGTCGGCTTCGCGTTCAAGGACTATGACCAGGTGTGGGCCGCGCTCGACGGCGCACTCGGTGCGCGTGTGCGCCAGGAGATCGCGAAGACCTCGGTGTTCGCGTTCGACAGGATCTGGGACAACGGCTACCGTCAGACCACCACCAGCACCAAACCCATCCACCTGCCGGGCGACCTGAAAGGTATCAAGCTGCGCGTGCCGATGAGTCCGATCTGGACGTCGATGTTCCAGGCACTCGGTGCGTCGCCGGCCAGCATCGACTTCTCCGAAGTGTATTCGTCGCTGCAAACGCGCGTGGTTGAAGGCCAGGAGAATCCGCTCGCCACCATTACCGCGGCCAAGCTTTACGAAGTGCAGAAGTATTGCTCGATGACCAATCACATGTGGGACGGTTTCTGGTTCCTCGCGAACAAGCAGTCGTTCGCGCGTCTGCCGAAAGACCTGCAGACCATCGTGCAGAACGCCGTCAACGATGCGGCCATGCAGGAACGCACGGACGTCGCCAAGTTGAACGCATCGCTGATGCCCGAACTGAAAGCGAAAGGCCTGCAATTCAACGATGTCGACATCAATGCGTTCCGCAGCCAGTTGACTTCAACGGGCTTCTACGCCGACTGGCACAAGAAGTTTGGCGACGACGCGTGGACCGCCCTCGAAAAATACACCGGCAAGCTCGCCTGACGCGCCATGCATCTGACCTTGACGAAGAAACTGGAAAACGACGGCCGGCTCGCGCGTGGCCTGACGACGGTCGTCGATTGGGTGATGCACGGCGTAGGCGCGGTGGCGGCCTGCCTCGTGGTTGCCGAGACGGTAATCCTGCTATGCGGCGTGATCTTTCGTTATGGCCTGAGCCAGCCGCTGATCTGGTCCGACGAACTCGCCTCGATCCTGTTCAGTTGGCTGGCCATGCTGGGCGCGGTGCTCGCCTTGCATCGCGGCGCGCATATGCGTCTCACCGCGATCGTCACGCGTTTGCCGGAGAAATGGCGCGGCTGGCTCGAAGCGGTCAGCGCGCTCACCGTCTGCACCTTCGTCGCGCTGATCATCACGCCGGCCATCGAGCACATGAACCTGCAAATGCCGGTCAGCACACCCGCCTTGCAGTTGCCGGACGGCTGGCGTTGCGCCGCGTTGCCGGTCGGCGCGGCGTTGATGCTGATGGCGGCGCTCGCCCGGATCGCGCGTGAAGTGAGTCCCGGACAGTTTGCCGGCGCCTTGCTCACAGCAGGGGCGATCGCCGCCGCGTTGTGGATCGCGCAGCCTTATTTGCTCGCGCTCGGCAACCTGAACCTGATCGTGTTCTTCGTCGTGCTGGTGGGCTTGTGCGTGGCGGGCGGTGTGCCGATTGCGTTCAGCTTCGGCACGGCGACGCTCGCCTATCTGGTGCTGATGACGCATGCGCCGCTCGGCATTGTCGTGAGCAGGATGGATGAGGGGATGGCGAACCTGGTGCTGCTGTCGGTGCCGCTGTTCGTGCTGCTCGGCGCCCTACTGGAATTGAGCGGACTCGCGCGGTGCCTGATCGACTTCATGGCCGCTTTGCTCGGCCATGTGCGCGGCGGTCTGCAATATGTGCTGCTCGGCGCGATGTTTCTGGTGTCGGGCATCTCCGGTGCGAAAGCGGCCGACATGGCGGCCATTGCGCCGGCGCTGTTCCCCGAAATGCAGCGGCGCGGCGCGAAACCCGAGGAACTGGTCGCCCTGTTGTCGTCGACCGGTGCGATGACCGAGACGATTCCACCGAGCCTCGTGCTGATCACCATCGGCGCGGTCTGCGGCGTGTCGATCACCGCGCTGTTCGTTGGCGGGATCATGCCGGCCGTGGTCGCAACCATCGCAATTGGTTTCGTTTGCTGGCGGCGCGCGCGGCACGAACCGGCAAGCAACAGCACCCGCGCGCCGTTACGCACGATTCTGCGCACCTTCGTGATCGCACTGCCCGCGCTCGCGCTGCCAATGCTGATTCGCGTGGTGGTGATCGAAGGCGCGGCCACCGCCACCGAAGTGTCGACCATCGGTATCGCGTACACGCTGATTGCGGGCGTGCTGCTGCATCTGTGCGGACGCCGGATCGAATGGCGCCGCCTCTATTCGCTGCTGCTCGATACCGCCAGTTTGTCCGGCGCCATTCTGCTGATCATCGGTCTGGCCACCGCGATGGCGTGGGCGCTCACGCAATCGGGTTTCTCCGCGTCCCTGGTAGCGGCGATGGAACAGATACCGGGTGGTCCGCGCGCGTTTCTGTGCGTGTCGATCGTGTTGTTCGTGGTGCTCGGCAGCGTGCTCGAAGGCATCCCCGCGATCGTGCTGTTCGGCCCGTTGCTGTTTCCGGTGGCGCGAGCGCTCGGCATTCACGACGTGCACTACGCGATGGTCGTGATTCTGTCGATGGGGCTCGGCCTGTTCGCGCCGCCCATGGGCGTGGGTTTCTATGCCGCGTGCGCGATCGGCAAGGTGTCGCCGGACCGGGTCGTGAGCCGCGTGTGGGGCTATCTCGGCGCGCTGTTCATCGCGCTGCTGGTGGTCGCATTCGTGCCGTGGCTGTCGATCGGTTTTTTGAAGTGAATGCGCTTTGATGCATGGATGGATTTATGCCGATGCTTCGAAGTCTTTGTTCGAGCCTCTGCTAAGCCGATTTCTTCCCGCTGTTTCCGATCATTCGAGAGTTCGCTGTGAATCTGAATACTGAAACTTCCCGCCATACCCCGTCTCCCCTCACTCATCCGCGCGTCGCGCTCGTCACTGGCGGCGGTGCGGGCATCGGCGCGGCCATCTCACAGCAGCTTGCCGAAGCCGGGCACATCGTCTTCATCGGCGACATCAACGCGCATACCGCGAACGATCTCGCCGGTTCGCTGTGCACAGCCGGTCACGAGGCGTATGCCGTGCAGCTTGACGTGTCGGTGCCCGCATCGATCGACGCCGCGTTCGACACCATCGAGAGCCAGTTCGGCCGCTGCGACATCCTGGTGAACAACGCCGGCATCGCGAAGACCTTTCCGTTTCTCGACTATCCGGTCGAGCACTGGCGAAAAGTCTTCGACGTGAACGTCACCGGACCCATGCTGTGCGGCCAGCATGCTGCGCGGCTAATGCGCAAGACCGGCTGGGGGCGGATCGTGAATATCGCCTCCGTCAGCGGCATGCGCGCGAGTTCGGGCCGCACCGCCTACGGCACGTCGAAGGCCGCGGTGGTTGGACTGACGCGGCAAATGGCGATCGAGCTCGCCGAATACGGCATCACGACCAACGGCGTCGCGCCGGGCCCGATCGACACGCCGATGACGCTCGATCTGCATTCGCAAGTCGCGCGCGACAACTACACGCGCGCGGTGCCGGCGAAGCGTTACGGCGTTCCCGCGGAAATCGCCGCCGTGGTCCAATTTTTGTGCTCGGAGCAGGCGTCGTATGTGAACGGGCAGACGGTGCCGGTAGATGGCGGTTTTATGGCGGCGGGGGTGTTGGAGATTTAGACGGACTGCGTCCTCGCGCTATGCCAGCCGCTGCCTCCGGTGCTCGAACCGTCTGCGACAGGCATCAGCGCGTGGCGGGCGGCAGCGCGGCCAACCGTAAATGCTCGACACCTTCCGCGAGCGCAAGCGTCGACTGCTGCCCGTCGCGCAGGCGAATGCTGATCGTCCGGTCGCGCTCATCGCGTGAGCCTAGCGCGACGAAAATCGGCACCTGCTTCTCGCGTGCGTCGACGATCTTCTTTTCGAGCCGCTCCGGCCGGCCGTCGAGCAGCACCCGGATGCCGGCGTCTTCAAGCGCCTGCATCACCTCTTGCGCGTAGACCGCGTTCGCATCGCTGATCGTCGCGACCACAAGCTGCTCGGGCGCGAGCCACACCGGCAGCCATCCTTCGTGGTGTTCGAGCAGCATCGCGATGAACCGCTCCATGCTGCCGAGCACCGCGTGATGAATCATCACCGGCCGCTCGCGCTCGTTGCGCTCGTTGACGAACTCCGCGTCGAGCCGCTCGGGCAGCACGAAATCGAGCTGGATCGTGCCGCATTGCCAGCTCCGCTCACGGCTGTCCGTCAGATGAAACTCCAGTTTCGGGCCGTAAAATGCGCCCTCTCCTTCGAGCACATCGAATTCGAGGCCTGCGGCACGCGCCGCATTGGCCAGCGCCTCTTCCGCACGGTCCCACGTTTGATCGTCGCCCGCGCGCATCGCGGGCCGTGTGGCTAGTGCAACTTTGAAGCTGGGGAAACCGAGGTCCACATAGACAGCACGCAAAAGCGCACAGAAGCGACCGACTTCGGCTTCGATATGCGCTTCCGTGCAGAACACATGCGCATCGTCCTGCACGAATGCACGCGTACGCTTGAGCCCTTCAAGCGACCCCGACGGTTCGTCGCGATGGCACGCGCCGAATTCGCTATAACGAACCGGCAACTCGCGATACGAGCGCACGCGCTGGTTGAACACCTGCACATGACACGGGCAACTCATCGGTTTCAAACACAGCGCGCGCCCTTCTTCCGCGTCGGCCAGCGAATACATCGCCGCGCCGAACTTCTCCCAATGGCCACTTTTCTCCCACAGCGAGCGCGCCAGCAATTGCGGCGTACGGATCTCGCGAAAGCCCGCGCGCCGCATGCGGGCGCGAATGTAGTCTTCCAGCACGCGGTAAAGCTCCCAGCCGCGTGGGTGCCAGAAAACCATGCCGGCCCCTTCTTCCTGCTGATGGAAAAGGTCGAGTTTGTTGCCCAGTACACGATGGTCGATGTCGTTCACGATGACGCTCCATTGGCTTTGAAATTGCACATGCTGCAGATCGATGCCGCAAACGGAGGTCCAGAAACGCCAAAGGCCCCGTCCGTTTCCGGCGGGGCCTTCGGTGGTCTGCCACAGCTTCCTGCTTCTAGCGTGCGCAACCTCCAGACGACCCGCCTGTAAAGGTGGTCGTCGTGGTGGTGACAGCAGCGAAGGGAATCGAGTGGAAGTCCATGGATCGACAGTAAACGATTTTGCCAGGGGACGTCAATCGCAATCTTGGCGGGCGCCGGTTTGTGTTCAGCTTTACTTCGAGGTCAACCAGACGCCGCCAATGATCGCGCCCACGCCGAGCAACCGCGTCAGATCCGCTGGCCGCGCGCTCGCGCCGAGCCAGCCAAAGTGGTCGAGCATCAACGAAACAATGAATTGCGTTGCCACGATAATCGTGAATGCGGTCGTGAGGCCAAGGCGTGAAGCGGTATAGCCAATCGAACCGGCGATAACGAGGCCGAGCGCGCCTGCGGTGAACGCATACCATGGCACGTCCAGCCACGCTCTGGCGTGTCCGTCGCGCATCGTCAGGAGCAGTACGATTGCCAGCACCGACCCGCTTGCATAGTTGATGAAGATCCCTCCGGTCGTCCCGATACTTCTCTCCATGACGCCCATAAATTGACCCTGCAACGCCACCGCACATCCGCCTGTTACCGCGACAGCTGTTAATCCAATCACATTCCCTGACATGACATTCATCCACAAAATTCGAGCATAAGTTGACAGTACCGTTGGATCGCCGCACGCCCTGACAGACATGGGATTCGCAGCGAAGCACCGCGCCATGAGCGTGACCCGCGTCACAGTATCTCTGCCCACTTGAAAAACCTGAAACGCTATATTTTCACTTCTGCCGTTAAATCGTTTCACAGTGAGGAGCGCGCTTGTGCTGTCGATAGAATCGCTGCAACTGGTCGACCTGATTGCCAGAACCGGCAGCTTTACCGCCGCGGCGAAGGCCTTGCACCGGGTGCCGTCGGCGGTCAGCTACGCGGTCCGGAATATCGAGGAGGAGCTTGGCGTCGAGCTGTTTCGCCGTCTGCACCGAACCGTCGTATTGACCGAGGCCGGCCGCCATTTCGTCGACGAAGCGCGCGGCATGCTCAAGAAGATGGACGAAATCAAACGCGAGACGCTCCGCGTGGCCAACGGGTGGCAGCCGAGTCTCTCTATTGCGCTCGACAACATCGTGTGTGCCGACCGGATCAGCGCGTTGATGGCGGACTTCTACCGGCACTTCGACAATGTAGAACTCATCGTGAGGATCGAGGTATTCAACGGCGTCTGGGAAGCGCTCGTCACCGGCCGCAGCGATATCGCGATTGGCGCGACCACCGCCGTGCCGGTCGGCGGAGATTTTCAGTTCAGGGACATGGGTTCGATCGAATGGGCGTTTCTGGTGAGCCGGAATCATCCGCTCGCCACAGTCACGACGCCTTTGAGCAATGACGTCCTGGCGGCGTTTCCGTCGATCTGTCTTGAGGACACGTCGCGGGATATTCCGAAACGCACCACCTGGCTGCTGCCGAATCAACGCAGACTCGTCGTGCCGGACTGGCTGCGCGCGATCAATTGCTTCACCGAAGGATTGGGAATCGGCTACATGCCGGTGCATCTTGCGCGGCTCTATATCGAGTCCGGCGCGCTGGTGGAAAAAACGGTCGAACATCCGAAGGCGCCCGCGCCCTGTTGCGTCGCCTGGTATGGCGGCAAGACGTCGCCGGTGCTGGACTGGGTGCTCGATTATCTCGGTGACAGCGAGAAACTCCATCGCGAATGGATATCGTGAGCGAGCCGGCGTCACTACCCGGAATCTTCAGTCCCACGTACTATAGCGAGCAGAAGACTGGCCGCCTTGCCTGGCGGCCCCTGCGATCCACACTTCAGACCGACCGAGCACTTCACCTTGACCATCCATATCCGCCCCGCCCACGCCTCCGACGCCGCGTTGATTCTCCGCTTTATCACCGAACTCGCGGTGTATGAAAAAGCGGAACACGAAGTTGTCGCAACCGTTAAAGACATCGAAGCAAGCCTGTTCTCCGCCACGTCCACCGCGAAGTCGCTGATCTGCGAAATGAACGGTGAGCCGATCGGCTTTAGTGTCTACTTCTTCTCGTATTCGACGTGGCTCGGCAAACAGGGGCTTTACCTGGAAGACCTCTATATATCGCCGGCAGCGCGCGGCAGCGGTGCGGGCAAGCAGATGCTGCGCCACCTCGCCCAGATTGCATGCGAGAGCGGCTGCGGCCGCTTCGAATGGAGCGTGCTGGACTGGAACGAGCCTGCGATCGGCTTCTATGAGTCGATCGGCGCGAGCGCGCAAAGCGAGTGGGTTCGCTACCGGCTGGCGGGCGATGCACTCACGGCGTTTGCCGACGGCGATGTGTGAGACACGTTGGCCTCCGGCCAAACACGCCAGACATAGCGCGCGAAGCGTAGCCGCTCCGCCGCGCCATCGCGAATCGGCTAGTCTCCCGCTCCGCTCGCGGCCGGCTCGACTTCAAACGCGTCGCCCGTGGCGAAGAATGTGCCGCCGGCCACGTAATGGCACGTGCGCAGATTGGGATCGTCGCCGAAATGCCAGCGATTGTTCGAATACACGCGGCTGTCCGCGTACGCCGCGACCACTTCGCCGATGATCAGATCGTGCCGCTGGCTATCGTCCGGAATCACCTTGCATTCCATCCACGTAATGCAGCCGGCCAGCATCGGCACATCGATTTCCTGGGCAGGGAAGGTCTCGAGGTCGAAGGCCGAGAACTTGTCGAGTTCAGTGCCCGCGTTCGTGCCCACCGCCAGCGTCTGCGCGGCAAATCCACGGCTCGGCAGTTGCAGCCCGAACACGCCGCTCGCTTCGATCAGTTGCCGCGTGAGCGTGCGGCTGTCCACCACCACCACGACTTTCGGCGGGGTGAAATCGAGCGGCATGGCCCACGATGCCGCCATCACGTTCGAGCGGCCGCCGTGCGCGCTGGTAATGATCGTGACGGGGCCATGATTCAGTAACTGCGTGGCGCGCGACAATGCGACCGGTTCCCGGGTGACTTTCATAGGTGCTGTTCCGCGTCAAATGGATCAGGCAAATTGTAGCGGCGACGCGCAAAGCGGATGGAATAGCCCTACGAGCGACATTCGGGCAAGCCGCCGCGCCACGGAATCGGTGTGATTTCCACGGGCAAGCGCTATTTCCAGGCAATCCAGGCGAGAATGCACAACCGCCACCCACCGATGGAAAGACCGTGCGTATCGTGTGCCTGCATACCGCTGACAGCAATATCGCCATATTCGACGCGGCCGCCCGCGCCGCCGGATTCGAGTCGCTCGAGTTGACGCATGTGGTCCGCGCGGACTTGCTCGCTGCGGCTGAGCAGGCCGGCGGCTTGACCGACGAGATTGCGGCGCAAACCCGCGAGGTGCTCCTCACGTTAGCGGACAACGCAGACGCCGTGTTGCTCAACTGTTCGACACTCGGCCCGTCAGTGGACAACGCCCTCGCCGCGCAGGCCGCTCCGGTACCTGTTCTGCGGGCCGACGCCGCGTTGGCTCAGCGCGCGGTAGAAGGCGGCGGCAAGGTTGTCGTGCTATGCACCGTGCCCACCACGCTCGACCCTACAACCCGAGTGTTCGCTCAAGCCGCCACACGTACCGCCGCACAGGTCGAGGTTCAATTGATTGGCGGCGCGTGGGACCGTTTTAGGGCCGGCGATCTGGCGGGCTATCTGTCCGTGATCGCCGCCGCAACGGATACCGCCTACGAAAGCGGCGCGGACGTCGTGGCGTTTGCACAAACATCCATGGCCGGCGCGGCCTTGCTGGTCAAGGGCGGAATGAAGCCGCTGACCACGCCGACCATCGCCCTCGCCGCCGCGATCCACGCTGCCGCGCTCGCCGCCTGACGCACGATGTTCGCGGAGTACATCGTCAAATGGAACTTGCTGCCGGACGGCGAGCCGATTCGCACGCATAGCAGCCGCCTCTTGCCAGTGCGGCAGCACGGTGTCGCCGCGATGCTGAAAGTTGCAGAGGAACCCGAAGAGAAATTCGGCGCGCAGTTGATGGTATGGTGGGACGGCGACGGCGCGGCCCGCGTGCTCGCTCATGATGCCGACGCTCTGCTGCTGGAGCGCGCCGACGGCCATCACTCGTTAGTGGACCAGGTCCGCACAGGCGACAACGAGGTAGACGACCACGCCATCGAGATCCTCTGCGCCGCCGCTGCACGACTCCACACGCCACGAAACAAAGCGCTGCCCGAACTGATCGGCTTGCCGCGCTGGTTCCAGAGTCTCTGGCCCGCCGCGGAGCAATACGGCGGCTGGCTGGCCGGGAGCGCCGCCGCGGCACACGCACTGCTCGCCACACCACAAGATCCGGTTGTGCTGCACGGCGACATTCACCACGGCAACGTGCTCGATTTCGGCGCGCGCGGCTGGCTGGCGATCGACCCGAAAGGTCTGTACGGTGAACGCGGTTTCGACTACGCCAACATCTTCTGCAACCCGGACTTGGCATCCGCGCTAGTGCCGGGAAGGTTCGAGCGTCGCGTCGAACGCGTGGCGCAAATCGGCGGACTCGACAGACGCCGTCTGCTGCAATGGATTCTCGCGTGGTCGGGTCTGTCCGCAGCGTGGATTCTCGAAACGGGCGAGACGCCGGACATCGACATTGAGATCGGCAGAATGGCAGCCGAAGCGCTAAGGCAGAAGTAAGCGCCTCGAACTGAAAAAATGATCGTGGACACAGTCGCCAAGGCGCTGGCGCGATCGCCCCGATCCTTGGCCGTAAGCGGGTATCGTCAGGCGACAGCCGGTCAGCCGCCGCCCAGACATTCTGTCAATCAGTGCGGCGCCTTGCCGTTCGGTATGGCGTCGAGAGGTTTGTGCTGGTCTTCGCCGAGCCCTGGGAAAAACGCGTTCCACGCGGCGCGCACGCCTTGGGCCGCAGTCGCCTCAGCGCCAATCGATTCGGCCTCGCCCTCGGCAGCTTTCGACGGGTCGGCGGAGAGGCCGCGCCAGTGCGTAAACACCAGCAGCGGTTTTTCGGTCCACACGCCGTCGCCGTATTTCGCAAATGCTGTGTCCCCGCTCGTCAACTGCACCTCGTACCAGCCTTCGCGGACGGGGGTATGGGCAGCGAGTTCAAACCAAGCGGTCGGTTCGATTTCCTTCATGTCGTCTCCGGTCAGATAGATCGTCATTGATAAGCACATCAAAGGCATGCTTCATGCCCGAGCCCGGTAGCGGCCCGGCCACGTGGGCGCCGCGTGTCACGCGATATTGCAGGGCGGTGCGCTGGGCATGACCTGCGGGCGATTCGTCGACGTCGCGCACGTCCAGATCACCGCGCATAAGCGACACGATAGCGCGACATGGGCCGCACGGACAAACGTAAAAACTTACACGACGCGTCCGCTTACGGTGTTGCTTATTACCTTGCTCGGGCCTTGCTCGTTTCCTTCCTGGCCGACCCGCCGCTCGACTCGCCGGCCACCTCGCGCGCCAGCCCGGCCAGGACGCGCACAGCGGGCGCCAGTTGTCCGGCTGGCGTGCTGCCGTAGCCAATCACCAGACCATTCGTCTCGTCGCGCTGTTGCAGCGCAAAACCCGACAGCGCGCGTGGATTGAGCCGTTGAGCAAGCGCGCGTTCGGCAAGGGTCCGATCGGAAATAGACGGCGGCAAGCGCAACGTCAGATGCATGCCGCAATTGCCGCCCAGAATCTGCGACGGCGCGAAATGCTCGGTGAGCGCATCGCGCAGCGCCTGCTGGCGCTCCCGATACAAGCGCCGCATGCGGCCCAGATGCCGCCCGAATTCGCCACTGTCGATGAAATGCGCCAGCGCCAGTTGCTCCAGGCGATGCCCACCACGCAGCATCTCCTGCAACGCGACAGCGGTGTGCGTGGCGATGGCGCGCGGCAGCACCACGAACCCGATGCGCAGCGCCGGAAACATCGTTTTGCTAAACGAGCCGACGTACAAAACCGGCGCGTCCTCGACCAGCCCCTGCATGCTGGCGATCGGCTCGCCGGTATGGCGGAATTCGCCGTCGTAGTCGTCCTCGATCAACCAGGCGCCGCAACGGCGCGCCTGCGCGATCAGCTCCAGCCGGCGCGCCACCGACAACACCGCGCCGGTCGGATACTGATGGGCGGGCGACGTGTAGATCAGCTTGGGCGGATGCGTGCGCCAGGCGTCGGGCGGCACCGCGATGCCTTCGGCGTCGACCGGCATCGGCCGCATGCTGAGATCGCCGAGATTGAACGCCGCCTTGGCACCGCGATAGCCCGGGTCCTCCACCCACGCGACGTCGCCCGAATTGGTGAACAGCCGCACGCACAGGTTCAGCGCTTCCTGCGCGCCCTCGGTGATGACCACCTGTGAGCCTTCGCAGCGCACGCCCCGCGCCATCCGCAAATGCGCGGCGATCGCGTCGCGCAGCGCCGGCTCACCAGCCGGGTCGCCGTAGCCAAGCGCGAGCGGCAACGCGCGCTCCATCGACCGTTCCAGCGCGCGCCGCCAGGCGGCCAATGGAAAGTGGTCCAGCGCGGGGGTGCCGGGCGTCATCGGCAAGGTGTTGTCGGCGTGGGTACGCGTCGCCGAGAACTGCTCGACGCGCGCCGCGTAGGCCACATCCGGCGCGGGCGGCAGGGTTTGCGGTTCACCGCGTGCTGCACGACTGGAGAGCGGACTCACGCGCGTGCCCTTTTTGTCGGCCACCACATAGCCGACCGCGGCCAGATGCTCGTACGCGATCACCACGGTATTGCGTGACACGCCCATTTCCGCCGCCAGCAAGCGCGACGACGGCAGCAGCGACCCCGCCGGTAAACGCCCGGCGAGGATGGCCTGCTGCAAACGCTCGATGAGCTGCCTTTGCAGCGGCACGGATTTTTCAACACTGCCGGCAGTGCCTCCGATGCTCGTCGCGGCCGGGTTGGTGAGCGGGCCAATGATCTCGATCATTTCGGCTGGACCTATCAAATGCTGTTCGGCTGGATCTTTTTAACATACCACGTTTGTCGTATCGTTCTCCATCAGTAACGACGATCCCTATCCCCAGGAGAACAGACATGGAATCCAGACATAACGCTTTTGAACAGCCGATCGGCGTCCCCGTGCCGGGCTGGAAAGGCGCCCAGGCGCCGGGCCGCGAGCCGCTGGCAGGCCAGTACTGCCGGATCGAACCGGTGAATGTCGAGCGCCATGCGGTAGACCTGTACGACGCCTACAGTTCGGCAGCCGACGCCCGCGACTGGACCTACCTGGCGGTTGGACCGTTCGAGAGCCAGGCCGCCTATCGCGAGCATCTGACGCGCATGGCCGCGTCGCCTGATCCGCTGCACTATGCGGTGATCGATCTGGCGACTGGCCGGGCAGTCGGCACGCTCGCACTGATGCGAATCGACCGCTCGAACGGCGTGATCGAAGTCGGGCACGTCACCTATTCGCCGCGCCTGAAGCGCACACGCATTGCCACCGAGGCGATGTTCCTGCTGATGCGCCATGTGTTCGACGACCTCGGCTATCGGCGCTTCGAATGGAAGTGCGACTCGCTCAATGGACCGTCGCGCACGGCGGCACTGCGTTATGGCTTTACGTTCGAGGGGATCTTCCGCCAGGCGATCGTGTATCACGAACGCAATCGCGATACCGCGTGGTTTTCGATCATCGACAGCGAATGGCCTGTTCTGCGCCCGGGCTATGAACGCTGGCTCGATGCCGGCAACTTCGATGCACAGGGCAAGCAGGTTGAACCGCTGACGGATCTGATCGCGCGGCAGCGGGCGGCGGCGGGCAAAGGCGGTTAATCAAGAATACGGAAACTGGTTTCAGGCAACGCCTGCCGTTCGCCGCAGTACGGCGGTTGGCTTGCCTTTATACGTCGTGTGATATTGCTCGCGATAGCCGCACTTGTGCGCGACTCGCAGCGACGGCTGGTTTTCCGGCGCGATGATGCAGACGGTCTCGCCGTCGGGCCACTGACCATCGGCCCACGCAAGCGCGGCACGCACCGCTTCGGTCGCGTAACCACGGTTGTGGACATCGGGGTCGAGCGCCCAGCCGATCTCAGGCGTGTCCATCAATGAAGGTTCGATATCACGGTGGTAGTTGGCAAAACCGACTTCACCGAGGAACCGGCCGCTGTCCTTTTCCCGCACCACCCAGTAGCCATATCCCATCATCGCCCAGTGCCCGGCGTAGCGCAGCAGACGCGCCCAGACTTCTTCGCGTGTGAACGGCTTGCCGCCGATGTAGCGGATCACGTCGGGATCGGACCACATTGCATAGCTCTCGAGGAAATCTTCGCGCGTGTGCGGGCGCATGATCAGACGGTCGGTGGTGAGGAGCGTGGGGCGGCTGGACATAGGCGGGCTGGGGTGGGCGTGGACGCTTTGAGGTTGAGAGGCGTTGCAGAGTGCCTGGGATGATCGCAGATTTTTTGCGCGCCAGGTTCACGACGGAAATCCAGCCGGAGAGAACGTCTTGCGCTATCCGGCCGACCCGGTGGAACCACCGGATGCCTCAGACCGCCCGGCGAATTCATGAAACCGACCTTCACGCCAGCTCAAGAAACCGCGCCAGACACGGATTGCGATTAGCCGGCGACCACGCGAGCACCTGCTCGATCAGCGGTGCATCGACCAGCGGCCGGAACACCACACCGGCGAGTTGCACTTTGCGCATCGAGGCCGGCACCAGCGCCACGCCCACCCCTTCGTCGACGAGACTGAGCACAGTCTGCTGCAACTGCACTTCGAAGCGGATATCCGGTTCGAAGCCGCCCGAGCGGCAATGTTCGAGGATGGTGGCGCGCAAGCTCGGCGCGACTTCCTCGGACGCCAGCACAAATGGCTCGCCCGCCAGTTGCGCGATCGTCAGACGCCGCGCGCGGGCTCGCGGGTGGTTGCGCGACAACGCAACACACAAGGGCTCGCGCAGGATCGTCCGCGTCACGATGCCTTTGTCGGATGCGCCTGGAAACATGATCGCCGCGTCGATCTGACCGGACAGGACTTGCGCGGCCAGATCGTTCGACACGACCTCGCGCAGATTCAATGCGACCTCGGGAAACGCAGCGCCGAACGCGCGCGCGTAGCCTGGCACCACGTTGTACGCGGCGCACATCGTGAAGCCGATGGCGAGCTGGCCCGCGTCGCCATGCGCCGCCGCCCGGGCATTGCTGACGGCTTGCTCCACCGACGCAAGAATCGCCTTCGCATCCGCGTAAAAGCGCTCGCCGGCCGCGGTCAAGGTGACACTGCGCGGACTGCGCTCGAGCAGCGTCACACCCAGGCTCGCCTCCAGCGTCGCCAGTTGCCGGCTCAACGGCGGCTGCGACAGATTCAGGCGCGCCGCCGCGCGGCCGAAATGGCGCGTCTCGGCGAGTGTCACGAAGTAGCGTAACGGCTTGATATCGATCACGATGCCCTCAGGCCAGATGACGATGCAGAAAAGGTATTGTCGAAGGCAAAAAACAGTATTGGATTGTATCAACGCAAGCCACTACGCTGGCGCATTGCTGCCCGCACCCACGCCTTCCTTTGCATCGATGTTCGCTACGCTCGAGATTCTGCTTCCCGTATTCGGCCTGATTTTCGCGGGCTTTGCGTGCCGCCGGCGCAACGTGCTCGGACCGAACAGCGCGTCCGAACTGAACCGCTTCGTCGTCTGGCTGGCGCTACCCGCGCTGCTGTTCGACACGATGGCGCATGCCACGTGGCAGCAGCTCTACCAACCGGCCTTCGTCGCGGCATTTTCGATCGGGTGCGTCGGCGCATTTCTGCCGATTCTCGCCCTGCGCATGCTCAGCGGCCGGCATCTGGCCGACGCGAGCGTCGACGCGATTGCGGCGTCGTATCCGAACACCGGTTACATCGGCTTTCCGCTCGGCATGATTGCGTTCGGCTCAGCCAGCCTGACGCCGACCACGATCGCCACGATCCTCGTCGCGTGTGTGCTTTTTGCGCTTGCCATCGTGCTGATCGAAGTCGGCTTGCAGACTGAACGCACACCACACAAGCTGGGTTTTAAAGTGCTGAGCTCGTTGGCGCGCAATCCGTTGATCGTGTCGCCGATTGCCGGCGTGCTGCTGGCGAGCACACACGTCGCGTTACCGCAAAGCGCGGAGACCTTTCTGAAGCTGCTGAGCGGCGCCGCCAGTCCGTGCGCGTTGGTCAGCCTTGGCCTGTTCCTCGCGGAAAAGCGCCCGTCGTCCGAAACCGGCACGCGCGGCATCTCGCTGTTGCTGACCGCTGTCAAGCTGCTCGGGCAGCCGGCGCTGACCTGGTGGCTCGCGGCGCGTGTGTTCGGACTCTCATCCGCGCTGGTCGAGATGGCCGTTGTGCTGGCCGCGCTGCCCACCGGCACCGGTCCATTCATGCTGGCCGAGTTCTACCGCCGCGAAGCGCACATTACCT
This sequence comes from Paraburkholderia fungorum, assembly GCF_046026025.1. GTDB lineage: Bacteria > Pseudomonadota > Gammaproteobacteria > Burkholderiales > Burkholderiaceae > Paraburkholderia > Paraburkholderia fungorum_E. Next base: position 154,605 of record NZ_JAQQFL010000003.1, on the reverse strand, counting down.
CCCGTACGATTTTGCTGTCGACGGTGGGATCGGTGGTGACCTTGTCGTTGCTGCTGTTGGTGATGGGGCATCGTACGTAGGCTGAACGGCGCAATATCCACCGCCGCGCGCCTCGCGCTATGCTTCGCACACCGACCACCCGGGTCCGCGCTCTTCGTGCGTGAAGAGCAAACCGTGAACAGCGAAGCGAACCGCCGTGCCCAAAGCCCGCCCACCCGAACTTCAGGACGACGCCGACGCCCGATCCCTCATGCGCCACTATCCGCGTGGGCTGCGCATCGATCCGCATTCGCATACCTGGGCGCAGGTGCTGTACGCGGTCTCCGGCGTGATGTGGGTGGAAGTCGGCCGCGAGGCGCTGGTTGTGCCGCCGCAGCGCGCGGTCTGGCTGCCGGCCGGCACCGTTCATTCCATCCACATGATGAGCGAGGTGGAGATGCGCAATATCTATCTCCACAGGCGCAATGTCGGCCATCTGAGTGATCGCAGCGACGTGTTCGAGATCAACGGCCTGCTGCGCGAACTCATCACGTCGATCGCGGAATATGAGCTCACCCATGCTCGCGACGATACCTATCTCGAAGCCGCCTATCGCCTCGCGATGCTGGAGTTGGGGCACGCGCCGCGCTCGTCACTGCGCATCGCCCTGCCCGATGCGTCGGACCGGCGGCTCGACGCGCTGTGCCGCGCGGTGATCGACAACCCGTCGATCGCGATCAGCTTCGAACAGCATGCGGCGTCGGTCGGCGCCAGCGTGCGCACGCTGGCGCGCCTGTTCACGCGCGAGTTGGGGGTGGGCTTTGCCGAATGGCGGCGTCAGGTGCAACTGGCGGTCGCCGTGTCGGGTCTCGCCGAGGGACGCCCGGTCAGCAGCATCGCGCGCTCGCTGGGCTTCCAGCCGAGCAGCTTCAGCGACATGTTCCGCCGTGAGTTGGGCGCGCCGCCGACGGAGTTCGATCCGAGCGGCACGCTCAGCGGGACGGCCTCTGACGCTTCGCCGGCGCCGGCGCAAGGCAAGCTGCCCACGCACGGCTGAGCCCTTCGCGCCGTCGGCCAGGCGGCCCCCCTCAGCGTGCCCTGTCAGCCGGTCCATCGCCTGTTTTGTCCGAAATTCGAAAGTCTTTGTCTCAACGCTTTTGTACCGGCCATCTAGACTACGCTCATCCGCTGCACGGTGCGGCGCACGATCCGACAGGAGTAACACGCGATGAAAGCGATTCAGTTCAAGACTTTTGGCAACCCCGAGGTGCTCGAATACCTCGATCTGCCGACGCCCCAAGCCGACGCGGACAGCGCTGTCGTGCAAATCAAGGCGGCCTCGGTGAATCCGAGCGACGTCAAGAACGTGTCCGGCCATTTCGAACACACCGTCCTGCCGCGCACGCCGGGCCGCGACTTCAGCGGCGTCGTGGTGGATGGCCCGCAGGCATGGCTTGGCGCCGAAGTCTGGGGCACCGGCGGCGATATCGGCTTCACACGCGACGGCACGCACGCCGGGTTCATCAAGATTCCGCTCACCGCCTTGTCGCGCAAGCCCACCACGCTCAGCCACGCGCAGGCCTCCGCGATCGGCGTGAGCTTCGTGGTCGCGTGGCTCGGCACGGTCGAATACGCCCACCTGCAAGCGGGCGAAACGATTGCCGTGATCGGGGCGGGTGGCGCCGTCGGCGGCGCGGTGGTGCAAATCGCGAAAGCGCGAGGCGCGCGCGTGATCGGGGTGGATCGTCATCCGCTTTCCGCCGGTACACCCGCGGCCCAGTTGATCGACGAATACGTTCCGCTCGACGAAAACGCAGTAGAGCGCCTCAAAGCGCTAACCGGCGGCGACGGCGCGGACGTGGTGTACGACGCGGTGGGCGGCGTTGCGTTTCAGACCGCATTGAGTCTCGTCAAGCGTCGCGGCCGGGTACTGGAAATCAGCGCCACGGGTCAACGCCGCGTGGAATTCGACCTGATCGACTTCTACCATAACGAAACGCAACTGCTCGGCGTGGACAGCGCCAAGCTAGGTGTCGTCGAATCGGCGCCGTTGATGACCGCGCTGGTGGAAGGCTTCGAAAGCGGCAAGCTGCAAGCGCCGGTCATCGCACAGGAATTCCCGCTCGAACGAACCCGCGAAGCCTACGAGGCGGTGGCCGCCGGCGCGCGCGGCCGGATCGTTATCACGATGTAATTGCCGAAGCGATCAGCGGGCGTGGCTGCCCGCATTTCCGATGGGTTTATCAAACATGAAAGCGTACTTGATCTCGCTTATTGCCGGTGTCGTGGTCGGTTTGTTCTATAGCGCCATGCAGGTGAAATCGCCCGCGCCGCCGACGGTCGCGCTAGTCGGCTTGCTCGGCATGCTGGCCGGCGAGCATGTGATCTCGCTCGTACGGACGTGGCTGGCCGCCGGTATTCATTGACGTCCCGTATCGACGCCCCCCCATTGACGCCCCTTCGCGCGATAGCTTTTCCATCACCGTGCGCCACACGCTAAGATTGAGCCCGCCGGGCCGGCGGGCAGCGCTTGCAGCGTCGCCCGCGCATGGGCCACCACCATGCGCGACGCCCGGAGATCACAAGAAAAGCCTCGCTCGGAGAATCAGATGTCTGAAGAATATGAAGTGCATGGTCCGCACGACCATGCGGTCGAACACGCCGGTCACCACGACGAAGACCCCTTTGCCAGCCGCATGGCCGTGATGACGGCGATCCTCGCGACGATCGGCGCGCTGTGCGCCTACCAGAGCGGCAACAGCGAAAATCTGGCGCTGTACTACAAGAACGAAGCCGCCATCAAAAAGACTGAAGCATCGAATCAATGGAACTACTACCAGGCCAAGGGCGAGAAAGAGAATCTCGCTGAACTCGGCGCGGCGCTGTCGCCCGGCAATGCCGACGCCCACGCCAGGTTCCTCGCCGACGTCGACAAGTACAAGCAGCAGAAAGAGCCGATCCGCGCGAAGGCAGAGTCGATCGAGAAAGAGGTCGTGGACAACGACGCTAAAAGTGAAGCGCTGCTGCACGGCCATCATCGCTGGGCGCAGGCGACGACTTTGATTCAGGTGGCGATCGCCCTGTGCGCGATCACGTTGCTGACCCGCAAGAAATGGCTGCGCAATCTGTCGTTCGGTATTGCGGCAGCGGGTGTGGTGACTGCCGTCATGGCGTTCTTTTCGGCCTGATTTTCGGCCTGATTGCTCGACGGGCGCAGCGCACGCAGCTCGCGTGATTAGCGGTTACGCTACGCTTTGCCGGATGGATGAGTTAAGGAGCAACGTGTGATTGATGGATCAGCCGTTCTAGGCGTTTTCTCCGTGTATATAGCCGGCGTTGTGATCCCCGGCCCGAACTTCGTCGCGGTGGCGCACAAGGCCGCTTCGGCAACGCGCGTCGAAGCGCTCGCGATGGTCGGCGGCATTGTGCTCGTCAATCTGTTCTGGGCGAGCTGCGCGATTCTCGGCGTCGGCATCGTGTTCACCGCGTTTCCGTGGCTCGCGCTGGCGGTGAAGATCGCCGGCGCCGGTTATCTGATCTGGTTCGGCGGGCACCTCATTGCGAACGCATCGCCGGGTAGGCCGGCGCAAGACCTGCAGGCGTCGGCCGGCGGCTTTCGCCAAGCATTCGCGCAAGGCTTCGCGACCAACATCGCGAATCCGAAGTCGATGGCATTCTTTGCCGCGGTGTTCTCGTCCGCCGCGCCGCCGCATGTGAGCGTCGGCACATTTGCTGCCATGCTCGGCATGGTCTGCGTGGTCGCGAGCAGCTGGTATGGGTTCGTCGCGCTTACGTTGTCGCATGCGCGGATTGCCACGGCGTACCGGCGCTGCAAGGCGTGGATCGATCGCGTGTGCGGCGGCCTGATCGTCGCGTTGGGTGTGCGCCAGTTGATCCGGTAAGTTGCGTACGATTCAATGCGTGCTGCCTCAATGTGTGCTGCCGCGTGCGGCACGCTCGAGCAACAGCTCGCGCTCGCGCGCGTTGCGCGTCATGGCGGCGGCGCGTTCGAATTCGGCGCGCGCCTCTTCCACGCGGCCGAGCTTCTCCAGCAGATCGCCGCGCACACTCGGCAGCCAGTGATAGTTCGCGAGCGACGCATCGGCCGCTAACGCATCGACGATTTCCAGACCGGCAGCCGGCCCGAACGCCATGCCGACTGCCACCGCCCGGTTCAACTCGACCACCGGTGAAGGCGCCACCTGCGCCAGCGCGTCGTACAACGCGACGATCTGCGCCCAGTCGGTCTCTTCGGCACGGCGGGCCCGCGCATGACACGCGGCTAACGCGGCCTGCAACGCATAAGGGCCGCCCGCGCCGCCCAACGCGTGGGTGGTGGCGAGCGCGGCCAGCCCGCGGCGGATCAGGAGCGGGTCCCAGCGGCTGCGGTCCTGGTCGAGCAGCAACACCGGCTTGCCGTCGGCGTCGGTACGCGCGTGGGTGCGCGACGCCTGGATTTCCATCAACGCGACGAGACCGTGCACTTCGCTTTCGTCCGGTACGAGCCCGCTCAGCACCCGCCCGAGCCGCAGCGCTTCCTCGCACAGCGCCGGACGCATCCAGTCGTCGCCGGCGGTGGCCGAATAGCCTTCGTTGAAAATCAGATAGATCACCTGCAGCACCGAGGCGAGTCGCGGCGCACGCGCATCCGCTTGCGGCACTTCGAACGGCACTTTGGCCGCGGAGAGCGTGCGCTTGGCCCGCACGATGCGCTGCGCGATGGTCGGCTCGGGCACGAGAAACGCGCGGGCGATTTCTTCCGTGGTGAGGCCGCCGAGCAGGCGCAGCGTCAGCGCAACGCGGGCGTCGGTGGACAGCACCGGGTGGCACGCGGTGAACACCAGCCGCAGCAGGTCGTCGCCGATATCGTCGGCGCGTGCTGCATCGAGGCTATCGACGAAATCCGGCACGAGGTGCGCCTCCAGTGCGTCGAGATCGTGGCCCAACGCCTCACGCTTGCGGGCATGCAGCGCTTCCTGACGCAAGCGGTCGAGGGCGCGGTTCTTCGCGGTCGCCATCAGCCAGGCTCCCGGATTGTCGGGCACGCCCGCATCCGGCCAATGTTCGAGCGCTGCCACCAGCGCGTCCTGCGCCAGCTCTTCAGCGAGTCCCACGTCGCGCACGATCCGCGCGACGTGGGCGATGACCTTGGCGGATTCGATCCGCCAGACAGCCTCGATGGCACGATGGGTCGCCGGCGTCGTCACGGGATCAGCCCGCTGCCCTGGCGTTCGGGTCCATGTAGATCAGCTCCCAGATGTGTCCGTCGATATCCTCGAAGCCATGCCCATACATGAAGCCGTAGTCCTGCGGCGCGCGCGGCACCGTCCCACCGGCGGCGAGCGCCTTCGCGACCAGCGCATCCACCTCGCCCCGGCTCTCGCACGACAACCCCAACAACGCTTCAGTACTTTCCTTCGGATTGCAAAGCGACTTGTGCGTGAAGGACTTGAACAGGTCCTTGACCAGCAACATGGCGTAGAGGTTGTCGCCGAGGATCAGACACGCTGCCTGCTCGTTGGTGAATTGCGCGTCGAAGCTGAAGCCGATCGTGCTGAAAAATGCTTTCGACCGTTCGAGATCGCCGACCGCGAGATTGACGTAGATTTGCTTATGCATGATGGAATCCATTGATCCTGCGTTGATTCTGTCGTGTGCTCGCTTGCGCGGCGATCCGGCGTATTCAACTCGCCTCGGCAAGCGTTTTCAGATTGCTCAGGCCGTCTTCGAAATCCTTGCCGACCATCCGGTCCATGCTGACGAATACCTGCATCAGCTTCGACAGAAAGGGAGCGGGTCCATGCATCGCCCAGGTGACCTGAGTCTCGCCCGCCTCCGGCTTCAACTCGAATTCGGCGATGTTATGCGCTTCGAACGGCTTGATGAAATCGAGGTTCAACGTCACGCTCGACGGCGCCGCCGTATCGACAATTTCCATCTGCCCCACGCCGATTTTTTCGCTTTGCCACGCATAACGCGCACCCTTGCCGCCTGGCGTGCCGCTGTAAGTGCCTTGCGTCGCGGGATCTTTGAGCAGGAATGGATTCCAGCGATTGAATTGATGCAGGTCGTCGATCAACGCGTAGACCCGTTCAGGCGGCGCCTTGATGCGCACGCTGCGTTCGATGCGAAAAGTGTCGGGCCGTGTCGCCGCGTAGATGAGCACAAGAGCCACCGCCGCGACGACGGTGATAAGAATGGTTTTAAGCATGATGGATCCTTTCGATGTGACCGGATCGGCGCCTTATGTCGCGCTCGGATCGGCGTGGCGATCAATGATCAATGTTTGGCCGCATCCAGTTTCTTGAAGCGCTCCAGTTCCGGGCCCGGCTCGAAGTCTTCGAGTTCATACAGTTGCCGCACTTCGATTTCGCCGTCGGCCTGTTCGCCGAACGGCGCCGGGAAGCGCCGCGCCCATTCCATGGCTTCTTCGCGGGAACGAACCTGAATCAGCGTGTAGCCGGCGATCAGTTCCTTGGTTTCCGCGAACGGACCGTCGATTACCGTGCGCTTGCCCGCGCTGTAGCGAATGCGCCAGCCTTTCGAACTCGGTTGCAGGCCCGTTGCGTCGAGCAGCACACCGGCCTTGGCCAGTTCTTCGTGGTAGGCGCCCATCGCGGCCATCAGGGCTTCGTCCGGCGACCCGCCGGCTTCGCTGAGGGCCGTCGCCTTCACTATGATCATGAATCGCATCGCAATCGCTCCTTGGGTGGCGTGTAGTAGGTGTAGAGCCGCTCTCTGTTTGCTGGCTCCTTACTCACACGACGAGCGACGCGTGACCGGATCGACATCTTTGCTACCGATCCAGGGAAATCCCTAAGAAAATAGCGCAAATGGATGAACCCGGGCGATTCCGCTTAGAGGAAACAGGGGCCGGTTTTGCGGACTTCGACGGTGCACCATGAAGCGGCCGGACAGGCCTGCGCGATCGCCACCGCTTCTTCACGGGTTTCACAATCGAGCAGGAAGAAGCCGCCGATCATTTCCTTGGCCTCGGCGAACGGGCCGTCGAGCAGCTTGGGCTGACCGTCGCGCACCTGCACACGCACGGACTCGGAGGCCAACGATTCGACGGCGAGCAGCTTGCCGCGCTCCTTGAGGTCGGCGGCAAAACGCACCATCTGGTCATAAACCTCGCGCCCCGCCTGCTCGCCGCGTTCGACGCGCTGATCCGGGGGTTCGACGATAAGTAGCAGGTAGGACATGGTGTCTCCGATTGATCGCGCCGCGGACATAAACGCCAGACCGGCGTACGGCGGCAAAACGGGGTTTGCAGTGGGGTAGCGAAGGCCAGTCTAGCAAGCGCGAATCACTCCAGCAAACCCGTTTCACCGCCCGGATGCCACGGCACCGCGGGCTCTACGGACACTCGTAATACGGACGCGGCATGGCTATTGCTGCCCGGTTGTATATCGACACACCTCCGAGGTGACATCATGCGCAATCTTTCTGGCCTGGGCATCGTTGCAGTTGTATTGACGTTACTGGCAGTCACGACCGGCTGTACCCTTGGCGGCGCGGCGGCAGGCGGCGTCATCGGTAACGAGGCGACCAATCACAGCGCGGTCGGCACGGTCGGCGGCGCAGTAGCCGGCGGGATTATCGGCCACGAGTTGGGCAAGTAATTGAAAACGCTGAAGTTGAACGGCGGTTCCGCGGCGCGCGACACAAGCGCGCCGCTTTGAAGTATTCTCCGAACGCGCTAAAGCCCGCCGTGAATGTGCCGTTTAAGTGCCGTTTATGTGCCCTTTACCGATTAATCGCGGGAGATAATCCGCATTCAATCTGGCGGCATCGCGCGGCATACACAGAACACCGTCAAACTCATCGGCATACCCGGTTTGCCGGGATAACAAACGAATCATATAAACGAAGCAGCGGGGAATTTCATGCATCGATCGTTAGTGCGTAGCGGCGTCGCGGCTGCCGTGGCCTTTGCCTTGTTCCAACTGAGCGGTTGCGGCGGCGGCGGTTCCAGCTCAACGTCATCATCGAGCACGCCGACGGTCACGGCCACCACGGTAAGCGGCACGGTCGCGAGAGGCACCGCCGTGGCGGGCGCGACCGTCACGCTGACCGATGCGACCGGAGCGCAGGCCAGCGCGAGCACCAACGCCCAGGGCGCGTACACGATCTCGGTGAAGGGCATGACCGCGCCGTTTCTGATCGCCGTCACGGACCCCACCGGAGTGCTGGCCCCGCTCGTCTCCGTGCTCGCCAGCCTGCCGAGCAGCACGGCGCCGGCTATCGTCAACGTCACCACGCTGACCACCGCGATTGCCGCCATGCTGACGGCCTCGGGTAATCCGGCCGACCTCGCGTCCACCACGGCGCTGGCCAAGGTGACGCTGCCGTCCGTGCAGATCGCCACCCTCACGCTCGACGCGATACTAGCGAAAATCCTCGCGCAGAACGGCGTGCAGGCGGTGGGCTTCGATCCCATCGGCACGGCTTTTACGCCGAATCACACCGGCGCCGATGCCGTGATCGACACGGTCTCGCTGGTGTCGGCGGCCAACGGCGGCCTGTTGCTGGTGTCGAATGCGGCACCGGGCACGACGGTCGCGCTGAACAACCAGACCACCCAATCGGTCACGCTGGCAGCGCCGGCTGCGGCGGCGAACTATCTGGAACCACTTGCGTCCCTGCTGACTGCCTGCGCGGCAAATGGCACGCTCAATACGTCATGCTCGCCGGCAATCGACACCAGCTTCCTTGAAAACGGTTCGACCGATCTGGCCATCGGCCACGGCCAGGCCGATGCGACTTTCAGCGGCGCGGTATTCGGTTCGCCGAAAACGCTCGCTTTCTTCGCGCGCAACGGCAAGCAACTGGCGCTCGTGCAGTTGCCGGTCACGCTGGCGAGCGGCGCTTCGGGCGGCGTGCTCTATACCATCGCGCAACAGCTCGCCACGCCCGTCACGCTCCCTGGCGGCACGCAGCTCGGCTGGGATCTGATCGGCAATCAGTCGCAATTCGCTGTTTCGATCATGTCGCAAATCCAGCGCCGCACCTTCCTCGATTCGAAACCGATCGATGTGAACCGTTACGAATCGGGTCTCAAGATCGCGATTCCGACCGCTGCGAATCCGACGGTGTATTCGGCTTCCGTCACCGGACCGGGCCTCACTGCGCCGCTCTGGCTGATGCCGCGCAATGCGCTCGGCAGTGACTCGCTGGGTCTGTCGGATCTGCCGCTGAGCGCGGTGCCGGTTTCACCGGCGACCACTGGCAGCAATACGGAGCTGTACCGCTGGTCATGGCAAGCGCTGTCGTCGAGCGCGAGCTTCACGCCGACTTCGAGCGGCTATTACGCGGCGCAAGCGATCGACGCGAGCGCCGTGCCGCTCTACGCAACCTACACCGTCACGTTCTACGACAGGAACGGCGCGCAGCTCGGCCAGTCGTCGATCATCAATCCGGGCAGCCCGTTGAACGCGGCGGCGGGCAGCACGGTCGCGTGGCCGACGCTGCAGCCGGACTTCGCGACCCAGTTCCTGACGCCAGGCGGATCGCTAGCCGGCGTGCAATACGCGATGAGCGTGACATGGTCGAGCGTTGTGACCGGACCCAATCCCACCTATCCGGTGACGTCCGTGCAGATCCAGGCCAACACCGGAACAGGCTCTGGTTCAAGCACCGCGATCTATGGCTTCTCGACCGGCGCGCCGAACAACACAACGGTCGGCCAGTATCAAACCACCGTCCATTCGGGGATCAATTCCACGGGCACGCAGACTTGCACAAATTGCCCGTTCCCGGCGTTGACGACCGGTGGTTCGCGCCTCGTGCAGTTGGGTGGCGCGCAGAGTGGGACCACGTACTACGATATGACGCAGTACAACGACTAGGCCACTGCACATACCGATTGCCGCTGCCAATCCCTCTTGAACCTCCGTACGGCTTACTTCGACACGACGACCGTCTCGACCCCTTTCCAGTGTCCGTCGACGACCTTGAATATCGTCGCTCGGGCAACCTGGAGGTCGCCCTTGTCGTCGAATGAAATCTGGCCGGTTACGCCGTCGAAGCTCACCTTCCTCAGCGCGGTCAGAACGTCGGGCCGCTTCACAGAGTTAGCGGCTTGCATGGCCTTGATGAGCGCCCACGTTGCGTCATAGGCATAAGGCGAATACAGGACAGGTTTCCCATACTTCGCAAACCGCGACTCGAATTCCTTGCCCTTGGGCATGGCATCGAGCGCATATCCGGATTCAGACGAGATATTGCTATCCGCATTCGCCGGTCCACCTGCGAGGTCGATGAACTTGTCGGTCTCGATTGCACAGCCGGCAATCAGTGTCTTGCCCATCCCCAGACCAACCATTTGCTTGCGCATTGGCCCCGCCTGCGCGTCGACGCCAGCATAAATCAGTACGTCCGGATTGTGTGACTTCAATTCCGTCAAGATTCCCCGAAAATCGACGGCCTGCGTGGTGACATATTGCCGGCCGACAGGGCTGACGTTTTTCGCCTTGAGCTGCTCTATCACGTCGTCTGAGAACGACTGACCGTAGGCGCTACGGTCATCGACAACGGCGATGCGCTTTGCCCCCATTCGTTCAAGAACGTAGGTCACCAAAACTTTGACCACATCATGGTCATCGCCAATGACTCGGAATGCTGTTTTGAACCCCTGTCTGGTGTACTGAGAGTTCGTCGATGCGGGCGAAATCTCCGGCATGCCGGCATCCGAGTATATCTTCGAGGCAGGTAACGTCGCCCCGGAGTTCAGGTGGCCGATGACACCGACGACGCCATCGTCGACTAATTTTTGTGCGACCGTCGTTGCCGTCTTCGGGTCTCCCATGTCGTCTTGAGACTCGAGTTCAAACCGGACGGGCTGACCGCCGATGCGGATGTTCCTGGCGTTCGCCTCCTCGATGGCGAGCCGGACGCCGCTCTCCCCATCCTTGCCGATTTGAGCGACCGGTCCCGTCATGGGTCCCGCATAGCCGATTTTGACCATTTGCTGAGCCATCGCCACGCTGCAGCATGTGACCAGCAGCGGCACTACCGTGCCGAGCACAAATTTCGATATCACGGGTCTCCTCCCAGCCTCTGCGTACTATCATTTCGGGCCAAAACATACCCGTCAATGCAAAAGAACTGATTCATTGCATGAAAAAAATCATGCAAGTCTGCTTTCTTAGCCGACGGAGGTACCTGACACCTGGTCTCAACGCGTCGTTGCTCCGGTGAGGTTTGCTGCATACAAACGCTTCAAGAGCGCGTTCATGCTCCACAAGCAGCGCGATGACCTCCAGGTCTGCGGCAGGGGCTTTGTGCAGGAGAGATTCAAATCGAACGACAGCCGGAGCGATTCGTCGCGCCATCTCCACGATCAACGTATCCCACGCAAGTGCCTTGAAACTTTGCGCTAGCGCCAGTCCCCTGGCGATAGAGGCTGCCGGTGGCGGGCACTCAATATGATGTCTTGCCAGTAAGCCTCGCATCAGCAAACCGGTCTCGCGCTCGACCTCAGTCAGAAGCAGGAAGGCGCGCCTACCGTACACATCCTCCGCGTAGTGGCGCGACATCTCGAGAAAAAAACGATGGCCCAGCACCTCGCCTTCGTGCGCGGCCAGTATCTCTTGCTCATAGGTACCGGGCGCTTCCGCTGCCATGCCGTGCGCGACGCGTTCCATGTATTCTCCGTTGACGTCGTCCCGTAGCAGGCTGGCAGTCAGTTGCACCCCTTCTTGAAGAAGCGCCGCACATAATCGGTTGCAGGATTATCGCGAATCTGTTCGGGCGTTCCGACCTGCACGACCTCACCATCCTTCATGATGGCAATGCGGGAGCCAAGCTTCATCGCTTCATCGATATCGTGCGTGATAAAGATAACGGTCTTCTTCAGCTCCGTTTGCATCTCGAGCAACAGGTCCTGCAAATCGCTGCGAATCAATGGGTCCAGCGCTGAAAAAGCCTCGTCCATCAGCAGAATATCGGGGTTGGATACGAGCGCGCGAGCGAGACCGACGCGTTGCCGCATGCCACCGGAGAGTTCGTCTGGAAATTTATCGCCGTAACCTTTCAAGCCGATTCGGCCGTCAAGCCACTTCTTGGCATCAGCGGTCGACTCCCGTTTCGGGTCGCCCCGAAGCGTTCGCCCAAAGATGATGTTTTCCATCACCGTCTTGTGCGGCATGAGCGCGAAGCTCTGAAAGACCATGCCGATATTGCGTCGACGTATCGAGCGCATCTCGCGGGTCGATAGTTTCAGAATATCCTGGCCGCGAAAGAGAAGCTGCCCAGAAGTGGGTTCGATCAAGCGGTTGAAGTGCCGGACCAGGGTTGATTTCCCCGAACCCGACAACCCCATGATGACGAAAATCTCACCCTCCTGGATGGAAAGCGACACGTCGCGGACCGCAACCGTGCAACCTGTCCGTTCCAGAATCTCCTCTCTCGACGCGCCTTGACGGGCTGCCGCCTGAGCTTCGCGGAGGTTCCACGATTCCCGGCCAAAAATCTTATAGACGTTTCGAAGTTCCAACGAAGTCGTGCTCATGCCTTTGCCTCCCGTTGCTCTTCGCTGACCGCCGAAGTCAACTTTGATTTCCTGAGCGAGTTTGCGCCGGATGCAAGGAGTCGTTGTCGCCGCGAACGTCCATACGACTGGGTAATTCTGTCGAACACCACCGCAAGAATCACAATCGCGAGTCCAGCTTGAATCCCCTGTCCCATGTCGAGATTGTTGATACTCGAAAGCACATCTTCGCCGAGCCCTCTTGCGCCAATCATCGATGCAATAACGACCATTGCGAGTGACATCATGACCGCCTGATTGAGGCCGGCCATAATCGAGGGCAGCGCTAACGGCAACTCCACGCTGATGAGCTGTTGGAGCGGCGTCGCACCGAAAGCTTGCGACGCCTCGAGGACGTCGTCGGGCAACTGACGCAATCCGAGTTCGGTAAGGCGCATCAGGGGCGGCAACGCGTAAACAGTCGTCGCAAAGATTGCAGGAACGCGGCCCAGACCAAACAGCATCAGGACAGGAATCAGATACACGAACGATGGCAAAGTCTGCATCATGTCCAGGATCGGATTGAGGATTCGTCGCAGCATGGCGGATTTTGCCATCGCGATGCCCATTGGCAGGCCGATGACCGCGGTGACGACAACAGAGACCAACATGATGGACACGGTCGAGATAAGTTTGTCCCATAGACCGAGACAACCGATCACATACGTTAGCGCGACCAGGGCAGCGGTCGTGCCAATCCGCCTGCAACCGAACCACGCTAGAGCGCCCAGAACCGCGAGAAGCACAATGGGAGGGGTTGCCTGCAATAGATGCTCGACAGGATTCAGTACCCAGACGAGCAGCCAGTTGCTTACCTGGTGAAAATCGTCGGCGTACTTTCGCACAATCTGAGTGAACTCGCGATTGATAACATCAGCAAGATTCACATTAAAGAAGATGTCGTTCACTGCATTGTCTCCACTGGCCGTCCGGATTCGGTACACCGCGCAAAGCCGGACGGCGCGATGCTACTTCGAAATTGACGCTTCAACCTTTTGGGCGACATCTGCCGGAACCCACGTGGCCAAAGCCTGTGGGTTGTTCTTCAGATACTGGATCGCGAGGGCGCGCGGGTCGCTCTTGCCGGAGCCCATGCTGGCCAATGCCTGAGTCACCGACGCCATAGGCAACGACATTTTGCTGAGGAACTCGGTTGCGACCGGGTCTGCCGTAAAGAATTGGGTCGAAACGACGACTTTCAGGTTAGTGACCGGCGACGAGCTCGGACACGGACTTGCGTCCTTGCTGTTGTTAATCGTCTTCCAGCACTCTGCATTGAATGCGGGCTCGTCCAGACGCACCGAGGGGTATCGCGCCAGCAGCGTGGAGGGCTGATAGTAGTAATACACGATCGGCTTGCCACGCTCGTTTGCCGACGCGATGGTTCCATCCATCGCGGCGCCGGTTCCCGGGTGAGTATTGGTGTACGACTTGTCGAGCTTGTAAGCCTTCAACTTCTGTGAGTTGTCCGATTCACATTGCCAGCCAATCGGGCAGTTCAGAACGCTTCCTCTCGAGGGGTCTTCCGGGTCGGCGAAGACGGTGGCGTACTTGCTCAGTTGCGAGACGCTTTTCAGATCCGGCGCAATCGGCTTGATGCCACGCTTCGGGTCTCCTTTGATAACGTACTCGGGGACGTAAAAGCCCTCGACGCTCCCCCCCTGCACCAGGTCGCCGATAATTTTGACTTTGCCGTCTTTGGCTGCGGTCTCAACTGCCGAGGTGCGACCGTTCCAGTATTCGACAAATACCTGTAGGTCATTGGTAGATACCGCACCGAGTGTGATGGCGTTCGACCCGTTGACGGTCTCGGTAGTGCAGCCGTACCCCTTTTCAAGAACGTAGCGGGCAATTTCGGTAAAGAACTTGCCGCTGTCCCAGCCAATCTCCGCAAACTTGATTGGCTTTCCCGAGCTGCACCACGTCGACGAGCTGGCAGCATGCGCGGATAGCGAGACCCCGGTCATGCCAAGGGTGAGGGCAGCAATTCGCAGGACTTTCGGATAGTTCATGGGGTCTCTATTAGCGTTAAATATGTGGATAAATGAGCTACAGACCGCGAGGTTGCCCCAGCAGTTTGACTACCTGTGACGACAACTTATTCGGTTGCAGCCAACCACTCGGGCACTGCATCGAACAGGTCTGCAACGAGGCCATAGTTCGCGACACCGAATATCGGTGCATCCTTATCCGAATTGATCGCGACGATAATTCGCGAGTCGCGCATGCCTGCGAGATGCTGAATGGCCCCCGAGAGGCCGACTGCAACGTAGATTTCCGGCGCGACAACCTTCCCGGTCTGCCCAACCTGACGCTCATTGGGAGCAAAGCCGGCATCAACGGCGGCCCTTGAGGCGCCTAACGCCGCGCCCAACTTATCCGCTAGCGGCTCAAGGATTCGCTCGTAGTTCTCTTTGCTGCCGAGCCCACGTCCGCCCGAAACGATAATGCTCGCCGACGCCAGGTCCGGGCGGTCTGACACGGCCGCCTGGCGCCCGGTCACTTCGCTCCTTTTCAGATCCTGCGTGACGACGCACTGCTCGACCGCCACCGCTGCGTGTTCCGCTGTTGCAGGTTGGAACGCCGTCGAGCGGACGGTAATTACTTTGAGCCGGTCGAGGGCTTCGACCGTCGCGATGACATTTCCTGCGTACATAGGACGGTCGTAGACGGATTCGCTGCGCACGGCGACGACATCCGAAAATTGCGCGACATCGAGCTTTGCGGCAACCCGGGGAGCGACATTCTTTCCAAAATTGCTGGTACTGAACAGGATGTGCGTGTAGCCGCTCTGGACAAGCAACAGAATAGTTGCCGCGAGGTTTTCCGCGCCGCGGTCTGCGAGATGTTCGGAATCCGCGACGAGGACCTTGTCGGCGCCCGCAGATGCCGCCACCGGAATGGACGCATAAAGTTGGTGGCCGGCCAGTAGAAGGTCGACGCGAGCGCTCGTAAAACTGGCAATTTGACGGGCCGCTACGAGGGTGCTGAATGTGGCTGGCAGCACGACATCGTCGACGACGTCTGCAATCACAAGAACTGACATGGCAAACCTGCTAGATAAGAGTTGAGTCGCTGCGAAGCCGACTGAGGAGCGTGTTTACGTCGGCGACAATTTCACCTCCCTTCTTCTCAGGCGGCTCGGATACCGCTATCGTTCTGTAATGCGGATCAATGTCGACGCCGAGTTCAGATGCCTGCACCACGTCGAGCGGCTTCTTCTTGGCCTTCATCAGATTCGGGAGCGTCACATAGCGCGGCTCGTTCAACCGTAAGTCCGCCGTCACGACAGCCGGCAGCGTCATTTGCGCGGTCTCGGTGCCGTCGTCGGTCTCCCGGGTGACCGACAGGCGACCGTCCTTAAGGCTGATGGACGATGCATAAGTGGCTTGGGGACGGTCGAGCAACGCCGCAAGCATCTGCCCAGTCTGATTCGAGTCATCGTCGATTGCCTGCTTGCCAAGCAATATGAGATCCGGCGCTTCCTTCGCGACAATCGATTTGAGCAGCTTTGCAATCGCAAGCGGTTGAAGTTCCGCTTCGGTATGAACGAGGATGGCTCGATCCGCTCCCATCGCGAGGGCCGTCCGTAGCGCGTCTTGTGACGGCGTCGGTCCACACGAAACGACAACCACGTCGGATGCCAGTCCCTGTTCCTTCAACCGGACAGCCGCCTCGACGGCAATCTCGCAGAACGGATTGATGGTCATCTTGATGTTCGTGAGGTCGACGCCGTTTCCATCACTCCGTACCCGTACCTTCACGTTTGGGTCCGCGACCCGTTTAACTGCGACGAGAATCTTCATAGGTGCTCCCTTTCGAATCGTTGTTGGCTACCGCGCGGCCCGCATGCGTTCGCCCTTCGGGTCGTACGGCGCTTCCGGAAGCAACCTTGCGCTCCTGCGTTCGCCCAGGACGTGCACTTCGTAGTTCGAGCCGGGGTCGATATGCGCGGTCTCGATGTAGCCCATGGCAAGGCTCTTTCGAACGGTGTGACCAAAACCGCCGGAGGTCGTGAAACCCACCACTTTCTCGCCGAGCCAGATGGGTTCAAAGCCACTCGGGTCCGCGTCAGTAGCGGCGACTTCGAGCATCACCAGGCGACGGCTTGGCGTCTGATCTTTCGCACGCAACGCTGCATCCCGGCCGATGAACTGCGGCTTGTCGAACGCGACGAAGTGCTTAAGGTCGTTCATGGAAGGCGTATATTCCGGCCCAAATTCCCGGGACCAGATGCCGAACCCCTTCTCGAGCCGCATGGAGAGCAACGCCCATACACCGTATTCCTTGAGACCAAGATCACCACCGGCGGCAAACAGTTGCTTGTAGAGGGCGCGCACGTGCATGGCTTCGCAGTAGAGTTCGTAGCCGTACTCTCCGGTCAAAGACAGTCGTGCGACTGTGACCGGAATGACACCGGCTTCCGCGGAGGTGACCGACAGCAAGGGCCTGGCAGCGTCGACCGCGCTCTTGCCGATGAGACGCTCGACCAACGCGGCCGCTTTGGGACCCGCCACGGCGAGCATCGCGAGCGAGTCGCTCCTGTTCTCGATTCGCACGGACCCATCCACTGGCAAATGCGACTCGAACCACCGCATGTGCCATTCCTGGAGGTAGCCCGAGCCTGTCACGAGGAAGGTGTCGTCGGCGGTCCGGAGAATGGTCAGGTCGCCCATTAGGCGCCCGGTTTCGCTGAGCATCGGCGCGAGTCGGGCACGTCCGACCGCGGGAATTTTTGACGCGAAGAGATTGTCGAGCCATGCGTATGCACCGGTCCCCGTCACCTCGTATTTCGCATAACCGCTGGCGTCGAACAGGCCGACGTTCTCGCGCACATTCGCGCACTCCTCGCCGACAACGTCGAATGCGTTAGAGCGCTTGAAAGTCGGCGTCTCAAAGGGTGTTTCGCCTTCGGGAGCGAACCACATTGGTGTCTCCAGCCCATAGCTGATGCCGAAGACAGCATTCTTCTCAGCCTGCAGGTCGTAGAGGGATGTGGTTTTGAGAGGACGCCCGGCGGGCCACTGTTCATTCGGGCGCGCCAGATAGAACCGATGTTCGTAGAACTCTTGCGCCTTCGCGGTCACGAAGTTCTGGGTCAGTTTCGGGAATCGCGCAACGTCAAATCCGAATACGTTGTCTTGCGGCTCGCCGTGAATCATCCACTGGGCGAGCGCGAGTCCGATGCCGCCGCCTTGGCTGAATCCAGCCATGCAACCGCATGCAGCCCAGTAATTCCCCTTTCCCCGAACCGGCCCGACAAGCGGATTGCCATCCGGCGTAAAGGTAAACGGCCCGTTCACGATGCGCTTGATGCCGGCATTGCCGACGCTCGGGAAGCGCTCGAAGCCCTTCATCAGCTCGTTTTCGAGCTTGTCGAGATTTGGCTGCAGAAGATCGGTCTCGCCATAGTCCCAGGGCGTCCCCGTCAACGACCATGGCGTGGAATTCTTCTCGTAAACGCCGAACAGCACACCCTGATGTTCCTGGCGCATGTAAATCTCGCCATCGAGGTCGACCATCACGGGAATTTCCTTGCCAAACGCCGCGAGCTCCGGAATGGCCTCGGTAATCAGATAGTGGTGTTCCATCGGGATGAGCGGCAGCTTCACCCCAGCCATCATCCCGACCTCGCGCGCCCACAGGCCGGCAGCGTTGACCACATGTTCCGCGTGAATCATGCCCTTGTCGGTGTAGACGTTCCAGGTTCCATCTGGAAGCTGCTCAAGGCTCTCCACCTTCGTCTGCTGATGGATTTCAGCGCCCCCTTTTTTCGCGGCCCGGGCGTAGGCCTGAGTTGCGCCGTAGGGGTCGAGGTGGCCTTCATCGGGACTCCACAGACCGCCGAGCACTTCGCTTGTGTCTGCGAGGGGACAAAGCGCTTTGATTTCCGAAGGGGTTATCAGCTCACTGTCGATTCCCATGAAGCGGTGACGGGACCATTCAGTCCGCAAAAACTCCCAGCGCTCCGAGGTGGCGGCCATCGCGACGCCCCCAGGGACATGCAATCCGACATCCTGGTCACCCACTTCCTGGATTTCCTTGTAGAGCGCGATTGTGTAGGCCTGCAAACGTACGATGTTTGGGTCGCTGTTGATTGAGTGAAATCCGGCCGCTGCATGCCACGTCGAACCTGCCGTCAGAACTTTGCGTTCCAGCAACGCGATGTCCTTCCAGCCAAACTTGGTCAGGTGATAGAGGACCGAGCAACCGACCACTCCTCCACCAATCACGACAGCTTGATAATGCGATTTCATTTTTCCACCAGGACGAAACGGTTTGACTTGCTCTCCCGGGCGCCGGCAATAAGGTTTGCCGTTGCGCGGATGATGAGCCGTGAAGACTCCAAGTTAGGTAGCCAGAAAATCCGGGGAAACCGAAAAGACTTGATGGTTTGCATGTGTTTTCGCATGCAGTGCTGTAAGACGCGCAAACCCTTGAATCGTCGAAAAATTTATCGCAGCCAAGCTGCACAAGGGTTTCGACGATAGGGGTAAGTACCGACCAACATAGGCGCCGCTTCAGTAGCCCACCTTTTTAGAATCCAATACAGTGTCGGGATAGCGGGCATGTCAATTACCTGCCCACGCCATGGAAGTTGGAGGGAATCGAGTGGCTACACAACGCAAGCGTCTCCCGCCTCTGAACACGATCGGTGCGTTCGAAGCATCCGCGCGACTCATGAGCTTCACTCGCGCGGCGGAAGAGCTCCATCTGTCACAGGGTGCGGTCAGCAGACAGATTCAGGTGCTCGAGGAACGGATGGGCGTTGCCCTGTTTAATCGCCGGCACAAGGAGATTCAGCTGACGCGAGCGGGCTTGATATTTCAGCAGGCCATTGCACAAAGCTTGAATTCCATTCGCCGGGCAGTGACGGTAATTGAAGCGCTTGATACGAGCACGGTGACAATCGCCGCGAGCAATGCGATGGCCAGCTTTTGGCTAATGCCTGCAATAATCGACTTTCGCACGCAGAACCCGGAAATCGATATCCGGGTGCTCGCCAGCAATACGCCCGTGGACCCGTGGAAAGATCCTGTCGACCTGGCAATACGATACGGTGATGGGCAGTGGCCGAACGTCACAAAGGTGAAGCTCTTCGAGGAAGAGATTTTCCCTGTGTGCAGCCCGGCATACCTCGCGGCGCACCCCATCAACTCAATCGACGACCTTCCCGCACTCGAGTTAATCGAGCTTGACAGTAGTATTTCAGCCTTCAACTCATGGGACTCCTGGTTGGAGCTTGCCGGCCAGCATTCTGGGAGGCTGCACAAGAACCTGACGCTGTCCAACTACGATCTGGTGTACCGGGCCGCGTGTAGCGGCAAGGGCGTCGCCCTGGCATGGTCGTATGGCATACCGCATGACGCTCGCGAGACGCTCCTGGTCAAGCCGCTCAAGGTGTCCTACAAGACGGGGTTGTCGGAGTACATCATCCATACGGAAAATGAGGAGTTGAGCGCTCCCGCAAAAATATTCCTGGATTGGCTTATCGATTTTGGGAAGCGCAGCATCTGGACCTGAGCGTCCCCCTTTAGCATTCGAGAAGGAGGTCGGTGAGCGGCGTGGAGCAACAAGCCAGTACGTAACCTTCATCGACCTCTTCGTCCGTTATCCCGCCGTTGTGCAGCATTTCAACTTCGCCGCTCAGCTTTCGCAGTTTGCAGGTGCCGCACACACCTGACCGGCAGGCATTGGGTATCTTGATTCCCTGCGGGGACGCATGCACTGCTTCAATGATGGTTCGGCCGGGTGAGCAAGACAGGTCAAGATTCGACAGCGCGAGCCGGACCGAGAAAGCCCCCCCTGTCGGCGACGGCATCTTCTTCACCTCAGCCGGCAGTTCGAAACTCTCCTGGTGAAACCGCTCCGACGCGCCGCCGCGTCGCTCAAACAGATTGCGCATTGATGCCATGAATCCGTCGGGCCCACAGCAATAGACACTACGCGACGTCCAGTCGGGAACGGTCTCGTCGAGCGTCTGTTCGCTAAGCCTGCCACGGTGGCAGTCGGAATCTGCGCGGGTTGAGGCGAAAAAGTGCGTGCGCAAACCGTTGACGGCTTCTCCAAGGTCCTTGAGCTCCCCCTGGAACATGATGTCTTCCGGCAAGCGGGCGAACTGGATGAATTGCACGTCGACCGAATCTCTCGATGTCCGCAGCGCGCGAACCATGGAAATGAACGGGGTAATACCCACGCCACCGGCGATGAACAACAGTGGCTGACGATGCCCCTCCGGCAAAACAAAATCGCCCGTTGCCCTGGAGACCCTGAGCTTGTCACCCTGAGCAAAATTCCGGTGCAGCCAGGTGGACACGACACCGTCAGGCGAATGTTTCACCGTGATGCAGAAGTCGCCTGGCTGAGTGTTGTGTGGCGCGGACGAAACCGTGTAGCAGCGATAAATCGTCTGTCCGTCGATTTCGAATTCCAGCGTGACGTACTGTCCGGCCCTGAACTCGAGTGTCCGGTCCGCACCGTCGAGCGAGAGATGGAACGTCTTGACGTTCCACGTCTCGCTGGTAACGGCGGCACATGTTACCTCCCGGAATGGACTATCCGTCATGATGCGACACGCTCCACTCGAATCGTGGCGGGCGCGGAGTGCAGCTCACGAACAAGGGTCGACAGATACCAGTCGATAAATTCAGTTACGCCACTTTCAACGAGCGATGAGTATGGACCAGGTTCGTAGCCCTTCGAGTTGATGCCAAGCTGATTGGCTTCAACCAGGCGCTGGTCTTGGGCGTTGGTAGCGGTCCAGACAGCGGTGAGGTCTTCCAGCGAGTAGTCGACGCCTTCGACTGCATCGCCGTTCACCAGCCACCACGTGGTCACCTGAGTTTCGGTCGCAGATAGCGGGAGCACGCGAAACGCGATCGCGTGGTCGGAAAGTGCGTGGTTCCACGTATTCGGGAAGCGGAGCAATCGCAGCGAGCCGACGTCTGCATCATCGAGCGTGCCCATGAGCTTCTTGCAGGCAAGCTCGCCGCTCATGGTGAAGGACAGTCCGCGCTCCATCGCTACGCGGACGAGGCGATACCCCTCGTCAGTTTCAATTGGCTCATGGGGAAGGCCGGCCGCGGTCCAGCGTCCCTCGTCCTTGATGCATTTTTCTGCGTAATCGCCGCCAAATCGAGGGTCCGTCGGGCCGTCGAACTCGGAGATTGTGCGCAAAAGCTCAGGGTGACTACCCGTGCAGTGGTAGCACTCCCGATTGTTCTCCAGAACAAGCTTCCAGTTACCCTTTTCGATGATGGTTGTCTCGTATGCCACCTTCCCGTTTTCCAACCCATGGGGACGGATATAGGGCGAGACTTTTTCGCGGAAGTCGTCGAACGCCGGCGGCTCTTCCGCCAGGGAAATGAAGATGTAACCTTCTACCGTCTCACAGTGAACAGGCTTCAGGGAAAACGCCGACGTGTCGAAATCTACCCCCATTTCTCTCGCGAACATCAGCTTCCCGTCAAGGCCGTATGTCCATTGGTGATAGGGGCATACCAGTGTTGCCGACGAACCTTTCTCGCCGGCGCAGATCCGCGAGCCTCGGTGACGGCAGGTGTTGTAGAACGCCCGAATGCCTTTGGACCTATCGCGAATGATGACCACCGAGCTACGGCCAACCTGCATCGTGAACCAGTTTCCCGGCTTCGGAATCTGCGCTACGACGCCGGCGAGAAGCCACTCACGCTCCCAAATCAATTCGAGCTCACGCTCGTACACGGAAGGGTCGTTGTAGAACGGCTGGGGAAGCGACCGACCGGGTACACGGGAACTGACGAGTGACTTGAGTTCTGAGTTCGACAACATGATTGGAGCCTGAAGATGTAAATGGTTGGCTGCTGATAAGCGCTGGCTACGTTAATTTGAATCGCAACGCAAATACGGCGCAACTCACGAAAACTGATGCTATGCATGTCATTCTTGAGGCATGACGGCTTACCGAGCTGAGTCCGCGAACCTCACATGTTTGAGTAGTTCGGTCTGCAGCCGCCCCCAGAAACCGTCCGGACGATTTTCTGCTTTGGGTCATTCACGTCGCATGTTTTGCTGTGAGTGAAACAACAACCGGCCCAACGTCGAAGCGAGACGTCGGGCCAGCGTCACTTACTCGTGCGGTGTCACCGCCGGTGTGGCTCGTTGACCTTCTGGTGTAAAAGCTGCCGTTTATCGAATCACGTGACCTCAGAAGAGGTGACGCAGTGCAACTCGGCCGACAAACTGCTTATTGCTCGACGAGGAATTGTCGGTCCCGGTGATATAGGCCTGGTCCAGGAACGTGCCTGTGGAGCCTGATACCTTCTGATAGACGGCTTGAACGTAGATGTCAGTGCGCTTCGAAAGGTTGTAATCCGCCATCAACCCGGCCTGATTCCACTTGGGACTGGAACTGCCGTTGCTGCCGTTGTATTTGCCGGTCGTGTAGGTATACATTCCCCCGACGAAGAAGGCGGGTGTGAAGTAGTACTGCGCATTGAGTTCGAAATTGTCGAATCGAAGTGAACTCACACTAATGCCCGCGGGAAACGCGGAAGGCGTGAGGTAACCATTGCCGGTAGGATTGTCGAGTTTCGTATGCGTGTAGACAAAACCCAGCGTGGCAAGGCCAATTTTATAGTTGATACCCGCGCCAAACTCCCGCTGATGGCCCGCAAAGAAGCTCGCGTCATTCGCAGCGACAGCACCGGTAGAGCCAATGCCGACGTTGTTGATGTCCATGTAGGCGGCGCCGATGGTGAATGCGCCACCAGAATAGGTCGCACCCACACTCATCGCTCTGTTGTTCGCGAACTGGCCGGCGGTATTGCTAAAGCCGTACAGTCCACCAAATTTGAAACCACCGTAATTGGCACTGGTGTACTTGACCGAGTTGCTAACGCGGAAAGAGTTATCCGTATTGTCATTGTCGTACGGATGAGCGAAGAGATAACCGGCCCAATTACCGTTCGCAGTGGTCGGCCCCAGGAAGTCGACCACTGAATCGTATTGACGCCCGAAGGTGACCGAGCCGTATTGGTCGCTGGAGATACCGACGAGCGCTTGCCGACCAAACATCCTGCCACCTTGGTTCGCGCGGCCGCTGCTAAGGTCGAAACCGTTTTCCAACGTGAAGATTGTCTTCAACCCACCGCCCAGGTCTTCGGCGCCCTTCAGACCCCAGCGATTTCCGTAGGCGTAGCCGGCGGCCATCTCATAGTTCTTGTTGCCGCCAGTGTTGTTCGTGAAGTTGATGCCTTCGTCGAGTACGCCGTACATCGTCACGGTCGATTGTGCAAACGCAGTCGACGAGGTGACGACCCCCGCCAGCGCAAGCATGGTCAGTTGCTTCTTCATTTAGACGCTCCAAACGCGCATGTCACTTAATTTAGTTTGTTCCCTCTCAAGTCGTTGGGACCTGAAGGGCGTTGCGGGTAACCCAATTGAGAGCCTAAGAAGACGAAAAATCGCGCGCAAACCAAAGAATCACATGCACAGCATTCGAAAAAGCATCCAAGCGTTGCGGAGGCGCGATCAGGCGAGCGCGGCGCGCTCAGCGGATTCCAGTGTGTTGACCAGCAACATCGTAATGGTCATGGGTCCCACCCCACCCGGTACAGGGGTAGCAAAGCCCGCGACCTCGTTGACGGACGCGAAATCGACGTCGCCGCACAGCTTCCCTTCATCAGTCTTGTTCATGCCCACGTCAATCACGGTGCTGCCCGGCTTGACCATGCTCCCGGTGACGATGTTTCGCTTCCCTACCGCTGCGACGACAATATCGGCGGATTTTGTATGCTCCGCGAGGTTTGGCGTCTTGCTGTGGCAGATAGTGACGGTCGCGCCCGCCTCGAGCAACAGGAGCGCCATCGGCTTTCCTACGATGTTGGATCGCCCGATTACCACAGCGCTCTTACCGGCCACCGGAATGTCGTACGCCTCAAGCATCTTCATCACGCCATAGGGTGTGCATGGCCGGAACTGCGGGCGGCCCGTCATCAGCGCGCCCGCATTGGCGACGTGAAATCCGTCGACGTCTTTGTCAGCGGCAATGGACTCGATGACTTTGTGAGCGCCGATATGCGGCGGCAACGGTAGCTGAACGAGTATGCCGTGTACGCTCGGGTCGGCATTCAGCTGCTGAATTCGCAGCAAGAGTTCGGCCTCCGTCACGGTGGCCGGCAATCGGTCCAAGGTAGAGGCAAGTCCGTGTTGTTCACACGCCTTGACCTTATTGCGTACATACACCGCGCTTGCTGGATTGTCGCCAACCAGTACGACCGCCAGCCCAGGCTTCATGCCCTTGGCGGTCAAGGCGGCCGCCCGCCGAGATACGTCCTCGCGCAACTTTGCCGACAGCGCGACGCCGTCGATGATTTTCGCTTTGGTCATTTCCTGCTCCACCCAATGAGTTCTTCCGAAGCCGATAGCCCGATGCCACCGAGCGGCACTTATCATGTACATTTATGTATATAACGTCAAGTTGGCAAAATCCAGCCTCTGTTCCTCCGAAGATTGTGCCTCTATCTTGGATAAATAGGGCCATAATACGATGCTTTTTCAATTAAAACCGCCAGTGTCCACAAACCTTGCCCGAGAAATTCCTTGCCGCTATATTGAGTACAGATATGTACATTAAATTCAAAAAAATACTCGAGTGACGAACCCAACGGGCTGCAAGCATTTCGGCGAAATCGGAGCGAACTGCGCCATGACAGACATTGATGTTGCGACGAGCTGCCGACGGCTTTTCCTTCATGGTTGGAGCTGCAGCGAAAGTGGAGCCGGGCACGGCCGCGCAAATTGCTGACGCGTGAATGTTCGCGTCATAGGGAGCACAAGTATCCGGGCTCCGACATAGATATCGTTACCCACTGCCCGTCGGAAACTACGCACAGTCTGATCTTAGGAAGTTAAAAATGTTCTCACACGTTGAACCCTATGCCGGCGACCCAATCCTCGGATTGATGGAGAAATTCGCCCAGGACGACCGCCCGAACAAGGTCAATCTTGGTGTAGGCATCTACTACGACGACTCGGGCAAGATTCCCGTGCTCAATGCAGTCAGGAAGTCAGAAGAACGGGTGTTCGCAGCGCACGCACCGGTTTCGTACCTGCCGATGGAAGGAGATCGTACTTATCGGAATCTTGTTGCCCGGCTGCTATTTGGTTCCGAGGCTGCGCCTTCGTCCGAGTCACTCGCCATGGTCCAGTCTCTTGGGGGCAGTGGAGCGTTGAAGGTTGGCGCTGATTTTCTAAAGCATTACTACGCTGACAGTACCGTCCATGTCTCGGACCCTACCTGGGACAACCACATTGGCATCTTCGAAGGCGCTGGGTTTACGGTTGGCCGGTACCGCTACTACAACTCGACGACGAAAGGCCTCGATTTCAACGGGATGCTGGAAGATCTACGGGGCCTGAAACAGCGCGACATCGTGTTGCTGCATCCCTGTTGCCACAACCCCACTGGCGTGGACCCGGACCAGGAGCAGTGGCAAAAAATTCTAGACGTAGTCGAAGAGCGAAACCTCATTCCGTTCGTCGATATCGCGTACCAGGGGTTCGCGGAAAGTTTGACACTCGATGCGTTTGTCGTGCGTGAACTGGCTCGCCGCCAACGCAACTTTCTCGTCAGCAACTCGTTTTCGAAGATTTTCTCTCTCTACGGCGAGCGGGTCGGGGCTCTTACCGTGCACTGCGCAGATTCAACTCAGACAGCAAACGTGCTGGGACAACTGAAGTTCAACGTGCGGCGCAACTATTCGAATCCGCCGACGCATGGCATGCGCCTGATTTCGGGGGTGCTGTCGGACGAGGCGCTATATAAGCAATGGGTGGGCGAGCTTGATGCAATGCGGTTGCGGATTGCCGAGATGAGGCAGAGGCTCCATGCAAGCCTGAGCGCTGCGGTGCCAGGCCGAAGTTTTGAACACATCGTCAAGCAAAGAGGCATGTTTGCCTACACCGGCCTCAGTGCAACAGAAGTTGCAATGCTGCAATCGGATTTCGGAGTCTACGCTGTCGCCAGTGGCCGCATAAGCGTCGCTGGATTGAACAGCAACAATGTCGACTATGTTGCGGAGGCGTTCGCGCGCGTCATCAAATAGCAGTCTTGGGGATTGCGCGACGCGACTGCATACGGCCGCGCAATTGTTGATGGCAGTGCAGCAGCCTCGGTCTCCTACAGTTTCAGTCCGCTGAGCAACTCCAGATAGCGCGGCGCAACCCGTTTGCGCACTTCCTCACTCTCCTTGATGCCTGTGAGGTAGTAGCCGAGTTGATGGAAGTAGAGAAGCTTTGCCCGAATCAGGCTGTCGGGCTTCGAATGACCCATGTCCTCGAAGATTTTCTGAAGGTGAGCAATGCGCTGCCGATCGATGCGGGCAACCCGCTTCGCAACGGCAGGGTCTTTGCGCGCCCACTCGCGCATCGCCATGTCGAAGTCAGACGAAAACTCGCGTTCATCGATAAACAGATTCATCAACTGACGAAGACGCTTCCTGGCCAACTGCTCGCGCTCCTTCGGGTCTTCCTCGTGCGGCTGGACGAGTTCGCGCAAAGCCCGGTCATTGAACTCGGTCCAATATTCAATCAGTGCGTCCAACAATTCCTGGCGGCTCTTGAAGTTCCAGTAAAAGCTGCTGCGGCTGATCTCCAGCATCGCCGCCAGTGGTTCGACCTTCACCGCATCGATGCCCTGGTCGACAAGAATCGAACGCGCGGCGTCGAGCCACACAGTACGGTCAACGGCCGGCCGGGAAGCCTTGGTCATTCTCTTCGTCGATTTCTCACCAGTCATTTCTGCAGGCATGCGTGTTTCGATAACGGTTAATTTCGGAGCAAGCATAGCATTCCCGGCTTCTGAACCAGAATCAGCACGGCTTCCGCTGAGCCCCCTCGGGGCCGCGCTCGCGAATGCGAGCCGCTATTGTCCGAAGTTCCGAGCCGCGCCACACAAAAGATCGCGTTTATGGGCAGCTGTGCTCATTCCAAATTCCACAACGACCTGCAATGGAATGGCTTGGACTTGCCAGGCGGAGCGCCCAATTGGAGCACCCATGTTTGAGAGACAACACCGATTATCCAGAATGGCCCGCGTCTGCCAGAGGCATTGCGCATAGACGTTTCGCGAAAAATGTATGTTCCGCCGCGGGAACCTTGCCAGGCTCAGGGAACGCAGCGTAAACCACTATGCGTGACCCGTTATAAAAGTGTTGCTCAATGATTTTGAAGAATTTACTGTAAGTACAGTCATGTACATTATGCAGCACAGAACAAACCGGTTACTCCTTGCCGGCCTGACTGCGGAGTCTGAATTCGTACGGACAGCTGGTCGATTGGATGAGCGTTTTTCGGCTTCGAGCCTACGTTTCACGTTGATGCCGACCGTCTCGCTTGTGACTAGCATCTTCCTTAGGTTTATCTGACGAGGTAACGGAATGAAATTAAGAGAACGTTGCACGCTGGTGCTAGGTTGTTCAGTGGCATTGGTCACCAGCGCGAACGCGGACCAGACGGTGACGATTGGATACTCGGGCCCTCTAACCGGGCAGGTCGCCCACATCGGCAAGGACGCCGAAAGCGGCGTCAAGCTGGCAATTGACGAGGCAAACGCGGCGGGAATCAAAATCAAGGGCTCGCCCGTTCATTTCGTCCTCGATTCCGAAGACGATGCGGCCGACCCGAAAACAGCCGTGGCCGTCGCACAGAAGTTCGCTGACGCAAAAATCAGCGGTGTCGTGGGCCACCTGACGTCGGGAGCGACGATCCCGGCCTCCAAGGTGTACGCCAATGCCGGCATCCCCGAGGTGTCACCGTCTGCGACCAATCCCATCCTGACGCGACAAGGCTTTGCCACCGCGTTTCGCGTAATTGGCGACGACAGCTATGTCGGTCGCGTGGTCGCCCAGTATCTGGCAAAGACCAAGGGCTACAAGCGGATCGCCGTGGTGGACGACCGCACGTCGTATGGACAAGGACTGGCCGACGTAGTCGTCAGCGAGCTCAAAGCGGCAGGTGTCGACATCGTCGACCGCGAATACGTCTCCGACAAAGCAATTGATTTTCGCGGCATCCTGACTTCCATTAAGTCGAAGAACGCACAGGCAATCTTTTATGGCGGTGTCGATGCTCAGGCAGGTCCGATGCGCAAACAGATGAACGCGTTGGCCATGAACGTCCCGCTGGTCGGCTCCGCCATCGAGACGGACAAGTTTATCGAACTGGCTGGCGCCGGCGCTGCGGAAGGAACGGTCTCGGCGGAATCCGGCCAGCCGCTGGACAAAATGCCGAAGGGCAAGACGTTCGAAGGGAAATTCAGGAAGTACGGCTCCGTCGTGCTCTATGCCCCATACGCGTACGACGCAACATGGGCGCTCATCAATTCAATGAAGCTTGCGGACTCGACCGTCCCCGCAGACTATCTGCCAGCAATGAAGAAGGTTGACTTTGATGGCGTCACCGGGAAGATTGCGTTTGATTCCAAAGGCGACCTACGCGCTGCGAACGTAACCCTTTATGAAGTGAAGAACGGCAAATACGTGCCAACGACAACCGTCGCGTTGAAGTAAAGATGGTTGTATTGACGATGCACGCATTGCTGAAGACCCCGCCAGGAGACTCAGGAATCGGATAGACGGTGCTTCAGAAACGCGCACTGACAAAGTCGAGGGAGGAACCACCGGGCCTCCCTCGACAAACCACTATTGCAGGCCTGCGGAAAGGTCGTCCCTGAACTCCTCCGCCGCATCCAGCATCCAGCTCAATACATACGCTGCTGAGCCAACGTCAAAGTAAGCGACATACTCGCCGACCGTTCGGTGCATAAGCATGGACGGAAGACCCGCGAAACGCGTGGTTACGACGTGTCCCGCAGGGAACGCCACCGGGTTCAGGTCAATCGCGCACCCCTTGGCTAAAAATGCCGGCGCATCGTCGCCGGAAAAGATAAACGCCACCCTGCTATCGGACACCTGGGTGACCGTCGCAAATTGCCCGGCTAGAGCAGCAATAAGCGCGGAGAGCGCAATTTCTTCTGAAGACAATTGGCAGAAGTAGAGGAACTCATTCGGACCAGCCCATGCAAGCTGCGCGTTGCCGCTGACCGAGAATCCCTCCGATACAGGAAGCGGAAGATCAAGTGCAGCGGTTACTGCTGCCCCAAACGCCGCGTCCTTCGCATTACCCTGCAGCCGGAAGATGCCGTGGAGCGGCAGCTCCGAGACCGTCAATCCGCGCGAGCAGATTGGAAAAGGCCGCCCCTGCACAAGTTGGTCCGAAACCGTAGACCTGGCCATGAGCTTATCCATTCAGACGTTCTCCTTTCGGGTCGAAGTGGGCCGTAGGAACGACCCGCGCTGAGATGATGCGTCCCTTGGCGTAGATATTCACTTCTTCGCCAAGGCGCGACGCGCCGTTGCGCAGAATGCCAAGACCAATCGATTTGCCGAGCATGGGACTGGTACAGGCGGACGTAACATAACCGTCGGACGCTGCCGGAAGCTGCGGAGCAGATCCGTTCACAAAGTGCCCACCAACCGGAAGCGGCACCTTAGGGTCGGCTGATTCGAGGCCGACAAACTCGAGGCGCCCAGTTGCTTTATCCGCCGGGCGTTGCAGGGACCGGCGGCCAACGAAGTCGTCCGTTTTCTTTTCGATTATCTTGCCCCAGCCAATATCGAGCGGATTGGAGCATCCATCCGTATCGGCGCCGACGTGAAGGTAGCCTTTCTCCGTGCGCATCACCTCAAGCGCCTCAATGCCGTATGGCGCAATTCCGAACGGCTTGCCCACGTTGTAGATATGCTCCCACAAGGCTTGGGCATAGCGTCCGGGGACGGAGATTTCGTACGTGACCTCGCCGGTGAAACTCGCCCGGAGAATGCGGGCCTGAACCCCTGCAAGCGTTCCCGCGCGAAAGTGCATGTGGGGAAAACTCTCCGCCGAAAAGTCGATATCTGACTCGAGCTGTTCCATCACGCTACGCGCTTTCGGTCCCGAGACCGTTACGTTCGCCCATTGGGTCGTGACGTTGTTCACATGCACCCGCAAGTCCGGCCATTCACATTGAAGGTATTCTTCCAGCAGCAGGAACACACGGCCTACCGCACCGCTGGTCGCATGAACGAGAAAATGGTCACCGGCGAGCCGGACGACGACACCGTCGTCGATAAGGACACCGTTGTCGTTCGTCAGCATCGCATAACGAGCAAACCCGGGTTTCAGTGTTGCCAGGTTGTTCACATACACACGGTTCAGAAACGTACCTGCGTCTGGGCCTTTCACCTCGATCTTTCCGAGCGGTGAACCATCGAACATTCCCACGCCGTTCC
The DNA here is from genome assembly GCF_046026025.1 of Paraburkholderia fungorum. GTDB lineage: Bacteria > Pseudomonadota > Gammaproteobacteria > Burkholderiales > Burkholderiaceae > Paraburkholderia > Paraburkholderia fungorum_E. Next base: position 123,783 of record NZ_JAQQFL010000003.1, on the reverse strand, counting down.
GTACAGCAAGGACTTCGCGCCGGGTTGCTGCGACGATATCTTCATTGCCTTGTGGGTAATACTCCGGTCGATTCCATCCATAATCGCCGAAGCGGGCGCCATGCGCGCGATGGAACGCGATTGCGGGCAAAGTCTGCCACGGCGCGTACCGCTCGCCAACGGTGCTGCCTGCAAACGCTCCGAGGGTCACGGGCTGATAAGGCGGACGAAACCGCGTGGTGCCGACCTTCATAATGGGCTGCCCACTCAATTCGGCCATGATTGCGAGAATGTTGAAATTGCTCGATTTCCCCTGGTCGATACTCATCCCGCCCGTCGTGTATCGCTTCACATGCTCAACCGAACGGAAGTTTTCGCGCATCGCAAGTTCGACGTCCGACACTTTCACGTCGTACTGAAAGTCCAGCCACTGCTTGTCTGTGCGCGTGTTCTGCGTGAACCAGAACGGCTCAATGCGCAGAGCTTCTTCGCTGGCACCGTGAGTGCTGGGCACTCCGACCGTGCCCGACTGCCTGCCGTCCAGTTGGCGGACGACTTTTTCACCCGCCTGAAGACCGTCTTTGAAGCACTCTGGCAGCGAGAACTGACCGTCGGCAGCGCCGATAACCTGAACATTCTGTGAGCACGCATCCGGCACGAGACATGCGCGATCTTCGCTGTACCGCAGCGAGCCTCCCGCCTGGCTGTACAGATGGATGGTCGGTGTCCAGCCGCTCGACATACCAACCAGATCACACGGCACACTTATCGTATCGCTCGCAAGCAGCCCGTCGCCAAGATGCTTCGACAACTTGACGGCTTTCACCCGGCGCTTGCCAGCAACGTCGCGAATGCTGTGCCCGGCATAGTGAGCTATGCCCAGATTGCCCAAAGCCCGGACAAGAGCTTCGTCAACCTTCGGGCGCGTGTCGACAACCGTAATTAACCTGACGCCAGCGGCATGCAAGTCGAATGCAGTCCGGTAAGCATCGTCGTGGTTTGCTGCAATCACGGCCCGTTGACCAGGTACAACGCCAAACCGGTTCACGTACGTACGTATCGCAGAGGCCAGCATCACACCTGGCCTATCGTTATTGCTGAACACGAGCGGACGCTCGAGCGCGCCGGTGGCGAGAATCACAGAAGTCGCACGGATGCGCCAGAGTCGTTCGCGCAGACGTCCGTTCTGCCCAATCGGTCCGAGGTGATTCGATACGCGTTCTGCTGCTGCAAGTACGTTGTTCTCGTAGTAGCCGCTCACGTTCGTGCGCGGCAGCAATTGCACGTTCGGCATGTGCTGCAACGATACAAGGGTTTTCTCAACCCAACGCGCGGCAGGTTTACCATCGACCTCGAATCGCTCAGAGGTCAGCGCGCCGCCGAATTCTTCGCGGTCGTCGGCGAGAATCACGCGTAAGCCAGCCCGGCCGGCAACCATCGCAGCCGTCAACCCGGCAGGGCCGCCGCCTACGATAAGCAGATCACAGTGAGCATTACGTTTCTGGTACTTCTGAGCGTCCGGCGCTTTCGGTGCTTTGCCGAGACCGGCAATGGGCCGAACAAAACGCTCGTAGAAGTGCCAGTTCGGCCACATCATCGATTTGTAATAGAACGAAGCAGGCAGAACGCGCTGAAACACATCGAGAATGCCCAGAACGTCGTGTTGCGCATTCGGCCACGAATTCTGGCTCGCCGCACTAAGGCCACTGTAAAGAGGCGTCAGCGTAGCGCGCACGTTCGGCTCTTCGAATGCGCCCGATTCCAGTTGCACCAGTCCATTCGCCTCTTCGACCCCAGCGCTCATGATCCCGCGCGGCCGATGCAGCTTGAAGCTGCGACCTACGATATCGACCCGGTTGGCTATGAGCGCGGTAGCAAGCGTGTCGCCTTCAAGGCCTTCATACTGTTTTCCGTCGAAACTGAAGGCAACCTTCTTCCGCGCTTCGTCGGGTCGCGCGCCATAGACAGGAACGCGGTCAAGCGGTTTCATGAAGACCTCCCTTAGCCGGGTCAACTGCGTTCAATTGGCATGCTGCGCGGTCCAACGTAAAAACACGGAGCAATGCATGGCTCACGGTGTCGCGCTCGATGCCGAACCATTGCCGGCAACCAAACGTGTGCCGCCACCTTTCCACGGAAGGCCCCCGAGCGTTTTCCCGGGTGAACATATAAGTCGCCCAGTCAGCGTCGCTCAGATTCTGGGGGTCTGCCGGGCGAACGCGAGCGAGCGGCCCGCCGAATGTGAACTCTTCTTCGTCCCGGGTGCTGCCGCAATACGGACAGGGAATGCGTAACATGATGGTCCTTGCTTAATGCTCGACGCCGGCGGCGGCAGCTTCATTGACGAAGCGACCCGTAACGAAGCGGTCCATACCGAAAGGTTCGATGAGCGGATGCGGTCGATCATTAGCGACGGTATAGGCGAGCGTCTCACCGCCAACCGGTATGGCCTTGAAGCCACCCGTTCCCCAGCCTGTGCTGATATACAGCGCGGTCACCGGGGTCTTTCCGAGAATCGGGCTCGAGTCGGGCGATATGTCGACGATGCCAGCCCATTGCCGCATAAGCTTGAGGCGGCTGAAGGTCGGAAAGAGGTTGACTGCAGCGCTCACCGTTTCTTCCAGAGCGGGCAACGTGCCCCGTTGCCCGTACGATGGGTACGCGTCAGCGCGGCCGCCCATCAGAATTTCTCCGCGATCAGACTGGCTGACATAAGCATGCACGAGCGGGGAAACGACGATGCCATCGAGGACGGGCTTGATTGGCTCGCTCACCATGGCCTGCAGCGGAACACTCGTGATGGGCAGTGAGATACCGACCATCTTCGAGAGAACAGAAGAGTGCCCGGCAACGGCAATCACGACCTTGTCCGCCTCGATGACACCGGCCCTGGTTTCCACGCCTCTGATGCGATTGCCGCTGCATTTGAAGCCCGTGACTTCACAGTTCTGGATAATGTCGACACCGAGGTTATCCGCGCCGCGGGCATAACCCCATGCAACTGCATCGTGACGCGCCACGCCGCCTCGACGCTGGACGAAGCCGCCGAGAATCGGAAAGCGTGCATGCGCGCTCGTGTCGAGCAGCGGCATAAATTCACTAACCTGCTTGCGGTCGAACATTTCCGCGTCGATACCCTGTAGCTGGATTGAGTTCGACCAACGCTCGAGACCGTCAAGTTGATGGGGAGTATGAGCAAGCGTGAGCACACCGTGCTGGCTCAGCATGATGTTGTAGTTCAGTTCCTTGCTCAGCCCTTCGTACAACTTTAACGAGCGCTCGAAGAAGTTCGTGCTTTCCGGATAGAAATAGTTGGAGCGGATTGCGGTGGTATTGCGCCCGGTGTTGCCCCCGCCCAACCAGCCCTTTTCTATAACGGCCACATTCGTGATGCCGTGATTCTTCGCGAGGTAGTAGGCCGTGGCCAAACCTTGGCCGCCGCCGCCGACGATGACCACGTCATAACGCTTCTTCGGTTCAGGCGAACGCCAGGCCGGTGTCCAGCGGCGATGACCGGTCAGCGCATGCTTGGCGAGCGACCATAGTGAGTAATTTTCCAAGCGACACCTCTTGCGCGTTGGATTAAAAAACGACGGTGCGGTGACCGTTGAAGAAGATGCGACCTTCGCTGAAAAGCCGCACAGCATTGGCCAGGGCAATTGCCTCGGTGTCGTGACCCACCAGAACCATATCGTCAGCCGTGTAGGAGTGATCGATTGCCTTAACCTCCTGCGCAATGATGGGCCCTTCGTCGAGGTCGGCAGTCACGAAGTGCGCGGTTGCGCCGATGACTTTCACGCCACGGTCGTACGCCTGGTGGTAAGGGCGAGCACCTTTGAATCCTGGCAGAAACGAGTGGTGGATGTTGATAGCACGCCCCTCGAGCTGACGGCTCATGTCGTCGGACAGGATTTGCATGTAGCGCGCGAGAACGAGAAGTTCGGCGCCGGTCGTGCTGAAGAGGTCGAGAATCTGCGCCTCCTGCTGAGGCTTCGTTTCGCGCGTAATCGGGAAATGGTGGAACGGAATGCCGTACCACTCCACGAGACTGCGGCAATCGTCGTGGTTAGAGACGACGCCGACGATGTCGATAGTTAGCGCGCCCGCACGCCATTTTGTGAGCAGCAGATTGAGGCAGTGGTCGTACTTTGATACGGCAATCAATACCTTCGGACGGTAGTCAGCACGCCGCAAAGAGAACGTCATGTCCATCTCTTGAGCAAGGCCGCCCATCATTTCTTGCAGGATGCCGACCGACGACTTGAGAACGTGGTCATCGAAAACCATCCGCGCAAAGAAAGTTTCCGTTCGCGGGTCTCCGTAATGGAACGACTCGGTGACAAACGCACCTTGCTCGAACAACAGGTTAGACACCTTCGCGAGAATGCCCAGACGGTCCGGGCACTGGAACGTGAAGAGATAGCTGATCGGCGTGTTTTCGGACGCGAGGGTCATGGAAGCGATTCCTTGAATTTCAAAAAGCGATATCAATGAGTGGGCAGCCGCACGATGCTGCGAAAACGTTCTTCACGTTGCTTCAGTCGCTCGCGGCATCTGTCGGCGGCTCGGCAAATCAGCTCGCTGGAGGTGAGCGGCGCCGGTATCGCGCGTGCACAGATGCCGGTGTCCGGGCGAGTGGCACACGCGGGTTGGGGCCGCCGCCGTTGCAAAACACAATGTCCTTGCTGTTTTTGACCAATCGTTGCATCAACGTGCATGAGCGCCCGCTTCCCAATTCCGGGAGGACCTAACCGAGGCAAGTATATGTACAGAAGTGTCCATTCGCAAACAAAAAATAATTATTACTTGTTTTTGTTGTACGCTGGGCCATCAGTCTCAGGCACTCCTTCGAGTGGCGGCGCCCGCGCGGACGCCGTCCGACAATCACGATTTGTGTTTCCTCATGAACATCGCCACCCCAAAAAAGGTCTCTCGCCGAACACCCGCCCGCCGCACGCAGGAAGAGCGCAGTGAGGTGACCCGTGCGCGCATCGTGCAGTCGGCCATGCGCCTGCTTCACCAAAAAGGGTTTCGGGCGACCAATCTTCAGGACATTGCGCGTGGGGCACGAGTCACGCTCGGCGCTTTGCAACACCACTTCGCAAACCGTCAGATTCTGATGGAGCGGTTGATTGACGAAGTTATGGCCCCGTTATCAGACGACGGAGTCGTTTGGCCATCGGCCAATTTGCCGCTGGAAGAACGCGCTCGCAGTTTTGTTCGCGTCGCATGGGAGACCATTTATGGCGTTCCCAGCTACGTCGCGGCATGGAGTCTCTTCTTCGGATGCAAAGCAACGCCTGAGTTGTTTGCGCGAATTGACGCCAATCGTGCGAGGTCCGATCCAGTTTTCTTCGCCCGGTTCATCACGTATTTCCCAGAAGTCGAAGCACGGCATCCGAATCCTCAGCAGTTCGCTGGTTTTGTTTTTGCAACCTTACGCGGCATGGGGATGCTCGACCTGTTCGATGTTTCAAAGGAAGAAGTCGACGGGCAGCTAGAAGTCCTCGTTCAGGTGATTACGCAGGCCGGAAACGAACGTATCTGAATGTCGAGGGAATTCAGGGCGTAGTCCGCGAACCGCGCACGGCGAACATGCGCGCCGCAATGATGCCGCCAATCGCGCCGCCGAGATGGCTTTGCCACGATACGCCCGGATAGTTGGGCAGCAGGCCATACAGCATACTCAATCCGTAGCTGCTGGCGACAAATAGTGCGACCAGAATTGGGAGAACGCCGCGCGTGTAGAAGCCGCGTGCGACGAGATATCCGGCGTATCCGAACACCACACCACTCGCGCCGATGTGCACCGAATACGGCGCGCCGAACAGCCACGCACACAATCCTGCGCCGAGCATCGCGCCGACGGTCGCCTGCCAGAAATTCGCGATGCGTGGCCACATGGTCAGCCAGCCGAGCACCAGCAGTCCGCCTGTGTTAGCCGTGATGTGCCAGAGTCCGGCGTGCAGCCAGGGAGCGAACAGGATGCCCTGCAGGCCGCCCAGTGTGCGCGGAACCACGCCATGACGGTTCAGATGCAGGAATGGCATCGCGACCGACAGGAAGAACGTCGCCCACATTGAGCCGACATAGAGGGCGAGCAGCGCGGCCCGGTCCTTGAGCTGGCCGACGAAAGAACCCGCGGTCCGTGATGAGCCGGTTGAAACACCGGGTTGCGACATGTTCGATTCTCCAGGGTATGGTGTCGGCGGGTTACCGGTAACTACGTCGACGGGTCGCGTACGAACAAAACAAACCATAGCCGCATTCGAGACGGAACCCGTGGGCAGTCCGGGACCCAGGGCCACAAGACAGCGCCCCAGCGTAGAATCTCCCGGTCTCGCAGGCGCTACGGCATGTCACAGGACCCGATATGGAAATCAAGTGGATTGAAGACTTCATCGCGCTTGCACGATATCAAAGCTTTTCACGGGCAGCAGAATTCCGGAACGTCACGCAGTCTGGCTTTAGCCGGCGAATCCAGTCGCTCGAGCAATGGGTGGGCGCCGACCTCATCGACCGGAGCAGCTTTCCCCCGACGCTGACGCCCGCCGGGCGACTGTTCCAGGAAGCAGCGGAAGACATTCTCGAGAAGCTGTTCGACACGCGAGCCATCATCCGCACCGAGCAACGAATGGCCGGCAAGGGCCTGCAGATCGCGGCCGGCCACACCATCGCGCTGAGCTTTCTGCCCGCTTGGCTGAAGGCGCTCACCGCGCATTTTGGCGAGGTGCGCGCCCGGGTCATTCCGACGAACGTGCACGATTCGATTCTGATGCTCGTCAACGGGAACTGCGAACTGATGTTTGCGTACCACCATCCGGAGTTGCCGCTGCATCTCGACCCCGCGCGATATCAGCATCTGACCGTGGGCGTCGATACGTTCATGCCGGTCTGCCGACCCAACGAACGCTCGGCGCCTGCGTTCCGGTTGCCCGGCACGGCGAACCGTCCACTGCCGCTCATCTCCTATACGGAAACCAGCTATTTTGGCCGCTGCCTCGCGCTACTTCTTGGCCAGGCAGCGGCTGCCCCAGCGCTGCAACTTCATTACGAGTCGGACATGGCGGAAGTGCTGAAGAAACTCGTCATGGAAGGCGAAGGCGTCGCATGGCTGCCCAAAAGCTCCATGGCTGCCGAGCTCGAATCGGGCGAACTGGTCCCCGCTGGGCGCGCCGAATGGCATCTCGAGGTCGAGCTCCGCGTGTACCGCGATGCTTCAAATCGCAGCGAATTTCTGGAGAAACTCTGGGGACATATTCGCGCCGCCTCACCTTCCTGATAGGGTTTTCACGGGTTATGCGAAACTCGCATAACCACATGCAGTACTAGCATCGACATCTTTTTGACGTTCCTTAATATCCGTCCAACCACGAAAACCTGCTGACTCAGCGAGTTTTTGCCACGCATGCGCGCGGTGTGCAGTCGAGCGCCGTACGCCCTCCCAGGACGGGTTCAAATGAAGAATCGGCTCACGCTCTATATTTTTGTCGGCATGGTGCTCGGCGTTGTTGTCGGCTACCTCTGCCACCGGTCGGTCGCGGATGCCGCTGAAGCGAAAACCATCGCCGGATACTTTTCAATCATCACCGATATTTTTCTTCGTCTCGTGAAGATGATTATCGCGCCGCTGGTCTTCGCAACGCTGGTTTCCGGCCTTGCAGGCATGGCGGGGACGAGCGACGTGCGCCGAATCGGGTTCAGGTCGGTGGGATGGTTCCTGTGCGCGTCGCTGCTGTCCCTCGCCCTCGGTCTCGTCCTCGCGAATCTGTTTCAACCGGGAGCGGGGCTGCATATGGTGCAAACCAGCGCGGATGTCTCTACAGGTCTGAATACCGCCGGCTTGAACTTCAAAGACTTCGTGACGCATGCGTTTCCCAACAGCATCTTCGATGCAATGGCCCGAAATGACATTCTTCAGATTCTGGTCTTCTCGGTCCTGTTTGGCATCGTGCTGAGCGTCATCAAGACCGACTCACGCGTGGCGCCGCTGATTGCAGGCGTCGATGCCCTCGTGCCCGCCATGCTGAAGCTGACCGACTACGTGATGCGTCTCGCGCCGATCGGTGTCTTCGGCGCGCTCGCTGCGGCCATCACGGTCCACGGTCTGGATGTATTGACCACCTACGGCAAGCTCATCGGCAGTTTCTATGTCGGCCTGGCGCTTCTCTGGACGTTGCTCATCGCCGTTGGCTATTGCTTCCTGGGCAAGCAGATCTGGGCGCTGTTAAAGGCGATTCGGGAGCCTGCCATGCTCGCGTTTTCGACGGCGAGCAGCGAGGCGGCTTACCCTCGTCTGACTGAAAAACTCGAAGAGTTCGGGGTCGACAAAAAGGTGGTCGGCTTCACCTTGCCGCTCGGATACGCATTCAATCTGGACGGCTCGATGATGTACCAGGCATTCGCTGCGATTTTCATCGCTCAGGCCTTCGGGATCGATATGCCGCTAGGCGCCCAGATCATGATGCTGCTCGTACTCATGGTGAGCAGCAAGGGGATGGCAGGCGTCGCCCGAGGCTCGGTGGTCGTGGTTGCTGCCGTCGCACCGATGTTCCATCTGCCGCCATCCGGCGTCGTGCTCATTCTCGCCATCGACCAGATCCTCGACATGGGGCGAACCGCCACCAACGTGATCGGCAACAGCATCGCGACGGCCGTCATCGCGAAGTGGGAAGCGAAGCGCTCAGCCAAACAGGTCACGCACGCCAGCGACGCTGTTTTCGTTCAACTGCAAGGTGAGACGGAATGACGGAAGTGAAGGATAGAAACGCGCGCAAGTTCGGCGTGGTGGGTGGCCTGGGGCCTCTGGCCAGCGCGGACGTATTCTTCAAGGTCGTCAAATCGACCCCCGCTACCCGCGACGCGGAGCACTTCGACGTGGTATTCGAACAGCACCCTTTCGGGAGTTCGGATGCCGGGACTGAGGCCACGACACAGCGAAAGCTCTATATCTTCGACCTGATTAGCCGCTTCGAGAAGCAAGGGGTCACGACGGTTGTGCTGCCTTGCTTCCTCAGCCACACCTTTATCGATGAACTGAAGGCGAATTCACCGCTTCAGATCGTCGATATGGTCGAGGCTGTTCGCAGCCATGTCCGGCGGAAATTCCCTTCCGTGCGTCGAATCGGCGTCCTCGCGTCCGACTACACGCGACGGAAAGAATTGTTCGAGAAGTACTTCCCGGCGCCGGAGTTCGAGATTGTTTATCCCACCGTGCGAAACAACCTCGACCTCGTCACGGAGGCCGTCTATGGGTCAGAGGGAATCAAGAGCGGAAACCTGAATGGCCGGCCCGTGGACCTGTTGCGCGAGGCGTGCGAAGACCTCATCGCACAGGGCGTCAACCTCATCGTCCCGGGGTTGACCGAGATCGCTCTGGTTGCGCAGGAGATGGGGCCGCTGCAGGTGCCGCTTATCGATTCGAATCTGGCGTACGCACAGTACGTCGTATCGGGCCAGTATTCTTCGCCTGAAACGCTGTTCAAAGTCGGGGTGGTCGGCGGGGTTGGCCCCGCGGCAACCGTGGATTTCATCCACAAGATCGTCAGGAACACGCCGGCTAAACGCGACCAGGACCACATCAAGCTACTGGTCGAACAGAACCCGCAGATTCCGGACCGCACAGAAAGCCTGATTGGCGATGGACCCGACCCGACTATCTCCCTCTACGCGACATGCAAGAAGCTCGAGGCCGGAGACGCGGACATCATCGCTATCCCATGCAACACGGCGCACGCATTCGTTGAGCGTATCCAGCCGTATCTCAGCATACCTATCGTGAACATGCTGACGGTGACCGTCAGCTACCTTCGCGAGACCTTTCCCTCGCTGCGTTCAGTAGGTGTACTGGCAACCTCCGGAACGGTCGAAAGCGGGGTCTACGAAAAGGCGCTCAACGCACAAGGCTTGCAGCAGGTCGTTCCTGGACCCACGTTGCAAGCGCGCGTGATGGATGCCATTTATGGCAAGGAAGGCGTGAAAGCCGGATTCACGACCGGGCAGTGTCAGTCGGACATCGCGGCTGCGATCGACGATCTCATTGCCCAAGGCGTGGAAGTTGTCATCCTGGGTTGCACCGAGTTGCCGCTACTGCTTCCGCAGGCGGATTTCGTCCGTACCACTGGCAGATCGGTGCGCCTGGTGGATCCTACAGATGTACTTGCGCGGCAGTGCGTCACTTACGCCACCGCAGCATCGGAAACGCGCCGCCCATAGGCGATCGATCGAATCATTCTCTGACCCGGCCCGTGGTATACATAGGCGTCGGGTATTGCACTTCGTCCAGGTTTTTTACCTATCAAGGATCGTTATGCTCACGGCCATCGAACGCATCGAACACGACCTTCTCGGCGACCTCGCCGTACCCGCGGCAGCCTACTATGGCGTCCACACGCTGCGCGCGCTCGAGAATTTCCCCATCACGGGCATTCCCATCTCCGTTTATCCGAATCTCATCAACGCGCTGGCGAGCGTTAAAGAGGCGGCTGCGCTAGCGAACTACGATCTCGAGCTGCTCAGCGAGCTCAAAATGTCGGCCATCGTGCAGGCCTGCAAGCAGGTCCGTTCCGGTGTCGCACACGACCACTTTGTCGTCGACGTGATTCAGGGCGGCGCCGGCACCTCAACCAACATGAATGCGAATGAGGTCATTGCCAATCTTGCGCTTGAGCACCTCGGGCACGAGCGTGGCGAGTACCACATCCTTCATCCCAATGAGGACGTCAACCTCGGGCAAAGCACCAACGACGTCTACCCGACTGCATTGAAAATCGCGACGTACGCGGGAATCATGCAACTGGTCGACGCCATGGCCGTGCTCCGGGCATCGTTCGAACGCAAGGCCGCTGAGTTCAAGGACGACCTGAAGATGGGGCGCACTCAACTGCAGGATGCCGTTCCCATGACCTTGGGACAGGAGTTCAGCACGTTTGCCGTCATGCTCGGCGAAGACGAGGAGCGTCTCCGGGAAGCATCGAAGTTGATCTGTGAGATCAACCTGGGCGCAACCGCCATTGGAACGGGCATCAACACGCATCCCGAGTATGCGCAACTCGTATGCCGCCACCTGAGCGACGTCACGGGTATTCCGTTGACAACATCGCCCAACCTGGTCGAAGCGACGCAGGATGTCGGATCATTTGTGCAGTTGTCGGGTGTGCTGAAGCGTGTTGCCGTGAAACTCTCCAAAACGTGCAATGACCTCCGGCTCCTTTCGAGCGGCCCCCGCGCAGGTCTTGGGGAAATCAACCTGCCACCGGTTCAGGCCGGCTCCAGCATCATGCCGGGCAAGGTCAACCCGGTCATACCTGAAGTGGTCAATCAGATTGCGTTTGAAGTGATCGGCAATGACGTGACCGTCAGCTTTGCCGCTGAGGCCGGGCAGCTTCAACTCAACGCATTCGAGCCCATCATCGCGCACAGCCTCTTCAAGAGCGTGGCCCATCTGCGGGCAGGATGTTTGACGCTGGCGTCCAGATGTGTCGACGGCATCACCGCCAATCGGGACCGGCTGCGGTCAATCGTTGAAAATTCGATTGGTATCGTGACCGCGCTTAACCCGTACATTGGGTATACGCATGCGACGGAAGTTGCACAGGAAGCCCTTGCGACCGGTCGAAGCGTAGCGGAGATCGTGATTAGCAAAGGGCTGCTGAGTCAGTCCCAGCTCGACGAGATATTGCAACCCGCCATGCTGACCCAGCCGAGAGAAGTCACGCCGACAGCTTAAAGAATGGACGACCGGAGTGGATGGCTCGCTCCGGTCCAACGGCCCAAGCGTGCAGACACCCACCGACCTTAAACAATGCCTCGCAGCGTGCCGCCGGCGCGATTTGCCAGGATGTATTGCAGCTTATCGAGCGAAAGTGGCTTGGTCAGATGGAAATCGAAGCCGGCCGCCAGTGCCCTCGACTTGTCGGATTCGGATGCATAGCCCGTCAGCGCTACAAGCACCATGTCGTCGAGTCCGCGATTCAGGCGAACCGTTCGTGCCACCTCGAAGCCGTCGAGATCCGGCATCCCCACGTCGACGATTGCAACCTCAGGGTGCTTTTCAGACATCAGCCGTATAGCATCGCGCCCGTTGTCCGACGTTGTTACCTCGTGACCCTCGAGTTCGAGCAAGGTGCTCAGCGCCCGCAGCACATCCTGATTGTCGTCGACCAGCAGCAGACGCGCAGGCTCGGCTGTCACGCCGGACACCTTGCGGGCTGCGCCGTCTGTATCCGCCGCCATCCGGAGTATCGGCAAACGGAGCGTCACAACCGTCCCTTTGCCTGCCCCTTCACTCTTGAGAGCGATGGTTCCGCAGTGCAACTCGACCATCCGCTTCGCCACGGCGAGCCCGATTCCCAGCCCCCCCTCGGAACGCGCGTGACCGTGCGCGGATTGCGCGAACAATTCAAAGACGTGTGGCTGAACTGCGCTATCGATTCCCATGCCGTTATCCGCGACGTCGATCATGACCAGCCCGGCCGATTCTTCGCTCGAGTCGTTTGCCTCGACGCGCACGTCGAGTTCGATCGTGCCTCCGACCGGCGTATATTTCGCGGCGTTCGACAGAAGGTTGCCCAGCACCTGGCTCAAGCGGACGTGGTCGGCGCGCACGTAGATGGGCTCGTCCAGACCGGTGATTTTGAGCGTATGCCTGCGGGACACGATGTGATGCCTGATGGCTGTCACGGCATCGAACACAATTTCGCTAAGCGAGGTATCGCTGTGCTTGATAGCGAGCTTGCCATGTTTGAGACGGGCGGCGTCGAGCAGGTCATCGACCAGCGTGCGCAGATGCCTCATCTGGCGTTGCGCGACAGTCAGCACTTCGACGGCTCTTTCGTCTTCAGCGCACAGCCGTTTGGCTGCACTGATGGCGCCATCGATCGGCGTCATCGGGTTTCGCAACTCGTGACTGAGCATTGCGATGAACTCGTTGTGCCGCCGGTCACTCTCTTCACCGCTGTCGCGCGCGTTGACAATTGTCAGGCCAGAACCGGCGAAAACGGCGAGATTCGAGAGCAGCCTGACGTCTTCGAGATCGAATCTGCGATCCTCCGCATGCGACATCACCCAAATGGCACCTAGCGCTCCGTTGTCGGCCGGAATCGGAACGACAATGCCTTCAGGCACATTCACACCGGGAAACCGCAGGCACGGGAACTGGGCCTGCGGGTCGATGAAAAGTTGCGGAGCGCCCGACTCCAGTGTGACGCCGCATGGACATTCATCCCACGTCGTGGTTTTGCCGCGCAGTTCGGCACACAGTCCGGCGACGGCGAACCACCGAAAAACCCGCTTGTCGTCGGGTCCTTCGACAAGACTGATACCCGCGCTATCGGCATGGCAAAGCGACAGAGCCGTGTCGGCGATGGCCTGCAGGAACTCGGAACGCGGGCCGGCCTGGACTCGGGCGAGTGCCACAAGCGCCCGGTTTTCGGCCGCATAGTCTGCGGCGCGGGCCGGCCTGCGGGCGAGCTCATCCGTTTGACTGGGCGCGCGATTGCTTTCCATGGCTGACAGAGCGATTGAAGAAGTAGAGAAAGTTCGAAGGTGGGGATGCCGGGATGCTGCCAGCTCGATAGGTGGGCGCAAAAACGATGTGCTTCACAGCGGCGCATTTCACATTACGGGAGGGGCAGCACAAAGTCAACGAGGGTTCGTACCCGCTTGCCTGCCGGCAAAGGCGGCCCCGGTCTACGAAGGGCACCACGCTGGAATTGCTCGCGACCCATCGTCCTCAGACGGCCAGCGCGGCTAAATTTTAAAAGACATGTAACGCATAAAGAATGAACTGTTCACCGGGCGTTTCCGGGTTTGAAGACATCGGCCGCGGTCCGGTTAAAAGACAGTCCAACTGTCAACCGTGTGCATCGACCCAGGCGCGAGCCCAGTCCCGTCCGGCATGCTGCGCTTCTTCATCGGTATCGAAATAGCCGAGGATACCCGACGCTTCAACCAGCTTTCCCCCGACAGTAATAGTCCCGCTGGCCGCGTAGCGTTCCGGCTGGAGAATGTCTTCCTGCTGCAGGATGGCGTGCCCCCACACGCTATAGCCGTGGTAGGACTCCGATTCCATCACCGAATGACCTCAGCCGCCAGGCCGCGAGAGTCAACCCGAAGCACGTTTCCCTCAGGCGTGATCTGCCGCGGAATCTGGGACATATCCGGCTCGCTTGCGGGTGGGTCCTTTTGCAGGTTGCTTTGCTTCGCCATGAGTTTCGGCGCCGGCATAGGGGTGTGCCGTGCGTGAACTTTCATCGTACGAGGAACCGCGGGCCGATGGACTGTCAGCTTGCGTGCGGCACCGACCCTATGGGGGGCGGTTGCACGGGCCTCCGGCGGATTCCAGACTTCAGTGTAGCCAGCCGCGTGCACGACCGGCCCGAGCGTCGCCATCAGTACGGCCAATCCAATGCGTTTCACGAATTCTCCTTGCCTGCTTTCCGTTGCAGCCACGCTTTGCAACCCATACCCTGTCCCACACAGCCACCATCGCACCCGGGACAATAATGCCGGTCTCGTATGTCAGCATTAACGCGCCAGACATTTTCGCTGACCGGACTTGCTGTGCCGACCGCGTTGCCGTTTTCGCAGGCATAGAAGGCTGGCTCCCCGGATTTTCCGCGCCTGACTGCCTCGTCAATTGCCTCGTTACCGAAGGCTGCGCGCAATTCCATGATGAAGGCGGCCATCTCGGGCATAGGATGGTCGGGCCCGCGAACACGTGCATCCATGGCTCAACCCTCCAATTAAAAAGTGCCAGTTCAGTGACGCGAAATTGCACGCTTGATACTGTATAAATATACAGGTTTCTCGAGTGCCATGTCCACTTCCGCTCTGTGGCGTCTGTGCAAATTGGGTTACCTTCAGGTGTCTGCAAAAAAGACTGAAAGGCTGGGCTTGCTCGCACGTCTGAGATCGACCAGCCGAATTGTGTCAGGTGTCCAGTCATGTCATGAACAACGATGAATAAACACCGCAATCACCGCATGGGTCAGTACTTGCGCCTGGCGCTGCTGGCAGCGATCACGGCCGGCTCAGTACCTGCCTCGGCGGCAAGCTTCGACTGTAATCGCGCGCGTCAGCCGGACGAAAAGGCGATATGCGCATCCCGGCAACTCAGCGAACTGGACGTCGAGATGTCGGTGCGCTACCAGATGCTGATGGGTCTCGTTGCCATGGGTACGCGCGGGGACATGGGAGAAGAGCAACAGTCCTGGTTGAGCGCGAGGAAGCAATGCGGTGCGAACCAGGCGTGCCTGCTGAGCGCATATCGGCAACGAATCCAGACGCTAAAGGGCGAGTACGCCAACCTGGCTAGCCGTGGGCCATTTTAGGCGCCGTGCTGCGCTATACTCGTCCTATGGAAACGAACCCGACCTCGCTGACCCTGTATCGTTGGTGGCGCGCCTAACCTGGGCGGCCCGTTTTCACACGTACATCTACAACGTGATGCCGCCAGTCCTGGCGGCATTTTCGTTTTTGCGCGCGCATGACTGGTGGTGTCCCCAAACACCAAAGCTCACCATGTCACACGCGAAACAACCCGTTATCCTCACCGGCGACCGCACAACCGGTCCCTTGCACCTCGGCCACTACATCGGCTCGCTGCGCGCCCGCGTGCAGCTTCAACACGAAGCGCAGCAGTTCCTGCTGCTCGCTGATGCGCAGGCCATGACCGACAACGTCGGCCGGCACCAGAAAGTGACCGACAACGTAATCGAAGTCGCGCTGGACTACCTGGCTGTCGGCATCGACCCTGCCAAATCGACCATCGTCATCCAGTCGCAAGTGCCGGAACTCGCGGAGCTGACGCAATACCTGCTCAATCTTGTGACAGTGGCGCGCCTGGAGCGCAACCCGACCATCAAGGCGGAAATCGTGCTTCGCGGGTTCGAGCGCGACATCCCCGCCGGCTTCCTGACGTACCCGGTCAGCCAGGCGGCCGACATCACTGCGTTCAAGGCGACGCGCGTGCCCGTCGGTGACGATCAGTTGCCGATGATCGAGCAAACCAATGAACTGGTGCGCCGCTTCAACAATACGGTCGATAAGGAAGTGCTGGTCGAATGCGAAGCCGTGCTCTCACACGTCGCGCGGCTTCCAGGTATCGATGGCAAGACCAAGATGAGCAAGTCGCTGGGTAACGCCATTACCTTGGGTGCAAGCCCGGACGAAATCACCAAGGCCGTGAACAATATGTACACCGACCCCAACCACCTGCGCGTCAACGATCCGGGCCAGGTTGAAGGCAACGTTGTGTTCGCGTTCCTCGATGCGTTCGAGCCGGACGTACCCATGGTCGACGAACTGAAAGCGCACTACCGCCGCGGCGGTCTTGGCGACAGCGCGGTCAAGCGCGTGCTCAACGAGCGGCTGCAGTCGATGCTCGCCCCGATTCGGGAGCGCCGCCGCGAGTTCGCGACTGACCGCGCGGAAGTACTGAACGTCCTGCGCCACGGAACCCTGCGCGCGCGAGAAGTGGCGGGTGCGACGGTGTCAGAGGTTAAAGGTGCACTCGGCTTGAATTATTTTCAGAACTGAGCGAATAAGGTCCGGGAGGTGGGGGTTCACGCTTAAGCGCGCAGCAACCATTCCACCCCTATTTTCCATGGGTTGTCCTCACGGACCTACGATTTAAGCACGTAGAGCGCACAACGAACGTTCCGGGGACACATGGGCACGGACGGGAAGGCGCATTGGCTTTCGGGAATGTGTCGTTGTACGATTTGAGTAAGTGACCAGAGAGCAAGCGCAATGACGGCGCGTTGCGGAATCCCCTGGCGCGTCAATAGTCGTTGCCTGTGTCAGTCACTTGTGGCCTCCGCTTATCCTGCCGAATTCGAGGGCGTCCCGGAAATGAACTCCCAGATTTTCGTATCGGCAGCGCCAGAAACAGGTACGTCCGCATCGACCGCCGGCGACGACAGCGGGAAAGCGGGTTCGATCGCCCCGTCAATGTCAGCGGCAGACGGATTCGCGTGCCTGGCCACGTCAATTTCCGCGGATGCCGCCCGGCGCGCCCACGCATTGCATCTGAAAGCGGACCCCGAGGTATTGCACAAGCTTCGTGTCGCGCTGCGTCGTTTGCGTTCGCTCTGGTGGGCGTACGAACCACTACTCGACAAGAAAGACTCGGCGCTGCAGCGTAGCGAGTTCAAATCCCTGGCCAACGCCGCAGGCAAAACGCGCGACTGGGATATCCTGCGCGACCTGCTGGCAGCCGACCGGTCGATGCAACACACATTTGCCGCGCTGCTCGAATCTGTCGACGAGCATCGCGCCGACGCGCTGTCATTCAGTCGAAGAACCATCGGGAACGCCGGTGTCGAGCAGATACTCCAGCGCGCGTTAACGGGTGCGCAACAGCAACTGAATTCGCGATCCACGAGTCCAACGCTTGCCTCGTTTGCCGAGGAGCGCGTGAAATCAGCCGAGAAGGCTTTGAGAAAACGCGTGAAGCAAGCGGCGTCGGAGAAACATTCGGGCTACGTTGCGCTTCATGAAGTGCGCATTGCCGGGAAGAAGCTGCGATATCTGCTGGAGTTCTTTTTGCCGGTACTCGGGGGCGATCATCAGGTCGCCATTGAACGGTTGGCGTTGGTGCAGGACGAACTCGGGAAGCTCAACGACCTTGTCACGAGCGAAACCTTGCTGCGGGAGTATGCGTTCCAGCTTGGCGAGTCGAAGGCGCTCAAAGAGGCCGTTGGGTATCTGCAGAACCAGAAGAAGTATCACATGCACCACGCGCACGAGGCATTGCGCACGGCCTGGTAGCCGTTCAACCGCCGCCTCGCTTCAACCCTCGCCGGATATCGTGAAGCCACCTGATGACCACTGTGGTCACCCGGCAAATGCACGCGCTCAGCGCGCCCGGTACAAATCCAATCATTTCAGCAGCTTGTGGCGCTTGCCCGTGAGTTTTCCACAGCCTTGCGAACATTTTATGTGGACAACTTGCGCGCCGTATCGGTTGTGCGCCCGCGCCAAAGCATTCCTGAAAATGTCATAAACTGTATATACTGTTTATATCCTTTACTGATCGGGACATGCACCGCCGCTCATGCCGGCGCGGGTTTACGGAGATTCGCATTCCTCGGGCCTCTGCTTGAGCAACGCAACGTAGCCGCGCCGCCGTTCGTACGAATCAAGGCATTGTGTAACTGAGCATTGCGTCGCAGGCAAATTTGCCTGAGGAGTGAAGATGTCGGATAAGCATCTTTCCAGCGGGTTTGACTTTGATCTCAACCTGCTTTTAACCCGGTTGCTCGAAATGGGCGGCTTGGTGGAGGCGCAGATTGCGTGCGCGATGGAGACATTGAACACGTTCGATTTGACACTTGTTGAGCAGGTTCTCGAGAGCGAACACCGGCTCAACGCGATGGAAATAGAAATCGACGAGGAAGTGAGCAACATCATCGTTCGCCGGCAGCCCACCGCCCGTGACCTGCGACTCCTGATGGCCGCCTCGAAGTGCATCACCAATCTGGAACGTGCTGGCGATGAGGCGCGGAAGATTGCAAAGCGCACGCGCCGCATTGCGATGGGGGCTACCGCCGCGCAGCCCGTCAACATCTCCGAAATCAAAGCCTCCGGCAAAATGGCCGCGGATATTCTTCGCCACGCGCTGGATGCTTTTGCGCGGATGGATACTGTTGCCGCCGCACAGATCGTGCAGGATGACGAAGCCATCGACAACGAGTTCGTGGCGTTCATGCGCAGGCTCATCACATCCATGACGCAAGACCCCCGGACCATTGCAACGGGGTTCGATTACCTGTCCATAGCGAAGGCCATCGAGCGTATCGGCGACCACGCCACCAACATCGCCGAACTGGTCGTCTACATTGTTAAGGGTACCGACGTTCGCCATACGCCACGAGAATTGATTGCGCGTTGCTAACTAACCATGGGCAAACCCGCAGGCCAAAGCAACCGGCCCGCGAGTCTGCATCAACAACGCATCACGACGCTTTTTCCAGTTTCACGATAGTCAGCGTGCCGTCGACGTCCTCAACGCGGACCTTGACCTTATCGCCTTCGTGAATCTGCTTGATCATCGAGGTATCCTTTGCCTTGAAGGCCATGGTCATGGCGGGCATTCCAACGTTGCGCAGCGCGCCGTGCTTCAGTGTGACCATGCCGGAGGCGGGGTCGATCTTTCTCACCTCCGCGTCAGTCAGCGCCGCGTTAGACGACTCCGCTGAAGCCGCCGGTTTCGTGGACATATTCATGCCCGCCATATCATCGCCAGCAAACGCAGGCGCTGCAGCAAGCGCGCCAAAAGCAGCAAGCGCGGCAAACGAAACAATCGTTTTCTTCATCAAATCTCTCCAGTTTGAGGTGTTGGCACGGTTGTGCCGGAAGGTACTGCATGAGGAAGCCGCGCGTCGGGCAAACGCTTCGCGCGGCGGCGTTGCAGCAAAAACCACGCTGCGGGAATAACCAGCATCGAAAGAAGAGGGGCCGTGATCATTCCGCCGACCATCGGTGCGGCGATGCGCTGCATGACCTCCGAGCCGGCGCCGTGTCCGACCATGATGGGGATGAGACCGGCGAGCACGACGGCGACCGTCATCGCTTTGGGACGCACGCGCTGCACAGCCCCTTCCCGGATCGCATCGAGAAGCAGCGCTTCACTCAGCGGCTCGCCTGCGTCGAGTCGGCGATTCAACGCGCCCTTCAGGTAAAGCAGCATCACGACGCCGAACTCCGCCGCCACGCCCGCGAGCGCAATGAATCCCACGGCAGTCGCGACCGACACGGCATGGCCCAGCATCCAGATGAACCAGAAACCACCGACCAGTGCGAACGGCACCGTCGACATCAGCAGCAGCGCATCGGCAACGGAATTGAACGTCAGGAAGAGCAGCACGAAAATGACCACCAGCGTCACAGGAATAACGGTGCGCAACTTCGCCGCCGCTCGCTCCAGATATTCGAACTGGCCGGACCACGCAATCGAATACCCGGCAGGAAGCGTCACCTTCTCAGCGACCGCGCGCTGCATGGCCTGCACGGCCGAATGCAGATCGGTATCGCGAATATCGACGTACACGTAGCCGGCGAGCCGCGCGTTCTCACTGCGAATCATCGGCGGCCCATCGGCAATCGTGATGTGCGCCACGTCGTCCAGGCGGATTTGCGCGCCACGGTCGGTCACGACCGGCAGCTCGCGCAGCTTCTCGAGCGAGTCGCGGATCTCGCGCGGATAGCGGATGTTGATCGGAAAGCGCTCCCGCCCGGCAATGACCTCGCCGACGTTTTCGCCGCCAACCGCCGTGGACACGATCGACTGGATATCGGCAACCGCAAGGCCGTAGCGGGCCGCTGCCAGCCGGTCGATATCGACGTCGACGTATCGGCCACCGTTCAACCGTTCAGCCAGCGCCGACGTCACACCCGGCACGGTCTTGACCGCTGCTTCGACCTGCGCCGCGACCTTGTCGATTTGCCCGAGGTCAGGACCCGAAATCTTGACCCCAACCGGCGTCTTGATCCCCGTCGACAGCATGTCCAACCGATTGCGAATCGGCGGAACCCACACGTTCGAGAGCCCCGGCACCTTGACGGTGCGATCCAGTTCGTCGACCAGTTTCTCCGGCGTCATGCCCGGCCGCCACTCGTTGCGCGGCTTGAACTGGATCGTGGTCTCGAACATCTCGAGCGGCGCGGGGTCGGTCGCCGTATCGGCGCGGCCGGACTTGCCGAACACGGTCTGC
This sequence comes from Paraburkholderia fungorum, assembly GCF_046026025.1. Classification (GTDB taxonomy): domain Bacteria; phylum Pseudomonadota; class Gammaproteobacteria; order Burkholderiales; family Burkholderiaceae; genus Paraburkholderia; species Paraburkholderia fungorum_E. The sequence continues at coordinate 103,087 of NZ_JAQQFL010000003.1, read as the reverse complement.
ACCTCCGGCACGGTCTTGATGAGCCGGTCAGTCTGCTGCAGCAGTTCACTCGCTTTTTCCGCCGAGATGCCAGGCAGCGCCGTAGGCATATACAGCAGATCGCCTTCGTCGAGCGGCGGCATGAATTCGCCGCCGAGCTGCGAAAGCGGAATCACCGACGCAGCGAGCGCTACCGCCGCCAGGCCTATCGCGAACCACGGACGGCGCAGCGTCGCCTCCAGCAACGGCCGGTACAGTCTGATCAGCACACGATTGATGGGGTTCGCGTTCTCGTGCGGAATGCGGCCGCGGATCAGCAAACCCATCAACACCGGCACCAGGGTCACCGACAGTCCCGCCGCCGCCGCGATCGTGTAGGTCTTGGTGAACGCCAGTGGAGCAAACAGCTTGCCTTCCTGGCCTTCGAGCGAAAACACCGGGATAAACGAGAGCGTGATGACGAGCAGCGAGAAGAACAGCGCCGGTCCGACCTCGGCGGCCGACACCGCAATCAGTTCCCAACGTTCAGCCGGGGTGATGGCCCTGCCGGGATGCGCATGCTCGAACGCTTCGAGATGCTTGTGCGCATTCTCGATCATCACAATGGCCGCGTCGATCATCGCGCCGATCGCAATCGCAATGCCGCCGAGCGACATCAGATTCGCGTTCACGCCTTGATACCGCATCACGATGAACGCGGCCAGCACGCCTAACGGCAGCGACAGGATGGCAACGAACGCACTGCGCAGATGGAACAGAAAGACCGCACACACGAGCCCGACGATGATGAATTCCTCGACGAGCTTGTCTTTCAGATTGTCCACCGCGCGTTCGATCAACTGTGAGCGGTCGTACGTCGTCACGATTTCGACACCGGCGGGCAGCGAACGCTTCAGCTCGGCAAGCTTGGCCTTCACCGCGTCGATGGTGGTCAATGCGTTCTTGCCGGAGCGCATCACGATCACGCCGCCCGCGACTTCGCCCTCGCCGTTCAGCTCCGCGATGCCGCGCCGCATCTCAGGTCCGATCTGAATCCGCGCGACGTCGCCGAGGAGCACTGGCGTCCCTGCTTCGTTCGTACGCAGAACGACCTGGCGGAAGTCATCGAGCGAGCGCAGATAGCCGGACGAGCGGACCATGTACTCGGACTCGGCCATCTCGACAACGGATCCGCCCGACTCCTGATTCGCCTTGCCTAATGCGTCGGCAACCATCGTCTGCGTGATGCCGTACGCGCGCAGTTTGTCCGGATCGAGCACAACCTGATATTGGCGCACCATGCCGCCGATACTCGCGACCTCGGAGACATCCGGGACTGACTTCAGCTCGAACTTCAGGAACCAGTCGTTGAGGGCGCGAAGCTGCCCGAGATCGTGCTGTCCGCTCCGGTCGACGAGCGCGTATTCGTAGACCCAGCCGACCCCGGTGGCATCGGGTCCGAGCGAAACCGTCGCGCCGCGCGGCAGCCCGCTCTGCACCTGGTTCAGATATTCGAGTACCCGGGAGCGCGCCCAATACTGATCGGTTTTGTCGTCGAACAGGACATAGACGAACGCATCGCCGAATGACGAATACGCGCGAATGGTTTTCGCGCCCGGCACGCCGAGCAACGTCGTGGTGAGCGGATACGTGACCAGGTCCTCGACGACCTGCGGCGCCTGGCCCGGGTACGAGGCCTTGATGATAACCTGCGTATCGGACAGGTCGGGCAGCGCATCGAGCGGCGTTTGAGTCACCGAGTAGACGCCCCATGCCGTAACGAGCACAGTGGCCAGCAGGACCAGAAAGCGGTTATGGATAGACCACCTGATCACGCGCGCGATCATTTGGCACCTCCTACCGGTTCGACCGTCGTCAACTGGTAGCCGCTGTCGGTCTGGCGGAATCGGAAGTGCACGACATCGCCGGGCTTTGCGTCCGGAAAGGCCGCCGCCGACGGTTTGCCGAATGCCATCGTCATCTTGCCCCAGCCAAGGGCGGGAACCGGCTGGTGGGAAAATGTGATGTCTTCGGCGGTCACCTTTTCGACCTTGCCGGTGGTCTCGTAGGTTTGAGATGCGGCGTTTGCGTCGGTTACGGCAGGAGCGGGGGCGGCAGGGTTTGCGTTTGCGCTCCCCGCGAGGCGAGGAAGAACCGATTTCAGGCTGGCCTCCGAATCGATCAGAAACTGACCGGACGCCACAACCTGATCGCCGTCGGCCAAACCGCTCAGCACTTCGGTTTCGTCGCCGGTATCTTTGCCGACCGTGACAGTCACCGGCTGCAAGCGGCCATCCCCGTTCCTGACGATGACGACGGTGCGCTTGCCGGTTGCGATGACCGCCTCGGACGGGACAAGCAGGCGCGGGGCCGCGTTTTGCGCACCGACCCGCACACGCATCAGCATGCCCGGCGTCAGCTTGTACGCGGCATTGTCGATCTCGAGACGCGCCTGCAAGGTGCGGCTGTCGGTACTGATACCCGGCAGAATTTCGCGAATCCGCCCTTTGAAGCGTTGGGTGGGATCGCCCGCGAATGCCGCATCCACCGTCATGCCAGGCTGCACGCTCAGTGCCAGGGATTCCGGTATCTCGACGATGAGCCACAACGTCGACAGGCCCGCGACCTTGGCAAGTGTCTGCCCGGGCGTCACCATGGCGCCGTCGCGGACGTTCAGTTCGCTGACAACGCCCGTTTCGGGCGAGCTCAGCACGACATGCGTCTGCGCCTTGCCGGTCCGGTCGAGATTCGCGACGACGCCGTCGGGAATCGACATCGCCCGCATGCGTGCACGAGCGGCCTCGAGCATGCTGCTGTCCATACCGCTGCGTTTAAGCGCTAGGTACTCTTCCTGCGGCGCCAGCCAGTCCGGCACAAACAGCGACGCGATCGGCGCGCCTTGCGCGATCCGCTGCATCGGTGCGCTCGCATACAGGTGGTCGATGTAACCCGTGACGCGCGACTGCACGACGTCGGCGCGCGACTCGTCGAACTGCGTGGTGCCCACGGCATCGAAGCCTTCGGCAATCTCCTGCCGTCGCGCCGTTGCGTAGCGGATGCCGAGGTTCTGCTGCAAGCCCGGGTCGATTTTGATGCCGCTCGCGCCTGCGTCGTCGGCGAAGACCGGGTCGAGTTGCATGTCCATGAATGGCGACTTGCCCGGTTTGTCGAAATGCTGATTCGGCACCATCGGGTCGTGCCAGTACAGCACCTTGCGCCCCGTTTTCGGATCGATCCTGTCGCCCGCCACGGACTTCGCGGGCGTCGCGGCGGCAGAGGTTGAACCCGCCTGCATGGCATGACGCGCGCCGGCCAGGTAGCCTGCGCCTGACAAAGCCACGGCAGCGAACGTCACAAGGACCGCGCGCACCAGTTGTTTCTTTTGCATGGTGTTCTCCTTCACTGGCTCACCGACATCGACGGGGGCACCACCTGATATTCGAGCTGTGCCCATGTCTGGGACACCTCGCGCCGAAGATCAAGCACCTGTAGCTGGACGTCGAGCAACGCACGCCGCGCCGCGAACGCGTCCGCGAGCGACCCGGTGCCCGCCCGATAGGCTGCGGCAGCAAGCTGGACACGGCGATCCGCGGCGGGCAGCAGGAAATCGGTGAGATGGGCGATGCGCTCGCGGCCGCCGGCGAGCAGGGTCGACTGCGTGCGGATATCCGCTTCGACTTGCCGCTGCGCGTCTTCGTACATCAGCCGCGCCTTGGTAGCGAGCTCCGCCTTCTCCGCAGCGTCGCGGTCCTGGCGATTCTTGCGATTGATCGGCAACGGAATGCTGACGCCGACTGAAACCATGTTCGAGTACTGGCCGCCGCGCTGCTGATAGGAGACTTCCCACGTCCAGTTAGGACTACGGTCGCTATTGGCGACGGCCGTATCGGCGTCGGCGACTGCGATATCGCGCGATGCGGCCATGAGCACCGGTTGAACGTCGCGAAGCGCGTCCGGTGGCAGGGACGCCACGTACGATTGCGGCGCGGGCGGATCGCCGCTCACATCGAGAACGGACGTGGCGGTCCAGCGAGACAGGCCAATCAGCGCGGTTTGAAACGTCTGTTGTGCCTTGAGCTGCTGATCCTGCGTCTGCGCGAGCATCGCCTGAGCTTGTACGACGTCGGCTGCCGTCGCCTTGGCTCCACGATAGGAGGCTTGTGTCGCCTCCAGTTCGTGCTCCATATGACGCAGCAGATCCTGCTGCAACGCGAGTGCCTGCTTTGCATAGACGGCGTTTAGCCACGCCTGCGCCGTTTGCTGCCGTGTATTCGCGAGCTGCAGCAGATATCCGGCTCGCTCGCGGTCCACCACATCGTTCGCCCGTGCGGAACTCAGGCGGCGTTTGTCAGCGGAGACCCATTCCTGTTCGATGCCGATACGGCGCATCGTCATGAAGTCCTGACCGATCGTGAACCGTTGCCCGCCGTTGACCGGCAAGTTGTCGATACCTGCTTTGAGCATCGGGTCGGGGAGCAGCCCCGCCCGCACCGCGGCATTGGCGCTGGCGCGCACGGATGCCTGTGCGGCCCCCATGGCGGACGAACTGTCGGTCGCGGCCTGAAGCGCCGCATCGAGTGTGTAGCTTGTTTGCTGAGCGTGTGCCGCGCCGCTCGCGAGAATCAGCGCGGCGAAAAGCGAGCGCGCGCGCAGTGGTGCACGCCGGTTTGACGGCGTGCGAAGAATGAATGGCATGTTCTAACCCCAACGGCGAACTCCCAAAGGGAGTCCACGTCCTGGACACAGGACGACCTCACCGCAAATGCGGTGAACCTGTCAGCAAGGGATTAGATGGCGCGAGGCGGCCGCCACAGGCCAGTCGGCTCACGGACCGGCAGCGACTGCGTGTAGTGGAAAACAACGGTGCTCGACAACCCGGCAGGCCGGGTTATTCCGGTTGGAGAAACCGGGTGATACAGACTGCCAAGCTGGCATTGCGCCGTGACTTTGCAGAAAAAGCGCTTCACCTTTTCGGGCTGCGATGAATGCATGGACTCGCAACCGGGCATCTCAGCCGACATCGCGTCACCCTCGTCGGCGCTCATGCTCATCTGCATGGGACACGCTCCCGTCAAGCCGCTGGCCGCCAGCCCACTCATGGGCAGCGCAGCACACAGCAACAGAAGGAGCAAAGTCCGCAGAAATTTCATGACCGGGATTATAGCCGCGGCATTTCAATCGCGTGCGTCACGGATACGCAGGATTTGCAGGCAACGAAATATGCGCTGACGTGAAAAAACGCCCGATTCTGGGCGTTTTTTGTGTGCGCGTGAGCCGTCGCAGCGATGCGATGCCGGTTGATTAAACCACCGCTTCGACAATCGCCTGCGTACGAGCCGATCTCATCAGCCCCTCGACCATCTTCGCTTCCGCGTTCGCGATTTCGCTCAACGATGCGGCGGACAACTGCCCGTCGAGAATCGCCAGCGCCGTGCAGAGACGGGCGTATTCGCCGTCCTCCAGCAACCAGGCACCGTCCTGGTGCTCACGCGTGTCGAGCTCCACCATTGCCGCATGCGCGCTTTCGATATCGGCCAGGACGTCCTCTCCAAGACCCAGACGCGCCAATTCTTGCGACACCAGCAAATGCCGGCTCAAGGTCAGGTGCAAATCCCGCGAACCCCGACCGCGCCGGAACGCATCAAGAGCGGTGTAGCACTGCAGGAGCATCGCCGCGGTGATCGGCTCATGGGCGGTGCGGCTAAAGGTCAGCGCGCGCAGCAGCGGGGACATCGCCGACTGGGTGTGCTTGCGGACTCGCGATTTACTGGACATAGGGATTCAACCTCCTTCGCTAACTCTCGGCTTTGCCACCGAATGGTGTGCTCTCCGGCGGCAAACGCCGCCGATGGGCCGGCGGCTTGACAGGCCCAAACTGTGAGTCTGTGCAGCCATCATGGCAAGCAACTATTAAGACAGACTTAAACAACTTAAAGTCTCGATTGCGCGTGACATCTCGCTGCGCACGAACAAACTTTTCGCTGTAGCGGCACCGAAATGCAACGCTGCCATATAGGTTCGGACGGGTTAAATACAAGTCGCATTTGCCGCATCGACGAAAAAAAACCCTATTCCCGCGAGGGAACAGGGTTTGACAGGATGGAACGGTCGTACAGGCGCGTGGATGCTTGCAGACCTAAAACCCACCACAAACTAACAAAGCTGTTGCTGCTTGCACTGCTACGTTGTTACTTGTACTGCTACTGCGTCACAGCCCGGTCCCTCGCCATCAACATCACCGCACTGCAACCCCCTGCTGATTCGCGCGCATTGGTACTGCGATTGCGCGTTGTTTGCATTGCTTCGACTTCCTACTGCTTTACTGCCTTGCCACGTTAAACAACCGCGGCAAACTGCCATCAACGGTACGGTTCAAAACAACGCGGGGGAAGACCGCGTCGATGGGCTCGGTGACTTGTCGCTCCATGGAAAACAGTTTATGTGAGCATGCGCGAATGCAATTGCGCGAAACGAGGGGCATTGGCAGGCCAGTTTGCCGAATCGGCACAGCGTGGATTTCTTCAGACGTGAGCGATGAAATTGAAGGGTCGAAACACAAGCACGTGGTAAAAAGGGGCGGCTAGCAGCGACCATTCTTATTCGCCACCCACGCGCCGGAGACGTTCCCCGCATGTCCGACCAAGAGCCTGCCCTTACCCTGCGTCCAGCGTTAGAAGCCGATGAGCACTTTCTCTTCGAACTGCGCAAAGCCACCATGACCGAGCATCTGGCCCAGGCCGGCGAGCCCATCGACGATGCACAACATCGCGCCCGTCTGCTTCACCGCTACGATGCGGCGCGCGTGATCTGCCTCGACGGCGCGCCGGCTGGTTTGCTGAAAGCGTATCGCACCGAGACGGAATGGGTCGTCGTGCAATTGCAAATTGCGCCAGCTCTTCAAGGGCGCGGCATCGGTGAGCGCGCGCTGCGCACGGTCTTGCTGGCCGCGCAGGCCGACGCATTGCCGGTCGCACTCAAGGTGCTCAAAGGCAATCCCGCAAGGCGGCTCTATCAACGCCTCGGCTTCGACATTGTCGACGAAGACGAAATACAGTTTCACATGAGATGCACGCCGCACGCGTCGGCGCAAACTCAAGCAGAATGGGCGTCTGATAAAGACGGAACCGCAACGGACCTGGTTATGACCTTTCGCGACACTTCAGCCATTCAGAGCTGGCACGTCCACGTTTACTTCGATTCAGGCAGCCGCGACGCCGCCTGGACCTTTCGTGAACAGATCGAAGCGCACTGGAACGGCAAACTGCAATTGGGCCGCTTTCACGAACGCCCGGTCGGACCGCATCCCATGTGGTCGTATCAGCTCGCGTTCGAGCCGGACCAGTTCGCCGAACTCGTCGGCTGGCTCACGCTGAATCACGGCGCACTCGATATTTTTCTGCACCCGAATACCGGCGACAGCTTGCGCGATCACCGCGACGCGGCGATATGGATCGGTCACTCGCATGACCTGGTCCTGAGCGCGTTGAACTAACGGGCCAAAGCGTTTTTAATCACACAGCGCAATGCGTAGGCCGCTTGCGCGGTCACATATTCGAATACGAACTACACCAGCCGCGCGCAGCGACCTCCTTGTCGCCAAACAGCGTACAGCCACCGTATGCGTCCGACGCCTTGCCCTGGAATAGCGAACAGTTGGCGCAGGTTTGTCCGGCGGCATAGCCAGGGAATTTCGCCTTGTCGACCCTGGATGCGTCTTCGGTATAGCCGACGGCTTGCGCCTTCGGATCGGCTTCGCTCAATCTGTTCGCGGTGTCGGCGAACGCGAGACGGGACAGCACGAGCGATGAGCTCGCGCCCACACTCAGCATCAGAAAATGGCGGCGTGAGGTTTTCATCTTGGTCGGCAGGGGAGTAGGGATGCGCGTCAATTGGGATCAATCAAGGAATCGCGCGAACCGTTCAACCGGTTCGCGCTCGGTGCGCAGCGTATTGACCACTGCGCTCTCGTCGGCGAAACCGAGCGACATGCCGCACACCAGTTGTTCTTCCGCCGGCAGGCCGAGATGCTCGGCAATCACGCGGTGAAACGGCGTAAATGCGGCCTGCGGACAGGTATCGAGACCACGTCCGCGCGCCGCCGTCATGATCGCTTGCAGGAACATGCCATAGTCGAGCCAGCTGCCGCGCGCCATCACCCGCTCGATCGTAAAGAACAGGCCAACTGGCGCGCCAAAAAACCGGTAATTCTGCGCGTGCTGTTCATGCATGCGCGCCTTGTCGCTCTTTTCGATGCCCAGCAGGCCATACAGATCCCAGCCGATCTTGCGGCGGCGATCGATATACGGCGACACCCATTGGTGTGGGTAGTAGCGATACTCTTCCTGATACAGCGCATCGCGCTGGGGGTCGTCATAGGCGGCAACCAGAGCCTGCGACAGTCGCGCGAGCGACTCGCCCGTCGCCACGTACACTTTCCACGGTTGGGTATTGGTGCCCGACGGCGCGCGGCTGGCCGCTTCGAGAATCGCTTCGATCTCGGCGCGCGCAACCGGTGTGGGCAGAAAAGCGCGGATCGAGCGCCGCGAGATCAGCGCGGCGTCGACCTGATTGGGGGATGGGGTCATCGGCGGAATTCCGGCAGAGCCAACAGTTTTGGCGGTCTGCGAAGATTCTAGCGTGACTGTCTACTTTCCCGCTGGCGGGCGTGCAGGATGCGGGATGGGCGAACCACGGCCGCAGCGGCGTCTAGCTCGACCCCATACACACCGCAGCGACGATCGATCCGATCACCAGCGCCGCGCCGACGGTTTTGCGTTTGTTCAGCTCCGTCCAGAGCAGCACGCCGGTGAGCGACAGCAGAATGATGCTGCCCGCCAGGGTATCGATCAGCAACACCCAGCCGACGCTCAAGCCGACGCCCTTGTGCAAATTCGTGAGCGTCGCGAGAACCGAGTTCTCGCTGCGCTTGACCGTCACGTAACCGTTGCCAACCCAATACTCAGCGGCTGTGTTTTCATGGGGCGACGCGAAATTGAGCTGCCAGCGCTCCGGCTGGACCATGCTGTGCTCACCCCATGCGACCGGATGCGCGGGCTCTTTCTGCGCGCGTCCCGGGTTGCCGGTCAGTTTCAGTTCCTGCTTCAGCCACTTGCCGAGTTCGCGCGGCGTTTGCGGCGCCGGTTGCGGCAACGGCACCTGCACGACCGACACCTGCGGCTCGCCGGTCGACACCCTGAGCGGCCCGCCGCGATGATTCAGCAGAAAGCCGGTGGTGCCAAACAGCAAACCCAACGCCGCGCCCCACAAACCGATCCAGCCATGCACTTTGCGCAACCATTTGACGAAGGTGGCGCGCCGCGAGCGCTGCTGCCGTGCCTTCAGTTCGCCACGTTCGAACTGCTGCGGCCCGCGCGCGGCGGCGTCGATCGCCGCAGCCGGTTGAAAATCAATAACCTCGGGTCCGCTCACGTTTCGCTCCAGGTGCGCAACAGGTTGTGATAGCAGCCCACCAGGCTGCGGTGCGCCGCATCGTCGGCCTGGGTGGCGTTCAGACGTTGGATCGCCGTATCCATATCGAATAGCAAGGCACGCTGCGTGTCACTGCGCACGAGGCTTTGCACCCAGAAGAAGCTGGCGAGGCGCGCACCGCGCGTGACCGGCGTGACCTGATGGAGGCTGGTGGCCGGATACACGATCATGTCGCCCGCCGGCAACTTGACCTGCTGCACGCCGTAGGTGTCTTCGACAACGAGTTCGCCACCGTCGTATTCACCGGGTTCGGAGAGGAACAGCGTCACGGACACGTCCGTGCGCAGCTTCACGCCGTTGGGCAACACCCGCACCGCACCGTCCACGTGGCTGCCGAACTGCATGCCGCCTTCGTAGCGATTGAAGAGCGGCGGATACACCTGGTTCGGCAACGCCGCGCTGATGAACAGCGGGTTGCGCTCGATCGACGCGAGAATCACGTCGCCGAGCTCACGCGCGAGCGGTGAATGCTCGGCGATCTGCTGATTGCGTTTGACCGGTGCGCCCTGATAACCGGCGGTCGCCCGGCCGTCGACCCATGCGTCGCCCGCGCTATCGAGCCGTTCACGCACAAAGCGCAACTGCTCGGCGTTCAGTACATTCGGAATGTGCAGCAGCATCTTGAGTTTCCTTGGCCTCTTTCCTTAGCCTCGTTCCGTGGCCTCTTACGCCGGCCTGCCGTTTGTGAAAGCGGCAAGCCTACCGCATCAATGAGGCATCCTTCAGAACCGGTAATCGACCGTCGCCAGCAGCGTGCGTCCGATACCCGGCACGGAACGGCCGCCGTCAGACTGGATGAGCGCGTCGTAGTACATCTTGTTGGTCAGGTTCAGCAGATTCAGCCGAACGTCGTACTTCTTCGCGTGATACGCGGCGGTCGCATCCCAACGGGTGTAGCCCGGCACCTGCACGTAGTTCGTATTCGACGCATAGCGCGGCGACATATAGGTCGGACCGCCGCCGATTTCCCAGTGCGGCGTGATCGCGTAGGTGGACCAGAGCGTGAGCGTGTTGCGCGGCGTGTTGGCCGGCGTGTGCCCTTGCGTGCCGTCGAGCGCCTTCAGGACGACGGCGTCCATGTATGTGTAGCCGCCGAAAATCTGCCACTTGTCGGTGATGTGGCCCGTCACGCCGGCCTGGAATCCGTCGACGCGAATGTCACCATCGAGTTCGTATTCGGTCGGCGAAACTTGCGTACGCGCGTTGGTCATCTCCTCGCGGAAGAACGCGGACGTCACTGAGATATTGCCGCCCAGCAGATCCCACTTGCCGCCAACTTCATACGACCTGGTCGACTCCGGCGCAAGGTTCTGCGTCAGGTTGGTCACCGTCAAGGCTTCGAGCGACGGGTCGAACGACGTGCCATACGACACGTAGTACGACTGCCAGTCGGCGGGCTGGTAAATCACGCCCGCGCGCACGCTAGTGAAGAAATTGGTTTGGCTCGCGTAGAGCGGCGCCGTGATCGAGTTATGAATCTGCGCCTGGAAGCGATCCCAGCGCAGGCCGCCGATCACCTTCCAGTGCTGGCCAAGCGACACCGTATCGTTCACGTAACCGGCGATCTCATTCGAACCCGAATTGGCGTAGTTGCCGACCGTGGTGGTCACACCCGCAGGCGACGACAGATAAGCCGGGTCCACCATCGAAACGACCGGCAAGTTGTTGCGCGTGTATGCCTGGTTCGAATAGCTGTCGTGACCGAGTTCGATGCCGGCGATCAGGTCGTGCTTGATCGCGCCGGTGTTGAATTTGTATTCGAGCGTCGTGTCGTTGTACAGCGCGTGGTTCTCGATCACACGGTCGTGGCTTTGCAACTTGATGAACAGTTGCGAGGGCGACAATGTCGTGTAATTTCCGTTGGTCAGTGCGGTACTGCTGGCAAGCGGCCCCGTCAGTACGGCTTGTGGTGCGGTTTCGCGCGCATCGGTCAGCGAATGCGAGAACTGTGTCTGGTTCTGCAGCGTGAGATCGTCCGAGAACTTGTGCTTGATGCCTGCCGTGAAGGTCTGGACGTCCTGGATCGTGCGGTCGGTGGTAAGGCCGTAGAAGGTGTTTTTCGGCACCGGCGAAGGACGTCCGTTCAACGCCTGCACGCCGTAGTCGGGCATGTCGTAGTTGTGCTGGATCAGCGCCGAGATCGTCACTTCGGTCGGGGTACCGATGCCGAAACGCACCTCCGGCGCGATGCCGTAGTCCTTGTTCTTCATCTCGTCGCGCGTCGAACCGAGACTTTGGCCGAATGCGTTCAGGCGGATCGCGGCCGTATCTGTCAGCTTATGGTTCACGTCGACGGTGCTGCGATAGCGGTCGTCGGTGCCGATCATTCCCGTCACTTCCGCCGAGTCTTGCAGGTTCGCTTTCTTGCTGACCTGGTTGATCACGCCACCCGTCGAACCACGGCCGAACAACATCGACGACGGTCCATACAGCACCTCGAGTTCTTCGAGATCGAAGGTGTCGCGATAGTACTGGTTGCGGTCGCGGAACCCATCCAGATAGATGTCGTTCTGCGCGGTGAAGCCGCGCAAGTTGATGTTGTTGCCGATCTGGCCGCCTTCAGCCCCGCCGATGGTCACGCCCGGTGCATTACGCAACGCGTCCTGAAACGACGTGGCGCCCTGGGAGGCGAGCACCGCCTTGTTGATCACCGTCACCGTCTGCGGAATGTCGCGCAATGCGGTGGGCGTCTTGGCGCCGACTGTCGAGCGCTCGGCCTGGAAGTCCGGTTGTTCAGCTTGCGCCGCGACGCCGATAGTCGGCAAGGTCGCGTTATCGGCCACGGTATTCGTCGATGCGCTCTGAGCCGACGGCTGCGATGCGGCTTGCGGCGCGGTCTGCGCGACTGCGGGCGTGGCGAATGGCACGGCAAAAGCTAGCGCTAACGCAGTCGCCAGCGGCGTGTGATTGAACATGGGAAATCCGGTCAGAAGTGCGCTTGCCCGATCCGCATGTTCAGCATGGAATCGATGACAAAACCGCAATTGGCTGGCTGACGGTCCCCTGCTCAGAGCAAAGACGACGCGGTGGCTGGCTGATTGTTAAATGAGAATCGGTATCATTCCATACGCATAACAGCGCATCAATCGCGCCAAAGCTTACCTGGCGCAATCGAATTATTTCGGTTTTTTACCAACGTATGGCATTCGTAATTTTCAATGTGCCATCGCCAGTCCTGTATTACGCATTTGTAATGCACAGAGGCCCTCTACAAAGACGATGCTTGCAATTCGCCGGATTGAGAACTTTCTAGATACTGACAATTTACGCGCCCCGCATACACTGGCCATCGAACGCGAAATCGCCGCACCGTTTATCCTTTTTGCAACACTGCAACCCGCAACCGTTCCGTCCTGCTTCGGAGTTGACCATGCAATACCGCAAATTCGGCCGCACTGGCCTGACCGTTTCGCGCCTATGCCTCGGCACGATGACCTTTGGCCTGCAGACTGAAGAAGATGCCTCGCATCGCATTCTCGATACGGCGGCGGACGCCGGCGTGAACTTCATCGATACCGCCAACGTTTATCCGCTCGGCGGCGGCGAGAACATTGCCGGACGCACGGAGGAAATCGTCGGACGCTGGCTCAAGGGCAAACGCGACCGCTTCATTCTGGCGACCAAGGCGGTTGGCAAAATGGGACCGTCCGCGTGGGACCAAGGCGCGTCGCGCAAACATCTGCTGGATGCCATCGACGCATCGCTGCGCCGCCTCGGCACGGATTACGTGGACCTGTACCAGCTCCATTCCGACGACGCGAATACGCCGCTCGATGAAACGCTGGAGGCGCTGGACGTGATCGTACGGTCGGGCAAGGCGCGGTATATCGGCGTGTCGAACTTCCTCGCCTATCGGCTGGCGCGGGCGCTGGGCCGCGCCGACGTCTTGCGCGCAGCGCGGTTCGTGTCGGTGCAGCCCCGCTATAACCTGCTGTTCCGGCAGATCGAGCGGGAGTTATTGCCTTTGGCGGCCGAAGAGCAACTGGCCGTGATGCCGTATAACCCGCTCGCGGGCGGCTTGCTGACGGGTAAGCATAGGGTGGATGCGGCGCCCACGTCGGGGCGATTCACCGAAACCGTCGGCAAGGCGGGGGCGATGTACCAGGAGCGGTACTGGCACAAGCGGGAATTCGAAACGATCGAAAAGCTGAAGGCGATTGCGACGACGACAGGCGAGTCGTTGACCCGGGTTTCGCTTGCCTGGGTACTGGCGAATCCGCTGATTACCTCGGCGATTATCGGCGCCAGCCGCGCTGAGCAATTGGGCGACACGCTGGCGGCTTCGGACCTTGTGCTCGATGCGCAAGTCAAGGCGCAGCTTGATGAGCTGACTTTGGAATATCGCTGGGGTGATGCGGCGAGGTAACGCGTTGCCTGTAACGGCGTCGGCCGATTGCCCGGCCGACGCCGCACGCATCACTTGAACTGGCCGGTCCGCGCATTGGCCTCCGGCAACTGCCGGGTCTCGCGCAGCGACTTGGGATGCCACAGGCGCGCACCGCCTTCGATTCCCGCATCGTTCGATACGGTCGCGACGTTCGCGGGCAACTTGAAGGCTAGCCGTGCCGCGTTGCCACCGCCGATCCACAGCTTGTCGTAGTTCACCAGCGAATCGAGAATTTCGATCACCTTCTCGACCCGGCGATTCCAGCGCTTATTGCCCGCCTTCTTGCGCGCCGCGTCGCCGACGTATTCGTCGTACGCTGCGCCCTTCTTGCTAACCGGATGATGCGCAAGTTCGAGGTGCGGCATCAACTCGCCATCGCGGAACAGCGCTGTGCCCGCACCTGTGCCGAGTGTCAGCACGAACTCGAGCCCATGACCTTCGATCGCGGCAAAACCCTGCATCTCGGCGTCGTTGATCATCCGCACCGGCAGGCCGCCCAGGCGCTTCGCCAGCGAATCCGCCAACGGAATGTCGTGCCAGCCTTCAACGCCGAAATGCGGCGCGGTCAGAATGCGGTTGTTGCGTACCACGCCGGGAAAGCCGATCGACATCAGCGAGGGCGGCGCCTCCTTGACAAGCGGCGCGACCAGCTTCGCCAACGCATCCACCAGTTGATCCGGCGTGCACGGATGCGGCGTTGCCACGCGCAAGCGCTCGGTTTTCATCTTCCCGTCCGCATCGATGATCGCGGCTTTCAGGCCCGTGCCACCGACATCGATCGCCAGAATTCGCTCGGTACTGCTTTTTACTTTCGTCTTACGTGTGGCCACGGTACCCCCGATTGTGTTGGTGCGTCTCACGATTTACTTCTTTTCCACGGCATCCTGCTTCAGAGGCCGCCATGCATGGCCGTCGCGCGCGAGCAGCGCATCTGCTTCAGCCGGCCCCTCGCTGCCAGCCGGATAACCGCGCACGGGTATCGCGCCGCCGGTCTTCGGGTGCAGCACGTCGTCCACCGCGCACCAGCTCGTCTCGATGCTGTCGGCGCGCTGGAACAGGGTCTCGTCGCCGAGCATGCAGTCGTACAGCAAGGTTTCGTAGCCAACGTTGGCCCGTTCAGCGAAGAAATCGGCATAGTCGAATGACGACTGAACCGCGCCGATCTGCATCACCGGCCCCGGTGTCTTCACGTTGAAGTCGAAACTCGTGCCGTGTGCGGGATCGATACGCAAGGTCAGCACATTCGGCGTCAACGCGTCGACCGGCGTGTCGCGGAACAGACGGAACGGCACCGGTTTCAGTTGCACCGAAATCTCCGTGCGGCGCGCAGCAAGCCGCTTACCGGTGCGCAGATAGAACGGCACACCCGCCCAACGCCAGTTCTCGATATAGACGCGCGCGGCCGCGTACGTCTCCGTCGTACTGCCGGGCGCGACGTCCGGTTCCTCACGATAGCCGACACCTGCCGGCCCTTTTTCGTACTGACCGAAGACGACGTCGTCGGCGGTTAGCGGCTGGATCGCGTCGGAGATCTCGGCCTTCTTGTCGCGCACGGCTTCGGCGTCGAACGAATTGGGTGGTTCCATGGCGACCATGCCGAGCAACTGGAACAGGTGGTTCGGCAGCATGTCGCGGAACGCGCCAGTCTGCTCGTAAAACTTGCCGCGTCCCTCC
Source organism: Paraburkholderia fungorum (assembly GCF_046026025.1). GTDB lineage: Bacteria > Pseudomonadota > Gammaproteobacteria > Burkholderiales > Burkholderiaceae > Paraburkholderia > Paraburkholderia fungorum_E. Next base: position 87,579 of record NZ_JAQQFL010000003.1, on the reverse strand, counting down.
ACGCCGATCGTTTCGGCCGCGGTGATCTGCACACTGTCGATATATTCGCGCCGCCAGATCGGTTCGAACAAGGCATTCGCAAAGCGCACCGCGAGAATGCTCTGTACGGTGTCCTTACCGAGAAAGTGATCGATGCGATACACCTGCGACTCGTCCGCGTACGACAGAATGTGCGCGTTCAGATCGCGCGCGGTGGCAAGATCGGTGCCGAACGGCTTTTCGATCACGATACGGCGGAAGCCGCCGCCCTCGGCTTCTTTCAACAGGCCCACGTTGCCGAGATGCTCGACGATCGGCTTGAAAAAGCGCGCGCTGACCGCCAGGTAAAAAATCACGTTACTGCCGGGCGCTTGATCGAGTTTCTGCTTGAGCTTCGTGAACGTGTCGTCGGTTTCGAACTCGCCGGCCATGTATTCGAGCCGTTGCGCGACCCAGTCCCACGCTTTGTCGTCGAGCTTGCCCGCGTGGAAAGTGCTGGCTTTGTCGGCGGCGAACTGTTGCAGCGACGTGTGCAGATCCTCGCGCCACACGCTCGTCTCGCGCTCACCGTGATTCACGCCGATGATCTTCATGCCGTCGTCGAGCAGCCCGTCCACCGCGAGGTTGTACAGCGCGGGCATCAGCAGCCGTTTGGTCAGATCTCCGCCCGCGCCGAAGATCACCAGCGTGCAAGGCGGCGCAGGCCGCTTGCCGGCCGGCGATGACGGCGCCTGATGCGGACCCGCGCTGACTTTGCAACTGGGTTCGTGGCTGGCGGGATTTGGGGTGTTCGGAGTAGTCGACATGGGATTCACTTAAGGAAGCCAATGGAACGGACGTGGCGGTACAGGAAAGACCACGCTTGAACCCACTCAGTTCAAAAACTAAGGCTAAACCTGCCCGGCGCGCACGCCGCATGGCTTGTGTAACCTCACGCGCGGCCGGGTCGCCGCCCGGCACTCGCGACTCAACCCTCGCTACTTGGTCGCGGCCGCCGCCAGCGCGGACGCAGGTTCGGGCACAGACTCGGGGGGGCTTGCCGGAGCAGGCGCCGAAGTTGCAGAAGTCGCCGTTGGCATTGGCGCCTGATCCGGCTCGCCGGCGAGCGGCACATTGCCCGAGGCGCCCATCGCGCGCGGTTGCAGGAGCAACGCCACCAGCCCGGACCAGCCGGTTTGATGCGAAGCGCCCACGCCACGCCCGTTGTCGCCATGGAAATACTCATGGAACAGCACGAGATCGCGCGAACGCGGGTCGGCCTGCAGGAGTGGATACGCGCCCATCACCGGACGTTCGCCGTTCTTGTCCTTCAGGAACAAGGTGGTCGTCCGCCGCGCCAGTTCGTCGCCGATTTCGCTAAGCGAGAACTTATGCCCCGAGCCGGTTGGATACTCGACACGGAAATCGTCGCCGTAGTAGCGATGAAATTCGTACAGCGATTCGATCAGCAAATAGTTCACCGGCATCCACACCGGCCCGCGCCAGTTCGAATTGCCACCGAACACACGGGTGTCGGATTCAGCCGGCAGATACCGGACGGTGACGCTGGTGCCGTTGTGATTGAACTCGAACGGATGGTCGCGGTGGAACTGCGACAGTGCCCGCACGCCATGCTCGGAGAGGAATTCGCTTTCGTCGAGCGCACGGCGCAGCAAAGCTTTCATCCGATGCCCACGCAAGAGCGAAAGCAGCAACGCATTGCCCTTGCCGGGTTGGTCCCAGCGCGAAACCAGCCTCGCCAGATCGGGGCGATGTTCGAGGAACCACACGAGCCGCTCGCGCAGACCCGGCAAATGACCATGCAAACGTTCTTCGAGTACATGCACGGCAAACAGCGGAATCAGGCCGACGATCGAGCGCAGGCGCATCGGAATGTTGCTGCCGTCGGGCAGGCGCAGCTTGTCGTAGAAGAATTCGTCTTCGCTGTCCCATAGACCGGTATCGCAATCGTCGTCGCAACTCACGGCTTCGGCGATATACAGGAAGTGCTCGAAAAACTTCACGCCGATATCGACGAACACATGGTTCGCATACGCGAGCTCGAGCGCGATCCGCATCAGGTCGAGCGCGTACGCCGCCATCCACGCCGTGCCGTCGGCCTGGTCGATATGGCCACCGGTGGGTAGCGGCGACGAGCGGTCGAAAATGCCGACGTTGTCCAGCCCGAGAAAGCCGCCCTGGAAAATGTTGCGGCCGTCGGCGTCCTTGCGATTCACCCACCACGAGAAATTCAGCAGTAGCTTGTGGAAGACGAGTTCCAGAAAATCGCGATCCCCTTTGCCCGTGAGCGCACGGTCGATTTCATACACGCGCCAGGCAGCCCAGGCATGCACTGGGGGATTCGAGTCGCCGAGCGCCCACTCGTAGGCGGGCATCTGGCCGTTCGGATGCTGATAGCGATCCTTCACCAGCAGCAGCAATTGACGCTTGGCGAACGCGGGATCGATCAGCGCGAACGCGGCCGCATGAAACGCCAGGTCCCACGACGCGTACCACGGGTATTCCCACTTATCGGGCATCGACACGATATCCGCGTTGCACAGATGCCGCCAATCCACATTGCGACCGTGTTTGCGGGACTCAGGCGGCCTGGGTTGCAGCGGATCGCCTTCGAGCCAGCGCTGCACGTCGTACTGGTAGTACTGCTTGGACCACAACATGCCGGCAAGCGCCTGGCGCTGTACCAGGCGCGCGTCGGGGTCGGCGATTTCGTGTTGCAGCGCGCCATAGAATTCGTCGGCCTCGGCGATGCGGTGAGCGAACACCGCATCGGCATCGAGTTGCGCGTCGTCGGGACTCGACTGCGGACGCCAGCGCATGTACACCACGGCGCGGCCATGCGGGCCCAGTTCGATCGACGCGCGTGCGCCCGCCTTGGTGCCGGCGTCGCGGCGTATCGCCTGTTCCTCGCCGTGGACGAGGAAGTCGTTGAAACCGTCCTTGAACGGCCCCGTGCCATCCATGTTGAACAGGCGTCTGACGTTGGTGTCGTTTTCACAAAACAGCCACGCCATCTGCGGCGCGTCTTTCGACCACGCTGTCACGACGATCGGCTCGTGGCCATGCTGACGGCCGACCACATGCGCTCCACCGTCGTGGTCCAGGCCGGCGACGAGCGACGGTTTGTCCTTGTTCTCTTTCCACGACCACGAATTGCGCGCCCAGATCTGCGGCAGCACATCGAGCGAAGCGGCCTCGTCCGCACGATTCTCGATGGTTACGCGCATCAGAATGTCGTCGGGCGCATGTTTCGCGTATTCCACCTGCACGTCGAAATAACGCAAATCGTCGAACACGCCCGTGTCGAGGATCTCGTATTCCGGCATGTCGCCGCCACGCCGCGCGTTTTCCTGCACCAGGTCGTCGTACGGAAAGGCGGCCTGCGGGTACTTGTAGAGCATGCGCATGTACGAATGCGTGGGCGTACCGTCGACGTAGAAGTACAGCTCCTTTACATCCTCGCCGTGATTGCCCTGCGCGTTCGTGAGGCCGAACAGACGTTCCTTCAGGATCGAGTCTTTGCGGTTCCACAACGCGAGCGATACGCACCAGCCGAGTTTGTCGTCGCCGAAACCGGCGATGCCGTCTTCGCCCCAACGATAGGCGCGGCTACGTGCATGGTCGTGGGGAAAAGAGTCCCATGCTGTGCCGTCAGGGCTGTAATCCTCGCGCACCGTACCCCACTGACGCTCGCTGAGATACGGCCCCCAGCGCTGCCAACGGGCGCAGTCGGCGGAGTGCAGGCGGGAGCCTTCGATCGTGGCGAGCAGATTGGCAGCGCGCAGCGGTGGCATGACGGTGTCCTTGCGTCGGGCCTGGCGGTGGGATACACATCGTAGCGCGGTTTACGCGGCGGTGGGCCCCAACTGGGCAAGCAGGTTTTCAATGCGCAGCATTTCCCCCAGCGACCACGCCTGAAATGGCGTGCCGGCGGGCGTATGCGGCGCGTCGCCGTCGGCGATTTCAGAAAGATGGTCGAGGCCGGTGTGATCGAGATGCGCGTACAAGGGGTCGAGAAAGCGCGCTTTGGCTTGTGCATGGGCATCCGGCTCGGCGCCGTGAACCCGCAACCACGCTTCGACGAACGGACCGAGCAGCCATGGCCAGACCGTCCCTTGATGATAGGCGCCATCGCGCTGCAGCGGCGTGCCGCCGTAGTGCCCGCAGTAGGCCGGATCGGACGGCGCGAGCGTTCTGAGGCCGAAGGGCGTGAGCAAGTCGGCTTCGACCTGATCGACTACCACGCGCGCCGCCGCGCCTTCAAGTAACGGAAACGGCAAACCGCCTACGGCGAAGATCTGGTTCGGGCGAATCGAGCGGTCCACGGCGCCTTTGACGAAGTCCACATCGACATTATCGACAAGCGCTTGCGTCGATGGATCGGTAAAGCGCTCATGAAACGCTTGCAAGGCTCGCTGCGCAGGCGGCTGCCACTGCGGGTTCCACATTGCTGCAATGCGCAATGCGTTGATCCAGAGCGCCTGCACTTCCACGGGTTTGCCGATACGTGGCGTGACCACCCAATCGCCGACCTTGGCGTCCATCCACGTGAGTTGAACGCCAGGAACACCGGCGCTCAGGAGACCGTCGTCGGTAGATGCCTTGATGTTGAAGCGCGTGCCGTTCGTGTAGCCCGTGAGGATGGTTTCGACTGCCTGCTGCAAGCGTGTTCGAGTGTCCGTCTTCGCGTGGTTCGTCGCGAGATAATCGTGGACGGCGACGACGAACCATAACGATGCATCGACGGAGTTGTATTCCGGCGTGTCGCCATAGTCGGGGAAACGATTCGGCAGCATGCCGGCGGACAATGTGCCTGACCATTCGAGCAGGATCGCTTCGGCTTCGTCGAGGCGGCCTGCCGCGATCAGCAAGCCGCGCATGGCGATGAACGTGTCGCGGCCCCAATCGGTGAACCACGGAAAGCCGGCGAGAATCGTGCGGCCTCCGCTGCGCGCGACGATGTAGGCATCCGCGGACCGCTGCAAACGCGAGCCGAGCAGGCTACGGCGCTGCTGTTCGATGCGCGCGAGTTCGGTTGCGTGGGCGGCGGCTGGCGGACTGCTTGCGGGTGCGGTTGCCGACACCGACGCCAACGATGGGATCGACGCACTGAGGATCATCACCGCTTCGCCATCAACGAGATTGAAACTGAACACGCCCGGTGTGGCGAGGTCTTCACTGAAATCGAGGCCACGCTCGCGCTCGCGAACGTAGCAGAAGTTCCGGTACCAATCGGGCGCGTGCGTGTAGACGCCGTTCGTCACCACGTTGATGACCGGCAGGTCGCCATAGGGCTGCCAACTCACGCAGGCCTGGTCGCCACTTGTCTGCGCGTTGAAGTTAAACGCGGGATTCTCGTGGTGCAGTGCGTGGTAATCCCGGCCGGAAAGCAAAGGCCGGACTTTCAGAGTGAACGTGCCTGCGGGTAACGCTGCGTCCAATCCTTCCAGCCGCCAGCGCAAAACCGTTTCGCGCGTCGCCTTGCTCACGAATACTTCGGCCGTCACCACGCTCTGCGGATCAAGCTGGAAGCGCCACGTGGGCCACGGCTGCGTATTGAACGCGAGAAGACTCGTCGTCAGATCGGGATAGATTACGTCCGGCACGTATCGCTGCATGCTCAACGGGTAACGCTTACCGTTCGCTTCGAGCCACGCTTCGACTCCGTTGACGAGCACCACGCGCCCGCCAGGCGCGCGCGTGGCCGTGAGCAGCAAAGCGTGATAGCGGCGCGTGCGCAGCGTGCCCACGGTTCCCGAGGCGAAGCCGCCGAAGCCGTCTGCTTCGAGCCATTCGTCTTCGAGACGCGTGATGTCGAAGGGTCTGTCGATGGTTGTCATGCGTGTACCGGAGTTATGCAAACCGCAATTCATTCGGTGTGCCTGGACTTCAGGCGCGTGGCGCTACTGTGACCATTCTCCTGCTTATCGCTTTCCATTTCCTTTCGTCTAACTGACGAATTTAATAAGCTTCGTTCACTCGCAAACGTTTCACAATTATTTCTCGAAAGGATTGGAGACTGCATCCGCCGCCACAACCTGGATGCAGACATGAGAACAGACACTCGCCTCGCCGGCGTCGTTCTGGTTGCGCTCGCAACTTGCGCGTTAAGCGGTTGTGGCGCCGACGACTCCGCTTCGGCTTCAACGTCTTCATCGCAAACCGCCGCGAATAGCGCTGCCGCGCAAAGTCCCACGACGGTCCCCGCAGCCGGCATGCCTAACGCATCGGCACCCCTCGCAGCCGGTCCAGCTGCCGCGTCCGACGTCATTACCCAGAACATGCAAGCCGGCCTTGCTGCCGACAGCCAGCAAGTCGCGCCCGTGATGCATTACGCACCCGGCGACAACGCCAATAGCAACTGAGCAGAATCCCCGGCGCGCGCGAGGCGCGCTATTCTTTCCCCACCCGCAGAAGGTGATATTCAATGACATCAAATAGCCGTCGCCGTTTCCTGCAGACCGTGGCTTCATCCGCCGGCGCTGCCGCCGCGTTGACCGCCCTGCCCGAGTCCATTCGCAATGCGCTAGCCGTGCCTGCGTTCTCGCGCACCGGCACGATCCGCGACGTCGAGCACATCGTCGTATTCATGCAGGAGAACCGTTCGTTCGACCACTACTTCGGCCATATGCGCGGCGTACGGGGTTACAACGACCGCTTCCCGATTCCGCTGCCGGGTGGCCAGCAACCCGTGTGGTACCAGCCGTCGAAGGAAAACGCGGCGCAACCGGTGCTGCCGTTCCATCTGAACACGACGACGACCAGCGCGCAATGTATTGGCGATCTCGACCACTCGTGGTACGCGACGCACTACGCGATCAACAACGGCGCGTTCAACCAGTGGCCGCAGTACAAGACCGACATGACGATGGGCTACTACCTGCGTAGCGACATTCCGTTCCACTACGCGCTGGCCGACGCCTTCACGGTGTGCGACGCTTATTTCTGTTCGCTGCCGGGACCGACGCACCCGAACCGCTCGTATCTGATGACCGGCATGGTGGACCCGACCGGCACGATGGGTGGCCCGCTGCTCGACAACAACGATTTCGTCGATGGCGACGGTCCGCCGAACTATCAGTTGCTCTCGTGGACGACGTATCCCGAGCGTCTGCAAGCTGCGGGAATTACGTGGCAGGTGTATCAACAGGGTTTGACCGGCGCCGATCCGTTGAACGGCAACTACGGCACGAACGTTTTGCAGAACTTCGCGAACTTCATCAACGCGCAGCCGGGTTCGCCGTTGTATGAGCGCGCGCAAACCGTGCGCACGATCGCGGACCTGAAGAACGACGTGCTCGCGGGTAATCTGCCGCAGGTGTCGTGGCTGTGCCCGCCCGCTGCGTACTCCGAGCACCCGAGCTATACACCGGCATATGGCGCGGAATACACGTCGCAGATTCTCGATGCATTGACGTCGAATCCTGAGGTGTGGAGCAAGACCGTGCTGTTCATCATGTACGACGAGAACGACGGTTTCTTCGATCACCTCGTGCCGCCGCAACCGGCGACCACGCCGGCTCAGGGTCAGTCGACGGTCAGCACCGAAGGCGAGATTCACAACGTGGTGAATCCCGCGCGCGGCGGCAGCTACACGGCGGACGGCCTGCCGTACGGCCTCGGCCCGCGCGTCCCGATGACGATCGTATCGCCGTGGAGCAAGGGCGGTTTTGTGTGCTCGCAGGTGTTCGATCACACGTCGGTGATTCGCTTCATCGAAACGCGCTTTGGCGTCTACGAGCCGAACATCACCGCATGGCGCCGTGCCGTGTGTGGCGACCTGACCACCGCGTTCGACTTCCGCACGCCGGACGCTTCCGTGCCGACGCTGCCGGACACGAGCAATTACCAGCAGATCGCCAACGAATGCTCGTCGCAGCCGAAGCCCACGGTACCCACCACGCCGGTCGCATTCGACCCGCAGGAAAGCGGCATCCGTTTCGCCCGTGCGTTGCCGTATGAGTTGCACGTGAACGGTCACGCGGACGTGAAGAAGAACACGTTTGAAATCGTGTTTGCCAATAGCGGCCGTCAAGGCGCGCATTTCTACGTGTACTCGACGAATCGCACGGATGGTCCGTGGCGCTATACCGTCGAAGCTGGCAAGTCGCTCAGCGAGAGCTTCGACCTGACGACGACGAACGGCGTGTACACGTTCGAGGTGTTTGGGCCGAACGGTTTTGTGCGCAAGTTTGCGGGTAACACGCAAACGGCGACGGCGCAGACGGCACAGGCAGCGGGTTGGCACGGCCACAACAAGCCTGCAGAGCCGGAAATCAAGGTGCAATACGACGTTGCGAACGGCAATGTGTTTATCAAGTTCAGCAACAAGGGCGGCGGCATTGCACGCCTGACGGTAACGGACAACGCGTATGGTGCGCGGACGCGTCCGGTGCTGGTGCCGGCGGAGGCGCATATCGAAGAGGGTTGGGTGCTGGCGTCGAGCCATCACTGGTACGACTTGACGGTGACGAGCAACGACGACGCGAGCTTCTCGCGTCGTGTGGCGGGGCACGTTGAGAATGGGCGGCCGAGTATTAGCGATCCGGCGGCCGTGGCGCCGGTGTTAGTGGTGAGTTAAGGGCGAGCGGGGGAAGTAGATAGGCCTCGATTGGGCGGTAGCTTGTGCGCCGCTCGATCGAGGTTTAAACATGCGATGTTGTTGTGCGTGAAGGACGTTGGGGATGTCTTAGGCCGATTGGCTAAAGTCAGATAGTTAGCTTAGCAAAGTGAATTTTAAGAGAAGAGCACACTTATAATTTCGCGGTCGTCAAAACAACAACGACCGGTCCGATGTGATGGCGTCGGCATAACATGCTGCGGCACCGGCAATCGTTTTCAGAAGTACCGCATCGGCGCGCGCAGCGCCGCCGGAAGTATGACTGCTGTGTCACTGACGCGAAGTGTGCGAGAGCACGGATTCCAGATGAGCCACTACCGTGGCTGTGCGGGGGACCCGCTTATGAGCTGGCGGTGTGAGCCGCGTTCTTTGCTTATCTTTCTTTGCGGCGGCAAAGAAAGTAAGTGCCGCCCCGCACAGGGGCAACACTAATACACCACGAACAAATCAAGGAAAGGCCAAGCTCATAAGCACACCGACAACGCCGTCGCCAAGAGCAAAAAACCCTCAAGCCCCCAACAAAACCCCAGTCCGAAAAGCCTTCTTCCCAGTCACCCGCCCTAACGGCGCCCCAGCCGTCACAAACCGAATCGCGCGCCGCATATAAAACACCCCTTCGGTGTTGCTACACAGCGTAGTCGTCTCATCAGTCAACGGATCGACGATATCAAACAAAGCCTGCCCGATACCAATGGTGTCCCCAATCTTCGCGCGATGAACAAGAATCCCGCTGACAGGCGCATAGAACTGCTCACTACCGGCAAGCGGCGTCGCAGGCGACAACAACTCAGGCAACGGCTTAACCACATCAAGCTTGATAGCCTTGCGCCAAGCAAGATAATCAACCAACGCGTCGGCATCCTCCTGAGCCGCTTCATAAGAAACATCCCGCTGCCCGCGGCACTCCACAGTCACAGCAATCACCCCATTAGGCACCGGCTTATCGACCGGCATTTCCTGCTGCAACGTCCACCACAACAAGCTATGCGTCTCATCAAACGACTCACCACCCGAGTTAGTCGCCAGCAACGAAGCCTGCGCCCCCAAATACCGTGACAAAGGCTCAAACTCAGGCCACGCGGCCTCACTGGTATAGAGATGCATCGCCGCTTCCAGGGAGCAATGCAAATCGATCACCACATCCGCATCGAAGGAGAGCTTCAGTAACGCCAATTGCAGCGACTCGAACTCCGTCAACGGCTTCTGCTCCGACAACTCAGCAGCGATCAACTCACGAACAATCCGCCGATTCTCCGCAGCATCCGAACCTAGCATCTCTTTAGCCCGCGCCACGAGCTTGGGAAACTGCATGAAGTGTCGATTGAAGTTCTTGCCACTCCCCAGATCGAAGCGCCCAAGAAACTGCCCGAGCACGTACTGCCCAAGCCCGACAGGATTCGCCACCGGCACCAGCACGATTTCCGCATTCAACGCGCCCTGCTTCTCCAGTTCAAGCAATCGACGCTTAAGCAAAACCGTCGTCAACATCGCAGGCGTTTCGTCAGCATGCAGCGACGACTGGATATAGATCTTCTGTCCGCTATCCGCGGGACCAAAATGAAACGACACCAGTTCGCGGTGCGTGCCGATAGCCGGCGAGAGAAGCGGAATCGATTGCCTGTTCATGAACGAAAGATTTGAAGACGAAGAATAGGAATAAAAAAATCAATTGCCGTACGGATCGAAGTCGAAGTACTTCTTTGCGATCTGCGCATACGTACCGTCCTTGCGCATCGAAGCAATCGCTTCGTTAATGGATGCCTGCACCGCGGTCTCATCCTTGCGTAAGCCGATACCCACGCCACGATCGCCCATCGAAAGCGGCTCGCCGACAAACGCAAACCCCTTACCCGCCGGCGTGCGCAAAAAACCGTAGTCCGCTTCGACGGAACCGAGCAACGCACCGTCGAGACGGCCGTTCTGCAAATCAGCGAACACCTCATCCTGACTCTTGTACGCGACTACATGCACGCCGAGCGGCGCCCAGTTCTTCAATGCGTATCCCTCGAACTGCGTCCCCGTCTGCACGCCGATCTGCTTGCCGGCCAACGCATTCGTCCCGCCTGCGAGCGCGGAACCCTGACGCGCGATCAGCCGCGATTTGAACTGGAACAGCTTCGACGAAAACAGAATCTGTTGCTCGCGCTTCTCCGTGATCGCCATCGACGAAAGGATCGCGTCGATCTTGCGCGCCTGCAGCGCGGGAATCATCCCCGAGAACTCGAGCTCGACCCACTGGCAATGCGCATGGATGCGCCGGCAGATTTCGTTGCCGAGATCGACGTCGAGACCTTTGAAGCTGCCGTCGGGCGCCTTGGCGTCCATCGGCGGATAGCTCGGATCGATGCCGAGACGCAACGTGGTGGGGTCGGCGGCAAACGCAGCGCTGCTGAAAGCCAGCGCAGCGCTCAAGATCATCAGCGGGATTTTCATGGGGACTGGTGTGAGTTGGGCTGTGAGTTGGGCGGATTAGTACAAGGTACGGGGTCATCCTATGCCGCCGCTGCGCCTTAAAGAAGCCCCGAAAGTAATATCATGATCACTTTTACCGATCATAGAGGCTCTTGATGGCGTTGACGATATCCCAGCTACGCGCGTTCACCGCCGTGGCCGAGCACGGCAGCATTCGCGCGGCGGCGCGGGCGCTCGGCATCGCCCAGAGCGGCATCACGCAGCAGTTGCAGCACCTTGAATCGATGCTGGGCGCGACCTTGTTCACTCGCACGAACCGCGGAATCGCACTGACCGCGCTCGGCCAGCGCCTGTTGCAGCGGGCCGGCGCGATTCTCGGCGAATGCGAGCGGGCCGAACAGGAAGTGCAGCAATTGCGCGGCGACTACGCAGGCGAGGTCACGTTCGGCATGACCACCGAGCCGCTCGTCGACGCCCTGGCCCCCGTGCTGACCGAATTCCGCGCGCGCTTCGAGCGAGTCGCGGTGCATTTGCGCACCGGCACGTCGCGAATGATGATTTCGCGGATTCGCGAAGGCACGCTCGATTTTGCCGTCGCGCTGGTGTCGAAACATACCGACACGGCCGATCTGTCCGTCACGGCGCTCTATCCTTCCGATCCCGTGATTGTCTGCCGTCGCGGTCATCCGAAAGCGGGGGCGACGTCGCTTGCGGAGCTCTCTGACTGCACGTGGGTGGCGACGCGCTCGCCCAATCTCACCAACGACCCACGAGTCAACCGCCTAACCCATCTGTTGGAAAGTCACGGCTTGTCACCGCCGAAAATCATCGCGACGGTAGAGGGTTTGTACGAAACGCTGCATCTGGTCGGCGCGACAGACTGCCTGTCGCTGGAGGCGTCGATCGTCGCGAAACGCGGGCCGTTTGCGAGCGTGCTCACCTCGATCAACGTGCGCGAGCGCGCAGTCGAACAGAACGTGTGCCTGCTGCAACGCGCGGCGATTCCCATGACGCCCGCCGCTCAGGAGCTCGCGACGATGATCGCGTCGTACACGCGCACGGTGCGGGCATGTTGAGTTGACGCCAGGTTCGTGCGGCGTGGTGCTGAGAGCGTTGACGAGCCGCACGCCGATCTCGCGCGGTACGGCTGGCATGCACCAAGCTCGCCGCAGCCCGCTGGCGCGAAGCCGCCAGGCTATCGACATGCTCAGCCCAGCGCTTCGAGCGCGATCAACTCCTCGATGGTCTGCCGACGCCGAATCAACCGCGGCTTGCCATTCTCCAGCAACACTTCAGCCGCCAGCGGCCGGCTATTGTAGTTCGATGACATCGACGCGCCGTACGCCCCTGCGTCGTGAAACACGATGAAGTCCCCCACTTCCGGCGTTTGCATTGCGCGGCTCGTGACTACGCTTCCGGCTTCCTGCGTGAACACATCGCCCGCTTCGCACAGCGGCCCGGCCACCGCGAAAGTGCCAGCCGGCGCTTCGCTCGGCAAGCCATTGGCTTTCACCACCGTCATCTCATGATGGCTGCCGTAAAACGACGGCCTCACCAGATCATTGAAACCCGCATCGACCAGGGCGAACTGCCGGTTCGGCCGCCGGTTCAGCGCGTGCACCTCGGCGACCAGCACACCGGCTTGCGCCACCAGAAAACGGCCTGGCTCGATTTCCAGCCGCACGTGATGCCCGAGATGCGCTTCGATCTGCTTGCGCGCCGCATCCCAAAGACGAAAGTAATGCTCGGCGTCGATCCGCGGTTCGCCTTCGCTGTATGGCACCGATAGACCGCCGCCAGCCGAAATCGCCTCGATATCGTGCCCCAGGCTTTGCACCGCTTCGACCATCGCATCGCACACGCGCGATAGATGCGTGTAGTCGACGCCGGAGCCGATATGCATGTGTAGCCCGACCAGCTTCAGGCCATAGCGCCGCACCATGGCTATCGCCAGCGGCACGTCATCGAGCCAGATGCCGTGCTTGCTATGTTCGCCGCCCGTGTTGGTCTTGTTGCTGTGTCCGTGGCCGAAACCGGGATTGATCCGCAGCCACACGCGGTGGCCTTCAGGCGCGTGCTGTCCAACCCGCTCAAGCATATCGAGCGACCCCGTGTTGACCGTAATGCGATGCTCGATCACGGTGGCGAGCGTCGCGTGATCGACGAGATCCGCCGTAAAAACCACGCCCTCGGGATCGCTATCCGGCGTGAAGCCCGCCGCGAGACTACGGGTGATTTCGCCTGAAGACACCGCATCGACCATCGCCCCTTCGTCTCTCATCAGCTTCAGGATATGCACGTTCGAACACGCCTTCTGCGCATAGCGGATCACGTCGAAACTGCGCAATTCGGCGATCCGTTGGCGGATCATGGCGGCGTCGTAGACCCAAAGGGGCGTGCCGTGCTGACGCGCGAGTTCAACAAGTTGTTGTGAATTGAAAGGGGTCACGGTGCTCGGCTCGTTATCTCGTTGGCATGGATATGAGCAACATGATGCTGAGAACCGGTCATTCAGTAAAATACCTATTCTTTGCGAACCCATTCATTTCTGATATAGATATCATGGCGCTCACTCATCGGCATATCGAAGTCTTCCGCGCGTTGATGACGGCCGGCAGTGTCACCAAGGCGGCCGAGATGCTCTTCACCTCGCAGCCCACGGTAAGCCGCGAACTCGCACGCATGGAACTCATCATCGGCTTTGCCCTGTTCGAACGCGTGCATGGACGGCTGCGTCCAACCATGTCCGCACTGACGCTGTTCGACGAAATCAAGCGCGCATATATCGGGCTCGAACGGGTGGCGTCCACGGCGGCAAGCCTGCGCGAATTTCAGGGCGGCCAGCTTTCCATCATCGCGTTGCCGGCGTTTTCGCACTCGATTCTGCCCGGCGCATCGAGACGTTTTCACGATGCACAGCCCGGCGTCAGCGTCTCGATCGCGACGCAGGAATCGCCGTTCCTCGAAGAATGGCTGACCGCGCAGCGCTACGACCTGGGCTTGACCGAACACGGCGCGCCGCCCGCTGGAACCCGCCTGACGCCCTTGCTCGAAGTGGACGAAGTCTGCGTGCTGCCTGATGGGCATCCCTTGCTTGCCAGGCGCGTGATCGAGTTGAAGGACTTCGCAAATCAGCCGTTCATCAGCCTGTCGTCGAACGATCCTTACCGCATTCAGATCGACGAAGCCTTCACGCAAGCGGGCGTCGCGCGCCGCCAGATGATCGAGACGCCCACCGCCGTCTCCGTGTGTAGTTTCGTGCGGCAAGGTCTCGGTGTGGCGATCGTCAATCCGCTCACCGCGCTCGATTTCGCAGGCCGCAATCTGCATATCCGGCCACTCGCGGTGTCGCTGCCGTTTCGCGTGAGCGTGGTTCATCCGGAGCATCGTCCGGGCCATCCGCTGGCGAGCGTCTTCGTCGAAGCGCTGCAAAGCGAAGCCGCTGCGCTACGACTCCAGTTGAAAACCCACAAAAAACGTAAGCAGCAGTAAGGGTGCTGTTCGACGATCAAGTAATCAATAAGGGTGATCGGCGACTTCGATGGCTGGGAAGCCACAACGGTCAGCGCGGATTTTCCGCAAGAGGCGGGTTAAGCTTAAAACTCGACCAGCGCAAAATCTTCCTTGCCCACGTCGCACAATGGGCAGCGCCAGTCGGCCGGGACATCTGCCCAGCAGGTGCCCGGCGCGATACCTTCTTCCGGCAAACCAGCGGCTTCGTCATAGATCCAGCCGCAGATCACGCAGACCCATTGCTTGAAGTCGTCCACGGATACGGTGCTTTCCACCGCCGCTTGCGTCGCCGCGGCCGCTTGCAACGCCGGTGTCTCGTCGAGACTCACCACCAACGGCGCGGCCGTCCCCACACTGCTTTCAGCGAGGCGTGCCTGCAGGCTTTCCAGCAACCGTTGCGCTTCAACCTGCGTCAAATCGATCCAGTACGGATCGCCGGCGCCATCGTTGAGCCGCTCAGGAGAAAACTGGATTTCTACGGCTACGCCCTTCTTGTACATGGCAAATCGGGATATCGATGAAGCCGGCGACAAGCGCCGGCATGGGGTCAGATGCTAGAAGCGAACGCTTCGTGGCGGGGGACTGGCTTAGACGAACTGGTTCAGCACGATCGCTGCGATCAGCCCGGCGGCGCCGATAATGCCCAGCAATTGCAGCAGCGTGAGGGATTTACGGGATGCGGTGGGGATGTGTTGCGTAGTCACGGAGTGTTCTTAAAAGTCGGAAAAACCGAAATGGTACACGGGTCGGAGGTCCGCGCATCTCGATTGGCGCAAACCTCGGTGTGTCAGATGCCATTATCGCTGCTCGACCGGCCCGGATTCCCTACCGGGTGGAGATGGATTAATTCCCCACCGGGCGCAAAGCCGGCCTACGAAAGCACCACGTCGCCAGCATGCTCGGACACCGCCCCTACAATCGCGGCGACGGCCTCCGCATTAAGCGTCAACGTGATATGCGCCACGCCCGGCACGATCGTGACCGGCACCACGCGCCCCGCTTCCTTAAAGACCCCGGCAAATGCCTCGGCGTTAAACGCTTCGTCGTTCGCGCCGACCAGCACTTCAATCGGCTGCCGCGTCGCCCGGATATCCGCGCGGTAATCCGCATGCGGACGAAAGTTCTGCATCAGGTTGTACGAGTATTGTGGCGTGAGCCTGGCCGCCGCCTCAGGCGACAACGCATAGGCCACGGTCGGCAGATGATTGAATAGCGTGATGTGCAGCTTGTTGAGGATCAGCAGCACGATCACGCGCGGCAACCCGACATTCACCCAGCCGCCGACGGAAGGCACCGTGGTCGGTGCGTCCTCGTGAATGAACGGCGCAAGCAGCACATAGCGGTCGAATGCCATTTGCCGCACATCGCCCGCGAATCGCAGCGCGAAGCCGCCGCCCGCCGAAAAACCGGCCAGCGTACGCGGACCAATCGGCTGAACCGCGTCGATAAAGTCGCTCAGATCGTCTTCAAGCTGGCCGATGTACGCGATCGTGCCTTTCTTGTCCGATTCGCCGTGCCCGCGCATGTCGGGCACGTAGACCTCATAACCGGCCGCGGCGAACGCCTTCGCCAGGGTATGCAGGCTCTCGCTACTTGCCGATGAGCCATGAATCAGCACCACGCTGCCTCGCGCCGGCGTTATCCCGCCAGCGTAGTGCCGGTAGGCGAGCTGCGTGTTATCGCGCGCGGTGTAGCGCTCAAGGAGAGGTAAATCGGAAGTATCGACCGACTTGAAAGGCTCATTGATCGACGCAAGTGTCGGCGGCTGTTTGGGGCCGCCCTTCACGAGCGCCACTGCCATGATGGCGAGGCCCACAAGGAACACGGCAACCGGCATCACTGCATGCAGTTCGGTACTCATCGAATGGACCCCTCAAGCGAATCGTTATGATTTTGGCTTTCCCGATCGATGAGCCCGCGCTTTATGCGTCTTGTTTTATCCGGCGCCGCTCATCGTCGCCGACGATTGTACGGTCATGCGCGGCGCCAAAAGACTCGAATATCAGGTATTCGACAATGGGTTGCCGTGACGCGAATCCCAGAAACGGATCACCGCGGTGTCACCCGTACCGGCCCCGACCACCTGATCGGGCGCGCCGCTCTCACGCAGCAAGTCGCGCAGTTCGTTGATGACCGGAAACACTTCGTGATTCCAGTCCGCGCCCTGCGCGTCGTGCGCGCGTTGCTCGGCTTCGACGATCTCGCGGTCTTCCTTGAAAATGCGTTCGGTGAACCACACGAGCAGCGGCCACGCGAGATTGAGCACGCCGGGAATACCCGGTTTGCGAATCGACAGCAGCCCGAACGTGCGGTTCGTGCGCTGCTCGCGATCGAGCGGCACGTAGACAATCCACAAATCCATCACCAGCGTCTGATCGGACGTGCGAATCTGCAGCGTCTGATACGGATACTCGGTGCGGATGGTCATTACATCCTTGTCGTTGTCACCACCGGTCTTGCGGCTCTGGCCGAACACGATCGCTTCGCCGATCGGCTGCTGGCCGGCCATGCGCGCAAACGTGTAATCGACTTCGACCCAGCCTTCGCCGCGCCGCCGCCCCAGCGAACGCGCGCGCATCTGCCCCATCTGCCGGCGATGCAGGAACTGATGGTTCATGTCCATCAGGTTCTCGTGCATGAACGAGTAGTGGCAATTCACCGGACGGCCGAAACGGCGCGTCTTGTACTTCTTGTCGGAGACCGAGCCGAACGCAGGTAGCGGCCGCTCGTCAGCCAAAGCGGCATTGCCGGGAAACACGAAAATCAGTCCTTCAACCTCGCGGCATGGATAAGAACGCACGCCATTCGGCAAACGTTCGCGGCCCAGATACGGCACGTCGATGCACTTGCCCGAGCAGTCGTAGGTCCAGCCGTGATAGCCGCAACGGATCGATTCACCGTCCACCACGCCCTGGTGCAACGGCACCTGGCGATGCGCGCAGCGATCTTCAAGCGCGAACACCTTGCCGGACTCCGTACGCGCCAGCACGATCGGCTCGCCCGCGAACGTCACACCATGCGTCTTGCCCCGCTTCACTTCATGCGACCACGCGAGCGGATACCAGTAGTCGGGATGAATGCCGACGCGGCGCAGATCTCGCACCGGGGCCTCATAGGTAGCCTGATTGGGCGCGCCTGCATTCCCGGCTGCTGGGGCGTAGGTTTGCGCGGCTGCCTGAGCAGCCGACGCATCGACCGGCGCATCGACGATGTCTTGTTCGAGCGGGGGAACAGCATGCATGTATGGAGCCTCCGTGCACGAGCGGATGGAAGGTCGCCGCCCTGCATTTCGCGGGCCGGCATCGTGGCACAGTCTACTAGAACCCGAAGCCACATGGTTCCATAGAAGGCCAGCACGCCCTGTTCCCGCCGCGTGGCCCATGGCCGCAGCGTGCCTGTCTGTCAGTCAGAGTGCGTCAAATAAGACGATTGGCTAGTGACTTTCGTCGTGCGCGATGAGACCGGAGCGGCGTTGTACGCCCCACGAGCGGCCGCCGCGCAGGAAATGCAGCCAGCCGAGTAGCGCGCCCACGTGCCGCACCAACTGGAACGTGAACGGCTCGGCGATCGCCGCGAGGACCGCCATCCGCAAACTGGAGCCTGTGCGCAGGCCGGTCCAGCGGCGGTACAGATGGATACACCAGAGATAAAACGCGAGATCGATCGCCGTTTTGATGCCGATCACGCTGAAAATCGACACGACGATCGCGCCATGCCCGCCGAACAGAAAACCGAGCAACAGCGCGAAGGCGGTCAGCCCGTAGATCGGCTGCATCGTATCGATGGCCTTGACCGGCAGCATCAGCATGCCCATCGTGCCGTAGCGTGGGTTGCCGGTCATGTCGCGATTCCAGTATTGCGTCTGCAGGAAGCCCGCAAACCAGCGGCGGCGCTGCCGCAGGAAACTGCCGAGGTTGCCCGGCGCATCGGTACGCGCGCGCGCATCGCCGACCACGCGTACGTCCCAGCCGAGATCATGGTCGACCGAATAGCGCCGCAGCCGATGAATCAGCTCATAGTCTTCGACCAGACACTGCGGATCGAAGCCACCCACATCGACCAGCGCGTCGCGCTTGAACGAGGCGAAGGCGCCCGAAATCAGCAGCAGACTGTCGGCGCGCATCCACGCAAAGCGGGCGATGAAGTTGCGCATGTACTCGTAGGTCTGGAACCACTGGAACACGCGGCCCGAAACCGATTTACCGCACACCGGCACCAGAATCCCGGCCGCCGCGACCAGCTGCGGCTCTCTCGCGAAGGCGGCGCGCATCGCATAGGTGGCGTCGTCCTCGAGCAGCGTGTCGGCGTCGACGGTCATGACGGTGTCAGTGGTCATGACCGTGATCGCGGCGTTCAACGCACGCGCCTTGCCGCCGTGCGGCACGCGCAGCCAGTACAAGTTGGGGTAAAGCGTACTCGGCGCGCTCAGCACGCCGTCGGCGGCGGCAGCCAGGCCGAAGCGTTCGGTGAGCAGCGTGTGGGTGGCGTCGGTGGAACCATCGTCGGCGATCACGATTTGTGCGGGGCCATGCGTCTGACGCAGCAACGCCGCGAGTGTGACCGGCAACACCGCCACCTCGTTATGCGAAGCGACGATCACCCCCATGCCCGGCAAGTCGCGCGGATCGACATCAGGCGAGAGCGGCGAGGTGGGTCGCATCAGCGGCAGCGTTTTCCACGTGACGAACGCGAGCAGCAACGTGTCGTACACGACGTACGCAATCCCCGTCGACCACGCCACCACCCCTTGCAGAAAAAACGCGCGCGCGAACAGCAGCAGCCACACCACCACCACGCTGAGATGAATCAGCGTACTCAGCGGCGTGGTGGGACGCGGCAGAATGCGCGGGGAGGCAAGGGCGAGCGCCTGTTCCAGAGTTTTCTTCAAAATGACTTCTGAGTCGTTGGTACGGTTATTAGGGTGAACGCAGCGCGATGGTGCTTACGGCACCATGCGTTTCAGAACCGACTTGCGATCGATCCATTGATGCTTCAACGCGCCGCCGATATGCATCGCCAGCAGCGCATACAGCGCGTAGCCGAGCCACGTATGCAAGGCGCCGAAGCGGTCGTGCAAGGTCTCCTTGAACGCCGGGTCGAGATGCATCACATAGCCGATGCGCGGCCAGGGGAACAGGTTGAACAGACGCATCGGATGCGTGGCCGCATCTTTCCACGCGGAGTCGTGCAACCAGCCGGATAGCGGCAACGCGATCATCAGCAGATACAGCAGGAAATGGGCGGCATGCGCGGCGATCTTCTCCCACGACGGAAACTCGCGCGGCAACGGCGGCGGTTTGTGCGACACGCGCCACAAGATGCGCATCAGCACGAGGCCGAGCACCGTGATACCGATGGACTTATGGGTATCGACCACCGGACGCACCCAGTCGTCAGGCCATGATTCCGCGCTCAGGCCGAGCACGACGTTGCCGATCATCAGCAGCGCGATCAGCCAGTGCAGCACCATTGCCGTGCGGGTGTAGCGTGACGGCTGCAGCATGCCGGTCGAATCGGTCATAGAGTCCGCGTGGGTATTCATGGGTCGTTCCATCTGCAAAGGCGTTCTCAGCGAAAGCTGTTTGAAAATTCGGCCATGCCGGAACAGGTCCGGTCGCGCCGCCGTATCAAGCTAACGCGCCAGTGTGCCGTTTTATTCCGCCGGACGCTTAATTGTGTGTTTCAGTTTATTTCGACCGCGCGGGGCGAATCATGCGTTGAGCGCCGCCGCAACCCGCGCCTGCAAAGTCGGCAACACCTCCGCTTCAAACCACGGATTGCGCTTGAACCAGGCGACATTGCGTGGCGACGGATGCGGAAGCGGCATCACGTTCGAGCCATATTCCCGCCAACGCAGCAGCGTATCGGTGAGCGTCGGCCCGAACCCGTCACCAAGACCAAAACGCTGTGCATATTGACCGATCAGCAACGTGAGCCGCACCTCGCGTAGCTGGGCGAGCAAGGCCTGATGCCAGTGGGCGGCGCATTCAGGGCGCGGCGGCAAATCGCCACTCGCGCCTCTGCCTGGAAAACAGAACCCCATCGGCACGAGCGCGAATTTCGAGGCGTCGTAGAAGGTCTGATCGGAGACGCCAAGCCAACTGCGCAAGCGTGCGCCGCTCGCATCGCTCCACGGAATGCCGGAAGCATGCACGCGCGCGCCGGGCGCCTGGCCGATGATCAGAACGCGTGAGTCAGCCGACGCCACGACAATCGGCCGCGGCGCGTGCGGCAGCACCGGCGCGCACACCGTGCAGGCACGAATGTCGTGCAGTAGCCGATTGAGGGGAATGGGTTGCCTTACGGTCATGCTGTCGCGGGGATCGGGATTCAGTTAGCGCTTCGCAAACCGATAGTGTCCCACGCCCCACTCATTCCCGTTCGCGTAACCGAACAACTCGGCCACCGCCATATAAAACATCCGCCAACGCTGCAGCCACACAGCCGCATCACGCGCGCCATAAGTGTCGACCAGGAGCGGCATCACGCGATCACGCGCCGCATCGAGCGCGGCGAGCCATTGGTTCGCGGTGCGCTCGTAATGCGTGCCGCTCACCCACCATTGCCGCTCCATCCGCAGATCGTCCTGGAAGTTCAGCAAGAGCGCTTCGGACGGCATCGTGCCACCGGTAAAAAAGTACTTCGACATCCAGTCGCTGCCGTCCTGCACCTGAAAGTGATACGCCAGCGTGCGATGTACGAAGATATGCACGAACAGCTTCGCGTCGTCGCGCATCCAGCGCGAAATTTTGGCGAGCAGCAGCCCGTAGTTCTTCATATGCTCGAACATTTCGATCGACACCACGCGATCGAAACCGCCCCCAAGCTGAGCCGCGTCGAATTCGAAATCGACGACATTGCCCGTGACCACCGAGAGGTTGCACAACCCCCGCTCCGCCGCGCATGCTTCGATGAACGCGCGCTGCCCGTGCGAATTCGATAACGCGACGATCTGCGCGCGCGGATAACGCGCCGCCAGCCACAGCGACAACGAACCCCATCCGCAACCGAGATCGAGAATCCGCTGACCGTCCGCCAGTTCCGCGCGTTCGGCGTAACACTCGAGCATCGCCGCTTCGGCTTGCGCGAGCGCATCGGCACCGGTCTGGTACAAACAACACGAGTACTTCAGATGCGGCCCAAGATGCGCATGGAAGAACGACGCCGGCACCTCATAGTGCTGCGTGTTGGCCGCCTGCGTTTCGATGGCGATCGGACTCGCGCGTAAATCGTCCAACAGACGATTGAGCCGTTGCGCGCGCAACTCGCCGTTGTCGATCGCTTCGTCGCGCAAACGCTGGCGCATCAGTTGACGCATACCGGAACGGATCAGGCCGTCGGGCAGCCAGCCGCGTTCGCAGCACTGGATCAACCAGGCGTCGCCCGGCTCGGCGGGCGACGACGGCGGCAGTGTGTGGCCAGTGGTGGAAAGGCTCATGAGGTTGACTCCCTATCGTTGTTCCGGACTGGTCTGAACAGTTCATTCGCGCGCACCTTGGCCGGCTCATCTCAACGTCGCGGCGGCCACGGAATCAGCGCGCTGGTGGTGCGCATGTAGTCGGCGTAACCTGGGCGCCTTTTCGCCATGCTTTCTTCGAGCAGCGGGATGCCGGAGAACTTCATCAGCAGGAACGCCATCAACACCGGCGGCAACACTGTCAACCCGTACCAGGGCGTACCGACCGACAGCGCGAGGTAAGCAAGCCAATGCACGCATTCAAAGAAGTAATTCGGATGCCGCGAATAGCGCCACAGGCCCACCCGGCAGACGGCGTTGTGATTGGCCGGATCCTGCGCAAAGCGTTTTAGCTGCCGGTCCGCAATGCCTTCGCCGGCTACCGAGACGATCCAGAGCGCGATGGCCACCACGATCCATCCGACAGCCGGCGGGCGGGTCCGGTACGACGGCACCAGGAATGCGATCGACAACAGCATCGAAACCACGACTTGCGCCTGAAAAAACCAGAACATCTTGCTGGCCGCCTGGTTACCCCACGCTTCGCGAAAGCGGCGATAGCGCGCGTCTTCGGGCTTGCCGTAATTGCGCTTCCACAGGTGCATGCCGAGCCGCGCGCCCCAAACCAGACCACCCAGCGCGGTCAATACACGCGAGACCGGCTCGCCGTTGCCGAGCACGGCGTAGAGCACCGCCACGAGGCCAAGCGAATAAGCCCAGACCGGGTCGACCATGCCGGCGTTCCGGGTCTTCAACTGCCACGCCCAGACGGCGCTGAAGATCGCGACAAGCCCAATCAGGGCAATCACGGCGGCGGCAAGGGGCGGCATGAGATCCTCGTTCAGAAGCGATACGGGTTATACGCTGTAAGGGTGTGATCGGATGCGCACGGGCCGCATTTCCAGTCCGGCCGCCCTTCAGCAAAGTAAGGCGTTCGCAACCCGGTCGCGGTATCGTGTCGGCAACGCCCGCGTTCACCGAATTTTCCGCCCATGCCTAGCCGCTTCAACGCAGCTTTCACCGCACTGCTCGCCGCCGCCTTGTTCGGCGCCACCACCCCGCTCGCCAAGGCGCTGCTCGGCTCGCTGTCGCCTTTTCTGCTGGCCGGACTGTTTTACCTCGGCAGCGGTCTCGGCCTTGCGGCGTTGATTCTGGCGCGCCGCCTGAAAGGTTACGCGGACGGGCAGCCGGCCAGCCACCCCCGTTTCCCTCTGCGCGAAGTCCCGTGGCTCGCGGGCGCGATCGCGGCCGGCGGCATCGCGGGGCCGGCGCTGTTGATGCTGGGATTGAAGACGACACCGGCCGCCACCGGATCGCTCCTGCTGAATCTCGAGGGCGTGTTGACCGCGCTGATTGCGTGGATCGTGTTTCGGGAGAACGTCGACATCCAGGTGTTCCTGGGTATGGTCGCGATCGTCGCGGGTGGCGTGGCCTTGTCGTGGCAGCCCGGCGCGGCCGGCTTGCCCGCGGGCACGTTGCTGCTGGTCGGCGCCTGCG
Organism: Paraburkholderia fungorum; assembly: GCF_046026025.1. Lineage (GTDB taxonomy): Bacteria > Pseudomonadota > Gammaproteobacteria > Burkholderiales > Burkholderiaceae > Paraburkholderia > Paraburkholderia fungorum_E. The sequence continues at coordinate 64,102 of NZ_JAQQFL010000003.1, read as the reverse complement.
CATGCTGGGCGGTCGACAACAACCTCACACGCAAGGTGTCGACTCACGACGCCATGTTCATTGCCTGCGTAAAAGGGCTCGTGGCCGGTTCGGTCAACGTGACACTCGCGCTCACTTTTGGTGCAGCATGGCCCAAAGCCGCGACCGTCGCGCTCGCCATGCTGACGGGGTTCGCGGGCTATGGCGTGAGTCTCGTGCTATTCGTCGTCGCGCTGCGCAATCTCGGCACCGCGCGCACCGGCGCCTATTTCTCGGTCGCACCGTTATTTGGCGTAACCCTGTCGTGGCTGCTGTGGCCGGAAATGCCGCCGCCGCTGTTCTGGGTGGCCGCTGCATTGATGACCCTGGGTGTCTGGCTGCACATCCGCGAACGTCATGAACATCCGCACACGCACGCGCCGCTGGACCACACGCATCGTCATCGGCACGACGCGCATCACCAGCACGAGCATGATTTCGCGTGGGACGGCGACGAACCGCACACGCATCCGCATTCCCATGCGCCGATCACCCATGCCCACGCACATTTCCCAGATATTCATCACCGGCATACACATTGATTTTCCGCTCCACTGCGCGGCACGGGCGCCTGCTGCAGTGCAAGACAAAAATCTCTGTGGAACGGTTCATACGATAGGTCGATTCAATTGGCATCGCGGCCAAACGCATCCTCTAATGAAACTCCTGTCGTGCGCGCCCGTTCATGGCAACCCACCTGTCCACCCCGCTTGTCCCGGAGATATCCATGTCCCAACCCGAGCCTAATGTCGACGAAGTGGTGAGAAGCATCGCAGAGGAGACCGACACGCCCGCAGAGACGGTCTCGAAGATGTATGCAGACACACTGGCCGACTACCGGCACGAAGCGCGTGTGTTCGATTACGTGCCGCTGTTCGCCGCGAAGAAAGTACGCGACAAGCTGCGCCATACCTCGAAACACAAACACTGATACGGCGGCGCGCGGAGACCACCGCCTGCTTGATAGCACTCCGGATCGACCTCGCTGACTCGCGCGGCGATTCGCAAGAACGCGTATCGATTTATTTTTCCCACTGCTAGACTCTGACCCGGATACATCGACTCGGGGAAGATGGCATGCGGGTGACAATCGTAGGCGCGGGGATTGCCGGTTTGAGCACAGCGTGGTCGCTCGCGAAACTGGGACACGACATCACGCTGATCGAGCAGGGCTCGATTCCGAATCCACTCGCCGCCTCGGGCGACCGGCATCGCATGATCCGTCGCGCGTATGGCGACGCCGACGGCTACGCACGCACCATCGCCGAGGCGTTCGATAGCTGGGATCTGCTGTGGAATGACCTGGGTGTCTCCCACTATGCGAATTGCGGCGTGCTCGGTATTTCGCAGCAGGCAAGCGATGGCGCCGAGCAATTCCGCACGGGCCTCGACCGGATGAAGTTCGAGTATGAACTGCTCGATCCGCGTGAAGCGGCCGAGCGCTATCCCTTTCTCGACCCCGCCACGTTTCGCTACGCCTACCTCGATCACGACGGCGGCGCGCTGTTCAGCGAACGCATCGCACGCGACATGAAGGCGTGGCTCAGGATGCGCGGCGCGGACATTCGCACCCACGCCAAGGTGCTCGCAGTCGATGCGCATGCGGCCTCCGTGCGAATCGAGGACGACACCATCATCCGTGCCGACCGGCTCGTGGTCGCCGCCGGTGCGTGGACGCTGCAGCTATTCCCGGCGCTCGCCGAAAACCTGATGACGTATCGCAACGCGGTTGCCTATATGGAGCCGCCCGCGGATCTGGCGGACGCATGGCTAAATGCGCCCGCTATTGTCGATATTGGCGGCGGCAGTGGCGGCTACGTGTTGCCGCCGAGCGACGACATTGGTCTGAAGTTTGGCGCCGGCGTGCACAAATCACGTGCGCCCGATCCCGACGCCAATCGTGTCGCGGCGCCCGGAGAAGGGGACAGCCTGCGCCGGTTGTTTTCGCCGCCGCTCAGCCGCATCGACGAATATACGGTGACCGAAGTAAAAACGTGCATCTACACGTTCACCGCGGACAACCGTTTCTTTTCGAAGCGCCTCGGCAACACGCTGGTGCTATCGGCCTGCTCCGGTCACGGCTATAAATTCGGCGCGGCGGTTGGGCGCCGGGTCGCCCAGGCATTGGATACGGATGACGACGCCATGCTCGCGCGTTGGCTCAAGGCGGAAGCGGACTAGTTTTGTTTCTTCAGAACAATACTGCGTTCGCGATCTAGCCCACGCACTACGTCGGCAAGTCGCGCCACCAGCGCATCTGCTTCGTGCGGCTTGACCCCTGCGTAGCCGAGCATGAACCCGTTGTAGCGTGCGCCGCCTTCAGCAGAGGACTGACAAAACCCACTGAGCGCGGCGATATGCAAACCGTGCTCGCGCGTCGCAGCACTCACGTCCTGATCGCGCAGGGGCACGTCGAGCCGCATGGTCAAATGTATGCCGCCGCCATCGGACGAGACCGTCACCAGGTCATGCATGTGCCGCTCGATCGCATTCACCAGCGCGGCGCGACGCTGCTGATAGAGCCGCCGCATCCGCCGTAAATGCCGCGCATATTTCCCGCTATCGATGAAATCCGCCAACGCGATCTGTTCGGCCACGCGTCCTTGCCGGGCGATTTCGCTGAGCGCCTCGTCAATATCGCCGACAAGATGCGCCGGCACGACCATGAAGCCCATCCGCAGCGCCGGAAACATCGTCTTGCTGAAAGTGCCCAGGTAAATCACCGGTGTATCGGCCGTGAGGCCCTGAATCGACGGCAGCGGTGGGCCGCTATGGCGCAGCTCACTGTCGTAATCGTCTTCGATGATCCACGCACCGCGCGCCACCGCGTTCTCGATGATCGACCAGCGCCGCTCCAGGCCCAACACGCTGCCAAGCGGATATTGATGCGAGGGCGTGATGTACATCAGGCGCGGTGGCGTCTTGTCCCAGTGATCCGGCGTCGGCGCGATGCCGGCGGCGTCGACGGGAATCGGCACCAGTTGCAAACCGGCGGCCTGAAACGCGGCCTTCGCGCCGTGATAACCGGGATCCTCGACCCAGACGCTGTCGCCGGGGTCGGCCAGCATGCATGCGCATAGATCGAGACTCGCCTGCGTGCCCGAGGTGATGAACACCTGCTCCGCCGAACACCGCACACCGCGCGACACACGCACGTATTCCGCAACCGAGCGGCGCAACGCGGGGTGCCCGGCGTTATTGCCGTAGCCGAGTTCGCCCGGCTCGACCAGGCGCCATGCGCGCTCCATCGAGGCACGCCATTGCGCGAGCGGAAATTCATCGAGCGCGGGCACGCCGGGACGAAACGGCGTGGGATCGTCCGGGCTGCTCCGTTCGCGCGGCAAAGCGGCGACGCGGCGCGACAGGCGATTTGCCGGCGTCTGCGCGCCGCCGCTTGCTGTGACGAGTGAGCTCCCTGAACCACTCACTGCGCAGACGATAGAACCATGCCGGCTTGCCGTGATGAAGCCTTCGTCGGTTAACCGTTCGTAGGCGTAGAGCACCGAGTTGCGCGCAATGCCCAATTGCTCGGCGAGCGCTCGCGTGGCGAGAAGGCGACTGCCATGACGGATATCACCATCGAGAATCGCGCGACGCAGACTCTCGTAAAGCAGGTCCTGCTGCGTGAGCTTGCGCCGACCCATTGCGCGCTCGACATTCGACATCAACAGACCGTAGTCCAAATTCGTGGCTCCAAATTCTGGCTGTATTGTGGCGCTAACAATGGTGCCACAAATTTCTTATGCTGGCGGTTCCGGAGTCGCCACCGAATACTGCGAGAGAGGTCGATGCCATGAACACGCCTGCGCGCCGCGCCATAACCGCACACCTGAGCTATGGCGCCGCGGTGAAGTGGTGCGTGGCGCTGGCATGCGCGGCTTATGCCTACGGACTGCTCGAGCCCGCGGCCACTGCCCGCGCGAGGCTGGATGCCTGCGTGAACGAGATTCTGGGGCAGCGCGGTAGTGTAGTGGCTGCGGCACCCGCGACAACCGCCAGCGAAGAAGACCGCGAACAGGCGTTCAGCGCGGCCGTCTACGCCTGTTCGACCCAACCCTAGCGGGGCAGAGCGACTCGCCCACAACCCTCACCCAACAAGGAACCACACTCATGTCCGAAGCCATTCAAATCCGCCCTGTCACGCCCGCCGACTTCGACGCCTGGCTGCCGCTGTGGGACGCCTATAACGCGTTCTACGGCCGCTCGGGCGAGACGGCATTGCCGCGCGAGATCACACAGGTCACATGGGGACGTTTCTTCGACGCCTACGAGCCCATGCACGCGATGGTCGCCGAGCGCAACGGCCAGTTGCTCGGCCTCGTGCACTTCCTGTATCACCGCCACACCACCATGGTGGCGCCGACCTGCTATCTGCAAGATATCTACACGCTGGACACCGAGCGCGGCAAAGGGGTCGGCCGTGCACTGATCGAAGCGGTGTATGCGCGAGCCAAGGCCGACGGCTTGCAGCGGGTCTACTGGCAAACGCACGAGACGAACCACACGGCGATGAAGCTGTATGACAAGGTCGCGGACCACTCTGGCTTCGTGGTCTATCGCAAGGCCTTGTGATAGACCGCAGCAGGCCCGCCTCGCGGGCTTTGCATCCCCGTTTCACGCCGCCGTTCCGGGCCACCTGTTTTGCGCGGCCTGGCACCGCATTCGCATGTCCGGCGGCCCCTCCGGCCGGCATGCGCACCGCATCGCCGCTCCCGCTTCTCACCCCATTCGTTCCCCTCGCGGCTCAAGTTTGCATGCAGCTTGCCGTTATCGCCATTGGACGGAGCACCATCTGGCTCCCACGCGACCTTGGGCGATCTCCTCATGGAGGGGCGCAAAACGAATCGGAAACTGTACATGCCTTCGATCATCGGCATCGATCTTGGAACCACGCATAGTCTTGCAGCCGTCTGGCGCAGTAACGAGGCGGCCCTCATCCCGAACGCACTCGGCGACGTACTGACACCGTCTTGCGTCTCGATCGACGACGACGGTTCGATCCTCGTCGGCCGGCCCGCCCACGACCGGTTGCATACGCATCCCGAACGCACCGCCGCCAACTTCAAACGCTACATGGGCACGAATCGCAACGTGTCGCTCGGCGGGCAGACACTGCGTCCGGAGGAACTGTCTTCGCTGGTGCTCAAATCGTTGAAAGCCGATGCCGAAGCGTTTCTCGGCGAAACGGTTCAGGACGCCGTGATCGCGGTACCGGCCTATTTCAGCGACGCGCAACGCAAAGCCACACGCATCGCCGGCGAACTGGCCGGGCTCAAGGTGCTGCGCCTCGTCAACGAACCGACCGCGGCCTCGCTCGCGTATGGCGTGCATCAGCGCGACAGCGAACGCAAGTTCCTGATCTTCGATCTGGGCGGCGGCACGTTCGACGTCTCGGTGCTCGACTTCTTCGAAGGTGTGATGGAAGTGCGCGCCAGTACGGGCGACAACTTTCTGGGCGGTGAAGACTTCACCGAGGCGCTCGTCGAGTTGTTCTGCCAGCGCAATAGCCTTCGCATTGGGTCGCTCACGCCGATTGCCGCACAACGTCTGCATCAGCAGGCCGAACGTGCGAAACGTCTGCTCACGCAAAACGGTACCGGGAGCGTCACGCTCAAGCTTGTGGTTGCCGACCACGAGCATAGCCTCGAACTCGATGCAGCCGTCGCGGAGCGGACCTGCGAGCATTTGCTGCAACGGCTGCGCAAGCCGGTCGAGCGAGCGCTGCGCGATTCGAAGATCGCCGTCGATGCGCTCGACGAAATCATCCTTGTCGGCGGCGCATCGCGCATGCCGATGGTGCGCAAACTGGTCTCGAAGATGTTCGGCCGTTTGCCCGCCGCCCATCTGAACCCGGACGAAGTCGTCGCGCTCGGCGCCGCCGTGCAGGCAGGGCTCGTCACGCGCGACGCCGGTCTCGACGAAATGGTGCTGACCGATGTCGCGCCGTATAGCCTCGGCATCGATACGGCGATGCAGATTGGCGCCAATCAGTATGTGCCGGGGCACTTCCTGCCGATCATCGAGCGCAACACGATCGTGCCGGTAAGCCGCCTGCAGCGCGTTTTCACCGTGAGCGACCGTCAGCAGATCTTGAGCATCAAAATGTTCCAGGGCGAAGCGCGCTTGACCGCTGACAACGTGCCGCTCGGCGAATTCACGCTCGACGTACCGGTCAAACCGGCTGGTCAGGCGGGCGCGGATGTGCGCTTCACCTACGACATCAACGGTGTGCTGGAAGTCGAAGCCACCGCTTTCCCCGGCGGTGTGAAGCGCGCGATGGTGATCGAAGAGAACCCCGGCGTGTTGACGCCGGAAGAAATCAGCGAACGGCTCATGGCGTTGAGTGCGCTGAAGATCCATCCGCGTGATCAGTTGGAGAATCGCACGCTGCTCACGCGAGCGGATCGCGTCTATGAGGAAACGCTCGGCGAGCATCGGCAATATCTCGCCTCGCATATCGCGCGGTTCCAGTCGCTGCTCGAACGGCAGAACGCCGAGGAAATCGCCCATGCGCGCGGTGAATTGAGCGCACTGCTGGATCGCTTCGATGTGCATGTGACTTATTGATCGGCTATGGATACGACTTCTGCCTATCACTGGCCGTGGGATGTGCTCGGCATTGCCGCGAACGCCGACGAACGCACCGTGCGCCGTGCTTATGCGCGTCTTCTGAAACAGCAACGCCCCGATGAGGACGCCGAGGCGTTTCAGCGTCTGCGTTATGCGTATGAGTCTGCTTTGCAGATGGCGAGCAGGGGCGCAGCGGGGGAGATAGCCGCGGCGTCTGTGCAGGAGCCGGCGATGTCGACGCACACGCCGATCGCGACGCCAGAGCCCGTGTCAGAGCCAGTGCAATTGCCGGTGCCTGTGTCGCCGCCTGCGGCCCACCTTCGCGAACCGGACGCCTTCGAAAGCGCTGTCCAGCTCTGGCAAAACTTCGTCTCGCAACGGAATCAGCTCGAGTCGCGTCGCTCCCTGCAGGATCTATTCGCCGACGTCGTCAACATTCAGACCCGCGACGAACTTGAATGGCAAGCACTGGTTCATTGTCTGAACGAGGATGCACCGGCCGCGCTGCGCATGAACCTGAGTGCGGTGCTGGGATGGCGGGACAACGCTGCCCATCTGCGCCGTCGCAACGCCGCCATTGCAACGCTCGCTCTGGACCGCGTGTTCGCCGACGAGGACTACAACGCGCTGCGTCTACGCTCCCCGAACGCCATGGCGCTCCTCGAAGAGCCGCAGCCTCCGTTGACCGCCGGCGCCCGCGCACTGCTGCGCGCGGGTGTGCGCACCGAGATGGAACAGTTGCTAACTGCGCTTAGCCGCTACCATCCGAATGTCGTGCGTTTGCGACTCGACGGCGAGAAGGTCGAATTCTGGACCCGTTGCCTGACATTCCAGATCGGCGCGGGCCGCCTGTTCGGTCCGACGCTCGCGTTGAGCGCCTGGTGCGGCTTGCTGTTCGCCAATGCGTCGATGACTCTGAATGGCGACCGGTGGTTCGATCAATGGACGCCGGTCCAGTTGGCCGTGTTTCTCGCCACGCTGATGGTGACGCTGGTTGCCGGCGCTGCGTCGGCGGTCTTGTTGTCCGAACCGCAGCAACAGCGGCTGCGGGCGCTGCGCTCGGTTGGCTGGCTGCGTTACGGCTGGGTTCCGGTGTGGCTCGGCGCGACGGCCGCCGCGCTGTGCGACGGAGGCAGCGGACGCCTGACCTCGATCGCAATGGACACACTCGGCGTCTGCACGATCTGGGCCGCGTTGATCCATGGATGGCCGCGTATCAAGCAACTTGCGATACTCGCCGCCCTCGGAGCGGTCGGGTTCGGCTTTGTCGGCCATTGGCTTTCCACCGATCCTCTCGCATGGCCGATGCCGTTCGCGCACGGCGTGCTGTTCGCTTTCTTCTTTTCTTTTGCACAACTGGAGTGGCGCGGCTGGCTCGCACGCCGACCGCGTCTCGCGTGGGTTGGTGTGACGATGTGGTTTGCAGGTTTTGTCGCGCTGATCGTTTTGCTGTTACAGCGCGAAGATCGTTCGACGCAATTCGCTTGGGCGGTGTTTACGGTGATGGCGGCAGCAGGTGGTGTGTTGGCGACAACGCGTTGGAATGATCTGCGCCGCGCCGTGCCGGGGTTCTTTCGCGGCTATGTGCACCTTGTCTGGTTAGCGGTTGCTGTGTACAAGCCGGACATCATCGCTTGTGTGAGCGTGGGGTTGATGAGCGTGTGGATTATTGAGGAGGTGAAGCAGGGGCGACTCTCGCGGGAGACGGCGCTTTAAGATCTCACTTCAAGGGTCAGCAAAACAAAAGGCGCACCACCCGGTGCGCCCTTCGTCTCCCTGCTATTGCGGTTCCGCTACTGCGCTACTTCTACACCAACCGCCCACCAAACTCATCACACGCCAATAAACACCAATAAACATCAAGCCTCGAGCTGCTCAAGCACCTTTCCCTTGGTCTCAATCCCAAGAAAGTGCACCGCAATCGCCGCAATAAACGGCACGGCCGCGAGAATATAAAACGCCACCTGCAGATTACCGCCGATCATCGTCTTCGACACGATGGCCGGCGCGAAGATCGCCGCCACCTTCAGCCACGCGCCGCCCACACCACAACCCATCGCGCGAATGCTGGTCGGATACAGTTCCGGCGTGTACACGTAAGCCGTGATAAAACCGCAAGCGAGAAAGCCGAGCGAGAACGCGCAGCACGTCGCCACCACATATACCGACGAATCGTGGAACACACCCGCAAGCAGCAACGAAAGCGCACACGCCACGAACGACACATTGATAATCGGCTTACGACCCACCTTGTCGACCAGCAGCGCACAGGTCAGTGAACCCACCACACCCAGCACCGAAGCCGCCACCGCCAGATTCAACGCCAACTGCAACGGCGCGTGATAAACCGTGCGATAGATCGTCGGCAGCCACGTCGACAGACCGTATTGAATGAAGCCGCACGTAATCCACAGCATCGCGACCGCCAACGTGCGCTTCAGATAGGCCGGTCCGAACAGATCACTCATACGACGTTTCGGATGACGATTGGCCATCGCTTCAAACTCGGCCGCATTGGCAACCGGCGGTAACGAACCCTTCACAGCGCGTTCGAAAGCATGCACCGCTACATCGGCATCGGCCATCCGTTCGCGTTCCGCCAGCCAGCGCGGCGATTCGGGCACCAGTTTGCGCAGCACGAAGAACAGAATCAACGGCATGCCGCCGATGAAGTACATCGCCTGCCAGCCGAAACGCGGCACGATCCATGCACCCAAGGCGTTCGACGCAAGCAAACCAACCGGAAAAACGATTTCATACAACAGCACGAAACGGCCACGGCCATGCGCGCGGCTGATCTCGTTGATATAGGTCGCGGCTACTGGCAATTCGCCACCAAGCCCGAGCCCCTGAATCACGCGCAGCGCGACAAACACCGCGAAGGTCGGTGCAAAGCCACACGCAATACTCGTAATGCCGATGATCCCCGAGCTCAACGCAATCGCCTTCACCCGGCCCTTGCGCTCCGCGTACCACGGAAACACGAAAGCGCCGATCAACTGGCCGATCGAACCCGAGCCGATCAGGAAGCCGATTTCCCACGGCGTCAGATGCCACTTCGCGATCAGGATCGGCAGTGTGGCCGCGATCGCGATCACGTCGAAGCCGTCGAAGAACGTCGCTAGACCGATCAGTATGCGCGCGCGTACCTGCATCGCATTCTTCGGCAGGCGCTCGAGACGCGCGATGATCGAGCCCCGGGTCACGGGGCCTGAGACACCGGCGCTGCTGCGGTCCCCCATGGTGTTGTCGATGGTTCTCATGCCGTGGTGCCGTCCGTAGATGTGGTTAGGCAAGCGCCGTTGAGGCGTCAGTCAGGGTGGCAAGGTCGATAGTCCGGCCCTGGTTCATCCACTTGCGCGACAGTTTCAGTTCGCGCGGCGTGTTGATGGCGATCACGCCGCGAATCGCGCCGTCTTCCAGATGGAACAACGTGGCGCGTTTGCCCTGCAAATCGCCGCGTATGGCGAGCTGCGCGTCACCGGGAATGTCACCGAGGATTTGCAGATTGACGTCGTATTGGTCGGACCAGAACCACGGAATATCCGCATACGGTTCGAAATTGCCGAGCAACGCCTTCGCCGCCGAGATCGCCTGGTTCTGCGCGTTCGCCCACGATTCGAGCCGCACGCGGCGCTTCAACCACGCGCTCGGATGATTCGCGACGTCGCCGCACGCAAAGATACGCGGGTCGTCGGTCGCGCCGAAATGATCAACAACGATGCCGTTCTCCACCCTGATACCCGCGCCTTCCGCCAGCGCCGTGTGCGGCGCGAGACCGATGCCGGCGACCGCGAAATCGGCGTCGAGCGTGGAACCATTAGCGAAGGTTGCACGAATGCGGTTGGCGTCGTTCGGATGATCGGCGATCGATACCAGCGATGCGTTCAGCCGCACGTCCACGCCATTCGCGCGATGCAGTTGCAGCAGGAAGTCCGACACCATCGGCGGCAACGAGCGAGCGCACAAACGCGGCGCGCCTTCCACCACGGTCGCGTCCACGCCGAGCTTGCGCGCCGTAGCCGCGACTTCAAGGCCGATCCAGCCACCACCCACGACGAGCACGCGCTTGCTTGCGCGCAGCCGTTCGCCGAGCGCAACCGCTTCGTCCAGCGTGCGCAGATAGGTGACGTGCGAGGTCTTCACGAGCGAATCCGGCAAGCGGCGCGCCGCGCCGCCGGTGGCGATCACAAGCCGGTCGTAGTTCAGTTCACGGCCCGACTGCGTGCGCACGATGCGTTGTTCACGATCAATCGACGTCGCGCAGTCCGGCTGCCATGCCTCGACGTTCAGCGCATCGAAATCGCCGGGCGTCACAAGCCGCACGGTTTCGATATCGGCTTCGCCTGAGAGCACAGCCTTCGACAGCGGCGGGCGCTCGTAGGGCAAATGAATCTCGTCGGCGATCATCACGAGGCGGCCGTCGAAACCTTCCTTGCGCAAGGTCTTCACCACCCAACCCGCCGCCTGGCCGCCGCCGATCACGACGATCGTGCGCGGCGTTTCGAGTCCGGCATGCGCGGCTTGCGCTTTTTCAGCAGCAGCGTCAGTCATTTTTCCGCTCCGTCATGAACTTGCCTTCCGGCGCCTTCGCGTTTTTCTGCCGACGCGTATTACCGTCGATGCCGCCGTCGATCGCCCATTCGGCGAACACGGTCGGACCCGGTTCGAAATCACGCGGCTGCCATTCGGGTGTGAGCTGATCTTCGTCGGCGTAGTACTCGATCAAACCGCCGGCCGGATTCTGGAAGTACCAGAAGTACGCCGACGAGACCGGATGACGTCCCGGACCCAGTTGCGTATCCCAACCGCAACGGCTGACATGCATGCCGCCGCCGAACACTTCGTGAATATCGCGCACGGTGAACGCAACGTGATTGAGGCCACGCTTACCGCCTGGCAAGGCCAGCAGGAAAATGTCGTGGTGGCCGCCGTGCGGTGCGCAGCGCATGAATGCGCCGCGGCCAGGATAGCGATCCGACATTTCGAAGCCGAGCAGTTCCTGATAGAACTTTTCCTGTTCCGCGAGTTGGTTCGTAAAGAACACCACGTGCCCCACTTCAACGGGTTCAGCACGTTCGTAGATCGGCGACGGCTGATCGACGCGTAGCGTTTGCCCCCACACGTTCGAAGGCGAACCGTGAATATCGAGCGTACGCTTGCGGGTTACTTCAACACGAATCGCCATACCGTTCGGATCGATACAACCCACAGCGTCTGCCGTTTCGAAATGACCCGGCTGGCCGGCGAAGCGGCCGCGTAATTCGTCGAGTTCCGCTTTCGTTGCCACGCCCCACGTCACTTCACGCAGCGTTGGACCTTCTTCGAACGCTGGCGGCAGCGACGGGTCGTTCGCGTCGACGGCGAGAATCGTGCAGCCGTTCAGCGTTTCGAAGCGGGCGTGCGTTTCGTCGTGCGCGATCTCTTTCAAACCCCAGTCCGCGAAAAAACGGCGGCAGGTGGCGAGATCCGTCACGCCGTAAATAATCTGTTCAATGCCGAGAATCGTCATACCGTGCCTCTTGCGTATCTTGCGTATTAGTTCGCCCACGCCAGCGGCGCGTCGTTCAAGCCCCAGTAGAGGCTCTTCTGTTGCATGTACTCGCGGATGCCCAGACGGCCCTTCTCACGTCCCATGCCGCTCTCCTTCCAGCCGCTGAACGGTGTCGAGATCGAGAACAGCTTGTAGGTATTGATCCAGACAGTGCCCGCTTCGAGCCCGCGCGCAATCCGGTAGGCGCGTTTGTAATCGCGCGTCCAGATGCCGGCGGCGAGGCCAAACACGCTGTTGTTGGCTTCTTTCAGTAGCGAGGCCTCGTCGTCGAACGGCATCGCAACCAGCACCGGGCCGAAAATTTCTTCCTGGCAAATGCGGGCGTCGTTCGTGAGGCCTTCGAGAATCGTCGGTTGAAAGTAGGTACCCTGTTCGCGGCCATCGCCAACCGGACGCTCACCGCCGCACAGCAGACGGCCGCCTTCTTCCAGACCCAATGCGACGTAACGTTCGACGGCTTCGCGATGCGCCGCGGTAATCAGCGGACCCATCTGCGTTTCAACACGCGACGGATCGCCGACGCGCAGCTTGCGAGCGCCTTCCGCGAGACGCTTCATGAACGCGTCATAGATCGAGCGCTGCACGAAGAGGCGCGAGCCCGCGATGCACGCTTCGCCTGACGAACTGAAAATGCCGTACAGCACGCCGTTCACTGCGTGGTCGAGATCGGCGTCGTCGAACACGATGGTCGGCGATTTGCCGCCGAGTTCGAGCGAGACCGGCATCAGCTTGTCCGCCGCGATGCGCGCAATGCCGCGCCCTACTTCGGTGCCGCCCGTGAATGACACTTTCTTGACCAGCGGATGGCGCACCAGCACGTCGCCGATTACCGAGCCTTTACCCGGCACCACGCTCACAACGCCCTTCGGCACGCCGGCTTCCTCGCAGATACGGGCCAGCGCCAGCGAGACCAGCGGCGTGACTTCGGCCGGCTTCAGCACCACCGCGTTGCCGCCCGCCAGCGCCGGTGCGAGCTTCTGCGCGTCCGAAGCAATCGGCGAATTCCACGGCGTAATCGCCGCGATCACACCGATTGGCTCGTGGATACTCATCGTCAGATAGTCGCCACGCGAAGGCGTGACTTCTTCGTCGAGCGTTTCGAGGCACGCCGCGAAATAGCGAAACGTGTTGGCGGCGCTCGCCACCAGTACGCGCGTTTCGCTGATCGGCTTGCCGTTGTCGCGACGCTGCAATTGCGCGAGCGCTTCGTGACGCGCCATGATCAGATCGGCGATGCGATACAGAATCAGCGCGCGTTGATGCGGCTTGAGACCCGACCAATCCGCGCGACGCCAGGCGATATCCGCCGCTTCCACGGCGTCGCGGGCGTCGTCGGCGTTGGCCGTCGAGATTTCCATGTTGACCGACTGATCCGCCGGATACAGGCTTTTGTATGGGTTGCCACGCCCCTGCCGCCATTCGCCGCCGATGAAAATATCGCCGGTGGGCACGAGGCTGGTATCGAAGTGAGTCATGTCGGTCATTCCGGTTTGCTTCAGCTAATCAGCTAATGTCTTAAATCACGCAACGGGCCGCGCGATTGCGGAGCGCCCGAATCGCGCTGAACGCGGTCAATGCGGACGTCTTGGGGTTGTCCGGCAGCGGCTTGCCGCACATTTCCAGCGACATCTCGCCGAATGCGCCGCGCGCCACGATCCGGTGGACGTTGCGCGTCGCGTTCGGGTCGGCGATCAGGCGGACCGTGGTGTGATCCAGACCCAGGCCGGCCAGCGCGATCGTCGCGGCGACGTTGGCGTTTTTCGGGTACAGGCGCGCCGCTTCGCGCGCGCTGCCTTCGAAAATCACGGTCTCTTCGCTCAACGCGTGCAGATTGCAGACCTGCTCCGCGGGCGTGCCGAGCCAACCCGTGGGCGGCTTGCGGCCCGTGTACAGCACTTCGTCGAGGCCGCCCAACTTGGCGGCGGACAACGCATCCACGCCGCCGATCGCACCTGACAGCAACGTCAACGTCGCGTCGCCTTGATCGGCCGCGGCGGCAAGCGCATCGAGCAACATCATGTCGGACAGCGCGCCGATCGAGGCCACCGCGCAATCCGTACCGGCTTTCAGCAGCGGCACCACGTGATCGACCAGCGCGCTGTGCCCCGCGCATTCCAGCGCGAAATGCGGGTGGCTGCTCAACGCGGACACCGACGAGACCACGTCGACCGACGCGCCCACCACGTCACGCACGGACGCCATGTGGCGCTCCGGCACGATCACGTGCGACACGCGCACCGTCGGGTCGGACTCGACCGAGCGATACACGGCCTGGCCGATCGCGCCGAAACCGATCATCGCGACGTCGACGGGTGCGTGATGCCCTGCGTAGCCGGGTTCATGCATGTTCCGGCTCCTTTTCCTTGACCGGCGGCCCCGCGAACGCGGTAGCGAACGAGCCGACCGACAGCATGTCCACTTCGACCAGCACGGGGCCCGTCTTCGCCATGCCTTCGCGGATGATCTCCTCGGCCTGGTCGAGCGATTTGATGCGGTAATGCGTCAGCTTCAGGCTTTCGCAGAACTGCGCGAAATCCGGCTGGTGCAGATCGACGTAGCAGCGACGGCCGCCGTATTGCGCGTCCTGAATGTTGCGGATCACGCCGTAGCACTGGTCGTTCATCAGCACGATCATCACGTTGGCGTTTTCCTGCACGGCCGTTGCGAGTTCGCCGACGTTCACCATCAGGCCGCCGTCGCCGACCAGGCACACGGTTTTAGCGGCATTGCCGGCGAGCGCCGCGCCGATACCCATTTGCATGCCCTGGCCAATGCCGCCGCCAAGTGCATGAACGCCTGCGCGCGGCGAGAAAATCTTCAGCATGCGGTTGCCCCACGTGCTGTTCGAGATCGTGACGTCGCGCACCCAGTTGTAGTCGCGACCCACGGCCTGTTGCAGCGCGTCGACGAGGCGCTTGTACGGGCCGAGGCCCTTGCCCACATCGGCGACGGCGCTTTCGCGGGCGGCGGTCAGATCCTGGGTGAATGCCGGATCGACCTGCAGACGGCCTTCGAGCAACGTCGCGAGTTCTTCGAGTACCGCCGATGCATCGCCGTGCACGAACATATCGTTGCGATAGCCGCGGTTGTCGGCCAGCGCGTCCGCGTCGATGCGATACAACGGTTCCGGCAGCGCCAGCTTGTACTTCAGCGTTTCATTGCCACGCAGACGCGAACCGACTACCACCAACGCATCGCAAGTCTTGTAGAAGCTTTCGACGGCGGCATGCACGTTGAACGCGCCCAGCGTTGCCGGATGATCTTCCGGCAGTACGCCGCGGCCTTGCACACTCGTCACCACACCAAAGCCCAACGCCACGAGACGTTCAACGGCAGCCCGTGCATGACGCGTGCCGCCGCCGAGCCACAGGAGCGGACGCTTCGCATTCGCCAGTTGATCCGCGAGTTGTGCGACACGCGCACTGCAATGCGTGAGCGTGGTGACATGCGGCGCCGCCAGATCGGCGGGCCATTCGATTTCGGCCGCCTGAATGTCGATTGGAATTTCGACGCTGACCGGGCCGCTCGGCGCCGTTTGCGCGACACGCACGGCTTCGCGGATCGTCGGCAGCGCGGTTTCGACCGAACGCACGCGGAACGCCGCCTTCGAAATCGACTGCAGCATCGACAATTGATCGGGTGCTTCGTGGATGTACGCGAGATCCTTGTCGAGATATTCCGTTTCGATCTGACCGGTAATGTGCAGAAGCGCCGTCCCCGCCGTCAGTGCTTCGACCATCGCACCCGCTGCATTACCCGCAGCGGTGCCGGTGCTGGTGAACGCGACGCCGAGACCACCGGAGACACGCGCGAGACCATCGGCCATATTCACCGCACCGGCTTCGCCGCGTGCGCCGACATAGCGAATCTTGCCGCGATTGTGGATCGCGTCGAGAATCGGCATGTTGTGGATCGAGATCACGCCGAATGCGGTTTGAACGCCACATTGTTCGAGAAAAGCGGCGATCAGTTCGCCAACGGTGGTTGTGTTAGACATGTCGTGCAACGCCTCCAGAAACATCGATGTGGCTGCCCGTCGTATAGGACGACAGCGTCGTAGCCAGGTAAAAGAGCGCTTGTGCGGCTTCTTCGGGGCGACCGAAGCGGCCTAGCGGAATGTTTTTCTTGCGTGCCAGTTCGGCGGTCCAGTCTTCCCAGCTCTGGCCCGGCTGCGCTTCTTTCGCGTAACGGCGGCGCCATTGGCCCGATTCGACGATGCCGATCAGAATCGAATTCACGCGGATACGTTGCGGCGCGAGTTCGACCGCGAGCGATTTGATGAGACTCAGCACGCCGGCGCGCGCCGACGAAGTCGCCACCATATGCGGCTCGGGTTGCAGTGCCAGCAGCGAGTTCACGCAAACCACCGTCGGGTTTGCAGCGTCGCGCAGCATCGGCAGAAATGCGCGGGTGGGGCGGATCACGCTGAAGTACTTCAGATCGAGTTCTTCGCGCCAGGCGTCGTCGGTGGTGTCGGCGAAAGTCGACACGCGACCCTGACCGGCATTGTTCACCAGCATGTCGGTGCGGCCAAAGCGTGTTTGCACCGCTTGAGCAAATGCAGCGACTTCGTCGGCGTCGAGTACGTCGCAGGTATGCGTCAGCAATTGCGCTTGCGGAAACCGCGCCTTCAATGACGCTTCGGCTTGCGCGAGGCGTTCGGTGTCGCGTCCGCAGATCGCAACCGAGGCGCCTGCGCGCAGAAACAGTTCGGCGGTCGCAAGGCCGATGCCGGATGAGCCGCCCGTCACCACCGCTACCTGCCCAGTCAAGTCGAATTGAATCATTTGAGCCCCAGTGCCTTCATGTATTTCGTACCCGCGTTCGGGCTGCCCTTCGGCCGATAGTTGAGCCGCTGCGAGAGTTCGTCGGCCGCGCGCCGGACCTTGTCGATCAGACCGCTGTCGAGCAGCGAGGCGTCGATCTCGTGGCGCGGAATCGTGGTCGTAATCACCGCGACGATGCGGCCGGTGTCGTTGCGCACCGGTGCGCTCACCACTGAAATGCCGCGTTCGAACGACGACTCGCTGATCGCGTAGCCGCGTTTGGCGTCGTCGCGAATCCGCTCATACAAATCGTCGATCGTGGCCGGCGTTTGCTTCGTGAAGCGTTCCAGTTCCGGCTCGGGATAGAGTTTCTTCAACTCGTCGAGCGTCATGTCGCCCATCAGCACCTGGCCGTGTGTCGTCGCGTAGGCCGGCAGACGCGTGCCGACATTCACCTTCACCGAGCTGAAAATCGGCGCATGGCTTTGCGCTTTGGCGACGAACACGACGTCGCGTCCATCGCGAATCACGATGTGACTCGTGAGGCCGGTGTCGTTGCGCAATGCTTCGATGATCGGCAAACCAAGGTCGGTCAGTTCAAGCGAGCTCAGATACTCGAAACCGAGCCGCAGCACCGCGACGCCGAGGCGATAGTTGCGGTCTTTATCGGCGCGCTCGAGAAAGCCGAGCGACTCGAGCGTTTGCAGCAAGCGGAACACTGTCGTGCGGGGAATCTTCAGGCGCTTTGATAATTCCGGTGCCCCAAGAACCGGCTCGCGCGGCGAGAACTCCGTCAGAATCTTCAAACCGCGCTCGAGACCCGGCACGCGATAGCTGATATCGCTGTTCGTGTCTGCGTCGCTGCGGTCGCTGCGGTCGCTGTAGTCCGCGTCGCGCTCGGCGTTAATGGTGGCGGGCGTGTCGGGCGTCATTCATTGGCTCCGTTGTCCGTCGCTCGCGCGACAGAACGTGTCGATGATCGCGGTGTACGCGGCGGGTGCTTCGATATAACCGGCATGTCCCGCGCGTGGCACGACCTGCAGTTTCGTGGCGCCGGCTAGAGCGAGTCGCTCGCAGGCTTCAGGCGGCGTGATGGCGTCGTCCGCGCCGACCGCGATGCTAAGGCGCCCTCTGTAGCGTGCGAGGTCGCTGGCGAGATCGGCGTTCGCGAGCAGATGCGTTGCTTGCGCATAGCCGTGCGGGATCACGTGCGACATGTTCCAGCGCACCCACGCGCGCGCTTCGTCGCTTGCGTTCGCGGACACCATGTTGGCGCTGCGTTTTTCCGCGAGACCTTGCGGGCCGAGTTCGTTAATCATGGCGAGGCGTTGATCGCGTTTGGTCTCACGCACTTGCGCCGGCGCAGCGCCATATCCACCCGCCGGCGACAACAGAAGCAAGCCCGCCACGCGCTGCGGATTCGTCACGGCAAACGCGCCGGCGATAATCGCGCCAAGCGAATGACCCAGCAGCACGCAGCGTTCAATGCCAAGCGCGTCGAGCCATTCCTTCAATACGCTTGCGTAATCGCTTGCGACAGGTGAATCGGCTTCTACGGGTGTCGACGCGCCATACCCCGGCGCATCCCACGCGAGCACGCGGCGCGTTTCGCCCATCGCCTCAAATTGCTGCCCCCATGAAGCGGCTCCCGATCCGATACCGTGAAGCAGCACCAAAGGCAGCGCTTCGCTTTCGGCGCTATCCACATCGCGATAACTCACCGCGCGTTGCGATGCCAGCCAGACCTGCTGCGCGGGAAAGCGTGCAAGGCGCGCTTCGAGCGTAGCGTTCTGATCGACGGTAGTGGACGGAACTGCGGACATGATTTCCTTCGCGGGTGTTTTCAAAACGGCGCGGGTAGCCGAAGGCTTAGCGCTTGAGCCTGGCCAACGGCGAATCCGGCGGATACGTCGGCGTAATCGGCTTGGCGGCACCGAGCATCACGCACATCAACGCGTCTTCTTCGCCGATATTCACTTCCGTGCGGTACACGCCCGGTGGCACCGAAATCAGATCGCGTTCGCCCAGCACGGCTTCCCACGTCTCGCCGTCTTTCTCGCAGATCACTTTCATCTGGCCACGCAGCACGAAGAAAATTTCTTCGACGTCCATATGAATATGGCTCGGACCGATGTTGCCGGCCGGAATCACCATGGTCGAAAACGTGAAGCCGCCCGCCGGTACCGTGTTCATATCCTTCACGACGCCCGTGCCACCCGTGCCGACATAGCGCATTTGCGCGCGGCGATACTTCGGGTCGTAGTCGGCCTGGAACTTGAGGGCATCCCAGTCATAACGGCGCGTTTCGAGGCGCGCAACGCGGCCGTCCAGCCATTGTGCAAAGCTCGCGTCCGCGGGTTGTTCCCACGATTTGCGTTCGAGTTCGGCATCCGCCATCTCTTTCTCCTTTCGATTCGACAAGATCAATTCATCACGAAGCCGCCGTTGACCGGCAGCAACTGGCCAGTCACGAAGCGCGCGGCATCGGACAACAGGAACAGCACGGGCCCGGTGACGTCGTCGGGCACTTGTGCGCGCGTCAGCGCGCGGCCTTGCAGGTAATACTGGTGACGCTCGGCAGGCACGTAAGCGGTGGCTTCGACCTCGGTGAGACCCGGGGCGATCGCGTTCACAGTCACGCCGTGGGCGCCGAATTCGCGCGCCAGCGAGCGGGTCATTGAAATCACCGCGCCCTTGCTCGCGACATACGCGAGCAACTTCGGCGCGCCCCACATCGCCGTATCCGAAGCGATATTGACGATGCTGCCGCGGCCCGAGTCGCGCAGATACGGCAGCGCGGCGGTACTCATGAGCCACGTGCCGCGCACGTTGACGTTCATCACGGCGTCCCACGTGTCGACCGACAACTCGTCGGCAAACTTGCCACCCGAGTTGGTGATCGCCGCGTTGTTGATCAGTGCGTCGAGACCGCCGAGTTGCGCCACGGCCTCATCGGCGAACTGCCTGATGCTGACGGGGTCGGCGAGATCGAGCGGCAGATATGTCACCGCGCCGCCTTGCTCGACCAGCGATGCGGCGAGCGCACGGCCTTCGTCATGCAGCACGTCGCCGAACACCACGTGCGCATCCGCTTGCACCAGCGAGCGGACGAACGCTGCGCCGAGACCGCGCGCGCCGCCCGTCACGAGGACGCGCCGGCCGTGGAGTGCCGGCAATGCCGGTGACGCTTCGTTATGCATGGCTGTGGCCTGCTGCTTCGTTTTGGGCTGTACCGGCTTCAGCGGCCTGAGCGGCTTCAGCGCGATGTGCATCCAGTTCAGCGAAATGCTGCTGCGCGCGCTGACGGAACATGCGGCGCACACGCGTCATGCCGACGTCGTGCTGATAGAGGAATTCATGCTCGCGTGCATTCGGCGCCATGCTTTCGAGCACATAGCGGTCCTGTTCCAGCACGGCCCAATGCAGGCCTTCGAGACGGTTGCGATACATGAAGCGCCACGCGTCGCGCCGCCAGCCCGACACCTTGCGCGTGCGCCAGAAGTAGACCTGGCAGTTGTTTTCGTCGACCGGCGTAGCAAAGCCGATGATCCCGAAGTTGCCGCCCGGGCCGAACTTCTTCTTGTACGGAATCGCGAGGCGCATCCACAGCGCGCCGGTTTCGCCGAGTTCGACCCAGTCGAAGTTCACATCGCGCTGGCCGACCTTTTCGAACATCAGACCGGTTTCCGTCTTGCGCACACGCATGTCGGCCTGCTTGTCGCCTTCGGCCATCGAGTGCGACGTCGCGTGCAGATACGCGCCGTGCATCGGGTCCATCACGTTGTCGATCGCGTACTGGTAATTGCACTTCCAGTTCGACATGCACAGGAAGTTCGCGTATTCCTCGCCGACCAGTTCTTCCGGCAATACGAGCGGGGTGGGTTCTTTGTGGGCGTCGTCGCCGAACCACAGAAAGATCGCGCCAGCGTGCTCTTCGACCGGATACGACTTCACGCACTTCTGGCCTTCCAGCGGGCAGTTCGAGACCGCCGGGACTTTCGTGACCGTGCCGCCGCCGTCGATTTCAATGCCGTGATACCAGCACGCGACGCTGCCGCCGAGGTTCCAGCCCAGCGACAGACGCGCGCCGCGGTGCGGGCAGCGGTCTTCGAGCGCGCGCACTTTGCCTTCCTTGTCGCGCCACAGCACGATCTGGTCGCCGAGGCGCGTGATGCCGACCGGCGCGTCGCCGACCTGCCAGCTCGGTGCGACGGGATACCAGTAATTGCGCAGGCCACGGTTCAGATAGGACTGGATCGGGTCGGCCGCGCCTTGAGTCGTTGTATTGGGGGACGTCATAAAGAGACTCCGGAGACGGAAGCGATGAGACGTGTTCGGAAAAGCGCGCTTATTCGGCGAGCAGACGGAATTCGGCGGCGAGACGCTCGGCGTCCCACGTATTGCCTTCCGGGGTGCGGAAACCGACCCGGTTCAACCCGTCGACGACTTCCTGCAACTCGCTCGCGCCGGCTTCGAACACCTTTTCGAGCGCATCGCCAAAATCGTTTTCGTACTGGGTCGGATCGGCCTTACGCGTTTGCCAGATGAAGTTTTCCGTCTCGCCCGGCTTTTCAATCACGCCCTTGCCTGCAACGTTGTTCGGCTGCGGCGCAAGCCACGGCTTCAGGAAGGGATTGAAGTTCACGGTTTGCTCTCGCATGTCATTCCACCTTGATCTGGATTTCTTCGCCGGCGAGACGTACCGAATACATCTTCAGGTCGCGGCCTCCGGGCTCTTTCAGGCATTTGCCGGTCGGGATATGGAACACGGCTTCGTGCAGCGGACATTCGACGGTGTCGCCGTCGACAAAGCCCTGCGTCAGCAATGCGTACGCATGAGGGCAGACGTTTTCCAGCGCGTACAGCGCATCGCCCACCTTGTAGATGCCGATTTCCGTGCCGTCGAGTTTGAACTCGAGCGGCGCGTCTTCGGACAGGTCGCCGGCATGGCCGGCGCAGCGCCATTGTTCAGTCATTTCTCGCCTTCTCCTGAAGCTCTATGTTCCATACAAGGAACATCAGTTCGTGTATGGATAATTATAGGAGTGGCTTTGACTTGAGAAAATAAAAATCTGGGTTGGTAGGGGAAAACACCGACTGTCGTGTTCGCGACACAGCTTTGCGTGAAGCGGCATAGATAGCTGTAGCGGCTGGAGAGCCTTTATGGGTATGAGTTTGTTCATTATTTTCAGACAAATCCCGAGATGCTCATGCGGGTTTGTACGGGGTCCGAAAATTTATTTTGACCACTTCCAGACTCACTATACTTTTCCATAGGCGATACAAACGCCCATAGGTGGAACACAGAGCGACGCAGTTTTGGCGCATAAACCCGAAGCTGCATTCAACCCAAAGCAAAGGATCAGGGACGACGAATTCGGCGCGAGCTATCCGTCGTGTGATCAGGAGAACCAACGGTGAAGCACATCATTGCGGCGGCCGGCTTGACGGCAATCTGCGCAACGACTGGCGCATGGGCGCAAAGCAGCGTGACGCTATACGGCAGCCTGGATGCCGGTATCGCGTATATCAGCAATGCAGGCGGCAGTTCGAAGTGGATCGAGGAGCAAGGCAACATGCAGCCGGACCGCTGGGGCCTGAAGGGCGTCGAGGATCTGGGTGGCGGTCTGAAGACGGTTTTTCAGCTTGAAAATGGCTTCTATACGAACACGGGCGCATTCGCCAAAGCGGGCACGCTGTTCAATCGCCAGGCGTTTGTGGGCTTAAGTTCGGATCAGATCGGCACAGTGACGCTGGGTCATCAAACGCCGTTCAGCTTCGACGTGCTGGACCCGTTTAGCACGGCGTACCTGGCCGCGAGCTGGTATGCGTTCCACCCCGGCAACATCGACGAACTCGCCGACACCGGCGTGGTGCCGTTCGACAACTCAGTGAAGTTTCGCTCCGCGAGTTTTGCCGGCTTCTCGGTCGGCGCGATGATGGGTCTCGGCAACACGACCAATTTCTCCACCGGCAAGACACTGAGCTTTGCGCTTAGTTATGCGAACGGCCCGTTCAAGGCCGGCGCGACCTATGCGAACGAGCATGACCGTACGCCGTCGATCGTGACAACGGGCATCGCCAGCTTCCAGGGTGTCGCCTCGGCGAACTACACGGCCGACAAGGTCGAGAACATGGGCGCCGGCGCGTCATACCAGTTCGGCAAGCTGCTGGTGCACGGTTTGTACACGCGTGTGAAACTGGAATCGTCCGGTCATTCGGATACGTACCAGAGCTACGACGTGGGCGCGAATTATCAGTTCACGCCGTTCAACACAGTCGCGGGCGGCGCGGCGACGACGACGTTGGCGGGCCATCGCTGGACGCAGTTCGAGATCGGCGATATCTACTCGCTGTCGAAGTCGACACAGTTGTATGTGAATGCGCTATATGAGCGCGCGGGCTCGAATACAGACGCCGCGTTCTTTACGGCGGGGGTGTCGAGTGGCCGGAACCAGACGATTTTCCTGACGGGTATCCACCACTCGTTCTGATATCAGTTTGCCGCAATCAGTCTGCGGCGCGCTTGAGCCGCGGTCGGATCGTCCGGCCGCGGACGATAGCTGAGACGCTCGGACAACTCGAGCGCCGCCTGGCAAACCGCGATGATGAGCGGCTCGCGTTCTTCCGCTTCGCCGATGTCGGAACGCGGAATGGTGACCGTCAGAGCGGCCGTGATCTTGCCGCTTTGATCGCGCACCGGCGCGCTCACGACCGAAATGCCCCGTTCAAAAGACGCCTCGCTCAATGCATAGCCAAGCGCCGCGCTTTCGCGCACGCGTCCATACAGTTCTTCGACAGTCGCGGGCGTGCGCTCGGTGAAACGTTCGAGTTGCGGCTCGGGATACAGGTGGCGCAATTCTTCGAAACTCAAATCGCCCATCAGCACCTGACCATGGACGGTGGCATGCGCGGGCAGGCGCGTGCCGACATGCACCTTCACCGAACTGAACATCGGCTCATGGGTTTGCGCCTTGGCGACGAACACCACGTCGCGCTGGTCGCGGATCAGCAGATGCGTGCTGAGGCCGGTTGCGTCGCGCAAACGTTCGAGAATCGGCGTGCCGACGTCGGTGAGTTCGAGCGAACTCAAGTATTCGAAACCGAGCCGCAACACCGCGACGCTCAAACGGAAATAGCGGTCGCCGTTCACCCGCTCGAGAAAGCCTAACGCCTCAAGCGTTTGCAGCAGACGAAATGTGGTGGTGCGCGGAATGCCGATGCGTTTCGACAATTCGGGCGCGCCCAGAATCGGCTCGCGCGCGCTGAATTCCGCGAGGATGCGCAGGCCGCGCTCCAGCCCTGGCACGAGATAGGTTGATCCGCCGGCGCTCTCTTCATCAGTCGAATCGGCTGAATCAGCGCCTTGCGCGTGAGACAACGCCGCTTCGTCCTGCGAAGCCGGGACGGTCGCGCCACGAGGCTTTGCTTGCTTGCGTCCCGCTCCTGTCTGCTCTTCTTTTGCCATCTTGGCTGCCGTTTCTGCTGTTCATCGGGTACAGATCAGCATGATAGCGCGAAGCACGCGGCGATCAGTCATCAAGACGTGCGGCAGACGGTACGCTCGGGTGTGGCGCTCCATGCCTCCCGCGTCACCTTCAGCGCGTTGCGCGATGCTATCCTGTGCAGCGGTCCACCGCGCGAGGTCTCACCGCCGCGCTTTGGCTCCCGCCAGGTGTCCGGAGGCCCCGCTCATGTCCGATTCCGTCCAGATCCAGGTTGCCGACTCACATCTTTATCCGGGCTGCGCCGTGCATATCGCGGACCTGCCCGAACCGGCCGGCGCGGCCGCGGCTATCGTCGAATTCGCGGACGGCTCCGGCGCGCATGCCACCTGTCATCGGCGGACTTTCGACGAACTCGAATTGACCGTTGACGGTTACGCGACGCGCAGGCGTCATCCCGTGGATGCCAAACATTGGCTTCTGTTCGCGGTCGATTCGACGCACAACAGTTGGCGTGTGAAGCGACGATTACCCTAGCCGCACCCAGGCCTTCCGGCCACCTCGACCCTGAACCCCGTGCCGCGCGCACGCCGCCCCGAGCGGCAACTATCTGGCTGTTATGCGCCCGTCACGCTAACCTCGGAACTGACCGATGACCGACAACGACTCCACCCTGCCGCCGAACCCCGACAACGCCCCCGACGATCCCGAACGCCGCCGTGTCCTGACCGGGCTCGCGGCGGTCGGGATCGGACTCGCGCTGACCGGCTGCACGACCGAGCAAAATTCCGCGAGCGGCACGAAGCCGCGTAGCGCAGCGGACTTACGGCTCGACGCCGCGCTTCACGATCAGGTCAAACAGATCGTGGTGATCTACGCCGAGAATCGCAGTTTCGCGAACCTGTACGGCAACTTTCCGGGCATCCAGCATCCACTCGATACCGTGAGCGCCGAGCGTTCCCTGCAACTCGATCGCGACGGCAAGACGCCGCTGCCGCGCCTGCCGGCAATCTGGGGTGGCCTCGTGCCGCAAGCGCAGGAGGTGGACGGCAAGCGCTACATGATCGGTCAGAAGGACATCGGCCACCTGCGCAACGGCCCGTTCCATCTCACCGACGCACAGGGCGCACCGTTGCCGACGGGCGTGATTACCCGCGATCTGGTGCATCGTTTCTATCAGAACCAGATGCAGATCAACGCCGGGCGTAACAATCAGTTCGCCGCGTGGGGCGACTCCGGCGGCCTGGTGATGGGGCACTACCGCAATTCCGCCGACACGTTGCGTCTGTGGAATCTCGCGCAGCAGTACACGCTGTGCGACAACTTCTTCATGGCGGCCTTCGGCGGCTCGTGGATGAACCACATTTTTCTGATCTCGGCGCAGGCGCCGTTCTATCCCGACATCCACAACAGTCCGGCGAAGAAGATGGTTTCGGTGGTCGAGGGCGACGACCCGACCGGCACGCGGCTCAAGCTGGCGGCCGACTCGCCGGCGTCCGCGCTCGACGGCCCGCCGAAATTCGTCAACGACGGCGCGTTTACCGCCGACGGCTACGCCGTCAATACGATGGCGCCGCCCTACCAGCCGAGCAATGTGCGTGCGGCTGAAGGCGGCAATCCCGCGTTCGCCGACCCGTCGAATCCGCGCGTCATGCCGCCACAAAACTATGCGACGATCGGCGACCGTCTGACGGACAAGGGGGTCGACTGGGCCTGGTACAGCGGCGCGTGGCAGTACGCGCTGGACCATCAGGACACGGGCGCGGTGCCTGACTTCCAGTACCACCATCAGCCGTTCAACTACTTCGCCAATTACGCGCCGGGCACGGCCGCCCGGCGCAAATATCTGCGCGATGCGGGCCTCGGCGACGACGCTTCCACCAATCGACTGATTGCCGATATCGATGCGGGGCGCTTGCCGGCGGTCACGTTCTACAAACCGCAGGGCGACCTGAACATGCACGCGGGGTATGCGGACGTCGCATCGGGGGATCGTCACATCTCGACGATCATCGAGCATATTCAGCGCGGCCCGCAGTGGGCGAATACGGTCGTGGTCGTCACCGTGGATGAAAACGGTGGCTGGTGGGATCCGGTCTCGCCGCCGAAGGGCGACCGTTGGGGGCCAGGGTCGCGGATTCCCGCGTTGGTGATTTCGCCGCTGGCCAGGAAAGGCTACGTCGATCATACGGTGTACGACACCAATTCGATTCTTCGCCTGATCAGCCGCGTGCATGGGCTGGCACCACTCGATGGGGTGGCCGCGCGAGATCGTGCATTTGCGCAAAATGGCCTGGCGCCACTGGGCGATTTGACCGGTACGCTCGATCTGGCCTGAGACGCTTTTACCTATCGCGAAGGGGTGGACCGCCGTGGTCAATCACTGCGCCACCCCGTGCAGTTTCGCGATCACCGAATCCGAGATCTGCTGCGCGGTTTTCTTGATCGTCTTTTTCTCATCGCCGCCCGCCATCACGAATTTGGCCGCGATCACGTAGGGATTGAGCTTGATCACCGCGCCGGGCTTGTCCTTGCTGTCGGCCTCTTCGACAGCCTGATAGAGCGGCGGCAAATTTGCCGCCCCCAAGCTGTCGCACGACACCGCGACCTGAATATCGTTCTGACCTGCACCAAAACCGACCATCGCGCGTCTTAGACGATTACCGTCGTCGACACTCAGAAACACGCCTCGCACTTGCCAGCCCGCAGCGGGTGCGGGCTGGCCGGGCGCAATGCGGCGCGCATCGACACCGCCTTTTTTCAGATCCGCCGTGAGCGCGTCCGCCATTTCGTTCACGATGTCCCTGGCATGGTCCTGCGGATTCTTGTCCTTGCCGAGCGGTCCCGGGCCGGCGGGCAGCAGACCGCGCAAGCGGCGCACGCGTTGCCCCGGTCCGCTGTCGGGCGTCACGTTGGCCACGTCGAGTTCGAAGTCCGACACATAGACAATCGGCGCCGGCGCTGCGAAGGGGGCGCTGTCCGCGGCGGCACCGAGTGCCGATACCGCGCCCAGACATCCCGCCACCATCGAGAGTTGCAGAAATCGATGCAGCATGACGCGCCTCCGCGAATGTTTTTTTGACGCGGCTATCGTACAACCACGTGCAGTACGCGTACGTTTTTTCGTGTCCGATCGTCGTACCTTTTGCCTTGCATAACGCGCGCTGCGGCCTAGACTGTTAGGGCATCACTTCGCACTTTGTACGGAACCTGCCATGCGCCTAACCATCCTCATCAACGGTTCCGATCCCACCGTCAGCCACGACTACGCTGTGCTATGGCTCGACACCGACGAACATCGGTGGTCAAGGGAAGCACATCAAGGGATCGATCTGCCCCCCTGGGGTGAATTACACGACGACAATGGCGTGACCACCCTGTGTGCACCGAGCACGGATGCACCGTTGTGCACGCTGCGCGGCCTGCACGTGGATCGCAAGCAGCACGTGAGCGCCGCACAAGGCGCCGCCGCGTGGACAGCCTTGCCTGCGCGCGCGCCAACTAGCGGCTTCTGGCGTCTGCAAGCCGTCGACCGCCAGAATGTTCATGCCGAGCACAGCGTGTTCGGTAATTAAGTTCGAGCGCTTTTTTCGCCGATCGAAATTCTTACTCGTGCAAACCACGCGGCTGCGCGCGGGGTGATCTCGTGCGCGGGCTCGATCTTCAATCGCACGCCATTTTTCCGCAGCGCGCGCGCTTAAGTCCATCTTAAGTTTGCGTGCGTAGAGTTGGAACTCCACGCATTAGGGTCGCTGCAAAGCGGCCCGTTTTTTTTGGTGCAGTGCTTTTCGGCGTTTGCGCCGTGAGCTTCTTCGGCTCGCCAAACGCAGCTTCCTTCGCACCTGTTCGCCTCCATGCCACGTCGCTCGATAAGGGCTCGCGACGCTATACTTGCGCCCCCGATCCTTCAACTGACTGACACATGAAGAAGTGGTTTGCCTGTCTGTTGTTCGCCGTTGCCGCCCACGCGAGCGCGGCGCCTTCCTGCACCCAGTTCACCCCGAATGCGCAGTGGCCGGTTCTGACCAATCAGAAGATGGCACCAAAAACGCGCATGCTGTGCTACAGCGATTTCGCGGTGCTGCATTCGGGTATTACGCATGGTCCGCTGTGGTCCGCCGAGCATCTGACGCGTGACCATATCGAAGCCGCCAAGGACACGGTGCGCACCAACAAATTCTTCGAAGACGCGCGTTTGCCCGACGGCGAAGGGGCAACGCTCGCGGACTATAAGCGCAGCGGCTTCGACCGGGGGCATATGAGCCCGGCGGGCAATCGCTGGAATCAGGAAGCGATGGCACAATCGTTTTCGCTGGCCAATGTCGTACCGCAGAACCGCGAAAACAATCAGCGCTTGTGGGCACGTATCGAAACGTCGGTGCGCAAGATCGCGACGTCGTACGACGATACGTATGTCGTCACCGGGCCGATTTTCAGCGGCCAGCAATTGCAGACCATCGGACCGACGCGCGTCTTCGTGCCGACGCAATTGTTCAAGGTGGTCTATGTGCCGTCCCGCAAAATGGCGTTCGCGGTCGTCGTGGATAACGTCTCGACCAGCCGTTACGACATCCGGACAATTCACGAACTCGAGGCGGCCTCGGGCGTCCGTTTTCCGGGCATTCCGGAGCAACTCAAAGATCAGCGACCGGGAGGACTGAAAGGTGTTTAAACCCTATTCGAACGATGACGAGGTGCTCAACATCCAGGGCGATGCACTCACCGTCAGCAACGGCACCACGCGCGTGGTGCTGAACGGAACGCTGGAACTCACGCAAGACCAGCGCGGGCTGAAGGCGGCACTGGCCTTGAAAGAAGCGATCGATGCGGTAGTGGCGGCGTTGCAGGCGCAGACTAACCTGCCCGCTAAAGTGAAGGATGAGCCGGATGCGAAACCGGGGGTCGTGCAGAATCCGTTTCAATAGCGCGCTCATGATGCCGCGATGATTCAGATTGCGTATAAACCTGCAATCACCCTTTTTTAGCCTGTGCCAGCCACTGGTCGAGACTGACGCGGCCGATCCGCGCGTCACCGAGCGGCACGAGCGATTGCTCCTCGACACGGCCGCCGTAGTACCGCGCATCGCGATCCGTTACCACCGGGCGCGCGTCGCCTACCGCTTTCAGATAACGCGCCACGATCTCCGCGAAGGGACGACGGTCCGGGCCGGCGATCTCGACCGTGCCGTTTTGCGGCGCCGCGAGCGCGACCTGCACGAGGCTCGCCGCGACATCGTCCGCGGCAATCGGCTGAAACAGTCCGTCACCGATGCGCACCGTGCCACCATCCGTGCCGAAATCCGCGATACCGCCGATGAACTCCATGAACTGGGTCGCGCGCACGATCGTGTACGGCACGCCCGCCGCTTCGATCACTTCTTCCTGCGCGACCTTGGCAACGAAATACGCGTTCTCCGGCGTGCGGTCGCAACCGACGATGGATAGCGCAACGTGATGGCGCACGCCTGCGGCCACTTCGGCCTTGCCGAGGTTGCGTGCCGAGGTGCGGAAAAAGTCGAGTACCGCCTGCGGCTCCCATGACGGCGCGTTCGTCACATCCACTACGACGTCCGCGCCCGTCAGCGCTTGGCTCACGCCCTCGCCCGTGACGGCATTCACGCCAGTACGCGGCGACGCAGCGAGCGCCTCGTGACCCGCCTCGATGAGCAGTGTGACCACACGCGAGCCGATCAGGCCGGAACCACCGATTACGACGATTTTCATGGCAGATTCTCCAGATGATAGTAAGTGCGCGCGCAAGGCGCGCGGCGGGCGTCGTAGCGCATGAAAGTGTTCGCCGACATCGCATCGCGTGAGGCTATTGTGGAAGAATCGTGTTCTATCGAAAAGTGACAAGAATCGTCGAGCCGACTAGTCCAAGTCTTCTTCGCGCCGCTTGTCCGCGAGACCGTCATGACCGCACAGACTCCCGCATTGACCATCGAAATCGACCGGCAGCAGCTGTTGCCGATCTATCTGCAGATCTGCGAGCGCTTCAGGACCGCGATCACCGCGGGGCATCTGCGTCCCGGCGATCGCGTGCCCGCCTTGCGCAGCCTCGCCACGCAACTGAACACGGCACGCGGCACGGTCGAGCTTGCCTACACGATCCTCGTCGACGAGGGCTACCTGCAGATGCGCGGCGCGGCGGGCACATTCGTCTCGCCGTCGCTACCCACACCGGTGATGCGCTCGTCGCCTGCGCAGGGCATTCAGGACGCGCACGGCAGGCAGCGCAGGGAAGGCATGGACACGCCAGGCGAATCACGCGGTGCTCGACCGGCATTGCGCCAGCAGGCCATCGCCGTCGCAATGAGTGGCAAGCCCAAGCCGTTGCAACCAGGAATGCCCGCGCTCGACGCGTTTCCGGTCAAGGTATGGAATCGGTTCGTTTCGCATCACGCACGCAGCGGCGAACACGCGATGCTCGCGTACCCGGATCCGGCCGGCTATCGGCCGCTGCGCGAACATATCGCCACCTATCTCGGGCTGTCGCGCGGCGTGACCTGCGTGCCGGAACAGGTGTTCGTCACCGGCGGCTACCGTGCGACGCTCGAACTCGTGTTGCGCAGTCTCGCCGGCCCGACCGATCGCGTGTGGTTCGAGGATCCCGGCTATCTGCTCGCGCGCGATTTTCTGGCCGAGACCGGCGTGCAGCTCGTGCCAGTGCCGGTGGACGGCGAAGGGATCGATGTCGAGCGCGGCACACTGCTGGATGCGCAGGCGCGCTTCGCTGTGGTGACGCCCTCGCATCAGAGCCCGCTCGGGCACACGCTGTCGCTCGCAAGACGCATGGCGCTGCTGGACTGGGCAGGCAAAGCGTCCAGCTGGATCATCGAGGACGACTACGACAGCGAGTTCCGTTATCTGGGCCGGCCGTTGCCGGCTTTAAAGAGCCTCGACCGGCGCGATCGGGTTATCTATTGCGGCACGTTCAGCAAGGTGATGTTTCCCGGCTTGCGGCTCGCGTATGTGGTGGTGCCGGAGCGTGCCGTCGAGCGTGTTGGACGGGTGGCGCACAGCATGAACGCCGGATCGCCGACGCTATTGCAGGCCGCCATGGCGGATTTCATTGGGCAGGGGCATTTTGCGCGGCATCTGAAGCGGATGCGTGCGTTGTACGGCGAGCGGCGCGTGCTGATCGTACACGCGCTGGAGCAGGCGTTCGGCGAACGGCTGATTGTCGATTTGCCGCCCGGTGGCATTCAGTTCGCGGTGCAGTTCGCCGAAGGCTCCGATGGACCGATCGACGACGTCGCTGTCGCCGCGCGCGCCCGCGAGGCGGGGCTCGCGGTGCTGCCGCTTTCGATCTGGCATGCGAACGGCCGCGCGCGGCGCACGCTGCGCGGCCTCGTGATGGGTTTTGCAAACATCACCAATGCGGATGAAGCAGCCCGTCTCGCACGAACATTGCGCGCGTGTCTGGACGGCTGACGTGCGAGGCATGTGTCCAGATCTCGAATCTGCCCAGCACGGCAGGCCTTCGCACGGTGCGACAAGAACTCGTTCGGGACGCATCCCGTCGGGCGCGCTTTATGCGCTCTACACCGCCGTACCCGTCGCTATGGGATGCGAAAGAGGCGCGAGTGGTTCGACGAAATGCATGCCGCGGGCGAGCAGCCCATTGCGGAAATAGAAGCGTTGCGCAAGCGGCATGTGCAGGCCCGTGTCGAGTACGAATTGCGCACAGCCGGCTTCACGCGCAATCCGCCGTACCGCGTCGAGCAGTTCGGCGCCGATACCACCTCGCTGCAGCCTGCCATCGACCACCAGATCGTCGACATAGACAAAGCGGCCATACAGCAAATTGGTCAGCGTGCGATAACCCGCGAGGCCGACAACGCTGCCCGCGTCGGACGCGGCGAGCAGGCGATAGCCTTCGGCGTGCTGCCTGGCCACCTGCGCGGCGAACGAGTGCGCGTCCGTCAGATGCGGGCGCAACTGACGCATGACGTCGAATGCGGACAGCAGCGAATCGGGCGTATCCAGGTGAACGAAACGAAGCGAGGCGGGCATGGTGCGTCTCCACGAGGAACGACGCTCACGATACCCAGCGCAGGGCCTGGTCGATAGAGCCAAGAATGTGCGATTCGACCAAGCCATCAGGCAGACGCGGTGTGTCTCTAACCGAATTCGACGCAGTCAACGTGTCTGACAAACGAAGACATTGGACTCTCTATAGCGCAATGATTGTCTCGCCCGATGGATTGTCGGCATGCTCTCCGAGCATCTCTTTCAGATCGCGCTCGATGATGCTGCATAGCGTCGAAATGGGAACGTCATTTGCGCCCCCTTCAAATGGATTCTCCGTGCTTTCTCCAACCTGCGCGAGCGACGTGTACATCCACGATACTGCGACACTGCATGGCACCACCAGCCATACCATGTTGCCATGCATGAAGCCACTCACACCATCATTCAGCTTATCGAATTCGTGCAGCAGCCCGAATGGGAAAAGCAAACAGAAAAACCTCACGAATAGCGAACTGACCGTTGCATATTGACGTGGATAGGGGAAATTCTTGAAACGTTCCGATCTTGACTGGAGATCGAAGAAATCCCCTACCGCCTTTTGAAGCTCCATGTAGAAGCTTGAATTCAGGTGTCCCGCTATGTGAAGCATCTTGAGCGAAGCGCCTTGCAGGCTCAGTACGAACGTAGGGATAGAAATGGAAGAAAGCGCTTGCGCTGTTTCCGCGGGAGACAAATATTCTGGCAACAATTCATTAATGTCTCTTTCCCACCGGTACACGATAGAACCGACGATATTCAACGTTGAAACGCCGGCTCGTACTTTCCCAGACACGGGGTCGACGTAGCTCATATCGCAGCGCGGTCAACCAGGCAAGGTGTCGATACACCAGCATTCGGGAGATTTCTTCGTCTTTGACAAAATCGCGCGCGATTTGGCCCCAGCGACGGCTTCTGCTCAATATGTCAATCCAGATGTCGAGGGCTTCCATTGCCCTGTTGTAGGTTTGAACGTTTTTGAAGCCGACGATAAACGACGTCGCGGTTCCAAGCAAAACCACAATCGTCAGCGGTACCGACAACCATGTAAAAGCGAAGACCTTATACAGAACGACCGGTACAGAACCGCAAATGAGAAGTCCGTAGATTTGTCGTCGAGTCCAGATCAAAAACTCCCATAACTTATACGACTTTCCAAGGTGCATTTTGTGTATCTCAGGCTACCGCAGATGAGTAATGAAAAAGGACACGGACAACGTGAGCGCCCAGCGCCACGTTCCGCGCCCAATTGACACTGACCGGACCGCTCCTCCCCTAAGACGTTGCGCACTCGACTTTTGTGACGTACGACAGAAAAAATCTTCGATCAGACTTCATGCTACGGTTGATTCGAGCTGTGATTGTTGTTCTTCAGACAACACGGAGGCGTCCGTTTTTGGTCTTCTGCTGAGGACCAGACATGCATACGATGCCGGTCAGGTTCGACTCCGGCGCCGCATTATGTTCGGACCATCCGGCCCCCCAACACAGCGATCGCAATTCCATACGTGGCAATATCCTACTGTCAGCGAGTTGATCGACTGACGCTCATGTTTTCACACGGCTGGAGAAATCTGTTCATGAATGACGACGCGCGTGCCTTCAATGGGCTTCGCCCTCGGCTGCACAAGATTGCGTATCGGATGCTGGGGTCGATTGCCGAGGCCGAGGATATCGTGCAGGACGTCTGGCTGCGCTGGAATGCGGCGCCCCGGGAGACCATCGAAAATGTTGAAGCGTGGCTTGTCGCAGTTGCGACGCGCCTGTGTATCGACCGTCTTCGCGCGGCAAAAATTCAACGTGAGCATTACGCGGGTATATGGTTGCCGGAACCTGAAATGACCGACCCGTCTGCTACGCCAGAAGGGGTTAGAGAGCGCGCCGACGACGTCTCCGTGGCATTTCTGATGGTGCTTGAGCGGCTTACGCCGGAAGCACGCGCAGCGTTCCTGCTGCGCGAGGTCTTCGACGCGGACTATGACGAAGTCGCCGAAGCCATCGGCAAGACGGAGGCCGCGTGCCGCCAACTGGTCAGCCGTGCCAAAGCGCAACTGCGGGACGAACGTCCACGCTATGCCGTGCCGCGCGAAACCCACCTCCGCCTGCTGCAGACCTTCGCGCAGGCACTGGAACGCGGCGATTTCACTGCGATCAATGCCTTGCTGGCCGAAGACGCGATGCTGATCGGCGACGGCGGCGGCAAGGTGCCAAGCTTCCCGAAACCGATGGTGGGCGGACAGCGCATCGCACAGCTTTTCTACGCTGCGTGCCGGCGCTACGGCAGCGAACTCGGCATCAAACTCGTGATGCTCAACGGTCAATGGGCGCTGCTGCGATTTGTCGAAGGCAAGCTCGAATCGGCGCAGTCATTCGAAACGGACGGCGCGCGCATCGTCCGTATTCTCGTGCAGCGCAATCCTGACAAGCTGACACGTATCGCCGCGGCACACCGCGACACCTGAACGCTGATATTTCTCCGCCCTGCCCGCGCCAGCTTCCATCTGATTGGTGTCAACGGGGCAACACCGTGATCCCGCTGGCGGGTCTACCGCGCCACGCCACGTCAGCCTACGATGAATTCGTGCGGTGCATTGCCGCTAACGACATCCGCTAAGCGCGAGTGTTCACCAGGAGAAATCAATGACGCAGCGTATCAACTACATTCAGCAATCGCCGGAGCTGTTCAAGAAACTCCTCGAATTCAGCAATCAACTGAAGGACTGCGCAATCGAAGAATCGATCCGTGATCTCGTTTCGATCCGGGCTTCGCAGATCAACGGCTGTGGCTTTTGCGTCGACATGCACGTAAAGGAAGCACGCTTGCACGGCGAGCGTGAACTGCGCCTCCATCACCTGACGATCTGGCGCGAATCGACGCTCTTCGCGCCGCGCGAGCGCGCCGCACTCGCGTGGACTGAAGCGCTAACCACGCTTGCCGAGCTTGGCGTGCCAGACGACATCTACGAACGCGTGCGTACGCAGTTCTCCGAGAAAGAACTGTCTGACCTGACGTACGAGGTGATGTCCATCAACGCCTGGAACCGCGCGAACGTCGCGTTCAGGACCGTGCCCGGTTCGGCCGACAAGGCATTCGGCCTCGACAAGGCGAATCTCGCCTGAACCGTCTGGTTCTTCCATTCTTCTCCAACTTCGTCCCGCATACGCGGGACGCATTACCTGGCAGGCACACCATGTTTCGACTTAAGAACACCGCAATCGCAATGCTCGCCGTCGCAGGCGCGCATATCGGCGTGGCTTGCGCGGCAGCTCCCGAGGCCGCCGTGACACCGCTGATGACAAAGCCGCTCGACGATTATCCCGGCAAGGAAGCGCTGATGATCACCGTGACCTATCCGCCGGGCGCCGTCGATCCCGTTCATCGGCATCACGCGCACGCCTTCGTCTATGTGCTGGAGGGATCGATCGTGATGCAGGTCAAGGGCGGCAAGGAAGTCACGCTCACGCCTGGGCAGACCTTCTATGAAGGCCCGAACGATGTACACACTGTTGGGCGCAACGCAAGCCAGACTCAACCCGCGAAGTTCATCGTGCTTCTTCTGAAGGACAAAGGCGCGCCTGTTCTGGTGCCGGAGAAGTAAGCACGTTCGTGTGTTCAGACGTTGCCATACGCGGCGGCAACACCTGCCAGCTCGCCCCGGTTGCGCCGCTCATGTGCTCTCGCGCAAGGCCGCGGCCATGCGTTGCGCGGCCCGGTCCATTTCATCCTCATTGAAGGGCGCGAAGCCCATCACCAGACCTTGGCCCACGCTATGGCGCCGAGTGTATCGGCCCAACGGCGCCGCATCGACGCCGGCCGATTTCAATCTTCGAACAGCAGTGAGCTCGTCGAGTTGCGACAGGCGGCCCACGACGTCCAGACCGGCGGAAGCCAGCGGGACGTCGATCAAGCCCTGCCAGTGTTTCCGAGCCGTGTGTTCGAACGCCCGTGCGCGAGCCGCATAGATCTTTCTGGTGCGACGCACGTGCCGATCGAAATGTCCGTCGCCGAAAAAGTCCGCCATGACGGCCTGTGTCAAGCCGTTGGCACTTCGGTCAGTGACTGACGTCGCCCGGATAAACGGCTCGACTAGACGCGGGGGTAAAACGACAAAGGCAAGCCGTAGCGAGGGAAACATCAGCTTACTGAATGTTCCCGCCAATACGACGCAGGAATCGGCGCCCGGCAGGCTCCGGAGCGCTGGAAGTGGTCTTGAGTGAAAGCAGTACTCGCTGTCGTAGTCGTCCTCGAAAATGATTGCATCGTTCGAAACCGCCCAGCGAAGCAAGGCAGAACGCCGTTCTGCGGACAACGGCATGCCGAGCGGAGCCTGTCGCGACGGAGTGACATAGGCGAGAACCGCGGACGGTGCCATGCGTATGCCCTCCTGCACGCAAAGACCGTCCGGGTCAACGGGCACATCAACCACTCGAGTGCCGCTCGCATGCATGATCTGACGCGCGCCGATATAGCCTGGGTCCTCCATCCAGACGGAATCCCCCGGCTCGCTCAGCAGGCGCATGCAAAGGTCGAGAGCCTGTTGCACGCTGCCGACAATGACGATCTGGTCCGGCGACACTCTCACCGCGCGCGCGATTGCCAGATGTTCCGCGATGGCGAATCTCAACGCGGGCAACCCGCCGGGACTTGTGTCATTGAGAGTAAGCAGACGCGAGGGACGCAACTGCCGTACATGAAGCTGCCGCCATAGATCGACTGGAAACAGGCGAATGTCGCCACGGTGCGGAAAGAATGGCTGCGGTAGTGAGTTCGCCCCAGAGAGCGGAAAGGGGGGCTCATGTTCCCTGAGTCGTCTGATCCATGGAGCGTGTAATTCCTTTGCGGGTTCGTCACCCGCGAAAGTTAGTCGCGGAGCCACTGTCTTACACGGAAATGTGTGATCGGGCAAAGCGCTGCTCACCCGCGTACCACTTCCGGTGCGGGCAACCAGATAACCCTCCGAGAGCAATTGTTCATACGCTCCGGCGACTGTGCCTCTCGCAAGACCGTACTGTTGCGCCAGTGTGCGCGTACCCGGGAGGAGACCACCTTGGGGCAAGCGGCCAGTGACGATCGCCTGGCTTAGTGCCTTATATAACCACTGCTGCAAACTTTCGTTTGCATTGGGTGCCCCCAAAGGAAGGGACCATACGACGGTGGACCGCTCGCGTCTGCGCTTTCCCGTTGGAGCTTCACATCGGCCGTTCATGACGTTGGAATCTACCGCTTACGTTAGGGCAAGAAAGGCACCGGATGCAGATGCCAACTGCACGCGCTTGCTTTCAAGACGTTCTGGGCGCAGAAATTGTGACATCCAGACTGGCTGTATTGAGGGGAATTTTGTGAGAGGAGCCGGCGCGCGCAGACGCGAAAAGTGGCTCATCGCACCAATCCAAAACTGGCACATTACACGTGAGCCCTTTGGCGGCAATATCTGCGACATCCACGCGCTGACTTCGACTTGATCGGACGTAGTCAGCGGGTCAGCCTGTGAACCGTTGCAAAGATGATTGTTCGTCCATCAGTGACACGTACCGCAACCACGAAAATTACCGCGTCATTCACGCGCCGTGACCACAATCGAAGCCATATTCAAGGCCGCGATGCAAATATCGGTCGTGGAAGGCTCGCAACGGACGAGCCCCAGACACGCACCCCCAACGTGGAGCCGAAGATCAAAACATTGTTCTTTCCGGCGCAGATGAGCGAACTGGAATCTACGCTCGCAAAGAACAAACACTCAGCAGTGCCATTAACTACGGTTGACGACGATCCAGCCGAATTGAATGGCTTCGAAACCTGTCTCGTGTGCGTCAATGAATGGAATATCGACTTCGCAGCACCCTGCTTCGTCGCGCAGAGGCGTGACAGTCAAGGAATCATTGATACGTTGTCGTTGTCCGTGACAACCATGGAAGTGACCACGTACCCCGTCAAAGCAACCGCATATTTGTACAACGGAAGTTCTGGCGCCTATGTCGGGTCGCTCGATCTCCGGTATTTCGGAATGCACATGCCGCGTACGCTTGTTTTCGATGTCGCAGAGCACCGTTTCCCCATATCGACACTGATTGAGGTCCGCTTTGGTATTGACGGAGGGGGACCGCCGAGGATTCCGCGGCCACCGACCATTACCAGCGTAGCTCTTCTTCTCGTGGAACGTAAATTCCACGTACAACAAAGCGTTCGTACCGCGATCGCCACCCCCTGAAGGAGATACTCATGAGTTACCAAACAGGTCTTAGCGGCTTATCAGCTGCATCCACAGATCTTGATGTGATCGGCAACAATATCGCAAATGCAAATACGGTGGGATTCAAGAGTTCGACAGCACAGTTCGCGGACATGTACGCGAATGCCGTCGCTACATCTGTGAATAACCAGGTTGGAATCGGCACGCAATTATCGACC
Source organism: Paraburkholderia fungorum (assembly GCF_046026025.1). GTDB lineage: Bacteria > Pseudomonadota > Gammaproteobacteria > Burkholderiales > Burkholderiaceae > Paraburkholderia > Paraburkholderia fungorum_E. Next base: position 25,330 of record NZ_JAQQFL010000003.1, on the reverse strand, counting down.
GTTCAACAGAATTTCGCCAACGGTACGTTCACGCAAACCAACCAGGCACTCGATGTAGCCATCAACGGAAACGGCTTCTTCCAGTTGTCGAATGGCGGCTCTGTGGTCTATTCACGAAATGGCGTGTTTCATCTGGACAAGAGCGGTGCAATTGAAAACGCCCAGGGTCAACAACTCATGGGCTATTCCCCCGGACCCAACGGGAAGATGAATACAGGCAGCGTTGGGCCGATAATCATTTCCACGGCGGACGTGCCTCCTGTCGCGACGAAATCAATTGCAGCCGCTTTCAATCTTAATTCCACCGATCCTGTCCCTTCGAAAACGCCATTCGATCCATCCGACTCGACGACATTCAACTATAGTCAACCCGTACCGATCTACGATTCACTCGGCGGCGCTCAGACTGTATCGGTCTATTTCGTGAAAAAAGCGACGGGTTCTTATGAGGTGTACGCGACCTCGGGTTCGTCATCGACTCCAGTCGGTCCGAACCCAACGGGCGATCTGGGAGCCATCACGTTCGACAATTCGGGTCGCCTGACTTCGCCAGGCGCTTCCAACCTTAGCTTCACCATCCCTAACGGTGCGGACGGTGGGGTCACGACGCAATCCTTGTCGCTTGATTTGACAGGTACGACTCAGTACGGCGGGAAGAACGGCGTAATCAGTTTGCAGCCAGACGGCAATAGTTCAGGGCAGCTCACGTCGTTCTCCGTTGGACCTGACGGGGTATTGACCGGCTCGTTTTCGAACGGCACCACGCTTGCTCTCGGCCAGGTAGTGCTCGCGACGTTCGCCAATCCGAATGGTCTCGTGAATCTTGGAAACAACGCGTATGCGCAGACGTCTGAATCTGGCGTTGCTCAAATCTCCACTCCCGGTTCGACCAATCACGGGGTGCTGCAAGGCGGCGAGACCGAAGACTCAAACGTGGATCTGACATCGGAGCTTGTCGATTTGATTACGGCGCAGCGTAACTACCAGGCAAATGCACAGACGATCAAGACTCAGCAGACGGTTGATCAGACGCTCATCAATATGTAGTTGATACTCGTGCGATCACTCGAGCCGGTTCATCGTCAGGAGCGTCAAGCGGCTGAACCGCGCAATCGACTAGTCGTCGTCGCCCGGCATCCCGACTTCGGCGCATTCGTGAGCGCGCAGCCGAAGGACAGGATGGCGGTGAGCACCGAATAAAGAATCCGTTCATGGCGCCCCTATCATTCGGCTGGCCGATGCGGAATCAGGCTCGTGCCTGCGAGTGGCGGAGCCATTCGTCGAGACAGATGTGGCCGATGCGCGCCTCGCCCAACGGCACGAGCGAATACTCCTCGACCAGGCCGCCGAAATATCGAGCCTCGGGGTCTCTCACGACCTCACGTGGATCGCCCGCGGCCTTCAGATAGCGGGCAATGATTTCGTTGAACGGCGCTCGTTGCGGGCCGGCGATCTCGACGACGTCGTTTCGCGGCGCCGTGAGCGCCACATCGGCAACGATCGCAGCAACGTCGTCAGCCGCGATGGGCTGGAACAGGCCCGGTGAAACCCTGATTACGTCTCCATCCGCGCTTGACGCGGCGATGCCGCCGAGGAATTCCAGGAACTGGGTGGAGCGGATGACGGTGTAGGGGATGCCGGAGGTCCCGATCAGCTTCTCCTGCGCGACCTTGGCGCGGAAATAGCCGTTAGCGGGCGTCCGGTCGATTCCGACGATGGATAGCGCGACATGATGCCGGACGCCCGCTGCTGCCTCGGCCGCGAGAATGTTGCGGCTGGAAGCCTCGAAGAATTCCAGCACCGCCTTGTCTTCAAACGATGGTGAATTAGCGAGGTCGATCACCACCTGGGCGCCGGCCACGGCCTCCTTGAGTCCCTCTCCGGTGATGCTGTTGATTCCGCTTCTGGGCGAGGCAGCGACGACCTCGTGGCCGTTCTGGCGCAGAATGGCCACGGCCTTCGAGCCAATCAGGCCGGTGCCGCCGATGACGACGATCTTCATGGTTTGCTATCCTTTGTCGACCACTCGATACCCCAATCGGGCTCGAATGCAGGTGAGGAAAAATCCGGGATTTTTCGCGGATGAATCGACCCGATTCGCGATATTCCCACGATCAACTCGCACTTTAGTGACCGGCGTTCGGGCTGCCTCGAGGCCGATGACCACGGGTGGCCGGCGCGTGGGTCCAACTGTCCGTCGCAGCGCTGGTTGCTGATGGACAGCCATCCCCGGTGTTGCTGGTTGGGGTGGGCTCCGAGGGTGCATTTTTGCGGGTTGGATGTGCCCTGAGCATGCGCTACGCCCGTCAAAGCACATCGCGATCGTAGGCGGGCCCGGCCTGTTGCGGTAGCCACGCAAACAGACACACGGCGTTTCCCGCCCGGCAACAATCAAAAACCGATCAAGGGCTTCACCCACCGGAAAGTGCAGCCCTTTCACTGCGTACGTTATCTACGGACAATTACCCACACTCACGCCCGGTCATTCGAACATCGGCTCCGTTTCTGGCAACGAACGTAAGCGGGGCAATTGATACCGATGTCGCTCCATCTTGTTGATTGTTGTTGCCGAGGCAACATGGTGAGTTCGCTCGTGGGGCTACTAGCCCTCGATGTCCGAGTCTACGATCTGTCCTGACGGTGCCGCGCAAGCGATGTGTGTGATGTCGCTTGAGCGCGCGGCCACCATCGTTCTCCGAGTTCGGGAATCATGCTCAACGATCTCGATACTCGCCGCTGAATAAAGCAGGCACCCGTTGCTATGAGTTCGGTGCTTATCGTCGACTTCGTAATTTTCCAACCGAAGGCAATAATCATGTCGCAGAAAATCCTGATAGTGGGTGCCGGCTTCGCTGGAGTGTGGGGTGCACTAGGCGCGGCTCGCGTGCTCGATGGTGCAGGCGTAAGGAACAGTGACGTTGAAATCACCTTGATCTCCCCGAAGCCGGAATTGCAGATCCGCCCACGGTTGTACGAAAGCGAGCCGCAGCAGATGGCTGCACCGCTGCGTCCGCTGCTTGACGCCGTGGGCGTGAATTTTCTGGAAGGTAGCGTCGAAGCGATATCCGTTCATGACAAGACAGTAAGTGTCGTGTCGGCCAACGAGTCGACGCGTTCGCTCGCCTATGACCGGTTGCTGTTGACCAGCGGCAGCAAGTTGAACAGGCCGCCGATTCCGGGCCTGGCGGAGTACGCATTCTCTGTCGATCGCATTGAAGACGCGGTAGCGCTCGACAACCACTTCGCAGAACTGGCAAAACTGCCGGATTCGCCAGCACGCAACACTGTTGCAGTTGTCGGATGCGGCTTTACGGGTATCGAGGTCGCAACCGAATTGCCCAAGCGAATGCGCGATCTGTTTGGTGCTGACGCGCCAGTCCGTGTGGTTGTGATCGGATCACAGGACGATATCGGTCCCGATCTCGGCCCGAATCCGCGGCCGTATGTATCTGAAGCCTTTGACTCGCTAGGTGTCGAGACTGTGCTTGGATCCGGCGTGGTGTCGGTCGAAGCTGATGGGGTTCGCACTGCGTCGGGCACCCATATCGAAGCCATGACTGTGATCTGGGCGGGCGGAATGCGCGCCAGTTCGCTGACAGCGCAAGTTTCCTCGCATCTTGACCCGCTTGGACGCGTCGAGGTGACACCTGATCTTCGCGTGGCAGAAGCTCCTGAGGTATTTGTAGCGGGTGATGTTGCGCGGGCCCGAAGCGACGACGACGGGCACTATGCATTGATGTCCTGTCAACACGCTATCGTGATGGGGCAATTCGGTGGGCACAACGTGGCAGCAGACCTGATCGGCGTCCCGACACTGGAATACAGACAGCCGTTCTATGCGACCTGCCTCGACCTCGGCGAGTGGGGTGCGGTTTACTCGGAAGGCTGGGATCGACAGATCAAACTGACGCACGCCGAAGGAAAGGCGCGCAAACAGATAATCAACACGCAGTGGATTTACCCTCCGGCGCCGAACCGTACTGAAGCGTTGGCAGCGGGTAACCCGCTAGCTTCCCTCGGCTAACCTGTTGGTGCCCGCCCAAGCTGTTGCGTTGGGCGGAATGGTCAGCGCCGTGCGGCAGCGGCAACGAACGTCTTCAACAGACAATCACGCGCTGCTGCCGCACAACGGGCGTTGAGTCAGTCAACAACGGTCACGATATTGACGCTCCCTTGTCTGGCCATCTTTGCATACGGGCACAGGCGTTCCGCGCTTCGAACCATCTCTTCCGCCACGCGCCGGTCAACGCCCGGCATCCGGACCCGGAGATCGATAACCAATGCATAGCCTCCATCCATGGGATCACGACCAAACGAAACCTGCACCTCCACGACGGCATCGCTGATCTCCATTGCAGCGCGCTTCCCAATCAGGTTTAGCGCCCCGTGAAAACACGCGGCAAAGCCCGCCGCGAACAACTGCTCGGGATTGGTGCCGTTACCGGGTCCGCCGAACTCGGTGGGTAGCCGCAGTTCCACGACAAGATTTCCGTCATCTGAACGCGCCACGCCAGATGCACGACCGTGTCCCGTCTCGCCACCAGAAACGGTGACAGTCGTTGTGTACAGGGAATGAAAATCACGGCCCCGATACCTGTCGAGGAGGGAAAGCGGGGGAGCTTGCAGCTTCTTGTCGTCCATGGTGCGGTCTCGAGTTCAGTGATACGCGTTCCGGCTCTCAGGCGTCAATTTGTCGAAGCCTGCCCTACCAGGGCGGGCTGCACCTGCAGGAGCAAGCACGGTCTCCGGGACTTCGAGAAATTGCATGGAACGAACAATCGTATAGTAAATGAGGCGACCTCTCGCCCACCCAGATTTCTTGGGGGGCGACGGGGCAGCGCCGTCCCCATGGTAGATGAGCGCGGATGGCAACGGTAGCGCCGTCCAGGGAGACATGATGTTTCCCGTTTGGCACCAATCCAAATTGGTCACACGAAACCGGAGTGCCTCGTCACGAATTCGACACGGCTGATTGGCAATTTTTTTGCAACAGGCAAGTGCTAGACTGCTACACGCCAGATTTCAGTGTGACGGCGCCGCATGCGAAATGCGTCCACCTCGACGAGTATTAATATTCGGGCGTCAAACTTCTGTGGCTATACGAAGGTCGGGCGAGACAGTGCGGAATAGGAAAACCCTGTAGGGAATTCCTGTAGGGAAATCCTGACACTCTTTAATGCAGTCGCTGGTATCTGTCCAGCTGAAGGTTGCGTCCCGGACTGTGGCGCGAGGGTCGTCCCGGGCTGCATTCATAGGCGTTTCCCGTCTTGCCAGGGCAGCGTCAATCACGGTCATTTCATAGCTGCAACACGATAGTCGTCGTCGCCGCCAGAACGCATGCTGGCGCCCCGGACGGCTTACCCGTTCATGTGTCAGTAGTGGGGCCATCAATGGATCAACCGGATACATCGCAGCGCGGCTTTCGCGTTGGCTTACCAAATAACACCGACGCTTTGTCTACCGGTTTCGCGACGAGCTACGCGGGGATCATCGCATTCATGGCGGTCGCGACCGAGGGAAGCTTTGCCAAAGCCGGGGAGCGATTGGGCGTCGGACGCTCGGCAGTCTGTCGAAATGTTCAGAAGCTTGAAACGCAGCTAAGCACTCGTCTGTTTCTCCGAACGACAAGGACCACAAACCTGACGCAGGAGGGCGAAAGATTTTTCGAGAACTGCAACCGCGGCGTGACCCATATCGTTGAGGCAATGAACGACCTGCTGGATCTCCGCCAAGGTCCACCTCGTGGCTTCGTTCGAATCCGCTCGACAGTTGGATTTGGACGCAAGGTGGTTGCTCCGTTGCTTTTCAAGTTTTCCGAGGTCTACCCGGATATCGCGGTAGATCTGAGCCTGGATGACAGGCCAGCCGATTTCGCTGCAGAGCAGATCGATGTTGCGTTTCGCGATGGTCGCATCGAGGACTCCAGCATCATCGCGAAACAGTTGATTCCCATGCAGATGGTGCTCTGCGCGTCCCGTGCCTATGTCGAAGAGCGGGGACTGCCGTCTACGCTGGGAGATCTGGCGCAGCACGACTGTATCAATTTGAGATTCAGCGGTCGCGTCGTAGAGTGGGATTTCAAGGTCGACGGCCTCATGCGAAAGTATTTGCCAACCGCCAGATTGACTTTCAATGATGCAGATCTGGTATTGCAGGCAGTCCTGGAAGGTCGCGGAATCGCCCAGATGCCGGGGTATCAGATAGGTGATTACATCGCGAGCAATGAACTTGTCATGGCCTTAAGGCGATATGTGCCGGACGACCGGGGCCACTACATCTGCTATCTCTGCCGACAGAATTTGCCGTCACGCATTCGCGTGTTTGTCGATTTCATGACGGAGGAGATTCGGGCGCTCAACCCGTTTTGTCTGGGAGAATTCAATCCGGACTTTTTGGAAAGTGTGCGTCAGGCCTGAAGGTATTCATTGCAAATCGGCCTATCCATTTACGTGCACTTGCTCAGCCGCCCGGCTTGAGCGAGCTGCGTGCCGGGATCGAACCAGGTTTCGATATTCACGTGCCGTTATTTTCTCGCCGGCTCGCGTCATCATCTTCATGATCGAGCTTCCTCACACAGTTTTGTGGGCGATGCATAGCGTCTAGCTGAAACGCAAGCGACGCAAATTCTCCGATGTCTTTCTACCGAGCGAGCCTCCGGTGACGAGATCACGCAGCCTCACTGACTTCTGGAGCAATACCGTGGCGGCACCTATTGGTGTCTACGCGGCAACAGTGAGTGTTCTGGTGCGTATCTACCGAGGTGGGGACTCGGCGCCTACTATTCCGACATGGCTTCATGATCGAATCGATTGAGTTGAAGGTCGTTGAGGTCGTTAGTGGAGAGTGCCATGTTTCGTCTCGGACCCCTATCGGTGTTTGTAAGCTGGATCATGCTATCCGTGGTCAGTGTCGGACTTGCAATTGCTGTTTCGTTCAGCGGCATTTTCTGAAGTCTGATACCGGCCTCCCAGATCGCGATCTTCCTGACAGCCCATTTGCCGGCGGCGGGTGGAAGTAAATCACCGTTATGAAGTGATCATTTTTCCTGAGGGGAGCCTCCTCGGAAGGACTCGCTTTGTCTTCGGTCCGGGGAGAGTGATTGGCTCTTCGGTGCGTTTATGAACGAGGTTCCTGGCGGTATTGAACCTATCACGGATATGACATTGGCGGCTCGCCATGGAAACTCCACATATTGAATGGCTCGTAGCGTCGCTGACGTTGATCAGCACAGAGCGCGCTATCGCAATTGGCGCCCATCTTGTTAGTGAGCGTGACGGCTATATGCACCACGGAATTTATGCGGGGAATGGGCAGGTTATTCATTACGGAGGTTTTCATCATTCCGCGAAACGGCACCCCATTGAATACATTCCGTTGCACGGCTTTGCAGCAGGAAAAGGCATACAAATTCAGCCTGAACCAGGCGCCATTTATACCGGCATTGACGCCGTGGAGAGAGCCAGATCCCGCCTCGGCGAAGACCGGTATCAGTTGCTGACCAATAACTGCGAACACTTCTGCACATGGTGTGTATTAGGCGTCGCGCGTAGTGAGCAGGTACGCCGGTGCTTAAGGAATCCGTGGACAGGTATCAAGATGCTGTTTGCGCTTGCGAGTGGAGAATGCATGCCCTCCGTGTCCGCGCGAAGCGGACTCGTCGGGACAATCACAGTTTAGGTCGCGCGGCATGATGCCGAGGCCGCAACAGATGTACTCCGTGATTCTCAACGAAGAACTCTTTTACTCAACGATCTGATAGGCCAGAAAATGAGCATTCAGTCAAACACCAGACAGCGCGCTTCACGCGCACTGAAACTGGGTGTGTCGGCGACGTTCGCGGCGGTGCTATCGGCGTGCGTGAACTACGCCGGTATCCACAGCGACGCGAAAACGGCTGAGCCGCAACAGTATGCGACGCAGCAAAGCCTTCCCGCCGAACAAGGCCATTGGCCCGCCGCCAACTGGGCCGACCAGTTCGGCGACGCGCAACTAAAGGCGCTAATTGACGAAGCGTTGAGGAGTAGCCCGACGCTCGACCAGGCGCGTGCCCGCGCCGCGGCTGCATCGGCATACAGCGAAACCGCCAAGGCGAGCACAATGCCGCGCGTCGACGCGAGCTACTCGCTCGCGCGTCAACAGTTATCGAACACAACATTCCTGCCGCCTCCATTTGGCGGCTCGTGGCAGACGGAGAACACGGACCTGCTGAGCGCTTCCTATGACCTTGACCTGTGGGGCAAGAACCGTGAAGCGCTGAAAGCGGCAATCTCGCAGCTTCAGGCGAGCCAGGCCGACGCGGAAGTCGTCAAGCTGACACTGACGACCTCGATTGCCCGCACGTACAACCAGCTTGCGCGTCTCTATGTGTTGCGCGATATCGCGCAACAGGAAATCACGCAGCGCGGGCAGATCGACCGTATCACGGCGGGCCGCATCGCGACCGGCCTGGAAACGGAAGTCGAACGCAAGACCGCGCAAGCCAATCTTGCGACGAGCCGCGCTGCGCTGAAATCGCTCGACGGGCAGATCCTCACGACGCGCTATCAGATTGCCGCGCTGCTCGGCGCGGGTCCCGACCGTGGCCTGCAGATCGCGCGCCCGGCGCTCGGCACAGGCGACGAAGTGCGCCTGCCCGATAACCTGCCCGCCGATCTCGTGAGCCGCCGCCCGGAAATCATCGCTGCGCGCTGGCGCGTCGCCGCGATGACGCACGACGTGAAGGAAGCGAAGGCCGAGTTCTATCCCGACATCAACCTGAGCGCCGCAATCGGGCTCGACGCTTTCGGCTTCGGCCGCTTTCTGACGGCGGCGAGCCGCACGGCATCGGTCGGTCCGGCAATCCACCTGCCGATCTTCGACGCAGGCGAACTGCGTGCGCAACTGAAGGGCCGCTATGCCGATTTCGATTATGCCGTCGCGACCTACAACCAGTCGCTCGTGACAGCGTTGAGCGAAGTCGCCACGCAACTCGCCGACGTGCGTTCGACGGATGCGCAGCTTATCGATGCACAGACCGCGCAAGACGCCGCCCGCAAAGCCGCCGAACTCGCGCTTGTGCAATACAAGGCCGGTCTCACGAACCAACTGACCGTGTTGAACGCCGACGTCAACGCGCTTTCCGCCAATCAGAGCGTCGCGAACTTGCGCATGAACCGCCTCGATCAGCAGATTGCACTGGCTTCTGCATTGGGCGGTGGTTTCGTCGACACCTCGAACGCAGACTCCGGCGCAGCGCCGCGCGCCGATGAATCCGCATCCAACACGCCTGTCGTCGCCGCGCGCTGAGCGGCTGCCTACCGAATCTGTCTGGAGACTTGAAATGAGCGAAATCGATGCAACGGAGCGCCAAACGACCCAAGCGGCGGGCGCGAAACATGACGCGGCACAGACGAAACCTTCTGTTGCAAACGAACCCAACACACGCAAGCGCGAGCTGCTGCTCGCGCTGCTCGGCGTGGCTGTCGTCATGTCGGCGGCGGTTTATGGCGCGTACTACACGACCTATGCGCGCTACCATGAATCCACCGATGATGCGTACGTCAGCGGCAACCTCGTGCAACTGACGCCGCAGGTGGCAGGCACCGTCGTCGCCGTGAATGCCGACGATACGCAGATCGTGAAGGCGGGCGGTCCTGTCGTTACGCTCGACAACGCCGATGCGAAAATCGCACTCGGCAACGCCGAGGCAACGCTGGGGCAGACCGTGCGGCAGGTGAGCAGCCTGTACGTGAACAACGATTTCTATGCGGCGAACGTCGCGCAGAAGCAGTCCGATCTGACCCGCGCGCAGGACGATCTGCGCCGCCGCCAGGCCGTCGCCGATACGGGGGCCGTGTCGGCCGAAGACATCGCGCACGCGCGCGACACGGTAACGGCCGCGCGGGCCGCGCTCGACGCCGCGCGTCAACAGGCGGAAGCCAACCGCGCGTTGACCGATCGCACGACGATCGAACAGCACCCGAACGTGCAAGCCGCCGCATCGAAAGTGCGTGATGCGTATCTCGCCTATGCGCGCAACACGTTGCCTGCGCCCGTCACGGGCTATGTCGCGAAGCGTTCGGTGCAGGTCGGCCAGCGCGTGTCGCCGGGCACGCCGTTGATGGCGATCGTGCCGCTCGACGGCGTGTGGATCGATGCGAACTACAAGGAAAGCCAGTTGCGCAACATGCGCATCGGTCAATCCGTCACGCTGACGGCCGATGTATATGGCGGCAAGGTTAAGTATCACGGCCGCGTCGTCGGCTTCTCGGCGGGTACAGGCAGCGCGTTCGCGAGCTTGCCGGCGCAGAACGCGACGGGCAACTGGATCAAGATCGTCCAGCGTCTGCCCGCGCGCATCCAGCTCGATCAGAAGGAACTCGAAGCGCATCCGCTGCGCATCGGCCTGTCGATGGATGTCGATGTGGATACGCGCGACAACACGGGCCCGCAGCTCGGCGCGGCGATGAACACGTCGTATCGCACGGATGTCTTTGCCGAATACGGCGCGCAGGCAGATGCCGAGATCGGGAAGATCATCGCGCAGAACATTGTCCCATTGCATGCGGGGTCCACGGGCAACGCCGTATCGTCGATGCCGTCCGCAAAGCGCGACGCAAGCGACAAGAGTGGCCCCAAACAGCGAGCAGGTTGAATCGCATCCCGGGGCGCGCCTCGTAGTCGCGCCCTGGCTTATTCAATAGTCTGACAGGCCAGATCAATGCGCCGGGCCTGTCGAATACTTCAGACTGGAAGCGAGATGAATTCCCCAATGCAACTTGCACCGCCTCCGCTGACAGGCGGAAAGCTGATTCTCGCGACAATCGCCGTCGCGCTCGCGACGTTCATGAACGTGCTCGATTCATCCATTGCCAACGTTGCGATTCCAACCATCTCGGGCAACCTCGGCGTATCCGTCGACGAAGGCACATGGGTGATCACGCTGTTCTCGGCGGCCAATGCCGTCGCGATTCCGCTGACGGGGTGGCTCACACAGCGCGTCGGCCAGATCAAACTGTTCGTGGCTGCCATCGTGCTGTTCGTGTTCTCGTCGTGGCTGTGCGGCATTGCGCCGAACCTGATCGTGCTACTGGCTGCGCGTGTATTGCAGGGCGCCGTCGCGGGCCCGCTGATTCCGCTCTCGCAGGCGATTCTGCTCGGCTCGTATCCGAAGGAAAAGAGTTCGACGGCGCTGTCGCTTTGGGCGATGACAGCGACGGTCGGGCCGATCGCGGGTCCTGCGCTGGGCGGGTGGATCACCGATAGCTACAGTTGGTCGTGGATCTTCTACATCAACATTCCAGTGGGCCTGTTTGCCGCGGCCGTGACGTGGATGATCTACCGCGACCGCGAGACGCCGGCGCGCAAACTACCCATCGACAAGGTCGGCCTGATGTCACTTGTCGTGTGGGTCGCGTCTCTGCAGATCATGCTCGACAAAGGGAAGGATCTCGACTGGTTCAGCTCGCCCGTAATTTGCATTCTTACGGTCGTCGCGGCGGTCAGCTTCCTGTTCTTCCTGATCTGGGAGTTCACGGAGAAGAACCCGATTGTCGATCTTCGCCTCTTCGCAGGACGCAATTTCCGCGGCTGCACGATTGCGATCTCGGTCGCGTACGCGGTGTTCTTCTCGAACCTCGTGATCTTGCCGCAGTGGATCCAGGGCTATCTCGGCTATCGTTCGGTGGATGCGGGTCTCGTGACCGCGCCGCTTGGGATTTTCGCTGTGCTGCTTGCACCCGTGATGGCGAAGATCATGCCGAAGTCCGATGCACGGGTGCTCGCGACGCTGGCCTTCCTTGGCTTTGCCTGCGTGTTCTTCATGCGCTCGCACTACACGACGGGCGTCGACCCCTATACCCTGGTGCTGCCGACGCTGCTGCAAGGCATTCCCATGGCGCTCTTCTTTACGCCGCTTACCGCGATCATCCTGTCGGGGCTGTCACCCGACAAGATTCCGGCGGCCGCCGGCCTGTCCAACTTCGTACGCGTGTTCGCGGGCGGCGTCGGCACGTCATTGATCGCGACGGGCTGGAACGACCGCACGATCCTGCATCATGCGCAACTCGCCGAACAGTCGGGCGTGAACAACCCCGACTATATGAGCGCCATCGCGAACCTTCACGCGACGCTCGGCGGCGGCATGGACCAGGCCGTCGCGTTTTTCGAACGCTCGCTGAATGCGCAGGCTGCGATGCTCGGGTTGAACGACATTTTCTGGCTCTCATCAATGATCTTTATTGTGATCATTCCGCTAGTCTGGCTCACCAAGCCCGGCAAGGGCGGCGCTGGGGCGGCGGGCGCTCACTGAGTAAGACCACTTCACATACGCGAGGAATTCAATGAAGCTACTTTGCCGTTTTTTCTCTGCCACAAGCCTGTCCATCCTTCTGGCAGCGTCAGCCGTTGCGCAGCCGCCGACCGACTTCAAGCTCTCGAGCCCCGACATTGCTTCGGGCGGCAAGATCGATAACAAATTCGTGCTCCACGCTTTTGGCTGTGCCGGTGAAAACGTGTCGCCCGCACTGGTCTGGAAAAATGCGCCGGCGGGGACGCGGTCGTTCGCACTACAGGTATACGATCCTGATGCGCCGAGCGGTAGCGGCTGGTGGCACTGGACGGTCTACAACATTCCCGCAGCCGCTACACAACTGCCGCGAGGCGCGGGCAACGATCCGTCCCGTTTGCCCGTGGGCGCCAATCCCGGCATGAACGACTTCCAGGACACTGGCGCGGCAGGAGCTAACGGTAACTATGGTGGCCCCTGCCCGCCGGTAGGCGACAAGCCACATCATTATGTCTTTACGTTGTATGCGTTGTCCGTCGACGATCTCTACGCCGCAACGGGCATTCCAAAGACGGGTACCGCTGCTCTGCATGGCTTTGCACTGAACAAGGCGTTGGGTGACAAGGTGCTCGGCAAGGCGTCTTTTACTGCCTACTACGGCCGGTAACTTCCTCGATACATCAAGCACGCGGCGTTATGAGTTGCTGTCGTCGTCCGGTGGCGCAAGCGCGACGACGTTCTCAATTCCGCGCCGCGCCATCTTGGTGTAGGGACAAAATCGTTCCGTGTGGCGCACCAGTTCCCCGGCGACGGCGCGCTCGACACCGGGCAAGCGGACCCGGGTGTGCGCCGTCAACATGAACAAACCATCGACCGGGTCGCGGCCGAAGTCGACCGTGACGTCCACGGAGGCACCGGGAATCGGAATGCCCGAGCGCGCTGCAAGCAGACTCAGCGCGCCATGAAAGCAGGCCGCGTAACCCGCCGCGAATAGTTGCTCCGGATTGGTGCCGCCGCCAGGGCCACCCAGTGCCTCCGGCATTCGCAAGTCGACTGCGAGCTGACCGTCATCGGAGCGGGCAATGCCCGACGCACGTCCGTGACCCGCTTCGCCGCCTGTTACGGTGACAGTGGTCGAATACAGCGTTTGCGCGCCTTGCCCGAAATACTTGTCGAGCAATGTCAGCGGCGGTGGACGCAATGTTGTCATAGCGCGCCTCGTATGTGCTTGACAGTGTTTACCGGACTGGCCGCAATTAGCGTGCCGTCTGTACAGGAAGCATCTTAGGCCTGCCCTACGTCATGCGGTAGGGCCGCCGAGGGACCCGCTGTGTTGCATCAGAAACATCAGTCAACACAGCGTCGTTCGGAGCGTCATCATTCGACGGCCGATAACGTCGTCATTGTCGTCAGACAATGCAGATCGAGTGCTCTCGTGTGCTCGGTCATGTAATCGATGAACACACGGATGCGGGCCGGAAGATGCTTGCGGCTGAGATAGCAGAGGTAGTGGCCGCCGTCTTCGGGTGCATTCTGAGCGAGGCAAGGGAGGAGTTTCCCGCTGCCGATCAGATCACAAACCTGATAGGCGGGTAACTGCGCGACGCCCTGTCCATCGAGCACCGCCTGCAAAATCAGATCTGCGTCGTTGAACGTGTGTAGCGCGACAGGCTGGCACCGCTGCGCGAGGCCGTCGACCTTGAATTCCCACGCCCTGACGCGGCCGGACGCCGTCCGGAAGTTGATGCAGCGATGATTCGCCAGTTCATCGACATGGCGTGGCAAGCCGTGAATCCGCGCATAGGCGGGCGATGCACAGACAATCATCTGCATCGGAATCAACTGCCGCGCGATGATTCCGCTGTCCTCCATGCGTCCGTCGCGAAACGATACGTCGACGCGATCGGCAGTGAAGTCGGCGTCGGCGGGGTGATCGTTCAGCAACAGTTCCAGGGCGATCTCGGGATATTGCTTGTGAAAGCCTCGCAGCAGCGGCGCGACAATCTTGCGGCCGAAGCCAGGCGTCGAGCCGATGAGCAGATGGCCGCGCGGCGGCCCGTTGCGCAGCTCCCGCATGTCTTCCAGCGCCTGGGCGATGCGCTCCATACCTGGCTGGCAGTTCTCATAGAAGAGTTCGCCCTCGCGCGTCAGCGACGTACTGCGAGTCGTGCGCAGAAAGAGACGCGTGTCGAGCTGGGCCTCGAGTTTCTGCACGTTGCGGCTAACCGAGGAACGACCGATGCCAAGGCGATCGCCCGCGCGGGCAAAGCTGCCTTCGCTGGCAACGGCCAGAAAAGAAACGACGCCAGCGTAACTGGTCGCAAATCTGCTTGCAAACGGATCGTCGGCGCCGGCGGCGGGGGAGCGTGATGGGAAAGCCAAGATGGGAGCGCGGGTCGGGGAGTCCATGCTAGGCCAGACGTATCAGCACCGTCATTTGTGACATCGTGCGCAGTTTTTTTTCGGTGGATGTGTGAGCGTGCGGACGGCCTTACTTTCCCGGTACGAGGCGCTTTGTGGACGCACCTGTAATCAATGCGCGAAAAGTTTTCTCTCTTCTCCACTGATTACGGCGTCGTTCATCGCTATTATCGGCTCGACGTCGAAGCCCGCCACACGCCACGCATCGATACCGCCAGTGAGCGGCAACGCAAGCTTGACGCCGGACAGTCCCAACCGCTTGGCCATCCACGCGGCAGAGACTTCGTTTGGACACGAACAATAGATGACGAGCGTCCGGTTCACCCCGTAGCGCTCCACGATCTGCGGCAGTTTCCGTTCATCGGCAAATACGGCGCCTGGAATGACAAACGGATCGAGCATTCTCCGTTCAGCGGAGCGGATATCGAGCAGGATTGGCCGCGGATTGTTCGCGAGCAATGCATGCAATTCGCCCACGCTGATCCGCGCCTTCTCGAGCGCTTTTGCCAGCATGATTCTCCGGCAGTATCGATACAACACGTAAAGCACCAGTGCGATGCCGATCACGATCAACGCCTGCCAGCCAAGATGGGAGATAAGTACGAAAACCACGTCGATCTGCGACGCGAATAGCGCACCGATAGCCAGTCCGACCGATACCCACAGCGCAACGCCCGTGCAATCATGCAAGACAAAGGAACGCAACCTGACGCCCATCGCGCCGCACAGCGGCACGGCAACGAGCGACAAACCAGGTACGAAGCGCGCAACGACCAGCACGCGGACTCCCCAGCGCCCAAAGAAGCGCTCAGTTTTCCTGACGCACGTTTCGCGCGAAAGCGACAATTTGCAAACGGTATGGAGCGTGCGTTCGCCGTATCGCTTGCCACCCTGAAACCAGATCAGGTCGCCCAGCACACCCCCAATCACAGCGGCGCCTAACATCGTCGCGAAATGCAACAAGGTCGATGACGCAGCGTGCATGGCGAGCACCGTGCCAGCTCCAACGGTGATCAATGTCGGTATGACAGGCAACGGCAGGCCAAGCGAAGAACCCAGCACATTCAGGAATACGACCACCATTCCGTACCGTGCGATCAATTCATGCGACAACATGGTGCGCTCCTTGTGACTTGCATGTACCCGTCCTGAAGATTGTTCATCGCTCCGCCTAATCCGGGCTGCCCAACGTTCGCCCCATACTGACCGTGCAGGAACGAAGAACGCCATCGCCCGACCACAACTCGCTGCAACGCCAGTACATAAACAATGCGGCAATCTGCATGTCGCTGAAGTAGCCATGCAAGCTCGGCCACACTGCGTCCGGAGCAGACTGCCGGACCATGGCCGCGAGATGTTCGGCCCAGGAAAGCACCGCTTTCTCACAGGGAGAAAACACACCGGCGCAGCGCCATGCGCCGATGTTCTCGGCTTTTGCAGCAGACACCCCTGCCTTACGGGCACGGCAAAGATGATGTTGAACGCACAACAAACAACCATTGATTTGTGAAGCGCGCAGATCAAGCAGCGCGATCAGGCTTTCGTCAAGCGTGTTGGTCGCAACAAAACAAGGAGTATTTCGCGACACCGCCGCGTCCGGCATCAGACGGGTGAAGTCCTGATACGACTCACCGGATGCATGTAACGCCCTGCCGCCGCGATCGTCATATGACCGGACTGTCGTCATTCTGGTTTGCCATGACGCCGCGTCATGATGCAGTCGAGACATGAATGTTTGATTCATTTTTGCTTGACCACCAGAAATAGAACGACCGAGGGAGGGCGTCGATACGCGCTACTTTGCGCCAGACAGTTCTTCCTCTGGCGAGCGTTTCAATGGCGGCAAAGCTTCGTTGCCCGGCCCGGCGATTTCGTTGACATCCTGCCGATAGCGGTGCACGTCCCGCGTGACGAAGCCGATTTCGCGGCTCGGGATATCGAACCACTCGGGGTGTCCGAACGAACGGCGAATATCCTCCAGACCGCTCGCCCAGTGCTCGCGCATCGTATCCTTGCTGAATTCATAGTCTTTGTAGTGCCCCTCGAACGACTTGTTCTTGTAGATCAGGTGCACGACATTAACCGCACTACCATCCGCCGTTTTCTGTGCTTCCCGCAACAACGGGTGCGCAAGCCGTACCTTTTCGGGAATGTGCTCGAGTAGCGTCTTGATCATCTGCGCGTGCTTCTGGTTCTGCGACATGAACGCGGTGATCGCTCGCGTACGGCTTGAATATTGAATGTCCTTGGTGCGCTCGCTGACGTCGAGGAAGTCGCCAGGCAGCTTGCCTCGCGAGCTCCACAGATCGATCTGGAAAACGAGTGTGTCCTTATGCTGGCTTTCCTTGATGATCTCGGTGAGTGGCGTGTTGGAAACCAGCCCGCCGTCCCAGTAGAACTCTCCATCGATCTCGACGGCCGGAAAACCCGGCGGCAGCGCGCCGGATGCGATGAAATGCTCCGGTGCCAGACGCATTGTCGAATTGTCGAAGTAGACGAGATTGCCCGTTCGCACGTTGACCGCCCCAACGGATACGCGAATATTCCCGTCATTGATGCGATCGAAGTTTGCGTAGCGCAAAAGCGTTTCGCGCAACGCCGACGTGTCGTAGTAGCTAACCTGGTCAGGACGTTTCCTGCCGAGCCCTGCGAAAGGCACATTCATGCGCGGGGAGAAGAACCCCTCCTGACCTTCCACCAGCGTACGCGTCGCGGCCCATGCGCTCGACCACCTGCGCCCCATATTTTCAAGTCCCGGCCACGCTGGAATGCGCGCACCGATATGCGAGAAGAAATCCGCGGGCTGACTGATCGTGTTCCAGAAGCCGCGCAGCGCCTCCACCCGATCCGCTGGCGCATTGCCGGCGATGATCGCCGTATTCAGCGCACCGATGGATACCCCGGATATTCGCGTCGGTTCCACGCCGACTTCGGCCATACCTTCATACACGCCGGCCTGATATGAACCCAGTGCGCCGCCACCCTGCAGCACGAGTCCAATTTCGTCATATGCGGGGAGCTTGATGCGATGGGGCTGCTGCAACTTGTTACGCTGGCTCGGATACATGGTTATCTCCTTACTGCATGAACCAGCCGTGGCTGACCACAATCGATTGTCCGGTAAGCGCGCTCGACTCGAAGCCGGCGAGGAATGCAACCGTGTTCGCGACATCGTCTAGCGACGTGAATTCGCCGTCGACCGTCTCCTTCAACATGACGTCCTTCACGACCTGCTGCTCGGAGATTCCCAAGGCTTTCGCCTGCTCGGGGATCTGCTTGTCGACCAGCGGGGTTCTGACGAAGCCCGGACACACGACATTGGCGCGCACGCCACGCGGTCCGCCTTCTTTTGCGACAACCCGGGCGAGACCGAGCAGCCCGTGCTTCGCGGTCACATACGCCGATTTAAGCTGCGACGCCTCATGCGAATGCACCGAGCCCATGTAGATCACCGCGCCACCTTTGTTCGACGCGTACATATGCTTGATGGCCGCCTTGGTCGTCAGGAACGCACCATCGAGGTGAATGGCCAGCATCTTCTTCCAGTCGGAAAACGCGTAGTCCTCGATCCGGTTGACGATCTGGATGCCTGCATTCGACACGAGCACGTCGATGCCGCCCAGCCGGCTCACCGTTTCTGCCACACCCGCGTTGACCGCTTCTTCGCTGGTTACGTCCATTGCAACAGCGATTGCTTTACCGCCGTTAGCAACGATATCTTCAGCGACCTTTTGAGCGTTCGCGAGATTCAGATCCGCGATCACGACCATCGCGCCGTCTGATGCGAGCTTGCGTGCGCACTGCTCGCCGATACCGCTTGCTGCACCCGTAACGAGCGCGACTTTGTCCTTCAATGCCATATGTCCTCCGGGAGCTTACTGGTTGACTGCGAGTTTCAACGACTCGGCAGGGGTGAGGTAGTCATAGACCACTTCGCCGACGTCGAGCGTGAGATTTGCAATGATGTGACGTGCGCCGATCACCTTGCGAACCGGCAGGTCGGCCACCGATGCGAGTGCGTGCGGATGTAGCTCGAGCGCGGCAGGTCCCTCCCACGCGCCGATCACATCGACGTCACGCAGGAAGAAGCGCACCAGTTCGCAAATACGTACCGAGCCATCGACGTGGGGAATGACCTTGAGCAGGTAGTTGGGCGTGTCGGCGATCTTGCGGCGCTCGGCCGCCGTGTCGAGCGCGCAATACTTGTAGCCCATCGTCCCGGTGGCGATGCGCTGCGTTCCGTAGTCGAGCGTGCCGAGCAGCGTGTCCTTGCCATCGACGCAGAGCTTCGGCGAAGCCAGCTTCTTGGGAAACCCCCAGATTTCGCGTCCGCCCGCGATCGGGCCTTCGTCGTCCAGATACATCGCGTGCGTGAAGTTGGCGCGATTGCCATCCTCATCCAGCACCGAGATCACCTGGCCGCTTTCCGTGTAGTCGCCGAACCCCGACGAATCGGGCATGCGGATAAATTCGTAGTGGACGATTGCGTTGTCGACCGTCAGCGGTTCCGGAACGACGGCCTTAAGCGCATCCATATCCGTTTCGTACGAAATGATGAAGTATTCCCGATTGATGAAGCGGAAGGGAGGACGCGGATACGCCGGATTGTGTACGGGCATCGCAAAGGCGTTGTTGCGGATATCTTCTTCTGTCACGGATCGTTCCTCGGTTGGTGAGGTGCTGCGTAACGCGCATCGCGACAGCGTTTGCTGCCGCGACCAATGACGTGCGCACGCGAGGCAGTGAAGACCTGCTGTGCGCGTTTGCACGTTTCTTTTACGGTGTCGTGTTTTCCGGCTTGCATCAGGCCGCGTGTGCGGCCACCGTCAGGACAAAGCGTAAGCGTGGTCGTCTTGCAGCAGTAGCCCCGCAAAGGAGTCCACCGTGTTGTCTCGGCGACAACAATCAACGACAGTAGGACAGATGCATAGCGCCCATCCAGATCGCCTGCAGGTCTCGCTTTGCGCGCCCCTGTTGCGACTTCGGCAGTGCATTGCGCACATAGCCCATCTTGTGAAACCAGCAGCGCTGGCCGCGCGTTGCAGGAAATACTTCCGCCAGCGCTGCCCAGAATCCCATCGCGCATTCATTGATGCCGCCCCGGCGCGGCGATCAAATCAGAAAGGGCTCCCGAGGTATTCAGCCAGGCGAACCAGCATGCCATCGCATCGCACCAACTGCTCAAGCGTAATGAATTCGTCCGGCTTGTGTCCTTGATCCATGCTTCCCGGTCCGCAGACCACGGTGGGAATGCCCACCTGCTCGAACAGTCCACCCTCGGTACCGAAAGCTACTGTACCGAACTCGGTGGAACCAGTCAGCCATGCAAGCAGGCGCGCCGCCTCGCTGTCCGGCGAGGTGGCCAATCCCGGGTAGGCACTCAGCGACTGCAGGCTAATACCGGTGTCGGGCTGCACCGAATGCATCTTCGGCAGCAACTCGGTCTCGGCGTAGGTCTGCAATTCATCCGCCACTTTGTGCGCCTGGAAGCCCGGTAAGGCGCGCACCTCGAAATCGAACTCGCATTCAGCCGGCACGATGTTCAACGCACGGCCGCCCTTGATCAAGCCGGTCTGCACCGTCGAGAACGGTGGATCAAAACGTCGATCGTGATGATCCGACTGTGCCAGCCGCGCACCGATCTCGCCCAGCCGGCCAATCAGGCGCGCCGCATATTCAATGGCGTTGACCCCATAGGGCGCGTAGGCCGAGTGACAGGCCGCCCCCTTCACCTGGCAGCGCATGGCGAGCTTGCCCTTGTGGCCCAGCACCGGCTTCAACCCGGTAGGCTCGCCAATCAGGCACAGGCGCGGCTTGTGCGGACGCTTTGCCAATTCCGTCAGCATCGGCCGAACGCCCAGGCATCCCACCTCCTCGTCATAGGAGAAGGCAAAGTGCACCGGCAGCTTCAGCGCCTGCTTGAGAAACACCGGTACCGCCGCCAATACCGAGGCGATGAAACCCTTCATGTCAGCCGTGCCGCGACCGTACAAGCGCCCATCGCTCCCGGTGAGACGGAACGGCTCGACCGTCCAGGCCTGCCCGTCCACCGGCACCACGTCGGTATGGCCGGACAGTACAACGCCACCGCGGTCGCGAGGGCCGATGGTGGCGAACAGGTTGGCCTTGGTACGCTCCGCGTTATAGAAAAGCTCGCTCTCCACGCCGAGTTCCACCAGGTAATGCTGGATGAAAGCGATCAGTTCCAGGTTGGAGTCCCGGCTGACTGTCGCGAACCCGACCAGCCGTTCAAGCAGATCACGGCTGGACATTTCATTCATCGCCAGGCACCCCGTAGCTGGGCGCCGCGGTCGGATTCAACGCGCGAGCCAGGTAGTCCTGCATCTGCGGCCGATAGGCTTGCCAGAGCGTATCCAGTTGACCGATGGGGTCTTCATCCGCCCAATCGACTCTCAGATCGACGATCGGCCAGCTCACGTCTCCTGCTATCTCGAGCGCCGCCGAGTGCACGGGCCCCGCTTCACCACCGGCTGCCATCGCGGCATGCATGGCCGCCAGCAGACGCTCGGCGAGCATGCCGGGCGTATTCTCGAACGCTTGCACCATCGCCTCGATGACCTGGACGCCGGCCAATAGATTGCCCGCGGCTACGCATTGCTCACCTGCGACAGCGCTATGCACGCCCAACGCTTCTTCGCCGCTGAAGAACGCGGTGCGGCCCAGGCTATCGATCGCCGTCACCTGCCGATACTGAGGCCAGCCGTTGGCGCCGAGCGCCCGGTCCAGGGCTGCCGAGGGCTCGATCGGCTGGTTTTCGAGGAGATCGAGAATCTGCGAACCGAGCGCCGGCAAGGTCACGTTCTGGGTCGCCACCGCACCCACACCCGCACGCACCCAGGGGCATCGAGCACCCACCGCGATGCTGGAAGAGCTGATGGCGATCCCAAGCTGTCCGGTTTCCCGGCAACGTCCGACGATAGAGAATGTCATGTCGTGTTCCTTAGACCTGATCGGGCTTCCAGCCATCCGGAATCACCGCGATCACATCGATCTCCATCAGCCACTGCGGTTGGCCCAAGGCGCTCACCACCAGGCCGGTGGAAATAGGGAACACACCCTTAAGCCACTTGCCCACCTCCTGGTACACCGGCTCGCGATAACGAGGGTCGATCAGGTAGGTCGTGGTCTTGACGATATGAGACATATCGCTGCCCGCCTCTTCCAGCAGTTGCTTGACGTTCGTCATTGCTTGCTTCGCCTGCGCGCCGGGGTCGCCGAGTCCTACCAGGCGGCCTTCGAAATCGGTGCCCACCTGACCGCGCACATAGACGGTGTTGCCGGCGCGCACGGCCTGACAGAGATCGTTATCCAGCGTCTGGTTCGGGTAGGTGTCCCTGGTGTTGAACATGCGAATACGCGTGTGCGTAGGTTGGCTCATCAATGCACCTCATTACTCAGAAAAGGAAACTGCCTTGCAGATTTCGTGGCCGTCTTCCGCCTCGCGTTCCGAGGCGTCACGGTAGGAAAGATATTGGCGCTGCGTGACGATGTGGTCGGCAACATGCCGCGCATCGTGCCAAACGCCCCAGATGAAAGCGGAGCCACGACGCGACAGCCACGGCAGCCCAAGGAAATAAACGCCAGGCTCGGTGGACACGCCACGCTGATGCCGCGGCTTACCGTTCGCGTCGAATGCGTTGACCTGCAGCCAGCTGTAATCGACCGCATAGCCCGTTGCCCAAACGATGGCGGTCACGCCGGCCTCGGCCAGATCGAGTTCAGGAATGGGATGGGCCACGCATTCCGGATCGGGAAGCGTGTGGCGGGCCTCAGGTTCTTCTGGAAGGTCGAGACCATTGCGGGCAACATAGGCATCGGCTGCATTGAGCAGCGACAGATAGTTCTCATCGCCGCGAGCGAGGTTGTCAGCGAGATCCGATTCGAAACTCATGACGCCGTCACGGAACGATTTCGTCAGGCCAACCAGCGTCACCCCCTGATTGGCGAGGCGCCGGAAGTCAACTGTATGGCCACCACGCGCACCGCTGACTGCAATGGTGACGTGTTCCTTTCCAGGTCTCATGACCTCCGCGTCCCATTCGCCCAGCACGCCCAGCCACCAGCAGAAGTCACGGTTGCGATAGCTGCGTGGAGGACGATCGTGCGGCCCAACCGAGAGGTAGACCCGCTTGCCTGCGCGCTGCAGTTCATCCGCGATCTGCACCCCCGACGATCCGGCGCCGACTACCAGAACCGCACCCTCCGGCAATTGATCAGGATTGCGATATTCCGCCGAATGGATCTGTGTGAGTTTCTTCTCGCCTTCAGGCACGATCGGCGGGATAACCGGGCGCTGAAAAGGTCCGGTTGTGACCACCACGCGTCTGGCCTCGATCACGCCGTTGGTTGTTTCAACAGTGAAGCCCGGCCGGCCACCATTGCGCACCACCTTCGTCACTTCCACACCCGTGCGGATGGGGGCATTGAACTTCCTCGCATAGGCTTCGAAGTAATCCGCAACCCGCTCTTTCGAGGCAAAGGCGTCGGGATCGAGATCGTCGAACTCCATTCCCGGGAAACGATCGTGCCAGGCCGGACCATTGGCAACCAGCGAATCCCATCGTCCCGTGCGCCACCGCTCGGCGATACGATCACGCTCCAGAACGAGGTGGGGCACCCCGAGTTTGCTCAGGTGTTCACTGATGGCCACGCCGGCCTGCCCGGCGCCAACAACAAGCGTATCGATTAACGCTCTTTCAACTGTCATGGTTACCTCCTTCCAGGATCTACCGATGAAGGAAATCTACGCGGAATCACATCATCTGAAAAACACATTTAAAAAATGCAAGGCATCTGTTTTAACTATGCAAAAGGCGAGATAATCGGCCTGGAGACAAGCGTCGTGTTCAGCGCTTACAGAATGATTTTTGCTCAAGGGGACAGTTCAATGGAAAGCCCGCTGCTTCGGTATTCGCTGCGCCAGTTGCGATACTTTGTTGTGACGGCAGAAGCGCTGTCGTTTACCGGCGCGTCGAAAGTCCTGCACATTTCGCAGCCCTCGATTTCTACGGCGATTGCCGAACTGGAGGAATCCTTTGGAGTGCAACTGTTCATCCGTCACCACGCCTCAGGACTTTCCCTGACTCAGGCGGGGCGCGAGATGCTCGGCAAGACACGTGATCTGCTAAAGAACGCGGAGGAACTGCAGGTTGCAGCGCGCGGAATGGACACCGGCATATCGGGCGGCATTGCGCTCGGCTGCCTGGTCTCGCTTGCGCCGCCGCTGCTGCCGGGCCTCATCAGCCGCTTTGTCGCCGAACATACCGGCGTGGTGTTCCAGACGCTGGAGGCGCATCAGGAGGATTTGTTCACGAGGCTGCACGACGGATCGCTCGACCTCGCGCTGACCTACAGCATCGATCTGACCGACGAGATCGAATTCCTGCCGATGCTGACTTTGCCGCCGTACGTCATCTTGCCGAAAAATCACCATCTGGCTCAGCATCGCTCGATCGCGCTCGCGAATCTCGTGGGGGAGCCCTATGTGATGCTCGACTTGCCTCATAGCCGCGAATATTTTGCGGCGTTGTTCGACGCGGTGGGCGAGCGTCCGGTCCCGGCGTTCAAGTCTGCGCAACCCGAGGTGGTACGCGGCATGGTGGCGAACGGTCTGGGATACAGCATCCTGAACTTTCCGCTCAAATCGACCCATACCGTGGACGGTGAGGATTTCGTCGTCAAACGGTTCAAGGACGACGTGGCGGCGGCCACGCTGGGCATCGCGCAGTCGCGCAACATGAAGCCGAGACAGGTGGTGCGGCGCTTCGCATCGTTCTGTGAAACGCAGATAAAGAAGCAGCACACGAAGCGCTGAACGCTTGCGCCGAAGCCCCTCTCGACGGGCAGTTTGCTTCGGCGCAGGGCGTGAGTTAGAACGAGTAGATGAACTGCGTCGCGAGGATGTCGTTGGACTTGCCGTACGAACCGTCGTTCTTCAGGAACACCTGCTTGTTGGCCCAGTCGTGACGATATTCGACCTTCACAGTAATCTGCTGGGTCGGATAGAACAGCACGTCGAGCGCCACGTCCTGGTGGATCGCACCCTTGCACTCGAAGCCAAGGCCGCCGTTCGCCTTCGAATTGGCGAGACAGTCCGCGCCGATACCGAAGCCGTCCGCCGTGTCCATGCCATTCGAGTTCAACGCGACGCCACCACCACCGCCGCCGTTCTTGCTGTCGACCAGCACGTCATAACGTGCCGTCGCGCCCATGCGGCCCACCACCGGCAGCGAGAACTTGCGGTGCGCGAGCAGCGAGAGGCCGTACCACTGTGCCTGGCCGCCGTTGAACGCCGCGTTCTGCTGTTGACCGTAATCGACTTCAGCGTTGTACTGGACGTCAGCCTGCGTGTAGGCCAGATCCGCTTCGCCGAAGAAGAACGTGCCAAAGGCGCTAGGCGCCTGGCCACCCACGCCATACACCGGAATCGTGTTGCCGTTCACGTTCTGCGTGGCGGCCGACAGCGTCTGACGGCCGATATTGAACGAACCGCCAATATCCAGCGCGCTCGACCACGTGTAGTCGACACGAGCCGTGAACGTCGGGATCTTGTTGCTGCTGGTGATCGGATCGCCCAGCGCGTTGGTGCCGGTCTGCACCACCGAGCCATACGTGCGGTACTGC
>NZ_JAQQFL010000002.1:0-449694 GCF_046026025.1 Paraburkholderia fungorum | reverse complement strand
GGGGGGGGGGGGGGGGGGGGGGGGGGGGCCCCCCCCCCCCCCCCCCCCCCCCCCCCAAAACCCCGTCGGCAGGCGGGTTATCCAATCACCCTGATCCCGCGGGCGCCCGGATTCGATTGTTCAGTTTGACGAACAAGTGCCTTCGCGTTCCTGGTATTTATCCGCGCCTCGAGTCTCCCTAGAATCCTCCCATCGAATGTCATTTCCGCGCCGTGCCGAAGCGGCGCCGCGCGATGGGAGCCGTTATGCCAAGCTTGATTACGAACCAGCTTTATCGGCCATCGGTGGTTCTGCCGATGGTCGCCCTCATGCAGGTGATGGTGTCGCAGGATTTCAACCTCGGGCAGGTCGGTTGGGTCGTTGCGACGCGTGGCGCGCAAGCCGCGCTGCAACGCTCGCGCGAATTGATCTGTGCGGTGCACTGCCACGCCTGAACGTCATCCATCAGGTGTAATCCACGCCAATCGGCCTGCGCTGATCCACTGTCGCTGCGAACCGGGATCGCAAGCCAGTCCCACCACTTGCACTGCGCAACCGAAACGATCAGAAAGGGCGACAAAGGCAACCTGAGGCGCTGAGCGTAAGATGCTACGACCAGCACCCCCAGCCTCGGGAGATTTGCCATGCCACAGCACTTCGACGCAGTTGTGATCGGCACGGGACAGGGCGGTGGTCCGCTCGCCGTGCGTCTCGGTCAAAGCGGGCGTAAAACCGCGGTCATCGAGCGCGCGGCTTTCGGCGGGACTTGCGTGAATGTCGGCTGTACACCGACCAAGTCGTATGTGGCGAGCGCCCGCGCAGCCCACGTGGCGCGTCATGCCGCGGATCTGGGCGTGCAGGTGAGCGGCGCGGTCAGCGTCGATCTGGAAGCGGTCAAGGCGCGCAAGGACAGGATCATCGGCGAGGCGCGCGACGGTGTCGAGAAATGGCTGCGCGGCGCAGACAACGTCACCGTCTTCAACGGCCACGCGCGCTTCACCGGCGCGCATGCGCTCGCCATCAGCGGCCCGGACGGCAGCGTGCTCCACGAACTGAGCGCCGACGAAATCTTCATCAATACCGGCACGCGCGCGGTCGTGCCGGCGCTCAAAGGGCTCGAGCGAATTCGCTACTACACCAACTCCAATCTGCTCGAACTGACGGAATTGCCGGACCATCTGGCGATCGTCGGCGGCAGCTATATCGCGCTCGAATTCGCGCAGATTTTTCGCCGGTTCGGCAGCCGGGTGACGGTACTGGTGCGCGGCGAGCGCCTGCTCACGCGCGAGGATGCCGACTTCGCCGACTCCGTGCAGAAGGTGCTGGCGCGCGAGGGCGTCGAGTTTATGTTCGGCGTGCAACCCTCACGGGTCGAGCCGCATCCGCATCACGAGAACGAGGTGTGTATCGGCTTCGAGCAGAACATCCCCGCGCTCGAAGCGTCGCACGTGCTGTTCGCCACCGGGCGTGAACCGAATACCGACGACCTCGGCCTCGACGCCGCCGGCATTGCGACGGACAAGCACGGCACGGTTCCCGTCGACGGCCAGTTGCGTACCAACGTGCCGGGCGTCTGGGCGATCGGCGACATCAACGGACGAGGCGCCTTTACCCACACGTCCTACGATGATTTTCAGATCGTTGCGGCCAATCTGCTCGACGGCGGCACGCGCAGCGTCGACACGCGGATCATGGCGTACGCGGTGTTTGTCGACCCGCCGCTCGCGCGCGTCGGGCTCTCGGAGGCCGACGTGCGCAAGGCAGGACGCGACGCGCTGATCGCCACCATGCCGATGACGCGGGTGGGCCGCGCCCGCGAACGCGGCGAGACCGACGGGTTCATGAAGGTGCTGGTCGACGCACAGAGCAAGCAGATTCTTGGCGCGGCGATTCATGGCATCGAAGGCGACGAAGCGCTGCATACGTTCATCGACATCATGACCGCCGGCGCGCCGTATCCGACCTTGCAGTACGCCATGCACATTCACCCGACTATCAGCGAACTGGTGCCGACCTTGCTCGACGGGCTCAAGCCGATGAAATGAGCGATGCGCCCGGCGGCGTCCGGCTGATGGGCGCAATGAGCCGCAATGAGCCGCAATGGGCCACGATTGCCAGGAGGGCGCGCAGCGGACCGTGGTAGCGAACCTATCCGGAGCAAAAAAGATGAAACGCGTGAGCAGCAGCGGCAATATCTTCGATCTCAGCGCACCGGCAGGCCCTGACGAGCAAGTGGACGCGCTCGTGGAAGAAGCCGGCGTGAGCATCGAGCGGATCGTCTCGAGAGGCCACGCAAGCCCGCCGGACTTCTGGTACGACAGTCCGCGCGCCGAGTGGGTCGTGCTGCTGAGCGGGGCGGCGACGCTCGAATTCGAAGGCGAGCGTGAGCCGTATCCGATGAAACCGGGCGACCACGTGCTGATCGACGCGCATTGCCGGCACCGGGTAGCGTGGACCAGCGACGCACAGCCGAGCGTATGGCTGGCGGTGTACACGCCAGGCAGATTGACGAGCAATGACCGATAGCTGAGATTACGCCACCAGAACGGGATTACACTCGAACTGGCACGTATCCTGGAGCGAGATCATGAATGATGCCGAACCCAACAGCACGTTCCGCGGTCTTCCGTTGACCCCGGAACAGGACGCGGAAGTCAGACATTACATCAAGAAGCAAAAGCAGCAGGGCGCGGCGTGGGACACGCCGGAGCTGGCGGCTATGCTTCGCGACATGCTGGAACCGCCGGACGATGACGACGCGGAATTCGATCCCGTTTTCGACGAAACGAAAGCGTTCGCGGAGCGTGCGGCGGCTTCGATCGACGAGTCGATGGACCCGATCGAAGCCAGCGAAGAGCGGACCGCAGCCATGGAAATCGAGGCGATGAAGGGCCTGAGGCGTTAAGCCTGCATCGCGGAACCACCGGCGAACGGCGGCGATTGGCCCGGCCCGGCCTGGATTGGCCCGGCATCGGTCCGACGCCGACCAGCCGCAGGACGCTCGCGAGTCCGTCACGAATCGGGCAAACAACAATCGGGGAAACAACATGAGCGTGCGTATTGTCCAGCTTGGTTCGCCGAGAGCAGCCGACGAAGGCCTGCGGATCGGCACCGTTCGGCGGCCGCCGCGCGGCGTACCCCGGACGGAATTCGCCACCCGCGACTATTACGATGTGTGGCTGCCCAATCTGTCGCCCGATGCGGACTTGATAAAAGAAGCCAAGGCGGCCGCCAGCGACGCCGAGTGGACCGCGTTTGCGAAGAAATTCCGCGCGCAGATGAACGATAGCGATACCGGCAAGGTGTTGGACCTGCTTGCCGCATTGTCAAAGACGACAAACTTTTCCGTAGGCTGCTACTGCGAGGATGAAAATCGGTGCCATCGCAGCATTCTTCGTCAATTGTTAAACGAGCGGGGAGCGCTGATCCGGTGAGGCGTGTCTGCGCGGCCGGCATTCGACAAGTCCCGTTGTCATCGCCGATAATCGGCGGCGTGCGGGCCTGACCGGGCTTCACAACCGCGACTACACAATCAGGAAACCGACCGATGGGCAAGGGACGCGTCGAAGCCTTCAGCGATGGCGTGATCGCCATCATCATCACGATCATGGTGCTCGAATTGAAGGTGCCGGACGGCTACGATCTCGCCGCGCTGCGCCCCGTGATCCCCGTGTTCTGCGCGTACGTGCTGAGCTTCATTTACGTCGGCATCTACTGGAACAATCACCACCACATGTTCCATGCCGTGCAGAAGGTCAACGGCGCGGTGTTGTGGGCCAATCTCCATCTGTTGTTCTGGCTGTCGCTGCTGCCGGCCGTCACGCATTGGGTCGGCGAGAATCATCTCGCCGCCTGGCCGACAGCGATGTATGGCGCCGTGCTGTTCATGTCGGCGATCGCGTATTTCATTCTGACCCGCGTGCTGATCCGCGAGCACGGCACGGAGTCGACGATTGCGAAGGCGGTCGGCAACGATTTCAAGGGCAAAGTCTCGGTCGTGATCTATCTGGCCGGCATGGCGCTGGCATTCGTTCAGCCGTGGCTCTCGGCTGCGCTCTATACGCTGGCCGCGGCGTGGTGGCTGGTGCCAGACCGCCGTATCGAACACCTGATGGAAGCGTGAGCATGTTGCTGCGCACGAAGCGCGCCGGTGGCGCTGCCACGGGAACCCGCCGAACCGCTGCAGGCAGACCAGGGCCGGTCGGCCGATACCTGGTGTCATGACCTCGCCTACCCACCGCTCGCAGGTCACTCGAATCGGTCTGATCTCCGACACGCATAATCTCGTGCGTCCTGAAGCCCTGCAATACCTCGCCGGGTGCGATGCGATTATTCACGCGGGCGACATCTGCAATCAGGCGGTGCTCGATGCACTCGCGCGGATCGCGCCGCTCACCGCCGTGCGCGGCAATAACGACATCGGGGAGGCCGTTGCCTCGCTGCCGACCCACGTCAAGCTGACCGTGCAACAGGTGACGATCCTGGTTGTGCACGACATCGCCGATGTGGGTGACGATCCGCGTCGAGAAGGTATCGACGTCGTCGTGACCGGGCACTCGCATAAGCCCGCGATCAGCGAGCGCGATGGCGTGCTGTTCGTCAATCCAGGGAGTGCCGGGCCGAGGCGTTTCAAGCTGCCGATTTCCGCCGGCATGCTAATCATTGAAGGCAGCCATGCAAGCGCGACGTTCGAGTCACTGGTGGCATAAAAAACGGGCCGGCAAAAATCTGCCGGCCCGTTTTCGGACACGCTAACGCGAATTTCGGTGGTTGCCTGCTGCTAACCGCTAACCGCGAGTGGCACGCATACAACTCCGGCGGTTAGCTACCGCGCAACCCGGAATCAGGCCCGTGCAGTGGCCGCGGCCGCGTAGCGTTCATCCATCTCCGCCGCCTCACGCTCGCCGCGCAGCACCGCATGTGCTTCCGCACGCGTCGCCACGCACGGACCCGAGCCGAGCAGCGGCTTGCGGGCCGTTTCACGCAGCGCGAGCACCGAGACGATACCGATCAGCGACGCGCCCATCAGGTAGTACGCGGGCATCATCAGGTTGCCGGTGCTCTCGACCAGCCAGGCCGTCACGAGCGGCGTCGTTCCGCCGAACAGCGACACCGAAATGTTGAAACCGATCGCGAGCGCGCCGTAGCGGATCTTCGTCGGGAACAGCGCCGGCAGCGCCGACGGCATCACGCCGGTGAAGCACGACAGCAACACGCCGAGAATCATCAGGCCGCCGAACACCGGCAGCATCGCGCCCATGCGAATCAGCAACAGCGCGGGAATCGACAGTACGAACAGCCCCACGCAACCAAACAGCATCACGGGCTTGCGGCCGATCGTATCGGACAGGCGGCCGGCTGCCAGCGTCATCGGCATCATCAGCACCATCACGAGCAGCACGAGGAACAGACCGTGCGTTTCGTTGAAGTGCAGCGTGGCCGACAGATAGCTCGGCAGATACGAGAGCGCCATGTAATCGGTGACGTTGAAGATCAGCACGAGACCGACGCACAGCAGAAGCGGCTTCCACTGTTGCATCAGCAATTCGCGGAAAGACTGCTTCGGAATCGCCTTGTCTTCAGCTTCGCGTTGCTCGGCCTGCTTCTTGAACGCGGGCGTTTCCTCGAGCTTCATCCGGATGTACAGGCCGATCAGGCCCAGCGGACCCGCGATCAGGAACGGCACACGCCAGCCCCACGAGAGCAGTGCGTCGGTCGACAGCGTCGCCGTCAGGACCGTGACCGTCCCCGCGCCGAGCACGTAGCCGATCAGCGTGCCGAACTCGAGGAAGCTGCCCATGAAACCGCGGCGCTTGTCCGTCGAGAATTCCGCGATGAAGGTCGCGGCACCGCCGTATTCACCGCCTGTCGAGAAACCTTGCACCAGACGCGCGACCAGCAGCAACACTGGCGCAAAAATGCCGATCGTCGCGTAGCTCGGAATCAGGCCAATCGCGAGGGTGCCGGCGGCCATCATGATCATGGTCATGGCCAGCACGCGCTGACGGCCGATGCGGTCACCCAGCGGCCCGAACACCATGCCGCCGATCGGCCGCACCAGGAACGCCGCGGCAAATGTGCCGAAGGTGGCGAGCAACTGGGCGGACGGGCTCGACGACGGGAAGAACACTTTGCCGAGCGTGACAGCGATATAGCTGTACACGCCGAAATCGAACCATTCCATCGCGTTGCCGAGCGCCATGGCGCCGACGGCCCGCTTGAGGAGAGATTTATCGACGACGGTGATGTCGTCGAGCGAGAGGCGTTGTTCTTCTTTGTGATGTCGCCAGAAGCCGTTGCTGGAAGCGGTCAAGGTGAAAACTCCAATGACTGCGACGAAACTCATGAAAAAGCGCATGAACGTTCCGCCACGGGTGCTGGGGAAGTGCAGTTTCGCGAGCAGCGCGATGGCGTCTCTTTCGTCCGGAGACAAAAGAAATGGGCGTGAAAAAGAAAATAAAACGCCCGTGCCTCGCGAACGATTCGCGAAAAAACACTCGTCTAGATTGTGCTGACTGTTGCATCTGCGTGGCCGTGGAAGGGGGGCAGATGCATGAGGGCGCTGGGGTGGCTGGAAGCTGGCCCACGCGCCGCTGGAAGGCTTGAAACGAAAAAGGCCGGTGCTGGATCGCCGCTCATGGATGAGATCTGGCGGGGAAACGACCGACAAGCCTTCTTGTATAAAAACTGTTCAGTTCAGTGTGGCGGCGTGCCGGAAAAGGCACGGTGAACCAGTTCGAAAAGAACGCGAATGAAGGTGAATTGCTGTTGGAACGAGGCACATGTTAGCACGATGACAGAGGATCGTGCAAACGCAGGGGGCGGCGAGCGGCTCCGGAAAGGCGCTCAATCCCTTGCGGGGTGGGGGATTCGGCGGATCGCGGCGGTATGAAAAAAAGACTTAAAAAATGTTGAAAATGGACTGTCTGGAGAGTCCGCGAGTCTCGCGGGACGAAAAAAAACCGCGCACGCGGCGCGGTTTTTTGCATTGAACCGCTTTTGCCGGGGTGGCAAAAGTGAGGCTCAGCGCGCGTGACCTATTCAGCAGCCGGCGGCACGTAACCCTGCGCCGTATCCGCGCCTTCGCCGAAGAAGAACTTTTCGGTCTGCTTCATCAGATATTGACGTGCGCGCGGATCGGCCATGTTCAGGCGGTTTTCGTTGATCAGCATGGTTTGCTGCTTCAACCAGGCCTGCCAGGCTTCCTTCGAAATGCCTTCGTAGATCCGCTTGCCGAGTTCGCCCGGCAGCGGCGGGAAATCGAGGCCTTCGGCTTCCTTGCCGAGCTTCGCGCATTGAACCATACGAGTCATGCTGTGCTTCTCCTATATCGGTGTGGGGGCGGGCAGTCGCTTTATATGGGGCCGCTCAGAGCTGTTTCATCAGCACGAGCGATTTGCGCTGCCAGTTATAGAGTCGGCGGCGGTCTTCCGGCAGGTCGTCGACCGTGACCTTGACGAAGCCGCGCTTGAGGAACCAGTGTTCGGTACGCGTGGTGAGCACGAAAATGCGCGTAAGGCCGCGTGCCCGCGCGCGTTGTTCGATGCGCTTGAGCAGGCGCTCGCCGTCGCCGGTGCCTTGCGCTTCAGGCGCCACGGTCAGGCAGGCCATTTCGCCGATGCGCTCCTGCGGATACGGGTACAGCGCCGCGCAGCCGAACAGCACGCCATCGTGCTCGATCACCGAGAAATGGTCGATGTCCCGTTCGATCTGGTGGCGGCCTCGCCGCACCAGGGTGCCGTCGGATTCGAGCGGCTCGATCAGCGAGAGAATGCCGCCGACGTCGTCCGGCGTCGCTTCGCGCAGGCTTTCGAGGTTCTCGTACGAGATCATCGTGCCCACACCGTCGTGCAGGAACAGTTCGAGCAGCAGGCTGCCGTCGAGCGCGTAGGGGATGATGTGCGCCCGCGCCACGCCGCCGCGGCAGGCACGGATCGAATGCTTCAGATAGAAACCTGCGTCGCCGGTGACTTCGCCGCTTTCATGCAGCTTGTAGGCGTCGTCGAGCGACAGTTCGCGGACCAGTTCAGGACCTTCTTCGCCGGTTTCCATCAAGCCCGGCGTTTCGGTCAGAAACACGATCTTGTCGGCGCGCAGCGCAATGGCCGCCGCCGAGGCGACGTCTTCCATCGACAGATTGAAAGCCTCGCCGGTCGGCGAAAAACCGAGCGGCGAGAGCAGCACGAGCTTGCGGCTCGCGAGCGAATGGCGGATCGAATCTGCGTCGATCTTGCGCACCACGCCGGTGTGGGCGAAATCGACGCCGTCCAGAATGCCGACCGGGCGCGCCGTTACGAAGTTGCCGGACACCACGCTGATGTGCGCGTGCGCCATCGGCGTGTTCGGCAAGCCCTGGCTGATCGCCGCCTCGATATCCAGACGCACTTCGCCGGCCGCTTCTTTCGCGGACTCCAAAGCACGCGCGTCGGTAATGCGCATGCCGTGCGAAAACTCGGATTCCACGCCATGGAGGCTCATCTGCTCTTCGACCTGCGGTCGCGAGCCGTGCACCAGCACGATCTGGATGCCCATGGCCTGCAGCAGCGCGATATCGGACACGAGTGCGTTCAGGAGCCCCTGATGCACCACTTCGCCGCCGAAACCGACGACAAACGTCTTGTTACGGAACGCATGGATGTAAGGGGCGACTGAGCGCATCCAGTCGACGAATTGCGCGTGCTGGGCGAGGTCTTCCGTTGCTCCGGCGGGGGCAGGAACACTCGCGGGCGCGGGGACGAGGTCGGTTTGGGAATTCATGCCGGGGATTATAATGCGCCCCCATGTCGAATGTACCCAGAAATCCCGCTCCGGCGAACGAGAATACTGCGCCGGCCGCCGATCAGGTGAAGCCCGGCGACGCAGAGCGCCGCGAAGCGCCGGACGCCAACCGCCACACGCCGGAAACGGCGCGCGAACCGCGGCGAGCCGCGCCGGGTGCGGACTCGTCTGCACAGAAAAAAAATCCGCCGCGGGGCACGCGCCGGGAGGCGGGCGCGCAGGCGCCGAAAAACGCTCATGAGGGGCGCAAACAGCCGCCGCACGGCGATGCCGCGCGCAACGAACGCCGCGAACCACGTCCGCCGCGCGTTCAGCGCGTGGTCGAACCGAATCCCATTCCGCCGATCACCTTCCCCGAAGCGTTGCCGGTGTCTGGCCGCCGCGAGGAGATCGCGCGCGCTATTGCGAAGAATCAGGTCGTGATCGTCTGCGGCGAGACCGGTTCGGGTAAGACCACCCAGTTGCCGAAAATCTGCCTCGAACTGGGGCGTGGCCTAGGCGCGGGCGGTAGCGGTTTGATCGGCCATACGCAGCCGCGCCGGATCGCCGCGTCGGCAACGGGCCGCCGTATCGCCGAAGAACTCGGTACGCCATTCGGCGAAGTAGTCGGCTACAAGGTGCGCTTCACCGACAATCTGTCGCCGGGCGCGTCGGTCAAGTTGATGACCGACGGTATTCTGCTCGCCGAAACGCAGACCGATCCGCTGCTGAAAGCCTACGACACGCTGATCATCGACGAAGCGCACGAGCGCAGCCTGAACATCGATTTTCTGCTGGGTTATCTGAAGGAAATCCTCGTCAAGCGCCCCGATCTGAAACTGATCGTGACCTCGGCGACGATCGACGCGGATCGTTTCGCGCGCCATTTCGGCAGCGAAGAAAAGCCCGCGCCGGTGATCGAAGTGAGCGGTCGTCTGTATCCGGTCGAAGTGCGCTATCGCCCGGTTGCGGAAGACAGCCCGGCCGTGAAGGCGGCGGAAGGTTCTTCCGCATCGTCGTCGCGCGAAAGGCCGAAGACGCAACGCGAGACGGATCGCGACCTGATGGAAGCGATCGTCGACGCGGTCGACGAACTGTGCCGCGAAGGTCCCGGCGACGTGCTGGTTTTTTTGCCCGGCGAGCGTGAGATTCGCGATGCCGCCGAGGCGCTGCGCAAGCATCACCCGCCGCACACGGAAATTCTGCCGCTGTTCGCGCGCTTGTCCGCGGCCGAGCAGGAACGCGTGTTCCGCACCTCGAACGCGCGGCGCATCGTTTTGGCCACCAACGTCGCCGAAACTTCGCTGACGGTGCCGGGGATTCGCTATGTGGTCGATACGGGCCTCGCGCGCGTGAAGCGCTACTCGTATCGTAACAAGGTCGAGCAGTTGCAAGTCGAGTCGATTTCGCAGGCCGCCGCGAATCAGCGGGCAGGGCGTTGCGGCCGGGTCGCGGATGGCATCTGTATTCGTCTGTACGAAGACAGCGACTACCAGGGCCGCGTGCGTTTCACCGATCCTGAGATTTTGCGCTCGTCGCTGGCGTCGGTGATTCTGCGCATGAAGTCGCTGCATCTGACGGCGATCGAAACCTTCCCGTTCATCGAGCCGCCGCCCGGCCGTGCCATCGCCGACGGCTACCAGCTGCTCAACGAACTCGGCGCCGTCGACGACGACAACCAGCTCACGCCGCTCGGCCGCGAACTCGCGCGCCTGCCGCTCGACCCGCGCGTCGGCCGGATGATTCTCGCCGCGCGCGATCAGCAGGCGTTGAAGGAAGTGCTGATTATCGCCAGCGCATTGTCGGTGCAAGATCCGCGTGACCGGCCGATCGAAGCGCAGGAGCAGGCCGACCAGGCGCATCGCCGGTTCGCCGACGAGCGTTCCGAATTCCTGCAATGGCTGAAGATCTGGAACTGGTTCGAAGAAGCGATCGCGCACAAGAAGTCGAACAAGCAGTTGCACGACGAATGCCGCAAGAATTTTCTGTCGCAACTGCGGTTGCGTGAGTGGCGCGATGTGCATTCGCAACTGCTGACCGTGGTGCGCGAGCATGGCTGGCGGCTGAACGAGGCCGAAGCGACTTTCGAGCAGATTCATCTCGCGTTGTTGACCGGCTTGCTCGGCAACATCGGCCTCAAAGCCGACGACGAACCGTACTTCCTCGGCGCACGCAGCATCAAGTTCTACCTCTGGCCGGGCTCGGCGCTGGTGAAGAAGGCCGGGAAGTGGGTGATGGCCGCGGAACTGGTCGAGACGAGCCGTCTGTACGCACGCTGCATCGCGAAGATCGAGCCGGAATGGATCGAAAAGATCGGCGAGCATCTGCTGAAGAAATCACTGTCCGAGCCGCATTGGGAAAAGCGCGCGGCGCAGGTGTCGGCGTTCGAGCGCGCGGTGTTGTACGGCCTGCCGATCTATCACCGGCGGCGTGTGAGCTTCGGTAAACAGGACCCGGCGCGGGCGCGCGAGCTGTTCATTCGCGGTGCGCTGGTGGAGGGTGAGTTCGACACGAAGCTCGCGTTCTTTGCGCACAATCGCAAGCTGCTCGCCGATATCGAGCAACTGGAACACAAGTCGCGCCGTCAGGATGTGCTGGTCGACGACGAACTGATTTTTGGCTTCTACGATCAGGCGCTGCCGCAGGGCATTTACACGGGTGCGTCGTTCGAGCGCTGGTATCGCGACGAGGTCAGGAAGAGCGGCCAGCCGGAAGACAAATTGCGGCTGCTGTATCTGTCGCGTGACGATCTGATGCGGCATGAAGCCGCCGGCGTGACAACCGATCTGTTCCCGAAGCGGATGACGATGGCAGGCGTCGAGATGGCGCTCACGTATCACTTCGAACCCGGTTCGCCGCGCGACGGCGTGACGCTCGCGGTGCCGCTGTATGCGCTGAATCAGGTCGACGCGCGCCGCTGCGAGTGGCTGGTTCCGGGCATGCTGAAAGAGAAGGCGCAACTGTTGCTGAAATCGTTGCCGCAGAAGTTGCGACGCCATTGCGTGCCGCTGCCTGAGTTCGCGGCGGGTTTCGTCGATCGGCATAGTGGGCCGCGTTTCGGCGCGGGCGGTTTGCTCGAATCGCTGATTGCCGATGTTCGCGAGCAGACCCAGGTCGCGATGAAGCAATCGGACTTCAAGCTCGAAACGTTGACGCCCCATCTGTTCATGAACTTCAAGGTTGTCGACGAGCATGGGCGGCAGCTCGCGATGGGCCGCAATATGTCGCAACTGCGCGCTGAACTCGGTGGCCAGGCACAGCAGCACTTCCAGAAGATTGCGTCGAGTGCGGCTGGGGCGGCGTTGGCGGATGCGGGCGGCGGTGGCGGCGTGGCCGCTGCCACGCAAGCTGGCGGAGCAGCCGGCGCGGCAAGCGGTGCGGCGCAGCGAGGCAAGAGCGGTGCGGCGCCTGGTCCACAAACCGCGTCGCAAGATGGCGCACTGGGTACAGCGCTGTACGAAAAACTCACGACGTGGAATTTCGGCAAGCTCCCCGAGTTGCTGGAAATTCGCCGCGGCGGTCAGACGTTGTTCGGCTATCCGGCGCTGGTGGATCGCGGCACGCATTGTGACGTCGAAGTATTCGATTCACCGGACGAAGCCGCACGGATTCATCGCGCAGGGCTGCGACGATTGTTCGCGTTGCAATTGAAAGAGCCGATCAAGTACCTGGAGAAAAATCTCCCGGGTTTGCGCGAAATGGCGATGCAGTTCATGCCGCGCGGCACTCAGGAGGAGTTGCGCGATCAACTGATCGATACCGCGCTCGACCGCGCCTGTCTGCAGGACCCGCTGCCCGCCGATGACGTCAGTTTCCATACTCGTCGCGACGAAGGCCGCAGCCGTCTGACTTTGTTGGCTCAGGAGATTGCCCGCCTCGTCGGACAGATTCTCGGCGAATACGCGACAGTGACGAAAAAGCTGGCGCAGGCGAAGTCGTTCACGGCCGCGCATGCGGACATGCAGAACCAGTTGGATAGTCTGATTGGCAAACGCTTCGTGGTTGATACGCCGTATACGCAGTTGGCGCATTTCCCGCGCTACCTGAAGGGCATTGCGCTGCGTATCGACAAGCTGAAGGCAGACTCCGCCCGCGATGCGCGGCAGTTCGCCGAACTCCAGCCGCTGTTGCAGAACTACCAGCGCGCGCTGGCGCAGCGGGGTGGTGTGCTGGATACGCGGTTGTCGGAGTTTCGCTGGCTTCTGGAGGAATTGCGGATTTCGCTGTTCGCACAGGAGTTGCGTACGCCGATGCCTGTGTCGGTGAAGCGTCTCTACAAAGTGTGGGAATCGATGCAGCGCTGAGAGGAGGGTGGGATGGGGGCGCCGTAGAGGTGCCCGCTCCCGCTCGATCTGGGCGGCGCGGGTCGCTGGCTGCAACGCTTTTGCAGCGCGGACAAAAAAGCGCGCGACACCGCTCCTTTTGAGAGTGACATCACGCGCAAAGGGCGGAGGCCCTTTCGGACCCGCGCCTGCTCGCTGCTAGTACAGCAACGCTATTGACTTCAGCGTGACTGGCTCAGATCGAGCCGGTCACGCTTCTTGCCAAAGTTTTACCAGTGCATGCCGGCGCCAACCGACGCGCCGAACTGACCGCGTGAGTCGGTCGTACCTTGCACCTTGTAGACCCATTTGCCGGTTTCCGACAACTGCGACACGCCGATGGCCATCGCCGACTGGCCGCCATACGTGCCACCCGCAATCGCCACCATGCCGTGACCCGGCAAGACCGCTTGAGGCAAGCCTGCAGCAGCCAGCGCCGACGCCGTGCCGCCATACGAATCGCGGCGTGCCGAGCGGATCTGGTCGTCGGTGTAGCTGTTCGCCTGGCCAACTGCGCCGCTCATGCTCTGCTGCAACTGATTGACGTTGACCGCGTCCGTGCCTTGCACGCCGGCCGCGACGTTGGTGATCTGACGCTCCTGGCCAGCTGCGCCGACGGATACCGTGTTTGCCCGATCCGCGACTGAACCTTGACCCAGCGCGACCGAGTTGTCGGCGCTGGCGTTCGCCGAAGCGCCAAGCGCCGTGGCGTTGTTGCCGCTAGCGACCGAGTTCGCGCCCATGGCGACGGCGTTCGTGCCGGTGGCATTGGCGTTGGCGCCCACGGCGACCGAATGCGTGCCCGAAGCCTGTGCACCTTCCGTGTCGGTGTTGCCGTCGGCGCTGAAGAACGGCACGTTCGGGTTCACGGTGATGTTCTGGACGGCGTTGCCGATTGCCGCGTTCAGTTGGCCGAGGTTGACAGCATCGCTTGCGTCCACACCGTCGGCGACGTTGTGAATGACCGTGCCGCCACTGGCTGCATCGCCGAGTGTGACGCTGTTCTTGTTGACGCTGCCGTCGGCGTTGGTGTCGTACATGACGGCGCCGTCGAGCTTGGCGGCGGTGGCTGCGCCCTGGCTGGCGACCGCGTTCAACTGGTTGACGTTGACGGCGTCGGTGCCTTGCACGCCGGCGGCTACGTTGGTGATCTGGCGTTCCGCTCCGGCTGAGCCGACCGATACGGTGTTGTCACGATCGGCGATCGAGCCTTGGTCGAGTGCGACGGAACCGGTGGCGCTGGCAGTGGCGAGGTTGCCGATCGCCGTGCTGCTCTGGGCGACGGCTTGTGCGCCGGCGCCGATGGCGGTAGCGCCGGTGTAGCCCGGGTCGGTCAGGGCGAGCGGATCGTGGCCGGCGACGGAATTGGCGCCGATGGCAACTGAGTCGTCGCCATTGGCCTCGGCCTTATTGCCGATGGCGACGCTGTCGTCGCCGCTGGCATACGCAGCATTGCCGCCGGCAAATGCGTTTGAGCCAGACGCGCTTGCGGTGGGACCCATCGCGACAGCGCGAGTGCCCGTCGCGACTGCGTCGTCGGTGCCGTCGTTGTTGCCATTGGCTTTGAAGTAGCGCGTCTCGCTGGAGGTGGCTGCGGTGATCGCGGCCTGTAACTGGCGCACGTTGACGCCGTCGGTGCCCTCGGTGCCGTCAGCGACGTTGGTGATCTGGCGCTCGCTACCCGCGAAGCCGACGGAAACGGTGTTGGCGCGGTCGGCGAGCGAGCTTTGGCCCAACGCAACGGAGTTGGCGCCGGTCACGGTCGAATACGCGCCGATAGCGGTGCCCATGCTGCCTGCGGCGGAATAGGCGCCGAATGCAACTGAACCGAAGTCGGACGCATTCGATCCGCTGCCGATCGCCACCGCTGCCATGCCCGCTGCGTCTGCCATATTGCCGATTGCTACCGCATTGACGGCTCCAGCCCGAGCTTTGTGGCCGAATGCCGACGAGTAGTCGGCGCCAGCGACGGCGTTTGCGCCTGCAGCAACCGAACTTGCGCCGGTCGATTGCGCGTTGTAACCGATCGCCGATGATCCGCTACCTGTTGCGTGTGCATCGTCTGGCGTCAAGCCGGTATCGTTGGTGCGGACGTATTTGACGCCGGTGCCGTTATCCTGGACATAGTTAGCGCTGGTATCGCCGGCGATGCTGTAAAGCTGAGCGCCATTGACGGCGTCGGTGCTGGTAGCGGAAACCGTGCCTTGATGCACGTTCGTGATCGTTGTGCCGCCGGTTACGCCGCCGTCCGTCGATGCCGGGCCGGCGAGCGTGACGCTGCTCTTGTCGGTGGGCGTTGCGTCGTACTGGACGCTATTGGCCGTGGCCGTGGCGATTTTGCCGTCGACGGCTTTGAGTTGGCTCACGTTGACGGCGTCGGTGTCCGCGGCGCCAGCTGCGACGCCGGTGATGGTCCGGTTACCGACGTTGACTTCGCCGGCTGAGTTTTGCGCAGTGGTCAGGCCGTAGGCGGCGTATCCGCTTTGAGCGCCGATAGTAGTGGCTGAGCCCGCGCCCAGTGCGACACTGTTGACGTGCGAGGCTGCTGCGCTATCCCCAATGGCAACCGAATCCTCGGCCGAAGCGCTGCTGTCGACGCCGACGGCTGTGGCGCTTTTGGCCGCCTGAGCACCAGTGCCAACTGCTGTGCCAGATTCGGCAGCGTTGGAGAAACTGCCTGCAGCAAATGCGTTCACGGCCGTGGCTTGCGCGCCATCGCCAATTGCGACCGCATCCATGTCTGCCGCGTTTGCGCCACTGCCCAGTGCAATAGCTTTTCGTCCGTTGGCAGCAGCGCCAGCGCCGATCGAAACTGCGGCTGTAAAGCTCGCAGTCGAGCCGGTACCAATCGAGATAGCATCCTTGGCGGTGGCTTGAGCATTCGAACCTGCGGCGAGCGCATTCGAACCTGTTGCCGTTGCATTGTCGGAGCCGTTCGCGAGCCCATTGACGTTGAAGTAATAGTCAGCGCTTGCAGCATGCGCCGCCGATACCCCACCCGCCAACACCGTTCCTGCCAGTACGACTTGGGCAATAGCCAGCTTCCCCGACCCACCCCGTTTCGTCTTCGACCGCGCCGTTTCCGACGTCGCTACCCACGTTCCCGTCGCTTCACACCAAACTGATTTGTAAATCTTGTTCATTTATTCAGAAACTCCGCGGTTATTGCGTGCGTGGATTGCACGTGAATACACGGCGATTCGGATAAGGCGTCATCGCCCTGGTATGTCGCGCACAAAATAAGAACATATAGGCCGCGGTTTTCTCCGTCGTCCGTTTTGCGTGTTCCGCTGAATTTTTCGCGCGTCCGAATCGCCTGCTTCACGCTCTTGAATCCACTGGATTAAGTGCATGAGCGATGATCGGCGGGATTGTCAGGCGTGGCGGGGGAGAGGCGGAATAAGCAAATTCCTAAATGGTTGGAAATAAATAATTGATTGTAATTTATTTTGATTAATCGTTATGCGGATGTATAAAGTTAAGAAATATAAAGAATAGTCTTTGTTTGTCTTATGTGAAATTAAAGAATCTAAGAATGTAATAATCCGTCTTTTTGATTAATTAATGGCGTTATGAAAGTTGCGTGGAGATTTTCCTACGTGGTGGAGGTGTGATACCGGCAGTGCGGCGGAATTTGCCGATCGTGGTTGTGCTCGCATCCTTTCTGGCTTCCGCTTTTCAGCACGTTGCACCTGCATCCACATCAACCGCTCGCCCGAGCAAACGTTCTACAATGTCGGCTGTTCTCCGAAGTGAGTTTTCATGCGTAAATTTTTTCTTCCCGGCTTGACTGCCACGTTCGCCGCAGGCGCGGCGCTGGTCGCGGCCGCAGGCTTTTTTTCTCCGGCGGCTTTCGCCAACAACGTGATCGTGCTCAATTCCGGCGAAGCCACGCTGAGCCTGATCGACGAGACCACCCGCCAGGTCGTCGGCACGGTGCCGACGGGTAAAGAACCACATCACCTGATGGCCACGCCGGACAATTCGTCGCTGATCGTCGCCAACTCGGTGTCGAACAACCTGATGTTCGTCGATCCCAAGTCGGGCCAGGTGCAGCGCTGGGTCGAGAACATCGAGGACCCGTACCAGATCGGTTTTTCGCCCGACCGTAAGTGGCTCGTCACCACCGGGCTGCGTCTGGACCGTCTCGACATCTATCACTACGACAGCCAGAAAAACCAGATGACGCTGGCTTCGCGTCTGCCGCTCGCGGTAATGCCGAGCCACATGGCATTCACCAACGACAACAAAACGGTTTTCGTCACGTTGCAGGTATCGGGCGAGCTGGCCGCTATTGATCTGGCCACGCAAACGGTCAAGTGGAAGATGAAAGTCGGCAAGGTGCCGGCCGGCTTGTGGATGACACCGGGCGAAAAGTACCTGCTGATCGGCATGACCGGATCGGATTACGTCGCGGTGGTCGACTGGCGCAACCAGAAAATCGTCAAGACGATCCAGACGGGCAAGGGCGCGCATAACTTCCGCTCGCTGGCGGATGGCAAGCATGTGGCAGTGTCGAATCGTGTCGCGAGCACCATCAGCATCATCGACGAAGACACGCTCACCAACGTCGGCGACATCACCGGTTTGTTGCCGGGTCCGGACGACATGGAACTTTCCGCCGACAAACGCTATCTGTGGGTTACCTTCCGCTTCGCGAAGCATGTCGGCATCATCGACCTGAACACACGGAAGCTGATCCAGACGATTGCCGTCGGCCGTTCGCCGCACGGTATCTATTTCTTCAATCGCGCGCCGGTTACGGCGCCCAACGGCGCTTAGTACAGTATTGACGCTGTAATCAGCGAACCGCCAGGAATGAAGCAATAGGCCCGCACCATGTTCCATCTGATTCTTTCCTCACTCGACAGCTTCGTCTCAGCCGTGCAGACGCTGCTGTACATCGACGTGGTGCAGCCTTTGCTGTTTCGCTTCGATCTGATGGGCTACGACGAAGATACCTACGACGCGTTGTATTGGGTGCTCGTAGGCGTCTTCGAGGTGCTGGCGATGTACGCGATCCTGCGCCCGCTCGAAGCGCTGCGCCCGGTGGAGCAGTGGGAAAACCGCAAGGCCGTGCGGGTCGACGTGATCTATACCTGGATCGCCAAACTCGGCATCCTTAACCTGTTTTTCTTTTTTGCGTTGCAGCCATTCTTCGACACCGTTCAGGCCTGGCTGCGTCTGCACAACATCGCGAATATCGAATTCGACAATCTGTGGCCGGGCGTCACCACGCAGCCACTCGTCACGTTCGTGATGTATCTGCTCGTACTCGATTTCGCCGGTTACTGGTACCACCGCTGGGAGCATCGGATCGGCGTGTGGTGGGAGCTGCACGCGGTGCATCACAGCCAGCAGCAGATGTCGCTGTGGTCCGACGACCGTAACCATCTGCTCGACGATCTGCTGCAAGCGTCGTTCTTCGCGGTGATCGCACTGGTGATCGGCGTGCCGCCGTCGCAATTCGTCGTGCTGGTCGCAATTACGAACCTGGCGCAGAGCGTGCAGCACGCGAACATTCGCCTGTACTTCGGCTGGCTCGGCGAGCGCCTGCTGGTCAGTCCGACTTTCCATCGCCGTCACCATGCGATCGGCTATGGGCACGAAGGCCTGACTTACGGTTGCAATTTCGGCGTGCTGTTCCCGTGGTGGGACATGCTGTTTCGCAGCGTGTCCTGGAGCCGGGAGATGGAACCGACCGGCATCCGCGATCAACTCGAAGGCCGGCGCTACGGTGACGGTTTCTGGGCGCAGCACTGGTTCGCCTTCGTACGTATTGCCGAACGCCTATCGCCGAAGCGCCGCCGCACCGAAGGCAGCGACGCCGCGCCAGTTTGAGCATTCTTCCTCCCACGCCGCCGGTTTCCCTGGCGGCGCGTCGCGTGGTTTATCCTGTCCACGTTTGCGCGCACGTTCCTGGTTCGTTTTCCGATCCGCGTTCGGGTCTGTTTGCCGGATCATTCGCCGGTTCGTCGCGCTGTTCCCCTTATTCCATCGTTTCGTTCAACGGCACTGGCTCGCATGAATGATTTGTTGCGCTCGTTCGGACGCGCGCTCGCAAGCGCGCTCCACCCGCGCATGCTCTGGCTGACCGTCCTGCCATTTCTGGCGGCGACGCTCGGGTGGGGCGTGATCCTGTGGTTTTCCTGGCAGACGCTGATCGGCGCCACCCGCACGTGGCTCGAAAGCTGGTCGTTCACGGTCACGCTCTATCGCCTGTTCGACTGGCTCGGCTTTTCGGCGCTGCATGCGGCGATCGCGCCGTTCATCGTGATTGCGATGGCGATTCCGTTGATTGTCGTTACGGTGTTGCTGTTGATCGCCACGCTGTCGATGCCGGCTGTGATCCGCTTTCTGTCGGCACGGCAATTTGCCGGGCTGGAAATGCGCCACGGCGGAACGTGGTACGGTAGCCTCGGTCAGGCGTTGTGGACCACACTGGTCTGTCTCGTGTTATTGATCGTGACGTTGCCGCTGTGGCTGGTGCCGCCGTTCTTCGCGCTGATTCCGCCGCTCC
Source organism: Paraburkholderia fungorum (assembly GCF_046026025.1). Lineage (GTDB taxonomy): Bacteria > Pseudomonadota > Gammaproteobacteria > Burkholderiales > Burkholderiaceae > Paraburkholderia > Paraburkholderia fungorum_E. The sequence goes on along the minus strand of NZ_JAQQFL010000002.1, from coordinate 430,116 downwards.
TGTGGGGCTGGCTGACGTATCGGGTAATGAGTTACGACGCGCTCGCGCTGCATGCCACGCGTGACGAGCGGCGCGCGCTGGTGCGGCGCTTCCGGTTGCCGCTGCTGCTGATCGGTATCGCGAGCGGGCTGCTGGGGTCGCTGCCTACGCTGCTGTGGGCATCGTCGGTATGGCTCATCGTGCTGTTCCCGGTGATCACAGCGGTGACAATCTGGATTTACGCGTTCATCCTCGTGTTTTCGGCGCTGTGGTTCGGCTACTACTGTTTGCGCGCGCTGCAACGCATGCGCGCGGAAGAGCACGGCCCGCGGCACCCGGCGCCGATTTCTTACTGACGAATTATTGACTAGGCGAAAGAGGCGGCAATGGCATTTGGCGTCATCATCATCGGCGACGAAATCCTGTCGGGCAGACGTGTCGACAAGCATCTGCCGAAGGTCATCGAGTTGCTGGGCGCGCGCGGGTTGTCGCTCGGCTGGGCGGAATACATCGGCGACGAACCGGAGCGCATCACGGCCACGCTGCGACGCACGTTCGCATCGGGCGACATCGTGTTTTCCACGGGCGGCATCGGCGCCACGCCGGACGACCACACCCGCCAGTGCGCGGCGGCCGCGCTCGGCGTGCCGCTCGAACTGCATCCGGAGGCCGCGAAGCTGATTCAGGAGCGCATCCGCGATATGTATCCGGCGAACTCCGCAACGCCGCTCGATCTGAATTCGTCCGAGAACCGGCATCGTCTGAATATGGGCACGTATCCGCAGGGCGCATCGATCGTTCCCAATGGCTACAACAAGATCCCTGGCTTCTCGATCAAACAGCATTACTTCGTGCCGGGCTTCCCGGTCATGGCGTGGCCGATGATCGAGTGGGTGCTGGATACGCAATACGCGCATCTGCATCACGCCATGCCGCACGCGGAAAAATCATTGCTGGTCTTCGAGTTGCCGGAGTCGCGTCTTACGCCGTTGATGGAAAAGATCGAGCATGATTTTCCAGGCGTGCGGGTGTTCAGCCTGCCGAGCGTGGGCGATGCGGAGCGCGGCGGTGTGTATGCGCGACATCACATCGATCTCGGTGTGAAGGGCGAACCGGAAGCGGTGGCCGCGGCCTTCGTGAAGCTGCGCGAAGGTGTTCACCTGCTGGGCGGCGATATTGTCGAGCCTGAGGCGGCTGCGGCCAAACCGCGCGGTTGAGTCGCATTGGAGTCGCGGCCGAGCCGCGGCTTAGCCGCCGCGCATACCAGCCTTCCTTTGGGCGTGGGCCCGTACCAGATTAAAGACACGACGCATCATCGGCCTGTCACATGCAGCGTCGACGATGCATCAAATCGTCCGTCTACCGTCTATTCTGCGAGGGCATCCTCAAGTGTCCGCATGCTTCGATTGGCACGCGCGGCCGCGACCGACGAAAGTCATTCGTCGCATCGCGCAGGCAGCAGTACGTCTACGCAAGCTCTGCTGACGCGGGCAGCGGCCATCAAGGCTGGCCCTCAGGTGTCGGTCGAGCGGCCTGAGGTAGCTCTGAACCAGCCCTGAAGCGCCCTGCAACGATCAAGCTGGCAAACAATCAGGCGCCGATCCACGGCAACCCGCGAAAGCACCAGCCCGAGACCGTCTTCCGATGCCCTTGACCGTCCTTATCGCCTTCGAAGCCCTCCAGCAGGTCGTACGCCTTGGTATAGCCCGCCTGGGTGGCGGCGATCGCGGCGAGCTTCGAGCGCGCGGCGCTGCGGCACAAAAACAGCACGGGTGTATCGGACGTGGCCGCCAGGCCAAGTTGTTGAAGGAATTCCTGGTTCGGCACGGCGCCCGGGTAGCGCGTCCATTCCACATGCGCGTATTGTCCGTCGCCGACAACCGGTCGACCGACCCAATCGAGTTCGGCGCGGGTGCGCACGTCGACAAGACGCGTGCGCGGATCGAGTTGCAGCAGTTCGAACGCCTCTGCGGGCGACACCGCGCCCGCATAGGGCAACTGGTTCTCGGTGCGGCGTTTTTCCGCCTGGGCGTACAACTGTTCGAGCGTGCTCATGAGCGCAAACCTCCGTCGGACCAAATGATCATTCTAGCGCGCGGCGTGTGGCGCGCATGCCGTTCGGACACAGCCCCTGCCTGCGCGAAACAACGGAGTGAATGCACGATCGTGGTGCATACTTCGGAAAATGCACCAAAATGAAAACATCGTTCGTTGCTCATTCGACGAATGCACTAACGCGGTGCGTTGCATCGCGCAAAGATTTAGGGGCTGCATGCCGTTCGGTGCGCCCATTCCCCGCAAACGCGCGCGCAGTGAGGTTTTGCGCCGGGTTGGCGCATACATGGCACAGAAGCTGCTTTATTGGTGCCGATCGATTTGTTCCAGCAGGCTTTTATGTTCATCCTCAACGATAGAGGGGTGGACGCGCCGGGACGGGTCAGCTAGATTGGGCGGCGGCTGAATCCGCCGAATTCGTTAATCAGGAGATAGGTTATGAGTAAATCCGTGGCCGACGTCATTCAACTCGTCAAAGACGAAGACGTCAAGTTTGTCGACTTCCGTTTCACCGACACGCGCGGCAAAGAGCAACACGTTTCGGTGCCGGTGTCGGCATTCGATGAAGACAAGTTCGAAAGCGGCCATGCGTTTGACGGTTCGTCGATTGCCGGCTGGAAAGGCATCGAAGCATCGGACATGTTGCTGATCCCGGACGCGAACACCGCCTTCGTCGACCCGTTCTACGAAGAGTCGACCCTCGTCCTGACCTGCGACGTCGTCGAACCGGCTGACGGCAAGGGCTATGAGCGCGACCCGCGTTCGCTCGCCAAGCGCGCGGAAGCGTACCTGAAGAGCACGGGCCTCGGCGACACGGCCTTCTTTGGTCCGGAACCGGAATTCTTCATTTTCGACTCGGTCCAGTGGAATACGGATCAGTCGGGCTGCTTCATCAAGATCGGTTCGGAAGAAGCACCGTGGTCGTCGGCGAAGGAATTCGAAGGCGGCAACACCGGCCACCGTCCGGGCACGAAGGGCGGCTATTTCCCGGTCGCACCGGTCGACACGTTCCAGGACATCCGTTCGGAAATGTGCCTGTTGCTCGAACAGATCGGCATCCCGGTCGAAGTGCATCACCACGAAGTCGCGGGCCAGGGCCAGAACGAAATCGGCACGAAGTTCTCGACGCTCGTGCAACGCGCCGACTGGCTGCAGCAAATGAAGTACATCATCCACAACGTCGCGCACACGTACGGCAAGACGGCTACGTTCATGCCGAAGCCGGTGGTTGGCGATAACGGTTCGGGCATGCACGTTCACCAGTCGATCTGGAAAGACGGCCAGAACCTGTTCGCAGGCAACGGTTATGCAGGTCTGTCGGAATTCGCGCTGTTCTACATCGGCGGCATCATCAAGCATGCTCGCGCGCTGAACGCGATCACGAACCCGTCGACGAACTCGTACAAGCGCCTCGTGCCGCACTTCGAAGCACCGGTGAAGCTGGCTTACTCGGCTCGCAACCGTTCGGCATCGATCCGCATTCCGCACGTGTCGAACCCGAAGGGCCGCCGTATCGAAACGCGCTTCCCGGATCCGATGGCGAATCCGTACCTGTGCTTCTCCGCGCTGATGATGGCGGGTCTGGACGGCGTGCAGAACAAGATTCACCCGGGCGAAGCTGCCGACAAGAACCTGTACGACCTGCCGCCGGAAGAGGATGCAAAGATCCCGACCGTGTGTGCCGGCCTCGACCAGGCGCTGGACGCACTCGACGCGGATCGTGAATTCCTGACGCGCGGTGGCGTGTTCACGGATTCGATGCTCGACGCGTACATCGAACTGAAGACGGGCGAGCTGCAACGCTATCGTCAGTCGGTGCACCCGATCGAATTCGAAATGTACTACTCGCTGTAAGCGGCAATGGCGCTTCGCCCTTCAAACGGCGAAGCGCGTTGCCCGACGCTCGCGATCGGTCACGAAGGGACGGCGGCGCCGTCCCTTTTTTGTTGGACCCGAATACGTCCATTCGCGACGTGCGCGGCGTCGGGGCAATGAAGCAGGACTGCAGGACAACAGGCAGTACACCTGATTTATCACCATCTCCTATCGGCCAGACTGCAAGATGGTTCTGAAGAATCTGATGAAGGCAAGGAAAGGGCACGAGCAGACGCTGTCGGATGACGCTCAGCTGGTGAGCTCCGGTTTGCTGCCGGGCTTCGAAGCATTGCCGACGGTCGTGCTGGTGCTCGAAAAGCGCACGCTGCGTGTGGTGTTTGCGAATCCGTCCGCGGAGTCGATGCTTGATCTGTCACGCAAGCAACTGACGCAGATGGCCTGGCAGGACATCTTCTCGAATGCGGACGAACTGGTCGAGACCATCTCCGCGATCGCCGCGCACCGTTTTCACGCGACCCATCTGGACGCCGTACTCGAGCGCCCGGGCCACGAACCGCTGCATGTGCATGCGATCGTCGGCTTTCTGGAGAGCGTGCAGGACTATGTGCTGCTCGAACTGTTCGAGAACGAGCGGCATTTACGTTCCGACCGCGAGGAGCGCATCAATGACCTCACGGCGGTCAACAAGCAACTGATCAGGAATCTCGCGCACGAGATCAAGAACCCGCTCGGCGGGATTCGCGGCGCGGCGCAACTGCTCGAGTTCGAACTCGGCGAGCGTCAGCGCGACGAGTTGCGCGAGTACACCCAGGTCATCATCAAGGAATCGGACCGGCTGCAAACGCTGGTCGATCGCTTGCTGGAGCCGCACCGTCATCCGCATATCGTCGGCGACGTGAATATCCACGAGGTATGCGAGCGCGTGCGCCAGGTGATTCTCGCGGAGTTTCCGCGCGGTCTCACGATCGAGCGCGATTACGACGTGAGCGTGCCGGACCTGCGCGGCGACAAGGAGCAACTGATCCAGGCGCTGCTGAACATCGTGCGCAATGCCGCGGAAGCATTGCGTGAACGCATCTCGCAAGGCGACGCGCGCATCGAATTGCGCACGCGCATTGCGCGCAAGATCACCGTGTCGAAACGTTTATGTAAGCTGGCACTGGACTTGCATATCACTGACAACGGCCCTGGCATTCCCGAGGAAATCCGTGACCGCATTTTCTATCCGCTCGTGTCGGGGCGCGAAGACGGCAGCGGTCTCGGTCTGACGCTCGCGCAGACCTTCGTGCAGCAACACGACGGACTGATCGAAGTGGAAAGCCGGCCGGGCCATACCGAGTTTCAGATTCTGCTGCCGCTCGACTGCTAACACCAAACGTATTTCAAGACTTCTGACCGACCTATATGAAGCCGATCTGGATAGTAGACGACGATCAATCGATTCGCTGGGTGCTCGAAAAGGCACTCGCTCGCGAAAACTTCGCGACACGCAGCTTCGCGAACGTGCGCGAGGCTTCGGCGGCGCTCGATCACGACAGCCCTCAGGTGCTGGTGTCCGACATCAGGATGCCAGGCGGCTCCGGCCTCGAACTGCTGCAAACCGTTCGTGACAAGGTGCCGGGCTTGCCCGTCATCATCATGACGGCGTTCTCGGATCTCGACAGCGCGGTCGCCGCATTCCAGGGCGGCGCCTTCGAATACCTCGCCAAACCATTCGACGTCGACAAGGCGGTGGAGTTGATCCGCCGCGCGGTGGACGAAAGCATGCGCGGCGAGCAGACGTGGGACGACCGCGTCGCCGAGGCTCCGGAAATGCTCGGCCAGGCGCCGGCGATGCAGGACATGTTTCGCGCAATCGGCCGGCTGTCGCATTCCGCAGCCACCGTGCTCATTACCGGCGAATCAGGCACCGGTAAGGAACTCGTCGCGCGTGCATTGCACCGACATAGCCCACGCGCGAACGGTCCGTTCATCGCGCTGAATACGGCGGCGATTCCGAAGGATCTGCTGGAATCCGAACTGTTCGGTCATGAGCGCGGCGCGTTCACCGGCGCGCAGGCCATGCGCCAGGGGCGTTTCGAGCAGGCCGAGAACGGCACGCTGTTTCTCGATGAAATCGGCGACATGCCGTTCGATTTGCAGACACGCCTGTTGCGTGTGCTCTCGGACGGGCAGTTCTATCGCGTCGGTGGCCACAATCCGTTGCGCGCCAACGTGCGCGTGATCGCGGCGACGCACCAGAACCTCGAATCGCGCGTGCGTCAGGGCCTGTTTCGCGAGGATCTGTATCACCGGCTCAATGTGATCCGCTTGCGCCTGCCGGCATTGCGCGAGCGCAGCGAAGACATTCCGCTGCTCACACGGCACTTCCTGCAAAAGAGCGCACGCGATCTGGGCGTGGAGTCCAAGCGCGTATCCGAAGATGCGCTCGCTTATCTGGCATCGCTGCCGTTTCCGGGCAACGTGCGTCAACTGGAGAATCTCGCCAACTGGCTCACGGTGATGGCGCCTGCGCAGACCATCGAGATCAAGGACTTGCCGCCCGATCTGGGTCCTGCGCAAGCAGGCGTGAGCGATTTCGCGGGTGGTGGTGGCGTGATCGGCACAGGTGAGCCCGGCCTCGCCGGTGGCGCGCCGATCAACGGCGTCAGCGCGGCCACGCAGGCTACCGCTGTCGGCATGCCCGCCGCAGTCGCTGTGAGCGCCTGGGAAGGTGGCTTGCGCACCGAAGTCGCGCGGATGTTGCGTGAGAATGCGCCCGACGTGATGGACGAACTCGCGCGCCGTTTCGAAGCGGCGGTGATTCGCGAGGCGCTGGATTTCACGCGTGGACGCAAGGTCGAGGCGGCAGAGCGTCTCGGCATTGGCCGCAATACGATTACGCGCAAGATTCAGGAACTCAATCTCGAGCCCTGATTCTCGAGCCCCGAGGTTTGCGGACGTTTGCGGGCGTTTGCGGATTAAGCGGAGCGGCACGCGAGCCGCTCCGCCCGTAGCGACGAAGACGCTCGGGCTCACAAGGCATAATCGACGCTGTTTTCATTCGACAGCCGACGATGCCCGATTCTTCCGTTCCTTTCTCCTGGCCGCTTTCCCCCGATCCCTTTCTGTCGCTAGAGGCGCTCGACGACGCCGGCGCGCTCGCGTGGGTCGAGGCGCAGAATGCCCGCACGCGTGCCGCATGGTGCAGCGGTGCGCGTTTCGAGTCGCTGAAACAGCGGCTTGCCGACGCCTATCTGCCGCGCGAGCGTCCGGTCATCCCCGATCGCTGGAAGGATTGGGCCTATGACCTGTGGCAGGACGAACGCAATCCTAAAGGTATCTGGCGGCGCACGACGTGGGCGGCCTGGCGCAGCGGCGCACCGGTCTGGCAGAACCTGCTCGATTTCGACGCGCTTGGCGCGGTCGAAGGCACGCCGTGGGTCTGCGCCGAACTCGACATTCTTTACCCGGACGGCGATCGTGCACTGATCACGTTGTCGCCTGGCGGCTCGGACGCGCTGGTGGTGCGCGAGTTCGATATCGACACGCAACGTTTTGTCGACGACGGTTTCGTGATTGCGAAGGCCGGCAAGCACACGGCCTCGTGGATCGACCGGGATACCTTGTATGTCGGTTGGGACAACGGCCGCAAGACGCTGACGCGCTCCGGCTATCCGCGCGAAGTGCGGCGCTGGACGCGAGGCAGTGCGCTGGCGGACGCACCAGTCGTTTTCAAAGGCGCGTTTGGCGACATCGGCGTGGAGGCGCATTACGATCCGGTCGAACAACGCCACACGGTGGTGAGCAGCGTCGATTTCTTCGATTCGCATACCTACTACCTCGATAGCGCCAGTGCCAATGCCGATGCGAACGATGCGGCCGGGCATGCCGATGCCTGGCGGCCGTACGACTTACCGTCGCACGTCGCGGTAGGCGGCTGGCAGGGCTGGCTGCTGCTTGAACCGCGCCTCGATTGGGACTGCAATGGTGTGCGCTATCCGGGTGGCGCATTGCTGGCGATCCGCGAAACCGCGTTCCTGCGTGGCGAGCGCGACGTGATGCCGCTTTTCACGCCGACCTCGCAAACCTCCGCCTGCGAGTGGACCCACACGCTGAACTATCTGATTGTGTCCTACCTGGAGGATGTGCAGAGCAAGACCTCGCTGTGGATCCCGTCGCAAGCGGCCGATCAGACCTGGCACTGGCAACAACGCCTCTTTCCGTCGCATGACGACGTGCAAGCCGATGTCTCACCCGTCGAGCCGACGCTGAACGACGAAGTGTTCGTCGATACCGACGACTATTTGCAGCCCCCCGCGTACTGGCTCACCGATCTTGCACAGGGCGACCTGACCGATTGGACCTTGCTCGACCGCTGGCCGACCCAGTTCGATGCAGCGCCGTTCGCGGTGACACGCGGGCACGCGGTATCCGCAGACGGTACGCGGGTGCCGTACACCGTGATCGGGCCGCGGGTTGCGCAACACGCGGTAGACGAGCAGATGGCGCAGGCGACGCAGCAGACACAGGATCAGGCACACGAAACAGCACACGATCAGACGCGCCCATGCCTGCTCAACGGTTACGGCGGTTTCGCGATTCCGTTGCTGCCGGGTTATCTGACCGGGCAGGGCATCGGCTGGCTCGCACGCGGCGGCGTGTATGTGGTCGCGCATATTCGCGGCGGCGGCGAGTTCGGCACGCAGTGGCATATGGCGGCGCAGGGCGAGCATCGGCAGCGCGCGTTCGACGATTTCATCGCGGTGGCCGAGGCGCTGATCCGCACGGGCGTGACCAGTGCCGCGCAACTCGGTATTCAGGGCGGCAGCAATGGCGGCCTGCTGGTCGCGGCGTGCATGGTGCAGCGGCCCGAATTGTTCGGTGCCGTGATCTGCGAGGTGCCGCTGCTCGACATGAGCCGGTTCCACCTGCTGCACGCGGGCGCGTCGTGGATCGACGAATACGGCGATCCGGATGAACCCGACGAGGCGCGTGTGCTTGCGGCTTACTCGCCCTATCACCGCGTGAGTGCGGACGTGGCATATCCACCCGTGCTGTTCACCACGTCGACTGCGGACGATCGCGTGCATCCCGGACACGCGCGCAAGATGGCCGCGCGCATGCAGGCGTTAGGTGCGCCAAGGGTCTGGTATCGCGAGAACACGGAAGGGGGGCACGGTGGCTCCGATGAACTGGAGCAGGCCGAGCATGACGCGATGGTTTTTGAGTTCTTGTGGCGCTGCTTGAACGGGCCGGTTTAGGTTTTTTTCACTAGTCACACGGTGTCGCGCGTTCAGCCGATCTGCGCGACAACCGGTGCGTGGTCCGACGGCTGTTCCCATTTGCGCGGCACCTTGTCGACATCGCACGACGAGCAGAGTGGGGCGAGTGCTTTCGACAGCAGAATGTGGTCGATGCGCATCCCAGCATTGCGGCGGAATGCCATCATCCGGTAGTCCCACCACGAGTAGATCTTCTCCGGCTGCTCGAACTGGCGGAACGCGTCGACGAGACCGAGTTCAATCAGCCGCACGAATTCGGCGCGTTCTTCGGGCGACACCAGATTCTGGCCTTCCCATGCTTTCGGATCGTGCACGTCGCGATCTTCCGGCGCGATGTTGTAGTCGCCGAGCAGCGCGAGCTGCGGATACAGCGCCATTTCACTCGCGACCCAGTCGTGCAGCGCGGCGAGCCAGTTCAACTTGTAGGCGAACTTGTCGGTGCCTGGCGCCTGGCCGTTCGGGAAGTATGCGGAGATGATGCGCACGCCCTCGACGGTCGCGGCGATCACGCGTTGCTGCGGGTCTTCGAACCCGGGGATATTGCGCACGATGCTGCTTTCGTCGACGTTCAGGCCGTCGCGCACCAGGATGCCGACGCCGTTATAGGTCTTCTGACCCGCGAACCAGCTCCGGTAGCCTTTCTCTTCGAGCTCGGCGCGGGGGAATTTGTCGTCGGTCAGCTTCAGTTCCTGCAGGCACAGCACATCCGTCTGACTGGTGTCGAGCCAGTCGATGACGTGCTGCAGGCGGACCTTCAGGGAGTTGACGTTCCAGGTGGCGATTTTCATGAGGTTCTCACATTCTTGCTGAGCAAGGCTTTGTGGGGTGCAGCCCCGGTGTTTTTGCTTTTCCGCTTCATTTTTTGCTTCAACGGCTGCCAATCTGGCGACCCGGATCGGGTTGGCAAGATCGGGCTGATTCCGATAGTCCCGCATCTTATCGCGCGCGACGAGCGACCGTGAAAATTGGCTCGCTGGCCGCGAAAAATAAAAGCGTGCTCCCGTCATGCCGCGGCGTATAGTGGGATCACATCTATGCGCATCGGGGACCCAACATGGCTCAAACTTATCCGGCTCTTTATAAGGACTTCGAAGTGCATCCGCTGGTGTTTTCGCGGGAGTTCGACAAGTTCGACGGTCACAAGCGTCATGCGGAAGGTTACGACGTTGCGGTACGCGTCTGCCGGCCGGGCGCGATCAGCGGCTCGAAGGCGAGCCGTGTGTTTCGTCTCGTGCTGGCGTCCACGTTCTCCGATTTCGGCGTCGCGAAACGCAGCGCGAGTCAGTACGGCGCGGACATCATCGACGGCAAGGTGGAAGGCGCGACGGTCCAGGATCTCTGAGTTGTCCGCTCATTTTCGCCATCCATGTGCCGCATGAGAGCGAACACGCGCTGTGCTTCACCTGCAATTATTTCAGGCTTATTTCAACGGATTGTTTGACGTCTCGCGATCGACCCTATATACTCTTTTTCTCTGACGCGGGGTGGAGCAGTCTGGCAGCTCGTCGGGCTCATAACCCGAAGGTCGTAGGTTCAAATCCTACCCCCGCAACCAAGCATTGTTGAAAGCCCGCTAGCGCAAGCTACGCGGGCTTTTTAACTTCCAGGCTCTCTTCGTGCATGCGGCACGCGCTCGTATTCAGTCCGGCCCGATTGCCCATTCCACTGCCGCTTGTGCGTGCAACGCGGTGGTGTCGAACACGGGTAACGGCGAATCTTCCGGTTTGATCAGTAGCGTGATTTCCGTGCAGCCGAGAATCACCGCCTGCGCGCCCCGTGCAGCGAGTCCTTCGATCACACGCTGATACACCGCACGCGAAGCATCGTTCACTTTGCCGTGGCACAGCTCGTCGTAGATGATGCGATGCACATCCGCGCGACCGGCTTCATCGGGAACCAGTGTCTCGAGGCCGTAGCGCTCGCCTAAACGCCCCGTGTAGAACGTCTGCTCCATCGTATAGCGGGTCCCCAGCAGGCCCACTCGCTCAATTCCCGCGGCGCGCAGCGCGTTGCCAGTCGGATCGGCGATGTGCAGAAACGGTATGTCGATCGCCTGTTCGATCGACTCATACACGCGATGCATGGTGTTGGTCGCGAGTATCACCAGGTCGGCGCCGCCTTGTTCGAGTTGACGTGCGGCGTCGGCCAACTGTTCACCGAGCGCCGTCCAGTCGCCGGCGCGCTGGTTGGCCTCGATCGGCGCGAAGTCGAGCGTCAGCATCAGGCTGCGGGCGTTGTGGTGGCCGCCAAGGCGTGCCTTCGCATGACGGTTCAGGAGCTTGTAGTACTCGGTGGACGATTCCCAGCTCATTCCGCCGATTACGCCGATCGTTTTCATAGTCTTGCTCCGTGGGTGGGTGGATGATGCAGGCCCGCTGCGCACCGAACGGAAGTGCCGAAGCCAACGTGGAACACCCAAGCATCGAGCGTTCGAAAAATCGAGTATAGGCGGGCGCCCGGGCCCGCAGCCGGTACGGATTCCCTTTTGCCCACCGGTACGGCGACTTGTTAAAACGTCGGCACGCACTTTCTGACGCCGATAGAATCATCATCACTCAAATAGCGGTCAACCAGAAACAAGGAACAGGGAGCGAACCATGGATCTGATCATCCGTCACGCGATGCTGCCGCCGGGCGCCACGTCACAGCACAAGCAGCAAAAGCAGCCGGTCGATATCGGTATCGAAGCGGGCCGCATCGTCGCCGTCGAACCGAATCTGGCCGCGAGCGCGCGCGAAGAAATCGACGCCGCCGGTTCGCTCGTGACACCGCCCTTCGTCGATCCGCATTTCCACATGGACGCGACGCTGTCGTACGGTCTGCCGCGCGTGAACGCGTCGGGCACCTTGCTGGAAGGCATCGCGCTGTGGGGCGAACTGAAGCCGCACCTGACGCAGGAGGCGTTGATCGAGCGCGCGCTGCAATACTGCGACTGGGCGGTCGCGCGCGGTCTGCTGGCGATTCGCAGCCACGTGGATGTGTGCGATCCGCGCCTGCTCGCGGTCGAGGCACTGCTCGAAGTGAAGCGCCGCGTCGCACCGTATCTCGACCTGCAACTGGTTGCGTTTCCGCAGGATGGTGTCTTGCGCAGCGCCGGCGCATTCGACAATCTCAAGCGTGCGATTGCGATGGGCGTCGACGCGGTCGGCGGAATTCCGCATTTCGAACGCACGATGGCCGACGGCGCGCTGTCCGTGCGCATGCTGTGCGAGTTCGCCGCGGAGCGGGGCTTGCGCGTCGATATGCATTGCGACGAATCGGACGATCCGATGTCGCGCCATATCGAAACGCTCGCGGCCGAAACACACCGGCTCGGTTTGCATGGGCGCGTCACCGGTTCGCATCTAACCTCGATGCATTCCATGGACAACTACTACGTCAGCAAGCTCCTGCCGCTGATGCGCGAGTCGGGCGTGGCGGCGATCGCCAATCCGCTGATCAACATCACGTTGCAAGGCCGCAGCGACACGTATCCGAAACGGCGTGGCATGACACGCGTGCCGGAGATGATGGCGGCGGGTATCACCGTGGCGTTCGGTCACGATTGCGTGATGGACCCGTGGTACAGCCTCGGCTCGGGCGACATGCTCGAAGTTGCGCATATGGGCTTGCATGTTGCGCAGATGACGGGCGTCGACGGCATGCATGCGTGCTTCGACGCGGTCACGGTGAATGCCGCGCGTATTCTCGGTCTGGAAGGCTACGGCATCGCGCCCGGTTGCGCGGCCAACCTCGTACTGCTCGACGCACGTGATCCGGTCGAAGCGATCCGCCTGCGCGCGGCGCGGCTCGCGGTGGTGAGCCGGGGCAAGGTGGTGAGCCGTGCGCTGGCCGCGCGCGCGGCATTGTCGCTGGAAGGACGCCCGGCGCAAGTGGATTTCAAGCTGCATCGCGATTAGCCGTACAGCGCGAGGTGTACTGATGCGGAAAAAGAAAAAGCCGGTGCCTGCTCATGCAGGTCACCGGCTTTTATCTTGACGTCGACGTCATCCGCAACGCCGGCTACTGAGGTTTCAACGCATGTTCAATGCGCCGCGCCTGGCGCCATGCCGCTGTGCCGCAACAGGGCGTCGATATTCGGCTCGCGGCCGCGGAACGCCTTGAACGATTCCATCGCAGGGCGGCTGCCGCCCACTTCCAGAATCTCCTTGCGATAGCGCAGGCCGGTCGTCTGATCGAGCACGCTGCCGCTCGCGGTTTGTGCGGCTTCTTCGAACGCGGCATACGCATCGGCGGACAGCACTTCAGCCCACTTGTAGCTGTAGTAGCCCGCCGCATAACCGCCCGCAAAAATATGGCTGAACGTATTCGGCCAGCGCGAGAACGAAGCTTGCGGCACTACGTGGAAGCGCTCGTTGATCTCGCTCGCGAGTTCGGTCGCGTTCTTCGTGCCGGACGCATCGAAACCGGTGTGCAGTTGCATGTCGAACATCGAGAACACGATCTGGCGTAAGGTGCCGAGACCGCTCTGGAAATTCTTCGCGGCGAGCATCTTGTCGAACAGATCGCGCGGCAACGGTTTGGCGGTGTCGACGTGCGAGGTCATGTCGCTCAACACGTCCCACTCCCAGCAGAAGTTCTCCATGAATTGCGACGGCAATTCAACCGCGTCCCACTCGACGCCGTTGATGCCCGACACGCCCAGTTCATCGACACGCGTGAGCATGTGATGCAGGCCGTGGCCGAACTCGTGGAACAGCGTGATCACTTCATCATGCGTGAAGCAGTCGGGCTTGCCGCCGACCGGCGCCGAGAAGTTGCAGGTGAGATACGCCACCGGCGTTTGCACACCGCCGTGCGTGTGCTTGTGACGGCCACGCGCATCGTCCATCCATGCACCGCCGCGTTTGCCTTCGCGTGCATACAGATCGAGATAGAACTGGGCGACGAGGCCGCCGTCCTGATTCTCGACGCGGAAAAAGCGCACGTCCGGATGCCAGACGGCCGCTTCGTCGCGACGGATGCGTACGCCGAACAGCGTTTCCGTGACCTTGAAGAGGCCCTTGAATACGACATCTTCCGGAAAGTATTGTTTGACTTCGTTCTCGGAGAACGAATAGCGCTTCTGGCGCAGACGTTCCGCGGCGAACGTCATGTCCCACGGCTGCAGGTCACTCATGCCGAGTTCGCTCGCGGCGAATTCGCGCAATTCCTTCCAGTCCTGGTCAGCGTGCGGACGCGCGCGCGTGGCGAGGTCTTCGAGGAAGCTCATCACTTGTGCCGGCGATTCAGCCATCTTCGGCGCGAGCGAGACTTCGGCGAAATTGTTGTAGCCGAGCATGTGCGCTTCTTCCGCGCGCAGCTTCAACTGATCGGCGAGCACCTGGGTGTTGTCCCACTCGGGCTTGCCGCCGCCGTATTGCGGACCGAGCTCGGAGGCACGCGTTACGTACGCGCGATAGATCGCCTCGCGCATCGCGCGGTTTTCCGAGTACTGCATGACCGGGAAATACGACGGGAAGTGCAGCGTGAATTTGTAGCCGGTTTTGCCTTCGCGCTCGGCGGCTTCTTTCGCGGCTTCGATCACGTCTTCCGGCAGGCCGGCCAGTTGTGCTTCATCACCGGCTTCGACGATATACGCGTAAGCATTCGTCGCATCGAGCACGTGATCCGAAAACGCTTTCGACAAACCTGCCTGGCGTTCTTGCAATTCGGCGAAATGCGGCTTCTGGTCTTCCGGCAATTCCGCGCCCGACAGGCGGAAATCGCGCAGCGCGTTGCCGAGGATCTTCTTGCGCTCGCCGGTCAGCGACGCGAAATCGTCGCTGGCGTTCAGTGCCTTGTATTTTTCATACAGCGCCAGATTTTGCCCGACGCTCGCCCAGAATTCGGTGACGCGGGGCAGATTCTCGCCGTACACGGCGCGCAATTCCGGCGTATCGGCCACGGCGTTCAGATGGCCGACCACGCTCCACGCGCGCGACAGCGGTTCAGTGGCGTGCTCGACGGGCCCGACCACGTCGGCCCACGAAGCGGGCGTAATCGGCTGGGCGGCGCGCTCGACAGCGGCAGCCGCATCGGCGAGCAGGACATCCAGGGCGGGCGTGACGTGTTCGGGGCGGATTTCGCCAAAGCGCGGCAGGTCGGAGAAATCGAGGAGCGGATTGTCGTGTTTCGAGGGGGTAGTGGACATAAGGCTTCCTGTCTGACGCGGGTGAACGGGTAATCGGTGCATCGACGGGCGTCCCTCAAGGGGATTTCCTGCGGGGCGCGCGCTGTAACACCCCGATGACACTCCGTAAGGACATTATTGGGGCAGGGCGCGCCGATTCCAATCCGTCGGCAGACAAATTATCAGATGTGGCGCGACTGTGCGCGAGGGCGGGAATCTGGCACGCGGCGCAGGCTGTGGGCATGCGCCGGCGCGCGTTCACATCTTTAAGCCTTGGCCGCCGCTTCGCGCTCGGCGGCTTCGATCGTATTGACGAGCAGCATCGTAATGGTCATCGGGCCGACGCCGCCCGGCACCGGCGTGATGTAACCGGCCACTTCCTTCACGCCCGCGAAATCGACGTCGCCGCACAGCTTGCCGGCTTCATCGCGATTCATGCCGACGTCGATCACGGCTGCGCCCGGCTTAACCATGTCCGCCGTGAGAATGTTGCGCAGGCCGGTGGCGGCGACCACCACGTCGGCGTTACGGGTGTGGGCGGCCAGATCGCGCGTCTTGCTGTGGCAGATCGTGACAGTCGCGCCCGCTTCGAGCAGCAGCAGCGCCATCGGCTTGCCGACGATGTTCGAGCGGCCGATCACGACCGCGTTCGCGCCTTGCAGCGGAATTTCGTAGGCCGCCAGCATTTTCATCACGCCATACGGCGTGCACGGGCGGAACAGCGGCCGGCCGGTCATCAGTGCGCCGGCGTTGGCGACGTGAAAACCGTCCACGTCCTTTTCCGGGGCGATCGCCTCGATCACCTTGTGGCTGTCGAT
The DNA here is from genome assembly GCF_046026025.1 of Paraburkholderia fungorum. Taxonomy (GTDB): domain Bacteria; phylum Pseudomonadota; class Gammaproteobacteria; order Burkholderiales; family Burkholderiaceae; genus Paraburkholderia; species Paraburkholderia fungorum_E. Next base: position 414,052 of record NZ_JAQQFL010000002.1, on the reverse strand, counting down.
ATGCCGCGGCAGTGGCAATTGCACCAGAATGCCGTGGATGCGCGGGTCGCGATTCAGTTCGTCGATGCGCGCCAGCAGATCGGCTTCCGGCAGATCGGCCGGATAGCGGTCGAACGAAGAACCGAGTCCGTTGTCATGGCACGCCTTGACCTTGTTGCGCACGTAGACTTCGCTGGCCGGATTGTCGCCGACCAGGACTACGGCGAGCCCCGGTTGATGGCCGCGAGCGGTGAGGGCGGCGGCACGCGTGGCGACTTCGGCGCGCAGGGTCTTGGAAAGGGCTAGGCCGTCGATCAGTTTGGCAGTCATGGTCGGTCGAGATGGGCAGTTTGGAAAGCGGAGCAGGGCGCAGGCGCGCGTGGCATGGGCGGCGCGTGCGATGGCGCTTTTCATCGGAAATGGGGCGGCAGATGAAAAGCGCGCGGCGCGAATCGGCGATAAGCGGCGCTGCAAAGTCCGACATTATACCGACCCGGCATGGCGTGCCATGGAGGGATTGCTGGCGTGCGGGAACACGGCGGATTCGCCGTGTTCCCGGCCGTCTGGCAGGCTTCGGCTTTATTCCTGCACCGGCTGCCAGCTATCGTCCGGGTCGAACGATTTAATGGCCGCAGCGGCCCGCGCGGTCTGCGGGCCCAGATTCTTCTGATAAACCTGCCCACTCTGATTGACGATGAAGCTCATCACGCCGGTCTTGCCATACTCGGCTGGCGAAGCGATCAGACCGAACCCCCTGGTCAGCACACCATTGTCCACATAGTCCTGCGCGCCACCCTTCGCGTGCGGACCTTGTGCCGTCAGGATGCGGTAGTGATAACCGTGATACGCCTCAGTCGGCAGGGTGCCGTTGGGCATGGTGGCGGCGAGCGGTCCGAGCGGACTCTCCGTTTCGCCGGGCGCCGTCACCCAATACAGGCCGTCATGCTGGCCCTGCGTACTGACGAAGCGCTGGGCGTAGTGCTGGGTCAGGTTGTGATAGTCGTATTGCGCGTCGAGGTAAGCGAGCGAGGTCAGGATCGCCGCGTGTTCGTTGCGGCCGATGCGGCGTGTCAGCATCTCATCCTGCGCGGCGGGCGGATCGAAGCGCCAGCCGTGCGCGGCCTGCACGAGCGGAATCGGCAGCGTCCAGCCGCTGTCGCCGACCGCCAGATGCGCGGTTGCGCGCCCTTTGCTCTTTACCGGGTCCTCGACGATCTGATGGCCTTTCGACCAGGAACCGAGGAACTGGTAAATGTCGTCTTCGCCGATTCCTTCGGAAGGAATGAAGCGATGAAAATCGTTGCCGAGCACGTGTTTGAGCGCACCTTCGTCGTTGCGGGCCAGGGCGTCGACGAACGCAGCAGCGGCGTCGTCAGCCGTGGGATAGACCGCTTGCGCGTGTGCGGCGGTTGTGCCGAGCAGCAGTACCGGCGCGACCAGCAGGGTGCCGGTGCTGCAGAGGGCGACGGCGAGTGTCAGAGCGTGGGCGCGCAACGCGCCGCATGGAATTAAGCGAATCATCAGAGACTCCTCCTGATCGTTCAACGGTTGCGGCCGAGATGGCGCTCACCGCCGCCGCCACTGCCCAGTCTGCCACCACCGCCTCCGTTGCCGCCGCGCTGGATACCCCCGCCATTTGCACCGAAACCGCCGCCTGTGCGTTGCTGACCGCCACCGTTCGCGCTGAGGCCACCGCCGGAACGGTTCGCGGCTGCGTTGCGGCTCGCCTCGCCGCGTTGCGTGTCCTGCCGCGCGGTGTTGCCGTCACCGGCGCCGCGTAACGCGTTATCGCGATTGGCGTTCTGTGCGCGGTTTTGCAGATCGGCATTCTGCGTGCCGCCCTGGTGAATCCCTTGCACGCGCTGGCTCGCGTTGCCGCTCAGGTTCTGACCGGTGCGGTTCTGCAAGGTCTGCTGCGCCTGGGCACGGGCGGCGTCGTCACGGCCGCGGTAGGCATCGCGCTGTGCGCCGCCGAGGTTATTGTTGACGTTGCGGTTGAGATTCGCGTTGTTGACGTTGCGATCGACGTTAGTGTTGCGGTTCCAGTTCGTCGTGCTGCTGTTCACGTTGAGCCGGTTGTTCACATTGATGTTGTTGTACCGGTTCACGTTGATGTTGACGTCGTGCGTGTTCCAGTTGAAGCCGCCCCACAGCGAATTGGCAACGGCGACACCGGCGCCGAACGCGAGGCCGGCAGCCAAACCGCTTGCGATTGCATAACCTGGCGGCGGTGGCACATACACGGGCGGATAGGCGGGATAGGGCCACGTACCGTAGACGACAGTCGGGTTATATGTCGGCACGTACACCACCTGTGGATTGGCCGGCACGATCTGAATCGTGCTTTGCTCGACCACGACCTTCTGCTGTGAACTCGTCTTCAGATTGCCGGCGGCCTGCGCCTGTTTGCGCAGACGTTGCACGGAGTCCATCACGTCGTTGGACTGGGCCAGAAAAGCGTTGCCGAGTTGAGCGACCCAGTCGGGTTTGGACGCCATCGTTGCGAGGACCTGCGGGAAGGCGACCAGCGATTGCACGCTCGGGTCCCATGGCTCGGACGCGACCGCCTTGACAGCGTCGTCGCCTTGCAGCTTCGCGTTTGCTTTCGACCACGCGGCCGCGGCCTGCACGTCTTGCGGAAAGGTGGCCGCCATCAGCACCTGCGCGAGCAGGGCGTCCGGATAGAGCGCGATGGGCGCGGTCAGCGAATCGAGTTGCTGGCTCGATATCTTCGCGGCGCTCTGCGCATAAGCAGCAGTTGGCGCGGCGAGACCCATGAAAAATGGCGCACCTGCGAATGCGGCACAGATAAGCAACACACGCGAACGGTGTGCTCCGGATCGTTTCACGATGAAATCCTCCCGGCTGGGTTAAACGCGCGAGACCGATGCGCAGCGCATGCTGCGTTGCCCAGGCGCAATGAAATGTGAACCGTGCGTGGTGAAGCGGGGGCGGATGGCCTACGTGTGGCCGAACCGATCGATATGGCACATACGCCAGTGAAGCGGCCAGGCCGCTTTATCTGCTTTGCATCGCCTCGCGATGCTGAATACGACAACAACGACCAAAAAAACGACCACAAAAACGACCACAAAAACCGCAGTTCACCTGTCCTGTGCTCATGGGGCATCAGAGATTCCTGCTAAGGAGTTCTGTGTAAATTAGGGGACACAGCCGAGCTTGTCAATCTTGCCGGAGAAAAGAAGTTATTGCTGTTTGACGTAAGCAGATGCTGGAGAGTATGCAGTAATGCTAAATAGATACTAATGCGTCGAACCATGCGGCTCGTCGTCAGCGCATTGCGTCAGAACGCGAAGGGGAGAGTTGGAGGGGCGCAGAGGTGGGCGGGCCGGACCTTTCGACAGTCCGGCCGTTGAAGCTCAATCGCGATCCGCGGAATGTGCCGCTGCCGTTTTCGCGATTGCGATATTTATTGTGCGGGTTGCGGCTTGTTCGACAACGCGAGACGCAGCAGATCGGCGACCGTGTTGACGTTGAGCTTTTCCATAATGTTCGCGCGATGCGCTTCAACCGTCTTGATGCTGATGCCGAGGTCGTCGGCGATCTGCTTGTTCAGGCGGCCGGCGATAATGCGTTCGAGCACCTGGTGCTCACGCGCGGTCAGCTTGCCCAGACGTTCGGCGGCGGCGCGCTGTTGCTGCACGCTGGTGCTTTCGCTGCGTGCCTTGTCGAGCATGCGCTCGACCAGTTTGCGCAGTTCGGCTTCGTCGAACGGTTTTTCGATGAAGTCCATCGCGCCTTTTTTCATCGTCGACACGGCCATCGGCACGTCGCCGTGACCCGTCACGAAGATGATCGGCAGCACGGAGTTGTCGGCGATCAGGCGTTCCTGCAACTCGAGCCCGCTCATGCCGGACATCCGCACATCGAGAATCAGGCAGGCGATCTGGCCCGGATGCGTATGCGGCTGCCATGCGTCGATGAACTGCTCGGCGCTGGAGAAGCATTGCACGCGGTAGCCGTTCGCCTCCAGCAGCCAGCGCAGCGAATCTCGCACGGCCTCGTCGTCATCGACGACAAAGACTGTTTCCTGTGTGGTGACTGGGCTGTTCATAGCTCTCCCGTAACGGTTTGTGGTGTCGGCGCCTCTGACCCGCCGTTGCTCGGGCCGTCAGGCTCTCCAATAGGCAGACTGCAATGGAACGTGGCGCCTGTGATGTGGCCGTCAGACTCGACGTTGTTCACCACCCACAGACGACCGCGGTGCGATTCGATAATCGAACGGCAAATGTTCAGCCCCATGCCCATACCATCGGACTTGGTGCTGTAAAACGGTTCAAACAGACGCTCGGCGGTTGCTTCGTCGACTCCGGGTCCCTGGTCCACAACGCTAATGCAGACAAACCCGCTGTCCAGCCGCACGACCACGCGAATCACGGGATCCACCGCGTTCGGACGCGCGTCGTGCATGGCTTCAGCGCCATTCTTGAGCAGGTTCACCAACACCTGCTCGATCAGCACCGGGTCGACATAGATCACCGGCAGGCGCGAGCGCAGATCGGTCACGATGCGAATCTTGCGCTTGCGCGCTTCGAGTTCGGCGAGACCCACGGCGTCGGCGACGATATCGGCCACGCGCGTGGCCTGGCGTTTCGGCTCACTGCGTTTCACGAACTCGCGAATGCGCTTGATGATCATGCCTGCTCGCACCGCCTGTTGGGCAGTTTTTTCGAGTACGGGCAGAAGATTGTCAGGCGTCGTCCGACCGGATTTAACCAGTGCTACGGTTCCCGAGCAATAGTTATTGATCGCGGCGAGCGGCTGGTTCAGTTCGTGCGCGAGCGAGGAGGCCATTTCGCCCATCGTCATCAGGCGGCTGGTGAACTGCAGTTTCTCGTCCTGCTGACGCGAGAGTTCCTGAGCCTGCTTGCGGGTGGTGATGTCGGTTGCGATCTGCATCTGCGCGAGATGGCCGTCCACCCACTGGATGTACTGGCGGCGCACTTCGAACCATTTCTGGATGCCCTGCACGTAGACTTCCTGGGCATCCGCCGTGCTTTCGGTCAAGGCGGCGGCGGGCAGCCCCGCGTAGGTGTCCACCATGTCGATCGAATCGGACGACGCCTGCGTGCTATCGAAGCCGCCGCCCGCCAGTTCCAGGTGGCCGTCGGGGCGAATGCCGAACAGGTGGCGGTAGTAGCGGTTGGCGAACAGCAATTCGGCTTCGTCGGCGGCCAGCACGGAGACCGCGGCGTCCAGACTCTCGAGCACGGTCGTGAAGCGCTCATGCGCGGCGGCGAGCTCTTCGCGCGCACGCTTCGGCTCGGTGATGTCGGTCATCGACGACATCCAGCCGGTTTGACGGCCCGAGCTGTCGATCAGCGGCGACACGTAGAGCCGCGCGTGGAACGACGAACCGTCCTTGCGGCGCACCCGCAATTCGAAGCCCGACGAAGGCGCCTTGCCGCGCAGCGTCATGTCGAGCTGGCGTTGCATCTCGGGGTAGGCGTCGCGCGGCCAGTAAGCGAATGGCGCGTTCTTGCCGACCAGATCGCTTTCGTCCCAGCCGGTCATGCGGCAGAAGGCCGGATTCACGTGCGTGATGCGGCCATGCATGTCGAGCACGCGCATACCGATCAGCACCGAGTTTTCCATTGCGCGGCGGAAGAAGGCTTCCGCGTAGAGCGCCTGCTGGGCCTCAAAGCGTTGCCGCGTGTGTTTCCACAAGCTCCACAGACTCCACAGCACGAAGCACGACAGGCCGGCCACCAGCCAGACCAGCGTGTTGTTGGTGAAGTTGGTCATCTGCGGGAACGCGTAGACGCGTACCGAGACGCCCTGGCCCGGCGGGTCGAGCGGCAGATCGTAGAACATGTCGCGCGGCAGGCGCGGGCGGGTCGACGTGGTGGTCAACTCGCGATTGTTCACGTCGATGATCGAGATTTTGTATTTGGCCGACAACTCGGGCGGAATGTCGTGCTTCAGGATGCCTTCCACCGAGAACACGGCGGCAATCGTGCCGAGGAAGTCACGGTCGCGGAAAACCGGCGTCTGCAGCGTGATGTAGCCATTGCCGAGGTCGTCGTAGATCAGCGGCGAATACACCTGGCGGCGCGTATTGCGCGCTTCGGCGAAGGCGGCTTTGACGGCCTCGTCCATCTGCGCGTCGTTCGGCTTGGCGAGACGCTGGCCGAACACGGGGAGTGCGGTATTGGGCCAGCGCGGCTGCTGCTGGCTCGTGTACCGGTTCATGTAGAGGATCTCGGGATGCCCCTGCATGATGTCCGTGGTGGACACCTGGAACGAATGCGGATCGGCGTGGCCGGCGACGAGGTCGCGCGCGAGGGCCTGGATCTGTTCCTGCGCGCCGGTCATGGACAGGCGGATCTGCTGCTGCGCCCACGCGACATTGCGGTAGAGCGTGTCTTCCTGCTGCTGCTGTTCGCGCCGGTTCAGGCTCCACAGAATCAGGCTCATGACGACCAGGAAAACCAGGATCGACAGCAACGGCGTGAGCAAATAGGAGTTCGACCACCACGGTCCGTGGTGCCAGCGGGAGGACGGCGTCGAATCCGCCGGCGAACCGGCGGTGCGCGCCGAGCGAGCGAAAAGCCGTTCGGTCAACATGCGTGGCATTGTAGCGCAGCGAGTCACTAGCAAATGGCGCAAAAAAGCACTGAAAGAACCGTTATTCGGCGCAAACTAGCCGGCGTATCCGTCGATCGGCAGTCAAATCAGGTTGCGCCGCAACAATTTTCCGCATTATGAGAAGTGATCTCGTAATTTGAAAATTTTGTTGCGCGGACGTCGGGACCCCTTTTACAATCGGCCGAAGCTGCCGCGGCCGTGCTTCGTCCGCGTCGTCTGTTCAAAGAGCGTTCCTCTATATCCAGGAGACGAGCATGTCCGCTGTACCCGACGAAGTCATGAAATATGTCGCCGCTGAAAAAGACGACGATCCCCAGGAAACCGGCGAATGGCTGGAAGCGCTGGATGGCGTGATTTCTGCTGTGGGCCCCGATCGCGCTCACTACCTCATCGAGAAGCAGATCGAATTCGCCCGTGTACACGGCGAACATCTGCCGTTCTCTGCAAACACCCCCTACATCAATACGATTCCTGTGTCGCGTCAGGCGCCGATTCCCGGCGACCAGGACCTCGAACACCGCATCCGCTCGTACACGCGCTGGAACGCCATCGCCATGGTGCTGCGCGCGGGTAAGGACACGAACGTCGGCGGCCACATCGCGTCGTTCGCGTCGGCCGCCACGCTGTATGACGTCGGCTACAACCATTTCTGGCATGCACCGTCGGCCGAACATGGCGGTGACCTCGTGTTCGTGCAGGGCCATTCGTCGCCGGGTGTGTACTCGCGCGCGTTCCTGCTCGGCCGCCTGAGTGAAAACCAGCTCGACAACTTCCGTCAGGAAGTGGGCGGCGAGGGCATCTCGTCGTATCCGCACCCGTGGCTGATGCCGGACTTCTGGCAATTCCCGACCGTCTCGATGGGCCTCGGCCCGATCATGGCGATCTATCAGGCGCGCTTCATGAAGTACATGCACGCGCGCGGCATTGCGAAGACCACCGGCCGCAAGGTTTGGGCCTTCCTCGGCGACGGCGAAACGGATGAACCGGAATCGCTCGGCGCAATCGGCATGGCCGGTCGCGAACGTCTCGATAACCTGGTGTTCGTGATCAACTGTAATCTGCAGCGCCTCGACGGTCCGGTGCGCGGTAACGGCAAGATCATCCAGGAACTCGAAAGCGAATTCCGTGGCGCCGGCTGGAACGTCATCAAGGTCGTCTGGGGCAGCCGCTGGGATGCGTTGTTCCAGCGCGACAAGTCGGGCGCGCTGATGCGCCGGATGATGGAAGTCGTCGACGGCGAATATCAGACGTACAAGTCGGAATCGGGCGCGTTTGTTCGCGAACACTTCTTCAACACGCCGGAACTGAAGGCGCTGGTCGCCGACTGGTCGGATGAAGACGTGTGGAACCTGAATCGCGGCGGCCACGATCCGCACAAGATCTACGCAGCGTTCACCGAAGCCACCAACGCCAAGGGCCAGCCGACCGTCATTCTCGCGAAGACGATCAAGGGCTATGGCATGGGTGAAGCCGGTCAGGCGATGAACATCACCCACCAGCAGAAGAAGTTGCATCTGGACCAGCTGAAGAAATTCCGCGACCAGTTCCGCCTGCCGATCTCGGACGAAGATCTCGTCAACGTGCCGTACCTCAAGTTCGAAGAAGGTTCGAAGGAACTCGAGTACATGCGCGCTCGCCGCCAGGACCTCGGCGGCTATCTGCCGGCGCGTCGTCAGAAGGCCGAGTCGCTGCCGGTGCCGGCGCTCGACGCGTTCGAGCCGCTGCTGAAGGGCACGGGCGAAGGCCGCGAGATCTCCACGACGATGGCGTTCGTGCGGATCCTGAACATCCTGCTGAAAGACAAGGCGCTCGGCAAGCGCATCGTGCCGATCGTGCCGGACGAGTCGCGTACTTTCGGTATGGAAGGCCTGTTCCGTCAGATCGGTATCTGGAATCAGGACGGCCAGAAGTACATTCCGGAAGACTCCGACCAGCTGATGTTCTATCGCGAATCGGAAACCGGTCAGATCCTGCAGGAAGGCATCAACGAAGCCGGCGGGATGTGTGACTGGATCGCAGCCGCGACGTCGTACTCGACGCACGGCGAGATCATGATTCCGTTCTACATCTTCTACTCGATGTTCGGCTTCCAGCGTATCGGCGACCTGGCATGGGCCGCGGGCGACATGCGTTCGCGCGGTTTCCTGCTGGGCGGCACGGCTGGCCGTACGACGTTGAACGGTGAAGGTCTGCAACACGAAGACGGCCACTCGCTCCTGTGGGCGGCGTCGGTGCCGAACTGCATCAGCTACGACCCGACCTTCGGCTACGAACTCGCGGTCATCATGCAGGACGGTCTGCGTCGCATGGTTGCTGACCAGGAAGACGTGTACTACTACATCACGGTGATGAACGAGAACTACGAGCACCCGGCGATTCCGCAGGGCGATGCTGTAGCGGCCGACATCATCAAGGGTATGTATGCCTTCCGCAAAGCGGACGCCGACGCAAAGGCGCCGCGCGTTCAACTGATGGGCGCGGGTACGATCTTCAACGAAGTGATTGCCGCTGCCGATCTGCTGAAGAACGACTGGGGCGTCGCTGCCGACCTCTGGAGCGTGCCGAGCTTCACCGAACTGGCTCGCGAAGGTCACGAAGTGCAGCGCTGGAACCTGCTGCACCCGACCGAAGAGAAGAAGGTCTCGCACGTCGAGAAGCTGCTGAAGGACGCACAAGGTCCGGTCATCGCGTCGACCGACTACGTGCGCGCGCTGACCGAACAGATCCGCGCGTTCGTGCCGCAGAAATTCGTCGTGCTGGGCACGGATGGTTACGGCCGTTCGGACACGCGTGAAAAGCTGCGTCACTTCTTCGAAGTCGATCGCTTCTGGGTCACGGTTGCCGCGTTGAATGCACTGGCAGACGAAGGCACGATCGAACGCAAGGTTGTCGCCGAGGCGCTCAAGAAGTACAACCTTGATCCCGCCAAACCCAACCCGATGACCGTCTAAGGCATCATTCCCCGTGTGCCATGGCGTGCGCACCTGTCCCTGATCACCAGGGGCGGGTGGCGTGCGCGGCCCAGGAGACACTAACAATGAGTCAAGCGATCGAAGTCAAGGTGCCGGACATCGGCGATTACAAGGACATTCCTGTGATCGAGGTGCTGGTGAAGGCGGGTGACACCGTCGAGAAAGAGCAATCGCTCGTTACGCTGGAATCCGACAAGGCGACCATGGACGTGCCGAGCTCGGCCGCCGGCGTCGTCAAGGAAGTGAAGGTCAAGGTGGGCGACAACGTGTCGGAAGGCTCGCTGATCGTCGTGCTGGATGGGGCGGGCGCTGCTGCAGCACCCGCTCCGGCGCCTGCTGCCGCACCGGCTCCCGCGGCAGCCCCGGCTGCTGCGCCGGCACCGTCGCCGGCTGCGAGCGGCGGTGGTCTGCAAGAAGTCAAAGTGCCGGATATCGGCGACTACAAAGATATTCCCGTGATCGAAGTCGCGGTGAAGGTCGGCGATCGCGTCGAGAAAGAGCAGTCGCTGGTGACGCTCGAATCCGACAAGGCGACCATGGACGTGCCGAGTTCGGCCGCCGGCGTCGTCAAGGAAGTGAAGGTCAAGGTCGGCGATAACGTCTCGGAAGGCTCGGTCATCGTCGTGCTGGAAGCGGATGGTGCTGCTGCACCGGCTTCCGCACCCGCGGCCAAACAGGAAGCGCTCGAGAAACCGTCGGACGCACCGGTTGCTCCGTCACCCGCTCCGGCTTCGCCGTCCGCGCTTGCACAGGCACCGGTGATTCCGGCTGGCGAAGGCGGTGCGCGCCACGCGAGCCACGCTTCGCCGTCCGTGCGCAAGTTCGCGCGCGAACTGGGTGTCGACGTGGTGCAGGTGCAGGGCACGGGTCCGAAGGACCGCATTACGCAAGCCGACGTGACCGCCTTCATCAAGGGCGTGATGACCGGCCAGCGTGCTGCGCCGGCCGGCGCAGCACCGGCTGCCGCGGGTGGTGGCGAGCTGAATCTGTTGCCGTGGCCGAAGGTCGACTTCACCAAGTTCGGTCCGGTCGATCCGAAGCCGCTGTCGCGCATCAAGAAGATCTCGGGCGCGAACCTGCATCGCAACTGGGTCATGATCCCGCACGTCACGAACAATGACGAAGCGGACATCACCGATCTCGAAGCGCTGCGCGTGCAGTTGAACAAGGAAAACGAAAAGTCCGGCGTGAAAGTCACGATGCTGGCGTTCGTGATCAAGGCGGTGGTTGCTGCCTTGAAGCAGTTCCCGACGTTCAATGCGAGCCTCGACGGCGATAACCTGGTGTTCAAGCAGTACTTCCATATTGGATTTGCTGCCGATACGCCGAATGGCCTGGTCGTTCCGGTGATTCGCGATGCGGACAAGAAGGGTTTGATCGACATCGCGAAGGAAATGACCGAGCTGTCGAAGGCCGCGCGTGACGGCAAGCTGAAGCCGGACCAGATGCAGGGCGGTTGCTTCTCGATTTCTTCGCTGGGCGGGATTGGCGGGACTAACTTCACGCCGATTATCAATGCGCCTGAAGTCGCCATTCTCGGCTTGTCGCGTGGCGCGATGAAGCCGGTTTGGGATGGCAAGCAATTTGTGCCGCGTCTGATTCTGCCGCTGTCGTTGTCGTATGACCATCGGGTGATTGATGGTGCTGCTGCGGCGCGGTTCAATGCGTATCTGGGTGCGATTCTTGCCGATTTTCGGCGTGTGATTCTTTGATCTGGTGATGATTGCCGGCGGCGCGGTTTGAGTGGTTATCCGCGCTTCTCGCTGAACTTGCTTTCTTATCGGTCTATTAGCGTCGCCCCTGTGCGGGGCGGCACTTACTTTTCTTTGTCTTCCAAAGAAAAGTAAGCAAAAGAAAGGCGCGTCCTTGGGCGGACTGCAAAGGCTGATCCTGTCCAAGGTGCTGCGAGCTTTCAGGCTGTTTGGGAGTGGGTTCTTTGCCTCATCACGATCAATAAGAGAAGGGGACACTATGAGTCTCGTCGAAGTAAAAGTGCCGGATATCGGTGACTTCAAGGACGTCGATGTCATCGAAGTCAATATCAAACCGGGCGATGTCATCGAGAACGAGCAGGCGCTGATGACGCTCGAGTCCGATAAGGCCTCCATCGAAGTGCCGAGCGATACCGCCGGCACAGTCAAGGAAGTACGCGTCAAAGCGGGAGACAAAGTCTCGCAAGGCACGGTCATCGCGCTAGTCGAAACGTCGGCAGACGCAGCACCGGCTAAGGCGCCTGAGAAAGCGCCCGCTCCGGCAGCGGCGCCTGCACCGGCGCCTGCGTCCAAAGCGGCAGCGCCCGCACCGCAAGCCGGTAGCTTCTCCGGCAACGTGGATGTCGAGTGCGACATGCTGGTGCTCGGTTCGGGCCCCGGCGGTTACTCGGCTGCGTTCCGCTCGGCCGACCTCGGCATGAAGACCGTGCTCGTCGAACGCTATTCAACGCTTGGCGGCGTCTGTCTGAACGTCGGTTGCATCCCGTCGAAGGCGCTGTTGCACACGGCGCTCGTCATCGACGAAGCCGAAGCGCTCGGCGCGCATGGCATCACGTTCGGCAAGCCGCAAATCGATCTCGACAAACTTCGCGACTTCAAGTCGGGTGTGGTCAAGAAGCTCACCGGCGGTCTCGCCGGCATGGCCAAGATGCGCAAGGTCGAAGTCGTGACGGGCACCGGCTCGTTCGTCGATCCGCATCACATGGAAGTGCAGACCGAAGGCGGCAAGAAGGTCGTCAAGTTCAAGCAGGCCATCATCGCCGCAGGCTCGGAAGCGGTGAAGCTGCCGTTCATTCCGGAAGATCCGCGGGTGGTCGATTCGACCGGCGCGCTCGAACTGCGCCAGATTCCGCAACGCATGCTGGTGATCGGCGGCGGCATCATCGGCCTGGAAATGGCGACGGTCTACGCCACGCTCGGCGCGCAAATCGACGTGGTCGAAATGCTCGACGGCCTGATGGCCGGCGCGGATCGCGATCTGGTCAAGGTCTGGGAGAAGTACAACAGCAAGCGTTTTGCCAACGTCATGCTGAAGACCAAAACCACCGCGGCCGAAGCGAAAGACGACGGCATCTATGTGTCGTTCGAAGGCGAAAAGGCCCCGGCCGAAGCACAACGCTATGACCTCGTGCTGGTCGCCGTCGGCCGTACGCCGAATGGCAAGAAGATCGGCGCGGACAAGGCAGGCGTCGCGGTAACGGATCGCGGCTTCATCGACGTCGACAAGCAGATGCGCACCAACGTGCCGCATATCTTTGCGATCGGCGATATCGTCGGCCAGCCGATGCTCGCGCACAAAGCCGTGCACGAAGGTCACGTCGCCGCCGAAGTGGCCCACGGCGAAAAGGCGTACTTCGATGCGCTGCAGATTCCGTCGGTGGCCTACACCGATCCGGAAGTGGCATGGGCCGGCAAGACGGAAGACCAGCTGAAAGCCGAGGGCATCAAGTACGGCAAGGCAGTGTTCCCGTGGGCCGCTTCGGGCCGCGCCATCGCCAACGGCCGCGACGAAGGTTTCACCAAGCTGCTGTTCGACGAAGAAACCCATCGCGTGATCGGCGGCGGTATCGTCGGTCTGAACGCAGGCGACCTGATCAGCGAAGTCTGTCTGGCAGTCGAAATGGGTGCGGACGCAACGGATATCGGTAAGACGATTCACCCGCATCCGACGCTTGGCGAATCGATCGGTATGGCCGCCGAGTTGTACGAAGGGGTCTGTACCGACCTGCCGCCGCAGAAAAAGAAGTAATGCAACCGGGTCCGCCTGCATGCAGGTGGACCCAATGTGCAGAGGCAAAAAAAAACGGCGCGCCCTTTATGGGGCGCGCCGTTTTCTTTTGCAGCAAGCAGCGTTTGTCGTGAAGCAACGCATGAAGCATGCGTCTTCCATCTCAGGCAGCGGGGAAAAAAAATCCCGGCCTTGTGCCGGGCAAACGATACGCTATTCAACGTATCGGAGCGTTTGGCCAGATAAAACCGTGTGAGCGGCAACGGCACAACGCTGTTGCTTACAGTAACGCCGGCCCAACCGTGAGGCGGGCCGGCGTGATCAGGTACCTGAAGCGGCACCAGAAGCAATACCTGAAACTTAGACTGCCTTCTTTGCCGAGCGCGATGCTTGTGCAGCGGCTTGCGAAGCTGCCTTCGACGCGGCCGTTGCGGCTGCATTGAAGTTGCTTTCGGCGATTTCAACAGCTTGCTTGGTTGCCTTGTGGACCGTTTCGTACGTGGTGTTGGCGGCGGTGATTGCCGACTTGATCACGGCGACAGCGGTTTCCGAACCGGCCGGAGCATTCTTCGCAACGTTTTCGACGAGCGATTGAATCTTGCGGTTTTGTTCTTCGAATTGGGCTTCCGCGACGCGGGTGAATTCACCTTGCGTTGCCGAAACGATCTCATACACGTGACGGCCGTACGACAGCGCCTTCTCAGCCACCGGCTGTGCGAGGCTTGCTTGCAATGCCAGCAGTTCCTGCGCGTCCTTCACCGACAGCGCGCGTTGTGCATTTTCCTGGCTTTCCGCGAGGGTCGATTTCACGACTTGCAGGTTCAGTTCAACCAGCTTTTCGACGCCTTCAAATGCTTTGGTCGTCAGGCCGAACAGCGTTTCAAAGTTGGCTTTCTGGGCTGCAGCGAATTGCTCAGGGGTCAGCAGAGTCATGGTTTACGCTCCTGGATCGCGGTCTGTCTGTGCGGACCGCATTGGGTTGGTGGCGAGACGCTCTCAGATCGTCTCCCCGGACTGCGATGTATTGTGCGTCGCAGCAATGGTTCCCATTTTAGGATGGCCGCAACGAATGTCAAGCATTTTTTGTGCGCCGCACAATGTTAATAAATTGCTGATAAAACAATGCGTTATGCAGTAGGCATGACATTCATTTGATGCAGGTTGATTTGTTCGTCGCACCATGCTGGTGCGGAAAGAATCTGCATTTGTTACCGATTTCAGGAGAGGTTTTGACCCCTTGATGAAGCCTGGCGTTGGCGAGAAAGCAACGCTGACGGCTGACAAAAAAACCGTCAATTGGCCATCCCGATGTAAACCAGAAAGTGTCACGGAACGTTAATGCTCTATGCTGGTCGAATGCGCGTTGGCGGTCTCCAGCAGGCGTTTAACAGCCTTCAGCGAGGCCCCCGCGAGTCTGGTGCGTCGGTACGTTGTTCCGGCACGTGGCGCCGGCAAGGCTTGACACGCTGGCGCTCCGACCGTATTTCCCCTGATCAAGGTTGTCTCGAAATTGCCGTTATGCTGAAAGGATCGTCTCGATTCCGGCACGTGGCGGCAAAGGCGGGGCGTAACGCGCTGGCGATCGTTTTTTTCGATCGAAGCGCGGCACTTATTTGTGTTTTTGCGATCGGAGCTTACAAGCCGGTTTAAGGAGCGCGTATAAGTGCTTCAAATTGCTAATTTTTCGTTGTTTTACTACACTTGCGGAAACCTCTTGCCGCTCCCTACCGAACACCCATGAAAACCGACATGTTTTCGTCGCTAAAAGTGATCCACGGCGCGGCCCGTAGCACCGCTCTGTCGGTGGCCGCCTCCATGGTCATCGCAGCGGCGTTCGCCACGCCCGTGAGCACTTTTGCTGCCACGCCCGCCACCACGGCAAAAACCTCCAAAAACGCGAAAGCAGCCAAGAAGCCGGCAGCCGCAGCCAAAGTGTCGAGCAAGAAGGCCGTCAAAGGCGCTGCTGCGAAGACCGTGGCCGCCGCAGGTGACGACGCACCGCGCGCAAGCGTCAAGCGCAAGCGCGTGACATACACGTCGAACGGTCGCCACCACTCGGTGGTGCGCCGCGTCGCGTACGAACCGCGTCCGCCTACCGTCGGCCAGGCTTTCGGTCTGCACGAAACGCCGGACGCACTGATGCTGCGTTCAAGCGTTGCCTACGTGATCGATCAGAACTCCGGCGAGTCGCTGTTCGACAAGAATTCGCGCGCCGTGGTGCCCATCGCGTCGATCACCAAGCTGATGACCTCGATGGTGGTGCTCGACTCGAAAGAGCCGATGACCGATCAGATCGAAGTCACCGACGAAGACCGCGATTACGAGAAGAACACCGGCTCGCGTTTGTCGGTGGGTTCGGTACTTTCGCGTGAAGACATGTTGCACATCGCGCTGATGGCCTCGGAAAACCGCGCGGCCGCGGCGCTGTCGCGTTATTTCCCGGGCGGCCGTCCGGCGTTCCTCGCGGCAATGAATGCGAAGGCCAAGCAACTCGGCATGACCGACACGCACTTTGAAAACCCCACGGGTTTGACGAGCCAGAACGTGTCGAGCGCACGTGACCTCGTGAAAATGGTCAACGCGGCGTATCAATATCCGCTAATCCGCAAGTTCTCGACCGATCACAGCTACGAGGTGTACACCGGCAAGCGTTCGCTGGCGTACAACAGCACGAATGCACTGGTGCGTAACCCGACGTGGGACATCGGCCTGCAAAAGACCGGGTTCATCAACGAAGCGGGCGAGTGTCTTGTGATGCAGGCGACCATTCACGGCCGTCCGATGATCATGGTGCTGCTCGACTCGTCGGGTAAGTACTCGCGCTTTGCGGACGCAACGCGTCTGCGCACGTGGCTCGACAACGGTGGCGATCAGCCGCGCATCACTAGCGCGGATGCCGGCGGCGCGGGCACCTGAAGCTGCCTTGGCATGGTTTGGCGGCCGGTTTTCGGACTGGCCAGAAAAAAGCCTCGCAAACGCGAGGCTTTTTTATTGGGCCGCAGGAGGAGCTGCCGCCCGCTTACGCGTGCTGCGTGTGCTCTCGCTGTATCTGCGGACGATAACCGAGCGACGCTGAAATCAACAGCGCCGTCTGGCTGAGCTGCGCCAGCCACGAGTCCTGCAAGCGATCCGCCGGGGCGGATAGCGACAGGCCCGCAACCAGCTTGCCGGTGTCGTCGTAAATCCCCGCTGCGATGCAGCGCACGCCCAGTTCCAGTTCTTCGTTATCGCGTGCGCACGCCTGTTGACGCACGTGCGACAGCTCACGCTCGAGTTTGGTCAGGTCGGTGATGCTGTTCTGTGTGTGACCGGACAGGCCGGTACGCGTAGCATAAGCTCGCACGCGGGTCGATTCGTCGGCGGCGAGGAAGAGCTTGCCCACCGAGGTCAGATGCAGCGGCGCGCGCCCACCAATCGCTCGCACCACCTGCATGCCGGAGCGCTCGGAGTAGGCGCGTTCTATATAGACGATCTCGTCGCCCTGACGTACCGACAGGTTCACTGTCTGCCCGGTTTGACGGTGCAATTCGCGCATCGGCGTCAGCGCCGCGTCGCGTACCGAGAGCCGCGCCTTCACCAGATTGCCCAGTTCGAGCAGACGCATGCCGAGGCGGTAAGTGCCGGGGTCCGACCGGTCGACCAGCCGGCACATCACCATATCGTTCAGGATGCGGTGCGCGGTGGACGGGTGCAGCTCCGTACGGATGGAGAGTTCTTTCAGGCTGACCGGATCGCTATGCGCAGCGAGTGCATCGAGCAGGCGCATCATGCGTTCAATCACCTGGATCGAAGTTTTGGGATCCGGGTTCGTATCGCTCATGGGAGGAATCGGTTGACGCGTCAAACAGCGGAAATTGATTGTATCCCGTATTGTGAAAAGAAGGAACGCGCTTGGAAGCGCTATTCCAATTTAACGTGGCATTCGTCCTATGTCTTCCGGCCGTTGGTATTGTGCGGCAAACAGCGGATAATCAGGGACGTTTTCCCGAAGGAGGGCTCATGCGAGTCGGATTGTTCGTTACCTGCCTGATTGACCTGATGCGTCCGGAGATCGGTTTTTCGGCCATCAAGCTGATCGAAGGTGCCGGTTTCGAGGTGGTGGTGCCACCTGCGCAAACCTGCTGCGGGCAGCCTGCGTACAACTCGGGTGAGCGGCGCATCGCGCGCGATCTGGCCGAGAAAACCTTGCGCGAGTTCGAACAGTTCGACTACATCGTGGTGCCGTCCGGGTCCTGCGGCGGCATGATCCGTGCGCATTACGGCGACCTGTTTGCGGACGATCCGGAATTCATGACCCGCTTTGGCCGTTTGCGGGCCAAGGTGTTCGAGTTGACCGATTTCCTCGTCAATGTGGCCAGGGTGCAATTGCAGCCGGGTGAGTTCGCGGGCCAGGTGACTTATCACGATTCCTGTTCGGGGTTGCGCGAACTCGGCATCAAGGCGCAACCGCGCGCGTTGCTGGCGCAGGTGGGCGTGGCAGTGACCGAAATGAAGGATTGCGAGCACTGCTGCGGCTTTGGCGGCACCTTCGCGATCAAGTACGGCGATATATCGACAGCGATCGTCGACGAGAAATGCGCGAATATCGGTGCGAGCGGCGCCGGCACGGTGGTGCTCGGCGATCTCGGCTGCATGCTCAATATCGAAGGCCGTTTGCGGCGCACGGGCGACACCGCCACTCGCGTGCTGCATATCGCCCAGGTGCTGGCGGGCGACGTTTAAGAATCGTCGCGGCGCTCAAACAGGCGCGCTTGATTCAATACACTCCATTTCGCGCGCGTCGCTCGTGCACTTCCAGCGCCATTCCGTCGCGCATTTCAGTCGAATTTGCTCAAGGCCGCCATGCAAGTCCAATCAATGCATTTCAAGGCCCGCGCGGGCCAAAAAATTGCTGACCAGCGTCTGCAGCAGAACCTCACCAAGCTGTCGACCAAGTTCGTGTCGGCCCGCGCCGCGTCCATGACGGCGATCGATTTTCCTGCCACCCGCGCCGCGCTCAGGGAGCGCCGCGATCGTGCGCTGGAAAATCTCGATGTCTGGATTGAGACCTTCGAACGCGAAGCGGCCCGGCGCGGCGTCACCGTCCTGTTCGCGGAGACGACGCATGAGGCAGCGCGCCTCGTCGGCGATATTGCGCGCCGGCACGAGGTGAAGAAGGTGATCAAGACCAAGTCGATGGTCACCGAGGAAATGCGCCTGAACGAAGTGCTGGGGCAAATGGGCGTGCAGTCGATCGAAACCGATCTGGGTGAGTACATTCTTCAGATCAACGATAACGAGCCGCCCAGCCACATCATTGCGCCGGTCGTCCATAAAGATAAGGACGAGATCGCCGATCTTTTCGCGAAAACGCACGACCGCCCGCGCCTGACCGAAATCACGGACATGACCCGCGAAGCGCGCGAGGTGCTGCGACCGCACTTCATGACCGCGGACATGGGCGTGACCGGTGGCAACTTCGTGGTGGCAGAGACGGGTTCCGTCGTGCTTGTCACGAACGAAGGTAACGAGGGCATGTGCACGGTAATGCCGCGCGTGCATGTGGCTGTGACCGGCATTGAGAAAGTGTTGCCAACGCTCGAAGATCTGGCGACTGCGATGCGCCTTTTGCCGCGATCGGCCACGGGCCAGGCAACCTCGAACTATTTTTCCGTGCTGACCGGGCCGCGCGGCGTGGGCGATCAGGACGGTCCCGAGCATATGTATGTAGTGCTGGTCGACGGCGGGCGCACGGGCCTGATTGGCGGTGACTTTCAGGACATGCTGCGCTGTATCCGTTGCGGCGCCTGCATGAATCACTGCCCGGTGTATCAGAAGGTTGGGGGGCATGCCTACGGTTGGGTTTATCCGGGGCCGATGGGCTCGGTGCTGACGCCGAGCTACGTCGGCATCGACAAGGCGCTGGATCTGCCTCAGGCGGCGACTTTATGCGGCGAGTGCAACAGCGTATGTCCGGTGGGGATTCCCTTGTCCGATCTGTTGCGCAAGTTGCGCGAGAAGCAGGTCGAGCGGCGTTTGCGGCCGTGGCGCGAGCGGGTAGGGCTTGCGGTGTGGGGTTTCCTCGCGCTGCACCCGGATGCTTACGCGCTCTTCACCAAGCTGGCGGTTCGCGTGCTGGAACAAATGGGCGGGCGAAATCGTTCGATTGCCAAACTGCCGTTGGGTGGCGCGGGGTGGACCAATACGCGCGATATGCCGGCGCCGGTCGGCCGTACGTTCAGGGAGCTGTACG
Organism: Paraburkholderia fungorum; assembly: GCF_046026025.1. Lineage (GTDB taxonomy): Bacteria > Pseudomonadota > Gammaproteobacteria > Burkholderiales > Burkholderiaceae > Paraburkholderia > Paraburkholderia fungorum_E. The sequence continues at coordinate 394,540 of NZ_JAQQFL010000002.1, read as the reverse complement.
CCGCTCAGCGCAGCCACATAGGCTGAGCGAGCGGTACCGCGCGCTCGCACCTGCGCCTTCCTCGCCGGATCAGTGGTCCGACATTCCCGGCTGGCGCCCGTAATTGCCTCTCGCCGACGCATTGCCCCCGTTGCCGCGCCCATTGCCATTGCCTGCTTGCTGTGGCGGAGCGGGCGGCGGGCCGCCTGCTCCCGGGCGTGGTGCGTTAGACCCACTCGGTCCTCTCGGTCCACCCACCGCGCCTTGAGGCGGCGGCCCACCGCGTGGGCCAGCGCCGTTTGGCTGGCCATGCCAGCCGCCGCTTCCGTTGTCTCCGCGGTTTCCGTTGTTTCCATAGTTGCCGTTATTCGGCCGGCCCCGGTCCGGATAGCCCGGGTAGCCCCGATATCCGGGTCCCGGCCCGTAGTAGCGGCCCGGTCCGTCGTAGTAACCCGGTCCCGAGTAATTGCTGTAGCCCATGTAGACGCTGGTTTGCGGCACAACCGGCACGCCCGTGGCATAGCCGTCGTAACTGCCATAGTCGCTGTAACCGCCGCCATAGCCGTTGCCGGCCATTGGCGTGCCGTCCGGATAGACCGCGCAGCCGCCTAACAATGCGACAGCGACTGTCAGGCCGGCAAGTGGAGCAAGAGGTTTCATTTGAAGGGCCAGTGCGAGGTTTTCATTTCTGTAAGACAGCTATTATCACCAACCGTCGCACCAGTTTTGTATGTGTTTGTAAGGATTTCTTTTTCATGCCACGACGCACGTCAATGTCACCGACGTTGTGCCTGGCAAACGGGTTAATGGGGTTCATGGACTGTTCCATCCAGAGCAACGCTGTATCTCGTCCCTGTGGGTTTTTCCCGATTGTGAATTCCTATAGGATTTCGACTGGGCATAGTGCGTCACGAGCGTACGAGCCCCAATCGGAGAAACAGCATCATGAAAAAGATAATATCGGTGTACTGGCCCCTTGCCATTGTTGTACCGCTTGCCGCGGCAGCCTATCTGCACATTGGCGGCGATAACGCTATGCGTTCTTCGCAAGTGCCGCTTGCTGCCGATCAACTGACTGCCGAACTGGCGCGTGCCGTCTCGTACGGCATGGTCGACAACGCGGCGACGTTGCCGGCCAAACCCATGCGCGCAGTAACGGCAATGCCGCTGGCTGAAGCGTCCTGAAGTGTCCTGAAGTGTCCTGAGCGCGCCGCGTCCGGCGCGATTTGGCGCGGCTTTGTATAATCGCGCCACCGTTTCTTAACTGTCTATCTGCGGGCGCTTGGCGCCCGGTTGCCTCTGATGAAAACCGTGTCCATCTGCTTTGTCTGCCTGGGGAACATCTGCCGTTCACCGACCGCGGAAGGCGTGATGCGCCGTCTGGTCGGGGAGGCGAAGCTTGCGGAGCGGATTCTGATCGATTCGGCCGGCACGGGCGACTGGCACATCGGCCAGCCGCCGGACGACCGCGCGCAAGTTGCCGCAGGCCGACGGGGTTATGAGCTTGCTGCCTTGCGTGGGCGGCAGATCGCGGCAGCCGACTTCGAGCGTTTCGATCTGCTGATCGCGATGGATGACAAAAACGTCGCCGCGCTGCGCCAGGTTTGTCCTGTGCAGCAGCGTGACAAAATCCGCCTGCTGATGGAGTTCGTGTCTGAGGCGGACGATCGCTGGGCCGGCGCGCGAGAAGTGGTCGATCCCTATTTCGGCGGCGCCGAAGGGTTCGAGCAGGTGTTGGATCAATGCGAAGCGGCCTGCCGCGGGCTGATCGCGGCGTTGCGCCCTCAACTGATTGCATGAGTGTGGCGGTGGTCGGCCGGCGTCGGCTGCCCTATTCAGTAATTAAGCAAATGACCCAAATCACGATAGGGATACTTGACTAATTCACTCATGTATTTATACTTGACCAAACTTGTCGAGAATTGCGGTTCCCACACCATATGAGACTCACCACAAAAGGCCGTTTCGCCGTCACGGCGATGATTGACCTGGCACTGCGCCAGGAGCAGGGCCCGGTGACGCTTGCGGGTATCAGCCAGCGCCAACATATCTCCCTGTCTTATCTCGAGCAGCTGTTTGGCAAGCTGCGTCGTCACGAAATCGTCGAATCCGTGCGCGGACCCGGCGGCGGCTACAATCTGGCCCGCCGCGCTGAAGACGTGACCGTCGCCGACATCATCATCGCTGTCGACGAGCCGCTCGACGCCACCCAATGCGGCGGCAAGGGCTCGTGCGAGGGTACCAAACAGCACGACGGCCACTGCATGACGCACGAATTGTGGTCGACCCTGAACCAGAAAATGGTCGAGTATCTGGATTCGGTCTCGCTGAAGGATCTGGTCGATCAGCAGCGCTCGCGCGAAGGTGCGCCGGCGGTGTTGCGCGATCGCCGCAATGAAGCGCCGGCGGTCGAACCCGCTCGCGCGGTGCCGAAAGGGCCTAATTCAGTTTTCAACATGGCCGGTTCCTAGGCGCGGCAATCAGAACGCACCGCAGCCTGATCAGGAACCCAGAAGCCAGAGCAATGATGTCCCCGGAGCAATTGATGAACAACGACACTCTCCACCTGCCCATCTACATGGACTACAGCGCGACGACGCCGATCGATCCGCGTGTGGTGGACAAGATGATTCCGTACCTGCGTGAGCAGTTCGGCAACCCCGCATCGCGCAGCCACAGCTATGGCTGGGATGCGGAACGTGCGGTGGAAGAAGCGCGCGAGAACGTCGCTGCGCTGGTGAATGCCGATCCGCGCGAAATCATCTGGACCTCGGGCGCAACGGAATCGGACAACCTCGCGATCAAGGGTGCTGCGCACTTCTACAAGAGCAAGGGTAAGCACATCATCACGGTGAAGACCGAGCACAAGGCTGTGCTCGACACCTGCCGCGAACTCGAACGCGAAGGCTTTGAAGTCACGTATCTGGACGTGAAGGACGACGGCCTGATCGACCTCGAAAAGTTCAAGGCCGCGCTGCGCCCGGACACGATTCTGGTCTCGGTCATGTCGGTGAACAACGAGATCGGCGTGGTCCAGGACATCGAGGCGATCGGCGAGATCACCCGTGAAAAGGGCATCATTTTCCACGTCGACGCGGCGCAGGCCACCGGCAAGATCGCGATCGATCTGCAAAAGCTGAAGGTCGACCTGATGTCGTTCTCGGCGCACAAGACGTACGGTCCGAAGGGCATTGGCGCGTTGTACGTGCGCCGCAAGCCGCGTATCCGTATCGAGGCTCAGATGCACGGCGGCGGTCACGAGCGCGGCATGCGTTCGGGCACGCTGGCTACGCACCAGATCGTCGGCATGGGCGAAGCATTCCGTATCGCACGTGAAGAAATGGCGACGGAAAACGAGCGCATCCGCATGTTGCGCGATCGTCTGTTGCGCGGCCTGCAGGACATGGAAGAAACGTATGTGAACGGCGACATGGAAAAGCGTGTGCCGCATAACCTGAACATCAGCTTCAATTTCGTCGAAGGCGAATCGCTGATCATGGCGGTGAAGGACGTGGCGGTGTCGTCGGGCTCGGCGTGTACGTCGGCTTCGCTGGAACCGTCGTACGTGCTGCGCGCACTCGGCCGTAACGACGAGCTGGCGCATAGCTCGATCCGCTTCACGGTGGGCCGCTTCACGACCGAGCAGGATGTCGATTACGTGATCAACCTGCTGAAGACCAAGATTTCGAAGTTGCGCGACTTGTCGCCGCTGTGGGAAATGCACAAGGACGGGATCGATATTTCGACCATCCAGTGGGCAGCGCACTGACGCGCCAGTCTGGACGAAGTCGAATTTATCGAATCTCAATTTGCAGGTTGAAACGGATCAAGGAGTGTAATCATGGCTTATAGCGACAAGGTTCTGGACCACTACGAAAACCCGCGCAACGTCGGTTCCTTCGCGAAGGACGACGATGCGGTCGGCACCGGCATGGTCGGCGCGCCGGCATGCGGCGACGTAATGAAGCTGCAGATCCGCGTGGGCGCGGACGGCATCATTGAAGACGCGAAGTTCAAGACGTATGGCTGCGGTTCGGCGATTGCGTCGAGTTCGCTCGTCACCGAATGGGTGAAGGGCAAGACGCTCGATCAGGCCATGTCGATCAAGAACACGCAGATCGCCGAAGAACTGGCGCTGCCGCCGGTGAAGATCCACTGCTCGATTCTCGCGGAAGACGCGATCAAGGCAGCGGTCGCCGATTACAAGCAGCGTCATGGTGAAGCGGTCGTCGAAGGCGACAAGCAACACGCGTAAACGTGTTTGAGTGAGTCGAAGCGGGCGGTACAGGTAGAAATGCACCGTCCGGCGTGAGCGATATTTGATGCAGACAGGGTAGCGGCGTGTCAGTAGGCATATGAATGCCGAACGCGCGCGGCGCAATGAGAAACGCTATGGCAATTACGTTGACCGAAAAGGCAGCACAGCACGTCCAGAAGTATCTGACTCGTCGCGGCAAGGGTGTCGGGCTGCGCGTAGGCGTGCGCACCACCGGTTGCTCGGGTTTGGCTTACAAGCTCGAGTACGTGGATGAACTCGCGCCTGAAGACGAAGTGTTCGACTGCAACGGCGTGAAGATCATTGTCGACCCGAAGAGCCTCGCCTATATCGACGGCACCGAACTCGACTTTGCGCGCGAGGGATTGAACGAGGGCTTCAAGTTCAACAACCCGAACGTGAAGGACGAGTGCGGTTGCGGCGAATCGTTCCGCGTGTAGATCGGCTCATTCCGCGTGCAGCGGATCAAAGGCGGCGCGGGCCGCCTTTTTAGTTTCATCCGCGCATCCGGTGGTTCCTTACCGCAGAACCTTCACTGCGATTTCGATCCGCGTTTTTAGCCTGCACTCCGGTGCGCTTTCCTGAACGGACTCTTTTTATCCGATGGCCTCGCTGAACGACAGCCACTTCGACCTGTTCGATCTGCCGGCGCAATTCGCGCTCGACGCACCGGTACTCGATCACGCCTACCGCACGGTGCAGGCACAAGTGCATCCGGACCGCTTCGCGGCGGCCGGCGACGCGCAAAAGCGCATCGCGATGCAATGGGCGACGCGTACCAACGAGGCGTATCAGACGCTGCGCGATCCGTTGAAGCGCGCGACCTACCTGTTGCACCTGCGCGGCATTGACGTTGGCGCTCACAACAACACGGCGATGGAGCCGGCGTTCCTGATGCAGCAGATGGAGTGGCGCGAAGGCATTGAAGACGCGGCCGCGGCGAAGAACGTCGACGCGCTCGACGCCCTGCTGACCGAGCTGCGCGACGAAGAGCGCATGCGCTTCGACAAGCTCGGCGCGTTGCTCGACAGCGGCGCGAATCAGGCCGCGGGCGAGGCGGTGCGGCAGTTGATGTTCATCGAGCGGGTGGCGTCGGAAATCGACACGCAGATCGAGCGGCTCGAGAACTAGCGGTCCAATATGGTCCGGCGTCCCGGTGCGCGCCCGCGCCGCGCATGAATACGCAGCGATAGCAGTCGTAGCAATCTCTCCAGCAACGCGAAAATTCAGGACGGGGCCCAGGCGGCTCCGAGAAGATCCAGATGGCCTTACTGCAAATCTCCGAACCCGGCATGGCGCCGGCGCCCCATCAGCGGCGTCTGGCGGTCGGTATCGATCTTGGCACCACCAACTCCCTCGTCGCCGCCGTACGCAGCGGCGTGCCCGACGTGCTGCCCGACGAAGATGGCCATGCGCTGCTGCCGTCGGTGGTGCGTTACCTGGAAAAGGGCGGCCGCCGTATCGGCCGCACGGCCAAGGCTGAAGCCGCAACCGATCCGCGCAACACGATCGTGTCGGTCAAGCGCTTCATGGGGCGTGGCAAGGCGGAAGTGGAGGGCGCCGAGAACGCGCCGTACGATTTCGTCGACGCGCCCGGCATGGTGCAGATCCGTACTGTCGACGGTGTGAAGAGCCCGGTCGAAGTGTCCGCGGAAATTCTCGCGACGCTGCGCCAGCGTGCCGAAGACACGCTCGGCGACGATCTGGTCGGCGCGGTCATTACCGTGCCCGCGTACTTCGACGAAGCGCAGCGTCAGGCAACCAAAGACGCCGCGCGTCTGGCCGGCCTGAACGTGCTGCGTCTCCTGAACGAGCCGACAGCGGCTGCGATCGCCTACGGCCTTGATAACGGTTCCGAAGGCCTCTACGCGGTCTACGACCTCGGCGGCGGCACCTTCGATCTGTCGATTCTGAAGCTCACTAAAGGTGTGTTCGAAGTGCTCGCGGCGGGTGGCGATTCCGCGCTCGGCGGCGACGATTTCGACCACGCCCTGTATCGCTACGTGCTGGAGCAGGCGGGTATCGCGCCGCAAACGCTCGCCGCCGAAGACGTCCGCCTGCTGCTCGACAGCGTTCGCGTGACCAAGGAGGCTTTGTCGGATGCGCCGGGTGCAAAGGTACAGGCCACACTCTCGAACGGCACCCGGATCGATCTGACGATCGACGAGGCCACTTTCGAGACCATCACTCAGGCGCTGGTTCAACGCACGCTCGGGCCGACGAAGAAAGCGCTGCGCGATGCCAGGGTGACGACCAAAGAGGTCAAGGGCGTGGTGCTGGTGGGCGGCGCGACGCGCATGCCGGTGATCCGCCGCGCGGTCGAGTCGTTCTTCGGTCAGCCGCCGCTCATCAATCTGGACCCGGATCAGGTCGTCGCGCTTGGCGCGGCGATCCAGGCCGATCTGCTCGCGGGCAATCGCGGCGCGGACGGCGACGAGTGGTTGTTGCTCGACGTGATTCCGCTGTCGCTCGGCGTCGAAACGATGGGCGGTTTGACCGAGAAGATCATCCCGCGCAATTCGACGATCCCGGTCGCTCGCGCGCAGGATTTCACGACCTTCAAGGACGGCCAGACGGCGATGGCGATCCACGTCGTGCAAGGCGAGCGCGAGCTCGTCAGCGATTGCCGTTCGCTCGCGCGTTTCGAGTTGCGCGGCATTCCGCCGATGGCGGCTGGCGCGGCGCGGATTCGCGTCACGTATCAGGTCGACGCGGACGGCTTGCTGTCGGTCTTCGCGCGCGAGCAGGGTTCGGGCGTGGAAGCGTCGGTGGTGGTCAAGCCGTCCTACGGTCTGGCTGACGACGACATCGCCAGAATGCTCGAAGAGAGCTTTTCGACCGCCGAAGTCGATATGCGCGCGCGCGCACTGCGTGAGGCGCAAGTGGAAGCGCGCCGTCTGGTGGAAGCCACCGACGCGGCGCTCGCCGCCGACGCCGAATTGCTCGACGACAGCGAACGCGCCGAACTCGACGCGCTGCTCGTCGCTTTGCGCAACATCGCCGAAAGCGACGACGCCGACGCGATCGAAGCCGCGACCAAAACGCTTGCCGAAGGCACCGACGAATTCGCCGCCCGCCGCATGAACAAGGGCATTCGTCGCGCGCTGGCCGGCCGTAAGCTCGACGAGATCTAAGCGTTTGCGGCGTGGCCGCGCGATGCGCGCCAGCCGGCAATGAACAATGAAGCGCGCCGCGTAGACTTAAAAAAGTCCGCGCAGCGTCAGTAAAATGGCACGGAGCCTGGTTGCGGCCGTCGTGCCGCAGACCCAAACGGAAAATGTATGCCTCAAATCGTTGTGCTGCCCCACGTCGAACTGTGCCCGGAAGGCGCGGTGATCGACGCCGTGCCCGGCAAGAGCATCTGCGACAGTCTGCTCGAGCACGGCATCGAAATCGAGCACGCGTGCGAGAAGTCCTGCGCGTGCACGACTTGCCACGTGATCGTGCGTGAGGGTTTCGCCGCCTTGACGCCGTCCGAGGAAGACGAGGACGATCTGCTGGACAAGGCGTGGGGGCTCGAACCGGCCTCGCGTCTGTCGTGCCAGGCGATGGTGCCGGCCGAGCAGGATCTGGTCGTCGAGATCCCGCGCTACTCGATCAATCACGCGAAGGAAAATCACTAACTGGAGGATGCAGCCATGAAGTGGACCGATACGCAAGACATCGCGATGGCCCTGACTGACAAGCACCAGGGTATCGACCCGCAGCAGGTGCGCTTCACCGATTTGCACCGCTGGGTGACCGAGCTGGAAGGGTTCGACGACGACCCTAACCGGTCGAACGAAAAAATCCTTGAAGCGATTCAGGCCGCATGGATCGAAGACGCGGATTATTGAGTCCACTTTCGCTGCAGCAAAGAAAAAGGCGATTCCATTGGAATCGCCTTTTTTAACGCCTGGAAAATCGTCAGGCAGCCAGCCTTCAGACCGCGACGAGCGAGCCGTTTTCGACCCGCACGCGCTGGCCTTGCTGGAACGGCGGCGCTTCGTGATAGGTGAAGTAGCGCGTCTTGCCGTTTTCCATTCGCACCCGCACCGAATACGACGTCGTGCTGCGGATGTGCTTTTCAACCGAGTTACCGGCGAGGCCCCCGCCGAGCGCGCCGAGGATCGTCATCGCGGCACGGCCATTGCCGGCGCCGAACTGATTACCGACCACGCCGCCGGCCACGGCGCCACCGACGGCGCCGATACCGGTGCCATGACCTTCCTGACGCACCGCTGAGATCGCAGCCACCGTGCCGCAACTCGAGCAGTACGCCGGTTGCGACGGCTGCTGTTGCTGATATTGCGGAGCCGGCTGGGCCTGCTGCTGGGCGTACTGCTGTTGCTGAGGCTGCTGAGGTTGCGGCACGGGTTGTGGCGCCGGTTGCTGGGCGGTTTGTTGCGCAGCCGCCGGCTGTTGGCCACCCGGCTGGTTAGCCATATTTGCCGGTGCCGCCGAATCAACCACGCCAGGCTGTGTGGTCACTTGCGCGGCCTGGCTCTGATCTGTTTGCGCGCCTGTGCTCGACGCCTTCGGGAACAGCCCCGTGACGGCCGCGGTCGCGACGAGACTGGCGATGATGACTGCGCCCGCAGCGGTTGCCACAAGCGGGTGAAGACGACGTTGTTGCGTGGATTTGGTATCTGGATTATCCATATTTGCCTCCGTCTGGAGCAGAGTCGACTGTTATTGAGACTGAGTGTCGGGCAAATCGATCCCGGGAGGGTTTCAATTTGTAACGATTTGCGGGCAATCCTCGCGGCTCATTCGCGTCAAAGTCCGCGCAGCGCGGCGGAGCGCCTGATTTCTTGCGGGTCCGCGGCAAGTCAGGAGAATCGCGGTCTGGTAGAGGATACGCACCTTTTACCGACGGTTACAAACTGTCAGGTTGTGCCGCGAGATGTTTTTCACGCGCTACAAGCAAAAACGCCCGGCATCGAGCCGGGCGTTTTGGTTTTGCAAGCCGTTGTCGCGAGCGACGCGGCGATCAGTCCTCGCGACGCAGGTGCGGGAACAGAATGACGTCGCGAATGCTCGGGCTATCGGTCAGCATCATCACCAGACGGTCGATGCCGATGCCGCAACCGCCGGCCGGCGGCATGCCGTATTCCAGCGCGCGAATGTAGTCGGCGTCGTAGAACATCGCTTCTTCGTCGCCGGCGTCTTTCTGGTCGACCTGCTTTTTGAAGCGGGCGGCCTGGTCTTCCGGATCGTTCAGCTCCGAGAAACCGTTGGCGATTTCACGGCCCGTGATGAACAGTTCGAAACGCTCGGTGATGCCGTCGAATTTGTCCGAGGCACGCGCCAACGGCGACACTTCGATCGGGTAGTCGACGATGTAGGTCGGCTCCCACAACTGCGATTCGGCGGTCTCTTCGAACAGCGCCAGTTGCAGCGCGCCCACGCCTGCGTTCAGGAATTGCGGCTTCGACGCATCCACACCGAACTTCTTCAGTTCCGTGCGCAGGAAGGCGTCGTCGGTGAGTTGCGCGTCCGTGTACTGCGGGGCGTACTTCTGGATCGCCTGGCTGATCGTCAAGCGATGGAAGGGCTTGGCCAGATCCAGTTCGCGGCCCTGGTAGCTGATCGTGGCGGTGCCCAGCGCGTCGATCGCCGCCTGGCGGATCAACTGCTCGGTGAAATCCATCAACCACTTGTAATCGGTGTACGCCGCGTAGAACTCGATCATCGTGAATTCCGGATTGTGGCGTACCGACACGCCCTCATTGCGGAAGTTACGGTTGATCTCGAACACACGCTCGAAGCCGCCGACCACGAGGCGCTTCAGATACAGTTCCGGCGCGATGCGCAGGAACATTTGCATGTCGAGCGCATTGTGGTGCGTGGTGAACGGCTTGGCCGCCGCGCCGCCCGGAATCGGATGCAGCATCGGCGTTTCGACTTCCATGAACTCGGCGTCCGACATGAACTTGCGGATCGACGAAATCGCCTTGGTGCGCGCGACGAACGTCTTGCGCGTTTCCGGCGTGACGATCAGGTCGACATAGCGCTGGCGGTACTTCATTTCCTGGTCCGACAGACCATGAAACTTGTCCGGCAGCGGACGCAGCGACTTCGACAGCAAACGCAGTTCGGTACAGCGCACCGAGAGCTCGCCCTTGTTGGTGCGGAACAGCATGCCGCGCGCCGCGACGATGTCACCCATGTCCCACTTCTTGAAGGCGTCGTACGTTTCCTGACCGACATCGGCGGGCGTGATGAAGAACTGGATCTGACCCGAACCGTCGCGCACGGTCGCAAAGCTCGCCTTGCCCATCACGCGCTTGAGCATCATGCGGCCGGCGATGGCGACTTCGAGCGGATTGGCTTCGAGTGCTTCCTTGTCGGTCTCGGCGTACTGCGTTTGCAGATCGGCGGCATGGTGAGTGGGACGGAAATCGTTCGGATAGGCGACGCCTTGCTCACGCAGTTCGCGCAGCTTTTCACGGCGTTCGGCCATGATCTTGTTGTCGTCCACCTCGGGTACGACATTTGGCTGGGCCGCAGTCGGCTGGGTCGGTTCGGTCATGATGGTCTGGTATTCAGTGGCCCGCACCAGGATGGTCCGCATGCGGGTGGCCAGTCAGTAAAAAACCTCAGGCGCTATAAACAAAGATGCAAAGAGTCGGCGCGGCGATGTGAGGCATGCCGCGCCGGTTGCGCTTAGACGCCCTGTTTCAGGCTGGCGCTGATGAACGGATCGAGGTCGCCGTCGAGCACGCTCTTGGTATTGCTGATTTCGACGTTGGTGCGCAAATCCTTGATACGGCTGTTGTCCAGCACGTACGAGCGGATCTGATGACCCCAGCCCACATCGGTCTTGCCGGCTTCCAGCTTGTCCTGCTCTTCCTGACGCTTGCGGATTTCCGCTTCGTACAGGCGCGATTTGAGCATGGCCATGGCTTCGGCACGGTTGCGGTGCTGCGAGCGGTCGTTCTGGCACTGCACGACGATGCCCGATGGCATGTGCGTAATCCGCACCGCCGAATCGGTCTTGTTGATGTGCTGACCGCCCGCGCCGGACGCACGGTACGTGTCGATGCGCAGATCGGCCGGATTGATGTCGACTTCGATCGAATCGTCGATTTCCGGGTACACGAACACCGACGAGAACGACGTATGACGGCCGCCCGACGAATCGAACGGCGACTTGCGCACGAGACGGTGCACGCCGGTTTCGGTACGCAAAAAGCCGTATGCGTATTCGCCTTCGATCTTGATCGTGGCGTTCTTGATGCCCGCGACGTCGCCGTCGGTCTGTTCCAGTACTTCGGTCTTGAAGCCCTTGCGCTCGCAGTAGCGCAGGTACTGGCGCAGCAGCATGGACGCCCAGTCGCACGCTTCGGTGCCGCCGGCGCCGGCCTGGATATCCAGGAAGGCATTGTTCGGATCGGCCGGGTTCGAGAACATCCGGCGGAATTCCATGTCGGCAACGCGTTGTTCGATGCCTTGCGCGTCGGATTCGCAGGCGACGAGGGTTTCCTCGTCGTCTTCTTCGCGGGCCATATCGAACAGGTCCTGCGCGTCGCGCAAGTCGTTATCGAGCGAGGTGAGTTTGCCGACGGTATCGTCGAGCAGCTTCTTTTCCCGGCCGAGGGCCTGGGCGTGCTTCGAGTCGTTCCAGACGTCCGGGTCTTCGAGTTCCCGGTTGACTTCGATTAGACGCAGTGCTTTGTCGTCGTAGTCAAAGATACCCCCGTAGCGAGTCCGCGCGCGTGCGCAGGTCCGCCAGTGAGGCTTCGATCGCGTTGAGACGTTCCGCTTCCATGTCGATCTTTTATAGCTTCGTAAAAAGGGGAAATTATAGCCGATCGGCGCCCCGCGCCGGAGCCTTGTGAGCGATCCGGCGCGGGTTTGGGGTTGATTTTGCGGTGATTTTTGACGCTTTGCGCGCAGGGGGCAGAACGTCGGCTGCATCCAGGGAGCACTCAGGCAGCACTCAGGCAGCACTCGCCAAGCAGCCGGGAGCCGCCCGCGCGGCTACCCCGTGGCCGCTTCAGCTCGCCGCGTGTTCGACGATCAATTGCACCCGCGACACGCCATTCCACGTATCGCTGGCGAGGCGGTAGGCGACGGTGGTGCGCGCGGGTAGCGTGTCGGTGTGATTGAACCAGATCGCGTTAAAGCGCTGGCGGCCGCGCAGCAGTTGCAGCTTCAGATGCTTGTCCTTCACCAGCGCCTGCGAGGCGATATCGAATTCGCCGGAAAACACCGGTGCCGGGAAGCCCTGGCCCCAGACGGCGGCGTCGAGCATTTCGACGAATTGCGGCGTGAAGTAGGCGTCTTCGAGCTCACCATCGGTTTCGACCGTGCGCGAGAGCGCCTCTTCGGAGAGCCATGCGCGGCCCACGGCCTCGAATGCGGCGGTGAAGCGCGGCACGTCGGCGGCAGCCATCGTCAGACCCGCGGCCATCGCGTGGCCGCCGAATTTGACGATCAGGCCGGGCTCGCGCTTCGAGATCAGGTCGAGTGCGTCACGCAGATGGAAGCCCGAGATCGAACGGCCCGAGCCTTTGACGAGCTGGCCGCTGTCGTCGGCGAGCGCGAACGTGAACGACGGCCGATGGAATTTCTCCTTCAACCGTCCGGCGACGATGCCGATCACGCCCTGGTGCCAGCCCGGATTGAACAGCGTGATGGTGGTCGCGCCCTCAGGATCGATCGCCGAGAGGTCTTCGAGCGCCTGCTGCTGCATGCCGGCTTCGATTTCGCGACGCTCGCGGTTCATGGTGTCGAGCTGCTGCGCGAGATCCCAGGCGCGGCCGATGTCGTCGGTGGTCAGGCACTCGATGCCGAGCGACATGTCCGACAGCCGGCCGGCCGCATTCAGGCGTGGCCCGAGCGCGAAGCCCAGGTCGAAGCCCGACGCGCTGCGGGCGTCGCGGGCGGCGGCGCGAAACAGGGCGGCAATGCCAGGCTGCATTTTCCCCTTGCGAATCCGCTGCAGACCTTGCGCGACCAGCACGCGGTTATTGCCGTCGAGTTTGACCACGTCGGCCACCGTGCCGAGCGCGACCAGATCGAGCAGGCCGTCCAGACGCGGCTCGGGGAAATCGTCGCTGAAGGCGGCGCGGCGGCGCAATTCCGCGCGCAACGCCAGCAGCACGTAAAACATCACGCCGACACCGGCGATGCACTTGCTCGGGAACGTACAGCCCGGCTGGTTCGGATTGACGATCGCCCGGGCAGCCGGCAGTTCGTCGCCGGGGAGGTGGTGGTCGGTGACCAGCACGTCGATGCCGAGCGCATTGGCCGCTTCCACGCCGTCGACGCTGGCGATCCCGTTGTCGACCGTAATCAGCAGTTCCGGCTTGCCGGACGCACTGCGGGCAGCCAGCGCAACGATTTCGGGTGTCAGGCCATAGCCGTACTCGAAGCGGTTCGGAACCAGATACTCGATCTGCCCGCCGAACATGCGCAGGCCGCGTACCGCGACCGCGCACGCGGTGGCGCCGTCGCAATCGTAGTCGGCGACCACCAGCATGCGGCGCCTGTTCTGGATCGCGTCGGCGAGCAGCGCGGCGGCGCCTTCGCAGCCCTTGAGCGCGGCAGGCGGCACGAGCCGCGCCAGACCGGTTTCGATTTCATCGGGCATGCACACGCCGCGCGCGGCATACAGGCGCGCGAGCACTGGATGCAGGCCGTGGCGGGTGAGGACTTCGGCGTCGACAGGAGAACAGGCGCGCGTAACGATTCGAGTCATTCGGAGAGGCCGTGGATCATTCGATGAGTCATTCGATAAGTCATTCGATAAACAGCGAGGCGAGCACGCGCCGGCGCCAGAATTTGCGCAGGTCGCCGCGCGTGACCGTGAGCGTCACCGAGCCGGTGTCGCCGCACAGTGTCAGGCCGAGTTCGCCAAGCTGACCTGACTGCAGCGCGGTCAGCGCCGGTTCGAACCAGTCGGTTTGCAAGGCGGCGAAGGCGTCGTTCCAGCGTGCCCAATCCTGCTCGATGTAGGGCGCGGAGAACGGGTCGAGTTCGACCAGCGTGACGCCGTTGGCATCGGCATTCGTGTTGGCGGACGCGCCGCCCGTGGCGCGATCCGTCGCGAGCGTAGTCAACGCCGCGAAGGATTCCGGCGGGGGGCCCGTCTCGACGCCGGCGGCCATGGCAAGGCCGCGCGTGGCGGCCGCGTCGGAGAAGACCCGCGCGAACGGGCTTCTCACGGCTTGCGCCGCGCCCTGGGCGTGGAACCAGATCGAATTGACGGCCGGCAGGCCACGCGCCTCGCGCGCTTCGTTGACCGGATGCTCGAACCATGCCATCTGCACTTCGTTCTGCAACTTCATCCAGGCGCGCGAGCGGTCGCCGGAATGCGCCTCGTGCGGCAGCCAGATTTCGATGTTGCGGCCGCTTGCGCGCAACGGCGAAGCCCCTGCGAGCGTGCCGAAGCCATCTCCCGACAAGTACCAGCGCGCGGGCCTGGGCGCTTCGATTCGCACGCCGAGTTCCTCGATCAGCGGGCGGGCGACCGCCAGCAGCACGCTGGCTTCGGCGTCGGACAGCTCGAGCGAGGCCGGGTCGATCAGCACCAGATGGTCGTGCGCAATGCGCACATGCACCGGTTGCACGCAGGCCCAGGTGGCGCTGCCGGGGTCGCCGCCGTCGGCGCGCAGCATGTACGGGGCAAGCGGCGCTTCGTCGGCGGCCGCCGTGCCGTTGGCAACATTGGGTAGAGCGCCGAACTGGCGCGCCACCCAGCGCTCGTGCGGCAGCGTGCGCTGAAAATCTTCGCCGATCACCCGTTCGACCAGCGTCGCGCGCGCGATCAGCCGGTCGAGGGCCGGACTCTGGATGTCGTGCAGGGCGGTGGAGGCGTCCGCTGCGGCGGGCAGCGCGAAGGGCAGGAGAAGATGAAGACGGTTGGCGTGCATGATGCTGCGCATTGTAGGGCAAAGAATGCGAGTATTCAGACCATATCGGCGGATTCGGGCAGCGCGCCCGAGTCTCGCCGACTGCAGCAGCCGAGCGCGGCGGCACCGCGCCCATGACGCCGGAGACCGACATGTCGCGTGAACTGAAAACCGAGCAGGAACTGCTGGAACTGGTCGTGAAAGCGCTCGACGGCAATCCGGCCACGGCCGGCTGGATTCCGACCGGGTTCCACGAAACTGTCGAGGACGAGGGCGGCTGCAACTGGGATATCACCCATCTGCATCGGGACCGTAAGGACGCGGAACTGCGAGACACGGCGGTCAGCGAGGCCGCCGGACTCATCAATGGTCTGAGGAGCCGCTACAACCTGCGTTAGGGAGTGGGGCGGCGAGCCCCGTGCGCAGGGCCTTTGCGCGAATGCGCGGCATTGTATGGCAAACTTCGCGCTTGATTGACGGCAGTAGCAGCAGCGACGGGGCGTTGGCCTCGGTGGCGCCGGGGTCCGCCGGAGGCGCGCCGGACGGCACCGGAACGTTTTACCGGAACCATCCGGGTTGCCGCGACACCAATGATCACGACGCTCAGGCCGCATGACAGGCGCGACAGTGGCAGGTTGGCGCCGTCGTGTGCGGTAAAAGGCCGGGAGCAGACGAAGAACGCAGAAAAGGATTCGCTTGAAATTTCCCTACGAATGGCAGATTGGCTGGCGCTACACCCGCGCCGGCAAACGCACGACCGGCAACGGCTTCATTTCCTTCATCGCGCTCGTGTCGATGTCGGGCATCGCGCTCGGCGTCGCGGCGCTGATCGTCGTGTTGTCCGTGATGAACGGTTTCCAGAAAGAAGTGCGCGACCGCATGTTGTCGGTGCTGGCGCACGTCGAAATTTTTTCGCCGACCGGCTCGATGCCCAACTGGCAGTTGACCGCCCAGGAAGCCCGCCAGAACAAGGAAGTGATCGGCGCGGCGCCGTACGTCGACGCGCAGGCACTGCTCACGCGCCAGGACGCCGTGAGCGGCGTGGCGTTGCGCGGCGTCGAACCGTCGCTCGAGCCTGAAGTGTCCGATATCGGCAAGGAAATGAAGGGCGGCAAGCTGACCGACCTCGTGCCGGGTGACTTCGGCATCGTGCTGGGCGCGGACCTCGCCACCAATCTCGGCGTAACGGTCAACGACAAGATCACGCTGGTGGCGCCCGAAGGCACCATCACGCCCGCCGGCATGCTGCCACGGCTGAAACAGTTCACGGTGGTGGGTGTCTTCGAGTCCGGGCATTACGAATACGACAGCACCCTCGCGCTGATCAACATCAAGGACGCCGAGGCGCTGTTCCGGCTGTCCGCGCCGACCGGCGTGCGGCTGCGCCTGACCGACATGCAGCGGGCGCCGGAGGTCGCGCATCAACTGGCGCGCAGCCTGTCCGGCGATTTGTACATCCGCGACTGGACCCAGCAGAACAAGACCTGGTTCTCGGCGGTGCAGATCGAAAAACGCATGATGTTCATCATCCTTACGCTGATCATTGCGGTGGCGGCGTTCAATCTGGTGTCGTCGCTGGTGATGACGGTGACCAACAAGCAGGCGGACATCGCGATTTTGCGCACGCTCGGCGCGCAGCCCGGCTCGATCATGAAGATTTTCGTGGTGCAGGGCGTGACGATCGGCTTTATCGGCACGGCGACCGGTGTTGCGCTCGGCTGCCTGATCGCGTGGAGCATTCCGTGGCTCGTGCCGATGATCGAGCATGTGCTCGGCGTGCAGTTCCTGCCGCCGTCCGTGTATTTCATCAGCGAACTTCCGTCCGAACTGATTCCCGCCGACGTGGCGCGGATCGGCATCATTGCGTTCGCGATGTCGGCGCTGGCAACCCTTTATCCGAGCTGGCGTGGTGCGAAAGTCCGTCCTGCGGAGGCACTGCGCTATGAATGACCGTTCCACCAGCCTATCCATGGCCGATCAAAATACCGCGCTGTATCCCTATGTGCTGGAAGCAACCGGCGTTTCGAAGTCGTTCGTGCAGGGTGGTCTCAATGTGCATGTGCTGAACAATGCGCAACTGAGCGTGCGGCGCGGCGAAAAGCTGGCGATCGTCGGCGCATCGGGGTCTGGCAAGAGCACGTTGCTGCATGTGCTCGGCGGCCTCGACGATCCGAGCGCGGGTCATGTCTCAGTGATGGGCAAGCCGTTTACGAAGCTTTCCGAGCGTGAACGTAACGACCTGCGCAATCGCGCACTCGGTTTCGTGTATCAGTTCCACCATCTGCTGCCGGAGTTCACCGCGCTCGACAATGTCGCGATGCCGCTGCGGATTCGCCGCATGACGACCGAAGCCGCGCGACGCGAGGCGCTCGCGGTGCTGGAGCGGGTCGGCATGGGGCATCGGGCCAAACATCGTCCGGGTGAACTGTCGGGCGGCGAGCGTCAGCGCGTGGCCATTGCGCGGGCGCTGGTGACCAAACCCGCTTGCGTACTCGCCGACGAACCCACCGGCAATCTCGACGGCGGCACCGCCGACACCGTGTTCAATCTGATGCTCGAACTGTCGCAAACGCTCGACACCAGCTTCGTGATCGTCACGCACGATCCCGAGCTGGCAGGACGTTGCGACCGGATCATGCGGCTGCGGGACGGCGTCTTGCACGAAGAGCCGCCTGTGCCGGTTTAAGCGCCGCGCGCAAGCGCGAGTGATGCTCCGTCGCTAACGAGGCGCGCCATGTGGATCGATACGCACTGTCATCTCGACGCATCCGAATTCAACGCCGACCGCGATGAAGTCGCCAATGCTGCGCGTCAAGCCGGGGTAGCGCGTATCGTGATACCCGCGATCGGCCGCGAGAACTTCACGACAGTGCGTGAACTGGCGCACCGCATCGACGGCGGTGCCTATGCGCTCGGCATTCATCCGCTCTTCACGCCGGGTGCGCAGGAGGGCGATCTCGACCTGCTGCGCATGGAAATCGAGGCGAGTCTGGGCGATCCGCTATTTGTCGGCATCGGCGAAATCGGGCTCGACTATTTCGTCGAAGGTCTCGACGATGCGCGCCAGCAGTTCTTCTACAACGGTCAACTCCAACTGGCGCGCGAGTTCGATCTGCCGGTGATTTGCCACGTGCGCAAATCTCAGGATCAGGTGATCAAAGGGCTGCGGCGGCATCAGATTCACCGCGGCATCGCGCACGCCTTCAACGGTAGTTTCCAACAGGCTGAGGCCTACATCGACCAGGGCATGCATCTCGGTTTCGGCGGCAATCTGACCTTCGAGCGGGCGCGGCAAATCCGTCGCCTTGCTGAGCAATTGCCGTTCGAGGCGCTGGTCGTCGAGACCGACGCGCCGGACATCGCCCCTTCCTGGATATACAAACAGCGCAACTCGCCGGAGCAGATTCCGGCCATCGGCGCGGGTCTCGCGCAACTGCGCGGCATGAGCGCTGCCGAAGCCGCCCTAGGCACAACGGCTAACGCGCTCGCCGCGCTGCCGCGGCTGGCACTTTCCTCTGCATAATTGAACGCGCTGGTTTGAGTGATTCGCGCCGGGCGGAACACACGCCCGGTGGGCTTGCTCACGCCTGCTCGCTGTGTGTTGCGCCGTCCGGCGTCTGGCAGGCGGACGGCGCGGAGGGCGGATGCGGGCATGGTGGTGCGGGTTTGCGTTGGGAGTGATCTGGCTGCAGCGGCAGGCGGCGTTGCCGGATCGGAGTGGTTGGTGTGCGTTGGGGCTGCTTGGGGGCGTTGCACTTCTTGTTGCGGTATGGGGATTGCGCCGCGGTCATTCGGACGAATGGGGCGGTGGTGCTTCAAGCATCGGCTGGGGCGCGGTGTGGATCGCGGCTTTATGCGTGGGCTTTGGCTACGCCGCCTGGCGCGCGGAAACCCGCCTCGCGGTGAGCTTGCCGGGCGCCTGGGAAGGACGCGATATCGACGTAGTCGGCAGTATCAAAGGACTGCCGTCGCGCGACGACAAGGGTGCGCGCTTCCTCTTCGAAGTCGAGTCGGCGGCGGCGCCGATCGCTACATTCCCGCGCGTGATTCAACTCTCGTGGATTGCGGAAGATGCGCCTGCGCCGCGGCTCGAACCAGGCGCACGCTGGCGTCTGACCGTGCGGCTCAAACGCCCGCATGGCAACGCGAACTTCGGCGTTCGCGATGCCGAAGCCAGTTTGCTGGCGCGCAATGTACGCGCCACCGGCTATGTGAGCGTCCCGGCTCACGCGGTGCGCCTGCCTGGCAACGCGCGCGGTATCAGCGTAACGGTCGATCGGTGGCGCGACGCGTTGCGTACGCGCATCGACACCGTGCTCGCCGACGCACCGCACCGCGGCATCGTGGTGGCCCTCGCCATCGGCGCGCAGGACGAAGTCAGCGCGGCCGACTGGTTGCTGATGCGTGGCACGGGCACCAGTCATCTGGTGGCGATTTCGGGTTTGCACATCGGCTTTGTCGCGGGTCTTGCGGCGTGGCTCGCCGGCGCCGTGTGGCGGCGCTCGGGGTTCGTCGGCCGCAACTGGCCGCTGCTGTTACCCGCGCAGGTCGTCGCGGTGACGGGTGGCGCGTTGTTCGCGGGGCTGCATGCCGCGTTGGCCGGTTTCAACGTGCCCGCCCAGCGCGCGCTATGGATGGCGGGTGTGGTGGCGCTCGCGTTTGTCAGCGGGCGCGACCTCGCGCGATCGGTGGTGCTCGCCTGGGCGTTGGGTTTGGTGCTGCTGATCGATCCGTGGGCGGTCGTGGCGGCGGGATTCTGGCTGTCGTTCTGCGCGGTGGCGGCGATTCTGTTCGCGATGTCGGGACGGCCCCGCGTGCAGGATCACGAGCAGCGCCGCGACGAAGAGGACGAGTGGGGCGTGACGCCGGCAAGGCTCACGCGTCTGTGGTCCGGTGTGCGCCGCCGTGCTCGTGCTTTGGGTGAACGGTTGCGCAGCGCCGCCCACGTGCAGTTCGCGGTGACCGTCGCGCTTGCACCGCTCACCGTCTACTGGTTCGCGCAGATTCCGTTGATCGGCCCGCTCGCGAATGCCTTCGCGATTCCATGGGTGAGTCTGCTGGTGACGCCGGCCGTATTGGCGGGCGTCGCGTTGCCCGCACCATTCGATGCCTACGCTTTGCGCGCCGCGCATACCTTGCTCGACCTGCTGGCCGCCGGCCTGCAGATGCTGTCCGGTCCGGCATGGATGCTCTGGCGGCTGCCGCAACCCGACGCGTGGACGCTCGCCGCGGCGGCGGTCGGGGTCGTCTGGTGTCTGGCGCCGCGTGGCTGGCCGCTGCGCTGGGCCGCGCCGCTCACGTGGCTGCCACTGCTCATGCCGGCGCCGCCCGGGCCGCCGCATGGCAGCTTTCGCCTGACGGCGCTGGATATCGGTCAAGGCACCTCGG
The DNA here is from genome assembly GCF_046026025.1 of Paraburkholderia fungorum. Taxonomy (GTDB): domain Bacteria; phylum Pseudomonadota; class Gammaproteobacteria; order Burkholderiales; family Burkholderiaceae; genus Paraburkholderia; species Paraburkholderia fungorum_E. Next base: position 374,056 of record NZ_JAQQFL010000002.1, on the reverse strand, counting down.
TGCTGGTCGAGACGGCGCATCACACGCTGCTGTTCGATACCGGACCGGGACCGGAATCGACGCATGCGGGTGAAAGGGTCGTGGTGCCGTTTTTGCAGGCACACGGCGTCACGGCGCTCGATACGCTGGTGATCAGCCACGCCGATTCCGACCACTCGGGCGGCGCACCGGCTGTACTGGATGCGATCGAAGTACGTCAAATGGTGGCGGCATTGGCGCCCGCGAATCCCTTGTGGTCGAACGCAAGGCAGCGCGGCGCGGATACGCTGCCCTGTGCGGCGGGGCAGCGCTGGCAGTGGGATGGCGTCGAGTTCGCGATGCTCTGGCCGGACGCCGGGCCGCTGCAAGGCAAGCCGAATGCGCATTGCTGCGTGTTGCGGGTGAGTACGATTCCGGCTCGCGCGAACCTGGCCACGGTGACGAGTCCGGCCGCGGCCAGGGTTCAAACGGTGGCGCCGCGCATGGCCGCCATGCTGGCGGCGGACATCGAAGCGCCGGTCGAACGCATCCTGCTCGCGCGCGATCGCGACGCATTGCGCGCCCAGGTGCTGGTCGTGCCGCATCATGGGAGCAAGACCTCGTCGACCGAGCCGTTCCTCGACTCTATCGACCCGCTCATCGCGCTATTTCAGGTAGGCTATCGCAACCGATTTCATCATCCGAACACGGGTGTGTTCGAGCGTTACAAGGCGCGGCACATCGAGCTTGCGCGCAGCGACGTGGACGGCGCGGTGCGGGTTGACGTCAACCCGGGCATCGGGCCCGAGGCCGGCGCGGGAATCGACGCACTAGTCGACGCAGGAGTCGACCCGGCCGTCGATCCGGGTCTGAACGCGGCCACCTTGACGATCGAGCGCTATCGCGACACGCAGCGCCGCTACTGGATGGATCGCTGATGGATTGCCGGCTGAACAGAGAGAGCAAACGCGCCGTCGGGCAAAAGTCTGCACGAAGAGTCAGGCGTGCGGCCCGCGCGTCAAAACAGAACGGAGAATGCCGCAGTTGAAAAACATCATCCACTTCTCGCATGCGAACGGGTTCCCGGCGTCGACCTACCGGACGATCTTCGCCGAACTCGCCGACGACTACGAACTGCGCTCCATCGAGCGCATCGGTCACGACGCGCGTTACCCGGTTACGCAGGACTGGCCGCATCTGGTCGAGCAGTTGCTCGACGACGTGGGCCGGTCGTACGAGCAGCCGGTGTGGCTGGTCGGCCATTCGCTTGGCGGCTATCTGTCGTTGATGGCGGCACTGAAAAAGCCCCAGTGGGTGAGGGGCGTGGTGATGCTCGATTCGCCCGTGGTCGCCGGTTGGCGCAGCAGCATGCTGCGGGTGTCGCAATGGACCGGGCTCGACGAACGCCTGTCGCCCGCGGCCGCCACCCGCACGCGCCGCACGCAGTGGGCAAGCCGTGACGAGGCGTGGCGGCACTTTCATTCGAAACCGGCGTTCGCGCGTTGGGACGAGCGCATGCTGTCCGACTACATCGACTTCGGCATTCCGCAAAGCGCGCCCGACGGCGGCCGCTCGCTTGCATTCGACCGACGCACCGAATATCAGATCTATAAGACCTTGCCGCATACGCTCGGGCCCCGCCTCGCGCGCGGCGCGCCGGTGCCGGTGGGGTTCATCGCCGGCACGCGTTCAAAGGAAGTGCGCCAGGCGGGGCTGGACGCCACTCGCCGCGCGACCGGCGGTCATGTGGAATGGATCGAGGGCAGCCATTTGTATCCAATGGAAAAACCGCTCGAAACCGCGCGTGCCGTGCAGCGCATGTTGCACGAACTGGAGCGGCGGACTTAAGGTCATGGCGGACGCCGCGTGGGAGGCGGCGCCCACGCTGACTGGCGCGGCAGCCTCGTCACAAGAGGTGTAGCGGCAGCCGCGATGGCGGCGCGGCCCACTCATGCGTCTGGCCAGCGCCGCAAAAACGGTGCATGACCGGCGAATGGCGATTGCCATCGCCGCAGCATACTTTCGTGCAGATGTCGCCAGGATTTCGCTGGGTTGAGACCCTGCTTTACGGTATAATCCGTTTTTCCCGCGAGCATCCAGCGATGACCAAATATGTTTTCGTCACCGGCGGCGTAGTATCTTCCCTCGGCAAGGGTATTGCCGCCGCTTCCCTCGCCGCGATCCTCGAATCGCGCGGTCTTAGAGTCACCCTCCTCAAGCTCGATCCCTACATCAACGTCGACCCCGGCACGATGAGCCCGTTTCAACACGGCGAAGTGTTCGTAACGGAAGACGGAGCGGAGACTGACCTCGACCTTGGCCACTATGAGCGCTTCATCAGCACGAAGATGCGCAAGGCCAACAATTTCACCACGGGCCAGATTTACGAATCGGTGATCCGCAAGGAACGCCGCGGCGATTATCTCGGCAAGACGGTGCAGGTCATCCCGCACATCACCAACGAAATCCAGGCGTTCATCGAACGCGGCGCGGCCTCCGCGACGTGCGGTGAGCCGGACGTCGCCATCGTCGAAGTGGGCGGCACCGTGGGCGACATCGAATCGTTGCCGTTCCTCGAGGCCGCGCGCCAGATGAGCCTGCGCATGGGCCGCAACAGCGCGTGCTTCGTGCACCTTACGCTGGTGCCCTGGGTCGCGACCGCGGGCGAGCTGAAAACCAAGCCCACCCAGCACAGCGTGCAGAAGTTGCGTGAAATCGGTATCTCGCCGCACGTGCTGCTGTGCCGCGCCGACCGCCGTATTCCGGACGACGAGCGCGCAAAGATTTCGATGTTCTCGAACGTGCCGGAAGACGCGGTGATTTCCGTGTGGGACGCCGACAGCATCTACAAGATTCCGCAGATGCTGCACGATCAGGGTCTGGACGCAATCATCTGCGAAGAGCTCAAGCTCGCGCCGCAGGCGGCCGATCTGTCGATGTGGGCGAATCTCGTCGAAAAACTCGAGCATCCGAAGCACGAAGTCACGATCGGCATGGTCGGCAAGTATGTCGACCTGACGGAGTCGTACAAGTCGCTGATCGAAGCGCTGCGCCATGCGTCGATGCATACGTCGACCAAGGTCAACATCGAGTACATCGATTCGGAAGAGATCGAGACGCAAGGCGTCGAGAGCCTCAAGCATCTGGATGCGGTGCTCGTGCCGGGAGGCTTCGGCCGTCGCGGCACCGAAGGCAAGATTGCCGCGATCCGCTATGCACGTGAAGCGAAGGTGCCGTATCTCGGCATCTGCCTCGGCATGCAACTGGCCGTGATCGAATTCGCCCGCGACGTGGTCGGCCTGAAAGGGGCGAACAGCACCGAGTTCGATCAGGAAACCGAGAACCGCGTGGTTGCGCTGATCACCGAATGGTACGACCGCGAAGGCAAGGTCGAGAAGCGTACCGAAGAATCGGATCTGGGCGGCACGATGCGCCTCGGTTCGCAACGTTGCCCGATCAAACCCGGCACGATGGCCGAAGAGATCTATGGCAAGGATGTGAACGAACGCCATCGCCACCGTTATGAAGTGAATAACCGCTTCGTGCCCCAGCTCGAAGCCGGTGGCCTTATCATCAGCGCCCGTACCCCGAGTGAAGATCTGCCGGAAATGATGGAATTGCCGCGCAGCATGCACCCGTGGTTCGTCGGCGTGCAGTTCCACCCGGAATTCACGTCCACGCCGCGTGACGGCCATCCGCTGTTCAAGTCGTTCGTCGAAGCGGCGCTCGCACATCAGCGGCCGCGCACGGCGACGGAAGTCGGGGAGAAAGCATGAAGCTGGGCGATTTCGAAATCGGGCTCGACAAGCCGTTTTTCCTGATCGCGGGCACCTGTGTTGTCGAATCGGAACAGATGACGATCGACACGGCAGGCCGGCTGAAAGAAATCTGCGCGAAGCTGAACATTCCGTTCATCTACAAATCGTCGTACGACAAAGCCAACCGCAGCAGCGGCAAGTCGTTTCGCGGTCTGGGTATGGACGAAGGTTTGCGCATCCTGTCGGAAGTAAAGCGCCAGCTTGGTTTGCCGGTGCTGACCGACGTGCACGCGGAGCACGAGATCGAGCAGGTTGCGTCAGTGGTCGACGTCCTGCAAACGCCTGCGTTCCTATGCCGTCAAACTGACTTCATTCAAGCTTGCGCACGTTCGGGCAAACCGGTCAACATCAAGAAAGGCCAGTTTCTCGCACCGCACGACATGAAGAACGTGATCGACAAGGCGCGTGATGCGGCGCGTGAAGCCGGTCTCACGGAAGACCGCTTCATGGCGTGCGAGCGTGGTGTGTCGTTCGGTTATAACAACCTGGTGTCGGACATGCGATCGCTTGCGATCATGCGCGAAACCAACGCGCCGGTTGTGTTCGACGCCACCCACTCGGTGCAGTTGCCGGGCGGGCAGGGCACGAGCTCGGGCGGTCAGCGCGAATTCGTGCCGGTGCTGGCGCGTGCCGCCGTGGCGGTGGGCGTGTCCGGCCTGTTTATGGAAACGCACCCGAATCCGGCGCAGGCCAAATCGGACGGTCCGAACGCGGTGCCCTTGCATCGCATGGCCGATCTGCTCGAGACGCTGGTGACGCTCGATCAGGCCGTGAAGCGCGCGCCGTTCCTCGAAAGCGATTTCAACTGATTCAGGCATTCACCGCGTGTCACGATTGGTTTGCATAATCGGCACGCGACGAATGCACGTAATGGTCGTCGAGGCATCAGGGTGTGCAGTAAAGAATTCAACGTCATTTCTTGAGGAAACCATGAGTGCTATCGTAGATATCATCGGTCGAGAGATTCTCGATTCGCGAGGCAACCCCACCGTCGAATGCGACGTGCTGCTCGAGTCGGGCACGATGGGCCGCGCAGCGGTGCCGTCGGGCGCATCGACGGGTTCGCGTGAAGCGATCGAACTGCGCGACGGCGAAGCCGGCCGTTACGGCGGCAAGGGCGTGCTGAAGGCCGTCGAGCATATCAACACCGAAATCTCCGAAGCGATCATGGGCCTCGACGCTTCCGAGCAGGCTTTCCTCGACAAGACCCTGCTGGAACTCGACGGTACCGACAACAAGTCGCGCCTCGGCGCGAACGCGATGCTGGCCGTCTCCATGGCCGTCGCGAAGGCGGCCGCTGAAGAAGCCGGCCTGCCGCTGTACCGTTACTTCGGCGGTTCGGGCGCAATGCAACTGCCGGTGCCGATGATGAACATCGTCAACGGCGGCGCGCACGCGAACAACAGCCTGGACATCCAGGAATTCATGATCGTGCCGGTCAGCCAGCCGACCTTCCGCGAAGCACTGCGCTGCGGCGCCGAAGTGTTCCACGCGCTGAAGAAGATCCTGTCGGACCGCGGCATGAGCACGGCCGTGGGCGACGAAGGCGGCTTCGCACCGAACTTCGGCAGCAACGACGAATGCCTGTCGACCATCCTGCAAGCCATTGAAAAGGCTGGCTACCGCGCCGGTGAAGACGTGCTGCTGGCACTCGACTGCGCAGCAAGCGAGTTCTACCACGACGGCAAGTACCAGTTGGCGGGCGAAGGGCTGCAACTGTCGTCGACGGAATTCGCCGACTACCTGGCGAACCTGGCCGACAAGTTCCCGATCGTCTCAATCGAAGACGGCATGCACGAAAGCGACTGGGCCGGCTGGAAGACGCTGACCGACAAGCTCGGCAAGAAGGTGCAACTGGTGGGCGACGACCTGTTCGTCACCAACACGCGCATCCTGAAGGAAGGCATTGAGAAGGGCATCGCCAACTCGATCCTGATCAAGATCAACCAGATCGGTACGCTGACGGAAACCTTCGCGGCTATCGAAATGGCAAAGCGCGCCGGCTACACGGCTGTGATCTCGCATCGTTCGGGTGAAACCGAAGATTCGACGATTGCGGACATCGCGGTTGGCCTGAACGCCGGTCAGATCAAGACAGGTTCGCTGTCGCGTTCGGACCGCATCTCGAAGTACAACCAGTTGCTGCGCATCGAAGAAGACCTCGGTGATATCGCCAGCTACCCGGGCAAGTCGGCGTTCTACAATCTGCGCTGATGGCCCGGCCGCTAGCGCCGACCAATGAGCCGGTTATCCTTCGTTTCTGATTGACCCCGCCGCCCTGCGTATAGCGCAGGGCGGCGTGTATTTATTGTGCTTACTTCATGCGGCTTGTCACTGCTGTCCTGATCGTTCTGCTGGCGCTGATTCAGTACCCGCTCTGGTGGGGGCACGGCGGCTGGTTGCGCGTGCATGAGTTGCAGCAGCAACTGGCGCAGCAAGTGCAGAAGAACGCTGATTCGAAGCTGCGCAATGAGCGCATTCAGGGTGAAGTGCAGGATCTGCAGAACGGCACGGCCGCAGTAGAAGAGCGGGCGCGTTACGAAATGGGTATGGTGAAAGACGGCGAGGTGTTTGTGCAGTTCGTCTCGCCAAACGCGCCGTTGCCGAATACGAACACACCTTCGGTTACCACGTCTACGCGTGGTGAGGTGTCGGCGGCGCCGCTGCATGTGGTGCCGAATCCGGAGTCACGCGCGAAGCCCGATCGCAAGCATGCCGGCAAGGCGGCGGCCAAAGACAAGAAGACCACCCACTAGGTCTCATCGCGCCGGTTCGGCGCGACTTCCGCCCGGAAGTACCCGCTTCGGCTTACCAGCCCCAGTACGGCGAATAGCCTACGCCGACACCCGTTCCCCAGCCGTGCCCCCACCCGCCGCCGTAATAACTGCCGTACACGTTGACGGGCGGCGAATAATAACGCGCGTAGGCCTGAGCCGCGTTCTCGGCGGCGATCGCCTGATTCTGATCGGCCATGACCTGACGGTCGATCGCGTCGTAGCGCTCACGTTCTTCTGGCGTGAGTGGCTGGGCGGTGCTGGCCATGCCCGACTGGTCGGCCGGTAGCCGGCTATAAATCGGCGATGGGCCCGGCGGATCCATCACGCACCCCGTAAGCACGGCACTGCCGGCGATCACTGCCAGCACGGCGAACGAGCGCATGCAATGCTTTGGCGAAGTATTGATGTTCATTTTGATCTCCATCGGTCGGATGCCTAAGCAAAACACGCGCAGCGCGCACCGCTTACGATCCAACGCAACGCTCGACGATAACGCGCCGCCCGCGCCCCGAAAAAGCACCAGGCGGCGTGTCATTTTACTGCCGCAATCCAATCGTAATGGGGCGCCGTCGGGCCGCTTCAGTGCCGCTGGTCGGCCGCCGGCGTCACACCTTGTGAGAGCGCATCGGCGACAAAAAGTTGCGCCACGTCGACCGGGTCGAATTCGTACCGTTGATTGCAGAATTCGCAGTGAATCTCGACATGGCCGCGTTCTTCAATGACGCCGTCCACTTCCTCGCGACCTAGCATTTTCAGCATGGCGCCGACCTTTTCACGCGAACAACTGCACTCGAAGCGCGCCGTGGCCGGTTCGAAATGCTGCACGTTTTCCTGCCAGAACAGACGGCGGAAAATCGTTGCCGGCTCTTCCTTCAGCAGCTCGTCTTGCGACATCGTGCCGCCGAGCGTGCAGACGCGCTCCCACGTATCCGCATCCAGATCGCCCGGATGCGGAACGATACCGCCGTCGCCGGGCAGCTTTTGCAGCAGCATGCCGACGGCGCGTTCGGTGTTCGCCGCCAGCCACAAGCGCGTGTCGAGCTGCTCCGAGTGATGCATGTAGTGTTCGAGCACTTCGGCCATCGACTTGAGCGGGCCGTCCACGCCGGAAAGCGGGACAATACTTTGATACGGCTGTTGGCCCGGTTTTTTCTCGCGCGGGTCGAGCGTGATCACGCAGCGGCCGTGGCCGCTCGCATTGACCAGGTCGATCATGGAGGTCGCGTCGTCGATCGTATTGCCCGCTTCGCCGGAGAGCTTGGCGGTGGCGCGCATCGACAGGTCGGAGCTGCATTGCACCACCAGCATTTTGGCCGGTCCGTCGCCGAAAATCTGCATGACGAGTGTGCCGTCGAACTTGAGGTTCGCCGAAAGCAGCGCGCACGCGGCCATCATTTCGCCCAGAATCGTCCGCACGGGCGCCGGATAGTCCCGGCGCGTCAGCACTTCCTGCCACGTATTGCGCAGCGAAACGATCTCGCCGCGCACCGGCGCCGCGCTGAACATGAATTTTTGCAACTGGTCGCTCACAACTTTTCCTCGGTCGAATGACGCAGCTTGATGCTGCGCCTTGCGCGCCGCGCGCCCGGCTGATTAGCCGATGCGCACGAGCTGCGCCTTGAAATATTCGCGGCGCTCGGCATAACTCGCCGTGCCGCGCTGCATATTGGCGATATCCGTCTCGGTCAGTTCGCGCACCACTTTGGCGGGCGCGCCGAGAATCAGCGAATTGTCGGGAAACACTTTGCCTTCAGTGACGATGGCGCCCGCTCCGACCAGACAGTTGCGGCCGATTACCGCACCATTCAAGACCACCGCCTGAATTCCGATCAGCGAGCCTTCCTTGATCGTGCAGCCGTGCAGCATGACCTGGTGGCCGATCGTCACATTCGGCTCGATCGTCAGCGGGAAGCCCGGATCGGTATGCAACACCGCGTTTTCCTGCACGTTGCTGCCGGCGCCGAGGCTAATCGGCTCGTTGTCGCCACGAAGCGTCGCGCCGAACCAGACGCTCGAATTTTCCTCGAGCGTCACATTGCCGATAATGTTCGCGGAATCCGCGACGAACACGCTTTCGTGGATGGTCGGCGCTGCTTCGCCAAGCTTGTAAATTGTCACGGTGTCTCCTCTTGATCGGTCGCTGTGGGTTGCAAGGGCTGTGGCGGCAATGAGCCACAGGGCCGCAAAACGGGGGCAAAACGCTCGAAAGCACTCGAAAGCGCCCCAATGGACCGGGTTGTCCTGCCTGCTGCGCGCAATAGGCACGCGAGATGGTCGAATCGAGTATTGTAAACGGTTGTGTGCTTGGGCCGCTTGACAGCGCAGCAAGCCGGTGCGGCAAGCGGGTGCAGCAAGCCGTCAAGCGCCCAGCCTCGCCGAATGCCACGCCTTTTCCGCTTTGCCTCTTGCCGTGCCCTTTGCCAACTTCGTGCCATGAACTCCGTTGCGCCGTCCATTTCGCCCGCTCCGCCTGGATCGAATCCCGAGAATGCTTCCAATCGCACGAATCGCGCGAATTGCGCGCGTACGGCTGCGCTGGCCATATTGAGCGAAGTCGACCCGGCAACCAAGGCGGACGCGGCCCGTGCGTTATACGCCGCAGTGCTCGACGGCAGCCTCGCCTGTCTCGCAGACTTCGAACTCGCCGAGCCGGCAGACTTGCCTGGCCGTCCCGCGCGCCCTGAGTTGGTGGATCCGCGCAAGCTGAAGCGCCGCAGCATGCAGTCGCCGGAAGGCCGAGCCGTCTTGCTGCACGCGCTTGCGCATATCGAATTCAATGCCATCAATCTCGCGCTCGACGCCGTCTGGCGTTTTGCCGGCATGCCCGCCGCGTTCTACACCGACTGGCTCAAAGTTGCCGCCGAAGAGGCGCATCACTTCTCGCTGCTGGTCGCGCGGCTGGCGGAATTCGGCCATGCCTACGGTGATTTCCCCGCCCATGACGGCCTCTGGGATATGTGCGAGCGCACTCGTGCCGACGTGCTGGCGCGCATGGCGCTGGTGCCGCGTACCCTCGAAGCGCGCGGCCTCGACGCCTCGCCGCCCATCCGCGCCCGTCTGCAACAGGCGGGCGACCACGCATCCGCGGCGATTCTCGACGTAATCCTGCGCGACGAAATTGGCCATGTGCTGATCGGCAACCGCTGGTTCCGCCATCTGTGTGCAGAGGGCGGCCTCGATCCGCATGCTACCTACACGCGTCTTGCCGACCAGTATCACGCACCGAAATTACGTGGTCCGTTCAATTTCGAGGCCCGCCGCGATGCTGGTTTCGACGAAACCGAACTCGCCGAGCTGGTCGCCCGGGCGGGTCTCGACACCGAGCAGTCCGTCCTGCCGGTCACGCGCGACTGAAGCTTTTTTCCACAGCCTGACCCCACGCATCGTCCGGCTATCTCGTTATAATCGAACGACCATTCTTTTTTTTGGGCGCGCTGTTCATGAATACCTCCAAGTCTGAATTCGTCGCCGTGCGCGGTATCCGTCTGCACGTGAGGCGCTGGGGCAACCCTGATGCACCGATGCTGTTCATGCTGCACGGCTGGATGGACGTGGCGGCGTCGTTCCAGTTCGTCGTCGACGCATTGGGCGGCGACTGGCAGGTGATCGCGCCCGATATGCGCGGCTTTGGCCTGTCGGACTGGCCGGTCGCCGAGCGTGGCGGCGGCAACTACTGGATCCAGGACTACCTCGCCGATCTCGACGCGCTGCTCGACCACTATGCGCCGGCCGGCGAAGTCAATCTGGTTGGTCACAGCATGGGCGCGAACATCGCCTGCCTGTATGCGGGCGTGCGGCCGGAGCGGGTACGGCGCGTGGTCGATCTGGAGGGCTTCGGCCTTGCGCCGTCGCACTCGGCGCAAGCGCCCAAGCGCCTTCGCACCTGGCTCGACGAGTTGCGCGATCCGCCGCAGTTAAAGCGCTATGCGTCACTGGACGAGGTCGCCGGACGCCTGATCAAGACCAACCCGCGCCTTGCTTTGCCGCGCGCGCAGTTCCTCGCGCAGCATTGGTCGAAGCCGGACGGGGAAGGGCGCTTCATGCTGCTCGCGGATCCGGCGCACAAACTGCGCGGGCCGACGCTGTACCGCCTCGACGAAGTGATGGCCGTGTGGCGCAAGGTGACGGCCAAAGTGCTGCATGTCGAGGCCGCTAACTCACCCACGCTTGCACAGATCGCCGGCGAGATTCCGCTCGACGAATTCAAGGCGCGTTTCCAGGCTTTTCCGAACTGGCGCGAGAAGATCATCGACGAAGCGGGACACATGGTGCATCACGATCAGCCGGAGCAGGTGGCGGCGTTGATCGAGGGTTTCTGCGCCTGAACCTTGCAGCAAGGTTTCGGCGCGAGCTTCACTATCGCGAGATAGCGCTGCGGCCATTTACTGCGTTGCAGTAAAATGATTGCAGAACCTTCTCAAGACAAAGATGAACGCCGACCTCCACTGCCACTCCACCGTTTCCGACGGCCAGTTCGCCCCGGCCGATGTCGCGCGCCGCGCGCACGCGGGCGGGGTAACGCTGTGGGCGCTGACCGATCACGACGAACTGGGTGGCCAGCATGAGGCGCGCAGCACCGCTGAGGCGCTCGGCATGGCTTACGTGAGCGGCGTCGAGATCTCGGTGACGTGGGCGTCGCGCACGGTGCACATTGTCGGGCTCGGCATCGATCCAACCAGTTCGATCCTGCTCGACGGCCTCGCGCGCACCCGTAACGGCCGCGCGGCGCGCGCCGAAGCAATGGGCGAGCAGTTGGCTGCGCTCGGCATCCCCGACGCCTATCAGGGCGCGCTCAAATACGTGTCGAACCCGGACATGATTTCGCGCACGCACTTCGCGCGCTTCATGGTCGAAAGCGGCTACGCCAGCTCGACGCAGGACGTGTTCAACCGCTATCTCGGCGATGGCAAGCCCGGCTACGTGTCACATCGCTGGGCGAAACTGGCGGACGCGGTCGGTTGGATTCAGGCGGCCGGCGGCGAGGCGATCGTCGCGCATCCGGGGCGTTATGCTTACTCGCCGGTCGAGTTCGACGCGTTCTTTGCTGAATTCATCGACCTCGGCGGCAAGGCCATCGAAGTGGTAACCGGCAGCCACACGCCGGATCAGTACCGCGAATATGCGGACGTCGCGCGCCGCTATGGCTTCGAGGCCTCGCGCGGTTCCGACTTCCATGCGCCCGGCGAGGGCCGCATCGATCTCGGCACGCTGCCGCAACTGCCTTCCGATCTCAAGCCCGTCTGGGAACGCTGGTTGTGATCGCGCGCCGTGCCACGGCGGCACGTTGTGCGCGAAGGCCCTTGTCCCAAGGGCGTGCGTTCACCCGAATTTCCATCCGTAGCTACCGTTAGCCAAAATGTCTCAATACTTTCGGCTTCATCCGGAAAACCCGCAGCCGCGCCTCGTCAAGCAGGCCGTACAGATCATCAGTGATGGCGGCGTTGTCGCGTTGCCGACAGATTCGAGCTACGCGCTCGCCTGTCATCTCGACGACAAGGACGCGGTCGAGCGCTTGCGGCGGATTCGCGGACTCGACGAGAAGGCGCTGCTCTCGCTACTGGTGCGCGACCTGTCGGAACTGGCGAACTTCGCGATGGTCGATAACCGGCAATATCGTCTGATCAAATCGGTTACGCCCGGCCCGTACGTTTTTGTCTTGCAGGCGACCAAGGAAGTGCCGCGGCGCCTGTCGCATCCGTCGCGCAAGACCATCGGGCTGCGGGTGCCGGAGCACGCCATCACGCTGGCGATCCTTGAAGAGCTCGGCCAGCCGCTGCTCGGCTCCACGCTGATCATGCCGGGAGAAACCCAGCCGCTGAACGACCCGGAAGAAATTCGCGAGCGGCTCGAGAAGCAGTTGGACCTGGTGATCGATGGCGGCCCATGCGTGTGCGAACCGTCCACCGTGATCGATTTGACCGGCGCCGAGCCGGTGCTGGTGCGGGCAGGGCGCGGTTCTCTCGCGCCGTTCGGTCTCGAAGAGACGGCATGAGCGAAAGCGGACAGACGCACGCAGTCGCGTTGTTACAATAGCGAGTTATGGATTCTTCCCTGATACAGACCATTGCGGTTTACGCGTTGCCGGTGATTTTCGCGATCACGCTGCATGAGGCCGCGCATGGTTACGTCGCGCGCTGGCTCGGCGACAATACCGCGTACGTGCTCGGCCGCGTCTCCCTCAATCCGATGCGGCATATCGATCCGCTCGGCACGATCGCAATTCCCTTGCTGTTGTACTTCGCCACCAGCGGTGCGTTCATGTTCGGTTACGCCAAGCCTGTGCCGGTTGCCTTCGGCAATCTGCGCAATCCGCGTTGGGGTAGTCTGTGGGTCGCGGCCGCCGGGCCGGCCTGCAATTTTGTCCAGGCGCTGGTGTGGGGCCTGGTCGGTGTCGCACTCGCTGTGGGCGGCGTCGAGGAACCGTTCTTCACCCGCATGGCGGCAGCCGGCGTCGGCGTGAACCTCGTGCTCGGCGTGCTCAACCTGTTTCCGCTGCCCCCGCTCGACGGTGGCCGGGTGCTGATGGCGCTGTTGCCGCCGCGGCAGTCGATCGCGCTGTCGCGCCTCGAGCCGTATGGCTTTTTCATCGTGATGGCGCTGGTCATGACGGGCACGCTCACGCGTTATTGGCTCAGCCCGCTCGTTACGCTCGGCTACGGCGCGATTACCGCAATTCTGACTCCACTTGTTTCGCTTTTCTAAATAACCATGTTCCCAGACCGTATCTTCTCCGGCATGCGGCCCACCGGGTCGCTGCACCTCGGCCACTATCACGGCGTGCTGAAAAACTGGGTGCGGCTGCAGTCCGAGTATCCGTGTTTCTTTTGTGTGGTCGACTGGCATGCGCTGACGACGCACTACGAAACGCCCGAAGTGATCGAAAAGAACGTGTGGGACGTGCTGATCGACTGGCTCGCCTCGGGTATCGATCCGGCGCAGGCTACGCTCTTCATCCAGAGCAAGGTGCCCGAGCATGCGGAACTGGCGTTGCTGCTCGGTATGAGCACGCCGCTTGGCTGGCTCGAACGCGTGCCGACCTACAAGGAGCAGCAGGAGAAGCTGAAGGACAAGGATCTGTCCACTTACGGCTTCCTCGGCTATCCGGTGCTGATGGCAGCGGACATTCTGCTGTATCGCGGCTCGCTCGTGCCGGTCGGCGAAGACCAGGTGCCGCACGTCGAAATGACGCGCGAAATTGCACGCCGCTTCAACTATCTGTACGGTCGCGAGCCAGGTTTCGACGAGAAGGCCAATGAAGCGGCGAAGAAGCTGGGCGGCAAGCGCGCCAAGCTTTATCACGAGTTGCGCAACGCCTATCAGCAGGAAGGCGACGACGAAGCACTCGAACAGGCGCGGGCGATGTTGCAGGAATCGCAGAGCCTGTCGATGAGCGATCGTGAGCGTCTGTTCGGCTATCTGGAAGGTTCGCGCAAGATCATTCTGGTCGAGCCCCAGGCCATGCTGACCGAGGCGTCGCGTATGCCGGGGCTGGACGGCCAGAAGATGTCGAAGTCGTACGGCAACACGATCGGCCTGCGCGAAGACGCGGAGACGATCACGAAGAAGGTCCGCACCATGCCGACCGATCCGGCCCGCGTGCGCCGCACCGATCCGGGCGATCCGGACAAGTGCCCGGTGTGGCAACTGCACCAGGTCTACACGGACGAAGCCACGCACGAGTGGGCGCAGAAGGGCTGTCGAACCGCTGGAATCGGCTGCCTCGAGTGCAAGCAACCGGTGATCGAAGGCATTCTGCGCGAACAGCAGCCGATGCTTGAGCGCGCGCAAAAGTACATGGACGATCCGTCGCTGTTGCGCGCGATCGTCGCCGACGGTTGCGACAAGGCCCGCAAGTACGCCACGGAAACGATGCGCGACGTACGCGAGGCGATGGGCCTCTCGTATAACTGATACAACCGGCTGCCGCGCTGAGATGACGAGCACGCCCCTGGCCATGCCGGACGCTTCCTCGCACGGAAACGGCGAACCGTCACGCTGGGTGTGCCACTGGGCGCATCTGGTCGCGGCGGGCGGCGCGGTGCTGGATGTAGCGTCGGGGGCGGGGCGGCATGCCAGGCTCTTTGCATCGTTGGGCCACCCGGTGACCGCGCTCGATCGCGACGCGGCCGCGCTAGACCGGATGTGCGACGAGCCGCTGATCACCACGCTCGCCGCCGACATTGAAGGCGCGGCATGGCCTTTGGCCGCCGACGCGAAATTCGCCGCGATCGTGGTCACGAACTATCTGTACCGGCCGCTGTTTCCGCAACTGTTGCGCTCGCTCGCACCCGGCGGCGTGCTGGTTTACGAGACCTTCGCGCAAGGCAACGAAAGCGTCGGCAAACCGTCTAACCCGGCGTTTTTGCTTGCACCCGGCGAGTTGCTCGACGTCGTGCAAGGCCACCTCCGGGTGGTCGCATTTCAAGACGGATTTCTCGCGCAGCCGCGCCCGGCTTACGTCCAGCGGATATGCGCAATTATGGAGGCGGATCGCTCAGCCGAGCGCACGCAGGCGGCACCCCCGCCTTGTTACGAGCTGGCTGGCTAATCCGCTACAATCGCGGTTTACCTGATCAAATTCATGGCGTTTCATGACTAACGGCAATCAAAGCAGCACTGGCGGCGTTCAGATTCGCGGCAGCATTCCTGCCATCATTACTCCGATGCTCGAAGACGGCGGCCTCGATCTGCCGGCGTTTCGCAAACTGATCGACTGGCATATCGAAGAGGGCACGAACGCGCTGGTCGTGGTCGGTACGAGCGGCGAGTCGGCCACGCTGTCGGTCGAGGAACACGTGCTGATGGTCAAAACCGCAGTCGAGCACACGGCGGGCCGGATTCCGGTGATCGCGGGCTCGGGCGGCAACTCGACCACTGAAGCCATCGAACTCACGCAGCAGGCCAAGGAAGTCGGCGCGGACGCCACCTTGCAGGTCGTGCCGTACTACAACAAGCCGACCCAGGAAGGCATCTATCGCCACTTCGCGAAGATTGCGGAAACCGTCGATCTGCCGGTGATCCTGTATAACGTGCCGGGCCGTACCGTCGCGGACATGAGCAACGAAACGATTCTGCGTTGCGCGCAGGTGCCGGGCATCATTGGTGTGAAGGAAGCGACGGGCAATATCGATCGCGCCGCGCACCTGATCAAGTCGGCGCCGGCCCACTTCGGCATCTACAGCGGTGACGATCCCACGGCGATCGCGCTGATGCTGCTTGGCGGCCACGGTAATATTTCGGTCACCGCGAACGTCGCGCCGCGCGCGATGAGCGATCTGTGCAAAGCCGCGCTTGCCGCGGACGCGAAGACCGCCCGCGAGATTCATTTGAAACTCCTGTCGCTGCATAAGAACCTGTTCATCGAATCGAATCCGATTCCTGCGAAATGGGCGTTGCAGCAACTGGGTCGTGTGCAGGGCGGAATCCGCCTGCCGCTCACGCCGCTCGACGCGCAATACCACGAAGTGGTGCGCGGCGCGTTGCGCGAAGCGGGTCTGCTGGGCTAAGCGGGCTTGTCCCGGCAACTCCCAGCTTAACGAAAGCCTGCCACCGGCACTCCCTTAACCGACGTCGATCCAGCCCACGTTCCCGGCACACAGAACCAGGCACCGCGTTCCAGCATCACGAAGGACCTCATGAAACGTTCCGCACTTTCCCTCCACGCAACCCGCATGGCGGCGCTGGCGCTTGCCCTGGTAACGCTCGCCGGCTGTGACACGCTGAACGACTGGTTCGCCTCCGACCGCGTGAACTACAAGGGCGCGGGCAGCGCACCGCCGCTCGCCGTTCCGGGCGATCTGACCACCACGCCGACCGATCAACGCTACGTGGCGCCGCCGGCCAATCTGGCGCTGGGCGGCTCGCCGCAACGCGCGGTCACGGCAGCGGGCAATTCCACCGAAGGCCAGCCGAGTGCCCAAGACCCGCTGGGTATGCACATCGAGCGTGACGGCGATCGTCGCTGGCTGGTCGTCGACGGCCGCACGCCGGAACAACTGTGGCCGCAGTTGCAGGAGTTCTGGCAGGAGAACGGCTTCGCGCTGAAAACCGACGCACCCGCCACCGGCATCATGAACACCGACTGGGCTGAAAACCGCGCCAATATTCCGGACGACTGGTTCCGCCGCACGATCGGCAAGGTGGTCGACTTCGCCTACTCGTCGGGCACCCGTGACAGCTTCCGCACGCTCGTGTCGCGCGGTCCGGCTGACACCACCGACATCTCGATCACGCATAGCGCGATGGAAGAAATGCTGACGGGCCAGGACAAGACGTCGTCGCGCTGGGAAGAGCGTCCGCGCGATCCGGCGCTGGAAGCGCTGTTCCTGGCCAAGCTGATGCAGAAGTTCGGTCTGACCGACGCGCAGTCGAAGCAACTCCTGACCGACGCCCGCTCGGCCACCGCGCCGGCCACGATCGATCAGAGCGCGGGCGCATCGACGCTCGACCTGCAGGAATCGTTCGACCGCGCATGGCTGCGTGTCGGTCTCGCGCTCGACCGTACCAACTTTACCGTCGACAACCGCGATCGCTCGAAAGGCATCTACTACGTGCGCTATGCCGACTCGATGCAGGAGTTGAAGAAGGAAGGGCTCTTCGGCAAGCTGTTCTACAGCGGCAATTCGTCGAAGAAGCCGGGTCAGGAATTCCTCGTCAATGTGCGCTCGAAGGGCGACACCGTGACGCAGGTGGCGGTGCTGGACGCGAACGGGCAAGTGGATAACTCGTCCGACGCGCAACGCATCGTGACGTTGCTGCACGCGCAACTGAACTAAGCGGACTGTGCGCTTCGCCAGTCTCGGCAGCGGCAGTGAAGGCAATGCCTTGCTGGTGGAAGCGCAAAGCGGCGCGACCACCACGCGCGTTCTGCTCGATTGCGGTTTTTCGGCCAAGGAAGTCGAGCGGCGTTTGGCGCGGCTTGGCGCGGGCGTCGAGGGTCTCGACGCCATTCTGATTACCCATGAACACAGCGACCACATTGGCAGCGCGTTGACGCTGGCGCGCAAGTGGTCGATTCCGTTGTACATGAGCTGGGGTACCGCCCGCGCGGTGGGTGCCGACGAAGCCGATGTCGACCTTCAGGTGTTGTGGGGCGACGAAGCGGTGGCGATCGGCGACCTCAGCATTCTTCCGTATACCGTTCCTCACGACGCCCGCGAGCCGCTGCAATACGTGCTCTCCAACGGTGCGAGCCGGCTCGGCGTGCTGACCGACGTCGGCACCTCCACGCCGCACATCAGCGCGGTGCTGAGTGGCTGCGACGCGCTCGTGCTCGAATGCAATCATGATGTGCGGATGCTGGCGGGTAGCCGTTATCCGCAATCCCTGAAGGCGCGCATTGGCGGCAATCACGGGCATCTGAACAACGAGGCGGCGGCGGAAATTCTGGCCTCGCTCGACCGCTCGCGCTTGCGTCATCTGGTGGCCGCGCATCTGAGCCAGCAGAACAACTCGCCGGAACTGGCGCAGGCTGCCATGGCGGGTGTGCTGGGCGCCGCGCCGACGGAAGTGATCGTCGCTTCGCAGGATGAAGGCTTCACCTGGTTGAGCTTGTGATCTGTCTCTGATTGCCTGTTGTAAAGCCTGTCCGGCGCCTCACCGTTGGTGTGCGGGCAGTGCAAAAGAAAAAAGCCCATGACGATTGCTCGCCATGGGCTTTTTCTTCAAGGCCGGCGCTTGGGCGCCGACCCTTGTCAGACTTAGTTGCGGTTGCCGCCGAAGATGCCAAGCAACGCGAGCAGGTTAACGAACACGTTGTACAGGTCCAGATAGATCGCGAGGGTGGCGGTGATGTAATTCGTTTCACCGCCGTTCACGACGCGCTGCACGTCGAACAGCATGTAGGCCGAAAAGATCACGATTGCCAGCACCGACACGGTCAGCATCAACGCCGGCAGATGCAGGAACACGTTCGCGACTGAAGCCAGCAGCAGCACGACTACGCCCATGAACAGCCACTTGCCGAGACCCGAGAAGTCACGCTTGCTGACCGTGGCGATCGTTGCCATGGAAGCGAAGATCACACCAGTGCCACCAAAGGCGAGCATGATCAGCGACGGGCCGTTCGAAAAACCGAGCACGAAGCTCAGGATGCGCGACAGCATCAGGCCCATGAAGAACGTGAAGCCGAGCAGCACGAATACGCCAATGGCGCTGTCTTTAGTCTTCTGGATGGCGAACATGAAGCCGAAGGCGATCGCGAAAAACGCCAGCATGCTCATGCCCGGGCTGGTGGCGGCGAACAGCGAGAAACCGGTGGCTACGCCTACCCAGGCGCCGAGCACGGTCGGAATCATGGATAGCGCGAGCAGCCAGTAGGTGTTCCGCAGTACGCGGTTGCGCGTCTCGACCGTGCTGACTGCGCCATTGCGGCCAAAGCTATACGGATGATCGTTCATGGTCTCTCCTTACCTCAGAAGCGTGTTGCGTAATGGTTGTGCGGCGGGTTGTGTAGCGGGATGTGCACCGGGTTGTACGGCGCTGGCCGGAATTCATGCGGCCAGTCGCAGGGTGTTCATCCCTAAGATTGGCGCGGCGGCCGGGAGTTTCAATACCCCGAAAAAGTCCACACGGCCTACGCTACCAGTATTCAGAAACTCCTGCTTGGAGTCTTTCAATTCTGTAAGGGTTCAATCGCAATCATACACGGGAACATGCTACAATAGCGGATTCATTTGAATCTGTAACCTCTTAATTTTTTGGAGTTTTTATGGCGATCGAACGCACCCTGTCGATTATCAAGCCGGACGCAGTGGCCAAGAACGTGATCGGCCAGATCTACAGCCGCTTCGAAAACGCTGGGCTGAAGATCGTGGCTTCGCGCATGGTTCATCTGTCGCGCGCTGACGCAGAGAAGTTCTACGCTGTGCACGCTGCACGCCCGTTCTTCAAGGATCTGGTTGATTTCATGATCTCGGGCCCGGTGGTCGTGCAAGCGCTGGAAGGCGAAAACGCGATCCTGAAGCACCGCGACCTGATGGGTGCAACGGACCCGAAGAAGGCAGAAAAGGGCACGATCCGCGCCGACTTCGCCGACAGCATCGACGCTAACGCGGTGCACGGTTCGGACGCCGCTGAAACGGCCGCAGTTGAAATCGCGTTCTTCTTCCCGGAAGTGAACGTTTACTCGCGTTAAGCGGGTTTGAGCGGGTTTTGGTCGTCGTGGCGTGATTCGTACGCAGCCGTTGGATTTGTCGCACGAATCCGCACGAACAGCCCGGCAAAGTAGTAAGGTAAAGCAGCAGGAATGGGCGCGAACGGCATTGCGTTCATGCAGCTTGTTGCATGAACGCAGTCTCGCACTGAAATGGCAGGATTCGATATGACGAGCAGTCCCACCGTCAACCTTCTCGACCTTGACGCCCAAGGGCTTGTCGCCTACTGCGACAGCCTGGGCGAGAAGCCGTTTCGCGCCAAGCAATTGCAGCGCTGGATCCATCAGTACAACGCTGCCGACTTCGACGGCATGACCGATCTGGCGAAGTCCTTGCGCGAAAAGCTCAAAGGGCGCGCCACGATCACGATGCCTGGCATCGTCAGCGACAATATTTCGACCGACGGCACACGCAAGTGGCTGATCGACGTCGGCAACAGCAACGCGGTTGAAACCGTTTATATCCCCGAAGAAACGCGAGGCACGCTGTGCGTGTCGTCGCAGGCCGGGTGCGCGGTCAACTGCCGTTTCTGTTCGACCGGCAAACAGGGTTTCTCCCGCAATCTCACCACCGGTGAAATCATCGGCCAGCTGCGCATGGCCGAGTTCGCGCTGCGCGCAACGCGCGGCACGGATGGCGGTCGTGCCACGGGTGGCGACGGCAAAGGTGAGCGCGTCGTCACGAATGTCGTGATGATGGGCATGGGCGAGCCGCTGCTCAATTACGACGCGGTGGTGCCCGCCATGCGCCTGATGCTGGACGACAACGCCTACGGCCTGTCGCGTCGGCGCGTCACGCTGTCCACCTCGGGTGTGGTGCCGATGATGGACCGGCTCGGCGCGGATCTGCCGGTGGCGCTCGCCGTATCGTTGCATGCGCCGAGCGACCCGCTGCGCGACATGCTGGTGCCGCTGAACAAGAAGTACCCGTTGCGCGAACTGATGGCCGCTTGCCAACGCTATCTGAAGGTTGCGCCGCGCGATTTCATTACTTTCGAATATTGCATGCTCGACGGCGTGAACGACAGCGAAGCGCAAGCACGTGAATTGCTGGCTGTTACGCGTGACGTACCGTGCAAGTTCAACCTGATTCCGTTCAATCCGTTTCCCGAGTCGGGCCTCATCCGCTCGAAGCCGGAACAGATCAAGCGGTTTGCACAAGTGTTGATGGACGCGGGCGTCGTCACCACGGTGCGTAAGACACGCGGCGATGATATCGACGCTGCCTGCGGTCAGTTGGCCGGTGCGGTGAAAGACCGCACGCGCCTCGCTGAACGCACCGGGAGGGCGGCGAAGGTGATCGAGGTTCGCGCCGTGTAATCGCGTGAGGCGGCAGGGCGCCGCGTTCGGAGGAAAGCTATCCGGGCGTGCAAAACCCCTCCACGCCATCCGCGATTGAAAAGAAAGTTTGCAGAAGCGATCGGAAGCGGCACACAAGGCCGCGCATTTTGTTATAAACGGTCTGCGATTCGGGCGTGAGGCTTTGGCCCGTCCGGGTTGCACAAGTGAAAAAGAATCGACGCGAAAGGATTTGGGATGAGTGAGCCGCAGCACCCGCAGCCGCAGGACACAGACGGAAACGAAGGCCATCCGGCGCCGGTCGCTCGGGCGGTGGTGCAGCCTGTTACGCAGTCGGGCTCGGCGAGCCTGGACTCATTGGCGGCGGTGGGCGCGCGCTTGACCCAATTGCGTGAATCGAAGGGCTGGACGATCGAAGACGTGTCGGCGCGTCTGAAGGTCTCTGTCATCAAGTTGCGTGCGCTCGAATCGGGTGACATCAGCCACTTGCCGGACACGACCTTTGCGCTTGGCGTGGTGCGCAGCTACGCGAAGATGCTTGGCGCCGATCCCACGCCGTTCACACAGGCTCTGCGTCGCGAGAAGGGCGTGCCTGCACCGGATCTGTCGATGCCGGCGTCGTCCGGCAAGGATTTGCCGCGCGGTCGCGTATCACTGTCGCTCGGCGGCAGCGGGCAGAAGAGCCGCTCGTGGTTATGGGGTATTGCGGCGGTGATCGTTGCGGTGATTGCGCTCGGCATGTGGCACACCAACGGCGGCGATTCGTCGGCGTGGCTCGCCAGGTTGAAGGCGAGCGCCAACGGCTCAGCGGGTGGCGCGACCGGAGCATCGGGCGCGGTGGCGCAAGGTCAGGCGGCCGGTTCCGAGGCGACAGCGGATGACGCTGCTTCCGCGCCGGACACGCAAGCGGCCGCGGTGGATAACGCAGCGTCGGCTACGCCGATGCCCGCGCCGCTGGCAACGGGCACGGCGCCGGCTGTCACGGCAGCAGCGGTCGCGCCGAAGGCGGCTTCGCAAGTCCAGGCTGCGGCGCCGGGCGCGAGCGCGCCGGTGGTCGCCGCCATAGGCGCATCGGCCGCCGTGGATGCGGCAACGCCTGCCGCGGGTGAGGCGATCGTCGCGTTGCGCGTGACGCAGGACAGTTGGTTCAGTGTGCGTGGCAAGGACGGCAAGGAAGTATTCTCCGGCCTCGTGCACGCAGGCGATACGAAGGAAGTAACGGGCGTAGCGCCGTTCAAGGTTACGGTCGGCAACAAGGCGGGTCTCGAGTCGCTTACGCTCGATGGCCAGCCAGTCGATCCGTCGAAATATTCGGCAGCCAAGGGCAACGTGGCACGCTTCGCGTTGCCTTGAGATAGATACGGTATGCGTCGCGGCCAACCGGGTCGCGACGCTTTTTCAATTCAGGCGCCACGTTTTTTGTGTGGCGTATGTGGCGTAAATGGGTTTTTCGATGCAATCCGAAGCTCAATCCCAATCCAGTAGCAAGATCGTTTCAAACGAGCCGGTGTTCGGCGGCCAGGCTGCGCGGCGCAAGTCGCACGCGGTCGATGTCCGTTGGGGCGGCCAGCTTGTCACCATTGGCGGCGATGCGCCTGTGCGCGTCCAGTCGATGACCAACACCGACACCGCGGATGCGATCGGCACGGCGATCCAGATCAAGGAACTTGCACAAGCCGGTTCTGAACTGGTCCGTATCACGGTCAACACGCCGGAAGCGGCGGCAGCCGTGCCGGCGGTTCGCGAGCAACTTGACCGCATGGGCGTGTCGGTGCCGCTGGTCGGCGATTTTCATTACAACGGCCATTTGCTGCTGCGCGATTACCCCGCGTGCGCAGAGTCGTTGTCGAAGTACCGGATCAATCCGGGCAATGTTGGCCACGGCGCGAAGCGTGACACGCAGTTCGCGCAGATGATCGAAGCGGCGGTGAAGTACGACAAGCCGGTGCGGATCGGCGTCAACTGGGGCAGCCTCGACCAGGACCTGCTCGCGAAGATGATGGACGAAAACGCCGCGCGTTCCACGCCGTGGGAAGCGCAGAGCGTGATGTACGAGGCGCTGATCCAGTCGGCGATTGGTTCGGCCGAGCGCGCTGTCGAAATTGGCCTGCCGCGCGACAAGATCATTCTGTCGTGCAAGGTCAGCGGCGTGCAGGATCTGATCGCGGTGTACCGTGAACTCGCGCGTCGTTGCGAATTCGCGCTGCATCTTGGCTTGACGGAAGCCGGCATGGGTTCGAAGGGTATCGTGGCGTCGACCGCTGCGTTGTCCGTATTGCTGCAGCAAGGCATTGGCGACACGATCCGCATCTCGCTGACGCCGGAACCCGGTGGACCGCGCACGGGCGAAGTGATCGTCGGTCAGGAAATTCTGCAGACCATGGGTCTGCGCTCGTTCACGCCGATGGTGATCGCGTGCCCGGGTTGCGGCCGCACGACCAGCACGTTGTTCCAGGAATTGGCGTCGCAAATCCAGACCTATCTGCGTACGCAGATGCCGGTGTGGCGCGATCAGTATCCTGGCGTCGAGAAGATGCACGTCGCGGTGATGGGCTGTATCGTCAACGGTCCGGGCGAATCGAAGCAGGCGAATATCGGCATCAGCTTGCCGGGTTCGGGCGAAAATCCGGCCGCGCCGGTGTTTGTCGACGGTGAGAAGGTCAAGACGCTGCGCGGCGATAACATTGCGCAAGAATTCCAGCAAATCGTGAGTGACTACGTCGAGCGCCGCTATGGCCGCGCTGAAGCGCTCAACTAAATACCGTCAATCGAAGAAAGATGACTGAACAGAAGAAAAAGCTCGAAAAGCTGTCCGGCGTGAAGGGCATGAACGACATCCTTCCGCAGGAAGCCGGGCTGTGGGAATTTTTTGAAGCAACCGTCAAGTCGATGCTGCGTTCCTACGGATACCAGAATATCCGTACGCCGATCGTCGAGCATACGCAGTTGTTCAAGCGCGGTATCGGCGAGGTGACCGATATCGTCGAGAAAGAGATGTACAGCTTTACCGACGCGTTGAACGGCGAAAATCTGACGATGCGCCCAGAAAACACCGCGGCTGTCGTACGCGCGACGATCGAGCACAACATGCTGTACGACGGCCCGAAGCGTCTGTGGTACATCGGCCCGATGTTCCGTCACGAGCGTCCGCAGCGCGGCCGTTATCGCCAGTTCCATCAGGTCGGCGTGGAAGCGCTGGGCTTTGCCGGGCCGGACGCAGACGCCGAAATCATCATGATGTGCCAGCGTCTGTGGGACGATCTCGGCTTGATGGGCATCAAGCTCGAACTCAATTCGCTGGGTCTCGTGGAAGAGCGTGCGGCGCATCGCGTCGAGTTGATCGCGTACCTCGAAAAGCACATGGACGTGCTCGACGAGGAGGCAAAGCGCCGTCTGTACACGAACCCGCTGCGCGTGCTCGACACGAAGAATCCGGCGATGCAGGAAGTCGCGCAGAACGCACCCAAGCTGATCGATTTTCTCGGCGAAGAATCGCGCGCGCACTTCGAAGGCCTGCAGCGCATTCTGAAGGCGAACAACATTCCGTTCACGATCAATCCGCGTCTCGTGCGCGGTCTCGATTATTACAATCTGACCGTGTTCGAATGGGTGACCGACAAGCTCGGCGCGCAAGGTACCGTGGCGGCCGGCGGCCGTTATGATCCGCTGATCGAACAGCTCGGCGGTAAGCCGACGGGCGCGTGCGGTTGGGCAATGGGTGTCGAGCGTATCCTCGAGTTGCTGAAAGAAGACCAGCTCGTGCCGCAAGACGAAGGTTGCGATGTGTACGTGGTCCATCAGGGCGAGGCAGCACGTGAACAGGCCTTTATCATCGCCGAGCGTTTGCGCGATACGGGTCTCGACGTGATCCTGCATTGCGGCGCGGATGGTCAGACGGCGAGCTTCAAGTCGCAGATGAAGCGCGCCGACGCAAGCGGTGCGGCCTTCGCGGTGGTGCTTGGCGAAGATGAGATCGCCAACGGCACGGTCGGCGTCAAACCGCTCCGTGATACAAGTTCTAACGGCGGTAAAAACGAGCAACATAACGTGCCCGCCGAAGACTTGACCGAATTTCTAATCAATGCGATGGTTGCAACCGCCGAAGACGGCGACGACTGATCGCGATGTCGTCGAGCCGGTTGGGTGCCAATCAGGCTCGACACACACACGTATCCAGAATGAGGAAATCGCCGGGCGATGAGTTACCACGACGAACAAGAATCGATTGAAAGTCTGAAGGCATGGTGGACGCAGTGGGGCAATGCAACCACGTGGATCGTGCTGGTGGCACTGGTTGCCGCAGCCGGCTGGAACGGCTGGAATTTCTGGCAGCGGCGTCAGGCGGCTGAAGCTGCGGTGCTGTATGACCAGGTGCAGCAAGCGGTGGCATCGGGCGACAAGGCGAAGATCACACGCGTTGCCACCGACATGGAAGACAAGTTCAGCGGCACCGCGTATGCGCAGATGACCGCGCTTGGCGCAGCCAAGGCGCTGTACGCCGCGGGTGACGAAGCTGCCGCGAAGTCCCAGTTGCAATGGACCATCGATCACGCCAAAGACGACGAGTTCAAGCAGATTGCCAAGCTGCGTCTGGCTTCGCTGCTGCTCGACGACAAGGCTTACGACCAGGGCCTCGCACTGCTCGCCGAACCGCAATCCGATGCGTTCAAAGGCATTGTGGCGAATGGCCGCGGTGACCTGCTCGCTGCTCAAGGTAAGCGTGACGATGCACGCGCGGCCTATAAGCTCGCGGTTGACTCGCTGTCGAAAAACGATAGCTCGGCTCGCCAGTTGATTCAGTTCAAGCTGGACGCGTTGGGCGGCTAATCGCCGCATGCAGCGCGCCGCATGTAACGACCAACCGGTCTCCTTTAATTAATTTCCTGAATGCTTCGTCCACCGATGAATCTGCTGAAACGTTACGCTGTGCCCGTTGCCTGTGCGATGACCGTCCTCACCATGGCGGCTTGCTCATCCGCGAAAGACGAGCGCCGCGTGCCGACGCCGCTCACCGAGTTCAAACCCGTGCTTGACGTGCAGCAGGCGTGGAAGGCCAGCGTGGGCAAGGCGGGTCGTTACCTGTTCGCGCCGGTCGCGGTCGGCAACGCGGTGTACGCGGCTGGCGCGAACGGCTCGGTTGCGAAGATCGACGCGCAAACCGGCCAGGACGTCTGGCGCGTCAAGCTGCATGACGACCTCTCGGCAGGTGTCGGCAGCGACGGCACCCTCACGGCGGTCGGCGGCCTGAAGGGCGACGTCTACGTGCTCGGCGCTGACGGCAAGCAATTGTGGACTGCCAAGGCGCCCGGCGAAATCATCTCGCCGCCGCTGGTCGGCAACGGTCTCGTGGTGGTGCGCACGGTCGACGGTCAGATCGTCGCGTTCAATGCGCAAACCGGCGAGCAGAAGTGGAACTACCGCAACCGCGCGGTGCCGCTCAATCTGCGCGTCTCGTCAGGTATGACGTTCGCGGGCGACGCGGCTGTGCTGGCGGGTTTCCCGGGCGGCGCGTTCGCCGCGATCAACGTTCAGACCGGCGACAACTACTGGCAGACGCCGGTGTCGTATCCGAAGGGCGTGACGGAAGTGGAGCGCATCAATGACGTGACCGGTCCGCCCACACTGGTCGGTTCGCAAACCTGCGCGGTGACGTTCCAGGGCCAGATTGGCTGTTTCGACGCCAACTCGGGCCGCGCGCTGTGGGAAAAGGCGTTCTCGAGCACGAGCGGCCTGGCGCAGGATGACCGCGCCGTGGTGGCGGCCGACGACTGGTCGGTGGTGTCGGCATTCGACGCCACCAACGGTACGCCGCTGTGGAAGAACGACAAGCTGAAGAACCGTGACCTCGGCGTCCCGTACATTCTGGGTCACGCCGCTGTGCTGGGCGACTATCAGGGTTACGTCCACTTCCTGTCGCGCGACGACGGCACGCTCGTAGCCCGTATGAAGACCGACGGCAGCCCGATTACCGCAGCGCCGGTGCTGGCCGGCGAAACGCTGGTTGTGCAGACGCACGACGGCGACCTGTACGGCTACCGCCCGCGTTAATCGCGCAGGCAAATGAGTAGTCAGGCGTGCAGGCCGGCTTCGCCGGCCGCACGCGTTTTTGTGGTGCAGCAGCTTAATTTGTGATGCAGCAGCTTAACTAGAAGAATTCCGCCGGACTGGCTGGTCCGGCAAGTCGGATCAGAAACGGCCCATGTGGCCATCGGTGGCTGCTTGCGGCGCCACCTTCGACGCCGTCCTGCTAGATACGTAGAGAATCTACCGAACTGGCGTGCGAGCCGTTGAGCAAGAAAGACTGAACCTGGCGGCCCATTGGCGCCGCGCCATACAGCCAAACTCTCGTCCGCCTGGGTGCGCATATTGGCAGCACATCCGGGGCTGGTCGAATTCGTGATAATTTTCGTCAAACGCTGCCGTGTAGCGGCCGCATGGCGTCGCTACGCGGGCGGTCGATTTCGATCCCGCGTTTCACCGTGAACAACATCTGATGAAACCCGTTATTGCCCTGGTTGGGCGCCCCAATGTGGGGAAATCCACGCTATTCAACCGTCTCACGCGTACGCGTGATGCGCTGGTTGCCGACCTGCCCGGTCTCACCCGCGATCGCCACTATGGCGAGGGTCGCGCCGGCGACCGGCCGTATCTGGTCGTCGATACCGGCGGCTTCGAGCCGGTCGCGAAAGATGGCATCCTGCACGAGATGGCGCGTCAAACCCGCCAGGCGGTCGAGGAATCGGACATCGTCGTGTTCATCGTCGACGGTCGCAACGGTCTCGCGCCGCAAGACAAGACGATCGCCGACTACCTGCGCAAGGTCGGCCGACCGATCTTCCTCGTCGTCAACAAGGCGGAGGGGATGAAGTACAGCAACGTGGCCGCCGACTTCTACGAACTCGGTCTTGGCGATCCGCGCGCGATTTCTTCCGCGCATGGCGACGGTGTCACTGAAATGATCAACGAGGCACTCGTCGTCGCGTACGCCGGGCAGCCGGAAGAGAATGACGAGGAAAAGCAGGCGCACGGCGTGAAGATCGCGATCGTGGGCCGGCCGAACGTCGGCAAGTCGACCTTGATCAATGCGCTGGTGGGTGAGGAGCGCGTGATCGCGTTCGACATGCCGGGCACCACGCGTGATTCGATCTACGTCGACTTCGAACGTCAGGGCAAGCCGTACACGTTGATCGACACGGCCGGTTTGCGCCGCCGCGGCAAGGTGTTCGAAGCGATCGAGAAATTCTCGGTGGTGAAAACGCTGCAGGCGATTTCGGATGCCAACGTCGTGATCCTGCTGCTCGATGCGCGTCAGGACATTTCAGAGCAGGACGCGCACATTGCCGGCTTCGTGGTGGAGCAGGGCCGTGCGCTGGTGGTGGGCGTGAACAAATGGGACGGCCTCGATCCGCATGTGCGCGACCGCACCAAGGCGGACATCGAGCGCAAACTAAAATTTCTCGATTTCGCCAAATTCCACTTCATTTCCGCTGCGGAACAGACCGGAATCGGCCCGCTGATGCGTTCGGTCGACGACGCCTACAAGGCCGCCATGACCAAGCTGCCGACGCCGAAGCTGACGCGCGCGCTGATCGATGCGGTGGAGTTCCAGCAACCGCGCCGACGCGGTCCGGTGCGCCCGAAATTGCGTTACGCGCACCAGGGCGGGCAGAATCCGCCGATCATCGTGATTCACGGAAATGCGCTCGATGCGATCACCGAAACGTATAAACGCTACCTCGAAAACCGCTTCAGGGAAACTTTCAAGCTGACTGGGACTCCATTGCGCATAGAGTTCAGATCGTCGACGAACCCTTACGCGGACAAAGGCTGAAATCCAGGCTGAAACCCGCGTGTGTGCTGGGTTTGGCCGCAAGGCCAGCCCGCTCGCGCAAAAATGAAAATCGGCTATAGTGTAGCGGTTGGCGGCGGATCCCTTTTTCCTTCGTCGTCAATTTAGTCAACCTGCAAAAAAATACGGAGTTTGCTATGAGCAACAAAGGGCAATTGTTACAAGACCCGTTTTTGAACGCACTGCGTAAAGAGCATGTGCCGGTGTCGATCTACTTGGTCAACGGCATCAAGCTTCAAGGGAACATCGAATCGTTCGACCAGTACGTCGTGTTGCTCCGGAATACGGTCACCCAGATGGTCTACAAGCACGCCATTTCGACTGTCGTGCCTGCCCGCCCGGTGAACTTCCACCCGGATTCCGAACAGTCCTAACCCCCGTCGCGGCCGGCGTAGCGTCGCCCGTTGGCGATAACTCCCGGCCGCCTCATTTTGATACCGTCCAATTTGATCAATGCAGCGCTTGTCGGCATCGACTTCGGTAAGATCGATTTCGAAGCCAGTCTGGAAGAACTCAGCCTGCTCGCGCAAAGCGCGGGCGCGAACCCCTTAGTCACCCTCACGGGGCGCCGGTCCAGTCCCGATGCCAAGATGTTCGTCGGCAGCGGCAAGGCCGAAGAACTGCGTCTTGCCTGTGAGGCGAACGACATCGAACTCGTCATTTTCAATCACGCTCTCGCCCCTGCGCAGCAGCGCAATCTGGAGCAGGCGCTTAACCGCCGCGTGATTGATCGCACCAGCCTCATCCTCGATATTTTTGCGCAACGCGCCCGCAGCCACGAAGGCAAGTTGCAGGTGGAGCTCGCGCAATTGCAGTACTTATCGACGCGGCTAATCCGCGCATGGACCCACCTTGAACGGCAGAAAGGCGGTATCGGCTTGCGCGGCCCAGGTGAAACGCAGCTCGAAACCGACCGCCGGTTGATTGGCGAGCGCATCAAGGCGCTGAAAACCCGGCTCGAAAAACTGCGCCGTCAGCACGGCACGCAGCGCCGCGCGCGCAGCCGTAACCAGACCATGTCCGTATCGCTCGTCGGTTATACGAACGCGGGCAAATCCACGCTTTTCAATGCGCTGACGAAGGCCCAGGCGTACGCCGCCGACCAGTTGTTCGCCACGCTGGATACCACGTCGCGCCGTGTCTATCTGGGCGACGAGGCTGGCCAGGTGGTAGTGTCGGACACGGTCGGCTTCATCCGGGAATTGCCTCACCAACTGGTGGCGGCTTTCCGCGCCACGCTCGAGGAAACCATCCACGCGGACCTTCTGCTGCATGTGGTCGACGCGTCGAGCGCCGTGCGCCTCGATCAGATCGACCAGGTGAACGAGGTGCTGCACGCAATCGGTGCGGACACGATCCGTCAGGTGCTGGTGTTCAACAAGATCGATGCCGTGCCGGAGCTGGCGGCTCGTGGCGACACGGTCGAGCGGGATGAGTATGGTAATATTTCGCGCGTCTTTTTGAGCGCGCGCACGGGGCAAGGGCTGGATACATTGCGCGCTGCCATCGCTGAAATCGCTACTGCCGAACCTCTCTCCGATACGCTGGTCGATCTATCGGAAGAAGACCGGTCGGCAGCACCGCGCGAGGACCGCAAGGTCCCAGAACTCGGGCACTGACCCGCTCCAATTGCACTGACCCGCTGTCTACTCTGGTGAACGAACACAGGTGAACGATTACAACGAGCGGAGTATCTGGCTGCGCATGCGCGCCATGTTTTCACTGAACGATCCGCGCTGGGGCCGGGGCGACGGCAATGGCAATGGCGAGCGCCAACGGCCCAACGAACCCAAGCGTCCGCCGACCAAGGACGGTGAAGGACCGCCCGATCTCGACGAGATGTGGCGCGATTTCAACCGCCGTTTGAGCCGGGTGTTCGGTCGCAAGGGCGGCGGTGCAGGGGGCGGTGGCCGCCCGGACAACGGTCGCGGTGCGCGCATCGGCGTGGGCATTGTGATCGGCGTGTTGATCGCGATCTATCTCGGCAGCGGCGTGTTCGTCGTGCAGGATGGCCAGGCCGGCGTCGTGATGCAGTTCGGCAAGTATCGCTATACGGCGGGGCAGGGCGTGCATTGGCGCCTGCCGTATCCGTTCGAAGCACATGAGCTCGTCAATATCAGCCAGATCCGCCAGGTGGAGATCGGCCGTAACAACGTGGTGCGTCTTGCCAACGTGAAGGATGCGTCGATGCTCACGCACGACGCCGATATCGTCGACGTGCGCTTTGCCGTGCAGTACCAGGTGAGCAAACCGACCGATTACCTTTTCCGCAGCGTCGATCCCGATCAGAGCGTCATGCAGGCTGCGCAGGCAGCGGTGCGCGGCATCGTCGGCGCGCGTAGCACCAACGACATCCTCTATCAGGATCGCGAAGCAATTCGCCAGCAACTGACGGCGTCGATTCAGCAATCCCTGGATGAAGACCAGTCCGGCCTTACCGTGACGGGTGTCACGATTCAGGGCGTGCAGGTGCCAGACCAGGTGCAAGCCGCTTTCGACAATGCCGCCAAGGTGCGTCAGGACAACGAGCGCGCCAAACGTGAGGCGCAGGCTTACGCGGCCGAACTGCTGCCGCGCGCACAAGCCGACGTCGCGCGTCAGATCGACGAAGCGAAAACGTATAGCGACAAGACCGTGGCCCAGGCGCAAGGCGACGCTGAACGCTTCAAGCAGGTCTACGCGCAGTACTCGAAAGCGCCCGCTGTGATTCGCGAGCGTATGTACCTGGAAACCATGCAGCAGATCTATTCGAATACGACCAAGGTGTTTGTGGACAGCAAGAGCGGCAACAACGTGCTGTATCTGCCGCTCGACAAGCTGGTCGAGCAGACGCGTCAGCGCGTTGCCGACGCTGCAGCGGCCGCCTCCGGCGCCGCCACTGCCACTGCGGCGGGTGCTGCCGCCCCGCAAGACACAAGCACGGCTGCACCGTCGGCCGCCGCGCCTTCTGCCGCTGCTTCCACACCCGCCGCGGTTGCGACGCCTGCCAGCCAGGCTGCAGCCAGCAGCGACGCACTCCGTTCACGCGACTCCTTCCGCAGCCGTATGCGTGAAGACGACGTTCAATAAGGAGCGCACATCATGAACAAGATCATTGCGCTCGTCGTTGCCTTAGTCATCGTGCTGTTTGCCGCGTCGTCGATGGTATTCGTGGTCGACCAGCGGCATATGGCCGTGCTGTCCTCGCATGGCGACACAGCGCCCGAATTGCTGGGCCCGGGCCTCCACGTGAAGCTGCCGCCGCCGTTGCAAACTGTCACGCTGGTCGATAACCGCATCCAGTCACTCGACGCGCCGGATGAAGATCGCTACGTCACGTCGGACAAAACAGATCTGCTGGCCAACCCGGTCATCAAATACCGCGTGACCGACCCGCTGAAGCTGCTCGCCGAAACCAAGGGCGATGTGCAAAGCCTGTCGGATCGCCTCGCGCTGCTGTCGCGTGGCGCACTCGGCGACGCATTCGGCAAGGTCACGCTGACCGACGCGCTGGCGAAGCAACAAGCCGTTGCCGATGAAGCCCGTGGCGCGATGGACAAAGCCGCCGCGTCGCTGGGCGTTTCGGTACTCGACGTGCAACTCACGCGCGTCGACTTTCCGGCGGCGATGGCCGACTCGGTCTACAAGCGCATGATCGCCGCACGCGAGCAGGCGGCGGCCGACGAGCGTGCGAAGGGTACGGCCGAGGCCGACCAGATCAAGGCGGACGCCGTCGGGCAGCAACAGGCGATTCTCGCGGACGGCTATCGTCAGGCGCAGACCATCAAGGGCGAGGGCGACGCCAAGGCAGCGGAAATCGCGGCCGCGGCATATGGCAGCGACCCGCAGTTCTACCAGTTTTATCAAAGCATGCAGGCGTACAAGAACACCTTCAAGCCAGGCGACGTGATCGTGGTCGACCCGAGCAGCGAGTTCTTCCGCTTCATGCGTAGCCCGACCGGCGGCGCCGCCCCGGACGCTTCCGCGGCACCGCGCAAACACTGATAACCGGAACGCCGCGGCATCCGCATCGCGGCCCCTTCATTCGCATGGACATAGCCGGCTCGTTACTGCTCGCGATCGCATTGATGCTGATTATCGAAGGGATGTTTCCCTTCGTTTTTCCGAGCGCCTGGCGCGATACCTTCCGCAAAATTGCGGAACGGCCCCCGCATCAGATTCGCGTTGGCGGGCTGGTCGTGATGGTGCTCGGATTGATCCTGCTGTTCATCGTGACCTGAGGGGGCGCTTGCACGGCACGCTTCGCGGCGTACCGTTGCATTAGCGATAAGCGCTGCTGGAGCCGCGTGGCAATAACGAGCGCTGCGGCGCGGATCAAGGCCGGCTGAGGGACTGCGACGAGCAGCCCCACGCCCGCCACAGCCGCCAAAATAGAGCTGTCGCCCGCCATTCACACTCACTTACCGGCGCACCCAGCCGCCGTGTTCAACGTCGTAGGACTGTATCGATGTCGACCTGGTTACTTCCCGAGAATATCGCCGACGTGCTGCCGTCGGAAGCCCGCAAGATCGAAGAGTTGCGGCGCCATTTGCTGGACCGCTTCCGCTCGTACGGCTACGAGATGGTGATGCCGCCGCTGCTCGAATACATCGAGTCGCTGCTCACCGGCGGTGGCCACGATCTGAATCTGCGCACGTTCAAACTCGTCGATCAGATGTCGGGACGTACGCTCGGTCTGCGCGCCGACATTACGCCGCAGGTCGCGCGGATTGACGCGCACTTGCTGAATCGTCAGGGCGTGACGCGCCTTTGCTATGCCGGCAATGTGGCGCATACGCGTCCGCGTGGCCTGCACGCCACGCGTGAGCAGATCCAGATCGGCGCTGAAATCTACGGTCACGCCGGTCTCGAAGCGGATCTGGAAATCCAGCAGTTGATGCTCGACGCGCTGCGTCTGGCCGGCCTCGCGAAGGTGCGGCTCGATTTGTGTCATGCAGGCGTGCTCGCCGCGCTGATCGAAGCGGAGCCGGCTGCGGCCGAGCTGGGTCAATCGCTCTACGACGCGTTGGCTGGCAAGGATGTGCCGCGCCTCGTTGAGCTGACCGCCGATCTCACCCCTGTCACGCGCGACGCATTGCGCTCGCTGCCCACGCTCTACGGCGACGCCTCGGTGCTCGACGAAGCCCGCGCTCGCTTGCCGAACGCACCGGCTATCGCGCGCGCGCTCGACGACCTCGCGTTCCTCGCGAGCCAGGTGGAAGGCGCCGAAGTCATGATCGACCTGGCCGATTTGCGCGGTTACGCGTACCACAGCGGCGTGATGTTCTCGGCGTATGTCGACGGTGTGCCGAATGCGGTTGCGCGTGGCGGCCGTTACGACCACGTTGGTCAGGCCTACGGTCGCGCTCGCGCGGCCACCGGCTTCTCGCTCGATCTGCGCGAGGTTGCCCGTATTTCGCCCGTCGAGGCCCGCAGCAGCGCGATTCTCGCGCCGTGGCAACACGACGACGCGCTACGCGTGAGTGTCGCCGCACTGCGCGATGCCGGCGAAGTCGTGATCCAGGCGCTGCCTGGCCACGAGCACGACCTGGACGAATTCGCCTGCGACCGCGTGTTGGTCGAGCGCAACGGCGCGTGGGTAGTCGAACCGCGTCCCTGAGCGCGAGTCGATGGCCGCCTGAGGGGCGTCCCAAGGGCATTTCAGAAGGCGTCCAAAGCGTCGCCGAACCCCGGCGCGGCCCCTCGCCGCGCTATTTTCGATATTCCCACCATAACGTGCATACCGTTGAGCGGAAACGGAAAAATTCGGAAGGTTCCGCGAACATAGGTAGAATACGTTTTTAACCAGCTTACGAAACAACATGTCTGCCAGCGCAGTGAATGTGAACCCCGGACGCAACGTCGTCGTTGTGGGGACCCAGTGGGGTGATGAAGGCAAGGGCAAGATCGTCGACTGGCTGACGGACCACGCTCAAGGCGTCGTTCGCTTCCAGGGCGGTCACAATGCCGGTCACACGCTTATCATCGGCGGCAAGAAAACCATCTTGCGCCTGATTCCGTCGGGCATCATGCATCCTGGCGTCGCGTGCTACATCGGCAATGGCGTCGTGTTGTCGCCGGAAGCGCTGTTCAAGGAAATTGGCGAGCTCGAAGCCGCCGGGGTCGATGTTCAGAATCGCCTGTTCATTTCCGAAGCCACCACCCTGATTCTGCCGTATCACGTTGCCATCGACCAGGGCCGCGAAAAGCGCCGTGGCGCGGCCAAGATCGGCACCACCGGCCGCGGCATCGGCCCGGCCTACGAAGACAAGGTGGCGCGCCGCGGTCTGCGCGTGCAGGACCTGTTCGAGCCGGAAAGTTTCGCCGAACGTCTGCGTGAAAATCTCGATTATCACAACTTCGTGCTGACCCAGTACCTGGGCGTCGACGCGGTCGATTTCCAGCAAACGCTCGACACGATGCTGAGCTATGCCGACCGTCTGAAGCCGATGGTGACTGACGTGTCGCGCCGCTTGTATGACGAAAACGCCAAGGGCAACAACCTGCTGTTCGAAGGCGCGCAAGGCACGCTGCTCGACATCGACCACGGCACCTATCCGTATGTCACGTCGAGCAACTGCGTAGCCGGTGCGGCCACCGCGGGTGCGGGCGTCGGTCCGCAAAAGCTGAACTACATTCTCGGCATCACCAAGGCGTACTGCACGCGTGTCGGTTCGGGCCCGTTCCCGAGCGAACTGTACGACGCGGATAACGCCGCGCGTCAGGAAGCGATCGGTCTCGAACTGGCCACCGTCGGCAAGGAATTCGGTTCGGTCACCGGCCGTCCGCGCCGCACGGGCTGGCTCGACGCCGCCGCGCTGCGCCGCTCGATTCAGATCAACGGCGTGTCGGGGCTGTGCATGACCAAACTCGACGTGCTCGATGGCGTCGACGAAGTGAAGCTGTGCGTCGGCTACACGGTCGACGGCAAGCCTGTCGATCTGCTGCCGCGTGGTGCGTCGGAAGTCGCGCGTTGCGTGCCGGTGTACGAAACCTTCGCGGGCTGGAAGGAAAGCACCGTCGGCATCACCGAATGGGACAAGCTGCCGGCCAGCGCGCGTGCGTATCTGACGCGCGTGCAGGAAGTCGCGGGTATTCCGATCGACATGGTGTCGACTGGTCCGGATCGCGACGAAACGATTCTGCTTCGTCATCCGTTCAAGGTTTAAGCCATGGTTCAGGGTGTCCCCATGATTGCGATGAAAGATCCGCGCAACGATGACAAGAACCTGTGGGTCGGCTGGGACGAGTATCACC
Organism: Paraburkholderia fungorum; assembly: GCF_046026025.1. Classification (GTDB taxonomy): domain Bacteria; phylum Pseudomonadota; class Gammaproteobacteria; order Burkholderiales; family Burkholderiaceae; genus Paraburkholderia; species Paraburkholderia fungorum_E. The sequence goes on along the minus strand of NZ_JAQQFL010000002.1, from coordinate 337,966 downwards.
GGCTGATCGAAATGCTGGCGTTGCAAGTGCACGAGTCGGGCTGGAAGTTCGACAAGATCCTGTGTCTCGCGCGCGGCGGTTTGCGCGTTGGCGATCAGCTTTCGCGGATTTACGATCTGCCGCTGGCGATTCTCGCCACCAGTTCGTACCGCGAAGCGGCCGGCACGGAGCAGGGCGAACTCGACATTGCGCAATACATCACCATGACGCGCGGCGAGCTGCACGGCAACGTGCTGCTGGTCGACGACCTCGTCGATTCCGGCGTGACGCTGGCGCGCGTGCAGCAGCATCTGAAAGATCGCTATCCGGCGATTACCGCAGTGCGCTCGGCAGTGCTCTGGTACAAGGGCTGTTCGAAAGTGAAGCCTGACTACCACGTGCAGTATCTGCCCACCAATCCGTGGATTCACCAGCCGTTCGAGGAATGGGACACGGTTCGTCCGCATAACCTCGGTGCGTGGATCAAGCGCGGTATGCAGCAGGAGTCGTCGGGTACGTGATGCGAGCTACGACGCCGTACCGATCGCGTCGTATTTCGTGCAGTGCCTGCAAAGCGGAGCCCGGTCGGGCTCCGCTTTTTTTTGGCTCAATGCCCGGTGTAGGTGTCTTGCGAAGGGTGCCTTGCAGAACGTGCGCATCCGCCCCCGTGAAACATCTGACGCAGCAGACGTGCCCAAATCGCAGTGCTACACTTCGCGGACCATTCACGTGGTGTATCCACAACAAGCCGGGCGGCGCCGGGCGGGCAGTTTAAAATAGCGGTCGTTTTTTCCGCTCAGGGAACGGATTTTCTCGCGTTTATGACAGATAACAATCACGTGCACAAACAGCCCCTGCCTTCCCTCGCGATTGCCGCGATCGGGGTGGTATTCGGCGATATCGGCACGAGCCCGTTGTACTCGCTGAAAGAAGCCTTCAGCCCGTCACATGGCATTCCGCTGACCGATCAATCGATTCTCGGCGTGATCTCGCTGCTGTTCTGGGCGATCATGATCGTGGTCGGCGTCAAATACGTGTTGTTCGTGATGCGTGCCGATAACAACGGCGAAGGCGGTGTCCTCGCGTTGATGGCGCTGGCATTGCGCTCGATCGATCAAAAGTCGAAGATGGCTGGTTTGCTGATGATGCTCGGCATTTTCGGCGCCTGCATGTTCTATGGCGACGCGGTGATTACGCCCGCCATTTCCGTGATCTCCGCGGTCGAGGGTCTGGAGATCGCGGCACCCAATCTGTCCCATCTGGTGTTGCCGCTCACAATGGTCATCCTCGTGCTGCTGTTCTGGATTCAGCGGCACGGAACGGCCACCGTCGGCCGCCTGTTCGGTCCGATCATGGTGCTGTGGTTCCTTGTGCTTGCCGCACTGGGCCTGTGGCATATCCTGCAGTCACCCAACGTGATTCGCGCACTGAACCCGTACTACGCCTACACCTTCATGGCGGCGCACGTGCTGCAGGCCTATGTGGTGCTCGGCTCGGTCGTCCTCGTGCTGACCGGTGCCGAAGCGCTGTACGCCGACATGGGGCACTTTGGCGCCAAGCCAATTCGCATGGCCTGGTACTTCCTCGTGATGCCTTCGCTGGTACTGAATTATTTCGGGCAGGGCGCGTTGCTGATGCACGACCCGAAAGCGATCGAAAACCCGTTCTTCCTGCTCGCGCCGGATTGGGCGCTGCTGCCGCTCGTGGTGCTGTCAACGGTGGCGACCGTGATTGCATCGCAGGCCGTGATTTCCGGCGCCTATTCGCTGACGAGCCAGGCGATCCAGCTCGGCTATGTGCCGCGCATGAAGATCCTGCACACGTCGGAACTGGCGATCGGCCAGATCTATGTGCCGGTGGTGAACTGGATGCTGCTGTTCATCATTCTGTGCATTGTGATTGCGTTCAAGAGCTCGGATAACCTCGCCGCCGCGTACGGCATCGCGGTGACGGCGACCATGGTGATCACCACGATCCTCGCCGCCGTCGTGATGGTGAACGTGTGGAAATGGAACAAGTTCCTCGTGGCGATGATCATCGGCGTGTTCATGGTGGTCGACCTGGGCTTTTTCGGCGCCAATCTGCTCAAGGTCGCGGAAGGCGGCTGGTTGCCGCTTGGCATTGGCGCGCTTCTGTTCTTCCTGCTAATGACCTGGTTCAAGGGCAGGATGATCGTCAAGGAACGTACGGCGGCTGACGGCATTCCGCTGATGCCTTTCCTGCAAGGTTTGCTCGCACATCCACCGCATCGCGTGTCGGGTACCGCGATCTATCTGACGGGCAGCGATTCGCTCGTGCCGGTGAGCTTGCTGCACAACCTGAAGCACAACAAGGTGCTGCATGAGCGCACGATTTTCCTGACCTTCGTGACGCTCGATATCCCGTATGTGAAAGATGCGGAACGCGTGACGGTGAAGGATCTCGATGGCGGCCTGTTCCTCGTCAAGGCGGCATACGGTTTCAACGAAACGCCTGACGTGAAGGCCGTGTTGCAGGAAGTCGGCCGCACGCACGACATGACGTTCGAGTTGATGGATACGTCGTTCTTCCTCGCCCGTGAAACGGTCGTGCCGACCCAGTTGCCGGGCATGTCGGTGTGGCGTGAGCGGGTGTTCGCGTGGATGCATCAGAACGCCGCCAAGCCGACGGACTTCTTCAGTATTCCCGCCAATCGGGTGGTGGAATTGGGAACGAAGATCGAGATTTGAGCACGGACGCAGGTTCGTAAGCGCCTTGCATAGCGAGGCACGCTAAACGACCGGTAATAAAAAAACCCACGCGATTGCGTGGGTTTTTTTTGCCGCTCATTTTGCTGCTCAGTCAGTCTCGCGAACGTCGGCGCGCCATTCCATCACGCACCGACGCACCGACGAACCCGCTTACTTCTGCTTGAGCTTGGCGAATGCAGCGGCCATTGCGCCGCCTGCTTCCGGTTCACGGGAGCGCTGTTGCTGCGCGCCGCGTCCACCGGTGCCCGGGCGGCCGCGATCCTGCTGGGCGCCGCCACCGCTGCGCGCTGTGCTCGCTGCCGCGCCGAACTCGTCGTCCAGACGCATGGTCAGCGCAATACGCTGGCGCTTCACGTCGACTTCCAGCACCTTCACCTTGACGATCTGACCGGCTTTGACCACTTCGTGCGGGTCTTTGATGAACTTCGTCGACATGGCCGACACGTGCACCAGGCCGTCCTGATGCACGCCGATATCGATAAACGCACCGAAGGCCGCCACGTTCGTCACGACGCCTTCGAGCACCATGCCCGGCATCAGGTCGCTGACCTTCTCGACGCCTTCACGGAAGGTCGCGGTCTTGAACTCGGGGCGCGGGTCGCGGCCCGGTTTTTCGAGTTCCAGCAGAATGTCGCGCACGGTCGGCAGGCCGAAACGTTCGTCGACGAATTCCGCCGGCGACAGGCCGCGCAGCGCATCGCGATTACCGAGCACTTCGCCGACATGCTTGCTGATCTGCGCGAGCATGCGTTCCACGACCGGATAGGCTTCCGGGTGAACCGACGAGCGGTCGAGCGGATTCTCGCCATTGTTGATGCGTAGGAATCCGGCGGCCTGTTCGAAGGTCTTGTCGCCGAGGCGCGGCACTTTGCGCAGATGTTCGCGCGAGGGGAACGGACCATTTGCATCGCGATAATCGACGATGTTGCGCGCCAGCGTTGCGTTCAGACCCGACACGCGCGCGAGCAACGCGACCGAGGCCGTATTGGCATCCACGCCGACCGCGTTTACACAATCCTCGACCACCGCGTCGAGCGAGCGGGCCAGTTCGCGCTGATTCACGTCGTGCTGATACTGGCCGACGCCGATCGCCTTCGGCTCGATCTTCACCAGCTCCGCGAGCGGGTCCTGCAGACGCCGCGCGATCGATACCGCGCCACGCAGCGTCACGTCCATGTCCGGGAATTCCTTCGCCGCGATCTCGGACGCCGAGTACACCGACGCGCCGGCTTCCGACACCACGATCTTCTGCAGCTTGAATTCCGGATGCCGCGCAATCAGTTCGCTCGCGAGCTTGTCCGTCTCACGCGACGCCGTGCCGTTGCCGATACTGATCAGCTCGGCCTGCGTCTGCGCGCACAGGCGCGCGAGCTTGGCGATCGAGCCGTCCCAGTCGCGACGCGGCTCGTGCGGATAGATCACGTCGGTGGCGAGCACCTTGCCGGTCCGGTCGACCACCGCGACTTTCACGCCGGTGCGCATGCCAGGATCGAGGCCGATCACGGCCTTCGGCCCGGCGGGCGCGGCGAGCAGCAGGTCCTTCAGGTTGCGGGCGAACACGCGAATTGCTTCGTGTTCGGCTTCATCGCGCAGATTGGTCAGCAATTCGTTTTCGATGTGCGGCTGCACCTTCACGCGCCAGCACCAGCGGCACACGTCGGAGAGCCACTTGTCGGCCGGGCGGTTCTGATTGGCGATGCCGAAGTGGCGCGCGATCAACGCTTCGCCCGGATGCGGCACCTGCGCGTCCAGTTCTTCGCCGAGGCCCAGCTTGACCATCAGCACGCCCGCATTGCGGCCGCGGAACAGGGCCAGCGCGCGATGCGACGGCACGGTACGGATGGTTTCCGCGTAGTCGTAGTAGTCGCGGAATTTCTCTTCTTCCGCGTTTTCCTTGCCTTCGACCACTTTCGACGACACCACGCCCTGGTTGAACAGGTAGTCGCGCAGCTTGCCGAGCAGATCCGCGGTTTCGCCGAATTGTTCCGAGAGGATGTCGCGCGCGCCGTCGAGCGCGGCCTTGATGTCAGCAACGCCTTTTTCGGCGTCCACGTAGGCGGCGGCTTCGGTTTGCGGGTCGAGCAGCGGATTTGCGAGCAGCGCGTCGGCGAGCGGCTGCAGGCCGGCTTCGCGGGCAATCTGCGCGCGTGTGCGGCGCTTCGGTTTATACGGGAGATACAGGTCTTCCAGCACCTGCTTGCTGTCGGCGCCTTCGATCGCGGTGCGTAACTCGTCGGTGAGCTTGCCCTGTTCGTCGATACTCGCGAGGATCGTGGCGCGCCGGTCTTCCAGCTCGCGCAGATAGAGCAGGCGCTCTTCGAGATTACGCAGTTGCGTGTCGTCGAGATTGTCGGTCACTTCCTTCCGGTAGCGGGCGATGAACGGAACAGTCGCTCCTTCGTCGAGAAGTTGCACCGCGGCCGCGACCTGGCGCGGCTGGACGGACAGTTCGGCGGCGATGCGCTGTACGATCTTGAGTGCTACGGTTTCCGTCATAAGGTCCTGGTGTTCCTGCTACTCAATCAAAGGTCGCGCGGTAATGGGGCACGCGAGGCACGGGCCGGGCCCACCTCGGGCACGCCGGTGCACGCTGGGCGTGCGCGCTGCGACCAGGTTGCTGGAGCGGGGCATTTTGCCATAAATGCCAAAGGGCTCAACCGCAGGGTGATAGAATTTCGGGCATGTTCCGTTGGCCATTTACGACGTTGCCTACCTCCTTGTCCCTCAACCGCCTGGGCTCCCGCTTGGTCTCTCGCTTGTCACAACTGCCGTCTTTTTTGTCGCCGCGTTTGGCGCGCTCGCCGCTTACGTCGATAGGGTCGCTGATGCCGCTCATGTCGTCGGTGTGGGCGTCGCGGTCCGTGCTCAGGTCAGCGTTGCCGTCCAATGGGATGTTTTTTGCGTCGTGCGCCTCGTGCGTTATGGCCGCCGCGCTAGCCGTGTCCGCACCGGCCGCGGCACAATCGGCCGCTCCGCTCGAGGCCGCCGGCAGTCTCTCGCCGGAAAGCGCTTCGGCTGCGCGGGCAGCAAGCGCTGCGCCAGCAATGGGCACCATGAACGGCACGGGCACGGGTGCAGGTAATGGGACTAGTGCGACTAGTGCGGATAATGCCGGCAACGCCGGAAATGCTGACAGCGCGACATCGCCCGACAGCGCATTCGACGCGCGGCAGAAGGTCCTGGATCAGCGCACCGAGGAAAACAACTACCGTTACGCGGTTGCCGAACACGATTGCTACAGTAAGTTTCTCGTCAACTACTGTCTGAACAAGGCGCGTGACAGCATGCGCTCGGTGCAGGCCGACATTCGCAAGGAACAGCTCGCGCTCGACGGCGAGCAGCGGGTCCAGCGCGCCCGCGAGCGTGACGAGCAGGCAGCTCTCAAACGTGCACAAGATGAAGCTGGCGCGCCGCAACGCGCCGCTGACGACGCGCGTAACGCACAAGCCTACCAGGAAAAGCAGCGCCAGCATCAGCTCGATCAGGCGCAGCGTACGGCCGAGGCGCCGCAACGCGCCGCCAATGCTCAAGCGTATCAGCAGAAGCAGCAACAGCATGCGCTGGATCAGGCGCAGCGCGGCATCAACCCGTCGCAAGCCGCAGCCAACACCCAGGCGTACGATCAGAAGCAGGACGATTTCCAGCGCAAGCTCGAAGAAGCGCGTCAGCAGGGTGCGCAAAAGGCGCAGGAGCGGGTGGACAAGCAGCAGAGCTTCGAGAAGAAGCAAGCCGATGCGGTGCAGCACAAAGCCGACGTTGAAGCGCGCCAGAAGCAGGCGGCCGAGAAAGCCGAGCAGAAACGTCAGGACCAGTTGAAACAGCAACAGCAACTTGAAGAACAGCAGAAGCAGCAACAGCAACAACAGTAGGTGTGCTGTAGCGGTTCTGGTAGGGTAGTAGCCAGGCAGTCGTCGTACGCGTTTTAAGCCGGACAGCAACCTCAGGCATCGGGCTGCGCCACGCAGTCTGTGCCGCTTACGAGAGGAGGCGAGCATGCGCGATCAACATCACGTCATCACCGCTGACACACTTCGCGACCGTATCCTGCAACTGGAATCGGAGCATAGTGGGCTCGATCGCTTGATCGACCGAATGTCGGATGAGCCCGGCATCGACGACTTCGAGTTGCAGCGCCTGAAAAAGCGCAAACTCAAAGTCAAGGACACCATCATCTTGCTGCAATTGCAGCTCGAACCGGACGCACGCGCCTGAGTTCGCGGCCTGGCAGGCGCCGGGTCGCGCCGCGCGCGCCGGACTTTGCAGGAAACGCTTGCCTTGAATTCACCGCTTGAAACTTCACCACGCGCCACGGCGGGCGACGACGCTTCTGCGGCCGGCGCTCCGGTGGCCGGCACTCCGGTGCCGCGTGCTCCCGCGTCGGCGCTCTCCGCGTCATTGAATCCGCGCCGCGCCGCCGAACTGGACGATATCTTCGCCGACAACGGCCTGCTCGCCCGTCAGATCGACGGCTATCGCTCACGCGCGTCGCAGATCGAGATGTCGCGCGCCGTCGCGGCTGCCATGGAAGCGTCGGGTCGTGCCATGCCCGAACCTGCTATGTTCGAAGCGCAAAAGCGTCCAGCGCGGCGTTTGCAGGCACCAGGCGCGGATGCGGCGGCCGATAGCCCCGAAACCGGGGAATCGAACGGTCTCGACGGCAGCGAAAACACGCTGATCGTGGAGGCGGGTACAGGCACCGGCAAGACCTACGCGTATCTCGTGCCAGCCATGTTGTGGGGCGGCAAGGTGATCGTGTCCACCGGCACCAAGCATTTGCAGGATCAGCTCTTTCAGCGCGACATTCCGACTGTGCGCGATGCGCTCGCCGTACCGGTCTCGGTGGCGATGCTCAAGGGACGCGCGAATTACCTGTGCCACTACTATCTGCAGCGCACGGCGGATAACGGCCGTCTGCCGTCGCGCCAGGAAACCTCGTATCTGCAGGACATCATTCGCTTTGCCAAGATCACGCGCACAGGTGACAAGGCGGAGCTCGCGAGCGTACCGGAAACGGCGGCGGTGTGGTCGATGGTCACGTCCACGCGCGAAAACTGCCTCGGTCAGGAGTGCCCGCACTACAAGGAGTGCTTCGTGATGCAGGCGCGCCGCGAGGCGCAGCAGGCCGACATCGTGGTGGTCAATCACCATCTGTTTTTCGCCGACATCATGTTGCGCGATACCGGCATGGCTGAATTGCTGCCTACGGCGAACACGATTGTCTTCGACGAAGCGCATCAACTGCCGGAAACCGCGACGCTGTTTTTCGGCGAGACGCTTTCCACTACGCAATTTCTCGAGCTCGCGCGCGATTGCGTGGCGGAGGGTCTCGGCCACGCGCGCGAGTCGGTTGACTGGGTGAAGCTCGGCGCGACGCTCGAGCGCGCGGCGCGCGACGTGCGGCTCGCTTTCAAGGAAGACTCGGTGCGCTTGTCGATAGGCCAGTTGCCCGACGATCATCCGTTGTTCCCCGCGCTCGAAACACTCGAGACCGAGCTCGACGCATTGACTTCCGCGTTAGCGAGCCAGGCCGAGCGCGCCGAATCGATCGGCGCCTGTTTGCGCCGCGCGCGCGAGTTGCAAGGCGTGCTGGCGGGCTGGACGACACCGCCCACCGAGACCGAGCGCGCAGCCGCTGAAGCCGCTCCGGCGGACGCCAAGGCCGAGCGTGCCGATCCGAACGAAAAGGTGCGCTGGATTGAAGTCTTCTCGCACACGGTGCAGTTGCACGAAACGCCGCTGTCGGTTGCGCCGATCTTCGCGAAGCAGCGTGCCGGCGTGCCGCGCGCGTGGATCTTCACGTCGGCGACATTGTCGGTGCGGGGCGACTTCACGCACTATGCGGCGCAGATGGGCCTGAACGCAAAACGTTCGATGACGCTGCCGAGCCCCTTCGACTATCCGACGCAAGGGCTCCTGTACGTGCCGCGCAACTTGCCCCAGCCTTCGTCGCCGACGTTTACCGACGCCGTGTTCGACGCCGCATTGCCGGCGATCGAAGCCTCGGGCGGTGGCGTATTCATGTTGTGCACGACGTTGCGCGCGGTGGACCGCATCTCGACCAAGTTGCGCGACACCATTGAAGCGCGTGGTTGGGACTATCCGCTGCTGGTGCAGGGCGACGCGAGCCGCACCGAGTTGCTCGACCGCTTCCGTGCGTACGGCAATGCGATTCTGGTGGGCAGCCAGAGCTTCTGGGAAGGCGTGGACGTGCGTGGCGACGCGCTCTCGCTGGTCGTGATCGACAAGCTGCCGTTTGCGCCGCCCGATGACCCGGTGTTGTCGGCGCGTCTGGATGCACTGACGAAGAAGGGACTGAGCCCGTTTGCGGTCCATCAGTTGCCGCAGGCTGTGATTACGCTCAAGCAGGGCGCGGGCCGTCTGATCCGCGCTGAAACCGATCGTGGCGTGCTGATGATCTGCGACACACGTCTTGTCGACAAGCCGTATGGGCGCCGTATATGGCAGAGCCTGCCGCCATTCAAGCGCACACGTGAGATCGAAGTCGTGCGTGAGTTCTTCGAAGAGAACGGAACGCCTGTTCAATAGGCGATTAAATGCATGCCGTTGTAAAAGCGGCGCTTAAATGACAAAACGCCACGGATGTGAATCCGTGGCGTTTTGCTTTACTGCCCGGAAAATCGAGGTGATTTCCCGATGCAGTTTTCGCCCAGAGGCGAACCCTATGCGACAGCTTACTGGCTTGCGCCCGAAGCCGGAGCAGCAGCCGAAGCTGCAGCGCCTGCGTCCGAAGCAGCGGCCGTAGCCGAAGCAGCAGCATCGCTCGCAGCAGCAGCCGCACCCGAAGCAGCAACTGCTGCGTCCGAAGCTGCAGCAGCCGGTGCCGAGGCAGCAGCCGATGCGTCGCTAGCTGCAGTCGTAGCTGCCTGATCGCTGCTCTTGTTGCATGCAGCCAGTGCCACAGCTGCCAACAGGGATGCTACGAGGAGGGATTTCTTCATGATCACGTCCTTTTATGGTTAAAGGTAAGCAACAGCGCAAAATAATACCGGTAATGTGCTCCAACACCGACCTGGGCCGCTGGTGGAGACGCTCTTTTGACGAGCTAGAATCTTCCCTACGGCTTGGGCGGAAATTATATGCACTTTCGTACTGACAATCCATAAATCCGGGGTCAATACGTTGTCTTTCTCATACAAAATTTCACAGTACGGTATAACACGCGGGCAGAGTTACGCAAGCTCGCCCACTTGTATCCAGCCCGCACAATACCACTCGTGCAGTAGTGCTGTCACCGACGAATCGTGTGAGAGTGTTACAAAGCGTTTCGCACTCATACACCGATGGTCGGCGAGGTCAAACAACCACTTTTTTGCGCCATCAAATGGCGTTTCCTCTCCATTTACGAAGAAAAAACGGCGGTTGTACAACAAATTAGTCTTGCGATCGAGCCGGATGCCCGACTTCGATGCGTGACTGATGAAACGGGCTTCATTAAGCGGTCGTTGCGGCGGATCAAAGACGACACTCGGCTTCGGTTCGCTAAGGTACGTGCCGAGGAACGACGCAATGTCCTGCTCATTCCATTTAACGCCAGCAAGGATCGCGCCAACGCGTTCGACCAATGCAGCGGGCAGCTCCGCCGGACGGTCGACGGCAGGTTGTTGCGGGTCGCGATAGAGCGCACTGGGGCGCCCCGCCGACTCGCCGCGCTCGGCCAGATGGTAGAGGAACTGCGCGGTCAACTCGCCTGCAGACGGAGCGCGAAAACCGATCGAGCAGGTCATGCATTCACCTTCGGCAACACCGTCATGCGCGATATGCGGCGGCAGGTACAACATGTCGCCCGGTTCGAGCAGCCATTCCTGTTCCGACTCGAAATGCTGTAAAACTTTCAAAGGCAAACCGGGCTGGAGTGTCAGATCTTTCTGCGCACTGATTCGCCACCGGCGCTTGCCTTTTACTTGCAAAAGAAACACATCGTAGGAATCGAAATGGGGGCCCACGCCGCCGCCATCGCTCGCATACGAAATCATCAGGTCGTCCAGACGGGCGTCCGGCACGAAACGGAAGCGATCGAGCAAGGCACGCGCGCGATCGTTGTAGAGGTCCACGCCTTGCACGAGCAGGGTCCAGGCGCGCTGTTTCACCGACGGCAGTTCATCCGGCGCGAACGGGCCGTGCTCCATTTGCCACTTGTTGCGAAAGTGCGTGATCAGACGTGCTTCGACCTCGTCCTGATCGGCGAGCTCGAAAAACTCGTCGCGCGACAGCGGCGCTTCCACATTCGGGATCGCCTGACGGATCAGCAGCGGCTTTTTCTGCCAGTACCGGCGCATGAATTGCGACGGCGTCAGATTGCCGAGCAGCGGCGTGGGCGTGTCGGGAGAGGGCGGCAGGCCAGGGAGCGTCGGCTTCGAAGCCGGCGAAGATTTCCGTGCCGAAGCTGCATCGGCCGGGTGGTCAGTGGGCCGCTTGGGCATCGTATAATGTGAGTTGTATTCTGGAGAATCGAATGAAAATCGCAAAGAACACCGTCGTGTCGGTCGCTTACAAGCTGTCGGATGCGCAGGGCAATCTGATTGAAGAAAGCGACGAGCCGATGGTCTATCTGCACGGCGGCTATGATGGCACGTTCCCCAAGATCGAGGAAGAGCTCGACGGCCATGAGGCCGGCTTCGAGACCCAGATCCAGCTCGAGCCGCAAGACGCGTTCGGTGAGTACGATCCCGATCTCGTGAAGATCGAGCCGCGCGATCGCTTCCCGGAACCGCTTGAAGTCGGCATGCAATTCGAAGGCACGCCGGAAGAAGGCGATGAGGATCTCGATTCGCTCGTCTACGTGGTGACCGACGTGGCGGAAGACAAAGTCGTGCTCGACGGCAACCATCCGCTCGCCGGCATGGCGCTGCGTTTTGCGCTGACCGTCAAGGACGTGCGTCCGGCTACCGAAGATGAAATCCAGCACGAACACGCGCATGGCGCCGACGGCCTCGAAGTCCTCGATGAAGATGACGACGAAGCCGACGACGAAAAATCAGGGCCCACGCTGCACTGAGCTTGCGGGCAAGCCGGGAACGCCTGAAGGCGCGCCCGGTGTGTGCGGCAAGACGGCTGAAGCGGGCGGGGCGGACATGGCGGGCCCGTACTGTTGATACTGGCCGTTGCCGTCGTCCGCCGGGTTGTATTGCGGCTGGCCGGACTGCTGCTGCAATGATTGCGGTTGTCCGGGTGTCGGCAACAATGGCGGCAACTCGGAAGCCGGACCTAACGCAGGTACCGCCGGCATCGAAGCGGGCGGCTCGTCGCGCTGCGGCACGGGCGGTGCCGTGGGTATCGGCATTTGCCTCGGCACATCGCGCACGCTCACGCGGAACGGCGGTTTCTTGCCGAGATCCGCATCAATCTGAATCCACTGGTTAAGACGATCATGCGGCGCAATCGCGATACGCGTGAGATTCGTCACCAGCATTCCCTTGTCATTGCGTAGCGGCTGATCGATCACGAAGCCGGTGTTCGTGCGTTCATCGTCGCAATGAATTACCAGCACGGGTCCGCGAAAAATCTGTGCGAGTTTGACGAGGCTACGTTTGAACTCCAGAAAACCGTCACGGCGCGTGTTGCGCGTAAAGCGCAGCCACGCAAAGCGGTCGGGCCGTTCGTAGCGCTCCGGATCGGGGTCGCCTTGAATGAAAACGATAATCGCGCGCGCGTCGCGGCGTTTAGCGTATTCGGCAGCGTGCTCGAGCCAGAATGCATTGGCGATCACGCGATCTTCGAACTCCCCGTTGCGGCCGCCCGCAGTCAGGTAGTGGTTGTTCGGGCCCGGTGCATTCAGACCGACAAACACGGTATCGTCGACTTGCCAGCGCACGTTCTCCCGGAACGGACGAAAGCGGGACACTTCGCTCTCGCGCGTCAATGCGATCGGATTCTGGCCCATCGACGTGGAGTCGGTGAACAGGGTCTGGCGCAATTGATCGAGCCGCTCGACCGGGTCGAAGCCGCCGGCCTGAGCCGTGCCGCAATCAGTCCAGTCGTGCTGGCCCGGAATGAAGAAGAGGGCGGGTCGCGCCATTTCGAGCAGCGCATGGCGCCGTTCATATAACGCATCGCGGCAGGCTTCTTTCGCGCCCTTCAGATTACCGTCGTAGACAATGAACGATATATCGCGCTCGCGGCTGATCGCCTCGATCAGGCGTTGCGTGGGCGCTTCGTCGGCGGGGCTTTGCATCGTGTTGGCGATGACCGCGAACGCATAGCGCGACGTTTCGGCGTGCGCGAGCGGGACAAATGCCAGTAGCGAAACCAGACCCGTGAGCGACGCAAAGCCGCCCGTGAACGTGAGGGCGACGCTCAGCGCCGCGCAAAATTTGCGCGGGTGCTGCGAGGGCCTGTGTGCGTCAATGATCCGCATCCGGCGCGGCGGCCAGCTCGTGCAGTTCATACAGCAGATCGAGCGCTTCGCGCGGGCGCAGATCGTTCGGATCGATTGCGCGCAGCCGTTCGACGAGCGCCTGCATGGCTGGTGACGCTGCCGCCGAATCTCTCTTGTCGCCGCGTTCGTCGTCTGCATCTTCGAGCAGCATGGGCAGCGGTGCCGCGAACAGATCGAGTTGCGGTGCGGGTTGCGCCGCCGATTGCTGTTCGAGATGGGCGAGATGCTTGCGGGCTGCGCGGATTACTGCATTCGGCACTCCGGCCAGTTGTGCGACCTGCAAACCGTAGCTCTGATTCGCGGGACCTTCGCTGACCGCATGCAGGAACACGATGCCATGCCCATGCTCGACCGCGGACAGATGCACATTGGCCGCGTGTGGAAACTCGGCGGGCAACTGCGTCAATTCGAAGTAGTGGGTGGCGAACAGCGTATGACAGCCGTTGTGCGAAAGCAGGTGCCGCGCGATGGCCCACGCCAGCGCAAGGCCGTCGAACGTCGACGTGCCGCGCCCGATCTCGTCCATCAGCACGAGACTTTGCGGTGTCGCGTCGTTCAGGATCGCCGCCGCTTCCGTCATTTCCACCATGAAGGTTGAGCGGCCGCCGGCCAGGTCGTCCGCGGCGCCGATTCGCGTGAAGATGCGATCGATCGGGCCGAATGCGGCGCGCCGTGCCGGCACATAGCTGCCGACGTGCGCCAGCAAGGCGATCAGCGCGGTCTGCCGCATGAAGGTCGACTTACCGCCCATGTTCGGACCGGTGATCAGCAGCAGCTTGCGCTCTGGGGTGAGCGTGCAGTCGTTAGCGATGAACTGCTCGACCTGCGCTTCGACAACCGGGTGCCGGCCCTGTTCGATTTCGATACCGGTATCCGGAGAAAACGTCGGCGCGACCCAATCGAGTGCCCGGGCGCGTTCAGCGAAGGCCGCCAGCAGATCGAGTTCGGCGAGTGCCGCCGCTACCCGTTGGCAGTCGGGAATAAAAGGCAGCAGCGTTTGCAGCAATGCGTCGTAAAGCGAGCGTTCGCGGGCCAGCGCGCGTTCCTGCGCGGAGAGCGCTTTGTCTTCGAACGTTTTCAGTTCCGGCGTGATGTAACGCTCGGCGTTTTTCAGCGTCTGACGGCGGCGGTAGTCGTCCGGCACCTTGTCGGTCTGGCCGCGCGTGACTTCGATATAGAAGCCGTGCACCTTGTTGTACTCGACGCGCAGATTGCCAATGCCGGTGCGGGAGCGTTCGCGCGTTTCGAGGTCGATCAGGAACTGCCCACAGTTCTCCGAAATGTCTCGCAATTCATCGAGTTCCGCATCGTAGCCGCGAGCGATCACACCGCCGTCGCGCACCATGGCGGACGGCTCCTGCGCGACTGCACGCTGAAGCAGCTCGACGCACGCTTGCGGCGGTTCCAGCGACGCGTCGATACGCGCCAGCGAATCCGCATTGGACGACACGGCCGCGAGTTGCGTGCGCAGCTCGGGCAAGGCAATGAACGTATCGCGCAGGCTCGACAGGTCGCGCGGCCGCGCCGACAGCAGCGCGAGACGCCCGGTAATCCGCTCGATGTCTGAGACCTGCCGCAACGCACCGCGCAGAGAATCGACGCTTGCACCCGGCGGCGCGTCAAGCAATGCGCCGATGGCTTGCTGACGTGCTTGCGCCACGGCGGCTTCGCGCGGCGGATGGTGCAGCCAGTGACGCAACAGACGGCTGCCCATCGTCGTGCAGCAGGTGTCGAGCAGCGAGCACAGCGTGGGCGATTCGGTGCCGCGTAGCGTTTCCGTGAGTTCAAGATTGCGGCGCGTAGCGGGGTCGAGCCCGATATATTCCGATTCGTACTCGACCTTCAGGCTGCGCACGTGGCGCAGTTGCTGGCCTTGCGTGGCCGCCGCATACAGCAGCAGCGCACCCGCCGCGCCGCACGCCGCTGTCAGCGAATGCGCGCCGAAGCCGTCGAGGCCGGCCACTTCGAGTTGGTCGCACAGACGTTGCGTGCCCGAGGCGATATCGAAGTGCCAGACCGGCACGCGGGTGAGGGCGCCGGCGTTGACGGGAGGCGTCCAGCTCGCTGAGTCGGTCTGTGCATCGGCCACCAGAATTTCCGCGGGACGAATCCGTTCGAGCGCGGCGGCCACCTGGTCGGGTGCAACTTCGGCGAGGCGCAAAGCGCCGCTCGCCAGATTCAGCCACGCGAGCCCGACGCTCGTCGCGACACCGCGACGGTTATGCGCAACGCACAGCGCCATCAGGTAGACGTCGCTCTTGTCGGACAGAAGTGCTGCGTCTGTCAGCGTGCCCGGCGTGACCACGCGCATGACTTTGCGCTCGACGGGGCCTTTCGACGTAGCCGGATCGCCGATCTGTTCGCAAATCGCGACGGATTCGCCGAGCTTCACCAGCTTGGCCAGGTACTGTTCGACCGCGTGATGGGGCACACCGGCCATCTTGATCGGATTGCCCGCCGACGCGCCGCGCTGCGTCAATGTTAAATCGAGCAGGCGCGCGGCTTTTTCCGCGTCTTCGAAAAAGAGTTCGTAGAAGTCGCCCATCCGGTAGAACACCAGCGTGCCCGGATGATCCGCCTTGATGCGCAGGTACTGCTGCATCATCGGCGTGTGTTGTGCGACGTCATTGGCCGCTGCGGTTTGAATGCCCATCCGTGGTGTCTTTTTGCGTTAGCTGTTCAGGGCGTGAGTTTAACCTGCCGGCGCGACGAGCGGACCCTGGCCGGACGGCCAGGCGCCAGGCAGTTCGCACACCGCCATGCCATCACTCCTCCACCAGCGCCCGCATATCCACCGTGCGCTCATTCACCGCGCTGCGCCGTTTTGCGAGCCACATCATGAAGGTGATGAAACTGCCGAACACCACGATGATCCATTGCGCGGGCATCTTCGCGGTGAGCAGTATCGCGTAGACGCCAAGCATCAGCAGCACGGCCAGATTCTGGTTGAAATTCTGCACCGCGATCGAATGGCCGGCGGAAAGCAGCGTCGCACCGCGATGCTGCAGTATCGCGTTCATCGGCACGATGAAAAAGCCGGACAGCGCGCCGAGCAGAATCATCAAAGGATAGGCGAACAGGATATAGAACGGCAGGACGTACGAGCCGATACGAATACCGGCGCCCGCCGGAAACAGGTCCTTGTTGTAGAACGCCACGGCAATCGCCACCGCGCCGGTGAGGATGCCGATCGGCAGCACGCGCAACGAGCGGCGCAACGGAATCAGCGCGGCCGCGGCAGATGCCCCGACCGCGATGCCGAGACCCGTGACCCCTTGCATCACGGCGGCCTTCGACAACGACAAACCGAGGTTCACGTTCGCCCATTTGAGCACCAGCAATTGCAGCGTGACCGCGCCGCCCCACATCAGCGTCGTAACCCACAGCGCGATCTGCGCGAGTTTGTCGGCCCACAGCACGTTGAAGCAGTGATAGAAGTCGCCGACCAGTTGCTTCGGCTCGGCCAAACGGTTCGGATAACGCGCGCCGGTGTCGGGAATGAAGATGTTGATCCCTGCCGCGATGGCATACGTGAGCATCACCGCGAACATGGCCAGATCGGCGGAGGAGCGGATCAGCGGCAGATGCGCGCGGGCGACGAATTTATCGGCGAGGGTGCTGATCAGCGCGCCGCCGACCATCGTGCCGACAATGGTCGACAGGACGGTGGCCGATTCGAGCCACGCGTTGGCCTTGACGAGTTTTTCCGCGGGCAGGAGCTCGGTGAGAATGCCGTATTTGGCTGGCGAATACGCCGCCGCACCAAAGCCGACCACGCCGTACGCGATCATCGGATGAACGCCGGCGATCATCATCAGGCAACCGCTCGCCTTGAGCGCGTTGGAGACGAACATGACGTGCCGCTTTTGTATCGCGTCAGCGAATGCGCCGACGAAGGGGGCGAGCAACACATAGGAGACGGTGAAGAAAATCTGCAGCAGCGGCGTGACCCAGGCGGCCGAGCGGATCACCGATAGCAAGGCGATGGCGGCGATCAGCAGTGCATTGTCCGCGAGCGACGAAATGAACTGCGCCGCGATGATGGTGTAGAAGCCTTTTTTCATGAAGCGGGTTGGAAGCTGCGCGCAAGTCCGGCGCGAAGCAGGGCGCTGTGAAAGACGCGCGAAACGCAGGCGGGGAATCGAGCATGCCGGCGCGGCCTTCCGCTTTGTAGCACGAACGCCTGCCGGATGCAGGCGCGCCAACGAAAAAGCGGCCGAAGCCGCTTTTTTCGTATTGCCGGGGCCGGCGCGGAGCCGCCCGGATGGCGGGCTCGAGCTCCGGACCGGAGGCCTGAGGCCTTAAGCCGATTGTTGACGCGTGCGGCTGTAGCGCGACAGGATCGGGATCATCTGCGCGTAGACCTTCGGATTGCCCGCAACAATTTCACCGACGTGCAGAAAATCCGAGTCGCCCGTGTAGTTGCCCACCAGACCGCCTGCTTCCGTGATCAGCAGGCTGCCCGCGGCGACGTCCCACGGATTCAGGCCTTGCTCGAAGAAGCCGTCCATGCGGCCGGCGGCGACGTTGGCCAGATCGAGCGCGGCGGCACCCGGACGGCGCAGGCCGGCACAGGCTTCGGTCATTTCAGCGAACTGGCGGCCGTACGCTTCGAGACCGTCCTTTTCACGGAACGGGAAACCGGTGCCGATCAGGCCGTCAGCGAGGCGGTCGCGCTTGGCGACGCGGATGCGGCGGTCGTTCAGGAATGCGCCGCGGCCGCGCGAGGCGGTGAACAGGTCGTTGCGGGTCGGATCGTAGATCACGGCCTGCGTCACGATGCCCTTGTGGGCGAGCGCGATCGAGATGCAGTAGTACGGAAAACCGTGAATGAAATTGGTGGTGCCGTCGAGCGGATCGATGATCCACTGGAATTCGGACTCGTTGTCCGACTTGCCGGATTCTTCGGCGAGGATGGCGTGATCGGGGTAGGCGGTCTTGAGCGTATCGATGATCGCCGCTTCAGACGCTTTGTCGACTTCCGTGACGAAATCGTTGTGCTGTTTCTTGCTGACCTGGAGGAGATCGAGGTCGAGCGACGCGCGGGTGATGATCTGTGAGGCACGGCGCGCAGCCTTCACAGCGATATTGAGCATGGGATGCATGAGACTGGATCCTTGTGCCGGGGCAGCACGGCTGCTTGCCGGTAAATGAGCGCGGGATGAGCGCTAATTGAGCGCCATCGAGGGGCGCGGAAACAGCACGGAACGCACGCCCGATAAAGGACTGGTGCGGATTCCGCCGACGGAGACGAATTGAATAAGAACGAGGCGCCGGACTTTTCGTAGACGATAAGCCGGACGCGAATCGCGCTATTTTACCTGAGTCCGGGCGGTGCGGCAGCGGTGGCTGCCCGGTAGCGGATATGACAGGTGCCTGGCAAGCGTTTTATGCGGCCGTCATGCCCGGCCGTCATGTCCAATTCACCCGCAAATTACCCGCAACTCACACGCAATTCGGAGCCGGCTCGAGGTTGGCGCTACCATACGCATTCTTTAGCTTGCCGGGTTTCATCGTGGACCACACCCACCATTCCTCCGATCCCGCCGTGGCGGACCTGCGCGGCGGTTTCACGTCGACGCGCTTCGTGCTCGTCGAGCCCAGCCATCCCGGTAACGTCGGCGCCGCGGCGCGCGCGCTGAAAACCATGGGGTTTTCGCGCCTCGTGCTGGTGTCGCCGCGCGTGCCGCACGTGCAGAGCGATCCGGAAGCCATTGCCATGGCGAGCGGCGCCGACGACGTGCTGGCATCCGCGCACGTCGTGCCGACACTTGCCGACGCGTTGAGCGGCGTGCATTGGTCGGTCGCGCTCACCGCGCGGCTGCGCGAATACGGGCCGCCGCAATGGACGCCGCGTGCCGCCGCTGGTGCCGCGCATGAGCAGGCGATGCACGGCGAAATCGCGCTGGTGTTCGGCAACGAGCGCACGGGTTTGTCGAATGAGGACGTGGAGCGTTGCAGCGCGCTCGCCCATATTCCCGCCAACCCGGCCTACAGTTCGCTCAATCTTGCGCAGGCCGTGCAGGTGCTGGCGTATGAATTGCGCACCACGTATTTGTCCGCCGGCGGGGCCACTCCTGCGGCGCCTGCAGCGGCTCAAGCGCCGGTGGGGCAGGGCGAGCCGGCCGGCGCACGGGCGGCGAGCGACGAAATCGAAAGCATGTACACGCATCTGGAAAGCGCGCTCATTGCGCTCGAGTTTCTCGATCCGGCCAATCCGAAAAAGCTGATGTCGCGTTTGCGGCGGCTGTTCGCGCGCTCCGGTCTGGAGCGGGAGGAAGTGAATATCGTGCGCGGCATCGCCAAACATATCCTGCTGAAGACCAAACCGCCGGGCACCGACGCTTCATAAAAGCGTCGCTTCGCAATCGACGACCTTGCCGGCAGCGTGGGCTTCCGGCAGGTTTCGCGCAATCGCCCTACAATTGCTCGAAACGTTCTAAGCAAAGCTGCCGATCTGCTATACGGCAAGCATCCGCCGTGCGGGGTTTTTCGCGCATGCGGTCCTTTCTCCCACGACACAGTCCCTGCCATGTTCACGAGACTTCGCGAAGACATTGCCACGATCCGCGAGCGCGATCCCGCCGCCCGCAGCGCCTGGGAAGTCATCACGTGTTACCCGGGTCTGCACGCGCTTGTGCTGCACCGGCTCGCGCACGCATGCTGGCAGGCCAAACGCCGCTGGCTCGCGCGTTTCATTTCGCAGATGGCGCGTTTCATGACCGGCATCGAAATCCATCCCGGTGCGACGCTGGGCCGCCGCGTGTTCATCGATCACGGCATGGGCGTCGTGATTGGCGAGACGGCGCAAATCGGCGACGACTGCACGATCTACCAGGGGGTGACGCTCGGCGGCACGTCGCTCACGCGAGGTGCGAAGCGCCATCCGACGCTCGAGCGCGGCGTGATCGTCGGGGCGGGCGCAAAGGTGCTCGGCGGCTTTACGATCGGCGCGGATGCGAAAATCGGCTCCAATGCGGTGGTCACGAAGCCGGTGCCGGCGCGCGGCACGGCGGTGGGTAATCCGGCCCGGATCATTGTTCCGGCAGCTTCCGCCGTGACTTCAGCCGCCGTGTCCGGAGCGCAGTCAGGCGGTGCCGCGCAGGATGCCAAACGCGCGTCCGGAAGCAGTGGGTTCTGCGCCTACGGCATCACGCCGAATGCGGACGATCCGGTCTCGCTGGCGATTCATGGCCTGATCGATCACGCCGCCACGCAGTCGAAGCGCATCGACGAAATCGTCGACGCGCTGGAGCGGCTGGGAACCAGTCTGGAAGGGCTGCAAGGCGCCGATGCGGCGCTGCTTGACTTGCGGCGTTTGTCGGCCGCGATTGCAGGAAAGGCGGAAGGGGTCGCGACCTAGCGCTGATCAATCCAGCGGCAAGGCCCGAATGCCTTCCGCATCGATTCGCAGATAACCGCCACGGCGCTCGCCGTGGTCCAGATCCCAATCCGGTAAAACCCAGCGCGTGCCGTCGGGCTCGCGATGGCACGCCGGCCGATGCGTGTGCCCGTGAATCATCGTGGCCGTTTTCGACGACTTGAACAACGCGGCGACGGCCTTACGCGTCACGTCATACTTCGGCGAAGCCGGGCGCGAGCGGCCATGCTCGCTTTTCGAACGCATGTTTTCCGCCAGCGCCTGGCGCCAGCGAAACGGCCAGGCGAGAAACAGCATCTGCGTCAGACGGCAGCGCGTAAGGCGGCGGAAATATTGATAGCCGCGATCCGCGGTGCAGAGGCCGTCGCCGTGCGCGAGGGCGATACGTGTGCCGAATGCGGTGATCACGAACGGATCGGGCAGCCAGATTGCGCCGGCCGCTTTCATGAAGCGCTTGCCGAGCAGAAAATCGCGATTGCCATGCATGATGTAGAGCGCGATGCCGCGCTCCGACAAGGTGTGCAGCAGCGCCGCCATTCGCGCGACGAACGGCTCGACGAGCATGTCGTCGCCGACCCAGTATTCGAACAGATCGCCGAGAATGAAAACCGAATCCGCCTGCTCGGCCGTGACGCGAATGAAGTGCTCGAACGCGGCGACCGTGCGCGGAATCGCCTCGCTCAGATGAATATCGGAGAGGAAAAAAAACGGGCGTGCGGCGTGCGGGCGTTTGCCCTCGCCAGGCACGCCCGCGGCGACGCTTCGCAGCGGCGTTTCTTGCAGCATCGAAGGTGCCTGATTTCAGTTCAAACGGGGTGGCGCTTGTCGGACGTTTAGTCGACGATCACGGCTTTTTCGATCACCACGTCGTCGGCCGGCACGTCCTGATGGAAGCCCTTCGAGCCCGTCTTGACCTTCTTGATCTTCTCGACGATGTCGAGGCCCTCGACAACCTTGCCGAACACGGCGTAACCCCAGCCCTGCGGCGTCGGCGACGAGTGGTTCAGGAAGTCGTTGTCGTTCACGTTGATGAAGAATTGCGCGGTCGCCGAGTGCGGGTCGTTCGTGCGAGCCATCGCGACGGAGCCGTTGACGTTCTTCAGACCGTTGTTCGCTTCGTTAGCGATCGGCTCAGCCGTCGGCTTCTGCTTCATGCCGGGTTCGAAACCGCCGCCCTGGATCATGAAGCCGTCGATCACGCGGTGGAACACCGTGTTGTCGTAGTGACCGGCCTTCACGTAGTTGAGGAAGTTCTCAACCGACTTCGGTGCCTTTTCAGCGTCCAGTTCGAGTTTGATGACGCCGTGGTTCGTGTGCAGTTCAACCATGATGGAATCCTTTGATGATCGGGGTGAGTAAAAGGCGTGGCCGCCCGTCATGTGAGATGCGATGACGACGGGCCGCGCCGGGTGCGTAGAGTTATCGTTGACTTCTTATGCAGCGTGCCGGGTGCTGCTTTTTTGTTCTGCTTTTTTCTGCTGTGTTCTGTTACTTGCCGACAACCGTAGCCGATTCGATCACGACCGGCTTTGCTGGCACGTCGCTCATCGGGCCACGGGTGGTGGTCGGCGTGCCTTCGATCTTCTTCACGACGTCCATGCCGCCCGTGACCTTGCCGAACACCGCGTAGCCGTTGCCGTCCGGATTCGGATAGTCGAGGCCGGCGTTGTCCACCGTGTTGATGAAGAATTGCGCGGTGGCCGAATTCGGATCGCTGGTGCGCGCCATGGCGAGCGTGCCGGCGCTGTTCTTCAGACCGTTACGGCTTTCGAGCGGAATCGGCGCGCGCGTGGGCTTCTCCGCGAAGCTCTGGGTATAACCGCCGCCCTGAATCATGAAGCCGCGAATCACACGATGGAAAATCGTGCCGCTGTACTGGCCGGATTTCACGTAGTCGAGGAAGTTGGCGACGGTTTTCGGCGCCTTCTCAGGATACAACTCGACACGGATGTCGCCTTCCGTGGTCTTGAAGAGGACGGACGGATGCGCGGCCTGCGAACCGGACTGGGCAAAGGCGGGGGCATTTGCGATCAGGGCGGCGCTGCCGAGCGCCAACATCAACCATTTCATGAAGATCCTCAGGGTTGGAAAAAACGTGTTGCCGAAAACGATGACCGTGTTACTGCGACGGCGCCATGTAGGGCGGCATGGCGAGCGAGCCATTTGCGCCGCCGTACTGGAAGCTCGGCGTTTGCGTCATCTCCGGGGTAGCGCGCGGGGCGCTGGCCTCGACGGGTGCGGCGGCTTTCTTCACCGGCGTTTTGCCCTTGGGCGGTGAAATGACGTTCTGGATATCCGCGAGGCGTTGCGTGGTCGTGGCGCTCGCTTTGCCGAGGCTCTGCGCGCGGCGATAGGCCTCGTTGGCCATGCGCAAATACAGGTCGCCGAGATTTTCATACGCGAGGCCGTAGCCGGGATTCACCTTGGTCGCCGTTTCGAGCGCGGCGCGCGCTTCGGCATAACGGCCGTGCTTCGCATAGAGCGCCGCCAGGTTGTTATACGGCTCGGGCAGCTCGGGATACAGTTGGGTGAGTTCGGTGAATGCGGTGATCGCCTCGTCGTCGCGATTCAGATGGGCCAGCACCGTGCCGCGCTTGAATTTTGCTTGCGCGTCGCGTGGATTCGAGGCGATGCGCGCGTCGAGCTGGGTGAGCGCGGCTTGCCAGTTTTTCTGCGCAATCGACGTGTCGATCTCCGGCGTGTTGTCACGCACGGCGGGGCCTTGCGGCAGCGTGGAGGTTTTCTGCGCGTACGCGGCGGCACCCGGCAAGAGCGTGAGGGCGACGGCGCAGAATGCCGTCGCGGCGAGGGTCGCAGCGCTGCGCGCACGGCCGCTGGAAGGTTTCATAGGCTCAGGTCTGGATGTTATACTCCGACCCATTCTAACAAAAGGTCTGCGCGTTCCGTCGAACCGCAAACTGTCTTTTCGCCACTCGTGGTCGTCTCCGCCTTGATTGCAACCTGAGCGCAGCCTGAACGCCGCACCAGGTGCACCGGTTTGCTGCTCTGTCTGTTGCAGTACGGAACGCACCCGCCGTCTTCTCGCGGGGCGCGTCATGCACGAAACAGCACGAACCCATTGCGGATTTCTTTCGGCCCACGCACCGTTCTCTATGGAATCACTGCGCATCTACAACACGCTCGCGCGTGACAAGCAAACTTTCGTGCCGCTGCAAGATGGCGTCGTGCGGATGTACGTCTGCGGGATGACCGTATACGACTATTGTCACGTCGGCCACGCGCGCGTGATGGTCGTGTTCGACATCGTGCAGCGGTGGTTGCGCACGCTCGGTTACGACGTGACCTACGTGCGCAACATCACGGATATCGACGACAAGATCATCCGGCGCGCGGTCGAGAACGGCGAAACGATCAAATCGCTTACCGATCGCTTCATCAACGCGTTGCATGAAGACGCGGATGCGCTCGGCATCGCGCGTCCCGATCTGGAGCCGCGCGCCACCGATTTCATCCCGCAGATGCTCGGCATGATCGAGAAGCTCGAGGCGAACGGCTACGCGTATCAGGCGGCCGACGGCGACGTGAACTACGCGGTGCGCAAGTTCGCGGGCTACGGCAAGCTGTCGGGCAAATCGCTCGAAGATCTGCGCGCCGGTGAGCGTGTCGCCGCGAACGACGCGAAGCAGGACCCGCTCGACTTCGTACTGTGGAAGCAGTCGAAGCCGGAGGAGCCGGCGGACACCGGCTGGGAATCGAAGTACGGGCGTGGCCGTCCGGGTTGGCATATCGAATGCTCGGCCATGGGCTGCACGTTGCTCGGCGAACATTTCGACATTCATGGCGGCGGTCAGGACCTGCAGTTTCCGCACCACGAGAACGAGATTGCACAAAGCGAAGCTGCGACCGGACAAACCTTCGTCAATTACTGGATGCACAACGGCTACGTGCAGATCGACAATGAGAAGATGTCGAAGTCGTTGAACAACTTCTTTACGATCCGCGAAGTGTTGGCGCAGTACGATGCCGAGGTCGTCCGTTTTTTCATCGCGCGTGCGCATTACCGTTCGCCGTTGAACTACAGCGACGTCCATATCGACGACGCCCGCAGTGCGCTCACACGTTTGTACACCGCGCTGAAAGACGTCACGCCGGACAGCGCGGATCTCGACTGGAACGAAGCGCATGCGCAGCGTTTCCAGGCAGCAATGAACGACGACTTCAACACGCCGGTTGCAGTGTCGGTGTTGTTCGAGTTGGCAACTGAAGTGAACCGCACGCGCGACCCCGCGCTGGCCCGTCAATTGCGCCTGCTCGGCGCTTTGCTCGGCTTGCTCGGCCGGGAGCCGCGTGCCTACCTGCAGCAGGCTGCGGGCGCCGCCGCAGAAGGCGCGCTCGGGCCCGCCGCGATCGAAGCGAAGATCGCCGCGCGCGTGGCCGCCAAGCAGGCGAAAGACTATGCGGCAGCAGACCGGATCCGGGCCGAATTGCTCGAGGCCGGCGTTGCACTTGAAGACAAACCCGGCGGGTTGACCGAGTGGCGGCGCGTGTGAGCGCACCTCGACGTTTCCTCTGATCGACTCGCCAGGCAGGAGGCAGGATGGCAACGGCCACGAAGACGCCGGCTAAACGAGCCACGTCTCAAACAAACGCGGCAGCCGCAGCAAAGTCGACACGAACGTCGGCTCGTGCGGACAGCGGCGCGGTAAAGAAAGCATCGCCGAAACCCGCCGGGGTGGCGGCGAAGACAGGTGCGCGCGTTACGGCGGGCGCAGCGTCGACGGCGGCGGCAGGTGCAACGAAGAAAGCCGCGGTCAAACGCGCGCTGAACGGCGCGTCGGCGCCCGCGCCCGCTTCGAAGCGGGCCAAGGCGCCGCGTGCGAAAAGCAATGGTGCGTTGCCTGCCGAACTCGCCGGCGACGTGCAGCAGCTCGCGCGCATGGCACACGAAGGGCACGAAGGCGAAGTCGTGCGCAAGACGCGCGCGTCGTCGGGTGCCGGTGGCGAAGCCGCGGGTGCGGCCGAAGTCGCGGTGCCCGTGCAGATCGCCGGCCTCACGCCTGAGGTTACGCGTCCGGCGTATTGGGACAAAGCCTGCGCTGACCTCGTCAAGCGTGACCGTATTCTGAAGAAGCTGATTCCAAAGTTCGGCCCGGTGCATCTGCTGAGCCGTGGCGATCCGTTCGTCACGCTCGCGCGTTCGGTGGTCGGGCAGCAGATTTCGGTGGCGTCCGCGCAGGCGGTCTGGGCGAAAGTCGAGGTAGCCTGTCCGAAGCTTGTACCGCAGCAGTTCATCAAGCTCGGTCAGGACAAGCTGACCGGGTGCGGCCTATCCAAGCGTAAGGCCGAGTACGTGCTCGATCTCGCGCAGCATTTCGTGTCGGGCGCGTTGCACGTCGGCAAGTGGACCTCGATGGACGACGAAGCCGTGATCGCCGAACTGACGCAGATCCGCGGCATTGGCCGCTGGACCGCGGAAATGTTCCTGATCTTCAATCTGTCGCGCCCGGACGTGCTGCCGCTCGACGACCTCGGTCTGATCCGCGCGATCAGCGTCAACTACTTTAGCGGCGAGCCGGTTACGCGCAGCGAAGCGCGTGAGGTTGCGGCAAACTGGGAGCCGTGGCGCACCGTCGCTACCTGGTATATGTGGCGTAGTCTCGATCCGTTGCCGATCGACTACTGAAACTGAAGAACAAGAAACGATGCTGTTTCAGAAAACTATCAATTGTTAAAAATCGATAGTTGCGAGATGGTTTTGACATCGGCGAGCGCGGTTAGAATACGCGCTGCCGGTAAGTCCAAGGATTACAACCAATGAAGACCACCTTTCTGGATTTCGAACAGCCGATCGCTGAACTCGAAGCGAAGATCGAAGAATTGCGCTTCGTGCAGGACGATTCGGCCGTCGATATTTCGGAAGAGATCGAGCGGCTGTCCAAGAAGAGTCAACAGCTCACCAAAGATCTGTACGCGAACCTCACCCCGTGGCAGGTTTCGCAAATTGCCCGACACCCCCAACGCCCGTACACGTTCGATTACGTGAGCGAGCTGTTCACCGATTTCCACGAGCTGCACGGCGACCGCAACTATGCGGACGACCTGTCGATCGTCGGCGGCCTCGCGCGTTTCAACGGCCAGGCCTGCATGGTGATCGGTCATCAGAAGGGCCGCGACACCAAGGAGCGCGCGCTGCGCAATTTCGGCATGCCGCGTCCGGAAGGCTATCGCAAGGCTGAACGCCTGATGCGTCTCGCCGAGAAGTTCGGCTTGCCGATTTTCACGTTCATCGATACGCCGGGCGCGTATCCTGGCATCGGCGCCGAAGAGCGTGGCCAGTCCGAGGCGATCGGCCGCAATCTGTATGTGATGGCTGAACTGAAGACGCCGCTGATCGCCACGATCATCGGTGAAGGCGGCTCGGGCGGCGCGCTTGCGATTGCAGTTGGCGACAGCGTGCTGATGCTGCAGTTCTCGACCTACTCGGTGATTTCGCCGGAAGGCTGCGCATCGATCCTGTGGAAGAGCGCCGCAAAAGCGCCAGAAGCCGCGGAAGCGCTCGGCCTGACCGCGCATCGTCTGAAAGCGCTCGGTCTGATCGACAAGATCGTCAACGAGCCGCTCGGCGGCGCGCATCGCGATCCGAAGGGCATGGCCGCCATGTTGCGCCGCGCGCTCGCCGATTCGCTGCGTCAATTCCAGGGCATGAGCATCACCGACCTGCGTCAACGCCGTTTCGAACGGTTGATGGCGTACGGCAAGTTCAAGGAAACGACGCCGGGTGCTTGAACCCGCGCGCGTTTTCTTTCGTCCTTCGCGCTTCCCGCGCTAGCGACGTGACTCTCACCGCCGATTCTCCCGCCGACCGCCTCGTTCTCGAGGCGGTCGGCGTGGCGCTGTCCGCGTTGCCTGCGAACGCGCGCATTGCGGTGGCGTTCAGTGGCGGCGTCGATTCGAGCGTGCTGCTCGATGCTGTGGTGCGCGTCGCGGGAGCGTCGCGTTGCGTCGCGCTGCATGTGCATCACGGCTTGAGCGCGTATGCCGACGAGTGGCTCGCGCACTGCGAAGGATCTGCGCAGGAACGCGGCGTTGAATTCGCGGCGCAGCGCGTCGAGGTGCCGCGTGACGCGGGTGTGAGTGTCGAGGCCGCGGCGCGCGCTGCGCGTTATCGCGCGCTGGACGCCATGTGCGCAACACGCGCCGTCCACACGCTATGGCTCGCGCAACATGCGGACGATCAGGCGGAGACCGTGCTGTTGCAGTTGCTGCGCGGCGCCGGTCTCGCGGGTCTTGCCGCGATGGCACCCGAATACTTGCCGGCCGGTGCGGCCGCAGTGCGCGTGAGGCCTTTGCTGCATCTGTTGCGCGCACAACTCGAGCAGTATGCGAGCGCACGCGCGCTGCGCTGGATCGACGACGAATCGAATGCGGACACCCGTTACGCGCGCAACGCTTTGCGCCACGAGGTGACGCCGGCGTTGGCCGTCCACTTTCCTGGTTTTCGCGACGCCCTTGCGCGCACGGCGACGCATGCGGCATCCGCGCAACGTCTGCTCGACGATCTGGCGCGCATCGATCTGGATGCGGCAGGGTGTGATGAAGGCCGTGCGTTATCGCATGACGCGCTGCTCGCGCTCGACGACGATCGTGCGCTCAACCTGCTGCGCTACTGGATGCGCAGCAGGGGTCTCGTCGCGGCATCGACCGCGCGCCTTACCGACGCCTTGCGTCAGTTGCGCGAAGTCGGGGAGGCCGGCGAGGGCCATAGG
The DNA here is from genome assembly GCF_046026025.1 of Paraburkholderia fungorum. Classification (GTDB taxonomy): domain Bacteria; phylum Pseudomonadota; class Gammaproteobacteria; order Burkholderiales; family Burkholderiaceae; genus Paraburkholderia; species Paraburkholderia fungorum_E. The sequence goes on along the minus strand of NZ_JAQQFL010000002.1, from coordinate 309,754 downwards.
CTGCGCATCGATCATGCCGGGCAGGCATTGCGCAGTTATCGCGGCCTTGTCTATTGGGAAGCGGGTGATAGCAGCGAAGCCGCCGATGAAACCGCGCTCACCGAGCGCGCAGTCAGCGAATTCACGTGGCAGGGTGAAGCGATCTGGCGTTTGCCGCAGTGGCGGGGCACTTTTGTGTTTGCCGCGGTCGAGGCGAATCCGGGCGACGCTGCCGGCGCTGTTTCCGGTGCGGCCGATGCCGATGTCGATGTCTGTGGCCATACCGACCCGACACCGAACGATCCCGATACGCTTCCCGTGAGCGTTTTGCGCCGCGCATTGTTGAGCGCGCGCTCGCGCAGCGGCGGCGAGCGAATGCGCACTCATGCGGCACCAGGCAGCCCGAGCCGCACGCTGAAGAATCTGTTCCAGGAGCGCGGCATTCCCGCATGGAAGCGCGACGTGCCGCTGCTTTACGTGGGCGACGATCTGCTGTTCGTGCCCTTGCTCGGCCTGAACCGCGCAGCGTTGCCGGCGCATGTCGATGCGACGGAGCAACGCGTCAGGATCATCTGGCGCGACGATTTGCTGATCGCCTGACCGGCCAGTCGGACAGGCGGTTTATCTATCCGGTGAATCTGCGGAAGATGACGCTAAAGGGCGCAAAACCACGCCGGATACGCCTTTTCAGCCGAAAATATGGACCATTCGACGGGCATTTCGGCTTGTCTTTTTGCGCTCGATCGGGTAATTTAACTCGTTTGCCCGACCCGATTTCGCCTTCGCTGTCGTCGCCATAGCCGGTTTGCGAGCGTGATCCGTCGTATCCGGTAAGCCACTAGCGATCATTTCCGGGCAAATCCGCGCGTGCTGCACGCGTGCTGCATTTACGCCGCCACACACTTTGCCGTCGTTCACAAGACGTTGCGCTCCCTGTGCTTTTGTGCGGTCGTCTCCAGCGCGCCAGCGCGGTTTATCCTCCAGTTCAGAACGACAATGGCACTCATCGTACATAAATACGGCGGCACTTCGATGGGCTCGGTCGAGCGCATCAAGAACGTCGCCAAGCGCGTCGCGAAATGGCACAAGGCCGGCCACAAGATGGTCGTCGTGCCGTCGGCGATGTCCGGCGAAACCAACCGCTTGCTCGGTCTCGCGAAAGAAATCACGGGCCAGCCGAGCCCGCGCGAACTCGACATGATTGCAGCCACCGGCGAGCAGGTGAGCTCAGGACTGCTCGCCATCGCGCTGCAGGAAGCCGGCGTCGACGCGGTCAGCTACGCGGGCTGGCAAGTGCCGGTCAAAACGGATAGCGCGTTCACGAAAGCGCGCATCAGCGAAATCGACGGCGAGCGCGTGCTGCGCGATCTCGACGCGGGCAAAGTGGTGGTGATCACAGGCTTCCAGGGTATCGACCCTGAGGGCAACATCACCACGCTCGGCCGTGGCGGTTCGGATACGTCCGCTGTCGCAGTCGCTGCCGCATTGAAAGCCGACGAGTGCCTGATTTACACGGACGTCGACGGCGTCTACACGACCGACCCGCGCGTGGTGGATGGCGCGCGTCGCCTCGATCGCGTGACGTTCGAAGAAATGCTGGAAATGGCAAGCCTGGGTTCCAAGGTGCTGCAGATCCGCTCGGTGGAATTCGCCGGCAAATATCAGGTGAAGACGCGCGTGCTGTCGAGCCTGACCGATCCGCTCATCCCGCTCGACACCGAAATGAAGTCGGGCACCCTGATTACTTTTGAAGAAGACGAGACCATGGAAAAAGCAGTCATCTCAGGCATCGCGTTCCAGCGCGACGAAGCTCGTATCGCCGTGATGGGTGTGCCCGACAAGCCGGGCATCGCGTATCAGATTCTCGGCCCGGTGGCGGACGCGAATATCGACGTCGACATGATCATTCAGAACCAGAGCGTCGAAGGTAAAACCGCTTTCACGTTCACGGTCGGCCGCGGCGACTATCAGCGCGCGATGGACATCCTCACGAGCCAGGTGAAGGGCCACGTGCAGGCTGAGCAGGTGCTGGGCGATCCGAAGGTGTCGAAGGTGTCGGTGGTCGGCGTTGGCATGCGTTCGCACGTGGGTATCGCGAGCACGATGTTCCGCACGCTGTCGGAAGAGGGCATCAATATCCAGATGATCTCGACCTCCGAAATCAAGATCTCGGTGCTGATCGACGAGAAGTACATGGAGCTCGCCGTGCGCGCGCTGCATAAAGCGTTCGAATTGGATCAAGCGTAATTTGTTGCATGAGCCGGGAGAGGCCGGAGCTTTTGATCTCTGAATGCTCGACGGTGTGCCCGGCCAATGTGAATAAATTGCGTCGTCGGTGACAAAACTGGCACAAAAAATGGCCGGTAGACATTGACCTTCGCGGTTCGGCCCGCTATTATCTTGGCTTCGTTGCGCTGACTCCCTGCGCAACCGAAAGTTTGGGAGACGTGGCCGAGAGGTCGAAGGCACTCCCCTGCTAAGGGAGCATCTGGGCCAAAACCTGGATCGAGGGTTCGAATCCCTCCGTCTCCGCCAGAAGTGGTAGAGAGAACCCCGCAGAGTCTAGGCTCTGCGGGGTTTTGTTTTTTCCGCTGCAGAATTTCCTTCATTCAGCAGCGGCACCCAACCTGGTACCGGCATCAAAATGCGTGCCGTAGTCCCACCATGCCAACGAATTGCGACGGCCCTGACGACGGCGTCGTATTCTGCGAGTCGCCGACCACCGCGACTGCGTCGGTAATGCCCGTCCCGGTGCCCGCCGCAACCAACGTCTTGCCGCGTGCGTGTTGATACGCCTCCAGCAAATACACCGTGGTGCGGGTCGAGAGGTTGTACGTCTGCTCGAGCGAGATCTGGTGATAGCGCGCCGCATCGTTGATGCCATTCGCCTTACTTGCCTGCGTGTAGCTGTAGCCTGCGCCGACAGTCACGGCCGGCGTGATCCGGTACGTGGAAATTACGCCGTACGTATTGAACACACCCTCGTCGGTGAACAGCGAACCGGAGCCCGGTGCGTACTGCACGTTCGAATAGTTCAGGCCGACCATCAGGTCCTGGTGCGTGTAGCGAGCCGCCGCAGCGAACAACTGCGCACTGCGTGCCGTTGCATAGCCGCTGTTCACTGGCGAGTTGACGGCGTAAGTGCCGAGCGCCTGGCTCGTGGCGATGTCTTTCAGCTTCACATAACCCACCGCGATCGCAAACGGCTGGTAGTCGTAGCGAGCCGCCGCACTGAACTGGCTGCCGCTCGCCACGCTACCCGGCACACCGCCGAGACCGTACTGCGCGCTGAATTGCAGACCGGCGAGGTTCGGCGACAGGTAGGTCACCGAATTGTTAAGACGCAACGTGGTGTCGAGTGAATCGAGGTCACCCGGGTGAGCGCCTGTCGCACCCGTTAGTACACCTGTTGGCCCGAGGGATCCGACCATCTGGAAGTAAGGTGTGTACTGGCGGCCGAGTGTCACCGTTCCGTATTTGTCGTTGCTCAGCCCGACGTACGCCTGTCGATTGAAAATGAAGCCCGAGCTGCTTTGCGCGCCGGTCAGCGAGTTGAAGCCGCTTTCGAGCCGGAAAATCGCCTTGGTGCCACCGCCAATGTCTTCCGCACCGAGCAGGCCGAACTTGCTTGCCTGCAGGTTGCCCTGGCTCATGTAGAAGTTGGAGTGCCCCTTCTGGTTGCTGGAATAGGCGAAGGCGTTATCGACAACCCCATACAGCGTCACGCTGCTTTGCGCCGACGCGCCGGTTGACAGCACGGCGCCCGCAAACGGCAGGCACGAGAGGACGAGTGCGCGTGTTCGCGCGCGCTTTGATGAGTTCATGGCTAGCAGGTCTCCGGAATAGATATTGAGCGTTGCACTTACGGCCAGCTCGGGTCAGTGATGCATGCTGTGTTAGTGGGCGATGGAAATCGTCAGACACCGCCAGCCGTCGACCGTGTGGTCGGCGACCAGGGTGTCGTCGATGCAGACGGCCGTGCGTACTTCGCTTGCGGGCACGAACAGCCGAACTTCTTGCTGCGGCTGGTGGACCCAGCCTTCTCGCAGGATCGAAATGTGCAACGTGCTCGCGTCGCTTGTAATCGCGACGCGCCAGCGGCCTTGCGCGCCTGCACGCCAGGCTTCGCTTTCGCCATCGTCCTCGACGCAACCGCCGCGCGCGACGCCCGTGCCGGCGTGCGGCACGCCGATGAACGCACGTTCGTCGGCGGGACGGCCAAAGTGTTGTTCCGCGATGTTCAACGGAATCACGCTGCCCGCACGCAGCAAGGTCACCGGCCGCTCGAGTGGGGCAGGCAGGTTCACCGTCTGACCGCCTGCGAACACCTCGCCACTCCAGTACGACACCCAATGCGTGCCGGCCGGCAGATAAACCTCACGCGTCGACTGACCCGCTTCGACCACCGGTGCAACCAGCATTGATGAACCCAGCATCATGTCGTCGCCATCCGTGAGACAGCGCGGATCGTGCGGAAACTCGGCGAACATCGGACGCAAGACAGGCTCGTAGGCGCTGTGCGATTGCCATAACAACTCGTACAGGTAGGGAATCAGCCTGTAGCGCAGTTTGATCAGATCCGCCACCTGGGGCGTGACTTCGGGATGCATCCAGGGCTCGTTGACCGTGCCGTCGTCGTTCCAGGAGTGAATGCTGAAACGCGGCAGAAAGATGCCGAAGGCGACCCAGCGGGCGAACAACTCCGGACCCGGGGCCGGACCCGAGAATCCGCCGATATCGTGACCGCTATTCGACACGCCCGACATGGCGAGCCCGAGGCCCATCTTCAGATTGAAGCGCAGCGTTTCCCACGAGGTGTAGTTGTCGCCGGACCATGTTTGCACGTAGCGCTGCATGCCGACGCCGCCCGAGCGGGACACGAGGAACGGTCGACGCTCGGGCGCGTATTCGCGCTGCGCATCGTGCGATGCACGCATCATCAACTGCGTTTGCAGTACCTTTGCCTCGCGTGCCGGATACGGCTGGCCGAAACCCTGAGCGATCGCGTCGGGCGACCAGATTTCGAATTCGTTGTTGTCGTTCCAGGTTGCGGCGATACCGTGCTTCAACAGGCTGTCTTTCACGCGTGCTTTCCACCAGTCGATGGTGGCGGGATTCGTGAAGTCCAGATAGGCGCCCACTTCGTCCCAGAACTGCACCCATGCCGGATCGCCGTCGCTCGACGCAATCAGCAAGCCGGCGCGCGCCACTTCGTCGAACGCCGGATGATCCTGCAACAGGCACGGCTTGATGTTCGCGCACAGACGCACGCCATGCTCGAGATAACCCCGCACGAAGCCGTCGATATCGGGAAACTTCTCGTGGTTCCAGTTGAACACATAACGCTTCGCACCGATCGACGTATAGCCCGACGACAGATGAAATGAATCGCACAGCACGTCGTGTTCGCTGCATCGTTCGATGAATTCGCCCATGCGCTGCTGGGCGTCGGGCGCATCGGTATAGCTCATTGTCGAGCCGGAGTAGCCTAGTCCCCATTTCGGCATCCAGGCCGGGCGCCCGGTCAGCCATGTAAAGCGGCGCACTGCATGCAAGGGCGTACCCGCCGACGCGATGAAGTAATCGTCGAGATCGCCATGCTCGGCGACAAAGTGCCGGTAGTGACCGTGATAATTGTCGAGCTCGCGGCCCATGTCGAAGCGGCAGTCGGCAAGCGTGTCGTAGAACAGGCCGAAGCCCGTCGACGTGTGCGGCTGCCACGTCACGTAGAAAGGGATGTGCTTGTAGAGCGGGTCGGTGGTGCGTGCGCTATAGCCCATCGCGTCGATATTGCGCATTTCGTAGGACTGGTCCGCGCGATTGAGCGAACCGGCGCGCTCGCCCAGGCCGACATAAATTTCATCCTTGCGACGCTCGACGTAGTGATACACACGCTCGTCCCACCAGCCAAAGTTGTACGCCTGCGTCTTCCGATCGGTCATCGCGCGATGCCACGCGGCGTCGTGCAGGATGTCCCACGCGCAGAATCCGCCGTCCAGCGTAATCGTCAAACGGATGCGCGCCGTTTCGACGACAACGTGTTCAGCGTCGGCCGATACGTCAAACCTGGGGGGTGTGAAATCGCTTACGTCGCGGCGCTCGCGGCCTTCGAGCGGAACGTCGTCTGCGCCCGGCGCGATAGACCAGGTTCGCGGGCCGTGCGTTTCGCCGTCCGGCAGCACGAGTACCCGGATGATGTCTTCGGCGAGAACGAACAGTTCGATCCGGCAGTTTTCCTGCGCGGTGAGAACGATGTGATTGCCGGCATGAGAAGACAGCGAAAAACGCGGCGGGTGTTTCAGATTCGTCAGTGAACGCATGATGTGTCTTCGAGTGAGGTCACGCAGCCGGGCTGGCATTGTTGTCGACTTGATGCGGACGCGCGTCGCGCGAGACGCCGCGCATCAGAATGATCAGCAACGTGGCGCCGATCAGGTCGAACGCGCCGAGGGCGCCGAATAGCGGCGTGTAGCCGATCGAATCGGCCAGCGCGCCGACCAGCAACGAAAAGCCCAGACCGCCGATCCACGCGGACATCCCCGCAAATCCGGCGACGGTGCCGACTTCGCCGGGGTCGAACACGTCGGCGGCCAATGTGTTGACGAGCGCCGAGATCATCTGATGCGCGAAGCCGCCGACGCAGAACAGTGCGATTGCTTGATACGGGGAGGCGACGAGGCCGATGCATGCCGGTCCGAGCATCATGAACGCGCCGAGCACGACACCCGCGATTCGCGACGCGATCAGCGGCATGCGGAAATGCTTCATCAGGAACGGCGACAGGTAGCCGCCGAAGAGGCCGCCGAGGTCGGCTGCCAGAAACGGCAGCCACGCGAACATCGCGATCTGCTTCAGATCCATGTGACGTTGCGTCGCGAGGTAAAGGGGAATCCAGAAGCTGAAGGTCTGCCACGCGGGTTCCGCGAAGAAACGCGCCTGGGCGATTGCCCAGAAGCGGCGCGTGCGCAGTACTTCGCGGATGCTGCGCCGTTACGGCGCGCCGGGCGTTTGTCCGCTGACAATCGCCTCACGCTCGGCCTCGCCGATGCGGGGGTGATCGGCCGGCGAGCGGTACAGCACATACCAGACGGCGGCCCAGACGAAGCCGAGCGCACCGGTCACCGCAAACGCGCTTTGCCAGCCATATCGCAGCGACAGGAAGACGACGAGCGGCGGGGCAAGCAGCGAACCGAGCGACGTGCCGGCATTGAAATAACCCACCGCCACGGATTTCTCGCGATTGGGAAACCATTCGGCGACCACCTTCATGCCTGCCGGAATGGCGACGGCCTCCGTCAATCCCATGAGTCCGCGCAAGGCAGCCAGCGAGAGCCAGCCGCTTGCGAAGCCGTGCAGTACGCCCGTCAGCGACCAAAGGCAGGCGAACAGCGCAAAGCCGAGACGCAAACCGATCAGATCGATGATCAGGCCGCACACCGGCTGCATGATCGTATAGCCGACCTGGAACGCCCCGACCACGTATGAGTACTGCTTGGTGCTCATGTGCAACAGCTGCGTCAACTGAGGCGCCATCACACCGAGGGCGTTGCGCGACAGGTAGTTGACGATCGTCCCGGCACACACGAGGGCGATGATCCACCAGCGCAAACCAATGATTGTTTTCAAAATCTGTCTCCGTACCCAATGTGTCCGCTGACTGGCCGCAGGGCGGCTGGCATGCGCGAATTCGAACATTTATCGACATTTAGTGTCAGTCATCGTATCACTGGTTGAGCGCCGTTGCACCAGGGAAAACCATGGTTTAAGTGGTTGAGTTTCTTGAAATATTCGTTAAATTTGGCTCTCTTGGGGGGGTTTGCATGATATTGAGGTCGGACGACCGGTGACCATGGAAAATGATCAAAATGTTCTTTCGAACATCAAATGTTCGTTTGGTGGTCTGGGCGAATGAACCGGGCGGGGTGTCGTGGCGATCGCGGCGGGGGAGTGGTTGGCAACGGATAACGCTTTGCCGCGCCCTGTGGTCTTACGATCCGAAGTGCGTCGTCTACGGGGAGCGGCGGCGCGGAAGCGCGGGAAAGGCAACGTGAGCGAGTGGGGTGGAGCAGGCGGGTTTCGGTGCTTGTCTGGGCGCGTTGTGTATCGAAAAAATATTTCGATATCCTACTGATGTGGATGCACTGGCGGCGCCTCACCCGCAAAAGTGATCGAGGAGTCGGCAACTGGATGACCTGGCGCGTGCGAGCACGGCGGGCAGAATTGTCCCGCAGCGGCGAGGGGAAACGAGGGGCAACTTGCCGGCAGATGGACGACTTATGCGCGACTTGTGGGCGTCTCATAGTGAGGCGGCTCAATTACATCGCCGCTACTTTTTCACCAAACCTTTGTCCAATGTAACGAGACGTAACCGGGCGGCCAACAGTGCGATGTTATGCATCAGTTATTACAAAGTTGAAATACGCGGACGGTTGCCTTGCGCTATATTTCGGCCAACAACACATTCTTCAAAAGGGTGATCAATGAAGTCCGCACGTATTGTTCCATTTCTGATCGGGGTTCTCGGGTTGGCTGCGTCGGGTGCTGCAATGGCCGGCGGGCTCAGCGTAGGCGTCAACATCGGTATCCCCGCGCCGGTCTACGTGGCGCCGGCTCCGATTTATGCACCGCCGCCTCCGCCTCCGCCGCCCGTGATCTACCAACCGGCTCCTGTGTACTACGGCGGTCCGGCGATCGTGATCGGCTGGCACGGCGACCGCTACTGGGACGGCCGCCGTTACTGGGGGCGTGACGACTGGTACCGCCGTCATCCCCCGGGCCGCTACGATTATGGCCGTGACCACTACGACAATCGCCGCGGCTGGCATTGAGTCGTCAAGAAGCCGCAGTCGACGTGGCTGCCGCATCGAAAAAAAACCGCCCGGATCTGGGCGGTTTTTTATTGCGCTCGCGAAACCTGTCAACCATGAATTTCCCCAATGAGGTCTGCTCACCCCACACGTGAACGTCATGCCGATGAGATGTGCGGATTGCGCGAGTTTATTGGGTAGAATTCTCTCACCTTGCAATTGCCCACTGACCACCAAGACCCCTATGACAACTGGCTCGCGATGGGTTCAAACGCCTCGTGCACTTTGGTGTCGCGTGATTCACAGGCTATCGCGTGCTGGTCTTTCGGTTGTGCCACGTCGCTGGTGCTCGGGATGCGCCAGTGCGCTGTGCGGCGTCTTCGTCCTCGCCGGTCTGCTCGCGGCGCCCGAGGCCCAGGCGGTCTATGCGATCGCGCAATACGGCGAGCCGAAGTATCCCGCGGATTTCAAGCACTTCGACTACGTCAACCCGGATGCGCCCAAAGGCGGCACGCTGGTCATGGCCAATCCGAGCCGGCTCACCAGTTTCGATAAATTCAATCCGTTCACGCTGCGCGGTAACCCCGCACCGGGCCTCGAGATGCTGTTCGAAAGCCTGACCGTCGGCAGCGGCGACGAAGTGGCCAGCGCCTATGGGCTGCTTGCCGACGACATCAATATTGCGCCCGACGGCTTGTCGACCACTTTCCATATCAATCCGCGCGCCCGTTTTTCGAACGGCTATCCGGTCACCGCGGACGACGTCAAGTTTTCACTCGACACGCTGAAGAGCCCGCAGGCCGCGCCGCAGTTCGCGTCGGCTTTCGGCGAGATCACACGCGCCGTAGTCGTCGATCCGCAGACGATCCGCTTCGAGTTCCATCAACGCAATCGCGAGTTGCCGCTGCTGGTGGGCAGCATGCCGGTGTTCTCGCGCAAGTGGGGCGTGAAACCGGACGGCAGCCGGATTGCATTCGATCAGTTGGCGTTCGAGAAGCCGATTGCCAGCGGGCCTTATCTGATTGATCAGTACGATAACGGGCGCACCATCACGTATCGGCGCGATCCGAATTATTGGGGGGCGACGTTGCCGGTGCGGGTCGGTACGAACAACTTCGACCGGATTGTCTACAAGCTGTATTCGGATAGCGTCGCGCGGCTGGAAGCGTTCAAGGCAGGCGAATACGATGCCATGGTCGAATACATTGCGCGCAACTGGGTGCGGCGCGACATCGGCAAGAAGTTCGACAGCGGCGAGCTGATCAAACGCGAATTTCCGCAACATAACGGCACCGGCATGCAGGGCTTCATACTCAATTTGCGCCGGCCGTTGTTCCAGGACGTGCGAGTGCGCAAGGCGCTCGATCTCGCGTTCGATTTTCAGTGGCTGAACCGCCAGTTGTTCTTCAATCAGTACACCCGCATCGACAGCTTCTTTGCCAACACGGATTTGCAGGCGAAGGGTCTGCCGTCGCCGGGTGAACTCGCGCTTCTCGGGCCATGGCGCGCAAAACTCGATCCGGCGGTATTCGGTCCGCCGCCCACGCAGCCGGACACGGATCCGCCGGGTTCGTTGCGGGCCAATCTGCTTCAGGCACGGGCCTTGTTGCAGCAGGCCGGATGGACCTACCGCGACAATGCGTTGCGTAACGCCCAGGGCCAGCCATTCGAATTCGAAATTTTCGACGACTCCAGTTCCGAAGCAGCAATGGCGCCAATCGTCGCGACGATGATCCGTAACCTGCAGAAGCTGGGCATCAAGGCGACCTTTCGCGTTTCCGACTTTGCGGTTTATCAGAAACGTCTCGATGCATTCGACTTCGACACGACTACGATCCGCATGCCGGACGTACAGGTGCCCGGTTCGGAGCAGATCGAGCGGTTCGGCAGCAAGGCTGCGGACACGCCGGGCTCGGACAACATAATCGGACTCAAGTCGCCGGCCGTCGACGCGATCCTGAGCGCGCTCGTGCATGCTCAGACGCAGGAGCAACTGATCGACGCGACACACGCGCTCGACCGTGTGCTGATGCATGGCTACTATGTGATTCCGCAGTGGTACAGCGCGACGCACCGGGTGGCGTTCAAGCGCGGTCTCGCGTGGCCCAAAACCTTGCCTCTGTACTATGGCGCGGAAGGCTGGATCACGACGATGTGGTGGTATGCGCAGCCGCAGCCGCAATCTGAGGCGCATTAAAGCGTCATTCATTCACTGCCTTCGCACCGGAACCGACGCCATGTGGAGCTACATCCTCAAACGCCTGCTGTTGATGATCCCGACCTTGCTCGGCGTGCTGACGCTGACCTTCGCCGTGATCCAGTTCGTCCCGGGCGGCCCGGTCGAACAGATGCAGCACGAGTTGCGCAAAGGCGCGGAGAACGGCGCGCCGTTCGGTCTGCGCGCGCATGCCGGCGTCGATGCACAGCAGATCGCGCAACTGAAAGTGCTGTACGGCTTCGATAAACCGCCGCTCGAACGCTATGTCCTGATGCTGAAACGCTTCGCGACATTCGACCTTGGCCAGAGCTATTTCCGTCACCAAAGCGTGTGGTCGCTGATCGTTTCGAAGTTGCCGGTGTCGATCAGCATCGGCTTATGGACCTTCTTCCTGACCTATCTGATATCGGTGCCGCTTGGAATTGCCAAGGCGGTGCGCAACGGCTCGCACTTCGATGTCGCGACGAGCCTTGTGGTGTTGGTCGGGTATGCGATTCCGGGCTTTGTGCTGGGCGTGCTGTTGCTGGTGCTGTTTGGCGGCGGCAGCTTCCTGCAGCTCTTTCCGCTGCGCAATCTCACCTCGGACAACTGGGCGCAATTGAGTCTGGGCGGCAAGATCCTTGATTACCTGTGGCATATCACGTTGCCGATCACGGCCTCGGTGGTGGGCAGCTTCGCTGTCGTCACGATGCTCACGAAAAACGCCTTCCTCGACGAGATCCGCAAACAGTACGTGCTCACCGCGCGCGCCAAAGGTTTGTCCGAAAAGCGCGTGCTGTGGAAGCACGTGTTTCGCAACGCGATGCTGCCGTTGATCGTCGGTTTTCCGTCGGCGTTCATCGCTGCATTTTTCACCGGCAGTCTGCTGATCGAGACGCTGTTTTCGCTCGACGGACTCGGCCTGCTGTCGTACGAATCGGTCGTGCGGCGCGACTATCCGGTCGTGCTCGGCACGTTGTATCTGTTCACGCTGATCGGTCTCGCAACCAATCTGATTTCCGATCTTTGCTATGTGTGGGTCGATCCCCGCATCCAATTCGAACAACTGGAGCGCAGATGAATCGAGCCCGCCTTTCAGCCGATGCGACGGCACGCACCGAACTGGTTCGCGCATTCGTCTCGCCAACGCCTGCGCGACGCGTGTGGCAGCGTTTTCGCCAGCAGCGGCTTGGCTACTGGAGTCTGATCATTTTCGTCGTCGCGTTTGCAGCGAGCCTTGCCGGTCCGCTGTGGTCGAACGACAAACCGCTCGTTGTGCGCTACGAAGGGCAGTTGTATTTTCCGTTGTTCAAGACCTACGCGGAGACCACTTTCGGCGGCGACTTCCCGACGCCGGCCGATTATCTCGACCCGTATATCAAGCATCGTTTTGACGCGCCGGGTAATTTCGCGGTGTATCCACCGAACCGGTACTACTACGACACGCTGAACTATTTCTCGAAGCAGCCGAACCCGGCGCCGCCGTCGCCGGACAACTGGCTCGGTACCGACGACCGCGGGCGCGATCTGTTCGCGCGTCTTCTGTATGGTTTTCGCGTGTCGGTCGAGTTCGGTCTGGTGCTGACCCTGATTGGTACGGTACTCGGGGTTGCCGCCGGCGCGGTACAGGGATATTTCGGAGGACGTATCGACCTTGTCGGGCAGCGGCTGATCGAAATCTGGACCGCCATGCCTCAGTTGTATCTTCTGATCATTTTTGCTTCCATATTCGAGCCGGGCTTCATTCTGTTGATCGTGCTGCTGTCGCTGTTTGGCTGGGTCGGCCTCGCGGCCTATGTGCGCGCGGAGTTTCTGCGCAATCGCCAGCAGGACTACGTGCGCGCGGCACGGGCGATCGGCCTGTCGAACTGGCAGATCATGTGGCGGCATATCTTGCCGAACAGCCTGACGCCGGTGATCACGTTCCTGCCGTTCACCATGAGCGGCTCGATTCTCGCGCTCACCAGCCTCGACTTTCTCGGCCTCGGCGTGCCGTCGCCGACGCCAAGCCTCGGCGAGCTGCTCGCGCAAGGCAAGGCGAATCTCGACGCGTGGTGGATCTCGATGTCCACGTTCGGTGTGCTGGTCGTGTTGCTATTGCTTCTGACCTTCATGGGCGATGCGCTGCGCAATGCGCTGGACACCCGCATCGCCGACGCCATGCGCGCGGGAGGCAGCCAGTGAGCGCCATGGTGGAGAAAGACGTCAAACAAGGCGCGACGCCGCCGCTGCTGGAGATCGATCGTCTGCGCGTGGCCTTCGGCGAGACCGTCGCGGTAAACGATGTAACGCTCGCGATTCACCGCGGCGAGCGGGTCGCGCTGGTCGGCGAATCGGGCTCGGGCAAGAGTGTGACCGCGCTGTCGATCCTGCGTCTGTTGAGCGATGCGCAGGTGAGCGGCACGATCCGTTTCGACGGCGAGGATATGCTCGTCAAAAGCGAGCGTGCGATGCGCGGCATACGCGGATCGGACATCGCGATGATCTTCCAGGAGCCGATGACGGCCCTCAATCCGCTCTATACGGTCGGTGACCAGATTGCGGAGACGATCGTCGTGCACGATGGCGTCGCGGCGAACGAGGCGCGTAAGCGCGCCGTGGCGCTGCTGGGGCGCACGGGCATCGCCGAGCCTGGCAAGCGCGTGAACAGCTATCCGCATCAGCTCTCGGGCGGTCAGCGGCAGCGCGCGATGATCGCGATGGCGCTTGCGTGCCGCCCCCGTCTGTTGCTGGCCGATGAGCCGACCACGGCGCTCGACGTAACGATCCGCGCACAGATCGTCGAACTGCTGCTGGAGTTGCAACGCGACGAAGCCGAAAAGCGTGGCATGGCCGTGCTGCTGATCACGCACGACCTGAATCTGGTGCGCCATTTCGCGCAACGCATCGCGGTGATGGAAAAGGGCGTACTCGTGGAGAGCGGGCCTGTCGAGCAGGTGTTCGAGGCGCCGCAGCATCCCTACACACAACGCCTGCTGGCGAGCCGTCCGGAGCGCACGGTGGTCCCCGTGCTGCCGATTTCACCCGTGCTGCTCGAAGCGCGCGATGTCTCGGTCGACTTCAAAACGAAACTGCCGGGTTTGAGCGGCTGGTTTCGTTCGGGGCATTTTCGCGCGGTCGCCGGTGCAAATGTGTCGGTGCGTCAAGGCGAGACGTTAGGGATCGTCGGCGAATCGGGCTCGGGCAAATCGACGCTGGCGATGGCCTTGCTCGGTCTGCAACGCACGGCGCACGGCGAGATCGAGTTTCAGGGCAGGGCGCTCGGCAGCTATCGCGGCCCCGAACAGACCGCCTTACGCTCGAATATGCAAGTCGTCTTTCAGGATCCGTTCAGTTCGCTGTCGCCACGCCAGACCATTGAGCGGATCGTCGGCGAAGGACTCGCGCTGCATCGGCCGCAGATGAGCCAGGAGGCGCGGCGCGACAAGGTGGTGTCGGTGCTGCGCGAAGTCGGTCTGGACCGCACGGTGCTGTACCGCTATCCGCATGAGTTCTCTGGCGGCCAGCGTCAGCGGATTGCAATCGCGCGTGCACTGGTGCTGGAGCCGCGCATCCTGATCCTCGACGAGCCGACGAGTGCGCTCGACGTGTCGATTCAGCAGCAGGTGCTGAAACTGCTCGCCGGATTGCAGCAGAAGTACAACCTCGGCTTCATTTTCATCAGTCACGATCTGGCCGTGATCGGGGCAATGGCGCATCGAGTCGCGGTCATGCAAAACGGTTCGATCGTCGAAAGCGGTGACGTTGAGCAGATTTTTGCGACACCGGCGCACCCTTACACTCGAAAGCTGCTGAAAGCGGCGCTTGAATACTGATTTTGCACTCTTTCACCAATTGGGTGCGTGTCTCGATTGTATTTTTCTATTTGTTTTGACACACGAATACTTACTGGCTAGTATCGACCAAACTTTTTTTCGTAGCCCACTGATTTTTAGGCAAAAAATACCGACCAATGCAGCACAGAAACCTAACCCAGGCTTGCACGCGCGTCGTCGCCGGGATGTTCATTGGCGTCTTGATGGCAGCAGCTCCCGGCGCGTTCGCCGACGAAGTAAGCAGTTTTAATCAGAATGCCTCATATTCGACCCCCAGCGGGTCGAATTCTTTGTCCCCTCTGGGTTCGCAATCGGCCGCTCCCGACAGCGACGGCGGTGCCAAATCGTTCCTGTCCGGCATGGCCGGCAAAGCGGGCGACGTGGTGGTCGGCGCGCTGAACATGATCGGCGTTCGCTACCGTTGGGGTGGTAATACGCCCGATTCAGGCCTCGATTGCAGCGGCTTCGTTCGCTACGTGTTCCAGGACACGCTCGGTATGGCGCTGCCGCGCCGCGCTGAGGAAATGAGCCGCGTCGGCGAGAAGGTTCGCGTCAGCGACCTGAAGCCGGGCGATCTGGTGTTCTTCAATACAATGCGCCGCACGTTCTCGCACGTCGGCATCTACATCGGTGACAACAAGTTCGTGCATTCGCCTTCCACGGGCAGCACGATCCGTGTCGACGATATGGATAGCGGCTACTGGGAAAAACGCTTCACGGGTGCACGCCGGATCGAGACCTCCTATCAGGATGGTGAAGATCTGCGCAAGCGCGTGAATGCTTCGATCGGCGGTAATCAGTAACCGATCGGCCCGCGCTGAAAGTTCTGGTGTGAAAAAAGCCTGCTTCGTTTGAAGCAGGCTTTTTGCGTTTGAGCGCCTGGTGTCGGGCGCTTGCCGGGATGTCGGTGAATCCTCCGCGCCGTACCCTCCAGCCTGCATCGGCGCTGTGCCCGTGACGGCAGCCCGAGCGTGCCGGTCGGCTTAACCGGCGTTGCCTGCGAGGCCGGTCAAGCCGTGGCGCGGCTCGCGGCCAGCTTGCGCTGCAACTCGGGCATTATCTTCGCTACAGCTTCCTCTCCCGCCAGAATCGCGGCGTTGCGTTGCGAGAAATCGCTGCCGCTCATGGCGGCCAGATTCGGCCGGATCACGATGTCGGCGTACTTGTCGAGCTCATAGGTCTTGATCGTCTGGCCCATGATCGTGAAGGTCTGCATCAGCACATCAAAAGAACTGGCGGTGAGGCCGCTTTCCGGGCGCTGCGAGATGTCCACCGCGATCACGAAATCCGCGCCCATCTTGCGCGCAAACGAGGCCGGCACCGGACTCACCAGGCCGCCGTCCACGTATTCATGCCCGCCGATCTTCACCGGCTCGAAAATCGACGGCACGCTGCACGAAGCGCGCACCGCAACGCCGGTGTTGCCGCGTTGGAACAGGATCGGCTGGCCGGTTTTCAGGTCCGTGGCAACCACGCCGAGCGGCTTGACCATCTTCTCGATCGGACGGTTGTTGAGGGTCGTATTCAGGTAGTTTTGCAGCGCGATGCCTTGCAGAAAACCGCGTGTGCGAAACGGCATGGCCCAGTCGCTGATCGACGCTTCGTCCATGGAGAGCGCGAGCTTGTTCAGCGCAAAGCCGTTCATCCCCGAGGCGTACAGCGCACCGACTACCGAGCCCGCACTGGTGCCGGCCACCAGGTCGACCTGGATATTGCGAGCTTCCAGCGCCTTGATCACACCGATGTGCGCGAAGCCGCGCGCGGCGCCGCCACCCAGCGCAAGGCCGACGCGAATCGGCCGCTGCGGTTTGTCGAGCGGCGGCGTGTTGGCGGTGGGCGTAGCGGCAACCGGCGTGCTGTCGGTCTTGCCGTTGCCGGTTGTGGTGCAGGCGGCCAGCACCGCGGAGGCGGCCGCCAATGAGAAGTTGCGACGGGCGAGGCGAGGGGATGACGGTTTCAACGGGTTCTCCAGCAACGGCATGGGCGGCGCGATCGGAACAAACGGCGCAACCTGTGCCGCGATCAGGCGGATAGTCAAACGGACGGGCCGCCGGCGGCGATCCCATGCGCTGTGGTTCTATCCCCACTCGCAGCGCGCGCACATCATAAATCAAAGCTCAGGGTGCGCGTCGGCCCGGTAATGAAACGTTGCAGAGGAAATTCCCGGACGGCTTGAAGCATGCTTCCCGTGCGTCTTGTGTGCTGCCGTTGTGCTGCCGTTGGCCATTCGGACGAGGGCAGGCAACGCGGGTTCGGAAGGTATAATTCGGCTCGCGCATTTATTTCCTTCGTGTCCGTGCACGGCGTTTTCTGCTGCACGGGCGCGCTCCGCTGCCGCGCTTTACTGGCAATGTCTGTCACGGCGCCGGCGCCTGTCTTCCGAGTAACCGCTAATGACCACCTCCGTCCGTACCCGTTTCGCACCGAGTCCCACCGGCTTCATCCACCTCGGCAACATTCGCTCCGCGCTTTATCCGTGGGCGTTCGCGCGCAAGATGAAAGGGACCTTCGTGCTGCGGATCGAGGACACCGACGTCGAGCGCTCCAGTACCGAAGCTGTCGACGCGATTCTCGACGGCATGGCGTGGCTCGGCCTCGACATCGACGAAGGCCCGTTCTACCAGATGCAGCGCATGGACCGTTACGGCGAAGTGCTTAAACAGATGCAGGACGCGGGGCTCGTGTACCCGTGCTACATGTCTACGGAAGAACTGGACGCACTGCGCGAGCGTCAACGGGAGGCCGGTGAAAAGCCGCGCTATGACGGCACGTGGCGTCCGGAACCCGGCAAGGTCTTGCCGGAGCCGCCGGCGGGCGTGCAGCCCGTGCTGCGCTTTCGCAATCCGCTCACGGGTGTGGTTGCGTGGGACGACGCCGTGAAGGGCCGCATCGAAATCTCGAACGAGGAACTCGACGACCTCGTGATCGCGCGCCCGGACGGTACGCCGACTTACAACTTCTGCGTGGTGGTCGACGATCTGGACATGCGCATCACCCACGTGATTCGCGGCGACGATCACGTGAACAATACGCCGCGCCAGATCAACATCCTGCGTGCGCTCGGCGCGGAACCGCCGGTTTACGCGCACTTGCCGACCGTGTTGAACGAGCAGGGCGAGAAGATGAGCAAGCGTCACGGCGCGATGAGCGTGATGGGTTATCGCGACGCCGGCTTTCTGCCGGAAGCGGTGGTCAATTATCTGGCGCGTCTGGGCTGGTCGCATGGCGACGCGGAAATCTTCACGCGTGAGCAGTTCGTCGAATGGTTCGATCTGGAGCATCTGGGCAAGTCACCGGCTCAGTACGACCACGACAAGCTGAACTGGCTCAATGCGCATTACATCAAGGAAGCGGACAACGCGCGCCTCGCGGCGCTCGCCGAGCCTTTCTTCGCCGAACTCGGCATCGACGAAGCCGCTATTGCGCAAGGCGCCGATCTGACTTCGGTGGTGGGGTTGCTGAAGGACCGCGCGTCCACGGTGAAGGAGATCGCGGAGAACGCCGCGATGTTCTATCGCGTGCCGGCGCCTGAAGCCGAGGCGCTCGCGCAGCACGTCACGGATATTGTGCGTCCGGCGCTTGCCGATCTGGCTGCATCGCTCAAGACGGTGGAGTGGACCAAGGAGGCGATCGCTGCAACGTTGAAGGCAACGCTCGGCGCACACAAGCTGAAGATGCCGCAACTGGCCATGCCGGTTCGTCTGCTGGTGGCGGGCACGACGCACACACCGTCGATCGACAGCGTGCTGATGCTGTTTGGCCGTGATGTTGTCGTGAGCCGTATCGAAAAAGCGTTGGCTTGAGCGTATTCGCGCCTGCCTTGAGAGGGTTTGCATGCGACTTGCGAAAAAAGTCGCATGCAATTGCTCAAAGGGTATTTACAAAGCGCAAATTGGCCTCTAAAATCTCGTTTCTGTTCTGCAAGGGGGGTATAGCTCAGCTGGGAGAGCGCTTGCATGGCATGCAAGAGGTCAGCGGTTCGATCCCGCTTACCTCCACCATCAGAGCAGAGTGAAGTGGTTCCGAAGTCTGGAGCTTGTAGCAAAAAAGACTTCACAAACAGTTGTAACGTAGTTAGAATATCGGTCTTTGCTGCAAACGAAACGAAATTAGCCGAAAGTTAGGCTGAGTTAGCAGCAAGATAAAGACAGATCTGAAAAGATTATGTCCCCTTCGTCTAGAGGCCTAGGACATCACCCTTTCACGGTGAGTACAGGGGTTCGAATCCCCTAGGGGACGCCAAACATCAGCGTCGCTTGGTAGCAGTAAAGCAGCGCAGCTTGCAGAGAAAAAACCAACGCTCGCAAGTCATGATAGGCAAACTGGAGTGGTAGTTCAGTTGGTTAGAATACCGGCCTGTCACGCCGGGGGTCGCGGGTTCGAGTCCCGTCCACTCCGCCAGACAAAGCCCGTTCATACAAACCTGAACGGGCTTTTTCATTAAATGTGTAAGCAGTACGTTGTCCCCTTCGTCTAGAGGCCTAGGACATCACCCTTTCACGGTGAGTACAGGGGTTCGAATCCCCTAGGGGACGCCAGCAACATCAGCGTCGCTTGGTGAGTAGTATGAGCGGTGCAGGTGGTGAGTGAGCCAGGCTCACAAGCCACGGTGCAAAAATCTGGAGCGGTAGTTCAGTTGGTTAGAATACCGGCCTGTCACGCCGGGGGTCGCGGGTTCGAGTCCCGTCCGCTCCGCCAGATTATCTAAAAGGTTCCGTCCGGAACTGTCCAGAATAGATCGCTCAAAGCCATATGCAGTAAGGCTTTGAGCGCATCGCCTGAAATCCAAACCATCCAAATTCGTTGCAAATAGTCCGGTTCAGTCGTAAATTCTTTGGTGGGTCTTTTGGTGGGTAGCGCCAATGCCGAAAATTGCGAAAGAACTGGGAGCTCTGGCCGTGTCGCGTTTGTCCGCGCCGGGCAGGCATGCGGTCGGCCATGTCGCCGGCCTTGCGCTGCAAATTACCCCCAGCGGCGCGCGCTCGTGGGTGCTGCGGGTAACGGTAGGGAAGGGGCGCCGTGAGATAGGCCTAGGTGCGTATCCCGGCGTCTCACTGAAAGCGGCCCAGGAAATGGCCCAGGTGAAACGGAACGAGATCGCCGATGGCGTCGATCCGGTGCTCGCGCGCAAAGAGGCCGCCAGTCGCCTCCGCGCCGATCAGACAATGGAAGTGACCTTCGAGGAAGCAGCTCGCCGCTTCATCAAGGCCAAATCGCCGGAGTGGAGCAATCTGAAGCACGCGGAGCAATGGAAATACACTCTGCGCGAATACGCCAACCCGATCATCGGGAAGCTGCAGGTTCGGCACGTGACGCGAGCGCACGTCGTCGAGATACTCGAGCCCATTTGGACGACCAAAACAGAAACCGCGTCGCGCGTTCGCGGTCGTCTCGAATCGATCCTTGACTGGGCTCGCGTGAAAGGCTTCCGGGAGGAGGGGATCAACCCCGCCGCCTGGAAGGGAAATCTCGACAAGATCCTCTCTGCACCCAGCAAGACCAGACGCGTTCGCAATCACCCAGCACTACCGATTGAGCAGATGGGAACCTTCATGATGACGTTGCGAGCCACCGAAGGGATGGGACCACGCTGTCTTGAATTTGTCATTCTCACGGCGGCGCGCTCTGGCGAGGCACGGTTCGCGCGGCGCAGCGAGTTCGACCTCGATCGGGGCATTTGGTCCGTTCCGGCGGAGCGCATGAAGGCGAAGAAGGAACACCGCGTACCCTTGTCGCCGGCCGCTATAGCGCTGTTCAAATCACTTCCGGCCGGCGATCCCGACGACTTCATATTCCCAGGCGTCCGCGGCAACGTGCTATCCGACATGACGTTGACGATGCTCTTGCGGCGGCAAAAGCTCGGCGTCACCGCGCATGGATTCCGATCGACCTTTCGGGATTGGGCAAGCGAATACACGAACTATCCGCGCGAACTGGCGGAGGTCGCGCTCGCCCACCTCAAGGGCGACGCGACCGAGGCAGCCTATTGGCGAGGTGATGTACTGGAAAAACGTCGACGCATGATGATCGATTGGGCCGATTTCATCGCGACGCCGCGAGAGCCCGGCGCCGTCATTCCGCTGCACAAGCACGCGTAGCCGGTCTGCTGTGCTTAGCCCAGCAGGATCAGAGGCGGGCACCGTGGCCGGTCAGCACGCATTTCAAATGGTGTTTTGCTAGAGGGCAGCATGTACAAATACATTCCGCGCTTCGACGAGGATCAGGCAGGCGAGAAGGAACTTTACGAGTTAGGCCTTGGGGGCATGGTTGCAGAAGCACTCAAGTTTTGCCAGCCTGAGTGGTACGGACTTGAAGCGCGAGCGACTCCCGAGCAGATTGCCGAGCTTTCTCTGTTTGTGCGACTGGTTGAGGAGCGTGGGAATGAATTGATGATGGCCGAGGCCGGCGATGACTTTTCGCCGGGCTTTGGATTGCCGATCCTGCTTCTCTCATACCTGAGCGATCGCGATGCATACGAGTATCTTCCTGATCCCTTCGTCGGCTGCCTCGATCTATCGCAGGAACGCACGATGCTCGAGCCGATCGTTCCCATGCTGCTGGGAGCACAGGCTCTTGGTCAGCTCGACGAAGCCATTTCTTTGCTAAAGGACAATCGAGCCACCCAGTCCGTCAAGCATATCGCGCGCGCCAGCGAATCGATTTCCATGGCAAGCGGCTTGGCGTCCTACATTGAGTGCGAGCGCGACGCCCGCACGTCTGAGACTCGACGAAAAGCCCACATCTCGGCCAAAGGTGGCCGAGCTAGGGGCGATCGCTACCGCGAAGTCCGCGAGTGGGTGATTGAGCAATTCAAAGGAAACCTATGGTCGTCTCCTCGCCAGGCAGCAAAGGCTCTAGCACCTGAAGCACTCGAATTGTCAAAGGCAAAAGAGCGCGACTTGAGCGAGGATCGCGTCTTCGATACGGTCTACGAATGGATCCGCGACGAGCTGAAGCGCTCGGCTAGCTGACCACGCGGGTGCCGAGCAAACGCACACGAATAGCGAGCACGCGTGCGCGTATTGTTGGCACGCGCATGCGTTTGCCGGGCATACGCCTATGTCCTTCGGATTGATCCATATTTAATACGTGTCGACCCGCCCAATCCCGGGCGTCTATCAAGTCGATACGGATGAAATCAGCAGACAAGCTTAGCAACTTCGACAGGCTGCCGAATGCGGCCGGTGTTGATGTCCATACCGTAGCCGCGCTCTGCGGCTGCACCATTTCCACCGTCTGGGAACGTTCTCGAAAGAACGCTCTTCCGAAACCTCGCAAGATCGGCGGCTCGGCTCGTTGGAACGTCGGCGAACTGCGTAAGGTGCTGCAGGGAGAGCCGGCATGATTAACGCTGCCGAATTGCGTCACGGCGACGTGCCAGTGCTCGACCTTCAGAAGAACGCCCGCGAGAGGCTGCGCATCACGCACACGACGTTCAAAGGGCGCCCTTACATCGATTTGCGCGTCTGGTTCGTCGATGAGGCTGGCGACTACCTACCGTCACGCGCCGGCGTCTCCATTCGTCCGGAGCACCTCGCTGAGGTAATGCGCGGGTTGGCTCTGGCTGGTCGCGAATTGCCGACGGGAGGTGCATGATGCCCTCAAAAAACCTGTTGACGCGGGTAAACCGACGGCGCTATCCTGAAACCGTCGCTGAAACAACAGCGATCAGGTTTGGCGACCTGGACCATGTAAGCGCACAGCCGCGCAGAGCGGCTTTTTTGTGCGTATCGCCTTCGCGCGCCTCTTTCAATGGGCGGGCCTTGGTGGGGAGACCTTCGGGTCTGCCGGGTGCTTACGTGACCGGTTCGCCAACCCCGCCTTGTGCCCGCTCACCCCATTTGGCGATGGGATGCGGGATAACCGCTCACGTAAGAGGTCGCATCATGCGTCATATCCATGCACGTCCTGTGCAAACATCTCTCCCGAATTCCCTCACCGCTCTTCACAAAGGCGACCGTGTGCGCAGCGTGCACGCTGGCCGCGTCGGAACCGCAATCAAGGTGTATCCAGATGGTTCAGCGGCCGTCGCCTGGGACGACGGCGTTCCGCAACCCGAAGGCCTCGCGCACGAACGGATGCCGCGGGCACTGCTCGAGTTGCTCGGGCAGTCGGGCCCCGATCGCGCCGAACAGGCCGCATCTGTTTCGAAGATCGTCGCCGACGGATTGCGTGCTGCCGTGCTCGCTCCGGACTTGGCAAGCGCACTGGACGCCGCTGGCGGGGCGCTGATCGACATTGCAAACCTCGCGAGTGGCGATCGGCCGTCGACGCATGGCCAATACGCTTACGAGTCGTTTTGCGACGCGCGAGATGCCGCCGATCAAACGATGCGTGTGCTCGACCGTGTCTCGTATCTCTTTGAAGCGATCGCACGGCTCGCGTGCGACGCTGACGGGGCAATCGAGGATCTGGCGTCGGTCGGTCGAGAACTCGCCGACGCCGAGACTGACCGGATCGATCGCGTGTTCACGCGCCTCGCTCATCAAACGATCGCAGGCGAGGTGCAATCATGAGCACCTCCGCTAAGAAGCTCGGCGCTGTCCTCAAGCGCCTGCAGGATCTCCGCGCGTGCGGGGTCGACAACTATTCGAAGCTTAGCTCGCTCTTCATCGCGCTGAGAACGATGACCCCTAACGCCACGGCGTCGGATGTCGCTGATATTGGCCGCTTCGTCGCCGAGGATATGAGCAGTGAATTTGAAGTCGAGCTCGATAGCCTTATCGGGCTGCTGGATGGCTTGATCAAGCAGACGGAGGGCCGCTCGCAATGAATGACCTCAAGGTAAATGGTGACGCGTTCGAACGCGCTCACACAATCTCAATGCAACTGCGTGCGCTTCTAGCCGCTTGCACCGGAGAGGGCGGCGAGGCCTTCCGAAGTCTCAATGACGAGCTGCAGGACAACTATTTGTGGTTGGCCAGCGACCTCGCCGCCGAAATCGAAAAGACTCTCAGCGGCGCGCACACGCCGGCTGAAACTGAGGAGGTGAGCAATGATCAATAAACCTGAACTGGTCCAACGCGCCCACGCAGAACTTTGTGCCGCGGCAGGTGGCTTCGAACGAGCTGGCGCGGTGTTCCGAGCGGTCTTTACTGCGTTGATACAAGGCGACGGATGCTCGTCTCCGGATGTTCTCTCGCTGGTCCAAGTCGGCAGCGCGCTTTGCGACACCTATGCGGGCCGAGCCGATGACGAGGGCGGCTATTTCGAAGACTTACTTTTTTCTTCGCGTGAGCGTCCCGCTGAGGACTCCTCACAGGGCACAGCAGAGGGAGGTA
This sequence comes from Paraburkholderia fungorum, assembly GCF_046026025.1. Lineage (GTDB taxonomy): Bacteria > Pseudomonadota > Gammaproteobacteria > Burkholderiales > Burkholderiaceae > Paraburkholderia > Paraburkholderia fungorum_E. The sequence continues at coordinate 285,675 of NZ_JAQQFL010000002.1, read as the reverse complement.
GCGCTTGAACGCCCGTCATCAAGCAACTCAACACGACGACGAAGCCGTGTTCTCAGCGGAGGCCGAGCAGTCGGTTCTCGGCGGTCTGCTACTAGAAAACGGCTCGTGGGATCGGGTATCGGGCTTGATTGGGGAGGAGCACTTTTACCGTGCTGATCACCGACTGATTTTCCAGCACATTACCAAGATGATCACGTCCACTCAGCCGGCGGACGTGGTCACGGTTTTCGAGTCGCTGCAGGCGTCTGGAAATGCTGAGAAAGCCGGAGGCCTCGCATACCTGAATGCGCTGGCGCAGAACACCCCCGGCGTGGCAAACATTCTCCGCTATGCCGAAATCGTGGTCGAGCGCGCGCGGCGACGCGATGTCCTCTCTGCCGCAGAGAGAATCCGGACGACCGCCCTTAATCCGAATGGAGAGACGGCGGCGTCGATCATCGAGCAGGCTCGCGCAACGTTGGACCGAATCTCGGTGGGTGGCGCCGACGTGCGTAAGCGCGCTCGAGCGTCAGTGATCCTCTCCCGGGCATCGGACATTGCACCCGAGGGGATTGATTGGCTCTGGCAGAACTGGGTGCCCGCCGGGAAGTTGTCTATTCTCGCTGGCCAGCCAGGGTGCGGTAAAACAACGATCGCCCTCTCGATCGCAGCGACCGTCTCACGCGGCGGCGATTGGCCCGACGGCACGAAGTGCACGGAGCCTCGCAACGTGCTCATCTGGACAGGCGAGGACGGCCTGGCTGACACGCTCGTGCCGCGTCTGCATGCTGCAGGGGCTGACTGCACACGAATCTGGTTCGTGGAGTCGGTAGAGGGTGAGGACGGCAAATTGTTGCCGTTCGATCCCAGTCGTGACGTCCCAATCCTCTCCGAGCGAATTCAACAGATGGGGGGCGCCGGTCTGCTCATCGTCGATCCGATAATCAGCGTGGTCAACGGAGACGGCCACAAGTCGATCGACGTGCGTAGATCCCTTCAGCCGCTCCTCGACCTTGGCACCGTTCACGACTGTGCAATCTTCGGAATTACGCACTTCTCGAAGGGTTCCAAGGCCTCGGCGCCGATCGACCGTATCCTCGGATCCCAGGCTTTCGGCGCGGCAGCGCGGATGATTCTGATCGCCGGCAAGGATGAGTCGTCTGACCGCCGGATCCTCGCCAAGTCGAAATGCAACATCGCTATCGAGAGCGGCGCCTTCGAATACATTATCGATGTGGTCGACGAGGGCGGAATTCCATCAAGCCGCGTCGCGTGGGGAGATCCGGTGGAAGGGTCTGCCCGCGATATTCTGCGCGAGATCGAAGCGGACGACCTTGAGGGCGAGGAAGACGCGCAGACGCGCGCCTCGAAGTTCGAACGCGTGCGTTGCATGCTCTATGAGTGGCTGCGGCCCTTCATGAGCACCAAGGAGATGAAAGCGGCCGCCGCGGCCGAGGGGATCAGCTGGCGGACCGTGGAGCGCGCCAAGGACGCCGAAATCGAGACCGGGGCAAAGATCCGCGCAGTGAAGCAAGGAAAGGATTGGGGCTGGAATTGGGACAATTACGGGGCCAACCACAGGGACGCACCGGCGAAATCAACTCCGCCACTTACCCTCGTTTCAAGTCCGCCAAGAAATCAACTCCGCCAAGACGATGGCGGAGTTGAATCCCTTACCCAGCAAGGCTTTCCGGTCAAGTCCGCCACTCCGCCATCGATTCAGGAACCCCCGCGCGCGCATGCGCACACGCACGCGCGCGCACACGTGCCCTCTGGCGGAGTTGATTTTTTGGCGGACTTGACCGGAAACGCAAGCCCAGCAAGGCAATCAACTCCGCCATCAAGTCCGCCAAGTAAAAATCATGGCGGACTTGAATCGGAGGCTGGCGGAGTTGACGCCGATGCGGAGGAGACCGGCCTATGAACTCACCCGACTACCTCGACCTGCTTGCCGAACACGTTGTTCGTTGCACTGCCGTCAACAATCGCGCAGAGCGGATAGTCGTCGAGCGCGGCGTCATCGAAGCGATGGGTCACGTACTCGACCCCGGCGCCAACACCGACGAGCGAGCAATGCGGCAGGGCTGGGATTACCTTTGCCTTGAAGTCGGCGCGTTGCCGCGGCGGATGCGCAATCTGTTCGTCGCAGGATTCATCGGTATAGTCGCTTCGTATCGAGCCCAAGAGCGAGCCAAGCGGGAGAGCGTTCGATGAGCACTAGCATCGAGCCGACACACTTGCCCGAGGTCGAGATCGAGCGATTGGTGCCGCTTGAGACATGGCTGCACGAAAATAGGCGCATGCGTTCGATCTGGCGCCACGGCAGTCCGCGGTTGCGCGAACCGGCGGATATGAGCAAATGGCTGCGCCGGCACGAGGGTCGGCTAACGAAGTGCGGCGCCGTGATGCGCTTGGGTAAAGCCTGGCGAATTGTCGAACCGGCGTTCCGAACGGTGCTGTTCGAGATACTGACCGAGGAGCGCGAAGCGTCGGCGAGCAGCAAGGATCGGCAGAAGGCATCGAAATGACCAAACCGGAAACCGAATATCACTTCCCGCCCGTCGAGCGGGCTCTCACGGATCTGGAGATCTTCCAGATCGCAGGGGAGTTGCGCAGCGATCGCGGAACGCCCGATCAGGCGCGCGCGTTGATGGCTCAGTTTGTCTCCAGCGCCTACACGAACGAGGGACCGTCGCGAGAGCTGATCACGTTCGTGCGTGATGCGCTAGCCGAATCTCTCGACGGTAAGTCGCTGGACGTAGCGTTCCGATTGAAAAAGGGACGGCGCGGTCGCCCAACGGCCGATGTGCGTGTGGGCATCCAACTCGCGAAGGTTATGTTGAGACACTGTGTGGTCCACGATTCGACCGTCGAGGCGGCGGCGCTGGAGGCTGTCGCGGTGTGCGGTAGCAACCCCACAAGTGCCTGGGCTGCATTCCGAGATCACAAGACAAAAGCGCTGCAAGAGATGCGTATGTGCACGGACGGCCCTCCGGAGGTAAATGAGGCGTTTCCCCAACATCGCGATCGGATCATCCGGCTGTTCGGCGTCGCTATCGCGTAGCGGCTAGCTGCTGAATTTGGTCAGGAGGAAGCTCTCCACGAACCCGATGATGCTGCTGACATCGGGTTCCGTGAGTTTGTCCCACTGAGCGTGCAAAGCTGCGTTACGAAGTTTTGGCATAGCGTCCAAGAGCGTCTTTTGCGCCCCTCCGACCAAGCCGGCGCCTTTCAGCAGATTGACGACGTCCTGCATGGTCTTGTCGCCGACGTCTAGCCCTTGCGTGAGTGCGTATCGCTTCAGCGCGTCCTCAAGGGCGGCACTCGCCAGAACGGCCGCGACGTCCTTGTGTCCCTCTGACAGCGCGTGGCGTGCGAGTAACACGAAGTCGCCGAACACCTCGCCTGAGACGCGCAGGTCCACGTCGAAAACATACCCGCCTTCGAAATCGTCCTTGGCCGATAGAAACACGGCGTTCATTCCCTTGACGGAGCCCTCATAGCCGTTGCAAAGACCGTACGACGTCATGAAGTTCTGATAATGCGGCGACTCCATACCAAAAACGGCGCAAATTAGGTTTTGTGCACTCGTTGCCCATTGTCGCCACTGGCCGAACTCGTTATACCGCTCCTCGCCGTATTCGGGAGCATCGAAACGGATAGACCCAAAGCTGGCGGCAAGCTCAGTGAATCGACGGCTGAAGGTTTCTTTCAACATATGGCGCCCGAAGAGGTTCGAATTCGAAGTTTGATTTTCGCTTCGGGAAAATAGCACGAATTTTCCGCAGTGATTTCGCGTACCGCGTCGCCCATGATCTTGTCATCCGTTGCCAATCGAGCACATGTGATGACAAGCCGTACCAGCCTACCCCTGACGACCCTCGCCAGCTTTGGCGAGCTTCCTGACATTGCCCGCGTACGACTCCCGGTGGTGGCAGCCCTGTATGCCTGCACGCCGCGCACGGTGCATCGCCGTGTTGAGGCTGGCGTTATCCCCAAACCCGAAAAACGCGGCGGCGTGCTGATGTGGCGCGTCGGCGATCTGCGGCGCGACCTCGGCGCCTAACCAACCTGCAGAAGGAACCATGAGAACCTCGAAACGAACGCCAATCGCCGCTATGCCACACGCGCATCTGCTTGGCCTCGACTTGCCGACACCTGCCGCCGCGACCCGCGTGCCGACGCGCGCAGCGGCGAGCGCCGCCCCCGTGCTACCGCGCCCCATCAGCGGCGACCGCACTACCTCGACCAGCAAGCCTGCACGACCGACTGCCAGCAAACAACAGGGTGCGACCGCGATGCCGTTCTCGAAGCTCATGAATGGGTTCCGCGCACCATCGACCGCCACTCGGGCGGTACCCGACAAGACGATGCGCTTCCCCGAAATGGTCGGGGGTGTTGCGACTGGTCGCCGAATCGAGGTGCGCGTCCCCAGCTCGGCCACGCCGAAGATTGATGCGGGAGCAACGGCAAAGAAGATCCTCGCCGCTGGCGAACGCGCTGCTACTGGAGACAAGTCTCGCGGATCCATTTCAGCCAATTCAGCGGCAGCTCGCATCATCGCTGCCGGCGAGCGCGCCGGCGGCAAAGCCTGATCTACCAGCCATCACCAACAGGCCAATCCAACATGAAGAAAGTCTCTCAGCTCAGCAAGGCAATCGCGGCGCAGAAAGCCACGATCGATCAGTTGCAGGCTAATCGCAACCTGGAGCAAAAGCAGATCGACGCGCTGTTGACGCGCACTACCGTCAGCGATGGCCTGCGCGTCCAGATCCAGCGGTTGAAAGCCCAGGCGCTTGCCGACGGCAAGACAGTCGATACCTCAACCCTCGAGGCGCAGCTCGCCAAGGCGGAGGAACAACGCACCGCGGCGATCGAAGCTGCTCGCGTGTCTGCGGAAGCGATCGAAACGATCGACGCGGGCCTCGGTCTGGCCAGCGCCGCCCTGGGGGAGCTCGAAGCACAGGCAAAGGATGCTGTCACCGATGAACTTATGACGGCGCACGACGCGCATCAGCAACGCTATGTCGAAGCGGTTCAAGCAATGCAGTCTGCGGTTATCGGGATGGCAGCCACCGAGCGAGCGTGGCACTTCGCCCTCCGGAACACCACCGCCAAATTCCCGGGTTACGGCGCCCAGTTGCTGGCCGATCTCCGCGATACGGGCGTGCGCGTGCCCTGGAGCGCGTCGCGGCTGCGCGATCCCGCGGTGGCCGCTGGTTACGTCGACGGATACCAGACGCACTGGTTCATGCCCGAATGGATTGACCCGCAGACCTTTGGCGTCGGTGACAAAGAGACGGCTGAGTTCGTCACCGCGATACAGAAAACCGGCTTCAAGTGCGCGGCGTTCACACCGGCCGTTCCGCCGGCTTCGGAAAAGATGGTCATGGTCCGGGTGCTGCGCGGCGTGATCCAGAAGCGCAGTCAGAAACGCACGGCAGCCGGCGTTGCGATCGTGGGGCCTGACATGAATTTCGGCCCAGGCCAAGACGTTGAGATCGAAGAGCGGTCGGCCAGACACCTCCAGAAAACCGGACATATTGCGATCCACGGCGAAGACGACTTACCGACACGACGGGAAGAACCTCAACTGCCTGAGCGGATCGATGCAATCAAGACCGATCACAACGTCTCGTTCAATCGGGAGGGTCAGTCCGTCGATCGTTATCGCGGGAATTTTCACGCACTCGACCTCGCCGCCTACGCTGTTGATCTGGGTCAATCCAGCAATAGCGAGGGTGCCTGACATGGCGACCGTGACCGGATCTTTGGTGTTCGTGCACGAGCGCGACCTGTCCCGCGTGAGCCTGGTTATGCAGGCCCACGAGGACACGCCAATCGAAGTGGTACGAGCAGTGTCAGCCGCGTTGGGCGAGATTGGTGCTAGCGTGGGTCCCGGTTTCGCGACTCTTCATGGCCACACGCCGAGCACTTCATCGTGTCCAGCTTCGTGCCCGCAAAACCAAACTCGGGATGGGGAATCGACTTGATGACCTTGAATGCAGCCTTTCTACATACCGGGCAAATCTCGCCGCCGGCCTGTGACAACTGGGCCTCCAGTTTGGCCAAACGTGCCTTTAGCTCATCGATCTCGGCGGGCGCCGCAACGATGCGTTTCCAGCCGGGGACGCGTTCCAGCGTCTTCATGATGTCTTCGAGCAGTCCCATGAGGGTTCCTTTTTGTTGTGAAACGGTTGGTGTCGGAACCACCGATTCTAAACGTGGACGGTACCCTCACCTTAACAATGAGTCCGCCGCCACAGCGGCGCATGATGTTCCCAGGGAGAAGCAAATGACGAAACCGAATCTCGGTTCCTCCGGCGAAGCCGTCAAAGGGGCGCCCCCCCCCAATGACATGCAGGTGATCGTTCTGAAGGTGCCCGACGGATTCAAGCCGTCGACGACGGTCGAAAATGCGCCGGAGGTGCCCCCGGTGAAACCGGCGCGCATTGCCTTCCCGTTCGAAGAAATCCGATAGGGCGCACGATGCTCGACGCCAAGTTCGAACCTAACGACGTCACTTTGGTGGTGTCGACCTGTCACCGCGGCAGCGTTGGACTTCAGAGCTACACGACATCCAACAGCCGAACCATCTCCGGATGGACCAATGTTCGCGTGTCGCGCGGTATCGATCGCTGTCCGTCCGACTTCGAAGTGTCGTTCACCGAACCATACGAAGACGTCGACAGTGTGCTGGTGCAGCCGGGCGACGAATGCGAGGTGTACTTCGGGACCGACCTGATCCTTTCCGGCTTCGTCGATCGGTACCTGCCGAGCTTCAATGCCAACGAGCACATCATCCGTATCACCGGCCGCAACAAGTGCCAGGACCTGGTCGATTGCGCGGCGTTCTGGCCAAACGGCCAGATGCTCAATCTGACCGTGCTTCAGATCGCAAAAAATCTGTGCGGCGCCTACGGCATCACCGTCAATATGGCCGTCGGTACCAATCTTGGGGCGGCGATCGCACAACAGAATGTCATGGCTGGTGAGACGAGCTATGACATCCTTGAGCGCCTATGCCGCTATCGGGGCTTGCTCCTTTACGATCAGCCGGACGGGAGCCTTCTGATCGCGAGCGGAGGCACGCAGCCAGGCTCGAGCGTGGCAGCTCCCATCGGAACAAGGACGGCGGCAAGCGGCTTTAAGCAGGGCGTCAATGTCCAGTCGGCGTCGGCGATGTTCGGCATGGATCAGCGGTTCAGCAACTACGACGCGCTTTATCAGGGTCTCGACACACTGAAGGACATCGGGCAGGGCGGCAATCTGATCAGCCATGTGGCAGATGGCACCGTTCCTCGCTTTCGCTATCGTGTCATCGTTTCGGAGAACGTGGCTGGCGGCCCGATAGTCGCCGAGCAACGCGTGAACTGGGAAATGGCCAGTCGGTATGGTCGGTCATTTCAAGTACGTTTGACGACTGATACATGGCGTGACTCGGCCGGCAAACTGTTCGAACCCAACGTTCTCGTTCCGATTGACCTGCCCGGTCTGAAGCTGTCGACGCGGACATGGCTGATCTCTGATGTTACGTACAAGCGCAGTGAGAGCGGCACCACTGCAGATCTGACGATCATGCCGCCGGAAGCGTTCTATCAGGAACCGATCATTCTCAATCCTATCTCGCCTGACATCGCCACCGTGAGCAATGCAAACCAATGAACGAAACCAACATGGATCGTCTGTTCATGAGGCTGCGCGGGCTGTTCGGCCGCGGTCGTGTGACGCTTGTCGACGACAGTGGGGCTGTCCAGCAGATGCAAGTCACGATGAGCGACTTGAACTGCGCCGACGACCGCTATCGGGTAGCCGAATTCGGCTTCACATCCTCCCCTCCGATCGGATCTGACGTCCTCACGTTGCATGTCGCGGGAGACATCAGCGCCGGCGCGGTATTCGCGACAAACCATCAGCAATCGCGGCCAACAGGCCTGCAGGCCGGCGAGTCGATGCTGTACAGCGAGGATGGCAAACAGGTCTACATGACAGCGTCCGGCGGCATCGTGGTCAACGCGAACAATCAGGATGTGACGGTCAATGGTGCGACGACGGTGACGATCAACGCCGCGACTGAAGTGCTGATGAATACGCCGATCCTCAAGGTGTTGGGCGACATCATCGACAACTTCGGATCGAACTCGCACTCGATGGCGCAGATGCGTGAGATTTACGATACCCACACGCACCCAGTGCCGAATGTGCAATTGGGCGGCCCAGGTACCACTACAAGTGCCCCGAGCCAGACGGAATAGCGCATGAGCTACCACCTCTTTCGTGTCGGCAAGATCTGGCACTACCGTTTCCAGATTGACGGCAAGCGGGTCCAGCGATCGACCGGCGAGACGCTCAGGCATCGAGCTGAGCCCGTCGCAGCGCGCGCTCATCGCGACGCCAGGCTGTGGAGCCGCGGCGAACAGTCGATTCCTACTCTGCGCGAGTTGGTCGCCCAGTGGCTCACGGTCCATACACCGACTGCCAGCCGGTCACACGCCAAGATTGTCGAGGTATTCGGCAGACTGCACCTCTATCGACTTGGCGACGTGATGATCGACGAGTTGACGACGGACATGGTCGAAGAGGCTCGCAACGAGTATTTGAAGGATCATGCGCCGGCGAGCGCCAATCAGTGGCTCAAGGTGCTGCGTCTTCTCTGCAGTTGGGCCGTGCGCCGCGAAGTCATTCCGGCAGTGCACTTTCACGTGCGTGCTCTGACCGTCCAGAAGAAGCCGAGAGCGATTCTCTCGACCTCACTGGCTCAGAAGTGGCTAGCTGCCGTCGATGACCATGAGGGTGACCGGGCAGCCGTCAGGATCGCTGTGCGACTGATGCTCGGCTTGGGGCTGCGGGAGATCGAGACCATTACGGCGGACTGGAAATGGCTGGATTGGGAGCGACGCGTCTACGTGCCTGGCGAAACAAAGGGTCGTGAGGCAGATCCGATCCCCGTACCGGAGTGGCTGATCGAATATCTGCAACCGCTGCGTCAGGCGTCCGGCCTCATCGTCACGCGCCCGAATGGAAAGCCTTGCCCATCCGGCTTCACCCGCAATGCGATGCTTGCCGCAAACAAATCCGTCGGCGCCGGGCACGTCACAGCTCACAGACTTCGTGGAACGTTCGCCACTCTCATGAGTGAGATGGGTGCACCAATCCAGTCGATACAGCGCGCAATGCGACACAAGAGTCCACTGACGACCATGGCTTATCTCGAAGTCAATATGGACTTCGTTGCTCAGGCGCAGCAACGCATCGCCGACAAAATGGGCTTCGCAACGCAAAGCGGACTCAGTGGCAATCCGGTGGCGAGCACCACTGCACCCCACGGCATGCAGCAAGGCCCATCTCTTTACCACGAGTCATCGTGATGAAATGCGCCCGAGCCCGCGCAAAACCGTGGCCGCTGCCCTCAATCCGACCATCGGAACCAGGCTTTCCGGCGACCCGGGTTGCAACGGGTCCTATCTGGAGGGTCATGCACGGCGGAGTCAATAACCCCCGACTTTCCACTCACTATGAAATTCTGAAATTTGGTTGACAGAACCCCCGAAAAACCTCGATAGGAAAAAACTATATGTTCGTCTCGAAGTCAGAATTCGCTCGCATGTGCGGCGTCACAAGGCAAGCGGTTCAGAAGTGGGAAACCTCTGGATGCATTGTCCTGCAAGGGAAAGAGGTCGACGTCATCGCTTCGCACGATCGCATGATGCGGTACCGCGTCGGCGGCTCGCCGCTGCGTCAACCGCCGGTTGACAACCGTGTCAACCAACCGTCAACCGCGAGTGCATCGAGCCGCGATTTGTCAACCGACGAGCTGCTAGCGGCCGTCGACGGAACGCGGACATTCGACTTTTCGCATGGCGGGTTGACGCGGCGACTAACCGCCGTCGCTGAGATCCTCGGCTTTGATCTGATCGTGGACGGCGACGACATCGACCTTCATCGGAACGGCGAATCCCACTTTCTCTGCGATGGCTTCACGTTCGAGGAAAACGCGTTCCTCGCCCTCGAGAATCTGCGCTGGTGGCTTCGTGGTGACCGGACGGTCCCTGATGCATTCCGCCCAGCGATTCCCCTCCTTGGTACCCCTTTTGGAGCGCCGGCAACAGTTGCATGGAGCGACGAAGAGGAGGCATCGTAACGATGCACCCTTCCAACTACCGGAGAGATCATGGCCCTCATCAAGCAATCTGAGTTCGCAGACCTGTGCGGCGTGAAGCGACAGGCCGTGCACAAGTGGAAACAGGAAGAGAAACTGGTAATGGCCGGCGCCCTCGTGGACGTCGACGCTTCGCTCGCCAAACTCGGGCGCGTCCGAAAAGGCGGCTCGCCGGTCAAAGAGACACTCGCGGCAGAAGATATCGTTGAGATCGATCTGAAGCCTGGTGAGTCGCTTGACGACGCAGCGGCGCGCCTGGCGGGTGACATCGATGTGAATACAACGAGCTTCGACGAGGCGAGGCGCATCAAGGAGGTCTATCTCGCACTGCTCAACCGGCTGGACTATGAAAAGAAGTCAGGGGCGCTTGTGGAAATGGCCCTGGCGGAGAAAGTCCTGTTTGAGGCTGCTCGAGCACAGCGTGATTCGTGGCTTAGCTGGCCGGCGCGCATCGGCGCGCTGCTTGCCGCCGAGCTGGGCATCGATGAGGCGGACCGGGTGACCAATTTGCTGACCGCCCATGTGCACAAGCAGGTCGAAAAGCTTGGCGTTCCAGACGCTGACTTCATCAACCCGACCTACTGATCGCAAGTTTCGACGCGCCCGGCCGGCGGTGGCGCAATTTGGAAAAACACCGGCGGCTGTCCATGCTGAGAAGGTCGTTGCTTCCTTCCCGGTCTCGGGTGTAACGGCGGCAGGGGGCAGCACGAGGAAGGCGCTTCGGCGCCTTTTTCGTTTCATTACGCGCGCGCCATTTCGATCGCGGTCGATAGAGGAAAGTCTCTAGACGCTGTCGAGTAGAGGGTTTACGACGATCCAGGTTATCGGGGATTGCTCGCAATCTACTGGGCGGGCAACTTCGCCCGTTGCGTGAGTTGCGGGGTTTCTGCCAACTTATCGCTTAACTAATAATGAAGGAGAGGGCACATGACCAATGCATACGTCGAATACAGACCCAAATCGGACCAACAAACCCACGGAGTTACCCACCACGTGGTGATAGTCAACGAAAAGGAGGTCCAGACTTTCAGCACACAGCTCGCGGCCGAAAAATGGGCATGCTCGCAAGGCTATACAGTCCATGTCGCACGTGAACGACACCGTCAAGATCGGCCCAACCCCGCGCATTGGCGCAAGGCTGACTGCTAAATCGTAATAATGCGGGAAGGCGCTTCGGCGCCTTTTTCGTTTGATCGGCGAGATCCTTGCTACGTGGAGGGGTTCAGTCAGCAACGAAACCAATCGGTCGGCGAGGCAATTCATTTTTCAGCTTCACCAATAGGATCGACGTCTGCGTGAAATGTTGGACCAAGCGTGCTTCGTCACCTTGCTCTGTCAGACCATCGAAACAAAAGAACTGCCCTGCCCTGGAAATGCTTGAAATTTGCAGCTTGATAGCCTGCCCGAACGACGCCAGCATAGCGCCTACAGCTTCGCCTTCTGTGAGCGCGGTCTCGAACTGTTTGACCTCGTCGACTAGCACATCAAACGCGCGTTCGGCGGGGGATACGTTGGGAGGCAAAGTAACCGACGCCAATGCGTGGGAAATGGATCTTGCGTTATCTTCGGGAAACAAGTTAGCCTCGCATTGAATAGGAAAGGGTTGAGCTCACATTCGTACGGAGCCGCCGACACATAAGCCTCAAAAGACAGGCGGCTTTCCGCCAATCATGATCGTTGCCTTCTCATGATATTCATTGCCGATCGAAAAGGGGATCTTGGCTTCCTTGAGTGCGTGCGCAATCACCGCAGCCGCCGGGTCGTCAGTCTGGAAGAGGATGATGCCAGTCCAAATGACCCCCAGTGGAAACTCCTTTTTATCCACAGTCCAGCCCGCGTCGGTGAAGGTTTTTAGTATGTCCGCTGCGTACATACCAGAGTCCGGATCGCCCATTACCTCGATATTGAAGACTCCAGGCTGTTTCGATAGCTCCGCTACGAGAACCTTGTGCTGATCGGCGTCAATTCTCCGACTGGCGAACTTTCTGCGCAGTTCGATGTTTTGCTGCTCTACTTCAGCTGCATGGAGATTGGCGGCCGCAGCTGCTTCATTTGCTCGAGCAGCGCCCTCATTGGCGCGAGCAGCTGCAGCGCCCGCCAGCGCGGTTTGTGTTTCGTTATTTCTGATGCGGATGTCGGAGTAGTGCTCCCGGATCGTGCCAGTCCAGATCGCGCCTATCGTTCCGACAGCGACAAAGACGGCGCCCAAGACCAGGATAATGTTCGACAGATTAAACAGGGTGTCGGCGGTACCCGACGAGATATTTAAACTTGGCATTTTTGACCCGTGCGAGGATGCAGAAGCGGCGCAATGGATTCTACTCCGCGTAGTTCAGCGCGCGCCGAGCTGCCGCACTGAGGGAAATGGAGCGGTTGCGCAGCTAAGGCGCTTCGCCGCCTTTTTCGTTTCAAGGCCGACGAAATAGCGCCGGGGAGCCAGAGAACAAGCGCTGTTGGCGCGGTTTCACCAAGGCGCAAATACGACCCCATTCAATTGAGGCTCTGGCCATTAGGCGCACTGTGTGGCCTCGGAGCGGCACGAAGTCACGCGGTATGGTTTCGATTCCGTCAAACAACGACCGTTGGCACTCTGCCGTCGTTGCGGCACGCGCAAGTCGGGACTTGAACGCTCCCATTGTGATTGCGAGATGCGCGGCGACTCTGCTGGACTCGTTGTCGAAATGATCGAGGGCGCGCAGATAGGCGACCGCTTCGGTAAATCGCTTCGCGAGACGTTCCTCGCCGGCAGCACTTTCCTCGGCGCGCTCGATGGCGATCTCCGGCTCGTAGACGTCTGGAGCGGCCAGGCTCGAGGCGAAAGAGTTTGGAAGGAGTTCGCCGTCGTCGCCGGCTTGCCCGTGGTCCAACTGCACCGCGTACCGCATCTTGCGATTCGCGAAGCGGCCGAACGCCTTGCGGAGTTTCGTCAGGATCGCTTCCTGGAAGCTCTCGTCCTCCGGGTCGAACTTAACGCCCGTTTCTTTGTGGATGTCCTGAGCGGCAAGCCATACCTCACTCTTCAGATCGTCGACGGAATGCTCGCCGCGAGTGCCGTGAGCGAGGCGCCGCAGTTGATCGAGCATCGGCGAGATCAGCCGCGCGAAGAAGGAAGGGTCAGAAAACATGCCGCGGATGCTAAACCAAAATGCGGCGTAGGACCAGGGAGGACCGTTGGCCCTATGTGGGGGACATCAAGGCTGAAAAGCCCCTTTCATCAGCACACACATTACGCACGTACCATTTCGCTCGCAAAAATGACCCGCAAAAAGGCCCAGTCGGTGTTTGCCGCGGTGCAGATCAATTGGAGGCCGACGGGCTCTCAAGCATCGATGATCGCGCAGAGCTAATGTCAGCTTGGCTTCGGGCATGGTGCGTTTTGCTCCATCGGCTCCCGTTGGCAAGTTCATGGTGGGATCAGCGACCTTCATCTGGTGTGGGCATGAGATTTCAGGATTGGGGCGGCGTTTATGTGAATATCGCGTTTCCAATTTTGGTGGGTTGTTTGGTGGGTAGGTTGGATGGATTGTCCTTAAACCATTGTCGTGTATGGTTGAGCGGCGGACGTCCGCTCCGCCAGATTTTAAGAAGCCCACTTCGTAAGAAGTGGGCTTTTTTTATTTCAGCAGCCGCTTTGCCTGGGTATCGTCCGGGTATGCTCGGGACAAACAGCCATTGCCAGCGCGCGCGGCCTGTTTTACCGTTGACCCGACCCATCTTCGTTGTCCCGCCATGTTCGACCCAACCGAAGCTCCGTCACCGTTTTATCTGCGCCAGGCCAGCATGGACGATTTCGAGTTCGCTGAGGCGCTGACCCGCAACAATATGGGTGGCTACTATCGCCGGCACCATCTGGTCTGGCGTGGCGATCTCTTTCTCGGTAGCTGGCGCGAATCGGAAAATTTCATTCTCGAAATGGACGGCAAGCCGATCGGCGTGCTGCGCATAACGCAAGAAGGCGATTCGCTGCATATCCGCGACGTACAGATTGCCGATGGGCATCGGCGGCTCGGCGCTGGCACGTATCTGCTCGACATGTCGCATCAGTGGGCGCGCGAGCGCGGGCTCCACGAGTTGCAGTTGCGCGTGTTCGTCGACAATCCCGCGGCGCGGCTCTATCAACGCAAGGGGTACAAGCTGACCGGGCCGCGTCTGGCGCAACTCGGGGCGATCCGTCATCTGGCGCGCCGCGTCTGAGGTACTGTCGCCGGCCGTGACCTTCGCGCCATGACCTTTATGCCGTCACTTTTGTGCGGTCTCTTCGTCCGCCTCTGAATCACTACGATCCGCGCTTTCCACGCGATGCTCTGCGCCACGCTCGATGAACGCGCGCGGACTTTCGCCGAATGCCCGCCGGAACATCGCTGAGAACGCACTCTGGCTCTGATACCCCAGTTCTTGCGCGACGTGGGAAAGCGGCCGCCCCTGACTCAGGAGCGGAATCGCGCGCGCGAGAATGGCCTGCTGACGCCATTGCGAAAAGCTCACGCCTAACTCCTGGCGAAACAGTCGTGCAATCGTGCGCGTACTCGCGCCGACGCTCGATGCCCATTGTTCGAGCGAGTCGGCGTGTGTGGGGTCCGCGATCACGGCCTCGCACAGCGCACGCAAGCGCTTTTCGCTGGGCATCGGTACGGATAGCGGCAAGGGCTCCGAGCGCGTCAGTTCGTCGAGCGCGAGCGCGCCTAGCAATTGTTCGCGTGTCGCTGAAATGCCGGGGGTGTCGAGCGCGGCGATGACTTCGCGCAGCAGATCCGATACTTCGACCACGCGCGGCGTATCCAGTCCGGCCGGGACCGTGCTTTCGGTAATGTAGAGTGTGCGCAGAAAGGCGTCTTCGACCGCGACCACTTCGTGCGTTACATGCGGCGGGACCCAGATCGCTCGCGATGGCGGCACCATCCACGTTGTGCCGGTTGTTGCGACCCGTAGCACGCCGCGCGACGCATAGGCGACCTGCGCCCACGCGTGCGTGTGTCGCGCGATGCGCCAGCCCGACGGCATCAGCCTTGAGCGTACGCGAATCGGGTGAGATTGCGTCGGCTGGAATTCGGGCGGGATGTCGGCGAGACGGCCTTTGCTCGACTGATCTGGCTCAGCAGACGAATTCATGTTGAAGATCGATCCAATGGATGGAACTCAAATAACGCAGCGCCTGTGAACATGATGGAGCCCGTGAGCATGGGGCGCTCAAGCACCGCGCCTTCATGCGTTGACCGCGGCAGCGCTGAACCGGCGGCAGAGGCTCAAAACGACCGCGGGCTTCTCATTGTAGTGTTGCGTCGGAATTGACGTTGCATAATGTCCCGATTGTGTCCCGATTGCACGGATTCCGAGGAGGACCCCATGAGCGTTGCAACCGCTGACTTGTGCGATGCACACGAGGATCAACTGGCGCTGGGCACACTGCGTGTGCTCGAGCCGGTTTTTCATCTCTTCAGCCGGGCCGAATCTTTCAGCGGCCAGGCGGTGACGCTCAAGGTGTTCGAAGACAATGCGCTTGTGCATGCCACGCTCGAGGAGAAGGGCGCCGGCCGGGTGCTGGTGGTCGACGGTGGCGGCAGCCTGCGTTGCGCGCTGGTCGGCGGCAACCTCGCGCAAATCGCCGAGCAGAATGGCTGGGCGGGCATCGTGCTGAACGGCTGCGTGCGCGATACGCTGGAGCTCAATGAGATCAATGTCGGCGTGGCGGCGTTGGCAACCTGCCCACGGCGCGGCCAGAAGCTCGGCACGGGTGAGCGCGACGTGCCGGTGCAATTGCCGGGCGCGCTGGTGCGTCCGGGCGAGTGGATCTATGCGGATATCGACGACGTGCTGGTGGCGAGCGCGCCACTGAACTGAATCTCCGGCAACAGCCGGGGTGAGCCGGACCCATCATCAAGGAGAACAAACGACGATGCAGACCGTTTTCGTATACGGCACCTTGCGTGCCGGTGAAGTGAATGACCTCCGGGAAGCTGCAGCGCGCCACGAGATCGCTGCGCCGAATCTGCTTGGCACGGCCACGGTGCGCGGCCATCTGTTCGACTTCGGTCTGTATCCTGGCCTGGTGGTCGACGAGGCGGGTGTGGACGTCACGGGCGATGTCTATGAAATCGACGATGAGCTGGTCGCGGTGCTCGATGAGATTGAAGCGGTGTATCCCGGCGTCGAAGATCGTTTCCTTGCCCGGGAAGTGATGGTGAAAGTAGAGGGCAACGTCGTGAACTGCCGCTTCTATCCGGTCGCGCCCAATGCGGTGAAGGGCCTTCCGGAAATCAGATCGGGCGATTGGGTCGAGCATCGCAGCACCCGCTGAGGGATGGCATAGCTGACCCGCGGCGGGCGCATCGCAAGCACGTGGCCGACGCATAACGCGTCCATCGCGAGTGCACGACAAGCACGCAGCAAGCGCACGACAGGCGCACCACGGGTGCAAAAAAACGGCCCGGCAGGCATGCGCCTGTCGGGCCGTCCGGTCGGTCAGCCTTGCGAGCCGGGCCGCTCTTTCATCTTGCGTGGCTGGTGAAAGCGGGCCCGGTACGACGTCGTTATTGCTGCTGCCTGAGGCTCAGCCCCTCAGATTTCCTCGTACAGCGGCAGCGTCAGGAAGTCGGTGAACTGCTCCGATGTCGACATTTCGTCGAAGATTTGTGCAGCGCGATCGTACGGCCGGGTATCGCCGCCGACTGCCTGCTTCACCTTGCCGAGTTCTTCTGCCGACAACGCGCGCACCAGGTCGGCCGTCACCTTGCGGCCGTCTTCGAGCTTGCCCTTCGGCGAGCGAATCCATTGCCACACTTGCGAGCGCGAAATTTCCGCGGTGGCGGCGTCTTCCATCAGGTTGTGAATCGGCACGCAGCCATTGCCCGCGAGCCACGAACCCAGGTAGTGAATGCCGACGTTGATGTTGTTGCGCAGACCGCCCTCGGTGATCGGCGCTTCCGGGCGGAAGTCCATCAGGTCGGAGGCCGCGACCAGCACGTCGTCGCGTTGCTTGCCGATCTGATTCGCCTTGTCGCCGAGCACCTTGACGAATTCTTCCATCGCGATCGGCACGAGACCCGGATGCGCGACCCAGCCACCGTCGTAACCGTCGCCGGCATCGCGTGCCTTGTCGGAGCGCACACCGCCCATGGCCTTGTCGTTCGCCGCCGGATCGTTCTTGATCGGGATCAGCGCGCTCATGCCGCCGATTGCCGGGGCGTTGCGGCGATGGCAGGTCTTCAGCAGCAGCAGCGCGTAGGCACGCATGAACGGTGAGGTCATGGTGATCTGCGAGCGGTCGGCGAGACAGAAATCGCGGTCGCTCTTGAACTTCTTGATCGCCGAAAAGATGTAGTCCCAACGGCCGGCATTCAGACCCGAGCTGTGCTCGCGCAACTCGTACAGGATCTCGTCCATTTCAAACGCGGCGACGATCGTTTCGATCAGCACGGTCGCGCGAATCGTGCCGCGCGGCACGCCGACGGCCTCCTGGGCGGCGACGAAGATGTCGTTCCACAGGCGCGCTTCCAGGTGGCTCTCCACCTTCGGCAGATAGAAGTAGGGCGCCGTGCCGCGCGCAACCTGTTCCTTCGCGTTGTGAACCATGAAGAGCGCGAAATCGAAGATGCCGCCAGAGACGCGCTTGCCGTCCACCGTCACATGTTTTTCGTCCAGATGCCAGCCGCGCGGACGCACGATCAGCGTGGCGATCCTGTCGTTCAGTGTGTACGACTTGCCGTTCTGTTCGAGCGAGATCGTGCGGCGCACCGCGTCCTTCAGATTGATGTGGCCGGTGATCTGGTTATCCCAGCTCGGCGCATTCGAATCTTCGAAGTCGGTCATATACGAATCCGCGCCCGAATTCAGCGCGTTGATGATCATCTTGCGCTCGACCGGACCGGTAATTTCCACGCGGCGGCATTGCAGATCTTGCGGCAGCGGCGCGATCTTCCAGTCGCCTTCACGCACGCTTTTTGTTTCGGCGAGGAAGTCGGGGCGCTCGCCGGCGTCGAGCCGTTTGGTGCGCTCGACACGCGCCTGCAAGAGCTTCTGACGGCGCGGTTCGAACGTGCGATGCAGCGCGGCGACGAGCTCAAGCGCTTCGCGGGTGAGGATTGCTTCATAGCCCGGCTTGATTTCAGCCGTGATTTCCATGCCCTGCGGCAACTGCAGCGATGACTGCGATGACAGCGGATTCGCCATGGTTTTTCCTTGGTCGGTCAGATTGCAAAAGTGCAAATGTTGAGATGAGGTTGAGTTGCGTCGTGGGGTCCAGGGGTAGCCGTCAAGTGCCAGGGCTGTGGCGCGTGCGGCTGCCACCGGGGTTTCCGGTGCTGCCCGTGCCGCTAGTGCGGCCGGGCGACGCGAGGGACTTCAGAAAAGCGAGCAGATCGTTCATGCTTCCGCCCGCGCCATGCGGCGTGACGCCCAGTTCTTCGGCTGGTGCGTTTTGCCGGTTAAGCCAGAAAGTGGTGAAGCCAAACCAGCTCGCGCCCGCCACATCCCAGCCGTTCGACGACACGAAGACAATCTCGCGCGGCTCGACGCCGAACGCTTGCGTGCCGAGCGAATAGGCCGCGGGCGAGGGCTTGTAGGCGCGTGCGGTATCGACGGATAGGACGTGGTCGAACAGACGCGTCATGCCCGCGCTTTTCACGGCGATGTCGAGCATTTGCGGATTGCCGTTCGAAAGAATCGCGAGACCGGGCCGGGCTCTTGCCGCTGCCCCGGTTTTGTCGCTTGCAGATGCAGGTGTGACCCCGCACGACGCCACCGGCGCGTCGCGCAACTGGCGTAGCGCGGGCACTGCATCGGGAAACGCGGACAGGCATGCATATTCGTCCATCAAACGCTTTTCCGCCGCACGGCCCAGCGTGAGATGCAGTTTCCTGGCAGCGAAGCGCAAGGCGTCGAGCGTGATGTCCCAGAACGGCCGGTAATGCGCGCCGGGTGAGCCGGCCGGATCGGCGAGCGTGCGCAGTTGCGTGTATTCGATCTGTTTTTGGCGCCACAACTGCGAGAGCGCGTCGCCTTGGCCCGGGAACATCTGCTCCGCGGCAGCGATCACCGAATGCACGTCGAAAAGCGTGCCGTATGCGTCGAAAATCACTGCTTTGGGGAAAGGTGTCGTTGTGGCCGACATTGCCGTGCACTCCTATCAGAGGTCAGGACGGATTGTATTAGTGATGCTCCACGATAAAAAAGAGGCTAAAGATCACTTGATCTTTTACTTTCATACACCTAATCTGACGCGCACCGACCACTTTCCCGCGTGACTCCCAAGGGAATTCCTTTCGGGCGCCGCGGCTCCGCGACCCATGGACCGTTTCAAGCAGATCGAGACTTTTGTTACCGTTGCGGCCAAGGGCAGTTTGTCCGCCGCGGCGCTCGCTGAAGGCGTTGCGCCTGCCATCATCGGCCGCCGCATCGATGCGCTCGAAGAGCGCCTCGGCGTCAAACTGCTGGTACGCACCACGCGCAAGATCACGCTGACCTTTGAGGGTTCGGCATTTCTCGAGGATTGCCAGCGCGTCATTCACGACATGCAGAACGCCGAGGCCAGCGTGTCGGCGGGCGGCGTAAAGGCGAGCGGCCATTTGCGGCTGTCGGCGCCGGCCGGGTTTGGACGCCGGCATGTTGCGCCGTTGGTGCCTGCGTTCACCGTTGCGCATCCAGATGTGTCGATCACGCTCGACTTGTCCGACCGGCTGGTCGATCTCGTCAACGAGGGATTCGACTGCGCCGTGCGTCTGGGCGAGCTGCCGGATTCGTCGCTGGTGTCGCTCAAGCTCGGTGAGAACCGCCGCGTGTGTGTGGCGTCGCCGTCGTATCTGAGCCGGCGCGGCTCGCCGCACACGCTGGCCGATCTCGCGCACCACAACTGCCTCGCGCTCGGCGCGAGCGCCAATCAGCAGCGCGGCTGGATGTTCCAGCAGGGCGACAAGGTCGTGTCGATCAAGGTGTCCGGCACGATGGAGTGCTCGGATGGCGCCGTGCTGCACGAGTGGTGCCTCGAGGGTTATGGGCTCGCCTGGCGCTCGTGGTGGGAGGTCGGTACGGATATCGCCGCTGGCCGGCTGGTTAGCGTGCTCGACGAGTTCGCCGCGCCGCCGATCGGCATCCATGCGGTTTTTCCGCAGCGCCGGCATTTGCCGCTGCGAGTTCGCCTGTTTCTGGACTTTCTCAAGCATACGTACGGCCATCCCGATTACTGGAACTGACGCCGGCCGAGGTGCTGCCTGGATGCGACTCAGATGCTGCTCAGGTGCCACTGAAGTCCGGTGGGTCTGGCGCAATGCCGCCCCGCACAACCGCCGTGCAGCGGGTTTCCGATATGCGGACAGACCCGCACGACGGCCTTGGCCTCATTTCCGCGACCTACAATCGATTGGAGCGGCTTCTATACCGAGCCGCGAGGGACGCTGACGCCGCGCTGCACGAAGCCGGCGACGGAGGGCATCATGTTCAGGCACATCCTGGTTCCGACCGATGGTTCAGACCTGTCACGCAAAGCGATAGACGGCGCCATCGATCTCGCGCAGGCCGTCGGCGCTCGCGTTACTGCCTACGCCTGTCTGCCGCAATATCCGTACTCCCCGTTCTCGGATGTCGTGATCGAACCGCCGGTCGAGTTTTTGCAGCGCAGCGAGCGTGAAGCGCGGGTGCATCTGCGGGAAGTGGAGTTGGCCGCACGCCGTGTCGGCGTTGCGTTCGACAGCCGCACCAGCGTGCATCCGGCGCCGTATCTCGGCATCATCGAAGCCGCGGAGCAGGGTGGCTGCGACGTGATTTTCATGGCTTCGCACGGGCGGCGCGGTCTTGGCAGCCTGCTGATCGGCAGCGAGACGCAGCGGGTCCTGACGCATACGAAAATTCCCGTGATCGTGTACCGCTAAGCGGCCGGTCTTCGACTCACATCGCGGGCGGGGGCACGGCGTAAAAAAACGCGCCGGCGATCAGGCCGGCGCGTCCTATGCTCGCCGCACAATGCCTTGTGCTGGCTTTGTCTACATTGCCGCCATCACTCCCAGATTCCAGCCATCGGGGCAGACGGCGTACTCTCCAGCCCCGATGGCTTCACTCCTCCCTGACGGCGACCCTCTCACGGGGCCGCTTTTTTGTCTGCCTTGCGGTTCCTGCGATCAGACCTCGACGTGACTCAAGTGACTCTCAAGTGACGTAAGTTGCCTAAGTGACTTAGGCAACCTTCTTGTCGAAGAACTGTTCGTCTTCCGTCGAGCCGTGCAGCGCGGTCGTCGATGCATCGCGCTCGACCGTTTGCGTCACGGCGTCGAAGTAGCCGGTACCGACTTCGCGCTGATGCTTGACTGCGGTGAAGCCCTTTTCGGCCGCGGCAAATTCTGCCTGCTGCATTTCGACGAACGCGGTCATCTGGTTGCGGGCATAGCCGTGCGCCAGGTTGAACATCGAGTAGTTCAGCGCGTGGAAGCCGGCCAGCGTGATGAACTGGAACTTGTAGCCCATTGCGCCGAGTTCGCGCTGGAACTTGGCGATGGTTGCGTCGTCCAGGTTCTTCTTCCAGTTGAACGACGGCGAGCAGTTGTACGACAGCAGCTGATCCGGGAATTCCTTGTGGATCGCGTCGGCGAATTTCTTCGCGAACTCGAGGTCCGGCTTGCCGGTTTCGCACCAGATCATGTCGGCGTACGGCGCGTAGGCGAGGCCACGCGAGATCGCCTGGTCCAGACCCGGCTTGGTGCGGTAGAAACCTTCCACTGTGCGTTCGCCCGTCAGGAATGGCTTGTCGTTGTCATCCACGTCCGACGTGATCAGGTCGGCGGCTTCAGCGTCGGTGCGAGCCAGCAGCACGGTCGGCGTGCCGGAGACGTCGGCGGCCAGACGCGCGGCGGTCAGCTTGGCGATGTTTTCGCGGGTCGGCACGAGCACCTTGCCGCCCATGTGGCCGCACTTCTTCACCGAAGCAAGCTGATCTTCGAAGTGCACGCCCGCAGCGCCCGCTTCGATCATGGCCTTCATCAGTTCGAACGCGTTCAGCACGCCGCCGAAGCCGGCTTCCGCATCGGCCACGATCGGCGCGAAGTAGTCGATATAGCCTTCGTCGCCCGGGTTCTTGCCTTCCGACCATTGGATCTGGTCAGCGCGCGTCAGCGTATTGTTGATGCGCTTCACGACGAGCGGCACCGAGTTCGCCGGATACAGCGACTGGTCCGGGTACATTTCACCGGCCACGTTCGCGTCGCCCGCCACTTGCCAGCCCGACAGGTAGATAGCCTTCAGGCCGGCCTTGACCTGCTGCATCGCCTGGTTGCCGGTCAGCGCGCCGAGCGAGTTCACGAACGGCTCGTTGTTGACGCTTTCCCACAGCTTTTCCGCGCCGCGCTTGGCGAGCGTGTGTTCCACTTGCAGCGAGCCGCGCAGACGGATCACGTCTTCAGCGGTGTACGTACGCTTCACGCCTTTCCAGCGCGGATCGGTTTCCCATTGCTGTTGGAGTTGCTTGGCTTGTTGTTCGCGCGACATGGTGTGCTCCTTGGTTGCCTGTAATGGATGGGGTGTCTCTGTCTTCGTCGAAGCGGCTGGCCGTTTGAGGCATTTCGTTTCGTGAAGTCTTATATAAGAGTCTAGGCAAATCGATTGTCGCGCAATAGCCGCGAGGGAGCGTTTTTTGAATATTTATTTGTTTTTAAAATCAGTATCTTATGAGTTGTGTTCCACATTAAGAAACGTCTTTTTCCATCTTGCAATAGGGCGTCTTGTGCCGTGCAGCACGATTTTTTACGACGCAAAAAAATTTTCCACATCGTGAAATATCGACGGTACCCAAACTGTGGACGAAAAAAAACCGGTGCCTGAGCACCGGTTTCTTTCGACTGACGGACGGCGCGGGGCCGTCCGGGTCTTTTCAGGCCGCCTTACGAACTCAACGAGCTGCGTAAATGCGCTTGCCTGATGATGACTGGGTTGCTGCTTAGCTGCCGCGACGCGCCGTACGCGGACCGTCGCTGCGGCGTGCGCCGTAACCACCGTCACGCGAACCGCCGCCGAAGCCGCCTTCGCGCGAACCGCCGCCGAAGCCACCTTCACGCGAACCGCCGCCAGCCGACTTGCCGGCCCAGCCGCCGCCATTGCCGCTGCGAGCGCCGCCGCCGTTACCGGCCGGCTTGCCAGCACCGCTGCCGCTACCGAAGCGACGGCCACCGCCGCCATTGCCACCGCCCGGACGGCCACGGCCACCAAAGCCAGGACGACCGCCGTTGCCCGACGGAGCCGACTTGCGCGGCTCGAAGCCTGCGACGACGTTGACCGCCAGCGGGGTGCGCACGAAGCGCTCGATGCGCTTCAGCGCGCCTTGTTCCGCGTGGTGCACGAGGCTCACTGCGACACCCGAGCGGCCAGCACGGCCGGTACGGCCGATACGGTGCACGTAGTCTTCAGCGAACTTCGGCAGGTCGTAGTTGAACACGTGCGTGATGCCCGGGATGTCGATACCGCGAGCGGCGACGTCCGTTGCCACCAGCACGCGCACACGGCGCTCACGCAGGGCCTTGATCGTGCGGTTACGTGCGCCTTGCGGCAGATCGCCGTGCAGAGCAGCCGATTCGAAACCGGCGTCGGCCAGACGGCCAGCCAGTTGGTCCGCGTCCATCTTGGTTGCCGTGAAGACGATAGCCTGATCGAGGCCTTCGTCGCGCAGCAGATGGTCGAGCAGACGATCCTTGTGATCGCGGTCGTCGACATAGTGGACGGTTTGCGCGATGTTGGTACGTTGTTCGAGGCGTTGGACGATCTCGATCCGTTCCGGATCCTTCAGCAGACGGCCGGTCAGCGAACCGATCTTGCCGTCGAGCGTAGCCGAGAACAGCATGGTTTGACGCGAAGCCGGCGTAGCGGCAACGATCGTTTCGATGTCTTCGATGAAGCCCATGTCGAGCATGCGGTCAGCTTCATCGAGCACGAGGATCTGCAGTTGCGACAGATCGATGCGGCCGCGTTCCAGGTGGTCGATCAGACGGCCCGGCGTAGCAACCAGGATTTCCGGGTTCTTTGCCAGCAGCATTAGTTGTTGACCATAAGCGACGCCGCCCAGAATGCTGACGGTGCGCAGACGCTTGAGGTGCTTGCCGTACGTGGACGCGGCGGTGGTGACCTGCATCGCGAGTTCGCGGGTCGGCGTCAGAACCAGCATGGTCGGACGGGCAACCGGTTGCGGACGGCGCGTGCGGGCACCGTCAGCCGGACGCGGTTCACGCGGCTGGCTGGCTTGTGCTTTTTGCAGTTGCGAGAAACGTTCGATGGCCGGCAGCATGAACGCTGCGGTCTTGCCCGAACCGGTCGGGCTCGACACCATCAGGTCGCGGCCAGCGATCGCAGCGGGGATCGCGCGTTGCTGAACCGGAGTCGGGTTCTGATAGCCAGCGGCGGTCAGCGCGGAGACGACATCCGCGGAGAGACCGAGCGACGCGAACGTCGGGCCGGTCGGCGCTGCGGCTTCTGCGGCGACAGCTTCCGGAGCGGCAGCAACGGCTGCGGCTTCCACGGGTGCAACATTGCTGTCAACGAGACCGAGGGCTTGATCGGCGATGGCGTTCAACGGGCTGCTGGGGGTATTGCTCGAAGTCATGAGAATCCTTGGTACACAGGGAATTAAAACGTCGGCGCCAATCGGCATACCCAAGTCGTCGGATTCAGCGAGCAAAGAAGCAGCGAGCAAATCGAAAAACGGGGGCAGCTCGCGACAATAAAGGCGAGCTTTTCGTTAGAAGCTGTATCGGATGCGACATGCCAACACGGCGTGCCGCCAGCCTGGGACATGATCGCCCGTAGGGGGCTAGGCAGGAGGGGACAGGTTCTAAACTGGATTGGAGCTAAACGCTACGAGGCGCTGCGCCGCAAAGGCCGCTAGAGGAAAGCCGGGCAAAGCAGTGAAGCGCAGGCAGTATTGTATAGAGTTTTGTTGCACTGCGCCACCGTTAAGACGTTTCCTGGCGGAAAACTTTCGTTTTGCGGCCCGAATGGGCTCAAGGTGCTGTGCCCCATGGGGCAGCCTATGTGGCTACAGAGTGGCCCGAGTAGCTCCCAAGGGCCGCAAATGGCCTTGCCGTGCCATGGTCAGGCCGATGTTCCCGGCCTGCCGTTTCGATAACGGATTTCGCTACGGGGTCAGAATCAGGCAGCGGCGCCGCTCTTGAGGGCTTCGATCAGTTCGACGTATTGCTGCTTTGCCGCGTCTTGCGCGGTGCCTTTGAGCGCGGCCCACGCATCGTATTTGTATTTGCCGACGATATCGGTGAAACCGGGTTTGTCGCCGTGGACGTCGCCTTCAGTAGCCTGCTTGAAGAGGGCGTAGAGGCGCAAAAGGGTGAGATTGCCTGGACGCTCGGGCAGTTGCTTTGCATCTTCCTGGGCCTGGACGAATTGCGCGTTGATATCTGTCATGGTGATTTTGCCCGGCTGGCGGGATTGAATTTGGCTGGGCCGACGATCATAACAACTGCATGCTGCTGCAGGGCCGAGGGCTTATTCCAAACGTCCATCGCCGCCTCGCGGGCAAATCCAAAACCGCATCTGCACGCGCCGTGCCGATTACAATACGGTCCATGACTCAAACTGTGCTTCTTGCCCTCGATACCTCGACCGAATTCTGCTCGGTGGCGCTCCTGTCCGCAGTTGGCGGCGCGGCGAACCCGGCAGCGGACCCAAGCCGCGCCGAACCGCGAATCTGGGTGCGCCATGAGCAAACCGGTGCGGTTTCCAGCACACGCCTGCTACCCGCCATTCGCGAACTTTTCGACGAAGCCGGCCTGAAACTGGCGGATTGCAACGCCATTGCTTTCGGCTCCGGCCCCGGCTCGTTCACCGGTCTTCGCACCGCGACGGGTGTCGCTCAAGGTCTTGCGTTTGGGCTGAACCTGCCGGTCGTGCCGGTCAGCACGCTGCTGGCCTGCGCGGAAAGCGCACGGCTACGCGATCCGTCAGCCACCCGCGTGCTCGCCGCGCTGGATGCCCGGATGGACGAAATCTACTGGGCCGACTACGAATGGGACGCCACGCCTGGCGAATGGCGCACGCTGCAGCCAGCGTCGCTGGACGCGCCGGAACGGCTTGTTTTGCCTGACGTCCCTTTCACGTTGGCAGGCAACGCCGCTGCTGCGTTCGGCGAACGGCTGCCCGCCGTCGCGGCGGCGCGAACTGTCGACGGCGAAGCGCTGCCGCATGCGGTGCCGCTCGCGCACGCGGCGCTGCGCGCATTTCGCGCCGGCCGCACCGTGCCCGCTGATCAGGCCGCGCCGGAATACATTCGTGACAAGGTCGCCCAGACCACGGCGGAGCGGGTTGCCGAAAAGGCCGAGAAGGCCGAAAAAGCCGCCAGGGCCGAGCAGGCGGCCAGACTGGCGCATGACGCGCAGCAAGGCGAGGGCCGGCAATGAGCGGGGTGTTGCTGGCGGACCGCTATATGTCGCCGATGACCGAAGCCGATCTGGACGAGGTCGCGGCGATCGAAAAGATCGCCTACGAATTCCCCTGGAGCCGCGGCAATTTCGGCGATTCGCTGCGCAACGGCTATTTTGGCATCTGCCTGCGCCACGTAACGGGCACGCTGATCGGTTATTGCGTGTTGATGCCGGTGGTCGATGAAATGCATCTACTCAATTTGTGCGTGACGCCCGCCGCGCAAGGCGCCGGTGCCGGGCTCGCGCTGCTGCGCGAAGCGGTGCGCATCACGCGCGCGGAAAAACTCGACGGCCTGCTGCTCGAAGTGCGGCCGTCGAATTATCGGGCGATCCGCCTTTACGAGCGTTTCGGCTTTGCGTCGATTGGCCGGCGCAAAAATTATTATCCGGCGCGGCATCGCAGCCGGGAGGACGCCATCGTGATGCGTTTCTCGTTTGCCACGGAGGGCACAGATGGCGCTGCATGAATCGGTACTGGAAGAGTTCGGACTCGCGCCGCTGTGGGTGCGTCGCGGCATGTCGGCGGCGCAGGAGCCGGTGGTGGAAGCCGAGGCCGGGCAGAGCGCTGGGGCGTTAGCGGCGAATCAGGCGGCACGACCTGGCGATCCGCGTGAGGCGGCGCAGGAAGCGTCGCCAACTGCACTTGAGCAGGATAGTCGGCCGGCAACGCCCGCGGCCGGTTCTCCGCGAGCCGCGACGCGTGCGGGCGACGTGTGGCAAGACGAAACCGCGCGAGCGCAAGGCGAGCGTCGCGCATCGCCACCCGAGCAGGAACCGGCGCAGGCGCGGATGCAAGCACCGGTCGATGCACCGCCGCCGGTGAAGCAAAAGTCGCAAGCATCGCAACAGTCGCGCACGCCCGAGCCACCTGCAATCGACGCTCCGCCCGACGACGATTTCGCATGGTTCGACGATCTGCCGGGCCACGCCCCCGTTGAAGCGCGCATAGCGGCGCCCGAGCCCGCTCCGATCCAGACGCTCGACTGGGACGCATTGGGCGAGCGGGTCGCCGCCTGCGAGCGTTGCCGTCTGTGCGAGAAGCGCACCAATACGGTATTCGGCGTCGGCGATCGCGATGCCGACTGGATGCTGATCGGCGAAGCGCCCGGTGAGAATGAAGATCGGCTGGGCGAGCCGTTCGTCGGCCAGGCCGGCAAGCTGCTCGACAACATGCTGCGCTCGTTGATGCTCGCGCGCGACAACAACGTCTACATCGCGAATGTGATCAAGTGCCGCCCGCCGGGCAACCGCAATCCGGAGCAGGACGAAGTCGCGCGTTGCGAGCCTTATCTGCAACGCCAGGTCGCGCTGGTCAAGCCGAAGCTGATCGTCGCGCTCGGCCGCTTCGCCGCGCAAAGTCTGCTCAAGACCGAGGCGAGCATTTCGTCGCTGCGTGGCCGTGTGCACGAATATGAAGGGGTGCCGGTGATCGTCACCTATCACCCGGCCTATCTGCTGCGCAGCCTGCCCGACAAGGCGAAGGCCTGGGCCGATCTGTGCCTCGCGCGTGACACGTGGCTCGCGGCGGGCGGCGTGCCGTCCAGCGCGGCAAAGTGACGGGCGCGAGCGGACCGGCGGCGCGCGCCGCCGTCGCGCCGGGCCCATCCGCTGTGATTCCTGGAACGTTGCTCGACACATTGCGCGAACCGGCCGTGCGCGATCTCGCGTGGCTGCTGCTGAGCGCCGATTTGTTGCGTGCGCAACCACCGGTTGGCGCGCTCGCCACGCCTTTCGGCTCGCCGCAGGAAGCTGAAGCGACCTGCCACTGGCTACGCGCGCTGGATGCCGATCCGGCGGACTTGCAGCGCGATCTCGCCGCGACGCATATCACGCGGCTTGGCCGCTACGCCGAACGGCTGCTTGGATGGTTCCTGCAACATGGGCCGGCGGCCCGCCTGGTCGCGGCCGGCGTGCCGTTGCGGCGCTCGGGCGTGACGCTCGGCGAATGCGATTTTCTGGTGCAGACGCAGCAGGGCGCGCGCCTGCATTGGGAGTTGGCGGTGAAGTGCTATCTGCATACGGGCGAAAGCCCTGCGCAGCCAGCGCCGCGATTAGCCGATTACGTTGGCCCGAATCTCAAGGACCGTTTCGATCTGAAGCTAGCGCACGTGCTGAATCATCAACTGCCGTTGAGCGCGCGTGAAGAGTTCGCCTCGGTCGGCTATGCAGGGCCGTGGACGCCGCAAATGTTTATCAAGGGCTGGTTGTTCTATCGGGCGGGACAAACGCCGGCCGATCCTGCCGAACTCGATCCGTCGCACGGACGGGGCTGGTGGGTGACGCGTAGCGACTGGCCGGACTTTGCCGCGGCGCATGCGCAGACGTGGCGCGTATTGCCACGGTTGGAATGGCTTGCGCCGAGGCGTCATGAAAAGGGTGACACGACGACCTTGGCGTTTGCCTTCGCCGATCAGCAGACGCTTGCCGAACAAACTTCGTCTCAGCAGGGGCCGACGATGGTCGCGGCGTTCGCTGCCGATAGCGTCGGCAACCTGGTCGAACTTTCGCGTGGCTTCATCGTGCCGGACGCCTGGCCGGAGTTGGCTCAGGCCTATGCACGACAGCCGCAGGAATCGCGAGAATCGCAAGAACAAAAGGGCGGACGCCAGCAATAGCGGCGCGGAACCGGCTGTGCATCGCAGCGGCTAGTCCCGCCGCGATGCCGAAGCGCTGTTGCCTCTCACCACCAGCGATAAAAATGGTGCACCGGCCCCACGCCGCTGCCTACGTCGAGCTGGTCGCTCGCCTGCAACGCGCCGGTCAGGTACAGCTTGGCATCGGCCACCGCGCCCGCCAGATCGGCGCGCTGCGGAATCAGCGCCGCAATCGCCGACGACAACGTGCAGCCCGTCCCATGCGTATTCTTCACCGGCACGCGCGGACCACCCATACGTAGCGCGCCACTGTCCTGAACTAGCCAGTCGGGGCTGTCCGTTGCGCTCAAGTGGCCGCCCTTCATCAGCACCGCCCGCGCGCCAAGCGCGCGCAGCGCTTCACCTTGTTCGACCATGCCGGCTTCATCGGTGGCCGCCTGCACGCCTAGCAAGGCCGCGGCTTCCGGCAGATTCGGCGTCAGCAGATCGGCTAGCGGCAGCAACTCGTCGCGCACGGCGGCAACCGCATCCGGCAGCAGCAGCGCGTGATTGCTCTTTGAAATCATCACCGTGTCGAGCACGACGTGCTTCGGCTTGTACCGCCGCAGCGCGTCGGCGACCGCGTGCGCGATCTGCGCATTCGCCAGCATGCCGATTTTCACGGCGTCGATACGGATGTCGTCGAACACCGCGTCGAGCTGCGCGGTAATGAACGCGGCCTCCGGCGCATGAATTGCCGTGACGCCGCGCGTGTTCTGTGCCGTGAGCGCGGTGATCACGCTCGCGCCGTAGGCGCCGAGCGCCGAGAAGGCTTTCAGATCGGCCTGAATACCGGCGCCGCCGCCGGAGTCGGAACCGGCGATCGTCAGCACATTGGGAATGGGTTGAGTCATGGCAAAGCGAGGAAAGGAGGGGAGCGTGGGCAGTCAGTGCACTGCCCGGCGCGGGTCAATGCTTGGCTTCGCCGATCAGCGCGACCGAGTCGAACGCGCGCTGATTCGCCTGGTGGCGCCGCATGACGAGCCACATCATCAGGCAGACGAAGGTGCCGAATAGCACGATCACCGCCGTGACCGGCACGTCGAGCCAGACCAGCACGGCGTACAGGCACAGCATCACGAGCACGGAGAGATTTTCGTTGAAGTTCTGCACGGCGATCGAGTGACCCGCCGACAGCAGCACGTGGCCGCGATGCTGGAGCAGCGCATTCATCGGCACGACGAAAAAGCCCGACAGGCCGCCGACGATCATCAGGAAGATGTACGCGACGATCAGATAACCCGGCACATGCACACGGCCGAAATACAGGCCCCAATGCGCGGGGAACAGATTGCGCGTGTAGAAGGCCATCAGCATCACGGCAATCCCCATCATGATGCCGACCGGAAGGACAGACAGCGATTTCTTCAACGGCACGCGCGAGGCCGCGAAAATCGCGCCGGCTGCCACGCCCACCGCCACCACTGCCTGCAGAATCGCCGCTTCCGAAAGCGACATGTTCAACTGCACCTCGGCCCACTTCAGCACGATGAATTGCAGCGTCGCACCGGCGCCCCAAAACAGCGTGGTGACGGCGAGCGAGATCTGGCCGAGTTTGTCGCGCCACAGTACGAGGAAGCAGTCGGCGAAATCGGTGACCAGCTTGATCGGCCCGCGTTCCTGTTTCGGATAGCGCGCGCCGGTGTCGGGAATGCGCAGATTGAAGAGCGCCGCGATCACGTAGATGGCCATGATCACCAGCATCGCCGCTTCGGCGGGCGTGTTGACCGTGGGGATATGGTGACGCAGGATCGGCGCGGCAATATGCGGACTGATGAGCGCGCCGCCGAGCACCGTGCCGAGAATGATCGAGCCGACCGTGGTGCCTTCGATCCAGCCGTTCGCCGCGACCAGCCGGTCAGGCGGCAGCAGCTCGGTAAGAATGCCGTATTTGGCGGGCGAGTAAGCCGCTGCGCCAAAGCCGACGATGCCATAGGCGAGCAACGGATGCGCGCCCACCAGCATCGTGATGCAACCGACTACTTTGATGGTATTGGTGACGAACATCACCTGTCCCTTCGGACGGGAGTCGGCGAAAGCGCCCACGAAAGCGGCCAGCACGACGTACGACAGCACAAAGAACAACTTGAGCAGCGGCGTCATCCAGTTCGGGGCGTGAAGATCTTTCAGCAGTGCGATAGCAGCGATCAGAAGCGCATTGTCGGCCAGCGACGAAAAAAACTGCGCGGCCATGATGGTGTAAAAACCTTTTTTCATCTGATGCGATGCTGTCCTCGCTGCGGTCTGTCCGCCCCGGCCGCGTGCGAGGCGTCCGGGCTTATACCGTTCGAAATGGGTTGTGCGCACGGCTTTATATCACGAAAATAGCTGGATTCGGACTAGCAAAATCCTTGATCGCACCGCCCAGCGGGCTGCCGAGCGCTGAAAACGCCCTGTAAGCTCCTGATTCGCAAGCGTCTTTACGAAAATTACCTATGCCGCGCCCGCTCTCAGCCACGATTCACACCGCCGCACTCGCCAATAATCTCGCTGTCGCCCGGCGCCATGCGCTGAAATCGAAAATCTGGGCTGTCGTCAAGGCGAACGCCTACGGGCATGGCCTCGCACGTGCTTTTCCCGGCTTGCGCGCAACCGACGGTTTTGGTCTGCTGGACCTCGAGGAAGCCGTGAAGCTGCGTGAATTGGGCTGGGCCGGACCGATTCTGCTGCTCGAAGGCTTCTTTCGTCCGACCGACATCGACGTCATCGATCGCTACAGCCTTACTACGGCGCTGCACTCGGACGAACAGTTGCGCATGCTCGAAATGGCGCGCTTGTCCAAGCCCGTTAATATCCAGCTGAAGATGAACACCGGCATGAACCGCCTCGGTTACACGGTGGAGAAATTCCGCTCGGCGTGGGAGCGCGCGCGAGCCTGCCAGGGCGTCGGCCAGATCACGTTGATGACGCATTTCTCGGATGCCGACGGTGAGCGCGGCATCGCTCATCAGATGGAAGCGTTCGAGCGCGGCGCGCAAGGTATTGCCGGCGCGCGCAGCCTCTCGAATTCGGCGGCGACGCTGTGGCATCCGGCCGCGCACTTCGACTGGGTGCGACCGGGCATCATGCTGTACGGCGCGTCTCCCTCGGGCGTGACCGCCGCGATTGCAGGCACCGGCCTGCAGCCGGCCATGACGCTCGCCTCCGAACTGATCGCCGTGCAGACGATTGCCGAAGGCAATACGGTCGGTTACGGGTCGGCGTTCAAGGCGCGCGGGGCGATGCGGATCGGCGTGGTGGCCTGCGGTTACGCGGACGGTTATCCGCGGGTCGCGCCGGAAGGCACGCCGGTGATCGTCGACGGCGTGCGTACCCGGATCGTCGGGCGGGTGTCGATGGACATGCTGACCGTCGACCTCACGCCGATCCCGACGGCCAACACCGGGTCGCGTGTCGAGCTGTGGGGCACGGCGCTGCCGATCGACGACGTCGCGCAGGCGTGCGGCACGATCGGCTACGAGTTGATGTGCGCGGTCGCGCCGCGCGTGCCGGTGCGTGCGGAGTAAGGCACGGTAAGCGTAACAATCCAAAGAACCGCAACACAGGCAAGGACGCGTGGCTAAACAGAAGACGTTGTATGTATGCAGTGAATGCGGCGGTCAATCGCCGAAGTGGGCCGGGCAGTGCCCATCATGCAATGCGTGGAACACGCTGGTGGAATCGGTCGCGGAAGCGCCGTCCACGCATCGTTTCCAGTCGCTCGCGAAGAGCGCGCCGGTGCGGCGCCTCGCCGATATCGAAGCATCCGACGTGCCGCGCTTTTCGACCGGCGTCAGCGAGTTCGACCGGGTGCTCGGCGGCGGTCTGGTGCCGGGCGGCGTGGTGCTGATCGGCGGCGATCCGGGTATCGGCAAATCGACACTGCTGCTGCAATCGCTCGCGGAAATCGCCGCGGATAAGCGCGCGCTTTATATCAGTGGCGAAGAGTCGGCCGCGCAGATTGCGTTGCGTGCGCAACGGCTTTCGTTGCTGGAGCCTGGCTCGAAGGCGAGCGAACTGCAGCTGCTGGCGGAAATCCAGCTTGAGAAAATTCAGGCGACCATCGCCGAGCAGCGGCCGGACGTCGCGGTGATCGACTCGATTCAAACCGTTTATTCCGATGCGTTGACCTCCGCACCCGGTTCGGTCGCGCAGGTGCGCGAATGCGCGGCGCAATTGACGCGCATCGCCAAGCAGTCGGGCACCACGATCATCATGGTCGGCCACGTCACCAAGGAAGGGGCGCTCGCCGGGCCGCGCGTGCTCGAGCACATCGTCGATACGGTGCTGTACTTCGAGGGTGACACCCATTCGTCGTACCGCTTGGTGCGTGCGATCAAGAACCGCTTCGGCGCGGTCAATGAACTCGGCGTGTTCGCGATGACCGAGCGCGGTTTGCGCGGCGTCGCCAATCCATCGGCGTTGTTTTTGTCGCAGCACGAGCAATCTGTTCCGGGTTCGTGCGTGCTGGTGACGCAGGAAGGCACGCGGCCGTTGCTGGTCGAGGTGCAGGCGCTGGTCGATGCGGCCAATGCGCCGAATCCGCGGCGTCTGGCCGTGGGGCTGGAACAGAACCGGCTGGCGATGCTGCTGGCGGTGCTGCATCGGCACGCCGGGATCGCCTGTTTCGACCAGGACGTGTTCCTGAACGCGGTGGGCGGCGTGAAGATCACCGAGCCCGCGGCCGATCTGGCCGTGCTGCTCGCGATCCACTCTTCCATGCGCAACAAGCCGTTGCCCAAGGGGCTCGTCGTATTTGGCGAAGTGGGGCTTGCCGGCGAAATCCGGCCGTCGCCGCGCGGCCAGGATCGTCTGAAAGAAGCCGCCAAGCTGGGCTTTTCAGTTGCGGTCATTCCGAAGGCCAATGCACCCAAGCAGCCGATTGAAGGCTTACAGGTTGTTGCGGTCGAAAGGATCGAGCAGGCTATTGACCGGGTCCGCACGCTTGACTAGACGGGGCTCCGGCGCCTGCGGGCGCTGGCGCAACCGTAATGGGCGGTAAATATCTCCATATTGTCTGTAACCTGCCCGACATTCCTTTTTTCTAAGCTGCGAAGGTGTTGCATCCGTTCTGATGCCGAAAAAAGGATCACGCCTTGAAACAGTCATATGAATCCGTGGTCGAGCGGCCGATGCAGGTGCGCGGCTGCCGCGTCTCCGAGCCCATTCGCCAGCCTTGGGGCGGCGCTTGCCGGATTGTCGAGTGGATCGATACGACCGGGCAGATTTCGCGCCGGGTCGTGGCCGAAGATGTCACCGCCGCCGAAGTACGCGCGACGATCAACCGTCACGTGGAAGGCCGCAAGCATTTCCTGTACGACGACGAAAAATCGCCGCGCCAGGTTTTGCCGCGGCAAACCGCTGTGCGACGCTGAAGTTGGGGAGCGGTAGGGGCAGAGATCCGGCCGCCGGCAACCGTCCGCACCAGGAACCCGATGATCCAGCCGATCAGACGCTTGCTGCCCCGGTGTCGTTTGCGTCTTTGTCGTGGTTCATCGCCGCGTACGCCTCGCGGTTAAACAGCGGGTGCTGCGCGGCTTCCGCGGCCGTCAGTACCGGCGAGACGCAGCAGTCCAGCGATTCCAGCAGCAGTACCCATTCCTCCAGCGGGCGCTTGCCGATCAGGTCGGCCAACTCCTGCGTCAACGCGGTGGCATCCGGGCCGCCGATCGCCTGACCGAGACTCCAGTGGCGCGTCGCCCATTCGGGCCGGTCCAGCGCCATGCACAGTGTTTCCCAGAACTTCAGCTCGAGCGCGCCGACCGCGAGCCAGCGATTGTCGAGCGTCCGGTACAGGTTGTAGCAGGGCACCCCGCCGTTCAGCAGACTGGCGCCGGCAGCCGGTGCGGCACCCTCGTTGACGAGCGCCACTTGCGCGACGATGTTGTGCGCGTGCGTGACGTGTGTCATCGACACGTCGACGAAGCGGCCGGGGCCGCCGCGCGACACATGCCATAACGCGGCGAGAATCTGCGTCACCGCACTCAACGCCCCGCCGAGCAGATCGGCAATCTGGAAATTCGGCAGAATCGGCACGCCGTCCCGGCTCGCCAGCTGATCGAGCACGCCGGCGTAGCCGATGTAGTTCAGATCATGACCGGCATGGTCGACAAACGGACCGCTCGCACCGTAACCGCTGATCGCGCAGTAGACCAGCCTCGGATTGAGTGCGTGCAGGGTTTCATAGCCAAGACCGAGGCGCTCCATCACGCCGGGCCGGAAACTCTCGATCAGGACGTCGGCTTCAGCCGCGAGCGCGCGCAACACATTGCATCCCGCTGCCGATTTGAGGTCGAGGCGCGTTTCGCGCTTGCCGCGATTCACCAGCCGGTAAAACGCGCCCGGGCGGCCTGCCACGCGGTCGCCCGACGACTGCATCATCGTGCGGGTGGGGTCGCCCGCGCCCGGCGCTTCGATCTTCAGCACGTCGGCACCGAGTTCCGCAAGCCGCAAGGCGGCCACCGGACCGGGCAGCAGGCGCGTCAGGTCCAGCACGCGCAGGCCTTGCAGCGGCGCAGGTGCCGCTGCCGGTGTCGACGTAGCAGAGGGTTCGGCTGAAGACCCCGACAAAGGCTCAGGTGAAGGCGCAGACGGACTCACAGGTGACAAGGGCTACCTCCGATCGATGCCGGCGCGGTTCAGCAACAGCCTGCCGCTAGCCGATTTGTTCGAGTTCCTCGTGAGTCTCGAGCCATTCGGCTTCGAGCGCTTCGAGGCGCGCGTTCACATCTGCCTGACGGCGGATGGACTCCGTCAGTTTGCTTTTCTGCTCGGGCTCGTAACTGGCCGGATCGACGACGAACGCGTCGAGCGTCGCCTTTTCCGCGTTGAGCGCGTCCATTTCCTTTTCGATCTTCGTGATGCGGCTTTGCAGCGGCTTTTTCAGGTGGGCGAGCTTCTGGCGCGTTTCCGCTTCGAGGCGGCGTTGCTCCTTGCGATTGACGCCGTTGTCCGCGCTATCCGCGGCGTTCGATGCCGTGCCCGCCTTCAGCGCCGCGCGTTGTTCCGCGGCGTGTTGGAGCAGCCAGTCGCGGTAGTCGTCGAGGTCGCCGTCGAATTCCTGCAGACGGTGCCTGGCCACCAGCATGAACACGTCGGTCGTGGCGCGCAGCAGATGCCGGTCGTGCGATACCAGAATCAGCGTGCCCTCGAATTGTGCGAGCGCCATGGTCAACGCGTGACGTGTTTCCAGATCCAGGTGATTGGTCGGCTCGTCGAGCAGCAGCAGATTCGGCTTTTGCCAGATGATCAGCGCGAGTGCCAAACGGGCTTTTTCGCCGCCCGAGAAGGGCGCGATTTTCGCGGTCGCCATCTCGCCGGAAAAGTTGAAACTGCCGAGGAAGTCGCGCAATTCCTGTTCGCGCGTATCCGGTGCGAGACGTGCCAGATGCTGCAGCGGCGTGTCGTCCGCGCGCAATGTTTCGAGCTGATGCTGCGCGAAGTAGCCGATACGCAGACCCTTGCCTTCGCGCACGTGGCCGCCGAGTGCTTCGAGCGTGCCGGCGAGCGTTTTGATCAACGTCGACTTGCCCTGGCCGTTCGCGCCGAGCAGGCCGATGCGCTGACCGTTCTGGATCGACAGCATCACATGGTCGACGATCGGGATTTCGCCGTCTTCGCCGTGATAGCCGCAGCGCACGTTTTCCATCACCATCATCGGATTGGGTGCGGAATCGGGCGTGCGAAATTCGAACGTGAAGGGCGAGGACGCATGCGCCGGCGCGATCATCTCCATTTTTTCGAGCGCTTTCACACGGCTTTGCGCCTGACGCGCCTTGGTGGCCTGCGCCTTGAACCGGTTGATGTAGCTCTGCAGATGCTCGACTGTGCGCTGTTGTTTCTCATACGCGCTTTGCTGCAAAGCGATCTGCTGCGCACGCAGTATTTCGAACTGCGAGTAGTTGCCGCCGTAACGCTTGATCTGCTGATGCTCCAGATGCAGCGTCACATTGCAGACCGAATCGAGAAATTCGCGGTCGTGCGAAATCACGATCAGCGTGCCCGGATATCGGTTCAACCAGTCTTCGAGCCAGACGATCGCGTCGAGATCCAGATGGTTGGTCGGTTCGTCGAGCAGCAGCAGGTCGGAGCGACACATCAGCGCCTGCGCCAGATTCAGCCGCATGCGCCAGCCGCCCGAGAAGCTGGTGACCGGCTCGCGTGTCTGATCGAGCGTGAAGCCGAGGCCGAGCAGCAAAGCTTCGGCGCGGGCGGGGGCGGTGTAGCCGTCGGCGTCGGCGAATGCGGCGTGCGCTTCGCCTTCTGCTGCGCCGTCATGCGCGGCCGATGCTTCGGCGATGCACTTTTCGATCGCGCGCAACGCGGCGTCACCGTCGAGCGTGTAGGCGAGGGCGGTTTTGTCCGCCGCGGGCGTTTCCTGCGCGACGTGGGCAATCTGCCAGTTTGGCGGGATAGAGAAATCGCCGCCGTCGGCGTGCAGTTCGCCCAGCAGCACGGCAAACAGCGTCGACTTGCCCGCGCCGTTCGCCCCCACCAGGCCTGCTTTCTCGCCAGGGTTGAGGGTGAACGTGGTGTTTTCGAAGAGCGGCTTGGTGCCGCGCGCGAGGCTGAACTGGTTAAAGCGGATCACGAAGAGGCCGGCGGAAGAAAAACGCTATTTTAGACTGCCGGGGCCGACACCGGGCGGAGAGCCAGGATCGGCCATTCGGCCGACTGTACCGGCGCGGCTTTTGGCATAGACTGAAGGCTTTCACGGGGAGAACACATGACATCGATTTATTCGTTTTCTGCACGTACGCTCGGCGGCGAGGAAGTGAGCCTCGAGCGCTATCAAGGCAAGGTTCTGCTGATCGTCAATACGGCGAGCGAATGCGGTTTCACACCGCAGTACGCGGGTCTGCAAAAACTCTACGACACCTATGCGGCGCGCGGCCTTGCGGTGCTCGGTTTTCCGTGCAACCAGTTCGGCAAGCAGGAACCGGGCGATGCGACGCAGATCGGCAGTTTCTGCGAAAAGAACTACGGCGTGACGTTCCCGATGTTCGACAAGATCGATGTGAACGGCGCCAATGCGCATCCGCTGTTCCGCTATCTGACGGGCGAGGCGCCGGGCTTGCTGGGGCTCGAAGCGATCAAGTGGAATTTCACCAAGTTCATGATCGGCCGCGACGGCAGTGTGGTGAAGCGTTATGCGCCGCTGACCAAACCCGAGGCAATTGTCGAGGACATCGAAAAGCAGTTGTGACGCGCGGCGAAGCCGGAGGCCGGGCACGAGCCAGCGCTCAAACCGGAGCCAGTGCCAGTGGCACTGGCGCAGCGGCAGCGGCGCTACAGGATCGGTGAGAACAGCCGCGCCACGTGCATCAGCACGCGTCGCAGCGCGCTCGCCTGGCGGTACTCGTTGCGGTCGATTTCGAGCGATTCCGCGAAGTCCCTGAGCAGCATCGCTTCGACTTCTTTGGCGAAGTCGCGGTCCACGGTCAGCACCATGATCTCGAAGTTCAGCCGGAATGAGCGGTTGTCGAGATTGGCGCTGCCGATCGCCGCTGCCACGCTGTCGATCAATACGACCTTCTGATGCAGGAAACCCGGCTGGTAGCGGAAGATCCGGATGCCCGCGCGCAGCGAGTCGTACGCATACAGTTTCGATGCGGCGAACACCACGCGGTGATCGCGCCGGCACGGAATCAGAATGCGCACATCCACACCCCGCAGCACGGCGAGGCGCAGCGCGGCGAACACGGCTTCGTCGGGCACGAGATAAGGGGTGGTGATCCAGATCCGCTCGCGCGCCGCGTTGATCGCCTCGACGAAAAACAGCGAGCAGGTCTCCTGCTTGTCGGCCGGACCGCTTGGCACGACGAGGCAGTGCATCCCCTCGCTGGCTGGCGGGAAAGGCGGCATGGCGAACTCGGGCAACTGCTGGGTTGCCCAGTGCCAGTCCTCGGTGAACACGAACTGGATGCTGGCGACAGCCGGGCCGCGCACTTCGATATGCGTATCGCGCCATGGCGACAGGGGCGGCTTGCTGCCGAGGTATTCGACACCCACGTTATGTCCGCCGACAAACGCGCGCTCGCCGTCCACCGAGACGATCTTGCGGTGATTGCGGAAATTCAACTGCAGGCGGTTGACGAAGCGGCGATTGGTGGCGAACGGGTGCGTCTCCACGCCGGCCGCGCGTAGCGCCGCCACGTAGCGGTGCGGCAGATCGAAACTGCCGATGCTGTCGTACAGGAAATAGACGCGCACACCTTGCTGCGCTTTCGCGATCAGCGCGTCCTTGAGCATCTCGCCGAGCGCGTCGTCGCGTACGATGAAAAACTGCACGATCACGTAATTGCGAGCGCCTTCGATCGCTTCGAAGATCGCCTCGAAAGTCGCTGCGCCGTTCACGAGCGTGCGCACGGAATTGCCCGGCAGGAACGGCATACCGCTCAGGCGCGTCAGCGAATGCACGAGTCTGGCGCCAAGCTCCTGGGTAGGCACGCCCGCGGAGGAGGCCCGCGTGTCCCATTCCTGAGGATGGGCGCGCGTGCGCAGCAATTCGTTTTCAATGCGGCGAGCGTCCGCGTAGCCCTCGAACTTGCTGCGTCCGAGAAACAGGTAGGGCACCAGTGTCAGATACGGCATGGCGACCAGCGACACGGCCCATGCAATCGCGCCTTGCGACGTCCGCGTGTACAGAATCGCGTGGCACGCCGCAATCATCCCGAGAATATGGGCGAGGGCGACCAGCGGGCCGACATGAAGCAGGTCGAATTGCATAGGCGGGCGAAGGGTTGGCAAAGCGCCGCCGCGGCTGCTCGATGGCGCCACGGACAGCTGACCGCGCCCATCTTACCGAAGGTGGGTGCGTTGGGGGGCGGTACGGTCCAGCTTCTTCGGGGATTGCGCGAATGCGGGGCGTGCGGCCCGGGGCGAGATGGGCGGTGCTGGCGTGTACGGCTATACGCTGCGACACGCACGGCAGGCAAAGAACGTCTGCCGCGCGTGTGGCGAGATAAAGCGATCCGGCGGACCGGCGATCCGGCGTTATACCGGCAGATCGGCGGCCTGAATCAGGAACACGTTGTCGTCGCCGGCACTGGTCGACAGCCAGACCAGGTCGAGGCCGCCGAATGCCGCCTCGACGTTCGCGCGCTCGTTGCCGATCTCGACCACCAGCACGCCGTCTTCGGTCAGCCAGTTACGTGCTTCGGCGATGATGCGGCGCACGATATCCATGCCGTCCGTGCCGCCTGCCAAAGCCATGTCCGGTTCATGCTTGTATTCGGCGGGCAATCCCTGCATCGAGGTGGCGTTCACATACGGCGGGTTGCTGATGATCACGTCGTAGCGGCGCTCAGCGAGCGGCGCGTACAGGTCGCCTTCGAACAGGGCGATGCGGTCGTCGAGCTTGTAGTCCGTGACGTTGCGCGTGGCGACTTCCAGAGCGGGCGCGGAGAGATCGACCGCGTCGATATCGGCGTTCGGGAAGGCGTGCGCCGCGAGGATCGCGAGACAGCCGGAGCCGGTGCACAGTTCGAGCACGGCGCCGACCTGTTCGGGATCTTCCACGTACGGCTGCAGGCCGTCCTGCAGCAACTCGCCGATGAACGAGCGCGGCACGATTACGCGTTCATCCACGTAGAAGTGGAAGCCGTGCATCCACGCTTCCTGCGTGATGTACGCTGCCGGCACGCGCTGGCTGGCGCGGCGCTCGATCACGTTCAACACGGCATCGATCTCGGCCGCGGAGAGACGCGCGTCGAGAAACGGCTCCAGCAGGTCGAGCGGCAGATGCAGCGTGTGCAGGATCAGATAAGCGGCTTCGTCGTACGCGTTGGCCGAGCCGTGGCCGAACGACAACTCGGCCTGGTTGAAACGCGACACCGCGAAACGCAGCAGGTCGCGGACGGTGGAAAACGGGAGCGTCATCGCGGAAATTCCTTGGTCAGGCGATCAGTTGTTCGAGCACGCGGCGATACACGTTTTTCAGCGGCTCGATGTGTGCGACGTCGATATGTTCGTCGATCTTGTGGATGCTGGCGTTCAGCGGGCCGAATTCGATCACCTGCTCGCAGATGCGGGCGATGAAACGGCCATCCGAGGTGCCGCCGGTGGTCGACAGTTCAGTTGTGACGCCGGTTTCGTCCTTGATCGCTTTAGCCAGCGCGTTCGACAGATCACCGCGCGGCGTGAGGAACGGCAGGCCGCTCACGGTCCATTGCAGGTCGTATTCGAGATTGTGCTTGTCGAGGATCGCATGGACGCGGGCCTGCAGACCTTCCACCGTGCTGGCCGTCGAGAAGCGGAAGTTGAACATCACGTCCGCATGGCCGGGAATCACGTTCGTCGCGCCAGTACCGCTATGGATGTTCGACACTTGCCACGTGGTGGGCGGGAAGTACTCGTTACCGTCGTCCCAGCGTTCGGCGACCAGCTCGGCCAACGCGGGCGCGAGCAGGTGCACCGGATTTTTCGCCAGATGCGGGTAGGCGATATGGCCTTGCACGCCCTTGACGATCAGCTTGCCCGACATCGAACCGCGCCGGCCATTTTTCACCATGTCGCCGAACTGCGCGCTCGAGGTCGGTTCGCCGACGATGCAGTAGTCCATGCGCTCGCCGCGCGCCTGCAACGCTTCGACGACCTTGACGGTGCCGTCGGTCGCGGGACCTTCTTCGTCGCTGGTAATCAGGAATGCAATCGAGCCGCGATGCGCGGGGTGCGCCGCGACGAACTCCTCGCTTGCCACCACGAAGCCGGCAATCGACGTCTTCATGTCCGCCGCGCCGCGGCCGTAGAGCTTGCCGTCGCGATGGGTGGGCTCGAAGGGCGCCGAGTGCCATTGTTCGAGCGGGCCGGTCGGCACGACGTCCGTGTGGCCGGCGAAGGCGAGCAGCTTGCCGCGCGTGCCGTCGACGCCGCGTTTGACGGCCCACAGGTTGGTCACGCCGTTCGATTCGATCGTCTCGTGCTCGAAGCCGAGCGCGGACAGGCGTTCGATCAGGAGACGCTGGCAATGCTGGTCGTCGGGCGTGACGGAAGCGCGCGCGATCAGTTGTTCGGTAAGGGCGAGGGTGCCGGACATGGATTCAGTACAAGCCACTTTGAAATGAAAAAATGCCGGCTGGCGGTTGGACACCGCAGCCGGCAACAGCTTTTGAGCAACGCGGCGAGGCCGCGTTTTACATCTTTTTGCGCCTTTGCGCATGATCTTCGCGGCCGGGTCTGGCGTCTGATACTACGCTTCACACTGCGTCCGGCTTTCGCCTTCAACCCCGCGCTTCAGATCAGGCGATCAGGCAAACAGCGCTGCGTATTCGTCTGCCGCAAAACCGAGCGACTTGACCTTTCCGTTGACCACCAGCACCGGCCGTTTGATCACGGACGGCTTGTGGATCATCAACGCGATCGCACCCGGCTGTGTTTCCGCCGCCGCCTTCATGTCGTCGGACAGGCCGCGCCAGGTCGTGCCGCGACGGTTCAGCAATGCGTCGAGCTTCACGTCCTTCAGCCAGTCCTGAACCAGCGGCTCGGTCACGCCGTGTTTCTTGAAGTCGTGGAACTCGAACTCGACGCCGTGCTCTTCCAGCCACACGCGGGCCTTCTTCACGGTGTCGCAGTTCGGGATGCCGTAGACGACGGTCTTGGTGCCGCGTGCCATCAGTCGCCTCGCAGGAGCTCGTTCAGGCCGACCTTCGCGCGCGTCTTGGCATCGACCTTCTTGACGATCACGGCGCAGTACAGGCTGTGCGAGCCGTCCTTCGACGGCAGGTTACCCGCTACCACCACCGAACCCGCCGGAATGCGGCCATACGTGACTTCGCCGGTTTCGCGGTCGTAAATCTTGGTGCTTTGGCCGAGGTACACGCCCATCGAGATCACCGAGTTTTCTTCGACGATTACGCCTTCCACCACTTCCGAACGCGCGCCGATGAAGCAGTTGTCTTCGATGATGACCGGGTTGGCCTGCAGCGGCTCCAGCACGCCGCCGATGCCCACTCCACCGGACAGGTGGACGTTCTTGCCGATCTGCGCGCACGAGCCGACGGTGGCCCACGTGTCGACCATCGTGCCTTCGTCCACATAGGCGCCGATGTTGGTGTACGACGGCATCAGCACGACGTTCTTCGCGATGAACGAGCCGCGGCGCGCGATGGCGGGCGGCACCACGCGGAAGCCGCCGGCGGCGAAGTCTTCAGCGGTGTAGTTGGCGAACTTCGACGGCACCTTGTCGTAGAACTGCGAGTAGCCGCCAGCCGGTTGCACCACGTTGTCTTCCAGACGGAACGACAGCAGCACGGCTTTCTTCAGCCATTGATTGACGACCCAGTCGCCGTCCTTCTTTTCGGCCACGCGCAGCGCGCCCTTGTCCAGTTGCTCGATGGCGTGGGCGACGGCTTCGCGCACGGCGGCCGGCGCGGCCTTCGGCGACAGGTCGGCGCGGTTTTCCCAGGCGGTATCAATGATCTGCTGAAGTTGTTGCGACATATGCGTGCTTTTCTGAGGAGTTGAAGTCTGAAGACGGGAATGCGGTGCGCGGGGTTGCTGAATGGCGAAAAATTCGCGAAAAACTCAGCCCGCGAGCGCGCGGCAAAAATCGACGATCCGTTGTGCGCCCTGTGTGCATTCGTCGACATCGGCGACGAGCGCCATGCGCACGAAATTGCGGCCGGGGTTTACGCCATGCGCGGTGCGCGCGAGGAATGAGCCCGGCAGAACCGTCACATTATAGTCGGCGTAGAGGCGCTGGGCGAACTCGGTGTCCGACAGGCCCGTGCGCGAGACGTCCGCCCACAGGTAGAACGCGGCGTCGGGCAGGCGTACGTCGAGCACCTCGGCGAGCATCGGCGTCACGGTGGAAAACTTCTGCACGTATTTCGCGCGGTTCTCGCGCACGTGCGTTTCGTCATTCCAGGCCGCGATGCTGGCACTCTGGAACACCGTCGACAAGGCCGTGCCGTGGTATGTCCGGTATAGCAGGAAGT
This sequence comes from Paraburkholderia fungorum, assembly GCF_046026025.1. GTDB lineage: Bacteria > Pseudomonadota > Gammaproteobacteria > Burkholderiales > Burkholderiaceae > Paraburkholderia > Paraburkholderia fungorum_E. Next base: position 241,592 of record NZ_JAQQFL010000002.1, on the reverse strand, counting down.
CTTTGAGGATCGCCGCGTCGCCCGCCACGAAGCCCGAGCGCATGCCCGGCACGTTCGAGCGCTTGGACAGGCTGGAGAGCATCACGAGGCGCTCGAAGCCGCGGCCGAGCCGGTGGGCCGCTTCCAGGCCGCCGAGCGGCGGATTGGCTTCGTCGAAATAGATTTCCGAGTAGCACTCGTCTGAGGCGATCACGAAGCCGTAGCGGTCCGACAGCGCGAATAGCTCGCGCCAGTCGTCGAGCGTGAGCACCGCGCCGGTGGGATTGCCCGGCGAGCATACGTACAGCAGCTGCGTGCGCGCCCAGATGTCGGCCGGCACCGCCGAATAGTCGCAGGCGAAGTTGCGCGCCGGGTCGCTATTCACGAAGTACGGCTGCGCGCCGGCCAGAATCGCCGCGCCTTCATAGATTTGGTAGAACGGGTTCGGACAGAGTACGATCGCAGGCTCGCCGTCAGCATTACGCTTGGGGTCGATGACCGTTTGTGCGAGCGCAAACAGCGCCTCGCGCGAACCGGCGACCGGCAGCACCTGGGTGGCCGGATCGACCGGCGGCAGGTTGTAGCGCTGCGTCACCCATGCCGCGATCGACTCGCGCAAGGCCGGCGAACCGAGCGTGGCCGGATACGCCGACAAACCGCCGAGCGAGGCAATCACCGCGTCGCGAATCAGCGCGGGCGTGGGGTGTTTCGGTTCGCCGATGCCGAAGCTGATGTGCGCGAGACCGGCCGTCGGCGTGACGTCCTTGAAAAGCGCGCGCAGCTTTTCGAACGGGTAGGGCTGAAGGGAGTCGAGTAGCGGGTTCACTGGGCGGATCGAGCCTGATCGAGGATGGGCGCAGAACAATGCTGGACGCGCATGCCGACCGTAAAACGCATGAAACACGCGAAAAGGGCGGCAGCGGCGGCAAGCGAATGATTATAGCGTGGCGCCCGGCGTGTCGGCCGCGGCGCAACCTGCCAGGCAGCGCAGGCAATGCGCCGCAGCGGGAACGACGCGAACCGCGGACGGTTCGCGCAAAAAGTCAGCAGGAGCAGCAATGGTCGTAGCAGCAACGGAGACATCCGGACGATTTGGGCGATCCGGACGAACAGGGCGCAAGAACGCCGCCGTCGGCAATGTCAGCGACACGGCCCGCAGGAGCAGCAATCGCCGCGGGAGTCTCGCATCATGACCCACTGGCTTCGCAATGGCTGGCCAACGCTCGCGATCATGCTGGGCGCCTCGGTCTGGGGGATGATCTGGTACCCCCTGCGCATGCTGAATGCACTCGGCGTGACCGGTACGGCAGCGAGCGCGCTCACGAGCGGCGCGGGTTGCCTGTTCGTCCTGCTGGTGCGCTATCGCGCGCTCAGGACCGTGCGCTGGCACTGGCTGCTGCCGGCTCTCGCGCTGGCTGCGGGCATCACGAATCTCGGCTTCGTGTGGGGCTCGATCCACGGCGAGGTCATGCGCGTCCTGCTGCTGTTCTATCTCACCCCGGCCTGGACCGCGCTCTTCGCGCACTTCATCCTGCATGAACGGCTGACCTGGGCGGGCGCGGGCCTTGCCGCGCTGTCGCTGGCCGGTGCGATGACCATGCTGTGGTCGCCGCAACTGGGCATGCCGGTGCCCGGCAACCTCGCCGAATGGGCGGGGCTCGCGGGCGGCATGGGCTTCGCGATGAGCAACGTGCTGATCCTCAAGACGAGCCGTGTGCTGCCGGAAATGAAACCCGAAATGCGCACTGCGACGATCTTCGGCGGCGCGGCGATTTTCAGCGCTTGCGCATCGCTGTTCGAGGCGATGCCCGCGCCGCCCACCGGCGCGCATCTCGGCACGGCCGCGCTGCTAGTGCTCGGCCTCGGTTTTTTGCTGGCGTCGAACAATATGCTCGTCCAGTACGGACTCGCGCGGGTGCCGGCCAACCGGGCCTCGATCATCATGCTGTTCGAGATCGTGGTGACGGCCTTGTCCGCGTGGCTCTTCGCCGGCGAGACGCCGGGCCCGCGCGAATGGGCCGGCGGCTTGTGCATCGTGCTGGCGTCTGCCCTATCCAGTTGGGTGCACCGGACCAGGGCATTGCCGCCTGATCCCGCCAATCAGGATGCGGGTCTCGACGCCGACGATGATACAGACCGTAAGGACGGTAAGAACCGCTCACGCGCGATGGTATGATTGCCCCTCAATAGCTGGCGCGCGCTTCACTGCGTGCGCTTAGCGCCCGTATCGGGAAGTTTCGCGGGCCGTTGCGCTGCATTGGCGGATGGCCGGTGCAGCCTTCACGAGCCACCTTTTATTTTCCCTTTTCAAACAGCGAAATCGCCGTGCGTCTGACCTCGATCAAACTCGCTGGCTTCAAGTCATTCGTCGATCCCACGCATTTCCAGGTCCCGGGCCAGCTGGTTGGCGTGGTCGGGCCGAATGGGTGCGGCAAGTCCAACATTATCGACGCCGTGCGCTGGGTGCTCGGCGAATCGCGCGCTTCCGAGCTGCGCGGCGAGTCGATGCAGGACGTGATCTTCAATGGCTCGACCGCGCGCAAGCCGGGTAGCCGCGCCAGCGTCGAACTCGTGTTCGACAACGCCGACGGCCGCGCCGCCGGGCAGTGGGGGCAGTATGCCGAAATCGCCGTCAAGCGCGTGCTGACGCGCGACGGCACTTCGAGTTACTACATCAACAACCTGCCGGCGCGCCGCCGCGACATTCAGGACATCTTCCTCGGCACGGGCCTCGGGCCGCGTGCGTACGCGATCATCGGGCAGGGCATGATTGCCCGCCTGATCGAGGCGAAGCCGGAAGAGTTGCGCGTGTTCCTCGAAGAAGCCGCGGGCGTGTCGAAGTACAAGGAACGCCGCCGCGAAACCGAGAACCGCCTGCACGACACCCGCGAAAATCTGGTCCGCGTCGAAGACATTGTTCGCGAACTCAGTGCCAACCTCGAGAAGCTCGAGGCGCAGGCGATCGTCGCGACCAGGTATAAGGATTTGCAGGCCGACGGCGAAGAGAAGCAGCGTCTGTTGTGGCTGTTGCGCAAGAACGAAGCCGGCGGCGAGCAGGAACGTCAGCAACGCGCGATCGAACAGGCTCAGATCGACCTCGAAGCGCAAACCGCGAAGCTGCGCGAAGTCGAAGCGCAACTCGAAACGCTGCGCGTCGCGCACTATTCCGCCAGCGACGCGATGCAGGGTGCGCAAGGTGCGTTGTACGAGGCGAATGCTGAAGTCAGCCGCCTCGAGGCGGAGATCAAGTTCATCGTCGAATCGCGCAACCGCGTGCAGGCGCAGATCGCCGCGTTAGCCGCGCAGCGCGAGCAATGGCAGTCGCAAGCGCAGAAGGCGCAAGACGATCTCGAAGACGCTGAAGAGCAACTGGCGGTTGCCGACGAAAAAGCCGCGCTGGCCGAAGACGAAGCTGCGGCCAAGCATGACGCAATGCCGGCGCTCGAAACCCGCTGGCGCGATGCGCAGACCGAGCTGAACGCCGAGCGCGGCGGAATCGCGCAGACCGAACAGGCACTCAAGCTCGAAGCCGCGCATCAGCGCAATGCCGATCAGCAATTGCAGCAGTTGCAGCAGCGTCACGAGCGGCTCAAGTCGGAAGCGGGCGGTCTCGACGCCCCAGACGAAGCGCAGCTCGAAGACCTGCGCATGCAGCTCGCCGAGCACGAAGAAATCCTGCATGACGCGCAGACCCGTCTCGCCGACGCGCAGGAAACGCTGCCGCGTCTCGACGGCGAACGGCGCGCGGCCCAGGAACGGGTGCAATCGGAGAGCGCGCAGATTCATCAGCTCGACGCACGCCTTGCCGCGCTCAAGCAATTGCAGGAAAACGTCCAGACCGAAGGCAAGATCCAGCCGTGGCTCGAAAAGCACGAGTTGGGCGGCCTGCCGCGTCTGTGGAAGAAGCTGCACGTCGAGGCCGGTTGGGAAGCCGCGCTGGAAGCGGTGCTGCGCGAGCGGCTCGCCGCTCTGGAAGTGTCGAACCTCGACTGGGTCAAGGCGTTCGCCACCGACGCGCCGCCCGCCAAGCTCGCGTTCTACGCACCGCCGGCAGCCGGTCAGCCGGTCGCTACGCCGCCGGCTTTGCGTCCGCTGCTGTCGCTGGTCCGTATCGACGATGCAGGCATCCGCGCCGTGCTGAACGACTGGCTCGGTCTCGCCTTCATCGCTGAGGATCTGCAACAGGCGCTCGCCATGCGCGCGCAATTGCCGGAAGGCGGCTCGTTCGTCGTGAAGGCGGGTCATGTGGTGACGCGGGTCGGCGTCCAGTTGTACGCCGCTGATTCCGAACAGGCCGGCATGCTGGCCCGTCAGCAGGAAATCGAAAACCTGGCGCGTCAGGTGCGTGCGCAGGCCTTGCTCGCCGATGAGGCAAAGGCCGCCGCGATCCGCGCCGAGGCTGCGCACACGCAAGCCGCACAAGCGTTGACCGATGTGCGTCAACAGTCGGAGCGCGCGACCCAACGCGTGCACGCCTTGCAGATGGGCGTGCTCAAGCTCGCGCAAGCGCACGAGCGTTACACGCAGCGCAGCACGCAAATTCGCGAAGAGCTCGCAGAAATCACCGCGCAGATCGAAGAGCAGCGCGCATTGCGTGGCGAATCGGAAGCGAATTTCGAGCGTCACGACTCGGAGCTCGCCGAATTGCAGGCGCGTTTCGAAGACCATCAGTTGGCTTTCGAAGGACTCGACGAAACGCTTACGGCCGCGCGCGCTCAGGCGCGCGATCTCGACCGGGCCGCCACCGACGCGCGGTTCGCCGCGCGCAACATGGCGAACCGTATCGACGAATTGAAGCGCAGCATCCAGGTGTCGCACGAGCAGAGCGAGCGCGTCGCCGCGTCGCTGGAAGACGCGCGCGCCGAACTGGAAACGATCAACGAGCAAACCGCGCATACCGGCTTGCAGGACGCGCTCGATATCCGCGCGGTCAAGGAAGAGGCGTTGCATGCCGCACGCCTCGAACTGGACGATCTGACGGCCAAGCTGCGTGCCGCCGACGAAACCCGTCTGAGCGCCGAGCGTGCGCTGCAACCGCTGCGCGACCGTATCAACGAATTGCAGTTGAAAGAACAGGCCGCGCGCCTGAGCGGCGAGCAGTTCATCGAGCAACTGGCTGAGGCCGGTGTCGATGAAGCGCAGTTGCAGGCCAAGCTCACGCCGGACATGAAGCCGTCGTATCTGCAAGGCGAGGTCACGCGGATCAACAACGCGATTACGGCGCTCGGCCCGGTCAACATGGCCGCGCTCGACGAACTGAAGGCGGCGACTGAACGCAAGACTTTCCTCGACGCGCAATCGGCCGACCTGAACAACGCGATCGAGACGCTGGAAGACGCGATCCGCAAGATCGACGGCGAAACGCGTACGTTGCTGCAAGGCACGTTCGACGAAGTGAACCGCCATTTCGGCGAACTGTTCCCACGTCTCTTTGGCGGTGGCCAGGCCAGGCTGATCATGACCGGCGACGAAATTCTCGACGCCGGCGTGCAGGTGATGGCGCAGCCGCCGGGCAAGAAAAATTCGACGATTCACCTGTTGTCGGGCGGGGAGAAGGCCTTGACTGCCACGGCGCTGGTGTTCGCGATGTTCCAGCTGAATCCCGCGCCGTTCTGTCTACTCGACGAAGTGGACGCGCCGCTCGACGACGCCAACACGGAGCGCTTCGCGAACCTTGTGCGCGCAATGTCGGACAAAACGCAGTTCCTGTTCATTTCGCACAACAAGATCGCGATGGAAATGGCGCAGCAACTGATCGGCGTGACCATGCAGGAGCAAGGCGTGTCGCGGATCGTTGCGGTCGACATGGAAACGGCGAGTGGTTTCGCCCAGAATATCGTTTAAGTTTTCGGTTAGGTTGATCATCGCGGGCGCCCGCGATCAGCGCAGCGGCCATTGGCCGCGCGACACGTGGAGCGGGCGCATAGCCGCGCAGACAGAAGAATTGCTGATGGAGCATGCATGGACGAGTTGACACTCGGTTTGATCGGCGCGGGTGCCGTGGTGGTCGGGGGCGTGGTCGTGTACAACGCATGGCAAGGCGCGAAGGTGCGCCGCAAGATGCCGCGCCCGATGCCGGCCGATGCCGCGGAAAGTTTCGCGCGGGACGATCAGGAGGAACAGAGCCCGTTTATCGAACCGGCCCGGCCGACCACGCGGCGCGAGCCGGTCGTGGGTTCTGAGGCGGCAGCGGACACAGCGGCGGCGCGCGTCGAGCCGACGTTTGGCGCCACCGCCGCGCCGCTCGATACGCCGGCCGATATCCAGGCCGAGATGACGACACCGAACGGCTATCCGGAAGCGGAAGGCATTGCTCGAGCCGAAGGCGGCCACGCTGCGAATGCCGACGAGCCGGTCGAACCGATCCTGCCCGCTGCCACGACGATTTCGTCGGCGCCGCCGGCGATCGTCGATCGCCGTATCGACTGCATCGTGCCGATTCGTCTGAACGGCCCGGTGGCTGGCGACAAGGTGATTCCGCTCGCGCAGCGTTTGCGCCGCGCCGGCAGCAAGCCGGTGCATATCGAGGGCAAGCTCGAAGGCGGCGCGTGGGAATTGCTGCAAAACGGTGCGCGCTATGAGGAGTTGCGCGCGGCCGCGCAACTGGCCAACCGGAGTGGAGCGCTCAACGAGCTGGAGTTCTCGGAGTTCGTGACCGGCGTGCAGCAGTTTGCCGATGCGCTAGACGCGTCGCCCGAGTTTCCCGACATGCTCGAAACGGTTGCGATGGCGCGCGAACTCGACGGCTTTGCCGCGCAGTGCGATGCGCAACTGTCGATCAACGTACTCTCCGACGGCGCGCCGTGGTCAGCGAATTACGTCCAGGCCGTGGCGTCGCAGGACGGTTTGCTGCTCTCGCGCGACGGCACGCGCTTCGTCAAGCTCGACGCAAAGCAGAGCCCGGTGTTCATGCTGCAATTCGGCGACACCAATTTCCTGCGCGACGACCTGACCTACAAGGGCGGTCAGATGATCACGCTGGTGCTCGACGTGCCGGTCGCGGACGAAGACATCCTGCCGTTCCGCCTGATGTGCGACTACGCGAAATCGTTGGCTGAGCGGATCGGCGGGCGGGTGGTCGACGATGGGCGCCGGCCGCTGCCGGAAACCGCGCTGCTGGCGATCGAAAAGCAGTTGATGACGCTTTACGCGAAGCTTGAGCAGGCGGGTATCCCGGCGGGTTCGCCGGCCACCCGGCGTTTGTTCAGCCAGTAAGGTCAGTAGAGCCCCTGTTTTTCCAGGCAGAACACGACGGCCGCACGATGTGCGGCCGTTGGCGTTTTGGGCTAGTCCAAAACTGGCCATTCGGCCGATGTAAAGGGGCACGCTTCCTGCGATAATCCAATGTCTGAATTCCTTTGAAGAAACTTCCGACAGCATGGCCCGAACCCCCGCCTCCAACCCTGCAACCAGCGCTCCGGCCGAGCGGGCCGCGTGGCTGCGCGCGGAACTCGAACGCGCCAATTACGCGTACTACGTGCTCGACCAGCCGGACCTGCCGGACGCGGAGTACGACAAGCTGTTCAAGGAACTGGAGCGAATCGAAGCGGAGCATCCGGAGCTGATCGTGCCGGATTCGCCCACCCAGCGCGTGGGCGGCGAGGCGTCGAGCGGTTTCGAGCAGGTCGTGCACGATCAACCCATGCTCTCGCTGAACAACGGCTTCGCAGACGAAGATATCGCCGCGTTCGACAAGCGCGTCGGCGACGCGCTCGGCAAGAACGCAAGCGAACCGCCGGTGCCGGTGGAATACGCGGCCGAGCTGAAGTTCGACGGCCTCGCCATCTCGTTGCGTTACGTCGACGGCGAGTTCGTCCAGGCGTCCACGCGCGGCGACGGCACCACCGGTGAGAATGTCACCCAGAACATCCGCACGATCCGTTCCATTCCGCTCAGGCTCAAGGGCAAACGCATTCCGCACGTGCTCGACGTGCGCGGTGAAGTGCTCATGTTCAAGCGCGATTTTGAACGCCTGAACGAGCGCCAGCGGGCCGCGGAGCAAAAGGAATTTGCCAATCCGCGTAACGCTGCCGCGGGCAGCTTGCGGCAGCTCGATTCGAAGATCACCGCGCAGCGGCCGCTGTCGTTTTTCGCTTATGGAATCGGCGTGCTGGAAGGCGGCGAGATGCCGGCCACCCACAGCGAACTGCTCGACTGGTACAAGGAGCTCGGCTTGCCGGTGAATGGCGAGCGGGCGGTGGTGCAGGGCGCCGCGGGTTTGCTGGGATTTTTCCACGCGGTCGGCGAGAAGCGCGACACGCTGCCCTACGATATCGACGGCGTGGTCTATAAGGTCAACCGCCGCGACGAGCAGGATGCGCTCGGTTTTGTGTCACGCGCGCCGCGTTTCGCTCTGGCGCACAAATTCCCCGCGCAGGAAGCGCTGACCAAACTCCTTGCGATCGACGTGCAGGTTGGCCGCACAGGTGCGATCACGCCGGTGGCGCGACTTGAACCGGTGTTCGTCGGCGGCGCGACGGTGACCAACGCTACCTTGCATAACGAAGACGAAGTGCGCCGCAAGGATATCCGCATCGGCGACACGGTCATCGTGCGACGCGCCGGTGACGTGATTCCCGAAGTGGTGAGCGCGCTGCTCGACCGCCGTCCGGACGACGCCCGCGAGTTCGTCATGCCCACGCACTGCCCGGTGTGCGGCTCGAGCATCGAGCGGCTGCCGGACGAGACGATTGCGCGCTGCACGGGTGGCCTGTTCTGTCCGGCGCAGCGCAAGCAGGCACTGTGGCACTTCGCGCAGCGGCGGGCGCTGGATATCGACGGGCTCGGAGAAAAGATCATCGATCAGCTCGTTGAGCAGAATCTGGTGCGCACGCCGGCCGACCTGTTCAACGTTGGCTTCGCGACACTTGCTGAACTCGACCGCTTCGCCGAAAAGTCCGCGCAGAATCTGCTCGACTCGCTCGACAAAGCCAGGCATACCACGCTGGCACGCTTTATTTACGCGCTCGGTATCCGGCATGTGGGCGAATCCACGGCGAAAGATCTCGCCAAACATTTCGGCTCGCTGAATCCGATCATGGACGCCTCGGTCGAAGCATTGCTGGAGGTGAACGACGTGGGGCCTGTGGTGGCTGAGTCGATTCAGCGATTTTTCGCCGAAGAGCACAACCGCACGGTGATCGAGCAACTACGCGCGCCGGGCAAGGTCACATGGCCGGAAGGACCGCCCGCACCGAAGGCGCCGCAAGGCGTGCTGGCCGGCAAGACGGTCGTATTGACCGGCACCTTGCCAACGCTCGCCCGCGAAGAGGCGAAAGAAATGCTCGAAGCGGCCGGCGCGAAAGTGGCGGGCTCGGTGTCGAAGAAAACGGACTACGTGGTGGCGGGGGCCGAAGCCGGCAGCAAGTTGGCGAAAGCCGAGGAACTCGGCGTCCCGGTACTCGACGAAGATGGTATGCGCAAGCTCCTGGAGGGGCAGTTATGATCCGCGAAATTCTCAAGATGGGCGATCCGCGCCTTTTGCTTATTGCCGATCCGGTTGATCACTTCGACACCCCCGAACTGCATGAACTCGTCAAGGACATGTTCGAGACCATGCATGACGCGAACGGCGCCGGACTCGCCGCGCCGCAGATCGGCGTGAATCTGCAAGTGGTGATTTTCGGCTTCGGGCACAACGAACGCTATCCGGATGCACCGCCGGTGCCTGAGACGGTGCTGATCAACCCGACTATTACGCCGGTGTCGCTGGATATGGAAGAGGGCTGGGAAGGTTGCCTGTCCGTACCCGGTCTGCGAGGCGCGGTGAGCCGGTTTTCGATGATCAAGTATCACGGCTTCGATCAATATGGCAAACCGATCGACCGCGTCGCCGAGGGCTTTCACGCGCGCGTCGTACAACATGAGTGCGACCACCTGATCGGCAAGCTGTACCCAATGCGGATCAACGATTTCGCGAAGTTCGGTTTTACTGAAGTGCTGTTTCCGGATATGGATCCGAATAACGACGACTGACGCTCTGCGTTCTGGCCCGCGAGGATCGTACCGTCGCGAGTGCAGCTGGAAACAAAAAACCCACGCCTCGCGGCGTGGGTTTTTTTGTTGGGCAGACGTCACGGCGCGCACGCCGTGAGTTTTTCGCTGTTTGAGCCTCTTAGGCTCGCGGCATCAGAACGACTCGTCCGCCGACAGATAGCGCCATTGACCTGGCGGCAGTGCGCCCAGCATCACCTGGCCCATCCGCACGCGCTTCAGGCCAATCACTTCGAGGCCGACCAGCTCGCACATCCGGCGGATCTGACGCTTCTTGCCTTCGCGCAGCACGAAACGCAGTTGTTCGCCGTTTTGCCAGTTGACCTGTGCGGGCTTCAACGGCACATCGTCGAGCGAGAGGCCGTGGCACAAGAGCGCGAGACTTTCCGGCGGGAAGTGGTTTTCGACGTCGGTGGTGTACTCGCCGTACGACACGCGCACCAGATACTCCTTGTCGATCTCCGAATGGCCGCCGATCAGCTGCTTGGCAATGCGGCCGTCCTGCGTCAGCACCAGCAAGCCTGTCGAATCGATGTCCAGGCGCCCGGCCGGCGCGAGTTGGCGCAGATGCGCGACCGAGAAGCGGATCTCCGAACTGTCGCCTTCCCAGCGATTTTCCGGCGTGACCAGTGTGATCGCCGGTTGATAGCCGTCTTCCGCCTGACCCGATACGAGGCCCACGGGCTTGTGGATCAGGACCGTCACCTGGCTCGCTTGCGCGGCTTCGGCGGCGGGGTCGATCTCGATGCGCTGATCCGGACGGACCTTGGTGCCGAGCGTGTCGATCCGCTCGCCGTCGACCATCACCCAGCCTTTTTCGATCCATTCGTCGGCTTCGCGGCGTGAGCACAGGCCGAGTTCGGACATCAGCTTGGACAGGCGCAGTGTGCCTGGTGCGTCTTCGTAATCGCGACGCGGCGTGCGCGGGGCGGCAGCGGCGTCATCGTGGCGTTCGGCTCTGGCTGCGGGCGCCGGGCCACGCGGCTTGTCGGCGCGAGCCGGGCGGTTGTCGTCGCCAAAGCGGCGGCCGGCAGCCGGCAGCGCCTTGTCGAAGCTGCGAGCAGGGCGTTCGCCCCGGTCGCTACGGTCGCTACGGTCATTACGTTCGCCGGCACGCGCCGGACGATCGCCGAATTCACGTTTGGCGGGTGCTCGTTCGCCGCGGTCGTCGCGCGGTGCGCGCGCCGGACGGTCCGTGCGGTCACCGTAGCCGCTTTTAACGGGCTTCGCGAATGTGCGCTCGCCACGCTCGGAGGCACCACGCTCGCCTTCAAAACGGCGCGGTGCTGCGCTGTCGCTGCGCGGCCCGCGCTCGCCGGTACGGCGCTCCTGCGGGGCGCCACGGTCGCTGCCGAAACGGGGTCGATCCGAGGCGTCACGCGCCGGACGCTCGCCGCGCGGTCCACCTTCCGACGGACGGCCTGCACCCGGGCGCGGACCGCTGAACGAGCGGCGTTCGCCGTCGTCGCGGCGCGGGGCGCGGTTGCCTTCGAAACTGCGGGGTGCGCGCTCGCTGCGGTCGCCACCTTCAAACCGGCGGGGCGCGCGCTCGCTATCGTCCCGACGTGGGGCGCGATCACCGCCACCCTCGAACCGGCGCGGAGCGCCTTGGCTGCGCTCGCCGTCTGCACGACGTGGAGCGCGTTCACTGCGATCGCCGCCACCTTCAAACCGGCGGGGCGCACGCTCGCTATCGTCCCGACGCGGAGCGCGATCACCGCCGCCCTCGAACCGGCGCGGAGCGCCTTGGCTGCGTTCACCGTCAGCACGACGCGGAGCGCGCTCGCTGCGATCGCCGCCACCTTCAAACTTACGGGGCGCACGAGCGCCTTCGTCCCGACGCGGAGCACGATCACCGCCGCCCTCGAACCGGCGCGGAGCGCCTTGGGTGCGTTCGCCGTCAGCACGACGCGGAGCGCGTTCGCTACGATCGCCACCACCTTCAAACCGGCGGGGCGCACGCTCACCGTCGTCCCGACGCGGAGCACGCTCGCCACCACCTTCAAACCGACGTGGTGCACCGCCGGCGCCTTCACGCCGCGGCGGCCGATCCGAAGGCGCCCGGCGCGCAGCGCCGGCACCGCCCGCATCCCGTTCGCGGGAAAACGATCCTTCAGCCCGGGGCGCGCGCGCCCCGGCGCCTGCCGGCTTGCCCGCACCCGCCGGACGTTTGCCGCCGCCCGCTGCGCCAGCGCCTTCACCCCGCGCCCCGTTAAACCCGGCCGTCGGCGTAGACGGCCTTGGTCCGCTCGGACGCGTCGGCTTACGCGCCGAGGTGCTTCCGGTACGGACAGGGGCGCGTTCGGACGAAGCCGGCCGCGGGTGCTTGGCTGTTAATTTGACTCGCATGAAATCTCACACTGCAATCGCGCGCAGCAGTTCGGTCTCGACCTGAATTTGCAGGCGGTTGTCCGACAGACCGTGTCCATCCAGCAGGAACACGTCTTCGACGCGTTCGCCGAGCGTATTGATCCGCGCCGACGCGACGCCGACCCGGTGCTCGGCCAGCACGCGCGCGATTGAATAAAGAAGGCCTGGCCGGTCGTTAGCGGACACGGACAGGATGTAATATTGGCCGCGCTCGTCGGCCCGAAGATCGACGCGCGGCGTAACAGGGAAGGTCCGCGACAGCCGCGACAAACGGCCTTTCGACGGTCCCGGAAGCAGGGTGCCGTCACCGGTCAGGCGTGCGGTCAGTTCCTGTTCGACCAGATTGGCAATATCGCGATAATGCACGTCTTCTTCGGTATGCGCGACGAGGAAATTATCGAGCGCGTACCCGTGACGGGTCGTGCTGACCCGCGCATCGAGCACCGACAAGCCGTTGCGGTCGAAATACGCGCAAATGCCGGCGAACAGATCGGGCTGGTCTTTCACATACACCAGCACCTGAAGCGCTTCGCCGATCGGCGAAGGACGTGCCCGCACGATCGGCGTGGCGGTCTCGACGTGCCGGTACAGCACACGGGTCTGCCATGCGATATCCGCCGCGTCGTGACGCAGGAAGTAGCCGATGTCCAGCTTGTCCCACAAGGCCTTCTGCGCGCCTTCCGGCACGGTTTCGAGGCGCAGCAGGGCCAACGCCTCTTCCTGGCGGGACTTCAACTCGGAGTGCGCGTCGGGCCGCGCGCCGCCAAGCACCGCCAGGGTCGCGCGGTAGAGGTCCTCGAGCAGCTTGCCTTTCCACGTGTTCCAGACTTTCGGGCTGGTGCCGCGAATGTCGGCCACGGTCAGCAGGTAAAGCGCGGTGAGCCGGCGCTCGTTGCCAACCAGTTCGGCAAACCGCTTGATGACTTCCGGGTCGCTCGTATCCTGCTTCTGCGCGACCTGGCTCATGGTCAGATGCTGCTGGACCAGCCAGACGACCAGTTCGCCGTCTTCGCCCTCAATGCCGTGGGTGCGGCAGAAGCGCCGCGCGTCGGCCATGCCGAGTGTGGAATGATCGCCGCCGCGGCCCTTGGCGATATCGTGAAAGAGCGCGGCCACGTACAACACCCAAGGCCGGTCGAGATTGGCGATCAACTGGCTGCAGAACGGATATTCGTGCGCATGCTCGGCCACCGCGAAGCGGCGCAGATTGCGCAACACCATCAGGATGTGCTGATCGACCGTGTAGACGTGATACAGATCATGCTGCATCTGCCCGACAATGCGCCGGAAGTTCAGCAGATAACGCCCGAGCACGCTGGTCTGGTTCATCAGGCGCAGCGCGTGCGTGATGCCGGCCGGCTGCTTCAGGATGTCCATGAACAGGCGGCGGTTTTCCGGATCGCGCCGCCAATGCTGATCCATCACGTCGCGGGCGTTGTAGATCGCGCGCAGCGTGCGCGCCGACAAACCCTTCACGCCCGGCGTCTGTTCGTAGAGCAGGAAAGCCTCGAGGATCGCGTTCGGCTCGCGCTGGAACACGTCGTCGCTGGCGATCTCCAGCATGCCCTGCTTCTCGACGAAACGGTCCGACAGCACACGCGTGATGCCGCTTGTGTTGGGGAAAAGCTGCGCTTCGATGTTCTGGATCAGGATGGTGGCGAGCTGTGTGACAGCCTTCGCGGACCAGTAATAGCGGCGCATCAGCTGTTCGCTGGCGCGCTTCGTGGCGGTTGGCTGGTAGCCGAAGCTTTCGGCGACCGGCGTTTGCAGGTCGAACACCAGAATGTCCTGGCGGCGGCCGGCAATCACATGCAGCCGCGCACGCAGCGTTTTCAGGAAGCCTTCGTTGCGGCGCAGTTCGCGCGCTTCACGCTCCGTGATCAGACCGCGTGCTTCGAGCTCGCGCCAGCTGCTGCCGAAGCCGGCGGCCTGCGTGATCCATAGGATCAATTGCAGATCGCGCAGGCCGCCCGGGCTTTCCTTGATGTTCGGTTCGAGCGAATACGGCGTGTCCTGAAACTTCGCGTGCCGCTGACGCATTTCCAGCACTTTGGCCTGGAAGAACGCGCGCGGGTCGAGCGTTTCACGGTAGCGCTTCGAAAAATCGTCGAAGAGTGGGGCGCTACCTGTCACGCGCCGCGCTTCCAGCAGCGAGGTGCGCACGGTGACGTCGTTGGCGGCTTCTTCTACACATTGCGCCACACTGCGCACGCTGCTGCCGAGTTCGAGCCCCAAATCCCACGCAAGGCTGATAAAGCGCTCGATGCGCGCCGCGAGATGTTCGATCGGCGCGTCGGGCAGCAGGACCAGAATGTCGATGTCGGAGTGCGGCGCGAGTTCGCCCCGCCCGTAACCGCCGACGGCCAGTAGAGCCAGTTCGGGCGGCAGCCCGCAGGTGTTCCAGGCGGCCCGCAGCGACTCGTCCGTGGTGCGCGAGAGCGCGGCCATCAGCGAATCGACGTTGGAGGCCGTCTTGAAGCGTTCCAGCAACTGGGCTTTGGCCACTTTATAGTCTGCCTTGAGCGACGTGGCGTGGGATTGGGCGACGGCTGGAACACTACTCATTGGCAGGCGGGCAGGTGAGGTCGGAAGTCGGTCAGGCCGTGGCCGCGACAACCGGCGGCCGCGCGGGCGTGCCGGCCGAGACAGTCAGCACGTCGTAGCCGGTTTCGGTGACGAGGATGGTGTGCTCCCACTGTGCCGACAGGCTGCGGTCTTTGGTCTTGACGGTCCACTGGTCCGGCATGGTGCGGATGTCGCGCCGGCCGGCGTTGATCATCGGTTCGATCGTGAAGATCATGCCGGTTTGCAGTTCGAGCCCGGTGCCGGGACGGCCGTAGTGCAGAATCTGCGGGTCTTCGTGGAACACCGTGCCGATGCCGTGGCCGCAATACTCGCGCACCACGCTGTAGCCTTGCCCTTCGGCGTGTTTCTGGATGGCGTAGCCGATATCGCCGAGATGGGCGCCCGGGCGCACCTGATCGATGCCGAGCCACATGCATTCGAAGGTGGTCTGCACGAGGCGTTTGGCCATGATCGAGCCTTCGCCGACGATGAACATCCGGCTGGTGTCGCCGAAATAGCCTTCCTTGATCACGGTGATGTCGATATTCAGCGCGTCGCCGTTCTTCAGTGTCTTGTCACCCGGAATGCCGTGACAGATCACATCGTTGACCGAAATGCAGGTGGCTTTCGGGTAAGGCGGATAGCCGGGCGGCTGATAATTCAGCGGCGCCGGAACCGTGCCTTGTTCGTTCAGCATGTATTCGTGACACAACCGGTCGAGCTCTCCGGTCGTAACGCCGGCCGTGACGAACGGCGTAATGTAGTCGAGCACTTCGCTCGCGAGTTTGCAGGCGACGCGCATCTGCGCGATATCGTGTTCGTTTTTGAGCGTAATAGCCATGAGTCGGGCCTGAAATGCAATTTATTGCAAGATTATCGCACCATATTCCACCTGCCGCAGGGTTTTGCGAGCGGGCTGGTGCCTTTTGCCCTCGTGTTCCTGGTTCGATTAAGGGCGGCTTGCTGGAGGCGCCGGCAAGCGCCCGGGTGCAACCGCCTGCAGCAAACAGGAGCTACCGCGCGGGTTGAGTCGGCCGATAGTCGCGTGCTATAATCTTTGGCTAAGTCGATCTCTGTCTTATTTTGTTGATGTATCGCTGTTCTAATGGGCGGCGGGTGAACGCAGATAAGCGTAGATAAGCGCGCAAGCAAGCGCAAATTGGCGGAAAAGACTTCTCGTGGCGATAGTTGCCTGCGCTACGGGATAGGGCAGTACCAAGGCAGCAGACTCGCAAGCCGGCGCACCCAGGGTGTCCGTCGCGTTCAGCCAGAAAGTGCAATGCACAATGGCGGCGCGGCCGATACGGCAGCCGGCTTAAGACCCAACCCTCGCGGAGATTTTCATGGCAGTTACTATGCGTCAAATGCTGGAAGCCGGTGTCCACTTCGGTCACCAAACGCGCTTCTGGAACCCGAAGATGGCCCCCTTCATTTTCGGCCATCGCAACAAGATTCACATCATCAACCTCGAAAAGACGCTGCCGATGTACAACGACGCGCTGAAGTACGCGCGTCAACTGGCAGCGAATCGCGGCACTGTCCTGTTCGTCGGCACGAAGCGTCAATCGCGCGACACGATCGCTGAAGAAGCGCAACGCGCTGGCATGCCGTTCGTCAACGCGCGCTGGCTCGGCGGCATGCTGACCAACTTCAAGACGCTGAAGGTCTCGATCAAGCGCCTGAAGGACATGGAAGCGGCGCTGGAAGCAGGCGAAACCGAACGCATGAGCAAGAAGGAAGCGCTCCTGTTCGAACGCGAAATGGCCAAGCTGGTCAAGTCGATCGGCGGCGTGAAAGACATGGGCGGCATTCCGGATGCGATTTTCGTGGTCGACGTCGGCTACCACAAGATTGCCGTGACCGAAGCCAACAAGCTTGGCATTCCGGTCATCGCCGTGGTCGACACGAACCACTCGCCGGAAGGCATCGACTACGTGATCCCGGGTAACGACGACGCTTCGAAGGCTGTCGCTCTGTACACGGCTGGCGTGGCTGACGCGATCCTCGAAGGCCGTGCTAACTCGGTCAACGAAGTGGTGCAAGCTGCTCGTGGTGGCGACGGCGACGAGTTCGTCGAGGTCAACTCGGAAGCGTAAAGCTGCCCCATGTCCGGCAAAAAAGGGGGCTTTCTACAGGCCCCCTTTTTTTAAGTCGCGACAAAGTTGTGGGTTGCTGTGAGCAGTACCTGAAACGTAGTCCGTAAAAAATACGTGCAACGTTGAAACGAATTCTTGCCGCCGGTATCGAAGTCCGGGCGGCGTGTGACAGACGGAACTCAAGGAGCAAATGATGGCGGCAATTACCGCAAGCATGGTTGCAGAACTGCGCGCAAAGACCGACGCGCCGATGATGGAATGCAAAAAGGCGCTGACGGAAGCCGACGGCGACATGGCGCGCGCTGAAGAACTGCTGCGCGTGAAGCTGGGCAACAAGGCCAGCAAGGCAGCATCGCGCGTGACGGCTGAAGGCGTGGTCGCATCGTTCATCGGCGGCAACGCTGGTTCGCTGGTCGAACTGAACTGCGAAACCGACTTCGTTTCGAAGAACGACGACTTCCTGAATTTCTCGAAGACCGTCGCTGAGCTGGTCGCTACGCAAAACCCGGCTGACGTTGCAGCTCTGGCGGCACTGCCGCTGGACGGCTCGACGGTCGACGCAGTGCGTCTGGCACTGGTCGGCAAGATCGGTGAAAACCTGTCGATCCGCCGTTTCGTGCGTTTCGACACGGCGAACAAGCTGGCAGCGTACCTGCATGGCACGCGTATCGGCGTGCTGGTCGAGTACACCGGCGCGGACGAGCAGGTCGGCAAGGACGTGGCAATGCACATCGCCGCCATGAAGCCGGTTTCGTTGTCGTCGGACGACGTGCCGGCTGATCTGATCGCCAAGGAGCGCAGCATTGCTGAGCAGAAGGCTGCTGAATCGGGCAAGCCGGCTGAAATCGTCGCCAAGATGGTCGACGGCAGCGTGCAGAAGTACCTGAAGGAAGTGTCGCTGCTGAACCAGACGTTCGTTAAGAACGACAAGCAGACGATCGAACAGATGCTGAAGGCTGGCAACGCGAGCGTGCAGAAGTTCGCGCTGTTCGTGGTCGGTGAAGGCATTGAGAAGAAGCAGGACGACTTTGCAGCTGAAGTGGCCGCTCAAGTCGCTGCTGCAAAGCAACAATAAGCGTCGCTCAAGCTTCAGTTAGTACCGTTGGACCCGCGGCGGAGCAAGACTTTGCCGCGGTCGGCGGCGCCGCAAGGCTGCGTGCGGGTTGACCCTCGTGGCGCAGCCGCCTCTGACGAACCTCAGGGTTCGTCAATTTGGCGACGCTTGCCCGAATCAGCATTTCACCCCTACATTAGTCCCTTGTTGTTGCCCTGTTCTGCGCGATCTGGATACCCCTATGCCCACTGCCTATAAACGCGTCCTGCTCAAACTCTCCGGTGAAGCTCTGATGGGCGACGATGCCTTCGGCATCAATCGCGCAACCATCGAACGAATGGTAGCGGACGTGGCCGAAGTGGTCCGTCTCGGAACGCAGCTGGCCGTGGTGATCGGCGGCGGCAATATTTTCCGCGGCGTCGCGGGCGGTGCGGCCGGTATGGATCGCGCCACGGCTGATTACATGGGCATGCTGGCCACCATGATGAATGCGCTGGCGCTGCAGGACGCAATGCGCCATGCCGGTATCGAAGCGCGCGTGCAATCCGCGCTGCGCATGGACCAGGTGGTCGAGCCGTACATCCGGCCCCGCGCGATTCGCCAGCTCGAGGAAGGCAAAGTCGTGATCTTCGCGGCCGGTACCGGCAATCCGTTCTTCACGACGGACACCGCAGCCGCGCTGCGTGGCTCGGAAGTCGGCGCGGAAGTCGTGCTGAAAGCCACCAAGGTGGACGGCGTCTATTCCGCTGATCCCAAGAAAGACCCGAGTGCGACCCGTTACGCCACGATCAGCTTCGACGAGGCGATCGGGCGCAATCTGCAGGTGATGGACGCCACGGCGTTCGCGCTGTGCCGCGACCAGAAGCTGCCGATCCGGGTGTTTTCGATCGTCAAGCCGGGCGCGCTCAAGCGCATCGTATTAGGCGAGGACGAGGGCACCCTCGTCCACGTGTAAACTCTCGTTCACATAACGTGGGCTTTAACGCGAGCCCAGGCCGCCGCATAACGCGCGCGCTGGCCGGCTCGCACCGTTTTGAAGGTTCGGAGGTTTAAAAATGTCTGTGGCTGATATCAGGAAGGGCGCTGAACAAAAGATGCAGCGTTCCATCGACGCGTTCAAGAACGACCTGTCGAAGATTCGCACGGGCCGTGCACACACGGGCCTGCTCGATCACATCCAGTGTGATTACTACGGCTCGCCGGTGCCGATTTCGCAGGTCGCGAACCTGACGCTGATCGACGCACGCACGATCGGCGTGCAGCCGTGGGAAAAGAAGATGGTCCAGGTCGTCGAAAAGGCGATCCGCGAATCGGACCTCGGTCTGAACCCGGCTACGCAAGGCGACGTAATCCGCGTGCCGATGCCCGCGCTGACCGAAGAGCGTCGCCGCGAACTGACCAAAGTGGTCAAGAGCGAAGCGGAAACGGCTAAGGTCGCGATTCGCAATCTGCGCCGTGACGCAAACGAGCAACTGAAGAAGCTCGTGAAAGACAAGGAAATTTCGGAAGATGACGAGCGTCGTGCAGGTGACGACGTTCAGAAACTGACGGACAAGTTCGTCACGGAAATCGACAAACTGGTTGTGACCAAAGAAGCCGAGATCATGACGGTCTGAGGCCGGTTGGCTCAGCACCTTTAAGATATCCACTTCTTTTTTCAGTCACTGTCCCGACGGCCATGACCTATACCAGCTCAACCGTGCGCGTGCCTGATATCGCCGCGGTGCCGCGACATATCGCGATCATCATGGACGGCAACGGCCGTTGGGCGACCCAGCGCCGTCTGCCGCGCGTGGCCGGCCATACGCGCGGCGTTGACGCGGTGCGCGCGGCCGTCGAGGCCTGCGCCCGGCAGGGCGTCGAATATCTGACACTGTTTGCCTTCAGCTCGGAAAACTGGCGCCGCCCGAACGATGAAGTGTCGTTCCTGATGCGCCTGTTTGTCACTGCGCTTGAGCGCGAGATCGGCAAGTTGCACGCGAACGGCATCCGTTTGCGTGTGGTCGGCGATCTGTCCCGATTCGATACGCGTATTCGCGATCTGATCAAGCGCGCGGAAACCAAAACCGCCCGCAATACCCGTCTCACGCTTACCATCGCTGCCAACTATGGCGGTCGGTGGGACATCATGCAGGCGACCCGCAAGCTTGCCGAGCAATCGGCGCTGGCGGGCAAGGCGGTCGAGGTGAACGAGGATTCGTTCGCCGAACACCTGTCCATGGCCTATGCGCCGGAGCCGGACCTCTTTATTCGCACCGGCGGCGAGCGCCGCGTCAGCAACTTCCTGCTGTGGCAACTCGCTTATACCGAGTTCTACTTCACCGACACCTTCTGGCCGGATTTCGACGCCGACGCGCTCGGCCACGCCATTGCTTCCTATGCGGAGCGTGAGCGCCGCTTCGGCCGCACCAGTGCTCAACTCGAGCCGCAATCGCAAAACGTCGATTCGCTTCCATGCTAAAAACCCGTGTCATCACGGCGATCATCCTGCTGGCGATCTTCCTGCCGGTCACGCTATTCGCGCCGGTAGGCGCGTTCGGCGCGCTGATCGCCTTCGTCGTCGTGTTCGCGGCGTGGGAATGGGCGCGCCTGCTGAAGCTCGGCGGCGCGGGCCCGGTTATTTACGCGCTGGTGGCTGCCGTGGCGCTGGTCGCGAGCACACGTCTCGGTACCGGCGTCGAGGAGCCCCGGCCGCTGTTTCAGGCGGCCGTTATTTTCTGGGTCATCGCGGGGCCGTATGTGCTTCTGCGCAAACCGGTCCTCGCGCAAGGCGCCTGGCGCGCGTTTCTGTTCCTTGCCGGCATTGTGGTATTCGTCGCGTGCTGGCATGCTCTCGTCGCCGCGCGCATGAAGGGCGTGCCGTTCGTGCTGTCCCTGCTGCTGTTGGTATGGCTGGCCGATATCGGCGCATACTTCTCGGGAAAGGCTTTCGGAAAACACAAGCTGGCGCCTGCCATCAGCCCGGGTAAGACTTGGGAGGGCGCGATCGGCGGCTGGCTGGCCGTGATGATCGTCGCCGCGGCGGCGGTCTTTTTGCATGCGTTCGAGCCAACCCTGTATTCTGCGCTGCTGGCGCAACTGGGCGCCGTACGTACGCTGCTCGCACTGACCCTGCTCGTGGCATTCAGCGTGGTGGGCGATCTGTTCGAATCGATGATGAAACGCCAGGCCGGAGTGAAAGATTCAAGCGGCCTGTTGCCCGGGCACGGTGGTGTACTCGACCGCATCGACGCATTGTTGCCGGTGCTGCCGCTTGCCATGCTGCTGCTCGGCTAGAGAAAGAGATATGCAAAAACGTCTGACATTGCTCGGTTCAACGGGCTCGATTGGAGACAGCACGCTCGACGTCGTCGCGCGTCATCCCGAGCGCTTTTCGGTTTACGCGCTCACCGCGCATCGCAACGGCGACAAGCTCGTCGAGCAATGCCTGCGCTTTCAGCCTGAAGTCGCGGTAGTCGGCGACGCCGACACCGCCGTGCGCGTCGCGGCGAAGCTGCGCGAAGCGGGCTGCAAGACCGAGGTCGGGTACGGGCCGCAAGCGCTCGTCGACGTATCGGAGAGCGATGGCTGCGATACGGTGGTGGCGGCGATTGTCGGCGCTGCGGGCCTCGCGCCGAGCCTGGCCGCCGCGCGTGCCGGCAAGCGCATTCTGCTCGCCAACAAGGAAGCGCTGGTGATGTCCGGTGCGATCTTCATGGACGCCGTGCGTGACAACGGCGCCGTGCTGCTGCCGGTCGACAGCGAACACAACGCGATTTTCCAATGCCTGCCGCGCGAAGCCGCGCTGCACGGTGGCGTCTCCAAGATCATCCTGACCGCCTCGGGCGGCCCGTTCCGCACGCGCGAACCGGCCACGCTGACCGACGTCACGCCTGACGAGGCCTGCAAGCATCCGAACTGGGTGATGGGTCGCAAGATTTCGGTCGACTCGGCCACGATGATGAACAAAGGCCTCGAGGTGATCGAGGCGCACTGGCTCTTCAACGTGCCGGGCGAGCGCATCGAGGTGCTGATTCACCCACAAAGCGTGATTCATTCGATGGTCTCGTACGCCGACGGTTCGGTGCTCGCGCAACTGGGGAACCCCGATATGCGTACGCCAATCGCGCACGCGCTGGCGTTTCCTGAGCGCGTCGATTCGGGCGTGGCGCAACTCGATCTGCTGCAGGTCGCGTCGCTCTCGTTCGAAAAGCCGGACTACACGCGCTTCCCGTGCCTCGCGCTTGCCGTGAAGGCGCTGGCCGAGGGTGGGTTGGCGAGCGCGGCTCTCAACGCCGCCAACGAAATCGCTGTTGAAGCGTTCCTGTCGCGCCAGATCGGGTTCATGGCGATCGCACAGGTGGTCGACGCCGTACTCAATGCGTTGCCCAACCGCAGCGCGCACGCGCTCGACGACGTGATCGAAGCCGACGCCGCCGCGCGCCGCGCCGCCGCCGACTTTATCGCGCGTCTGCCGGACGGTGCCCGTCGCACGGAACGCGCCGTCCAGTGAGGCGCCTATGAATCTGCTAATCGAACTGCTGGCCTTCGCGGTTGCGATTGGCGTACTCGTGGTCGTCCACGAGTACGGGCATTACAGTGTGGCGCGTTTGTGCGGCGTCAAGGTGTTGCGCTTTTCGATCGGCTTCGGCAAGCCGCTGTTCCAATGGGTGAGCCCGAAGACGGGCACCGAATGGACGATTGCCGCGCTGCCGCTGGGCGGCTACGTGAAGATGCTTGACGAGCGCGAGACCGGCGGGGCGCCGATTCCGCCTGAAACCTTGCCGCATGCGTTCAACCGGCAGTCGGTGTGGCGCCGTTTCGCGATTGTCGCGGCCGGGCCGGTCGCGAACTTCCTGCTTGCCATCGTGCTGTTCGCCCTCGTGTTCGCCACTGGCGTGACGGAGCCTGCGGCCGTGGTCGCTGCGCCCGCGCCGAATACGGCTGCGGCGCTGGCCGGTTTCGACGGCGGCGAAACCGTCGTCGCCGTGCGTGCCGAGAACGCCGGCGAATCCGAGCGTGTGCGTTCGTGGTCCGACCTGCGCTGGAAGCTGCTGGGCGCGGCATTCGATCACAAGCGGGTCGTGTTGAGCGCGAAAGATGCCCACGGCATCTCGGATTTCCAGTTGGATCTGCGCGGCATTACCGAGAAAGACGTTGACGACGACTTTATGTCGCGTCTCGGCTTCGAGCCGGGAGGCGGCAAGCTGACGGTTGCAGGCGTGCAGCCGGGTAGCGCCGCGCAAAAGGCAGGCCTTGCAGTGGGAGATCGTCTGCGCGCGATCAACGGCGTGCCGACCGACAATGCCACGGCCTTCATCGCTTATGTAAAATCGCACGCGGGTGTGCCCGTGACGCTGCAGGTGGAGCGTGGTGGACAAGCGGCGGGCAAGCTGGAAGACGTTCGGATCGTCCCGCAGTCGCAGCACGACGAGGCAACGGGGCAGCAGATCGGCCGTATCGGTGCTGAACTCGCCACTCAGGTCCCGTCGATCGACGTGCGCTATGGGCCGGTCGAAAGCCTGCAACTGGGCGCGCGCCGTACCTGGGATCTTGCAGTTTATTCGGTGCGAATGTTCGGGCGCATGATCGTCGGCGAGGCTTCGCTGAAGAATCTTTCCGGTCCCGTGACGATTGCCGACTACGCAGGAAAGAGCGCACGTCTAGGTCCTTCTGCATTCCTGTCGTTCCTGGCCCTTGTCAGTATTAGCCTCGGCGTACTGAACCTGTTACCAATTCCGGTATTGGACGGGGGTCATCTGTTATATTATTTGGTTGAAGCTGTAACCGGCAAAGTTGTCTCCGATCGCTGGCAACTCGTTTTTCAGAGGGCGGGTCTCGCCTGCATCGTCGCATTGTCGGCGATTGCGCTGTTCAACGATCTGGCTCGTTTAATCCATTTTTAAAGTGTCTGGCGGCGTTCACGATGGCGACCGTCTGACCTGATGCAGCTATACACACTGGGGAAGCACGTTGTTTAAACCTCATCGCTTTGTTCCAAAGACGGTTATAGCCGCGGCGTTCGCCGCGCATGGGCTGGTTGCTCACGCAACGACGCCCTTCGTGGTGCAAGACATCCGGATCGAGGGGTTGCAACGCGTCGAACCCGGTACCGTGTTCGCGTACCTGCCCATCAAGCAAGGCGACACCTTCAGCGACGATAAGGCTTCCGACGCCATTCGCGCGCTGTACGCCACGGGCTTCTTCAACGACGTCAAGATCGCGACCGAAGGCAATGTCGTCATCGTGCAGGTGCTGGAGCGTCCGGCTATCGGCACGATCGATTTCTCCGGTATTCACGAGTTCGACAAGGACAACCTGACCAAAGCGCTGCGCGCGGTCGGTTTGTCGCAAGGCCGCTACTACGACAAGGCACTCGTCGACAAGGCCGAGCAGGAACTCAAGCGCCAGTACCTGACGCGTGGCTACTACGCCGCCGAAGTCACCACCACGATCACGCCGATCGACCGCAACCGCGTGTCGGTGTTGTTCTCGGTGGCCGAAGGTCCGAGCGCGAAGATCCGCCAGATCAACTTCATCGGCAACAAGGCGTTCAGCACCGGTACGCTGCGCGACGAAATGCAGCTGTCCACGCCGAACTGGTTCTCGTGGTACACGAAGAACGACCTGTACGCGAAAGACAAGCTTACCGGCGACCTCGAGAACGTCCGCTCGTATTACCTGAATCGCGGCTATCTCGAGTTCAACATCGAGTCGACCCAGGTGTCGATCACGCCGGACAAGAAGGACATGTATCTGACGGTCACGCTGCATGAAGGCGAGCCGTACACGATCAACAGCATCAAGCTGGCCGGCAATCTGCTCGATCGCGAGCCGGAGCTCGCCAAGCTGATCAAGATCAAGCCGGGTGACCGCTTCTCGGCTGAAAAGCTGCAAGCCACCACCAAGTCGATCGTCGACAAGCTGGGCGAATATGGCTATGCGTTTGCCACTGTCAATGCGCAGCCGCAAATCGATCAGGAACACCACAAGGTCGACCTGACGCTGCAGGTGGATCCGAGCCGCCGCGTGTACGTGCGCCGCATCAACGTGGTCGGCAACACGCGCACACGTGACGAAGTGGTGCGCCGCGAAATGCGTCAGCTCGAAAGCTCGTGGTTCGATTCGAACCGCCTCGCGCTGTCGAAAGACCGGATCAACCGTCTCGGCTACTTTACCGATGTCGACGTGACCACGGTGCCGGTCGAAGGCACGCCGGATCAGGTCGATGTGGACGTCAAGGTGTCTGAAAAGCCGACTGGCGCGATTACGCTGGGTGCGGGTTTCTCGTCGACGGATAAGGTGGTGCTCTCCGCGGGCGTGTCGCAGGACAACGTGTTCGGTTCGGGTACGAGTCTGTCGGTGAACGTGAATACCGCCAAGACATACCGTACCTTGACGGTCACGCAGGTCGACCCGTATTTCACGGTCGACGGCATCAAGCGGATTACCGACGTCTATTACCGTACGTACCAGCCGCTGTACTACTCGACGGATTCGAGCTTCAAGATTGTCACGATCGGTGGTGACCTGAAGTTCGGTATTCCGTTCTCCGAAGTCGACACGGTGTACTTTGGCGCCGGCCTCGAGCAGAACCAGCTGGATATCGACGCGAACACGCCGCAGAGCTACATCGACTACGTGCACGAGTTCGGCCGCGTGTCGAACAACGTGCCGGTCACGGTGGGCTGGTCGCGCGACGCGCGTGACAGCGCACTGGTGCCGAGCCGCGGTTACT
Source organism: Paraburkholderia fungorum (assembly GCF_046026025.1). Lineage (GTDB taxonomy): Bacteria > Pseudomonadota > Gammaproteobacteria > Burkholderiales > Burkholderiaceae > Paraburkholderia > Paraburkholderia fungorum_E. The sequence goes on along the minus strand of NZ_JAQQFL010000002.1, from coordinate 215,818 downwards.
TCACGCAGGCGAACGCCGAATACGGTACGCCGATCGGCGGCACGCAGTATTACAAGGCCGACATCAACGCGCAGTACTATTATTCGTTTTCGCGCGGCTTCGTGCTGGGCTTCAACTTCCAGGGCGGTTACGGCAACGGTCTTGGCGGCAAGCCATATCCGATTTTCAAGAACTACTACGCGGGCGGTATCGGCTCGGTGCGGGGCTACGAGCCGAGCTCGCTGGGCCCGCGTGACGCGAAAACGAACGACCCGATCGGTGGCTCGAAGCTGCTGGTGGGTAACATCGAATTGACGTTCCCGTTGCCCGGCACGGGCTACGACCGCACGTTGCGTGTCTTCACGTTCCTCGACGGCGGTAACGTCTGGGGTTCGGAGGGCAACAGCATCGGCGCGAACGGCCTGCGTTACGGCTACGGTGTCGGTCTCGCGTGGATTTCGCCGATCGGCCCGCTCAAGCTCAGCTTGGGCTTCCCGCTCACGAAGCACACTGGCGACCAGTATCAGAAGTTCCAGTTCCAGATCGGGACGGCATTCTGATCGGGCGGCCGGAGGCGGGCGGTCCGGTCTTGAGTGGCCGGCCAAACTACAGTATCGAGAGGATGACTTTGCTAACCGGTATGTTTTCGAAACGTGTGGCGTGTGCGTTCGCGCTGGCAATGACGCTGGGTGTCGGCGTGGCGGGCGCAGCGCACGCACAGGAAGCCAGGATCGCTGCGGTGAATTCGGACCGTATCCTGCGTGAGTCGGCTGCCGCGAAGGCCGCACAGGTCAAGCTCGAGGCGGAGTTCGCCAAGCGCGACAAGGATCTGGCCGATATGGCGCAGAAGCTGAAGACAATGTCTGACTCGCTCGACAAGAGCGGTGCGTCGATGTCGGCCGCTGATCGCGCGCAGAAGCAGCGCGACTTGTCGCAGCTGGATACAGACTTTCAGCGCAAACAGCGCGAGTTTCGCGAGGACCTGAACCAGCGCCGCAATGAAGAGCTGGCGGCGGTGCTCGACCGGGCCAACAAGGTGATCAAACAGATCGCCGAGCAGCAGCACTACGACCTGATCGTTCAGGAGGCCGTGTACGTGAGCCCGCGCATCGACATTACCGATCAGGTGCTGAAGGCTCTTGCGGCCTCGGGTAACTGAACGGGCGCTGGATTGCCGGTTGCGGGCTCGACGGCGCTGGTTCGCAACACCGGCGGTAGAACGGACAAGTTGGACTGATTGGCGGCAGCAAGCTTGCATGGGACCAGAGTAGGCGCTAAAGCGCCAACTCTGATCGACACAGGAGACAGGATAGGCATGGCATTTACGCTCGAGGACATCGTCAAACGGTTCGGCGGTGAAGTAGTCGGAGATGGTTCGCAGCGCGTCGGCAGTCTGGCGCCGCTCGACCAGGCAGGCCCGGACCAACTGGCGTTCCTCGCCAACCCGAAGTACCTGTCGCAGGTCGAGACGACCCGCGCAGGCGCGGTGTTGATCAATGCCGACGACCTCGCGAAGCTCGGTTCCCCCGAAAGTCATTTGCATGCCGCGCGTAATTTCATCGTCACGCCGAATCCGTACGCTTACTTCGCGCGCGTCGCGCAGACTTTCATCGATATGGCCGCGCCTAAGCCGGTTCCTGGCGTGCATCCGAGCGCGACCATCGACCCTTCCGCGCAAATTGCCGCGAGCGCGGTGATCGGCCCGAATGTCACGGTGGAAGCGGGCGCGGTGATCGGCGAAAACGTGCGCCTGGATGCCAACGTAGTGATCGGCCGCGGCACGCGGATCGGCGCGGGCTCGCATCTGTATCCGAATGTCGCGGTGTATTACGGCTGCAAGCTCGCTGAGCGCGTGATTGTGCACGCCGGTGCAGTGATCGGCTCGGACGGCTTTGGTTTCGCACCGGATTTCGTGGGCGAAGGCGATGCGCGTACCGGCGGCTGGGTAAAGATTCCGCAGGTCGGCGGTGTGTCGATCGCGGCAGACGTCGAAATCGGTGCGAACACGACGATCGACCGTGGCGCGATGGCCGACACGATCATCGAAGAAAGCGTGAAGATCGACAACCTCGTGCAGATCGGTCACAACTGCAAGGTGGGCGCCTATACGGTGATCGCGGGTTGCGCGGGTATCGCGGGCAGCACCACCATCGGCCGCCACTGCATGATTGGCGGCGCGGTTGGGATCGCCGGTCACGTGACGCTGGCTGACTATGTGATCGTCACGGCGAAGTCCGGCGTGTCGAAGTCGTTGTTGAAAGCTGGCATCTACACCAGCGCGTTCCCCGCGGTGAACCACGCAGACTGGAACAAGAGCGCCGCTTTGCTGCGTAACATCGACAAACTCCGTGACCGTATCAAGGCGCTCGAAAATGCTGCGTCGGCAGGCAAGCCAGCCGACACAGCCAGCAATTCCGCGGGCGACCAAACCTGAGATTTCCGACTCAACCCGTTCGCCAACCCCGCTGGCCAACACCTTGCAGGACAATCCGCGGGGCAACCCGCCGGCACCGCGTAAAATAGCGGGCAAGCATCAGGAAGCAAAGTCGGTTGCCGTGACCGGGTGGCATGGCCGCCGGGTCCTGGCAAGCGCCGGCAGCATGCGTTACCAACCCACCTGCACCAGCATTCGCAGTCATCATCGCGCAGTTAATGCGTGAGTAGAAACACCATGAGCACCGAAAAAATCAATCTCGACATTCATAAGATTCTCACGCTGCTGCCACATCGCTACCCGATCCTGCTGGTCGACCGGGTGCTCGAACTTGAGCCGCATAAGAGCATCAAAGCGTTGAAGAACGTGTCGATCAATGAGCCGTATTTCCAGGGCCACTTCCCGACGCGTCCGGTGATGCCCGGCGTGCTGATCCTCGAAGCGCTCGCGCAAACGGCAGCCTTGCTGACGTTTTCGGAAGAGCCGAGCGATCCGTCGAACACGCTGTATCTGTTCGTGGGCATCGACAATGCGCGTTTCAAGCGGGTGGTGGAACCGGGCGATCAGCTGATCCTGAACTGCACGTTCGAGCGTCATATGCGCGGCATCTGGAAGTTCAAGGCGCGCGCCGAAGTGGATGGTGCCGTGGCGGCGGAAGCCGACCTGATGTGCGCGGTACGGCACACGGACAAAGACGCTTAAAGGTGTCCGGGCAGTCAGCGGCTTACCCTGAGCCCTGCAGGCTCCGGCTACGTCCATCCGGACAACGCAACAGAATCAGAAGCGAGGACGCATGAGCAGGATTCATCCCACTGCGATCGTCGAACCAGGCGCGCAACTCGACGAATCCGTCGAAATCGGACCGTATGCCGTCATCGGCGCGCATGTGACGATCGGCGCACGGACCACGGTCGGTTCGCATAGCGTGATCGAAGGTCACACCACGCTCGGTGAAGACAACCGGATCGGCCACTACGCATCGGTCGGCGGCCGTCCGCAGGATATGAAGTACAAAGACGAGCCGACCCGGCTCGTGATCGGCAGCCGCAACACCATCCGTGAGTTCACCACGATCCACACCGGCACGGTGCAGGACTCGGGCGTCACGACGCTCGGCGACGACAACTGGATCATGGCCTACGTGCACGTCGGGCACGATTGCCATGTCGGCAACAACGTCATTCTGTCGAGTAATGCGCAGATGGCGGGCCACGTGACCATTGGCGACCACGCCATCGTCGGCGGCATGTCGGGTGTGCACCAATTCGTGCGTATCGGCGCGCATTCAATGCTGGGCGGCGCTTCGGCACTCGTACAGGACGTCCCGCCGTTCGTGATTGCCGCGGGCAACAAGGCCGAGCCGCACGGTATCAATGTCGAAGGTCTGCGCCGCCGCGGTTTTTCGCCGGACGCGATCTCCGCGCTGCGCTCGGCGTACCGCTTGCTGTACAAGAACGGCCTGTCGCTGGAAGAGGCGAAGGTGCAGTTGCGCGAACTCGCGTCCGCGGGTGGCGATGGCGATGAGCCGGTACAAACGCTGCTCGCGTTTGTCGAAGCGTCGCAACGCGGCATCATCCGCTAAGCGATGGCGCTCAACCCAAGTCCGCTGCGCGTGGCGATGGTCGCCGGCGAGCCGTCCGGCGATCTGCTGGCGGCGTCGCTGCTCGATGGCCTCGCGAGCCATCTGCCTGCCGCCACCCAGTACTATGGGATCGGCGGTCCACGCATGATCGCCACGGGCTTCGACGCCCACTGGCCGTTGGAAAAGCTGGCGGTGCGCGGCTATGTCGAAGTACTGCGGCATATTCCCGGGATCCTCGCCATCCGCAACGAACTGAAGCGCCAGTTGCTGGCCGAGCCGCCGTCGGTGTTCGTCGGCGTGGACGCACCCGATTTCAACTTCGGCCTCGAGCATTCGTTGCGCGAGGCGGGTATTCCGACCGTTCACTTTGTCTGCCCGTCTATCTGGGCGTGGCGGGGCGGCCGCATCAAGAAGATCGCCAAGGCGGTCGACCACATGCTCTGCGTGTTCCCGTTCGAAACGGCACTGCTGGAAAAGGCGGGTGTCGCGGCGTCCTACGTGGGCCATCCGCTCGCTGACGAGATTCCGATCGAACCCGATACGCTTGGTGCGCGCCGCGCGCTCGGCCTCGCTGAAAGTGGCCCGATCATCGCGGTGCTGCCGGGCAGTCGGCGCTCGGAGATCGACCTGATCGGTCCGACGTTCTTTGCCGCGATGGAGATGATGCAGCACCAGGAGCCTGGCTTGCGTTTCGTGATGCCGGCGGCCACGCCCGTGCTGCGCGAAATGCTGCGGCCGCTGGTTGATGCGCATCCCGGGCTCGCGCTGACCATTACCGACGGCCAGTCGCAACTCGCCATGACGGCGGCCGATGCGATTCTCGTCAAGAGCGGTACGGTGACGCTTGAAGCCGCGTTGCTGAAAAAGCCGATGGTGATTTCATACAAGGTGCCCTGGCTAACCGGCCAGATCATGCGCCGCCAGGGCTATCTGCCGTACGTCGGCTTGCCGAATATTCTGGCGGGGCGTTTCGTCGTGCCGGAAATTTTGCAGCATTTCGCCACACCTCAGGCGCTTGCCGAGGCCACGCTGAAACAGTTGCGCGACGAAGCTAACCGGCGCACGCTGACGGAAATCTTCACGGAGATGCATCACGTGCTGAGGCAGAACACCGCGCAGCGTGCGGCGGAAGTGGTGGCAAGCGTCGTCGAGAAGCGCAGGGCGCTGCCGTGACCACCGCGCGCGCACCACGCCGCAAGACTGCGAGCGCTGCAGGCGCGGCGGCGCGGCAGGTTGGTCTGGACTTCGAGACACCGGATGACATCGTCTGCGGCGTCGACGAAGCCGGGCGCGGGCCGCTGGCCGGCCCCGTGGTCGCTGCGGCGGTGATTTTCGATCCGTCGAAACCGATGATTCGCGGACTCGACGATTCCAAAGCGCTCACCGCCAGAAAGCGCGACGAACTGTACGACAAGATCGTCGAGCGGGCGTTGGCTTACTGCGTAGCGTTGGCCACTGTCGAAGAAATCGACAGGCTCAACATCCTGCACGCCACCATGCTGGCGATGAAACGGGCGGTCGAAGGTCTGTCAGTCGTGCCGACACTCGTAAAAATCGACGGCAACCGCTGCCCGACGCTGAGCATTCGCAGCGAGGCGGTGATCGGCGGCGATGCACTGGTCAAGAGCATTTCGGCGGCGTCGATTCTCGCCAAGGTCACGCGCGACCGGATGCTGCTCGAATTGCATCAAACCTATCCGGTCTACGGCTTTGACGCGCACGCCGGATATGGCACGCCGCAGCATCTCGCGGCGCTGCGTGAACATGGGCCCTGTGAGCATCATCGGCGCTCGTTCGCGCCAGTGCGCGAAGCGCATCAGCGTTTTGGCGCGGCATTGAAGCTGCCGGCGGCCGACGTAATCGTCATGTCCGGAACGCTTACCGGCGCAATGCTCGACGACGACGCCTTCGGCGAGCGCGGCGGCGCCTGAGCGCCACGTGTGACCCGGCGCGTCGCCCATTCATTTTCCATTCTCACTGTCTTCGCTGCCTGTGAAAGCCATCACCTCGCGGGACAATCCGCTCTACAAGCGCCTCAAGGCACTGGCCGGCTCGACGCATCAGCAACGCCGCAGCGGCCATGCACTGCTCGAAGGGTTCCATCTCGCGAGCGCCTATCTCGACGTCGCCGGGCAGCCGGAAATGTGCATCGTCACCGAGGGCGCGCTGCGCCACGACGAAGCGCAGGCGATCGTGTCGCGCATCGACGAGCATCGTATCGTCACGCTGCCCGACGCGTTGTTCGGCCAGGTGTCGAACGTCGTGCACGGTGTCGGGATTCTGCTGCTGGTTGAAAAGCTCGACACGCCGCTGCCGGAGAAGGTCGGAGAAACCTGCCTCGTACTCGATGGCGTGCAGGACGCCGGTAACGTCGGGTCGATTCTGCGCAGCGCGGCGGCCGCTGGTATTCAACAGGTGTTTTGCGCACCGGGCACCGCGTACGCGTGGTCGTCGAAGGTATTGCGCTCGGGTATGGGCGCACATTTCCTGCTGCAAATCCACGAGGACGTCGAAGCGCAGAGCCTGATCGAGCGCCTCGCGGTACCCGTCGTCATTACGGACTCGCACGGCGCCGAGGCGATCTACGACTGCGATCTGAGCGGACCGCTCGCATGGGTGTTCGGCAACGAAGGCGCGGGCGTGTCGCAGACCTGGCGCGATGCCGTTTCCTTGCGGGTGACGATTCCTCAGCCGGGTGGCATGGAATCGCTCAATGTGGCGGCCGCGGCGGCGGTTTGTGTCTTCGAACAGTGCCGCCAGCAGCGCCGCGCGTGAGCCTGCACTGACCGTGGTGCTGAGGTGACCGCCGCGATCACCTCAGTGCCATGCGCGTAAGTAAAACAGCGTGCCGCTCAGCGGCCACGCTCAATAAGCCGGCCGGTCCAGCTTGATCTCCTGCAGGATCGTCGTCGCGATCTCTTCGATCGACTTATGCGTCGACGACAGCCACTTGACCCCTTCGCGCCGCATCATCGCTTCGGCTTCATTGATTTCGTAGCGGCAATTTTCCGGCGCGGCGTACTTGCTGCCCGGCCGGCGCTCGTTACGAATCTCCGACAGCCGCTGCGGATCGATCGACAAACCAAACATCTTCTGCCGATGCGCCAATAGCGGCGTAGGTAGCTTGCCACGTTCGAAGTCTTCCGGAATCAGCGGGTAATTGGCCGCTTTCACGCCATACTGCATGGCGAGGTACAGGCTCGTCGGCGTCTTGCCGCTGCGCGATACGCCGACCAGAATCACGTCTGCGTCGGCCAGATTGCGGTTGGATTGACCGTCGTCGTGGGCGAGCGAAAAATTGATTGCCTCGATCCGGTTCTTGTATTCCTCGGTATCGGCGTTCTGGTGGCCGCGGCCCATCGCGTGGCTCGACTTGAGCTCCAGTTCCTGCTCGAGCGGCTCGACGAAGGTCTGGAACATGTCCAGCACGAGCGCATTCGAGCCTTTGACGATCTGGTTCGAGGCGCTGTCCACCAGCGTCGTAAAGACGATCGGACGGCGGCCGTCCTGCTGGGTCGCTTCGTTGATCTTTTCTAGCGTGACGTAGGCTTTTTCCGTCGAGTCGACGAAGGGCACGCGAACCAGGCGGAATTTCTGGTCGAACTGGGAGAGGATCGAATGCGCGAAGGTTTCGGCAGTGATCCCGGTACCGTCGGAGACGATGAATACGGTGGGCGGCATCAGTGGGGCTGGGGAACGTGAGCGGGAAAAAGCGCTCGAATGAAACATCGCTGCATCGACGTCGCTGCACGGTGGCTAGCCGGAAATTGCAGCGGCGTCATGTCAGCGCGCCGTGGGCACCGCAATTGCGTCCGGATGGCGGCGGGCCTCGCGAGAGCTTCGCAAAAGCCCGTCAGCCGGTCCGGGGCGCGATTCGAGGCGCAATTCTCGTCCGACTGTCACATTTTGAGAGTCGGCACGGTAGAATAGCGGCAACCTGTTGGATAAGCAATTGCAGGCGATTGGCGTCTAACTCACCGCGAACGGTCGGTCAACGCCGCGCTTTCAGCCGGTAACTTGCGACGAATAGGGTGGATCGATCGGCAATTTCGCCCATCCGCTTTCTACGTCGTGCATCCGGCGCTCATTGGCTCTCGCGGCCGTTTGCAGCGATTGCTTCTCCAACAGGTTGTGCAAGACGCGAGCTCACGCTTCCAACGAGCGTCTCGCGTTCAAGCCCACTTGCACAGCCGTGAATTTCTTTCACACTTAGGGGCTTGTATGACTAACGCAGTTACCGTCGCAAAGGAAGAGGCGTATGTAGTTCCGTTTGAGCAGTTGCGGATGACCGATGTGGAGATTGTCGGCGGCAAGAACGCATCGCTGGGCGAGATGATCAGTCAACTCGCCGGCGCGGGTGTTCGCGTGCCGACTGGCTTCGCCACCACGGCACTGGCTTTCCGCGACTTCTTGCAGCACAACAATCTGACCGAACGCATTGCCAAACGTCTCGAAACGCTCGACGTCGACGACGTGAAGGCGCTTGCCGAAGCGGGCAAGGAGATCCGTCAATGGATCGTCGACGCCCCGATGCAATCGCGTCTCGAAGCGGATATCCGCGCAGGTTTCGACACCCTGCAAAACAGCTCGCCTGAAGAGTTGTCGTTTGCCGTGCGTTCGTCGGCAACGGCAGAAGACTTGCCGGACGCATCGTTCGCGGGTCAGCAGGAAAGCTACCTCAACGTGGTCGGCATCGACGAGGTGCTCGATCGCATGAAGCACGTGTTCGCGTCGTTGTATAACGACCGTGCTATCTCCTATCGCGTCCACAAAGGTTTCACCCATGCTGAAGTCGCGTTGTCGGCGGGCGTGCAGCGCATGGTGCGCTCGGACGTCGGTGCGGCAGGCGTGATGTTCACGCTGGACACGGAATCCGGCTTCAAAGACGCTGTTTTCATCACGTCGAGCTACGGCCTGGGCGAAACGGTCGTGCAGGGCGCCGTGAATCCGGACGAGTTCTACGTCTTCAAGACCACGCTTGCCCAAGGCAAGTACCCGATCATTCGCCGCTCGATCGGCTCGAAGCTGATCAAGATGGAATTCACCAAGGCCGGTGAGCAAGGCCGCGTGAAGACCGTCGACGTCGCGCACGAGCAGCGCAACCGTTTCTCGATCACGGACGAAGACGTGATCGAACTCGCGAAATACGCCGTCATTATCGAAAAGCACTACGAGCGTCCGATGGACATCGAGTGGGGCAAGGACGGCCGCGACGGCAAGATCTTCATTCTGCAGGCACGTCCGGAAACGGTGAAGAGCCAGGCCGCGGGCAAGGCGGAGCAACGCTTCAAGCTGAAGGGCCAATCGAACGTGCTGGCGACCGGCCGTGCAATCGGCCAGAAGATCGGCGCGGGTCCGGTGCGCGTGATCCACGATCCGTCGGAAATGGACCGTGTGCAGCCGGGCGACGTGCTGGTGGCCGACATGACCGACCCGAACTGGGAGCCGGTAATGAAGCGCGCGGCGGCAATTGTCACGAACCGTGGCGGCCGTACCTGTCACGCGGCGATTATCGCGCGTGAGCTGGGCGTGCCGGCCGTGGTCGGCTGCGGCGATGCGACCGACGTGCTGAAGGAAGGGGCGCTTGTGACCGTGTCGTGCGCCGAAGGCGACGAAGGCAAGATCTACGACGGCCTGCTCGAAACCGAAATCACCGAAGTGCAGCGCGGCGAACTGCCGGCGATTCCGGTGAAGATCATGATGAACGTCGGCAACCCGCAGCTCGCCTTCGACTTCTCGCAACTGCCGAACGCAGGCGTGGGTCTGGCACGGCTGGAATTCATCATCAACAACAACATCGGCGTTCACCCGAAAGCGATTCTCGAGTACCCGAACATCGATCAGGACCTGAAGAAGGCCGTGGAAAGCGTGGCGCGTGGCCATGCATCGCCGCGCGCGTTCTACGTCGACAAGCTGACCGAAGGCATCGCCACGATCGCGGCGGCGTTTTATCCGAAGCCCGTGATCGTGCGTCTGTCGGACTTCAAGTCGAACGAGTACAAGAAGCTGATCGGCGGTTCGCGTTACGAGCCGGACGAAGAAAACCCGATGCTGGGCTTCCGTGGCGCATCGCGTTACATCGCTGACGACTTCGCCGAAGCGTTCCAGATGGAATGCATCGCGCTGAAGAAGGTGCGCGAAGAGATGGGCCTCGACAACGTCGAGATCATGGTGCCGTTCGTGCGTACGCTGAAGCAGGCGGAGCGCGTGGTCGGGTTGCTGGAGAAGTTCGGCCTGAAGCGCGGTGAGAAGAATCTGCGCCTGATCATGATGTGCGAAGTGCCGTCGAACGCGATTCTCGCCGAGGAATTCCTGCAATTCTTCGACGGTTTCTCGATCGGTTCGAACGACCTGACGCAGCTCACGCTCGGCCTTGACCGCGACTCGGGCATGGAACTGCTGGCAGTCGATTTCGATGAACGCGACCCGGCGGTGAAGTTCCTGTTGAAGCGCGCGATCGATACGTGTCTGCGACTGAACAAGTACGTCGGTATCTGCGGGCAGGGCCCGTCGGATCACCCGGACTTCGCGCAATGGCTGACCGATGAAGGCATCAAGTCGATCTCGCTGAACCCGGATTCGATCATCGAGACGTGGCAGCAGTTGGCGAAGTCGCTGGTGAAGTAATCAAGGCCAGCAAGCAAAGCAAATAAGCGCGGGGCAGGTGCCCAATAAGCAGTGTGCATAAAGGGTGGTGCGGTACATCAAAAGCACGTAAAAGCGTGCTGCACCGACCGGTAATATGCACCCGCTTCGTGCTATAAACACCCCGGTAGATCCGGGGTGTTTTGCTTTGTGGAGATTCAACATGGCGCCAGGTGGATTGTTCTGGTGGATCGGGGCGGGTGTGCTTGTCGTGCTCGAGTTGATCAGCGGTACGTTCTATTTGCTGATGATCGCTTTGGGTTGCGTGGCGGCAGCCATTGCCCATATCGCGGGCGCTGCTGCCGACCTGCAGTTTGCGATTGCGGCCGTTGTGGCGCTGGCGGCAGTCCTGTTGCTGAGACGATCGAGCTTTGGCCGCAGAACGCGCAAGGAGGCGTCGAAAAACCCGGACGTCAATCTGGATATTGGCCAAACGTTGAACGTGCCGGCATGGCATGAGCACCGGGCGCGCGCCAATTATCGCGGAGCTGCGTGGGACGTCGAACTGGCCGCCGGCGAGCCCGAAGATGCGCAGCTCTATGAAATCGTGGAGATGCGCGGCAGTTGCCTTGTCGTCGTGGCGAGCCGGCAGGCGAAAACCGGGGCCACCGTGAACTGAGCGCACACCAACGCTCACATCAACGCGTGCACGGAACCAGGCACAACAATTCGAACTACGGACCGGAGGTCAGTCATGGATTCAACCATCGTCGCGGCGGTGCTTCTGCTTATCGTGATCGTGCTCGCGGCACAGACACTCAAGATCGTGCCTCAGCAGCATGCGTGGGTGCTGGAGCGGCTTGGCCGCTATCACCGCACGTTGACGCCGGGCTTGAGCTTCGCGTTTCCGTTCGTCGACCGGATCGCGTACAAGCACATCCTCAAGGAAATCCCGCTCGAAGTGCCGAGCCAGGTGTGTATTACGCGCGACAACACGCAGTTGCAGGTGGATGGCGTGCTGTATTTCCAGGTCACCGACCCGATGAAGGCGTCGTATGGTTCGAGCAACTTTGTGTTCGCGATTACGCAGTTGTCGCAGACCACGCTGCGTTCGGTGATCGGCAAACTCGAACTCGACAAGACTTTCGAAGAGCGCGATTTCATCAATCACAGCATCGTGTCGTCGCTCGATCAAGCGGCGGCGAACTGGGGCGTCAAGGTGCTGCGCTATGAGATCAAGGACCTGACGCCGCCCAAGGAAATTCTTCACGCCATGCAGGCGCAAATCACCGCCGAGCGCGAGAAGCGCGCGCTGATCGCGGCATCCGAAGGGCGTAAGCAGGAGCAGATCAACATCGCATCCGGCGGGCGCGAGGCGTCGATCCAGAAGTCCGAAGGCGAGCGGCAGGCGGCGATCAATCAGGCGCAGGGTCAGGCCGCGGCGATTCTGGCGGTGGCCGAGGCTAACTCGCAGGCGATTCAGAAGATCGCTGCGGCAATCCAGTCGAACGGCGGGATGGAAGCCGTGAACCTGAAGGTGGCCGAGCAGTACGTGAACGCCTTCGGTAACCTGGCGAAGCAGGGCACCACGCTGATCGTGCCGGGCAACCTCGCGGATATGAGTTCGATGATCGCCTCGGCGCTGACGATCGTGAACAAGGGGAAGGGCGCGACGGAAGTCCGCTGATTCAGGTTTTTTCTGTCCAAAAAAATGGCCCGCATAAAAAGCGGGCCATTTTTTGTTGAATCGCCACGATCACGACGGCGAACGCATCAGGCGCGCCTTCTCGCGCTCCCAGTCGCGCTTCTTTTCAGTCTCGCGCTTGTCGTGCTGCTTCTTGCCCTTGGCCAGCCCGATCTCGCATTTGACCCGGCCGCCCTTGTAGTGGAAGTTTAGCGGGACGAGCGTATAGCCACGCTGCTCGACTTTGCCGATCAGTTTGCTGATTTCCTCGCTGTGCAGCAGTAGCTTGCGCGTGCGCACCGGGTCCGGATTGATGTGGGTCGAGGCCTCGGGCAGCGGGCTGATGTGCGTGCCGATCAGGAACAGTTCGTTATTCTTGATGACCACGTAGCCTTCCTTGATCTGGCCACGCCCGGCGCGCAGGGCTTTGACCTCCCATCCCTCGAGCACGAGCCCCGCTTCATAGCGTTCTTCGACCGAGTAGTCGTAGAAGGCTTTTCTGTTGTCAATGATGCTCATGAATGGAAAGTGCCCAACTCGTTTAAAATCACGATTTTAGCAAAGCGGGGCAAGGAAAGCCCGCGGCGCTTGTCCACCCTTGCCACGCGCTGTTCAATTTATGGCAGATGTCCAGAAAACCGTGTTGATCCGCCATTCGGCGGAACAGATGTTCGACCTCGTTACCGACGTCGCCGATTACCCCAACTTCCTGCCCTGGTGCGGGGGTGTCGAAATCCGCCGCCAGGACGAAACCGGCATGGAGGCGAAGATCGATATCAACTTCAAGGGCATCAAGCAGCATTTCGCCACGCGCAACAGCATGGAGCGGCCCACGCGCATCGATATGGAGTTCGCTGACGGCCCGGTTCGCAAATTCACCGGCTTCTGGCGTTTCACGCCGTTGCGCGCGGATGCCTGCAAGATCGAATTCGCGTTGCACTACGAATTCACCAACATCATTCTCGAGAAGATCATTGGACCGGTGTTTAGCCACATCGCCAACACCTTCGTCGAATCGTTCGTGAAGCGCGCCGATCAGCGCTACGGTAAGGCATGAGCGCGCGCTTGTCGATTGAAGTCTGCTACGCGCTCGCCAACGAGCAGACGCTGATCGCCGTGGAACTGCCGCAAGGCGCCACGCTGCAGCAGGCGCTCGACGCAAGCGGCATCTTGCAGCGTTACCCTCAGATCGATCTGGGCACACAGAAAGTCGGCGTGTTCGGCAAGCCCAGACCATTGGATACGGTGCTCGCCGACCACGATCGCGTCGAGATTTACCGGCCTCTGCTGGTGGATCCGAAGCTCTCGCGGCAAAGGCGCGTCGAGAAGACCCGCAAGGCGGGTTCGATCGAAGGGCGCCGCTGGCAGAACAAGGATTCGCGTTAGGGCGCTTGCTGCGTTTGTTATGTTTGCTATGTTTGCCGCGCTAGCGCGGTTTGTGCCTTAGTGCGCCGCCGGTTGCGCCTTTTCCTCGATCGAAGTCGCGCCGGATGTGCCGTCGTCCGCATGCTGGCGCACCGACCAGCATACCCCTGCCACCAGTAGCAGGATCGCCGCGGTTTCCAGCGGGCGTGGCAGGCGCTGGTCGTAGATGAACGCGTAGAGCAGCGCGAAGAGCGTCTCGAACACGATCATCTGGCCAGACAGGGTGAGCGGCAGCCGTTTCGACGCCGCATTCCACAGCCCGTTGCCGAGCCACGAGGCGCCGACTGCGAGGCCCAGATTCAGCATCCAGAAGCTATGCCAGCGCGCGTCGCCGAGCGGCCCTTGCAGGGCGCCAGACGGCACGGCGGCGACCAATAGCCACAAAGCCGCCCCAAGCGCGCCGGTCACCACCCCCCACAGCACCGACCACTCGTTGCCACTGAAATGCGTCTGACGCTGCAGATAGCGTGAGTTTTCGACCGCGAACCAGGTCCAGCAGGCAAGCGCGCCGGCCGCGCAGGCGAGGCCGAGGAGTTTCGTCGCGATACTGACCGGTGTGCTGTCCGCAACCGTGAAGACGTCGACGTTGATGCAGGCGATGCCGGCCACCACCAGCGAAAGCGGCCAGACGAGGCGGGCGAGCGGCACGGCGCCGTGATCGCGCCGGCCGAGCAGTGTCACCGTGACCGGCAGCACGCCGACGATGAGGGACGCCGGCGCGATGCCGATCATATGGACCGCGGCGGTCAGCAGCAGGTAGTAGAGCAGGTTGCCGGCCAACGCCAGTTTGACCAGGGCGCCGACATCCTCGCGGGTCAGGCGTTTGACGAGCGAGCGCGCCATTGGCAGCGCGGCGGCCAGCGAGACGATGCCATACATCGTGTAGCGGCCCGTGGAGAGCAGCAGCGGCGAAAAATCGGGCAGCACGCGCGGCACCAGAAACACCATACCCCATAAGGCCCCGGCCATTACTCCATATGCCACACCGCGCTGCATCGACTGCCCCTGCAAGAAAACTGGAATGGTCGGCAGAATAGCCGTTTGGCGGCCCAGGTGTCTTGTTTGATTCTGCATTCCAGCGGTTGTATCCCACGTTTTCAGGCGCCTTTTAAGGTTCCCGCAGGGGCCGGGCAGCCTGGATGCCGCCCGGATTGTCCGCGTTCGAACCAGCTGGCGCCTCCATGCGCCCGAACGCGCAAACGAAACCGGATCGAACCCGAGGCGAACGCGGAAGCGAAATCGAAGGGTGCAAAGTCGTGAAAAAAATCTCCCGAAATTCGCTAAGCTGCTGTTAGTGCAGTGAAAACCGGGGAGGTATCGCGTATAATTCGCTTTTGCGCCTATAGGATTTGCCATGCGTCTGATCCAAACAGCACTCACGTTCGATGACGTGCTCCTCGTCCCGGCCTTTTCTGATGTTTTGCCGCGCGACACCAGCCTCAAGACCCGGCTGACCCGCAACATCTCCCTGAATATGCCGCTCGTGTCCGCCGCCATGGATACGGTCACCGAAGCCCGTCTCGCGATCGCGATGGCGCAAATGGGTGGCGTGGGCATCATCCACAAGAATCTCACGCCGGCCGAACAGGCGCGTGAAGTTGCCAAGGTCAAGCGCTTTGAGTCGGGCGTCGTGCGCGATCCGATCACCGTGCCGCCGCAAATGAAGGTGCGCGACGTCATCGCGCTGTCGCGCCAGCATGGCATTTCGGGCTTCCCGGTCGTCGAAGGCGCGCAACTGGTCGGCATCGTCACGAACCGCGACTTGCGTTTCGAAGAACGTCTGGACGAGCCGGTGCGCAACATCATGACGCCGCGCGAGCGCCTCGTCACCGTCAAGGAAGGCACGCCGCTCGCCGAAGCCAAGGCGCTGATGCACAGCCACCGCCTCGAACGCGTGCTGGTCATCAACGACGCATTCGAACTGCGCGGCCTGATGACGGTAAAAGACATCACCAAGCAAACCGAACACCCGGACGCGTGTAAAGACGAACACGGCAAGCTGCGCGCAGGCGCCGCGGTCGGCGTGGGCGAAGACAACGAAGAACGCGTGGAACTGCTGGTGCAGGCCGGCGTGGACGTGATCGTCGTCGATACGGCGCACGGCCACAGCAAGGGCGTGCTCGAGCGCGTCCGCTGGGTCAAGCAGAAGTTCCCGCACGTCGAGGTGATTGGCGGCAACATCGCCACCGCGGCGGCGGCCAAGGCGCTGGTCGAATACGGTGCAGACGGCGTGAAGGTCGGTATCGGCCCGGGCTCGATCTGCACGACGCGGATCGTCGCCGGCGTGGGCGTGCCGCAGGTCACCGCGATCTCGAACGTGTCGGAAGCGCTGAAGGGCACGGGCGTGCCGGTCATTGCCGACGGCGGCGTGCGTTTCTCGG
The DNA here is from genome assembly GCF_046026025.1 of Paraburkholderia fungorum. Classification (GTDB taxonomy): domain Bacteria; phylum Pseudomonadota; class Gammaproteobacteria; order Burkholderiales; family Burkholderiaceae; genus Paraburkholderia; species Paraburkholderia fungorum_E. The sequence continues at coordinate 199,748 of NZ_JAQQFL010000002.1, read as the reverse complement.
GCGACGTCAGCAAGGCGCTGGCCGCCGGTGCGAATTCCGTGATGATGGGCAGCATGTTCGCCGGCACCGAAGAAGCGCCGGGCGACGTGTTCCTGTTCCAGGGCCGCCAGTACAAGTCGTACCGTGGCATGGGCTCGGTCGGCGCGATGAAGGACGGCGCTGCAGACCGCTACTTCCAGGACAACTCCGCGAACATCGACAAGCTGGTGCCGGAAGGCATCGAAGGCCGCGTCGCCTACAAGGGCTCGGTCAACGCGATCCTGTTCCAGCTGATCGGCGGCGTGCGCGCCAGCATGGGCTACTGCGGCTGCCGCACGATCGCGGAGATGAACGACAAGGCCGAGTTCGTCCAGATCACGGGCGCGGGCTTGCGCGAGTCGCACGTGCATGACGTGCAGATCACCAAGGAAGCGCCCAACTACCACGTGGACTAAACGCCAATGAAGCCATTGCTGCGCGCTGTACTCATCCTCGATGCGTTGTTGCTGTTTGCGTTCGGCCTGCTGTTTCTGCTGACGCCGTGGACTTCGTTGTACAACGCGCTGCTTCTGGTGCAAACCCAGCCGGCTCTGGTCGGCCAGGGGTTTGGCGTGGCGCTGATCGGACTCGCGTGGCTCGCTTTGCACGCGTCGATCGACGGTTCGCTCACGTCGACGGTCGCCAAGGTCGTCGGCCACGTGAACTGGCTGACTGGCGTGCTGATGCTGGTCTGGCTGCTCGGGCTGCATACGCCGGCGCTGACCGGTTTCGGGCAGATCATCGCGGTGCTGACCGGGGTGGTGCTGCTGGTCGTGGGTCTTGGCGGTGTGCGCCTGTCGGGCGCGGTGCGGCGGCGCGAAAAGCTGCGGCTGGTTGAAGCCGCGGCCGCCGAGCGTGCCGAAAAGCAGGCTGCGAAAGATGTCGCTAAAGACGCTGCCAACAGGCGTGACGCCGCTCGCGTGACAGCGGAACCCGTCTATCGCGCCGAGCCGGTTGTCGAGCCCGTTATGCCGGTCACACGGCCTGTGAGTCCTGTTTCGGCTGCGCCGTTCGATCCGGTGGTCGACGAGCCGGGCCTGACGGCGTCTGAACGTGCCGCGCGCGACGAAGCCCGTAACGCCGCCGCCGACGCACCCGGTGCGCCCCGGCCGCCGTTTCATGGCTGACGCGCCAAGCGCCAGAACGCCAGCCGAAGCTACCGGATTCCGTACGTGCGTGCCACAGGTGAGTGCCTGCGGCGCCGGCCGATACCAGACGCTTCATCGTTACGCTTCATGTTCGATCGTCCCCACGTGGACCGCTTTGAATTCAACGCCGCGCTACTTGCGCGGTATCCCGTATCCGTTCACTTTTGACTCCGTCCGCTGCCATGCATGACAAGATCCTGATCCTCGACTTCGGTTCGCAAGTCACCCAACTGATTGCACGTCGCGTTCGCGAAGCCAACGTGTATTCGGAAATTCATCCCCACGACGTCGACGCGTCGTTCATTCGCGATTTCGCGCCGAAGGGCGTGATCCTCTCCGGCGGCCCGAGCTCGGTCACCGAAACCGATGCACCCCGTGTGCCGCAAGTGGTGTTCGAACTCGGCGTGCCCGTGCTGGGCATTTGCTACGGCATGCAGGCAATGGCCGAGCAGCTCGGCGGCAAGGTCGATATTGGCCACCTGCGTGAATTCGGCTACGCCGAAGTGCGGGCGCGCAACCATACGAGCCTGCTCGAAGGCATCAGCGACTTCACCACGCCGGAAGGTCACGGCATGCTGAAGGTGTGGATGAGCCACGGCGACAAGGTGCTGGAAATGCCCGCGGGCTTCCAGTTGATGGCTTCGACGGAATCGTGCCCGATCGCGGCGATGGCCGACGAAGCGCGTCATTTCTACGGTTTGCAATGGCACCCGGAAGTGACGCACACCGTGCAGGGCCGTGCGATGCTCGAACGCTTCGTGCTGCAGATTTGCGGTGCGAACCCCGACTGGGAAATGGGCCATTACATCGATGAAGCCGTCGCGAAGATTCGCGAGCAGGTCGGCAACGAGCACGTGATTCTGGGCTTGTCGGGTGGCGTGGATTCGTCGGTGGCGGCGGCGCTGCTGCATCGCGCGATCGGCGACCAGCTCACCTGCGTGTTCGTCGATCACGGCCTCCTGCGGTTGAACGAAGCCGAGCAGGTGATGGCGACTTTCGCTGAGAACCTCGGCGTCAAGGTGATCCACGTCGACGCGAGCGACGTGTTCCTGTCGAAGCTGGCCGGCGTGACCGACCCGGAAGCGAAGCGCAAGATCATCGGCGCGGAATTCGTCGAGGTGTTCCAGACCGAAGCGAACAAGCTGACCGACGCGAAGTGGCTCGCGCAAGGCACGATCTATCCGGACGTGATCGAATCGGCTGGCAAGGGCAAGAAGGCGACGCAGACCATCAAGAGTCACCACAACGTGGGTGGTCTGCCTGAGACGCTGAATCTGAAGCTGCTTGAGCCGCTGCGCGAACTGTTCAAGGACGAGGTGCGTGAACTTGGCGTGAAGCTCGGTTTGCCGCCGGCGATGGTGTACCGCCATCCGTTCCCGGGCCCGGGTCTGGGCGTGCGAATTCTCGGCGAAGTGCGCCGCGATTTCGCGGATCTGCTGCGTCGCGCGGACGCGATTTTCATCGAGACGCTGCGTACGTTTATCGACAAGGAAACGGGCAAGTCATGGTACGACCTGACGAGCCAGGCGTTTGCGGTGTTCCTGCCGGTGAAGAGCGTGGGCGTGATGGGCGACGGCCGGACTTATGAGTATGTCGTGGCGCTGCGCGCTGTGCAGACGCTCGACTTCATGACCGCGCATTGGGCGCACCTGCCGCACGAGTTGCTGGGGCATGTGTCGAACCGCATCATCAATGAAGTGCGCGGGATTAACCGGGTGGTTTATGACATCTCGGGGAAACCGCCGGCAACGATCGAGTGGGAGTAATTCAGGCTGCTCCCGAGTGGTTCCGGGAGCTCCTGTTTTTCCGTTCGCAGTCGTAACGTCGACTGATGCTATAAGTTTCCGTTACGACGATCGGCTAATGACTGCGGGGAGACCCCGGTCATCGGCCGGTACGATTCGATGCTCCCGTTGTGGAAGCAGCGAGATGCTGATGAACTCAGTCTCGGTATGTCTACGGTAATCGCCACATCAGACCTGGTCGCTCCGTGCCGGACGGCTAACACGGTCTAAAACGCCTGAACGATTCCAACCTGCACGCCCTTGGCCGCCGCACCCGGGTACGCAAGCGCAAGCCCCGCATTGGCGGCGCCGGCCAGACGATATTGCGCGGTGCCTCGATTGTCGAGCCACGAGAGCGCTGTGTAAATGCTCGTGCGCTTGGAAAGCGAGTAGTTGAACATCGCGCTGTACTGAGCCGCGTCGTTACTCCCGTTACGGTCCTGCAAGAACGTATAGCCCAGCGCGACATACGCGAACGGCGAGAAACTCCAGCGTCCCGAGACTTCGTAGCTGCGGATATCGATGCGCAGATCGTCCCAACTGGCCGAGGCGTAGCCGGCATAGAGCCGCACCGCACCGAAGTCGTACGAGCCGCCGGCAAAGGTGGAGCGCTCGGTGCTGGTCGCCGTGGCATTGCGAACGCCCTGCGTGGCGTACACCGCCGAGATCGCCCGGTTGTCATAGGTCAGCGCGAACTGGTAGTTCGATCCGCCTGAGCGAAAGCCGCCGGCATCGCCGAGGCCAAGATAGCCACTCGCCTGAAAGCCGGCGATTTTCGGCGAGAAGTACGAGACGGTGTTGCTCGTGCGGTAGGTGTACACACTCAGATTATCGATGCCGGAGGCCTGGGTCGCGCCGCCGAACGCGTCGAGGCGGCCCTCATTGAGGAACAGCAGCGAATTCTGCCGCCCGGCACGCACGCTCCCCCAGTTTCCCGAAGCGCCGATCCACGCCTGGCGGTTGAACATCGAACCTGGCGTGGCGAATGTGCCGTCGTTCGAATTGAAGCCATTTTCCAGCGTGAAATCGATCTTGTTGCCGCCGCCAATATCCTCCGATCCGCGAAAACCGATGCGTGTGCCGTATTGGCCGCTGCTGTTCATTGCGGCGGTATAACCTTTGCCCGTGTTCACGTATTGCACGAAGGTATCGACAAGGCCGTACATGGTGACCGACGATTGGGCATGCGCATTCGATGCGACGAGGAATGGCAGCGCGAGTAGTGGGACGAAGCGTTTCATTTGTCTCCTGCGATTTTTATTAATGTAGGAATACGAAATATAGGAATAACGATGACCCCTCAAATGAGGGATCAACTTGGATCAGCGGCGAATCAGTCGGTGGCGGGTGAGAATTGCGTCCAGTGTCCGGGGCGGCTCGTTTGCTGTTGATACGTTTCAACGCAATCGGCGGCAAGTCCGAGTATCTGTTCGACGCGCTGTCCACGCGCGCCGAGGTAAGCGTCGAGTTCGGCGACGGCATCGCTCAGCGCCGCGTAGCCGCGAGTGAGCACCGCCGACGTCATTTCGGTCGCTGCGGCGCCGGCTAGCAGGAAGCGCGCGACATCGAGGCCATTGCGCGCACCATTCGTCGCGATGAGCGGAAATGTCGTGCCCAGGCGGCGGCGCGCGAGCGAGATCCAGCGCGCGGTGAGCGGCAACGCCCAGCCGCCGCCGACTGCGGCGTTCGTGCCGAGCACCGGGCGCTGCGTGTCGAGGTCCGGCAGGAAGCCCATGAAGCGGCCCATCAGAATGACGGCGTCCGCGCCACCCGCCTGCGCGGCAGCCGCGATGCCCGCAACGTCTTCGCTCTGGCCCGTGAGCTTGATCCAGAGCGGCAGTGCCGTGCTCGCGCGCAGCCGCGCGACGATGCGTGTGATGCGCTCGGCGTCACGCTCCAGCCGGATCGCGCCTTGCGCGGCTTCTTCGCCGTGCGGCGCACCGATGTTCACTTCGAGCACACGCAGCCCGGCCTGTTCGATCTGTGTGGCGAAGCGCGCGCATTGTTCGAGATCGCTCAGAATCAGGCTTGGAATCACGTAGCTGTCGCTCGCGCGCGCTTCACGATCGAGCCCGGCAAGCTCGTCGATCCAGCCGTCGAAGCCGCGTTGCAGGAGGCCCGAGCGACAAAAGAGCGTGGCGTCCTGCGAATCCGCCTCATGCCATTTCACCGGATTCCAGTGCTGGTCGAGCAGCGCGTAATCGGTGCGGTCGAGCTGATCCTTCGCGGGCTGCGACTCGTTCGTCGATTTGGCGACGACCGCGCCCGCGTCGTGGCGCAGTGCGGCGCGAATGGCGTCGCCGGTCATCGTATGTTCGCCGGCACCGCAGATCACCGGGTTCTTCAGGGCGAGCGCGCCGACGCGGCTCTCCAGTCGATTGGTTGTCATGCTTTGGGTTTGCTTCCTTTCTTGCGATGCGCCGCGAGCGTGTGCTCGTACGCATCGCCATTCATGCGTGCGCTGAGCGCCGCGGCGGCGGTCTGGACGTGTTGCAGCATGGTCGGGTCCGGCGGCGACACGACCTCGCCACTTGACCCCACGATGCCGATTGTTCCCAGCACCACGTTGTTCATGCCGAAGATCGGGCAGCACAGCGCGTTGATGCCGAAGGTCACTTCGCCGTCCGCGTCGTCATAGAGGCGCGCGCGAATCAGTTTCAGGCGTGCGGCGAGCTCGGCAGGATCGGTCATTGTGTTCCGCGTAAGCGGCAGCATCTTGCGACGCATCACCCGCTGCTGGCTCGCTTCGTCGGCGAACGCGAGCACGATGCGGCCCTGCGCCGAACAATACGGCTGCACGCGATTGCCGGGTTTCACCGAGATGCATACGTTCGCTTTCGACTCGACCGTCGCGACGACAAGCGCCGTGTCGTTCGTCGCAACCGAAAGCAGGGCGGTCTGGCCCGTCGCGTCGCGAATCTGCGTGAGATACGGGTCGGCGAGCGTGCGCAAGTCGAACTGCTCGCTGGCGGCCGCGCCATAAATCACGAGCCGCGCGCCAAGCCGGTACTTCTCGCTGACCGGATCCTGCTCCACCACGCCGAGCTGGCGCAGCGAAGCAAGGTGCCGGTACACGCGCGGTTTCGGTTCCTCGACGATCTGCGCGAGCTCGGTCACGCCCATCGGCCGGCGTGCCGACGACATCTCGTCGAGCAGCCTGAATACGATGCCGACCGATTCCAGCACGACCGGACCTTCGCTCGCTTCCTGAATGCCTGCTTTCTGTGTTGCCATCGATTGATTCTCCGGTTGTGGCCCGGCGTGGCTCAGATTCCCATCAGCCGGGCGGCATTGCCTGACGTCATTTTACGGATGTCCGCCTCACTGTAGCCAATGTCGAGCGCCGTGCGTATCACGCTGCGGAAACCGTCGCCGATCGTCGGGTTGCCTTTCTGTCCGAGATCGGAGCCGAGAATCGTCAGATCCACCGTGCCCGCCTCGATCACCTGAGCGAGAAACTCAGGTTCGTAGAACTTGAACTTCGAGCCCGGCACCCACATGCACATCGAGTGCTCCATGAAGACGCCTTCGCGCGCGAGCTGACGCATGTGATCGAGTGTGGCGTCGACGACGTAGGTCGGGTGATTGACCAGCAGGCGCTTCACGCCGCGTTTGCGCGCTTCCTCGAAGAGCGGAAAGATCTCAGCGATGTTGAGGTGGCCGCCCGAGAGCACGACATCCGCCTGGGCGACCAGGTCGAGAATGGCGAGCACTTCGTCCTTGAGCTTGCCGTCGTCGTCGAGCACCGTGAGCGGAATCGGCTCCAGCATGCGCTGCGTCGTTTGCGGAAATTTCTGGTCGAACTGCTTGTCCTGATGATGATGCGCGATGTGGTTCTTCGACGAGAACGTGGGCATCCACACGAGATTCGCGCCGAGCTTCAGGCCGTGCTCGACCGCATGCACGTTCAGTCCGCCGACCGCGTTGTTGAGCGGCACGCCCGAGAGCACCTGCACGCCGGAATCGGCGAAATGCTTGTTGAGCAGATACGAAACCGGCGTGCAGGAGTAGTAGTGGTCCTTCAGCAGCACGGCCTTGAGACCGGAGGCGGACGCTTCGCGGATCGCTTCGATGTGGTCCAGATAGCGGGCCATCACGGACGGTCCGCTGTGGCAATGCAGATCGATCGCGCCCTGCATGAGCCGGTCGATTTGTGCGTCCTGTTCGGCCGTGTCGAGTTCAAGCGTGGTGTCGTTCATGGGAATTCCTTTCAGAGTGCGGCGCGCACGCCCTGTGCGGCCTGACGCCAGCCGGCGCGCATCATGGACTGATCCGAGCCGATGACAAAAAACGAGGCGCCCGCGGCGCGCCATTCGGGCACGCTCGCGACATCGCCGAGAAAGAGACCGCCGGCTTTGCCGGCGCCGCCGGCCGCGTTAAGTGCGGCGCGCGTGGCGTTGGCTACGGCCGGATCGTCGAGATCGAACGTGCGCAGCGAGACGGAGAGGTCGGCGCGCCCGACGAACAGGCAATCGACGCCGTCCACGGCTGCGATGGCGTCGAGGTGCGCGAGCGCTTCTTCGTCCTCGATCTGGCAGATCACACTGACGGTGTCGTCTTGCCGCGCGATGTGCTCGCGCATCGGCACGGCGCCGTAGCCGCCCGCACGCGCCGAGTTCGAGAAGCCGCGCACGCCGCGCGTATAACGCGTGCAGGCGACGATGTCCGCGGCTTGCGCGGCGCTTTTCACGTGCGGCACGAGAACGCCTTCTGCGCCCATGTCGAGCACTTGCAGCAGCGTGGCGGCGCGCGTGTCCGGCACCCGCACGAGACCCGCCACGCCCGCGGCGCGGCATGCCATCAGGCAGGCGTCGAGCTCGGCGGCGCTGAACGCAGCGTGCTCCGCATCGATCACGACCGCGTCGAGACCCGCCGCGCCCGCCACCTCCACGGGCTGATAGTGGCCCGTCTTGATGAACGAACTGACGAGCGGCGAACCTGCGAGCAGGCGGCTGCGGAACGTTTCAGCGCTCACACCGATTCCCCTGTCTGCGCGGGTGACCGGACGAACTCGCCGGCCTGGTATTCGACCAGATGACGATAGTCCTCGCGTAGCGGCGCGAACACGTCGAGATTCAGCACGATTTCGTCGCCGATCGGCTCCGCGTAGTGCATGACGTGCGGCGGGATGCGGATCATCGTGCCGGGGCCGCCTTCGATCACATCGTCGGCGAGATGAAAGCGCACGTGGCCCTGCACGATCAGCACGAGTTGCTCGAATGTATGGCTGTGCGGGAACACCTGCATGCCCGGCGTCAGCCAGTTCATCACGCACATGACGTCGCCGCCGCGGAAGCCGACGCGTTCCACGCCCTTGCGCACGACTTCGCGCGGCAGGTCGTTCCAGTTGTGAAGCAGATCCTGGTAGTTCATTGGAGCTTGTCTCCTGCAAGTGGGGGCAGCGCACAGCACGGTTTTCTGTGTCTACGCTGTTTCGATTAAAAGAACATGTTTTCGATGAAAAGAATCGTAGAGCGTATTCAAGGCGACGGTCAAGCGCTAGCGCTCACAAAAGACGTCGGGATTTTCACCTGGTGGCAAGTGCTTGACATGGCTCGAATTACGCGTCTAGGATGTGTCGTTGAAAAGAACGAAGTTTCGTTCAAAAAAACAAATGATTCACGAAAGGCGGTCGGAAGACCCCGCAACCAGGACGCAAGATGATTTTGAATACTCCTTTGCTGATCGACGGCGCGTGGCGCGCCGGCACCCATGCGCAGCGTGCAACGGTGCGAGACCCCGCGACCGGCGCGGCGCTAGGCGAATTCACGCTCGCAAGTGAGCAGGACATGGCGCTCGCGCTCGAAGCGGCGCAGCGCGGCTTCGAGATCTGGCGCAAGACCTCGGCGTATGAGCGCGCGAAAGTGCTGGGCCGGGCCGCCGATCTGCTGCGCGAGCGCGCTGAGACGATCGCGCAACTGATCACGAAGGAGCAGGGCAAGCCGCTTGCGGAGGCGCGGGTGGAGGCGGGCGGCGCGGGCGATCACGTCGACTGGTATGCCGAAGAAGGGCGGCGCGCTTACGGCCGGGTGATCCCGCCGCGCCAGCGCGGCGCGCGTCAAATGGTTCTGCGCGAACCGGTCGGGCCGGTCGCGGCGTTCAGTCCATGGAACTTTCCGGTCTCGCAACTGGTGCGCAAGATCGCGGGCGCACTCGCGGCCGGTTGTTCGATTATCGCGAAGGGACCGGAGGAAACGCCGTCGTCATGCATCGAAATGTGCCGGGCGTTTCATGACGCAGGTGTGCCCGGCGGCGTGCTGAACCTGCTGTTCGGCGTGCCCGCCGAGGTTTCGTCGTTCCTGATCCGCTCGGAGGTGATCCGCAAGGTGTCGTTCACGGGTTCGGTGCCGGTGGGCCGCTCACTCGGTGCGCTGGCCGCGCAGCATCTGAAGCGCTGCACGCTCGAACTCGGCGGCCATGCGCCGTTTATCGTTTGTGACGACGCAGACATCGCGGCGGCCGCCGCGCTTGGCGCGGGCCTGAAGTTTCGCAATGCGGGCCAGGTGTGCGCCTCGCCGACACGTTTCTTCGTGCAGTCCGGCGTCCATGACGCGTTCGTCAGCGCGTTCTCCGAGCAGGCCGCGCGGCTCGTGGTCGGCGCGGGGGCGGCGGCTGAGACGCAAATGGGCCCGCTTGCGCACGCACGCCGCGTCGACGCAATGGCCGCATTTGTTGCCGACGCGCGCGAATGCGGGGCGACGGTGCGCGTGGGCGGCGGGCGTGTCGCGGGCACAGACGGCTTCTTCTTCCAGCCGACCGTCCTCGTCGACGTGCCCGACCATGCGCGCGTGATGCGTGACGAACCGTTCGGCCCGATCGCGACGGTGCTGCGCTTCGACACGCTCGACGAAGTCATCGCGCGCGCCAACGCGTTACCGTATGGGCTGGCCGCGTTTGCGTTCACGCGCTCGATCGCGACGGCCACGCGCCTCGCCGATGATCTCGAATGCGGCATGGTCTCGATCAACCACTTCGGCCTCGCCGCGCCTGAAACACCGTTCGGCGGCTGGAAGGACAGCGGCTACGGCAGCGAGGGCGGCAGCGAAGGGCTCGATGCCTACCTGCAACCGAAGTTCGTCAGCCAGATCGGCATCTGATGAGCACGGCAATGGAGACGTTCGACTATATCGTGGCGGGTGGCGGTTCCGGCGGCTGCACGGTCGCAAGCCGTCTCGTCGAGGCGGGCTGCAGCGTTCTGCTGCTCGAAGCCGGTCCGCGCGACAACCATCCGTTCATCCACATTCCGGGCACCTTCATTCGCGTGCATGGCACGCGCCGCACGTGGATGTACCGTACCGACGCGCAGGCCCACGTCAACGGCCGCGAGGTCTTCATCCCGCAAGGGCGCACGCTCGGCGGCGGCAGTTCGGTGAACGCGATGATTTACATTCGCGGCCAGCAGCAGGACTACGACGATTGGGCCGCGGCGGGCGCGAAGGGGTGGGGTTGGGACGACGTGTTGCCGGTATTCCGCCGCGCGGAGGGCAACCGGCGTTTGGGCGCGCCTCTGCATGGCACCGACGGGCCGCTGAAAGTGAGCGACGGGACGCATCGCCATCCGCTGAGCGTCGCGTTCGTGAACGCGGCGATGGAAGCGGGCGTGCCGTACACGGAGGATTTCAACGGCGCGGCCCAGCAGGGTGTCGGCTACTACCAGACCACGACCGACGCAGGGCGCCGTTGCAGTACCGCCGTGGCCTATCTCGGCCGCGTGCGCGGGCGGCACAACCTCAGCGTGCGCTCCGGCATGGAGGTCGAGCGGCTCGTCTTCGAAGGGCGCCGCGCAGTGGGCGTGGTCGCGCGCGCCGACGACGGCAGCCGCCATGAATTCCGCTGCCGCGAAGAGATAGTGCTGAGCGCGGGCGCGCTCGCCACGCCGAAGATCCTGATGCATTCCGGCGTTGGCGATGGCGTGCATCTGCGCGATCTCGGACTTGGCGTGCGGCACGATCTGCCCGGCGTCGGGCGCAACTTTCAGGACCATCTCGCGGCGTCGGTCTATGCGCGCACGCGCGAGCCGATGAGCCTGCTCGGCCATGATCGCGGCATGAAGGCGCTGCGGCACGGGCTGCAGTATGTCGCCGCGCGGCGCGGCTTGCTCACGTCGAACGTGATCGAGAGCGGCGCTTTCGTCGATGCAACCGGCTGCGGGCGTCCCGACGTGCAGTTCCACGTCGTGCCCACGCTGGTTGGCGACGTCGACCGCGCGCCGCCCGAAGGCCACGGTCTTTCGCTGAACCCGTGCGCGCTGCGCCCGAAGTCGCGCGGCACGCTGCGCCTGCGCAGCGCCGATCCGCACGACGGCTTTGCGCTCGACGCCGGTTTCCTCTCCGACGACGAAGATCTGCGCGTGCTGGTGGCGGGCGTGCGTTTCGCCCGGCGTATCATGCGTGCGCCTTCGCTGGCACGGCATCTCGACGGCATGCTGATGCTGCCCAATCTCGACGATGACGCGATTCCGCAGCAGGTCTACGAGGACTACGTGCGCTCGGTGGCAAAAACGGTGTTTCATCCGGTCGGCACTTGCCGGATGGGAACCGATCGGCTTGCCGTTGTTTCACCCGACCTGCGGGTGCGCGGACTGGAAGGACTGCGTATCGCCGACGCCTCGGTCATGCCGCTGATTGTGAGCGGCAATACCAATGCGCCGACCATCATGATCGGCGAACGCTGCGCCGACTTCATGCTCGCGCAGCGGCAGGGCGGCGCACGGCGCGCGGCCTGATACAGAACGCAAGACGCAGGACGCAGGATGGACGTGGTCACAGAGCCGCGCTGTCCGCGACAATGAGCACCATTCACTGCGCAATACAACAGACACACTACGCAGTCCAGGAGACACCATGAATCTGCTTTCCCGCTCGACGTTCGAGTCCACGCGCGATTGGGCGCTCTATAACCGGATCGCCCGCCGCATCCTGCCGTTCCTGTTTGTCCTGTACATCATTTCGTTTCTCGATCGCGTCAACGTCGGTTTCGCCAAGCTGCAGATGGCCGCGGACATTGGTTTGAGCGACACCGCCTTCGGTTTCGGCGCGGGGGTGTTCTTCATCGGCTACTGTCTGTGCGAGATTCCAAGCAACCTGATGCTGCAACGACTGGGGGCGAAATTCTGGATCGCGCGCATCATGGTTCTATGGGGAATCGTTTCGTCATGCATGCTATTCGTGCATTCACCGAATTCGTTCTACGTGCTGCGCTTCCTGCTCGGCATCACCGAAGCGGGGTTCTATCCAGGCATCGTGCTGTATCTCACGTACTGGTTTCCGGCTTACGCGCGCTCGCAGGCGATGGCGTATTTCAATCTGGGCATCGCACTCGCCGGCGTGCTCGGTAGTCCGCTGTCGGGCTGGATCATGCAGACCTTCGCGGGCGTGTGGGGACTCGCGGGCTGGCAGTGGCTGTTCCTGCTCGAAGGCTCGCCTGCGATTCTGTTCGGCATCGTCACCTACTTCTATCTCGACAACGGTCCCGGCAAGGTTCACTGGCTCAGCGCCGAGGACAATGCACGCGTGAGCGCGCAACTGATGGCCGAGCGCGCTTCAGCCGAACGCGACGGCGCGCGCCACGATTTTCGCGCGGCATTCTCGAACGTCGGCATCTGGTGTCTGATCGTCACGAATTTCACGCTGCTGTGCGGCACGTACGGCGTGTCGTTCTGGATGCCGCAGATCGTGAAGAACCTCGGTATCCGCAGCCTCATCACAACAGGTTTTCTGGCCGCCGTGCCGTTCGCCGTGGCCGCTGTCGTGATGATCATCGTGAGCAAACACTCGGACCGCACGAAGGAACGCCGCTGGCACGGTACGATCGCCACGTTGCTGTCGGCGGCCGGTCTCGCGTTCAGCGCCTTTTTTCACTCACAGCCCTGGCTTTCGTTGATCGGCCTGAGTGTGGCGATGGCAGGCGGGCTCTCGGCGTTCTGCGTGCTGTGGGCACTACCCGGGATTCTGCTGACCGGCCAGGCTGTCGCGGCGGGGATCGCCCTGATGGCGATGATCGGCAATCTGGGTGGCTATGCGAGCCCGTTTCTGATCGGCTGGTTGCGCGACCGCACCGGGCACCTCGAAAGCGGACTCTATGCGTTGGCGGTGGCGACGCTCGTCGGCGCGATCACGATGGCATGCGTGCCGCAATTGCGGCAACGGCGGCGCGCGCCGGGGAACACGAGGCTCGGCGATACGCCGGTTTGAGTTGACGCCGCGCGCGGTACTGGACACGTTACGGGCGCAGAGGCGCCCGTAACGCATTCAGGCTTTGGCGGGCCGGCCGCCTTGGGACTGTTGCAGATCGCTGCCCTTGTAACCGAGGTTCCACGAAATGCGCAGCGCCGTGCGCACCAGCGGATCGACGATGGCGGCCGACGGCGCTTTCGGGATGTACTGGATGCTGCCCACGAGGGCCAGCGTGCCGACCGCGCACGCCGTGCTGTCGAGGATCGGCGCCGCGACCGCGCTGATGCCGAGCGTTTCCACTTCGAATGCGACCGCGTAGCCCCGCTCGCGTGTCTTGCGCACAATGGCGTCGAGCTCGGTCTGCGCCGTGACGGTGTGCGGTGTGAACGCCTTCAACTCCTGCTTCTTCAATTGCGCGCGCAACTCCGCATGACCGAACGCGAGCGCGACATAGCCCTGCGCGTTGGCGTGCAGCGCGAGGCTCGTGCCGGGCCGCACGCCGATCTCGAGCGCCGCCTTGCCGACCACGGTGGCGAGTACGGTCAGCTCGCGCGCGCTCAGCCCGGACAGCACGACCGACATCCCCAGCTCTTCGCGCAGATCGCGCATGGAGGCTTCCGACGCGCCCAGCAGATCGATGCGCGACGCCGCCGAACGGCTCAGCAGATACGCCTTCACGCCCGGGCGATAGCGCGACGTCACCGGATTCTGTGCCAGATAGCCCAGCTCCAGCAGCGTCTGCAGATGACGAAAGACCGTGGCCTTGGTCGTTTTTAGCTGCACCGCCAGCTCGCTCACCCCGATCTCGTCGGGGGCGCCGACGACGCCTTCCAGAATGTCGAACGTCATTTGCACCGACTTGACGCCGCTCTTCGTTTTTTCCTCGTCCATCTTCCGATCATCCCCTCGCGCGGCGCCGCTGCGTGCGCGCCAATGCCTGTTTCGTGAAGGCTGCCGCTCAGCGTTGAGCGGCCACCATTTTGCAATGCACATATATCACATCGGCCCCACCGGCGAGCAGAGCGGCCGACATCCCAAAGGTGTTCATGCTGCGTGACGCCGGTCCATAAGCAGAAACATTTTTGTACCGCTATTAGAAACATGGTAACGTACAACGAAACGATAGGTGATCAAACCAATCGCTTATTTTCTTGCACGGAGACTTCGATGAATACACTGAACCAGCTTGATATCGACCATCACCTGCATCCGCAGACCAACTTGCGTCAGCATGAAGAAATAGGACCCCTGATCATTGAATCGGGTGATGGCCCCTATGTCGTCGATACTGAGGGCAACCGCTATTTCGAAGGGATGTCGGGGCTCTGGTGCGCTTCACTCGGTTTCAGCGAAAAGCGTCTGGCCGACGCGGCGCACCGCCAGATGCTGAAGCTGCCGTATCAGCAGACCTTTGCGCACCGCAGCAGCCGGCCCGTCATCGAACTCGCCGCGCGCCTGCTCGAACGCGCGCCCGTGCCCATGTCGAAGGTGATGTTCCAGAGTTCGGGCTCCGAAGCTATCGACACGGCCATCAAGCTCGTCTGGTATTACCACGCCGCGGCGGGACGGCCCGGCAAGCGCAAGATCATCGGGCGGCGGCGTGGCTATCACGGCACGACGATTGCCGCGGCAAGCCTCACGGGCCTACCGAACATGCAGACGGGGTGGGGCCTGCCTCTGCCGGAAATGTTGCACGTGACCTGCCCGCATTTCTATCGCGAAGGCCGCGAAGGTGAAACGGAGCAGGCGTTCAGCGCGCGACTCGTTGCCGAACTCGAACAACTGATCCTCGCGGAAGGCGCGCAGAACATCGGCGCGTTCTTTGCCGAACCGGTGATGGGCACGGGCGGCGTGGTCGTGCCGCCGCAGGGCTACTTCGAGGCGGTCCAGGCGGTGCTGCGCAAGCACGACATTCTATTTGTCGTCGACGAGGTGATTTGCGGCTTCGGGCGCACCGGTCACTATTGGGGATCGCAGGCGTTCGGCATCGTGCCCGACATGCTGGCGTGCGCGAAGGGGCTTTCGTCGGCGTATCAGCCGATTTCGGCGCTGATGCTTAACGACACGCTCTATCAGGCGATCGCGAGCCAGACGAACGCGCTCGGTGGCTTTGGCCACGGCTTCACCTATGGCGGTCATCCGGTGGCGGCCGCGGTCGCGCTCGAAACGCTCGATCTGTATGACGAATATCGGATTCTGGAGCGTGTGGCGACCACGGGGGCGTTGCTGCAAGCCGGTCTGCGTCGACTGGCTGAACATCCTCTGGTGGGCGAGGCGCGCGGCATCGGCCTCATGGGCGCGCTCGAACTCGTTGCCGATAAGGGTACGCGCGCGCCATTCGAGCCGCAATTGCAGGTGCCCAAGCGCGTAACCGACGCGTTGCAACGGCGCGGTTTCCTGCTGCGCGCACTCGGCGCCTCGGTGCTGTTCGCGCCGCCGCTGATCAGCACCGAGGCACAGATCGAAGCGCTGCTGGTGGCATTGCGGGAATGTCTCGACGAAGCGACGCCCGGGCGCGGCGATTGATCCCTGCGGCAAGACCCCATTGACACGGGTTTTTTGTCATCGGACGATGGATCGCATAAAGAAACATCGTTCCGTATAGAGAAACAAAGATTGGGCGGTTGAAGCGATGCCTCCGGCGCCGCGCGCCCATACCAGTTCGCGCGTGAGCGCCCCCACCATCAAGGGTAGTCGCATGAAACTTTTGAGCCGCGCTGGTGCCGGACGCGACCGGGACGATGCGCTGTACAACCGGATTGCGTCGAAGCTGCTTCCGTACCTCGTTCTGCTCCTCGTCGTGTCGTTCGTCGACCGGGTCAACGTCGGCTTCGCCAAGCTGGAGATGGCGGGCGACATCGGTCTGAGTGACCTCGCTTATGGCACGGGCGCGGGTCTGTTCTTCCTCGGCTACTGTGCCTTCGAGATTCCCGCGAACCTCATTCTTCAGCGTGTGGGCGCGCGATTGTGGCTTGGCACAATCATGCTCGTTTGGGGCGTAATCTCGGCAGGCATGGCGTTCGTCGCCAACTCACACCAGTTCTATGCGATGCGCGTGCTGCTCGGCGTCGCCGAAGCGGGCTGCTATCCCGGCGTCATGCTTTATATGACGTACTGGTTCCCCGCGCGCTTGCGCTCGCAGGTGTGCGCCATCTTCTTCCTCGGGTTGACCTTCGGCGGCATGTTGGGTGGTCCGCTCTCCGGCTGGATTCTGCAAACGGTACCGCAATGGGGCGGCCTGCGCGGCTGGCAGTGGCTCTTCATCATGGAGGCGTTGCCCGCCATCGCACTCGCGCTCTTCACGTTTGCGTGGCTGCCTGACGACCCGCTCGATGCGAAGTGGCTCACCGCCGGCGAGCGGCGTTACGTGCATACGTCAGCACGCGGTGGCGACGGTGTGCAGGCAGCTGGAGCGCGACCGCGCGGCGTTAGGGATGCGCTGTGCAGTCCAACAGTCTGGCTGATGGCGGCGGCGAATTTCGCGCTGCTCGGCGGGGCGTACGGCGTGAGTTTCTGGTTGCCGCAGATTATCCGCAGCGCGGGAGTCGCGAATCTGCTGCAGGTCGGCTTGCTATCCGCTCTGCCGTACGTGTTCTCGGGTGTTTGCATGGTGCTCGTGGCACGTCATTCGGATCGTTCGCAGGAGCGCCGTTGGCATTCGATCCTGCCTATGCTGCTGTCGGTCGCCGGCTTCTGGCTGGCGGGGGCGACTTCCGGTCACCTGGCCTGGGGGCTGGCCGGTCTGATCCTCGCGGTGGTGGGTGCGCAGGCCTCGTCAGGCGTGCTGTGGTCGGTGCCCGCGACGCTGTTCTCGGGTTCCGCGGCCGGCACCGCGCTTGCGATGGTGACAATTGGCGGCAACCTGGGCGGCTATGCGATTCCCTACATGATTGGCTATACGCGCACACTCGCGGGTGGTTTCGCACCGGGCTTCTACGTACTGTGCGCCGTGCAGGTTCTCGGCATCGCGGCGCTGCTGCTGATCCCGTCGAGCCGGTTCAGGATGAGCGACGCGTCGCGAGATGCGCATGCCGCATTGCAGGACATGGATGCCGCATCCGGTCGCAACATCGCGTAAGGATGAACAGACGATGAAGGTCTTCTATTGCGAAAGCCAGCGTGAACACGATCCTGGAACGTTCGTCGTGCATGGCCGTGCGACGGTCTATACCGAGCAACCCGCGCGTGCCGACGTGCTGCTCGCGGCCGCGCTCGGCGCTGGCGGCGTGGCTCATGTTCCCGGCGATTTCGGGTTGAGTTCGGTTGAACCCGTGCACTCGCCGCGCTATCTCGACTTCCTACGCAACGGACTCGATGCGTGGCGGCGTGCCACCGGTGCGACGGGGCCGATGGTGCCGAGCTTCCATCCGTTCGGCGAGGCGAAGGTGTATCCCGATTCGATCGTCGGGCGTTGCGGGTTTCATGTCGCGGACACCACGTCGCCCATCTCGGACGGCAGTTGGCGCGCAATCCTGCGCAGCGCGCACGCGGCACATCACGCGGCGCTCGCGGTGCGCGACGGTGATGCCGTGGCCTACGCGCTGTGCCGGCCACCCGGTCATCACGCGGAGCGCGAACGTGCCGGTGGATTCTGCTACGTGAACAACGTGGCGGTGACCGTCGAGCAGTTGCGCACGCGCTTTCGGCGCATCGCGGTCGTGGATATCGACGTGCATCACGGCAACGGTCAGCAGAGCATCTATTACGCCGACCCCGATGTGCTGACGGTCTCGCTGCACGTCGATCCTGCCGTGGCGTATCCGTTTTTCAGCGGCGGCGAGTCCGAGCGCGGCACCGGGGCGGCGCTCGGATGCAGCCGCAATTACCCGATGCCGAAAGGCACGAGCGACGACCTCTACCTCGCGGCGCTCCACGCAGCCTGCGCGGAAATCGCCGGTTTCGCGCCCGACGCGCTCGTCGTGGCGCTTGGCCTCGACGCGTCGAAGCATGATCCGTTTGCGTACTTCCAGATCACCGAAAGCGGTTTTGCCCACATCGGCGCGCGACTCGCGAGTCTGCATCTGCCGACGGTGCTCGTGCAGGAGGGCGGCTACCTCGCGCCCGACCTGGGCGAGAACCTGCGCGGTTTTCTTCGCGCCTGGTTCTAGCCTCACGATCCGGCACGAGCTCGCGGTGCAACGCGCCGCGCGTGCTGAACCGTTCGGTGGATTTATCTGATTATTATGTAATCCAAAATAAATTGAACGTAAGGAGTCGCAGATGCAGAAGAAAATGAAGTGGTCGGCCGCCGTGGCGGCATCCGCGTTGACGCTGGCCGCTGCGGCCGTCACGATCACCCCGGCGCTGGCGGGCGAGACGGTGACGTTCGCGGGGTACGGCGGCGCGTATCAGAAGGGGATCGTCGAAGCGCTTGCGCAGCCCGCAGCGGCTCGGCTCGGTTTGTCGCTTGTGCAAAACACCACGCCGGGACTCACGGCGGTGCGCGTGCAGGTGCAGTCCGGCAGTCCCGCATGGGACATCGTCAATCTCGGCTCAGACGAATGCGCGGCAGGTAGTACGCAAAATCTCTTTGAACCACTCGATTACCGGCAGATCAAGATCGACGGCATCGCGCAGAACGCGCGGTCGAAGGACTGGATCGCAAGCAACTATTACAGTGTCGTGCTCGCGTATCGCAAAGACAAGTTTCCGAACAATCCGCCGCGCACGTGGCAAGACTTCTGGAACGTCAGCAAGTTTCCAGGCCGCCGTGCGATGTCCGACGCGCCGATCGAGTCGCTCGAAATCGCGCTGCTCGCCGACGGGGTGCAACCTGACAAGCTCTATCCGCTCGACGTGGACCGCGCCGTCCGGTCGATTCAGAAACTCAAGCCTGCCGTGAGCGTCTGGTGGTCGAGCGGCGCGCAATCGGCTCAACTGATCGAGAGCGGCGAAGTCGACATGGAGATGATCTGGGGCAGCCGTCTTACGCCCGTATTGCACGACAAGGCGCCAGTCGCGTATTCGAACGCTGAGACGATCCTCGGCATGGGCTGTCTCGCGATTCCGAAGGGTGCGCCGCACGCGGCTGCCGCGCAAAAGATGATTGCGCTGATGACGTCTCCCGAGTTTCAGGCAAACATCCCCCACGCGCTCGAAGGCTACGGTCCGACCAACGCGCGTGCGTTCGACGTGAAGCAGTTTTCGCCGCAGGAGCTCGCCGAACTCAACTCCAGTCCGCAAAACCTCAAGAACGCTGTGAAGATCGACGGCCCTTGGTGGGGCGCCGGCGACAACCAGAAAACAGCGACGGCGCGCTACAAGGCCGCGATTTCCCGTTGAAGCGACCACACAGGGGCAGACAATGAAGGCGACAGTTTCGATCAGGAACGTCAGCAAATCGTATGGAGCGACAACGGTGCTGGACAACGTTTCGCTCGACATCGGCGCGGGCGAATTCCTCACGCTGCTCGGTCCGTCCGGCAGTGGCAAGACGACCTTGCTGATGGTGCTGGCCGGATTCACGCGAGCGAGCTCGGGCTCGATCAAGGTGGCCGGCACCGAATTACTGACGATGCCGCCGCACCGGCGCGACATCGGCATGGTGTTTCAGAACTACGCGCTCTTTCCCCATATGAACGTGGCCGAGAACATCGGCTATCCGCTAAGGCTGCGTGGTGTCGATGGGGCGACGCGGCGGCGGCGCGTCGAGGCAATGCTCGACGTGATGCAGCTCGCGGGATTTGGCGAACGCGGCATCGGCGCGCTTTCCGGCGGTCAGCGGCAGCGCATTGCACTTGCGCGCGCGCTCATTTTCGAGCCGCGCATTCTGCTGCTCGACGAGCCGCTCTCGGCGCTCGACAAGCAGTTGCGCGACCGCATGCAGATCGAGATCCGGCGGCTGCACGAGCGCTTCGGCACCACGACGATCAATGTCACGCACGATCAGCAGGAAGCGCTGACGATGTCCGATCGCATCGCCATCGTCAACGGCGGCGCGCTCGTGCAGGTCGGCTCGCCTGAGGAGATCTACCGGCAGCCGCGCAATCGCTTCGTCGCGCAGTTTATGGGCGAGACCTGCATGGTGCCGCTGCGCCGCGACGCGAACGCGGCCTGGTTCGGCGACACGCGCGTCGCGGCGGCGCCCACTCGGACGAGCGAGGCGGCTGGTCTGTGGATGGCGCTGCGCCCGGAATCGCTGCGTATCGTCGAGACGGCGGACGCCGACAGCCTGTGCTTCGACGCTGTGGTGAAGGACCAGGTCTACCGCGGCGACGCGCAGATTGTCTATGCGGACCTCGCCGAAGGCCACGAAGTGAAAGTCCTGATGCCGCCAGGCGCTTCGCTTGCGGAGCGACGGCGGCTCGCACCGGGCGATCGCGTCAAGGTCGGACTGCCGCGCGAGGCACTCGTGCTGGTCGGGGAGGATGCATGAATCTCACCTCGAACGAAACCGCTCTCGTTGGCCCGCAGCCGCTCGAGAACGAAGTCGCGTTACGGCGCCTCGAAATCGCCGGGCGTTTGCGCATGGTCCTGTTGGGCATGCCGGGGCTCGCTGTCGTCGGCGTGCTGTTGGTGATTCCTTTCGCGTGGCTGGTCGAAAAGTCGCTGCAGAACGGCGCGGGACAATGGTCACTGGCCAATTATGCGGTTCTCCTCGACCCGGTGTATCTGCACTCGATCGTGACGACGCTCGAAGTCTCGCTCGCGGTCACGCTCGGGGCGACGCTGATCGGCTATCCGGTTGCGTATCTGATTTCGCAGTTGCCGCGCCGCATCGCGGGCGTGCTGCTCGTGGCGGTGGTGCTGCCGTACTGGACCTCGACGCTCGTGCGCACTTACTCGTGGCTCGTGCTCCTGCAGCGCAACGGTGTGGTGAACGACCTGCTGGTTGGCAACGGCCTGATCGCATCGCCCCTGCATCTGGTGAACAACTTTACGGGCGTCGTGATCGGCATGGTCCATGTCATGACGCCTGTGCTGATCATGCCGCTCTACAGCGTCATGCGCGCGATCGACCCGAGCCTCGTGAAAGCGGCCGCGAACTGCGGCGCATCGCCTCGCATCGCGTTCTGGCAGGTGTTCTTTCCGCAGACGCTGACGGGGCTCGCGGCGGGCATCGTCATGGTGTTCGTGATTTCGCTCGGTTATTACGTGACGCCGGCCTTGCTTGGCGGTGGCAACGTCAACGTGATGGCGATGCAGATCCAGACCACGCTCGCCACCGAGGGTGACTGGGGGCTCGTGAGCGCGCTCGGCGTCGTGCTCGTGTTGATCGCGCTGTTTGCGTCGTGGCTGGTGCAGCGCATCTGCCGCGCGGTTGCGCCGCGGGAGGGTTGCTGAGATGCAAATGATCGCTACTGATACGCAGATTACGCACGCGCAGCGTGCATGGCTCTATGTCCTGTGTGCCATGGTGCTGGCGTTTCTGGTCGTGCCATGCCTGCTCGTCATTCCGATGTCGTTCTCGGCAGACAGCTTCCTGAATTTTCCGCCGCATCGGCTGAGCCTGCGCTGGTATCGCAGCTTTCTGACCTCGGACGACTGGCTGCGCGGTGCACGAGTCTCGCTGGAAGTGGCGCTCGCCACCGTTGTGTTCGCTACGGCGCTCGGCACCGCCGGTGCGTATGCGATACGTCATCTGGGTGGCAGGTTCGGCGGTGCCGTGCGCGCCGTCTTCATGCTGCCGATGATCGCACCCGTCATCCTGATCGCCGTTGGCGTGTTTTTCGTCTATGCGCGGCTCGGTTTGAACAACTCGCTGACGGGGCTCGTGCTCGCGCACACGCTGCTCGCGTTGCCGTATGTGGTGATCACGGTGGGCGCCGGGCTCGAAACCTGCGATCTCACGCACGAGATGGTGGCGCGCAGCCTGGGGGCGGGGCGCATGCGCGCGTTCTTCGAGATCACGCTGCCGCAAATCGCACCGGCGATCTATTCGTCGCTGTTGTTCTCGTTCATGACGTCCTTCGACGAAACGGTGATTGTGCTGTTCGTCTCGGGTGGCGACACGTCGACGTTGACGCGTCTGATGTTCGAGAATATCCGCGATCAGCAGGACCCGACAATCGCTGCGATCTCAACGCTGCTCATTCTGATTTCGACGGCTGCGCTCGTCGGCGCGCAGTGGTTGTCGAGGAAAAAAGTTAACGCCTGAGATCCCCGGCCGGCCGCGAGAAGCAGTCGGCCATTCATTATTCACCCGTATTACAACCACTCGCCTACTACTATTCTCATCATGAAACTTAGGAATACGATATTTTTAATGACGACCAGCTTCGCGAGCATCGCCCATGCGCAATCGAGTCTCACGCTTTACGGAATTGTCGACGAGTTTGTGCAATACGTCGACACCGGCAACGGCTACACGGCGGCGATGGGATCGAGCGGCCAATGGGCGCGCCGCTTCGGCCTGCGCGGCAAGGAGGATCTGGGCGACGGCTATGCAGTCAACTTCGTGCTCGAAAATGGTTTCCTGCCAACCACTGGCGCATTTGCGACTGCGGGCAGCCTGTTCAATCGCCAGGCGTGGATCGGTTTGTCCAGCGATTGGGGGCAGGTGCGCGCAGGGCGGCAGAATTCGCCACTCTTCATCGACGAAGGCCGCATGGATGCATTCGGGGCGGTCACGCAGGCCTCGGGGCTCGACAACATCACGACCTACGGTATTCGCACGAGTAACACGATTTCGTATCTCACGCCTTCGTTTCATGGCTTGAAGGGAGGCGTCTATGTCGGTCTCGGCAATGCGGGCGGTTTGCGCGGCACGGGCGCGAGCTATCAGTTCGACGTCACCTACGATCAAGGACCGTTTTCCGCATTCGTGGCGGGGCAGGCACTGCGCAACACGGACGGCGCGCCGACCGATCGCACGATTCTCTCGGGCATTTCGTACGTGATCGGCAAGTTCACGATCTACGGCGCCTACACATGGGCGAAGTGGGACGAATTGGCGCTGGATGCGAACACCTACGGCGTCTCGGTCGGGTACACGATCAATCCGTTCAACTATCTTGCGCTCGGGTGGGCGCAGTTGACGGACCGGACATCCGCGGGCAACGGCGCGCGCCAGTTCAGTGTGATGTACAACCATGATGTCTCGAAGCGCACCAGTTTCTACGCCGCCGCGTCGTTTCTGCAAAATCGCGGGCAGGCCAGCTATACGCTCGCTGGCGCCGCGAATGCGGGGCTCGCATTGGCGTATCCCGGCGCAGAGGCGCGTGGCGTCCAGGTCGGCCTCGTGCATCGCTTCTGACCGGGTTATCAGGGCGGGGCCGGGACGTGACGCGATTGCGCGCCTGGCCACGCGGCGCCGTATCGGCGTATCGGCGTATGGGCAGGCGCTCAGCCAGAAAACCGCGCGAGCGCAGTCTCATACTCCGCCACGAGGCGCGCAACCACCTCCGCGGCAGGCGGAATATCGTCAATCAGTCCGGCTGACTGACCGAGTTCGACCTTGCCCCACTCGATGTCGCCATCGAGCGCCGCCTGCTTGAGGGAACTGCTTTTGAACAGCGTGTCGTAGGCGGCCGCGTCGGGTTCGTTCGCGTCCGCGAGCAGCACCCTCGCGGCGAAACTGTTGCGTGTCATGCGCACGGGCAACCCCCGCACGCCGACCAGCGCGGTGCCGTCGATTCCGGTCTCGAGTACCGCG
This sequence comes from Paraburkholderia fungorum, assembly GCF_046026025.1. Classification (GTDB taxonomy): domain Bacteria; phylum Pseudomonadota; class Gammaproteobacteria; order Burkholderiales; family Burkholderiaceae; genus Paraburkholderia; species Paraburkholderia fungorum_E. Next base: position 176,029 of record NZ_JAQQFL010000002.1, on the reverse strand, counting down.
CGCTTGTAGTTCTCGTGGACCCCGGCTTCGCGTGTCGCGAGGAAACGGGTGCCGAGCTGAACGGCATCCGCGCCGAGCGCAAGGAGGGCGGCGATACCGTAACCGTCTGCCACGCCGCCGCCCGCAACAATCGGAATCGTGAACTGCTGGACCGCACGCCGTACGGCGACGAGCGTGCTCACGCCGTTCACCGGCGGATGTCCGCCTGCTTCCGTGCCGACCACGACCAGCGCATCCACGCCGGCGTCCGCTGCTTTCTTCGCATGCTCAAGTGTGGAGACGACATGGAGCCAGTGGATGCCGAGTTCGTGAAAACGGGCGAGGTGCGCTTTCGGCCCACCCTGTGACGCGATCACCACCGGCACGCGCTCTTCCTCGATCACATCGAGGAAGCGTTCAGCCTGAGGACGGTAGAGGGGCAGGTTGACGGCGAATATGCCTTGCGTGGCGGCTTTGACTTCGCGAACCGTGGCGCGGAACGCGTCGAGGTACATCGGACCTGCGGCGATGACGCCGAGACCGCCGGCATTGGACACGGCGGCAGGCAGCGCTGCATTCGACGACGCCCAGCTCATACCCGCCTGGATGATCGGATATCTGATCTTCAACAGCCGGGTCAGGCGGGTTTGAATCATGATGATTTTCCTCGCGCACAGGTGCGCCTCGACGCGTTTCAGATAGGCGTCAATTTAAGGAATATATGATTCATTGTCAAATAATATTGATGCTCATGTAGCCGATTTAATCGGAATTTCCCGATATTTCCCGTTCCTGATCAAGCATGATTCTGGCTTGATAAGTGAGTTTGTCAAGAATTTTTGGGAGCGCTTCGCGTTCGGCGCGCGTCAACGCGGACAGGAGCCGCTCGTTCAGTTCCTCGGCGACGGGAAAGACCTGCAAGACGAGATCGCGGCCCGCGGGCGTCAGGGCGATGACCACGCCGCGCGCGTCCTTGCTGTCCGTGCCGCGCTGCAAAAAGCCGCGCGCTTCGAGTGCGGTGACGGTGCGGCTGGTCAGCCCGCGATCGAATTGCGCCTGTTCGGCAAGCCGGTTCAGCGACATACCGGCGCTACCTTGCAGCAAGGCAATGCAGCGCCATTCGTTGAGCGTCAGACCGAAGCTGCGCTCATACACGCTCGACGAACCTTTGGTGTAGATGTTCGTCAGTTGGCGCAACTGAAACGACGTGAGCTGCCGCAGATCGGACGGCTGCGTGCCCGTTTCGGCCCGTGCACGCGGGTGAGGGAGCTTGGGCATGGTAAGTCAGAGGGCGAAATGGAGTTGCGCCATGCTAGCGGCTTGACTATCAACGGTCAAACGGCGCGGCTGACACGTCGCCCGGCGTTCATCGGGCCGGCACGCCCTTCGGCAACAGCCGTGCCGGAATGCCCACCAGCAGAATGATGCTGCCCGCGAGCACGATGCAGCCCGCCACCACGAGTCCCTCGCTCAGGCTGCCCGTGACCGATTTGACGTAGCCGATGATGCTCGGGCCGACCAGTCCGCCGAGCGATCCGATACTGCTCACAATCGCGATGCCGGCGGCCGCGCTGGTCGAGGCGAGATAGGTCGACGGAATCGTCCAGAACACAGACAGGCTGGACAGATGCCCGGCCGTCGCGACCGCGAGCAGCAAAACGGCGAGCGGCAGATTCGCGGCGGCGAACGGCAGCGCCATCAGGCTTGCCGCCGCGCACATCAGCGGCAGCGCCGCATGCCAGCGTCGTTCGCGTTGCCGGTCCGAATGCCGGCTCACCGCGATCATCGTAACGATGCCGGCGATGGGGGGCAGCGCCGCGAGCAGGCCGACGTGGAACGCGTCCTTGACCCCGGTCGCCTGGATGACCATGGGCGCGAAGAAGGCGATCGTGCTGGCGAGTACGTACGCGCAGAACGAGACGAGGCCGGCTATGTAGACGCGCCAGTCGCGCAGCGCCGTCAACATGCCTTCGTGGTGATTCTGCTTGCTGCGCTGGCGCCGTTCTTCCGCCAGCACGCCGACGAGCGTGGTTTTTTCGTCGGCATCGAGCCATGTCGCGCTTTCCGGACGATCTTCCAGGCGCAGGAACACGATCACGCCCAGCACGATAGCGGGCAAGCCTTCGAGCAGGAACATCCACTGCCAGCCCGCGAGTCCGTGCAGATTGTGAAAGTGCCGCATGATCCAGCCCGACGTGGGTGCGCCGATCATGGTCGCAATTGGAATCGCGACAAACGAAAGCGCGGTCACGCGGGCGCGTCGCTCGGCGGGAAACCAGTAGCTCAGGTAAAGAATGATGCCGGGAAAGAAGCCCGCCTCGGCGACGCCGAGCAGGATGCGGGCCAGATAGAATTCCGCCGGCGTGCGCACGAACATCGTCGCGCACGACACCGCGCCCCAGAGCGTCATGATGCGCAACAGGGTCTTGCGCGCGCCCATGCGGGCCAGCATCAGATTGCTCGGCACCTCGAAAAGCAGGAAGCCGACGAAAAACAGGCCGGCGCCAATGCCGTACACCAGATCGCTAAAGTGCAGATCCGCCTTGAACTGGATCTGCGCGATGCCGATGTTCACGCGGTCGATGTAGTTGATGATGTAGCACACGAACAGCAAGGGCAAAATGCGCCGGCTGATCGTGCGATAGGTCGCTTCGCTGACCGCCTGAACCGGCGGCTCGATCGCGCTCGACGCGGTGCTCGCGTGGGGTGTCATGTCTCCTCCATGATATTTTTTACTGGCGCGGCCCGCTATAGGCCAAATTCGCGGATCGCATACTCGCGTAGTTTGTTTTTCTGCACCTTCGAGCTGCCGGTCATGCCAATGTCGTCGAACGAATCGACGAGCCGGAGATAGCGCGGCACCTTGAAATTGGCGGCGCGCGCTTTGCACCATGCGATCAGCTCCTCGCTGCTCGCGCTCGTCCCGTGACGCAACACCACGAAGGCGGCCGGCACTTCGCCGAGCCGCGCGTCCGGCACGCCGACTACCTGCACCAGTTGCACGGCCGGATGGCCGAGAAGTGTTTCCTCGACCTCGGCGGGCGCGACGTTTTCACCGCCCACCCGGAACACGTCCTTGAGCCGGCCGAGCATGCGCATCCTGCCGTCGCCGTCGATCACGCCGAGGTCGCCGGTCCGCAGCCAGCCGTCTTCGCTGAATGCCTGGGCGGTCTCCTTCGGTTTGTTGTAGTAGCCCTGCATCACGCTCCACCCGCGTACCTGGATTTCACCGGGCCGATCGGGCGGCTGCACGGCGCCGGTGTCGGGCGACACCGTGCGTATCTCCACGCCGTGATGCGGAAGCGCCCAGCCGGCCACGCGCAGTTCGAGCGGATCGCGCCAGTCGTGCAACACGACATTCGGCGAGGCTTCGGATTGGCCGTAGGCGCCGACCATCTGCGGCACGCCCATCTGATCGTGAATTTTCTGCATGATCTCGGGACCGGCCGCGGCCCAGCCGCCGCGCAGATGAATGCGTTCGCGCCGAAACTCGGGATGCGACATCAGCATCAGAAAGATCGTGTCGTTGCCGGAGGTGAGGGTGCAGCGCTCCTCGTCGAGAATCGTCAGGACTTTCGCCACGTCGAACGCAGGAATCGACAGCAGGCACGCGCCGGTTACGAGCGAGACGAGCAGGGACATGGTCGTGCCCGCGACATGAAAGAACGGCCGCACGCTGAAGTAACGGTCGTCCGGCCGTACGCCGATGCGCTGCGCCGACGCCGCGGCATTCAACAGCATGTTGCGATGGCGCAGCAGGACGCCCTTGGGAAACGATGTCGTGCCGGACGTGTACTGGATCAGCAGGATGTCTTCGGGCGTTACGCTTTCTGCGCGGCGTGCGGCTTCGGTGCGCAGTTCGGCGGTGTCGGGCAGCGCGTCGAAACGGACGACGCCCGCCGGCGCCTCACGCTGTGCATTCCCTGTGCCGCCGACCAGCACCGCGCGCCGCAGGAGCGGCAGGACCGCGCCAGGCAACTGGTTGTTGAACGCGGGTTCGACATCGCGCAGCAGTTGCGAATAGTCGATGCCGAGAAACGTGTCGACGAAGAACAGCACGCGCACGTCGCCCTGCTTCAGGCAATAGTTCAGCTCGTCGGACTTGAAGCGGGTATTGACCGGCACGGTTACCGCGCCGATCGAGGCGGCGGCGTAGAACAGCACCACCCAGTCGACGGAGTTGCCCATCAGGATGCCAACGTGTTCACCGTGCTGCACGCCCGCAGCAATCATGCGCGCCGCAGCGCTCTCGACTCGCGCCGCGAGGGTGCGGTAGTCGATCCGTTCGTCTTCGATCACGAGCGCCGGGGCGTCCGGCGTTGCGGCTCTGCGCGAGGCGAGAACCGCGGGCAGGGTGACCGGGTTGACGAGGCCGAAACGCGTGGCCAATTCCTCATGCATGACGGCCTCCTGGCGCCGCGTCGTCGTCGGCGGCGTTGCCGAAGGTTGCGATGGTGCGATCCCAATCGGCGCTTTGCAGCAGCGTATCGATTGCCAGTAGTTCGACGGCGAGCGCGCCCGCCTGGTCCGTCTCCATGCCGCGGTCGATGCAGCGCCGGGTCAGTTGCATTGCCAGCGGCGGCGCAGCCGCGATCTGGTGCGCCAGTTGCCGCACCAGATCGCCTGCCTGCGCGGCGGGTACGACGCGCGTGACGAGTCCGGCCTCGAGCGCTTCCTGGGCCGACAGGGTGCGGCCCGTGAACGCCATGTCTTTCGCGAGCCGCTTGCCGACCGCGCGCGGCAGCCGTTGGGTAGCGCCGACCGTGCCCCACAGCGCCTCGGGCGTGCGGAAACTGGCGGCTTCGGTGGCCACGATGAAATCGCAGGCCAGCGCGATTTCGCCGCCGGAGCCCACCGCCGGACCTTCGACGAGCGCGATGCACGGCTTGCCGATCTGCTCGAGCGCGTCATATGCGGCGAAGGCCTTGATGCGTCGCGCGCGCACGCCGTCGATGTCCATGCCCTTGCGCTCTTTCAGATCGGCGCCCGCGCAGAACACCGGCCCGTTGGCCCGCACGATCACGCAGCGCACGGCGGCGTCGTCGCGCAACGCATCCGCGATTGCGCGCAGTTCGTTGCACATCGCGGCGTTGAGCGCGTTGCGCTGTTGCGGCCGGTTCAGCACGATCTCGGCGACCGCTTCATGGCGCTCGACGATCAATGTTTCGTAGGGTGTCATGCGTCTCGTCTTCCTTTGCCCGTTCGTTGCTTGTACGTTGCCTGTTCGTTGTTTGTCGCCCGGGTCGGCACGCGGGCTCGCCAGCGCATTCAGATTGCGCCGTCGCGCCGCAATCGATCGATCCGCGCGTCGTCATAGCCGAGGCGTTCGCGCAGCACCTGATCGGTATGTTCGCCGAGCAGCGGCGGCCGGCCGAGTTGCGGATCGGCGAAGCCGTCGAACTTGAACGGCAGAGGCAGCGCGCCGAAAGTACCCACCGTGGGGTGTTCGAATTCGCCGACCATGCCACGTGCCAGCACATGGGGATCGCGCAGCACTTCGTCGACATGGTTGATCGGGCCAGCCGGCACGCCCGCCGCATCGCATGCGTCGCATAGCGCGCGGCGCGGCCAGCGGGCGATGGCGCCGCTCAGCGCGCTCATGACGCGTTCGCGGTGCTCGACGCGGCCGGCGTTGCTGGTGAGTTGTGGATCGGCGCCGAGCGCATCCAGTTTCAGCAAGGTGCAAAGCGGTTGCCAATGCTGGTCGCTGCAGGTGATGTGCACGAACGCGCCGTCCTCGCAGACGAAGGTGGCCGACGGCACCCGTCCCGGATGTTCGGTGCCGAGGCGCGGCGGCACCTCGCCGAGTGCAAAGAAGCGCCCCGCCGCGAGCGTCAGCAGACTGACCTGGCCGTCGAGCATCGAAAAATCCACGTGGCAACCGGCGCCGCTCGCCGTGCGGCCATGAAGCGCGGAGAGAATCGCAATCGCGATCCAGAGTCCCGAAGACAGATCCGCGATCGGCAGGCCGGGTTTCACCGGACCGCCGCCGCGCTCGCCGGTCAGACTCATGAGTCCGCCCATGGCCTGGAAGACTGTGTCGTAGCCTTTGCGCTTCGCATATGGGCCGGTCTGTCCGAAACCCGTGCAGGAGACGTAGACGAGGCGCGGGTTTGCTTCGCGCAACGCCGCGTAGTCGAGGCCGTAACGCGCAAGCGTGCCGACTGGAAAATTTTCCAGCACGACGTCCGCGCGCGCGGCCAGTTCTCGCACCACTTGCCGGCCAGCCTCCGTTTTGAGGTTCGCGGTGACCGATTGCTTGCTGCGATTGCACGCGAAGTAATACGCCGATTGTTCGCCGACCATCGGTTCGAACGAACGCGTTTCGTCGCCGGCGCCGGGTTGTTCGATCTTGATGACGCTCGCACCGAGTTCGGCAAGGATCATGTCAGCGAACGGGCAGGCGAGCACCCTTGCCAGTTCGACGATGGTCACGCCCGTCAGCGGTTTGACGAGACCGTTCATGCACGCTCCTGACGGAAGCCGCGCATCATCACGTTGGTGTCGAGCGAGACGTCGAAGGCCTGGGTGAGCGGCAGATCCGCGACGCGGTAGAACAGCCGCTTGGTGGCGGTCATGGCGGCGCCATCGTGCTCCGCGAGCCGCCGGGCGAGCGCGATGGCGTCCTCGAGCAGGCTGTGGTCGGGACTGACGCGGTTGGCGATGCCCAACGCCAGTGCGCGCGGCGCGTCGACTGTCTCACCGAGCGAGACCAGTTCGAAGGCCGTTTTGCGGCCGGTCTGGCGAACCAGATTCGCCATCACGATAGCGGCGACGATACCGTGCTTGAGCTCCGGGTAGCCGAGCTTGAGGCTTTCGCCCGCGACCAGCATGTCGCACGCCAGCGCGAGCCCCGCGCCGCCGCCCATCGCGTATCCCTGCGCGGCGCCGACCACGGGCTTGCCGATCTCGACGAAGGCACGGTGCAGGTGGGTGGTGAGGTGAGCGCGTTCGAGCGCGGCCTGTGCGCCGCTACTGCCGCCGCCCGTGTTCACGAAGCCGCCAAATTCCCTGGTGTCGGCACCCGCGCAGAAGCTCTGGCCGGCGCCGGCCAGCACGATGGCCTTGACGGCGGGATCGCGATCGGCGGCTTTCAGTGCGGCGAGCAGCGCGTGCGTGAGTTCGTTGTTGAGCGCATTGCGCTTGTCGGGGCGATTCAGGGTCAGCACGCGAACGGCGCCGTGGTCGTCGGTGAGCAAAGAGGTGAAGACGGTCATAGGCGAATGAGTGTCGAGTAGTGGTGAGCCTGGGCAAAACTGCAGTTCGTCCTTTCAGGCTAATGTAAATAACGTGATTAAGTCAAATAAAAATTTCAATGCGGCAGACTGTTGATCGGGAAAAATGGCGAATATATCCATATATGCGACGATATCGACGGGTTAGTTAGGATAAAAATATTTGACAGTAGATCGTATAAATGATCTGATTCGTTCAATCAGAACAGCACTTCGGCGCATCGGCGCCGGCCCTCCATGTCCGATTTGATCCTGTGCGAATGCTTTGCGCGTGACGGTTTGCAGCATGAAGTCGAGTTCATCCCTACCGGGCAAAAGATCGGCCTGATCGATCGTTTTGCGCGAGCGGGCTTTCGCCGCGTGGAAGCCACCTCCTACTCGAACCCGGCGGTGGTTCCGCAATTCGCCGACGCGAGCGAGCTCCTCAAGACTCTGCCTCGCGTGGACGGCGTCTACTACAAGGCTACCTGCGCGAATACGCGCGCAGTCGAGCGGGCGGTGGCGGACCTCGAGGCCGGTATCGGCGCCAATGAAATCAGCTTGCTGGTGTCGGCTAGCGACACGCACTCGCTGCGCAACCTGAACCAGTCGCGCGCAGACCAGTGGCGGCGTATTGAGGCGATGGCCGAGGTGGCGCGCGGGCGCTTTCGTCTGGTGGGGACGATTTCGGTCGCGTTCGGCTGTCCGTTCGAAGGCGCGATCGACCCGGCGCGCGTGCTGAGCGACGTCGAGCGCTTCGCCGCGCTCGGCGTGCGCTATGTGACGCTTGGCGACACGATCGGCGTCGCGACCCAGGCGTCCACCAAAGCACACTTCGGCGCGATGCTGCAATCGTTTCCCGATCTTCATGCGATCGCGCATTTCCACGACACGCGCGGCACTGGCATCGTCAATTACCTCGCGGCGCTCGAAGCCGGCGTAACGCACTTCGATGTCGCATTCGGTGGAGTCGGCGGCCATCCGGCCAAGGTGAAATACGGCGGCGGGGTGACTGGCAATGTATGCACGGAAGATTTCGTCAACGTGCTGGAGACGATGGGCGTGAAGACCGGTATCGATCTCGACGCGATGATGGTTGCCTCCGAGGCATGCGAGGCAGCGCTAGGCAGGCAGCTCGCCAGCCGCGTGGCCCGCACGGGCCTCAGTCCGCTGCTCAAACGCGTGGAGCCGGTATGAGCGAGCCGGATTTGCAACGCCTGCGCGTCGAATCGCAGTTCTGCAGGGATCTGGGGTTCGAGTTGATCGATCATGGGAACGACTGGGTGGTCCTCGCCTGCAACGTGCTCGAACGCCATTCGAACCGCCACGGCAACGCGCATGGCGGGTTGAGCGCCACCTTGCTCGATACCGCGATGGGCCTCGCGACTCGCGCCAGCGGGGAAGTCGAGAATCTCGGCACCGCGAGTCTCACGGTCAACTATCTGCGTCCGGCGCGCGGGCGCATTGCGGCTCATGCGAATGTGCGCCGCTGCGGGCGCTCGCTCGCATTCTGCGAAGCGGAAATTCGCGACGCGGCCGACGAAGTCGTCGCCACCGCCAGCGCGGTGTTCGCGATCGCGCGCAAATAAATCTGTGCAGCGTCGAGCGCGAGTCAAGCTTGACGGGTGTAGCTAACTCGTACTCGTCAACGCCACGACAAAATCAAGAAATACCCGTGCCTTGGCCGGCATGTGATGCCGCGACGGATGGTATGCATAAAGCGGGAAGCGCTCGTCCGGCCAGTCCGGGAACAGATTGACGAGCCGTCCCTCCCGGATCAGATGCTGGGCGCCGACCAGAAGCATTTGCGCCACGCCTGAGCCGGCGAGGCACGCGTTGAGGAGTGCGCTCGGATCGTTCACCGTAAGCCGTCCAGCCGTTTCGACCACCAGCTTTTTGCGCTTGCGATGAAACTCCCACGGATACGGTTTGCCGATTTCAGGATTCCTGAATTCGAGGCACCTGTGCACGCCGCGCCCCAGTTCCTGAGGCTCCGCCGGCCGGCCCCGGCGAGCGAGGTATAAGGGCGATGCGACGGTGACAACCGCGGTGTCGAGGAGCTTCCGGGCAACCAGGCTCGATGAACGAGGTTCGCCGAATCGCAAGGCCAGATCGAAGCCGTCCACGATGAGGTCGCCGAGCTGATCTCTCGCAATGAGCTCGAGTTCAAGCTCAGGATGCAGGTCCATGAATTCGTCGAGCTTCGGACCCAGAATGATTCGCGAGAAAACCGGGTCAAGATTGATGCGCAGCTTCCCGCGCACTGTCACGGCGCCGCCCGCCGCAGCGGCGGCCGCTTCCTCCATGCCCCTCAAGTGCGGCATGACCTGCTCGTAGAACAGCCGGCCCTCTTCAGTCAGGGAAACGGCTCGGGTTGTCCGATTGAAGAGTCGTATTTTCAGCCGCTTTTCGAGTCGGGCGATTGCCCGGCTGACCCCGGGTGGCGACATGCCCATCAATTCGGAGGCGGCTGCGAACGTCCCCGCATCGACGACCGCGGCAAATACGCTGATACCGCTAGAGAGATTCTCGCTGGACGATCTCATAGACGCCGCACCGTGTGTCAAAAATTGCACTATGACTCATTAGTAACTATGAGTCATTTAATAAGTGCCATTCGTGTCATTTAGTTTCTCATCGCGTTTGTCCACAATGCATCCCGACAGATCGTTTCAACCTCAGTCCAGCTATGCCTGGGCGGCGATCAGTGAGCGGGACACATCTATCTACGCAAGGAGAAACTGCAATGTATGCAATCACAGGAATAACTGGAAAGGTCGGCGGCGCGCTGGCGCGCACGTTGCTCGCAGCGGGCCAGCCGGTACGCGCGGTTGTGCGCGATGCTGCTCGGGCACGTTCGTGGGCTGAGCGCGGGTGTGAAGTGGTAACAGCCGGCATGGACGACGTGGCGTCCCTTACCGCCGCGTTCGACGGCACGCAAGGCGTCTTCATTCTGCCGCCGTCCGAGTTCGATCCGTCGCCGGGCTTTCCCGAGGCACGTACGGTCATCGACGCTGTGCGTGCAGCGCTTCAGGCGGCGGCACCTGGCAAGCTTGTCTGCCTGTCGACGATCGGTGCGCAGGCCGCCGAGACCAATCTGCTCACGCAACGAACGCTGATGGAGCAGGCGCTTCGCGATTTACCGATGCCCGTGACATTTCTGCGTCCCGGGTGGTTCATGGAAAACGCCGCGTGGGACGTCGCGCCGGCCCGCGACAATGGGATCATCCCCAGCTTTCTGCAGCCGCTCGACAAGGTGGTGCCGATGGTCGCGACCGCGGACGTTGGTCGAGTTGCCGCGCAATTGCTGCAACAGACCTGGCGCGGCGTGCGTGTCGTCGAGTTGGAGGGGCCGCAACGTGCGAGCCCGAACGATCTGGCAGAGGCGTTTGCGCAGGTGCTCGGTCGCCCGGTTCGCGCGGAAGGGGTGCCGCGCGACACCTGGGAGGCGCTGTTCCGCTCGCAGGGTATGAAGGAACCGTTGCCGCGTATGCGCATGCTCGACGGGTTCAATGAAAACTGGATCGCCTTCGAAGGCGATCCGGCCAATATCGTCAAGGGCGAAGTGAAATTGGAAACCGTCCTGCGGAGCCTCGTCTCGCAGGTGGGCTAAGGCAGCGCGCCGCACGCTCTTCAGGCGCTGGTGATCACCCACGACGATCGTTGCTTTCATCTGGCTGACCGTTATATCAAACCCGATTACGGTCAGCTTGTGAAAGCCGCCGCGTCGGTTCGTGCGACTTCGATGCGTCACCGTGCGATTCCTAAAGCACACCCGGACGAGCCGCGACACCATGCTCGTATGGCAACCCGAGGCCGTGGCACATGTGCCTGCACGCCTCGTTACCGGGAGAACGAGATGCTGAAGGGATCCACCGGAGAGGCATCATGACCACGGCAGCCGACTATCTGGTCGATGCGCTGACACAGGCCGGCGTGAAGCGCATTTACGGCGTCGTGGGCGATTCGCTGAACGGCATCACCGATTCCCTCCGGCGCTCCGGCAAGATCGACTGGGTCCATGTCCGCCACGAGGAAGGCGCTGCCTTTGCGGCCGGCGCCGAAGCGCATCTCACCGGTCAACTGGCGGTGTGCGCCGGCAGTTGCGGACCGGGCAACCTGCACCTGATCAACGGGCTATTCGATTGCCATCGCAGCGGTGTGCCCGTGCTTGCGATCGCCGCGCACATTCCCAGCTCGGAGATCGGCATCGACTACTTTCAGGCGACACATCCGGAAAGCCTGTTCAAGGAGTGCAGCCACTATGTGGAACTCGTCTCGAACGTCGGCCAGTTGCCGCAGATCCTGACCCGTGCGATGCGGATCGCGGTAGGGCGGCGCGGCGTGGCGGTCGTTGTGATTCCGGGCGATGTCGCGCTGTCGCCCACGAGCGCCGAGGTTGCGCCCTGGCTGGTGCCGTCGGCCCCGCCCGTGCTGCGTCCGGCCGACGAGGATATCTCACGCCTCGCGGATATGCTGCACGCAGCGTCGCGCGTGACGCTGATGTGTGGTGCGGGCTGCGCGGGCGCGCACGACGACGTGGTCGAACTCGCAAAGCGCCTCAAGGCGCCCGTGGTGCATTCGCTACGCGGCAAGGAGCACATCGAACACGATAACCCGTACGACGTCGGCATGACGGGCATGGTGGGGTTCGCGTCGGGCTACGCCGCGATGAAAGCATGCGACCTGTTGCTGCTGCTCGGCACGGATTTTCCCTACCGGCAGTTCTATCCGGAACACGCGAAGATCGCGCAGATCGACGTGCGGCCCGATGCGCTCGGCAACCGCTGTTCACTCGATCTTGGCTTGGTCGGGACGGTCAAGGACACGCTTGCCGCGTTGCTGCCGGTCCTCAAGGACAAGACCGATTCGTCCCATCTCGACAGCGCGCTCGCGCATTACCGGCAGGCGCGCAAGGATCTCGACGCGCTCGCCGAGAGCAATCCGTCGAGCACGACGATCCATCCGCAGTACGTGACGCGGCTCGTGAGCCAGCTCGCGGCCGACGACGCGATCTTCACCTGCGACGTCGGCACGCCGATCGCATGGACAGCGCGCTATCTGAAGCTGAACGGCCGGCGCCGGCTGGTCGGTTCGTTCAATCACGGCTCGATGGCGAACGCGATGCTGCATTCGATTGGCGCTCAGGCGGCGTATCCCGGCCGCCAGGTGATCTCGATGTCCGGCGACGGCGGCTTCACGATGATGATGGGCGATTTCATCACCCTGGTTCAGGCAAAGCTGCCGGTGAAGGTGATCGTGCTGAACAACGGCACGCTCGGTTTCGTGGAGATCGAAATGCGCGCGTCGGGTTTTGTCGATACCGGCACCGAACTCGTCAATCCGAACTTCGCGCGCATGGCCGAAGCGATGGGCGTGAAGGGCATTCGCGTCGAGAAACCGCAGGAACTCGAAGGCGCGCTCGCGGCGGCGCTCGCGCACGACGGCCCCGCGCTCGTCGATGTCGTCAGCGCGCGCCAGGAACTCATCATGCCGCCGAAGACCACCATTGACGAAGCCTGGCATTTCGGACTCTTCATGATGAAGGCAGTCATGGATGGCCGCGGCGGCGAGTTGATCGATCTCGCGAAAGTGAACCTGACGCGCTGAACGGCGGCTTCCTGTGTTTGCAGTGAAATCCGGCCGCGCGTGCCGTTGAACCAGGTTGCTTCATTGCCTGCCATCAGGGGGAGACGGCGATGTTGAATGGTGTGCGCTCCGGGCGCCACGCCTGGACGATGCTGATGTCGTGCGCGACGCTGACTGGCTGCAGCGACGCGCCTTCGGTCGGTGTGCTGGGCGCGTATTTTCCAGACTGGTTGTTTTGTATCGCGGGCGGCGTGCTGCTGGTCGCGTGCGCGCACGTGCTGCTCTCGCGCAGCGGCCGCAGTGCGTGGCTCACGCCGCCCGCGATCGTCTACCCGGCGCTCACCGTGCTGTTTTCGATCGCGCTGTGGGCCGTCGGCTTCAACTTTTAAGCCCTTTATTAGCCCTTCATTAGCCTCTTTCACTCCTTCAATCTTCAACCGACCGTCTGACCATGAACGCCGACCACAGCACTGATGCAGGCAAGCACCGTCCGCGAACCTGGCCCGCGGTGCTGCTGATCGTGCTGGCCGTGATCGCGCTCATCGCCGTGATCTGGCGCGTGGGTACGGTCCCGCGCACCGACGACGCCTATGCGTACGCCGACACGATCGGCGTCTCGCCCGAAGTCAGCGGCAAGATCGTCACGCTTGCGGTGCGCAACAATCAGGCGGTGAGGCAGGGCGATCTGCTGTTCGAGATCGACCCACGGCCGTATCAGTTCGCATTGCAGCGTGCCCAGGCGGCGCTTGCACAACTCGATGCGCAGATTCCGCTGACGCAGCGCACCGTCAACGCGCAAGGATTCAGCGCCGACGCTGCGAAATCGGCAGTCGTGCGCGCGCAGAGCGCTGCGAAGCAGGCGGGCGACACGCTGGCGAGAATGGAACCGCTGATCGGCAGGGGCTACATCTCCGCCGACGAACTGGAGCGCGCGCGTACCACGCAACGCGCCGCGCTCGCCGAGCTTGCGGCCGCGCGAGCGCAGGCTCGCGAGGCGCAGGCGGCGGTCAGCAGCGTCGCCGCGCTGGTCGCGCAGCGCGCGGTGTTGAGCGCGGAAATCGCGACCGCGCAGCTCAACCTCGAATATGCGACCGTGCGCGCGCCGTTCGACGGCCGTGTCGTCGAGTTGCGCACGTCTGTTGGGCAATTCGTGTCCGCGCAAAAACCGGTCTTCACGCTGATCGACACGCGGCACTGGTACGTGATCGCCAACTTCCGCGAGAACGAGCTCGACAACATCCGGCCCGGCACGCGCGCAACCGTGTACCTGATGAGCAATACCCGCATCCGTTTCAGCGGCTCGGTCGATTCGATCGGCTTCGGTGTCGACCCCCAGGACGGCGGCGGCAGCGCGAACGGTCTGCCGAGCATCCAGCGCAGCATCAACTGGGTGCACGTCGCGCAGCGCTTTCCGGTGAAGATCCTGGTCGATCATCCCGATCCGCGGATGTTCCGGATCGGCACCTCCGCCGTCGCCGTGCTGCAGCCTGAACGTCGCGATAGTCGCGATAGTCGCACGACACCCAATGGAGCGCCGTCATGAGCGGGCTCGACGGCGTCGGGCGTCATCTCGCGTGGCCGCGGCCGCTCGGGCAACTGGCCGCCTTCCTGCGCTCGGAGCTGGGCGGGTTCCCGGGCCGCGCCAACGTGACCCTGCGCTGCGTGCTCGGCTGCGCGATCGTGATTGTCGTGTCGATGACCTTGCAGGTGCCGGAGCTGGCGTTGTCGCTGATAGCGGTGTTCTTCGTCACGCAGTCGAACATCGTGATGACCCGCCTGGTCGCGTTGAGTATCGTGATCGGCACGACCTGCGCGATCGCCTGCATCATCGGCGTCTACCGGCTGACGTTCGACTACCCGCTGCTGCGCATCACCATCGCAAGCGCCATCTTTTTCTGCAGCGTTTATCTGATGCGGGCCGTGGTGAAACTGGGGCTGGTGTTCTTTCTCGTCTCGCTGATCGTGATTTACGCGCAGACCTTTGCCGATCAGACCGATAACGCAGAAGCGCTGGTGCGTGACTGTCTGTGGGTGTGGGTGGCGGTCAACTACTCAGTTGTCCTGTCGCTGATCATCAACACGCTGTTTCTGCCGGCCGAACCGGAGCGGCAGTTGCGCGCCGCCGCGCAGCGACAGCTCGCGACGGCCCGTGCGCGGCTCGCGGCCATGATCGACGCGAATGCGCCGGCCGTGCGCATCGGCTCGCGCGATCTTGAGCGCGGCGCACTGGCGTTGCAGAAGCTGCTGCGCTTTTCGACCATGCGTCACCACTACAGCCAGGAAGATGCCGCGGCGTGGTTGGCCTGCGTGACCGTGGTATCGCGCATCTTCGAAGCTGCGGCGGTGCTGCCCGACCATGCGCTCGCGCGCGACGCCGGACAGATCGATGCCATCCGCGTGGTGCAGGGCGAACTCGTGTCGCTCGATCACGCGCTTGGCGACAACGAGCAATGGCTGCACTGGAGCGTATCGCGCGAGGCGCCGGTGTCGACCTCGATACCGGCGCTCGACGCGATGCAACGCGCGCTCAACGCGTTCTCCGAGGCCACCCGGGGTGCCGTCGAGCCGCCGCTAGCTGATGCGGCCGCCGGCAGTGCAGCGGAGAAAGTGGAGCAAGCGGAGCAGGCGGTGAATGCGACGAGAGCGACGGAAGCGGCGCCGCGTTCTGCACAGCCCGAACCGGACGTCTTTGCGAATCCGCGTTACGCGCGCTTCGCGCTGCGTACGCTGTTCTCGGTACTGATCTGCTACGTGTTCTACAACGCGGTGAACTGGCCGGGTATCCACACGATCATGCTGACGTGTCTCGTGGTCGCGCTGCCGAGCCTCGGCGCGTCGAGCCGCCAGGGCGTGCTGCGGATCAGCGGCGCCCTGATCGGCAGTGCGCTTGCCTTATTCATGGTCGCGTTCGTGATTCCGCAACTGGAAAGCGTGACAGGGTTGTTGCTGATGAGCTTGCCTGTGATCGCGCTCGGCGCCTGGGTGTCGGCGGGTTCCGAGCGGAGCGCCTATGCCGGGATCCAGATCATGTTTACGTTTGCGCTGGCGCTGCTCGAATCGTTCTCGCCGCCGTCGGATCTCACCGAGATCCGCGACCGGATCGTCGGCATTGTGCTGGGTGTCGGTATGGCCACCTTCATCCAGATGTCGATGTGGCCGGAGCGCGAAGCGGATGGCCTGCGTATGCAACTGACGTCGATACTGCGCAAGATCGCGGCGCTGGCGCGTATCGAGGCGCAGGCGGGGCTCACCGGCCCACGCGTAACGGATTCGGCGGCGGTGGTTCAAGCGTGGGCCATGGTCGCGGACTGCGAGATGGTGCTGGCGCGTGTCGCGCTCGAACCCGACTGGCGCGAGGGGGAGACGACCCGTATCACGCTGCTGTCGCAGACGGTGCTTGCGCAGAGCCGTGCGATGCTTGTCGCGATCGAGGCGTTTCATCATGAAGCGATGATCAATGCGTCGGCAAGTGCGGCGATGGAGCGCGCAGCGAAGTTTCAGTCGGATGTCGCGGACGCGCTGGAACGATACGCGTCACAGTTGGCGACCGAGCCGCCGGCCGCGATCACGCCGGCGCGGCTCGACCCGAGTGGGCTGCGCGCCGCGCTGACGCTGGCAGGGGCCGCGGGGACGGCGGGCGGGCAAACGCTGGAGCTGCTAGCGCAACGGATCGATGCGGCGCTCGCCGGATTGCCACGCTGGTTGCCGGATGAACGTACGTCCGGCGAATTCGCGAACGCGGGGTGATGTGTGATGACGCGCTTCGCTCTCATCCGGCACCGTCTGCCGCGCGCACGGATCGCACGAGTGCCCGGCCACTGGCTCGCGTCTCTCGCGCTGCCGTTGCTCGCCTCGTGCGCGATCATTCATCACGACAGTCCGCCCGCCGCGATGATCGCGCCGCAGCAGATCCGCCTCGCCGACGACATCCATCTCGCGAACGAAGGCTGGCCGTCCGCGCGCTGGTGGGAGCAGTATCGTGATCCGCAGCTCGATACGCTCATCGGCCTCGCGCTTGCCCATGCACCGACGCTCGCGATCGCACGCGAGCATGTCGCACAGGCCCACGCGCAGGTCGAACTGATCCGCGCGGGATCCGGTTTGCAGATGTCCGCGCTTGGCAGTGCGGATCGCGAGCGGGTTTCGGGGCACGGCTTCCTGAGCGCGTATTCGTCACACGATCCGGCGATCGGCGCGTATGGGCCGTGGTACTGGACCGGGCTGATAGGGGTCACCGCGCACTACGACATCGACATCTGGGGCAAGCAGCGCGACCTCGTGCGCGCGGCGCTCGGCGAGCAGAATGCGCGGCGTGCAGAGGCGGCACAGGCCGAGCTCGAATTGTCGGCGGGCGTCGCGCAGCTCTACTACAGTATCCAGATCACCTACGCGAGCCTCGATCTGTTGCGGCAACTTCGCGAAGTGCGTGCTTTCGAGCTCGACACGCGATCGGCGCGGCACGAGCGCGGCCTCGAAGCGCTGACTCAAAGCGCCGAGGCACGCTCACAGTTGCTCGCGATCGACCAGCAGATCGCCGCGAGCAAGGAGCAGATCGTTCACGCGCGCGAGGCGCTGCGTGCGTTGGCGGGCGCGGGTCCCGACGATCTGCCGGCGATCGTGCCGGTGCCGTTGCCCGCGCCGGCGGTTTCGCTGCCGTCGACGCTGTCGTATGAGCTGCTCGCGCGGCGCCCCGATCTGCAGGCGATGCGCTGGCTGGTGGAGGCCTCGTTCGATCGGATCGACGCGGCGAAAGCGGCGTTCTATCCGAGCTTCGATATCACTGCGTTCTTTGGGTTCAACGCGTTGCGAATGCGCGACCTGTTCATGCACTCGAGTCAGCAGATCAACCTCATTCCAGGCCTCACACTGCCGATCTTCGACGGCGGCCGTCTGAACGCGAACCTGCACGGCGCACGCACGGCCAGCAACACGCTGATCGAGCAGTACGACCAGGCGGTGCTCGACGCGGTGCGCGACGTCGCGCAGAACGGCAGCGAGATCGACGATCTCGACCATCGCGTGCATCTGCAGCGTGAGCGCATCGACGCGTTGCGTGTTGCGAGCGACAGCGCCGAGGCGGGTTACCAGACTGGCCTCGGCGACAGGACGAGCGCGATGCAGGCGAAGGCGCCGGTAATCGTTGGACGCCTGGACCTCGTGCAATTGACCGGCGACGAGATCGAGGCGGGCATCTTGCTGACCCGCGCGCTCGGTGGCGGCTATCGCAGCGACGACCTGCCGGGAGACCCGGCCGGCACGAAGACGCACCAGGGAGGCGGGATGTGAGGGATGACCTTGATCTGATCGAACTCACCGCCGAAATCGTGGCGAGCTTCGTGTCGTGCAATCCGTTGCCGCCGGCTGATCTGCCGGGGTTCATCTCGAGCACCTACGCCGCGCTGGCCGCATTGCGCACGACGTCCGCACCGGCTGCGCAGCAGCGGGCCGCGGTGCCGATCGAGGACTCGGTGCATGACGATTACCTCGTCTGTCTCGAGGACGGACGCAAGCTGAAGTCGCTCAAGTACCACCTGCAGCGCTGTTTCGCGATGACCCCCGACGAATATCGCGCGAAGTGGGGCCTGCCCGCTGATTACCCGATGGTCGCACCGGCTTATTCCGCGCTGCGCTCGTCGATCGCAAGGCTCCATCCCGCGGGCGCGATCAAGCCGCGTCGCGACAACCTGAGATGACCCGAGGAACAAGGAGCGAGGGACGCCGCACCCGTCGCACTCCCCCAAAGGGGGGATGTTGCGCCGCCGCCGGACTGCGCAAGATCAGGAACTGTCGAGACCGGGCCAGGATGCCGGCCGGCTTTCGTCGCGGGCGCATCGCCTGCATCGACAGGAGAGGCGTACATGATCACGAGGATATCGAATGTGGCGGGCGGCAACGAGGCGGCGGGGCTCGCCGCCGACCCTGGGGCTGTGACCGTCCATCCGGTCGTGCTGGTCGAGCAGGCCTGGCGTTGCCCGCCGCCATCGGCGGCCGGCAGCCTCGCCGGCGACCGGATCGCTGTAGCGCGCTGGGCTCGGGAGCCCGGCGACGGGCGGGACGTGTCGAGCCGCCGCGACGACCGTTTCTGTATTGTCGGTATCAATCTGACGCCGGCCACGGTGCACTTGCAGCACGGCGGCAACGTGATCTGGGACGGTCCCCTGATGCCGGGCGCGATCCAGATCACGGCACCCGGCGAAAGCGTCAGTGCGTCGTATTCGACCTCGTGCCGCGTCATGCATCTGTTCATCGAGCCGGATCTGCTGTCGAGGCGCTACGAGGAGGCCGAGGGCGCGCTGCGGGAGCCACTCGGGGCAATCGCAAATCCGCGCATTTTCAGCGACGTCGCGGTCGAGCGGCTCGCAACCGCGCTCGAGGAGGTCAATCCGCTCGCCGACGCATCAGGCAGGCTCTTCGCGGACAGCGTTTGCGACGCGATCGTCGCGCGTCTGCTCGCGCGGGCGGCCGAGCGCGCGCCGCGGGCCGAGCGGCAAGCAGCGCCGTTGCCGGCGTGGCGTCTGCGGCGCGCGCTCGATTTCATCGAAGCGAATCTCGCGCAGCCTGTCGGACTTGCCGATGTTGCCGCCAGCACGGGCCTGACCCGCATGCATTTTGCCGCGCAATTCCGCTCGACGACCGGCTATTCGCCGCACGCGTACCTGCTGCGGCGCAGGATCGAACACGCCCAGATGCTGTTGCGCTCGTCGACGCTCAGCGTGCTCGACGTCGCGCTCAGTTGTGGCTTTGGTTCGCATGCGCATTTCACGACGGTCTTCGGGCGGATGGTCGGCGAGTCACCCAACAGTTGGCGGACCCGCATGCTGCAAGGCAAGTGAATTGTCCCTTCGATGGGCGCAGCGTGACCGGCAGTGACGAACTCGGGGACTGCGCTTGTGCAACGGCGGCTGATTGTTTCATCCGGGAAGCACCTTCAGGAGAGCAGACGTGAGCAAGAAAGTTGCGGAAGTCATTGTGGACACGCTCGCCGCGGCGGGCGTCAAGCATTGCTACGGGATCGTGGGCGATACGCTGAATCTCATCGCCCACCATATCAACGAGAGCGACATCGAGTGGGTTCATGTGCGCCATGAGGAGGCAGGGGCGTTCGCTGCAGAAGCCGAAGCCATGTTGACCGGCAACCTCACGGCCGTGGCGGGAAGCTGCGGCCCCGGCAGCCTTCACTTCATTAACGGTCTGGTGGACGCGAACCGCAATCGGGCTCCGGTCATTCTGATCGCAACCCAGGTAGCGAGCGAGGAGCTCGGTTTTAACTTTCCGCAGGAGGTCGACTTCAAGGCGATCTACGGATCGTGCACCGTGTTCTGCGACATGATCATTACGCCGGAGCAGGCGCGCCGCAAAACGGTGATTGCCTGTCAGACCGCCATCGCAAAGGGCGGCGTCGCCGTGTTGATCGTTCCGGTCGACATCGCCCACGCCAATACGAGCGACGATGTTCCGTATTCGGTCCACACGAATGTGCCGGTGGTCCGGCCGAGTGACGCAGACCTCGACCGGGTCGCCGAGATCCTCAATGCCGGCGGCGACAAGATCGCGATCTATGGAGGGTCGGGATGCCGTGGCGCTCACGCGGAAATCCTGGCGGTTGCCGAGCGGCTCAAGGCGCCCATTGCGCACACGTCCCGCGCAAAAGACGCGTTGGAACACGACAACCCGTATAACGTCGGCATGACCGGCATTATCGGCAGCGAAGCGGGCTATCTGGCGGTGTCCGAATGCGAGACCTTGCTGTTGCTGGGCGCCGACTTCGCATGGCGGCAGTTCTACCCGGAGAAGGCCAAAATCGTCCAGATCGACATCGCACCGGATCATCTCGGCCGCCGGCATCCGGTTACGCTAGGGTTGGTGGGCGATATCAAGTCCACGATGGAGGCGTTGTTGCCGCGGCTTAAACCGCGTACGTCGACCGAGTTCCGCGACAAGCTCGTCGAACGGCATGTCAGCGCGATGGAAGCCCACCTCGCCAAAGCCGTTGCATCGAAACGCGGAACGATTCCGCCGATCTATCTGACCGAGCTGATCAACCGCCACGCGGCCAGCGATGCACTGTTCTGCGCCGACGACGGGACGCCCACCGTCTGGCTTTATCGGCACATCCAGACGAACGGAAAACGCCGGGTGTTTTCGAGTCTGCTTCACGGCACGATGGCGGCGGCACTGCCGATGTCGCTGGGGCTGCAAAAGTGCCAGCCTGGACGCCAGGTGATTTCCATGTCCGGCGACGGCGGTCTCGCCATGTTGTTCGGTGAGCTAATGACGGCCGTGCAGGAGAAGCTGCCCGTCAAGGTGGTCGTGTTCGACAACGGCAAGCTTGGATTTATCGACATCGAGCAGAAATCAGAAGGCATGCTCCCGCTCTATACAGGTCTGCAAAATCCGGACTTCGGCAAGGTCGCCGAGGCGATCGGATTATGGGGGCGCACGGTGGCGAAAGCCGATGAGCTGGAAGAGGCTGTGATGACCTGGTTGTACGTGCCCGGCCCCGCGCTGCTGAACGTCAAGGTCGACACGATGACGCTTGTGATGCCGCCGAAGATCGAGTGGGGGGCGGCGTACGGCATGGTCCTGTATTCGGCGAAGGCCATGCTGCAGGGGCAATCCGCCGACGTGTTCGCCATGATCCGCGAAAATTTATAGGACTCAGGCGGCAAGCGGGGTGGTCCCTGATGCGATCACCCCCTCGACGATCGCGCAAAAGCACGGGATAAGTGCGTGCGGAGTCTCTTCATGTCCCGGTTTGGCTGTCTTACCCTCGCGGGAGTAGACTCGCCAGGGTTGCTCCGTGAGACCGCGCCAAACCATGCGCGTGAGTCAATGGAGTGGGGAATGCGGGTCGAGTGGGGTCGGGGAAAAATCGAGAATGCGTCTGTCCAGGGTTGATCTGAATCTCTTCGTAGTCTTCGAAGCCGTCTACAGAACGCGAAACCTGACGCGCGCGGCGGAACTGCTGTTCATCACTCAGCCTGCTGTCAGCAATGCGCTGGCACGAATGCGCAAGGCATTCGACGACGCGCTTTTCGTCAGCACGTCGGCCGGCATGATGCCGACGCCCGTTTCGGAAAACATGATCGGCCAGATTCGCGAGGCGCTGCAACTGCTTGACTCGAGTACCCATGTCGGAGAGCGCTTCGATCCTGCCTCGTCTGAGCGTACCTTCCGCCTCAGCATGACAGACCTCACCGAAGCACTCCTTCTGCCCGCGCTGGAGGAGGTGTTGCAACAACTGGCGCCCGGCATCCGTATCGAAAGCTACTTCACCACGCGCAGAGAGGTGCCGGAGGCGCTAGCCAGCGGGGCGGTCAATCTCGCGATCGACGCGCCGCTGATTGACGATCCTTACCTCGAGCAGGAGCCGCTGGGCCGTGACCGTTATGCCTGCATGCTGCGCCACGATCATCCGTTCAAACGCAAGAAGCTGACGATCGACGATTACCTCAAATTCGGTCATATCCACGTATCGAGCCGCCCGCAGGGGTCGGGTCTCGTCGACGCGGAACTGAACAGGCTCGGCCTCAGGCGATCGATTCAGACGCGGGTTCAACACTATCTGGTCGCCCCCTTGATCGCGATGCGGACCGATCTTGTGCTGACGGCTCCGCTCGTGCTCCTGCAGCGGTATGACGCGCGGATCCTTGCGCTGCCGTTCGATCTTCCCGATCTTCAGTCTCATTGCTACTGGCATCGGAGCGTGACCGGGGACCCGGCTCACCGGTGGCTGCGCGAGCAGATTGCCCGGCTTATGCGGGAAATGAATCAGTAGCCGGGGGCGATGAGGGAGCAGGGACCTCCACGCCAGGTGTCACGAAAACTTATAGTCATCTATCACAACAATCAATTTCCTGAATGCTGCGGCGCTGGGTATTCTGCTAGCCATGTTGAAGCGAGGATGGCATGGCAGAACTCTATCTTGTACGGCATGGCCAGGCGTCATTCGGCGCTGAAAACTATGACGAGCTATCGCCTTGCGGCCGCACCCAATCGCGTTGGCTCGGCGAGTACTTCGCGCAGGCTAACTTGCGGTTCGATCGTGTTGTCATCGGCACGATGCAGCGGCATCGGCAAACCGCCGACGGAATCCTGGCCGCGATGGGTGGCCCGCAAGTCGAGGTCGCGCAAGACGCCGGTCTGAACGAATACGATTTCGAGGCGTTGTTCGCAGCCGTCGGCGAAGAGGGCTTGCCTTCGGGGTTGGTTGCAGACAGGTCGGCCACAAGTGCCAGAAAGGACTTCTACAAAGGGCTCAGACACGTGCTGCAGCTCTGGGCCGATGACCGCTTGCCGGGGCGTGTTCCAGAGACATGGCGCCAATTCCAGACGCGTGTGCAACGTGCGCTTACCGACATCCAGCGGGCTGGCGGTGGGCGCGTTCTGGTGGTGAGTTCGGGCGGTCCGATCGCGGTAACCGCTCAACAGGTTCTGCAGACGCCCGCGGCCACTGCGATTGCATTGAACCTGCAGATCCGGAACAGCAGCATTTGCCAATACGTCTTCAACCACGACGCGATGTCGCTGGTCAGCTTCAATTCAGTGCCTCATCTCGAACATGCCGGGAGGCGTGAATTTGTCACCTACGGTTGATATCCCCATCAAGATGAACCACCCCCACGCTCACTATCGTTCGCTGCCCCCCGAGGGGGCGGTTGTCCCCCTTGGGGCGGCCCGGCGGGAGACAAGATGAACCACCCCCACGCTCACTATCGTTCGCTGCCCCCCGAGGGGGCGGTTGTCCCCCTTGGGGCGGCCCGGCGGGAGACAACATGAACGCTCCGCTTCAATTCGACACTGAACACCTCGCACGTTATCTGACGGCGCACGTGCCCGGGTTTCATGGACCGTTGTCCGTCGAGAAATTTCCCGACGGACAGTCTAATCCGACGTTTCTTTTGAACGCGCAAAGCGGTCGCTATGTGCTGCGGCGCCAACCTCCCGGCGTGTTGCTCAAGTCCGCCCATGCCGTCGATCGCGAGTTTCGCGTGCTGTCGGCGCTGGGCCGGACTCCGGTCCCTGTCGCGCGCGCCTGGCATCTTTGCGAGGACCGTGACGTCATCGGCAGCCTGTTTTACGTGATGAGCTACGAAGACGGGCGAATCTTCTGGAATCCGGCGTTGCCGGAAGTGCCCGTCGAGGAACGCGGCGCGATCTACGACGCCTTGATCGGCACGATGGCGGCGCTCCACGACGTGGATATCGACGAAGCCGGCTTGTCGGACTACGGCCACCCGGGCAACTATTTCGCGCGTCAGATCGATATCTGGACCAAACAATATCGCGCCGCGCAAACCGATGTGCTGGAAGCGATGGAGTCGCTGATCGAATGGCTGCCGGCTCACTGCCCGGTGGAAACCGGCAAGCCTTCGCTTGTACACGGCGATTTTCGTATCGACAACCTCATTTTCATGCGCGATGCGCCGCAAGTTCGTGCCGTTCTCGACTGGGAGCTCTCCACGCTCGGCAATCCTCTGGCTGATCTCGCGTACTTCTGCATGTGTTTGCGGCTCCCGCCCGGCAGCCATATCGCCGGACTCGCAGGCCTGAATCGGGCGGTATTGGGCGTGCCGGACGAGGCGGCGATTGTCGAGCGGTATTGCGGGCTGCGGGCCATTGGGTCGATCGAGAACTGGAATTTCTACCTCGCGTTCTGCTTTTTCAGGCTTGCCGCTATCGCCCAGGGCGTGAAAAAACGTGCCCTGGGCGGTAACGCATCGAATGAAAAGGCGCGCCAGGTGGGCAACATGGCTGGGGCGCTTGCCAGAATGGGCACCGAGCTGATCTGAAGGCAGGCGCGGAACCAGAACATAGACATAGGAAAGCTGATCGTGACTACTAATTTATTTGATCTGAAAGAAAAAATAGCGCTGGTGACGGGTGCCAGCCGCGGAATCGGCGAAGAGATCGCCAGGCTGCTCGCCGAACAGGGCGCCCACGTGATCGTGTCGAGCCGCAAGCTGGCAGATTGCGAATCCGTCGCGCGCACGATCAGGGAAGCGGGTGGGAGCGCGGAAGCGCACGCGTGCCATGTGGGGCGTGTCGAGGACATTCTCGCGATCTTTCAGCACATTCGCGCACGGCATGGCCGTCTGGACATCCTCGTCAACAACGCGGCGACCAATCCGTACTTTGGTCACATTCTCGACACCGATCTGACGTCCTTCGAAAAGACGGTGGAAGTCAACCTGCGTGGTTACTTCTTCATGTCCGTGGAGGCGGGCAAGCTGATGCGCGAGCATGGCGGCGGTGCGATCGTCAACACGGCTTCGGTCAATGCCTTGCAGCCTGGCGACCGGCAGGGCATCTACTCGATCACCAAGGCCGCCATTGTCAACATGACGCGAGCATTCGCAAAGGAGTGCGGACCGTTGGGGATCCGGGTGAACGCGCTGCTCCCAGGATTGACCAAAACCCGCTTTGCAGGGGCATTGTTCGCCGATCAGGCTACGTACGAAAAGTGGTTGTCGCAGATTCCGCTGCGGCGTCACGCGGAACCTCGCGAGATGGCGGGTACGGTGCTTTATCTGGTGTCCGACGCCGCGAGTTATACCAATGGAGAGTGCGTCGTCGTCGACGGTGGACTGACGATCTAGTCAAGCGCTCGTCGCCTGGTACAGACCATTGCGCCGGCGACATCAATCACGATTCTGGAGAAGTAAAAATGGACTTTGCCTACAGCCCGAAGGTCGAAGCGCTGCGCACACAGGTGCGCGCGTTCATGGACACTCATATCGTTCCGCGCATCCGGCAATGGCACGACGAAGTGAGCGCGGGTCAATATCCGGTCTCCTTTATGGAGACGCTGAAAGAACAGGCGCGCGAAGAGGGGCTGTGGAACCTGTTCCTGCCGCATCTGCGTGACGACGAACCCGGCACCCGCCTGAGCAATCTCGAGTACGCGCCGCTCGCTGAAATCATGGGGCGGGTGTCGTGGGCGTCCGAAGTGTTCAACTGCAATGCGCCTGACACGGGCAATATGGAGCTGCTCCATATGTTTGCCACGCCCGCTCAGCGGGAAGCGTGGCTCAAGCCCCTTCTCGATGGCAAAATCCGCTCCGCGTTTGCGATGACGGAGCCGGCTGTGGCCTCGTCAGACGCGACCAATATCACGACCTCGATTCGCCGTGACGGGGACGACTATGTCATCGACGGCCGCAAGTGGTTCATCACGAACGCAGCCCACCCGAATTGCCAACTCTTCATCGTGATGGGCAAAACGGATCCGGACGCGCCGAGCCATAGTCAGCAGAGCATGATTCTCGTGCCGCGCGATACACCGGGCGTCAAAGTGGTTCGCAATATCACGGTGGTCAATCACGTCGCGCCGGAAGGACACTGCGAGATCGAATTCAAAGGTGTGCGCGTACCCCGGTCGAATCTTCTCGGCGAAGAGGGCAGCGGCTTCGCGCTCGCGCAGGCGCGTCTCGGGCCGGGACGGATTCACCACTGCATGCGCTCGATCGGCGCCGCGGAACTGGCGCTCGAGTTGATGGTGGAGCGGGCCCAGGCACGCGTGGCATTCGGAAAGACGCTGTTTGAGCATGGCACGGTCGCCGAATGGATCGCGAAGTCACGCATCGAAATCGATCAGGCGAGGCTCTTTGTTCTCAAGGCCGCGTGGATGATCGACAACGTCGGTGCGAAGGAGGCGCGCAAGGAGATCTCGATGATCAAGGCGCTCGTGCCGGGTGTTCACACCGCCGTCTGCGAGCGGGCGATGCAGGTGTTTGGCGCGATGGGGTTGAGCCCCGACACGCCTTTGGCCGATAGCTGGACGTGGGGCCGTGCATTGCGCTTCGCCGATGGCCCGGACGAGGTTCATCTGCAGAGCATTGCACGCATGGAACTCAAGGCGCACCGCTATGAGCCGGGTAAGGGGAATCCCTACCTGGCGGCGCCGATCTAACGCATAGCAGCAGTTTCACCGCTTTAACTCCCCGCCTGACTGGGCCGCGTTTCCTCCGACGATTCGCGGCCGCCTCATCTCTCCCCCTTTCGTGTCCGCAGCGCTCCCCCATTCAGGGGGTATTTCGCACGCCCCGACGCTTGCATGATTATCCCAACGCGTTTATCGCAGCAGGCCGAGAAAAACAACCCGATCAGCATTCGCCTGCAATCCACGCTTGCCATTCAATTTGGGACTGAAGGAGATACAGATGCAGGACGAAGTCACGACGTCAGGGTCCGCCGCCTACGCTTATCCGTTGCTGATCAAGCAACTGTTGCTTACACCGTTCGTTCAGGCACAGGACGAGGAGATCGTCTACCGCGATCAGTTCCGCATGACCTATGCGACGTTGCGTGAGCGTATCGCGCGCCTCGCCAACGGTTTGAACCAGCTTGGCGTGCGGCACGGCAGCACCGTCGGGGTGATGGATTGGGACAGCCACCGCTATCTCGAGAGTTATTTCGCTGTGCCGATGATGGGCGCTGTGTTGCAGACCGTGAATGTGCGCTTGTCCCCGGCTGAAATCGCCTACACGATCAATCACGCGGGCGCTGAAGTCCTGCTGGTTCACACGGATTTTCTGCCGGTCGTCGAAACGATCAGGGACAAACTGGAAACCGTGCATACCTTCATCTGGATCGACGAGCCAGGCTGCGAAGTTGCTGCACACAGCATTCCATTCTCGACCGAATACGAGGCGATGCTGTCGGCGAGCAGCACGAGCTACGTGTTTCCCGACTTTGACGAGAACACGCGTGCAACGACCTTCTACACCACCGGCACGACCGGTCTGCCCAAGGGCGTCTACTTCACGCACCGGCAACTGGTTTTGCACACCATCACGCTGATGGCGGCACTGGCGAGCCCCGTCTCGGGACAGCGTTTCCATCGTGGCGACGTGTATATGCCGCTTACCCCGATGTTTCATGTCCACGCGTGGGGCATGCCGTATATCGCCACGGTTCTGGGTGTGAAGCAGGTTTATCCCGGTCGCTATTTGCCGGACCGGCTTGCACGGCTCGTGCGCGAAGAAGGCGTCACGTTCTCGCATTGCGTCGGCACGATCCTGCACATGCTGCTCTCGTGCGAGGAGGGGAAGGCGACGGACATGAGCAAGTGGAAGATCATCATCGGCGGCGGCGCGTTGCCGCAAGGTCTCGCCAAGGCGGCGCTGGAGCGGGGCATCGATGTGTTCGTCGGTTACGGCATGTCGGAAACCTGCCCCGTGCTCAGTCTCGCACAACTGCCGCCCGGTGCCGAAAAACTCAGCGCCGACGAGCAACTCAGCCTGCGCTGCAAGACAGGCCGACCCGTTCCTCTGGTCGATCTGCGGGTCGTCGACGACACCATGGTGGAGCTCGCCCACGACGGCAAAGCCACCGGCGAGATCGTCGCGCGGGCACCCTGGCTCACGCAGGGCTATCTGAACAATCCCGAAGCTTCCCGGCAACTTTGGGCCGGCGGCTATCTGCATACGCAAGACATTGCCAGTATCGATCCGACGGGCAACGTCCAAATCACCGACCGTCTCAAGGACGTGATCAAGTCCGGCGGCGAGTGGGTTTCATCGCTCGAGGTGGAAAACCTGATCTCGCGATACGAGGGCGTGTCCGAAGTGGCCGTCATCGGGATCAAGGATGAGAAATGGGGCGAGCGGCCGGTGGCGCTGGTCGTGCTCAAGGAGGGCGCGGCCGTCACGGAGGACGACATCAAGCAACACGTCCTGTCGTTCAGCACGTCCGGAAAGATATCGAAGTACGCGGTGCCGCAGATGGTGAAGTTCGTCGACGCGATCGCGAAGACGAGTGTCGGCAAGACCAACAAGAAGTGGCTGCGCGAGCAGTTCGCCTGATTGGCCGGCCAATTTCCGGGAGTGCAAGCGATGAGTATGAACAATGACAGCGTGGCGAATTACAGCGTTGCCACTATCGGCGACTTCGTGGGGCGCGAGCTGGGCGTGTCGGACTGGGTGCTGGTCGATCAGGCGCGGATCAATGCGTTCGCCGAGTGTACCGGCGACAGGCAATGGATTCACGTCGACGAGGAGCGGGCAAAACGAGAGAGTCCGTTCGGCGGCACGATCGCACACGGCTATCTGACCCTGTCCTTGTTAGGAGGCCTCGCGATCGAGATCGGCATCGTTCCGGGAGACGCGTCCGCCGGCCTCAACTACGGTCTGGACAAAGTGCGCTTCATGACACCGGTTAAGGCGGGCGCGCGCGTGCGTTGCCGTATGACGCTCGTGTCGGCGGAGAGCAAGGGCGGTGGCCGCATTCTTATCAAGGTCATGAACGAGCTGCAGATCGATGGCGAGGATAAGCCGGCATTGATTGCGGAAACGCTCGCAATGCTGGTCGCGTGATCCATAACGATTGACGAAGTGGAAGATATTCCTGAAGGAGCAGCAACATGGCGGTGACCACAGAAAGCCCGCAACAAAGCCCGCAGCAGAACTCGCAACCCGGTGACAAGGCCGACGATCTCGCGGCGTCGGCGGCGGAAGGCATGCTGGGCCCGAATCCCTTTGTCGGGCTGCGGCCGTGCGACATCGTCGCCACCGCGCAGCAAATCGGCGCGCAGGCATGGCGGCAACCGGGTCTTGTCATGGAGCAGGAAGTGGCTTTCGTTCGCGAGCTTCTGGGGCTTTTCCCGGGTAGCGCGCAAGCTACCCCGCCCAAGGGCGACAAACGTTTCGCCGACGCGGCATGGCAGAACAATTCGTTGTATCGCATGACGCTGCAAGGCTACCTCGCCTGGCGCGATGCGCTGGCTGGTTTCGTCGAGCGCTCCGCTCTGGATCCGGTGAACAAGGAGCGCGCGCGGTTCGTGATGTCGCTCCTGACTGACGCGGCGTCGCCGACCAACACGCTGCTGGGCAATCCCGCCGCGCTCAAGAAAGTCATCGATACGGGTGGTGCGAGTCTGCTCGACGGTTGCAATAACATCGTGACGGACCTGCTCAAGAATCACGGCATGCCCGCGCAAGTCAACAAGGCGGCTTTCGAACTCGGCAAGAATCTCGGTACATCCACAGGCGCAGTGGTGTTTCGCAATGAAGTACTGGAACTGATCCAGTACGCACCGACAACGCAGCAGGTTTATAGCCGGCCGCAACTGATCGTGCCGCCCCAGATCAACAAGTTCTACATCTTCGATCTCTCCGAAGGCAAGAGCATCGTTGACTATCTGGTCAGGAGCGAGCTCCAGGTTTTTGTCGTCAGCTGGCGCAATCCGACTGCGGCGCAAAGCCACTGGGACCTGGACACGTACGTCCGCGCGCTCGTGGAAGCCATTGCGGCGGTGCGCGAGATCACCGGCTGCGACGATGTCAACCTGCATGGCGCGTGCTCCGGTGCGATGACCATCTCGGCCTTGCTTGGACATCTCGCGAGCCGGGGTGATACGACGGTCAATGCCACTACCTTGATGGTCGCCGTACTCGACAATATTAACGACTCGCAACTCGGTCTCTTTGCAACGCCCGAGGCGATTGCGGCGGCCAAGCAGCACAGCATTTCACGCGGAGTGCTGGCGGGCGAGGAAATGGGACGAGTCTTCGCGTGGATGAGGCCCAACGATCTGGTATGGAACTACTGGGTCAACAATTACCTGCTCGGCAATGCACCGCCTGCCTTCGACGTCCTTTACTGGAACAACGATACGACCCGGCTTCCGGCGAAGCTGCATGGGCAGTTGCTCGACATTTTCACGCAGAACCTGTTCAGCAAGCCTGGCGCGCTGACGGTGCTGGGCACGCCGATCGACCTGTCCCAGGTCAAGTGCGACAAGTATGTGGTGGCGGGCATGACGGATCACATTACGCCGTGGAAGGGCGTGTACAACACCGCCACGACGTTTGGTGGCAGTACCCGTTTCGTCCTGAGTTCGAGCGGTCATATCCAGAGCCTGATCAACCCTCCGGGCAATCCGAAGGCGAAGTACTACCTCAACCCCGAGTTGCCCACGAGTGCCGATGCGTGGCTTGCCAGTGCAAAGGCAGAAACGGATTCGTGGTGGGGCAACTGGAGAGACTGGCTGGTCGCCCGTTCCGGCGACAAGCGTGCAGCGCCGGCGGCGCTCGGCAGTGAAGGGCACCCGCCCGGTGTGAAAGCACCCGGGGCCTATGTTTCGGAAGCCTAAGCGGCATGGTTGCCGAATAGCGAAACCGATTTTTTGTAATTACCTTAACGGAGTCATCATGGCAGCAACTCAACCCAGCAATATCTTTGGCGAATATACGAAGCTCATTACCCAGTTCAAACTACCGGGCGTCGACGTATCCGCCATCCTCGAATCGCGCCGCAAGGACATTGAAGCGCTCGCCGAAGCGAATATGACTGCGCTCGCCGGGGTGCAGCAACTCGGTCAGAAGCAGATGGATATCGCGCGCTCGACGATGACGGAACTGCAATCGCTCGTGACGCGTTTGAGGACCCCGGGCGGCGAGTCGCCCGCGGCTACGGGAGAAGGGGTTCAAAAGGCGTTGCAAAAAGCCTTCGTGGACATGCAGGAACTCGCGGACGCGGCATACCGGGCACAAACCGACAGTATCGCTGTCGTCACGAAGCGCTTTGCGGAGCATGTCGAGGAGCTGAAAGCGCTCGTGCAGCCGAAGAAGTAACGGGCTGGTGCGAGCCGCCGCCATAGCGAAACGAAACGAAACGAAGCGAAGCGTCCAACCTGGGGCCAACCGGATGACCGACTTAAAAACAGGCGCGGAGTCTATCGACGCGATGCAAACTCAAACGATCGATCTTGACGGGCAGGTGCTGCGTGTCGCAGTCCGGCGAGGCAGCGACGCTTCGCCGCCGCTGCTCATGTTCAATGGTATCGGAGCGAATCTCGAACTGGTTGAACCGTTCGTTGCGGCACTGGATGACGTGACTGTCATCATCTTCGACGTCCCCGGCGTTGGCGGCTCGCCCGCTCCCTTGATCCCGTATCGGTTCTCGACGCTTGCCGTCCTGGCCGACAAGCTGCTGACGCGGCTCGGCTACGTCGACCCGGTCGACGTGCTCGGCGTATCGTGGGGCGGGGCGCTGGCCCAGCAGTTCGCGCACCTTTACCCGCAGCGCTGCCGCAGACTGATTCTCGCGGCCACGTCGCCCGGGGTGATCATGGTGCCCGCGCGGCTGTCGGTGCTTTCAAAACTGATCGGGCCGCGACGCTATACCGATCCGGCTTACCTGCGGCAAATCGGAGCGGAGATATACGGGGGTGCGTACCGGCGCGACCCCGCGTTGCTCGAAGAACACAGCCGGCATATCGAGGCGCCGCGCGGGCGTGGCTACCTTTATCAATTGCTGGCCGCATCGGGCTGGACCAGCTTGCCGTGGCTAGGCGCGCTTCGGCAAACGACGCTCGTCATGCATGGCAACGACGACCCCATTGTGCCGCTCACGAACGCAAAAATTCTCGCGGCAAGGATTCGGAATGCGACGCTGCATGTGATAGACGACGGCCATCTGTTTCTGATCACCCGGGCAAAAGAAGTCGCTCCCGTGGTGAAGCGGTTTCTGCGGCGGGAGGCGCGTTGAGTTCCGTGCCGCAGAGGAGCGGAAATTTTCAGCGCGCTGAGCGCGACCCAACCGGAGACACCAAGCTCACCCGGTTGAAGCGCATGCGCACGGCGGCGACCTGTTTGCTGGCGGTGATGATTGTGTTGCTGGTCATCTGCGTCGCCTGGCAGGCGCGGCATCCGTGGCTCGCGTGGCCACGGGCTTTTGCCGAAGCGGGTACGGTCGGTGCGATTGCGGACTGGTATGCCGTCGTTGCGTTGTTCCGGTATCCGTGCGGGATGCCGATTCCGCACACGGCCATCATTGCGAAGAATCAGCAGCGCATTGCCGAAAGTCTGGGCAGTTTTATCGAAGAAAATTTCCTGACCGCCGAAGTGATCGTCGGGCGACTGGGTGATTTCAACGCGGCGCAAGCGCTGGCAGGCTGGCTCGCGGTATCTGAAAACAGTGCGGTGATCGCGGGTGCGGTAGCCGACTCGCTTCCCGGTCTGCTCGACGATATCGACGAGACGGACGTCGAGCATCTCTTCGATCGACTGCTGATGCCGCGCTTGCGCACGCTCGAGGTATCGCGTGTGGCGGGCCACGTTCTGACTATCCTTACCGAAGGCAAACGTCATCAGCCTTTGCTGGATCGCGGACTGAGCGCCGTGCAAACGTGGTTGACTGCCAACGTGGACCTGATCAAGGCGAAGTTCAGCGAGGCGTCGAAATTCACGCTGGCATCGCTGGACGCCTACATCGTCAACAAATTTGTCGAAGGCGTCATCGCGCTCATCCATGAGGTTGCGGCGAATCCGGAGCACGAGCTTCGGCGCCGGTTCGACGCGGCGGTGCATGAATTGTCCGGCAATCTGCGGACCTCAGCGGTTTATCGCCGGTTTGGCCGGCTGTTGCTGCGCGACTGCATTCGACATTTCGAAGCAGGGGACTATTACGGTGTCATGCTCGAGCACGTCCGTGCGGCCGTGCTTGCTGACCTTGGCAGCAAGGACTCGGTCGTGCGCGACATGCTTGCGGGGACACTCGTATCTATCGGTAGGGGTCTGGCGAGTGAGCCTTCCATTCAGCGCAAACTGAATGCGTGGTGGCTCGATATTGCCGGCCTGCTCGTATCGCGTCATCGCCGTCAGTTGTCGGCGCTGATCGCCGACGTCGTGAAAGGCTGGGACGCGAAGGAGGTGAGCCGCAAGCTCGAAGCCGAGATCGGCCGGGACCTTCAATACATCCGCATCAACGGGACGTTTGTTGCTGGCACGGTGGGCGTCCTGATCCATGCGTGCGTGTTGCTTGTCTTGCGGTAGACCAGGCACCACCCGCGTATCAGGTGCTGCTAGCTGTGCATGACGAGACCAAGTGCCTGTGCGCGCGCGACGGCTTGAGCGCGTTTGTCGACCTCGAGCTTCATGAATATGCTCTTTACGTGGGACTTGACCGTTTCAGGGGTGATGCCGAGCGTACGCGCGATTTCCTTGTTTGACTGTCCCTGTGCGATCAACTCGACGATACCGCGTTCTCGCGAGCTGAGACGCTCGCGCTCGCTGTCCCGCTGTGGTTGGCTGTTGGGTTCGTGTTGTGCGCGCCAGCTGTCGAGCAGACGGTCTAGCCAGATCACGATTTCCTGCGCTTTGGCCGTGGTCGCGCGCGTGCTTTCGCGTGCCAGCTTCAATAGAGGACCGATCTCCGGCCCTTGGTCGACAATAGACTGGCAAATCCCGGCTGGCGCTGCGACCGTTGCGACCTGGTGGAATATGTCGAGTGCCCGATCGCGCTCGCCGGCGCTCAGCCACGCCAGCGCGAGGAGGGTCCGCAATCGCAACGCGAGATAGATTCCGTGGAGAGGTTCGAGACGCGCCAGCGCCCCGTTCAATAGCGTGACCGCCTCCTGAGCCTGCTGCCGTCGTATCGCGAGGCAAGCCGCCGCGAGGTCCCGGTAGTTCTCGATCTCCGGCGAGACCGGCACGGACGACCCGGCGTTGGCGGTCGCCAACTGACGGAGCTGTGCCACGCACGCGGCTGCTTCGGCAAATCGGCCTTCTGCGAGATGGAGCCGGGTTCTTTCCGAGAGCCCGGCCGCGACCAGCCGGTTCCATCGACGTGCCTGACCCAGCTCCTGTGCGTTATCGAGCAACGCATATGCGCGGGTGAAATTGCCGCGCGCCACGGCGATTCGAAGGAGTATGCGATAGGCGATCAGCACGCTGTCGAGAAACACCGCCAGGTCGATAACCGGCATGAGTTCGACGATCAGCGCTTCGGCTTCGTCCAGCCGGCCCTGTTCATAACGCAATTGCGCGAGCATCGGCGCGCACAACGCCGCCGCTATCGACTGCGGACCCGAATGCTGTTCGGCAAGCGCCATCGCTTCGTTGAAACGGCGCTCCGCGAGCGGACAGCGCAGTTGCTGCATTTCCACATGGCCGAGCAGGCAAAGCCGGTAGACCGTGGAGAATACGCTGCGCTGGTCTTCCGCGATCGAGTCGGGAATCCACGGTGTGGCATGCAGCGCGTCAAGATCGCCCGCTTTCCAGTGACAGAAACGGGCGACGTTCGAGACCACGTTGGTGGTCCACGAATCGCGCGACGGCCGCTCCAGATAGTCTTGCGTGAGCGCGAGCGCCCGTTGTGGGTCATCCTGCAAGGCTGCGAGTGTCGAACGGATCGCGACGCACTCCGAACGGACGTGCTCCGCGTCGATCTCCCTGTGCGCAGCATCGTGTTCGATCGAATCCAGCATCGTGACCGCGTCATCGAAACGCAAGGCGAGTACCGTGCCCCAGGCGATCGCAAGGGTGACCGTGATCTGTGCGCGCATCAGGTCAGCCGGGAATTGACGTTGCCAGCCGACCAGCGTGAGCAGGTCGCCGCCTTTGAGGAGGGACATGGCGCAGTGTTCCATGAGGCGAATGGCCTCATCGGTCGCGCCGGCCGCAATGGCGTGCCTGACTGCGTCGGTCCATTGATGATGCGCCGCATACCATTGCCACGCGCGGCGATGCAGTTCGGTGATCTCCTCGTGGTGCCTCGCCTCCAGCCCACGCTGCAGATACTCGGCCATGAGCGGGTGATAGCGGAACCAGTGGCCTTCGAGATCCAGCGGCTCCAGCAGCAACTGGCGCGCGACAATGGCGTCCAGCATGGCCTGGCTCGGCGCCAGACCGGTGAGCGCCTCACACAGCGGTGCGCTAAGACGATCGAGTATCGCTGTACGCAACATGAATTCGAGCATTCCAACCGGTAAGGACTGCAGTATGTCTTCGAGGTAGTCCGCCAGCGGCCTTGACGCGCCGCTCGGCGCGCTTGTCCGCCAGCCCCGGGGGCGATCGTTGCGGGCCAGCACCGAGGAGGAGATGCGCAGCGCCGCCGCCCAGCCTTCGGTGGTCGTGAAGAGCGACTTGACGTCGGTGGTGCCGAGCTTGCCGGGGCATTCGTGTTCGACGAAGCGGCGCGTCTCGTCGAAGTTGAAGCGCAACGTCGACGCGTCGATTTCCAGCAGCTCGTTGTGAGCGCGCAGCTTGGCCGTGGGAAATGGGGGATCCGTTCGCGTGCACAGCACGACGTGGACCTGCGAGGGCACATTGGCGATGAACAGCGACATCGCTTCGTGAATGGGTGCCTCGCTGATCAGGTGGTAGTCATCGATGAAAAGGTAGACCTCGTCGTCGACGTCGACAAGCTCGTTAATCAGCGTTGCCGCAAGCGAATTCGCCGGCACAAACGAGGCCTCGGCGGTCAAGCCGATCACCGAGGCGCCGACGTTACCGCAGGCTTGTCGCAATGCGTGCGCGAGATGATTGAAGAATCGGGCGGGCTCGTCGTCTTCGGCGTCGAGCGATAGCCAGGCCACCCGCGCACTGGTTGTCCCGAGCAATTTGAGCCAGGTGAGCGCGAGCGAGGTCTTGCCGAAGCCGGCCGGCGCCTTGATCACCGTCAGGCGCTTCGTTTCCGTCTGCCCGGCAAGCGAGGCCAGACGCGGGCGATCGATCAGGCCGGCGGGCAGGCGTGGCGGAAAAACCTTCGTCGCGAGGACGAACGGTGGCCTGCTGAGGGGCGGCACCGTTATCGCTTTCGTCGCTTCTATCACGCGCATCAGCTACTCCAGGCGTTCGGGTTGACCCTGGCTGCCATCCCCCATCCATCCAGTCGTGCTCCCCTTTATGGGGGATTTTGCGCGGTGCTGCGCTCAGACACTATGGATTCCAGCGAGCAGACACGCAGTTCGACAACCGGATAACGGTGCAGCCAGCCAGTGGTGGGTGATTGCCCTCGGCGGGCTCTGCCTGAACCGGTGTTTTGCTCTGGAAATGATACGCCCAACCACCCGGGGGAGGAGACATGTCTGCCGCAGCGGGTCGTATTGCGGCGCACCAACCCGGAGCGGCGGCACGTATCCCCGGCCAACAGAACGAAACCTTGTGCGACCGGTTCACGTGGCCGGCATGGGTGAGTCCCCGACATTCTTTATCCCAACGGAGTAGGCAATGAAAGTACTGGTTCCAGTCAAACGTGTCGTCGACGCGAATGTAAGAGTTCGCGTGAAAGCCGACGGCAGCGCCGTCGATCTCGCGAACGTGAAACTGTCGATGAACCCCTTCGACGAAATCAGCGTGGAAGAGGCCGTGCGGTTGAAGGAAGCCGGCGTGGCCTCGGAGGTGGTGGTCGTGTCTTGCGGTGTGCCGGGTTGCCAGGAAACGCTGCGCACGGCGATGGCGACAGGCGCTGATCGCGGCATCCTCGTCGAGACCGATGCCGAGTTGCAGCCGCTTGCCGTGGCGAAGCTGCTCAAGGCGCTGGTGGACAAGGAGCAGCCGCAACTCGTGATGCTCGGCAAACAGGCCATCGACGACGACGCGAACCAGGTCGGCCAGATGCTCGCGGCGCTGCTCGGCTGGCCGCAGGCGACCTTTGCATCGAAGGTGAGCGTTGCAGCAGGCAAGGCGAGCGTGACGCGCGAAATCGACGGCGGACTCGAGACGATCGAGGTCGATCTGCCTGCGGTCGTGACCACCGATCTGCGGCTCAACACACCGCGCTACGCCACGCTGCCCAACATCATGAAGGCGAAGAAGAAGCCGCTCGAGGTGATGACGCCCGCTGCCCTCGGCGTCGATATTGCACCGCGGCTGTCGACACTGAAGCTGGCCGAGCCGGCGAAACGCGAGGCGGGCGTGCGCGTCGCCGACGCTGCGGATCTCGTGGCGAAGCTGAAAAACGTCGCGCACGTCATCTGAGCGGAAGAGGAAACCATGTCCATACTCGTTATTGCAGAACACGACAATCAGACGCTGAAGGCTGCAACGTTGAACACCGTCACCGCCGCTGCGTGTCTTGGCGAGGACATTCATGTTCTCGTCGCCGGATCGCAATGCGCGAGCGTCGCCGAACAGGCTGCACGCATCGTCGGCGTGAAACGTGTGCGGCTCGCCGAGGCGCCGCACTATGCGCATCCGCTGGCCGAGAACCTGGCCGCATTGATTACGACGATTGCGGCCGACTACAGCCACGTGCTGGCGCCTGCCACCACAACCGCAAAGAACGCGATGCCACGCGTGGCCGCGCTGCTCGACGTCGCGCAGATTTCCGACATCGTCGCGGTCGACTCCGCCGATGTATTCGTGCACCCCATTTACGCGGGCAACGTGCTGGCGACGGTGCGCAGCGCGGACCGCATCAAGGTCGTCACCGTACGCACGACAGCCTTTGCGGCGGCGGCCGCCGAAGGCGGTGCCGCAGCGATCGAATTGCTCGCGCCGGCCATCGCAATCCCGGGTTCACGTTTCGTCAGCCAGCAGTTGACCCGCTCCGAGCGTCCCGAGCTGACCTCGGCGAAGCGGGTGATCTCGGGCGGCCGGGGCATGGGCTCCGGCGAAAACTTCGCCTTGCTGGAGGACATCGCCAACAAGCTGGGCGCAGCCGTCGGCGCGTCACGCGCCGCCGTGGATGCGGGCTTCGTGCCGAACGATTATCAGGTGGGCCAGACCGGCAAGGTCATCGCGCCGCAACTCTATATCGCGGTCGGCATCTCGGGCGCGATCCAGCATCTGGCCGGCATGAAGGACTCGAAGGTGATCGTCGCGATCAACAAGGACGAGGAAGCACCGATCTTTCAGGTCGCCGATTACTGGATTGTCGGCGATCTCTTCAAGGTATTGCCCGAGTTGTCCGGCGAACTGGACAAGCTTCAACAAGACTGATTCCGGAGACCATGATGAGCATTTATATTGCACCGCTGCGCGACATGCGCTTCGTAATGACGGAACTGGCCGGCCTTGGCGAGTTGTCTGCGCTGCCGGGCTTCGAGGAGGTCACGCCCGAACTCACCGGCGCTGTACTCGACGAGGCGGCGAAGCTCGCGACCGAAGTGCTGGCGCCGCTCAACAAATCCGGCGACGAGCAGGGCGCCCGGTTGACGAAGGACGGCGTGGTGGCTGCGGACGGTTTCGCGGCGGCCTACCGCCAGTTTGCCGACGGCGGCTGGAGCGGTCTCGCCGGCGACCCGGATTTCGGCGGCCAGGGCTTGCCTGAATTGCTGCACGCGGCGACGGTCGAGATGTGGAATTCATCCAACATGGCGTTCGCACTGTGTCCTCTGCTGACGGCGGGCGCCACGGAGGCGTTGAGGCAGCACGGCTCGGAAGCACTCAAGGGACAGTATTTGCCGAAACTCGTCAATGGCGAGTGGACGGGCACCATGAATCTGACCGAGCCGCAGGCGGGCTCGGATCTGGCCGCCGTGCGCACGAAGGCGGTGCCCGAAGGCGACCATTATCGCCTTTACGGTCAGAAGATTTTTATCACGTGGGGCGACCACGATATGACGGGCAACGTCATTCATCTCGTGCTCGCACGCACGCCGGATGCGCCCGAGGGCGTGCGTGGCATATCGCTCTTTGTCGTGCCCAAGTTCCTGCTGAATGCCGACGGCTCGCCGGGGCCACGCAACGATGTGCACTGCGTGTCGCTCGAACACAAACTCGGCATTCACGCGAGTCCGACCTGCGTGATGAGCTTCGGCGATCACGGCGGCGCGATCGGTTACCTGGTGGGGCAGGAGAACAAGGGTCTCGCGCATATGTTCACGATGATGAACGAGGCGCGCCAGAAGGTCGGTATCCAGGGTCTCGCAATCGCGGAACGCGCTTATCAACAGGCCCGTGAATATGCGAAGGAGCGCGTCCAGGGGAAGCTCGCGGGCGGCAAATCGGGCGGCGCCGTCGCGATCATCCATCACCCGGATGTGCAGCGCATGTTGCTGACGATGAAGTCGCAGATCGAAGCGATGCGTGCTTTTGCGTACGTGATGGCCGCGGACATGGATCGCGCGCACCGTGCCCCGGACGCTGGCGAACGCGCACGCCGGCAGGCGCGGGTCGACCTTCTGATTCCCGTATTGAAGGCGTGGTGCACGGAATTGGGTGTCGAGATTGCATCGACGGGTGTGCAGGTGCACGGCGGGATGGGTTACATCGAAGAGACAGGCGCATGCCAGTTCCTGCGCGATGCACGAATCGCGCCGATCTACGAAGGCACGACCGGCATCCAGGCCGCCGACCTTGCGGGCCGCAAGCTCGCATCGGATCAGGGCGCGGCGATGGCCGCGCTGGTTGCGGAGATACGTGAGACGGCGCTGCAACTCGAGCGCAGCACGGATGCGCAAGTGGCATCTGTCGGCACAGCGCTGGGGAAGGGCGTGGATGCGCTCGAAGATGCCACCGCCTGGATGCTGCACGCATTGACGACTCAGCCTGACGCTGCGCTTGCCAGTTCCGTCGACTACCTGATGCTGACCGGCTACGTGTGTGGCGGGTGGCAGATGGCGCGCGCAGCGCTTGCTGCGTCAAGAAGAATCGCGGTGAATGAGGATCCGGACTTCCATCGCACCAAGCTCGCCACTGCGCGTTTCTACGCCGACAAAGTCTTGCCGAAAGCGAATGGGCTTCTGGAGGCGATCCGCAGCGGCGCGTCGAGCGCGTCCGGCCTACCAATCGAGCAATTCTAGACGGCGATTCATGAAAAGCAATTCGATGCAAAAGTATTGATATGCAATCCGAAATAATAAGGAGGAGATGTGATGAAAAAATTATTATGTGTTGCATTAGTGCTGGGCGCGATATGTTCCCGTGCCATGGGGCAGAGCGCCGGGAGTCTCATCACCAGTGTGGGCGGGGCCTGGCTCGACTTTGGGCCGTCTTCCGCCACGTCGTTGCAGAGCAGTTCGGCCTTGGGCACGTTCACGTCGGCGGGAACGGGTGGTCAGATCCATAACACGTTCACCCTGGAACTCTCGACCACCTACTTCATTACGGACCACATTGCGGTTGATCTGGCAACAGGCATACCGCCCAAGCTCAAGCTTTATGCACAGGGCAACGCCACGCCGTTCGGCGGCGGCGGA
Source organism: Paraburkholderia fungorum (assembly GCF_046026025.1). Taxonomy (GTDB): domain Bacteria; phylum Pseudomonadota; class Gammaproteobacteria; order Burkholderiales; family Burkholderiaceae; genus Paraburkholderia; species Paraburkholderia fungorum_E. The sequence goes on along the minus strand of NZ_JAQQFL010000002.1, from coordinate 135,379 downwards.
CCCTCGCTCGCGCTGGGGAATCTGCAGCCGCTCGCCACCACCCGGTCGTGGGCCCCGATTCTGTTCCTGAAGTATTACTTCTTCGACGCACAGACGAAGCTGCGCCCGTTTATCGGTGTAGGCGCGAACTATACCTGGTACTCGCATACCGATCTGAATTCCACATTCAATGGCGCGTTGCAGCAGATCGCAGGGCCAGGCGGACGGGTCACGGCTTCGCTCAGTCCGTCATGGAACCCCGCGTTCGACGTGGGCGCTTCGTACAACATCAGCAAGAACTGGTACGCGACGGCGTCGGTGACGTATCTGTTTCTGAAGACGAACGCGACGGTCAGTTCGGTGGCCGCCAATGGTCAGACGGTGTTGTCGAACAAGACCCGCATCACGGCGGATCCGGTGATTGTTTTTCTCGGATTGGGGTATCGGTTCTAGCTTGGCGAGCCTCGTTCTGTCACTTGGCTCATCTTCGGCCCAATGGGGGAGCATGCGTCGTGATCTGGGTAGTTCGCCAAATCCGGCAGTCGGCAATAACGTCGATAAGGCCTACCAGCGCTGTAGCAGGAGCGTTCTGTCAGCGACCGGGTAGAAGGAAAAGCATAATATTCTTTCCTTTTTCGGCGATTAAGATAGTAATATTGCCTTTATGGCAAAAAAAACCGCTCCCTTGCTTCCAGGTACCGAGCTGCGCTTGCAGCAGCTCGGGGAGCGCTTGCGCCTGGGCCGCCTGCGTCGGCGCCTGACCGGCAAACAGGTCGCGGAGCGGGCCGGGATGACGCCCGTCACGTTGCGCAGTTTGGAGAAAGGGAGTTCCGGGGTCACGATAGGCGCCTACCTGGCTGTCATGCAGGTATTGGGCGCGGAAAAAGATCTTGATCTGCTGCTGAAGGACGACCCCCTCGGCCGAAACCTGCAGGATGCGGCACTGCCAAGACGATCGCGCGCGACAGCGCATGTCGCGCCTGGGGCGCCAAAGCGCCGTGCCATTCCGTCTGCGCCTGCCGCAAGGGCAGAGCCCACGGCGACGAGCGATTGGACGGCAGATGACACGTTCGTCAGTGCCGACAGCCTGGCTTCTCTCATCAAGATTCCCAAGCCGGATAAGAAGGGGCCGGCGAGATGAGCAACGGGCTTATTACCGTCTATGGAGATTGGGATGGCCTCGCCGAGCCGGTAAGGTTAGGCCGGCTTTACACGCGTCCCGCTGGCGCTCAGGAAGTCTTCGAATACGAATTCGAGGGCGACGTGTTGAATCGACCCGATATGGCAGGTCTCAAGCTCGACCCGCGGCTAGGTTGGTTTGCGGGTCGGCAATATCCGCCGCAGGGACAGGAGACGTTTGGTGCATTCAGCGACGCCAGCCCGGACCGATGGGGGCGATTGTTGATGCGCCGACGGCTGGAGCGGGCGCAACGCGCTGGTCAGGCCAATCCCAAGACACGGCTCTACGAATCGGACTACCTGACGGGCGTGCACGACGCATATCGGGCGGGGGCGCTGCGCTTTCGGCGCGACGACGAAGGGCCGTTTCTGGACGATCAGCACGATATTGCGGCGCCGCCCTTTGTGCAACTGCGTGCACTGGAGGCCGCAAGCCTGGCCCTGGAGCGCGATAAAGACAATATGGCGAGCGAAGCTGACGAATGGCTGCGCATGCTGATCGCACCCGGCGGTTCATTGGGCGGCGCACGTCCCAAGGCCAGCGTGGTCGATCCGGCAGGACACCTGTGGATCGCCAAGTTTCCCAGTGTGCGGGACGACTATGACGTCGGAGCCTGGGAGATGGTGGTGTACGCCCTGGCCAAAGCTTGCGGGCTTGATGTACCCGATGCGCTGGTCCGGCGGTTCGGCAGCGCCCACCACACCTTCCTGGTCAAACGCTTCGATCGTACGGCGCAGGGACGGCGGCGGCACTTTGCCTCCGCGATGAACCTGACTGGTCATCAGGATGGCGACGATGCCTCGACGGGCGTTAGCTACCTGGAAATCGCGCAGGTGTTGATGACAGACGGTGCGAGTACCGATGCCGATCTGCGAGAACTGTGGTCACGCGTTGTCTTCAATGTGCTCGTGTCCAATACGGATGATCATTTGCGTAACCACGGTTTCTTGCTGGAGCCAAGCCGGGGGTGGGCGCTTTCTCCTGCCTTCGATATGAATCCTGTAGCCCACGCGCACGGGCTAAAGCTCAATATCAGCGAGTCGGACAACGCCATGAGTCTGGAGTTGGCGCAATCCGTTGCGCCGTACTTCAGAGTTTCCGTTGACCAGGCCGAAGAAATTATTTCGAACCAGATTCTGGTTGTGTCGCAGTGGCGGACGATTGCCGACTCTCTGTCGATTTCGCACAGAGAACAGCAGAAAATGGAAGCTGCCTTTCGTCTTGCCGTGCATGCGTAACTACCAATCAGATCAACACGACTCAATATATCCACTGGATTTTCAATGCCTCTGACTCTGCCCCAACTGGAGCGCCACCTGCACGAGCCACACCACACGCCTGCGTTCTGGCTGCGCGTGGAGCGCGCCATGCCGGATTTCACGCAGCGCAAGGTTTGGCTGGCCGAACACGGAATCGATGTCGAAGGGATCTAAAAACAATGGCGGACTATTTCACCAGCGACCACTTCAAGCTGCTCAACAAATGGAAAGGGCAAAAGCGCGATGAGTCCAATCCCGAACAGAACCGTGCCTACGAGGAACTTAATAGAGCTTACGAGGTGGCCGAGGCATGGGCGAGCGAGGTCAACGCGAAATTGTTCCCCATAGGACAGATTGATACACGCCGTTTCGCCAGACACGATGGAAAATTCATCAGATACATCGGTGTTCGCATCTATCCATCCAGGCACGCTCCCAACGCGTTGGCCTATACCGTCAGCGTGAATCCTGACGACGGGTTCGTTGTCAGATTGGGGACGGTGGGTTTGCCCATGGATGACCCAATCCGCCGAACTTACTTGCAACTGTTAAGGGATCATGGTGGCGAAAACCTGAACGTCGCGAAATTGCCGACGGACAAAGGACTGTCCAAGTCGTTAGCTGAGTTGGTGGCGTGGACTGTGGAGGCTATCCGTAATTTCAAGCTGCGTTATGACGAGGTGGTAGCCATGCTCAACCTGGGCAATGCGTTGAGCGATGAAGACCTGCTCAAGCACTTTGACTCCAAGCTTGCGTTCAAAACCTTCCGGGCTGCCTGGTCGCCACAGCAGAAGGCAGTCTTCTGCAGGCTGGCTCGGGTTGTCCATGCGGCCGGTCTTGACTGGTGGCATGTGGGCAAGGGCATCGAAGTGCGCTTTGGACGAAAAAATCCGGGCAACGAACGCGCAGTGGGTGTGCTTGCTCGTATTCAGGGAACCCGGGTCTGCAAGATCAGTTCGACGCGGGCCTTGGGCGCTATGGCCAAGTTCGATCGGGAAGTGCTGACGGACGAACAGGTCAGCAGGATCGAGGCGGCCTTGGCGGCCGATCGGGAATCCCTGGATACCTGGCTTGCGCTCGACGTCGAGCGTTCGGGTTTGTGGCCGGACGAGTTGCAGGACGACCCGGCCGAGCCGTCGGATGATGCAGACGAAGAAGGAGGGTCTGGTGATCTGGATGCCGCCAAGCAGGCGCTCAACCGCATTTATTATGGACCGCCGGGGACGGGCAAGACTTACGAATTGTCCAGGCTGCTCAAGCGCAAGTACGAACAGTCCATGACCACGCTGTCTCGTGATGAATGGCGTCACCAGTTCATCAACGAGCGTATCGCGGGCTTGACGTGGTGGGAGGGGGCTGCTGCAGCACTTTACGACCTTGGCGGGAATGCCAAGGTCGGGCAACTGTTCGACCACCCGTTCATTCAGGCGATTGCAGCGACGAAGTCGGGGAATAAGAATGTGCGCAATACGCTGTGGGGGACTCTGCAGCACCACACGGTGAAAGAATCAAGAACCGTCAACATCGCGCAGCGCGTGGCACCGGCGGTGTTTGACAAGACACCCGACTCGGTATGGCAGTTTGCAGGTGACTGGCAGGAAACCGGTGCTGATCTCATTGAGACAGTGAAGTCCTATCAAGCTGGCCCAAGGCCAATGGGTGCCGTGCAACGCTATAGCTTTGTTACCTTTCATCAGTCGTATGGTTACGAGGAATTTGTTGAAGGGCTGCGCCCGGTGCTCGACGGGGATATAGAGGCGAGTGAAATTCAGTACGAGATCCGATCAGGAGTGTTCAAGGATCTGTGCCGTAGAGCGCGTCTGGATCCCGAGCAGCGCTTCGCGATGGTTATCGACGAGATCAATCGGGGCAACATCAGCAAGATATTCGGTGAGCTGATTACGCTGATCGAACCGGACAAGCGGGAGGGTGCGGAAAACGCTGTTTCACTGACACTACCGTATTCCGGAGAGATCTTTTCCGTTCCGCCGAATGTGGACATCATCGGCACAATGAATACGGCGGATCGATCATTGGCACTGCTCGATACGGCGCTGCGTCGACGTTTCGAGTTCGTACCCGTAATGCCAGATGCGCGTGATGAACCTGGTGCCCCGCTCTCCGGATTGCGGGTAACGGTGGGCGAACAGATTATCGACATTCCGAGAATACTGAGTGCCGTCAACCAACGGGTCGGGGCACTCTACGATCGCGATCACTGCATTGGCCACGCTTACTTCACTCCGTTGGCGAAAGTGCCTGACGGGGACGAACGGCTGGTGGCTCTGCAGCAAGTGTTCAGCACGCGCATCCTGCCGCTGCTGGAAGAATATTTCTTTGAGGATTGGCAGAAGATCAGGCTTGTGCTGGCGGACAACCAGAAGATCGAGGCGGCGAGATTTGTCATCGAAAGCCCGGATCACGAGGATGATCTGGCGCGTCTGTTCGGTGATGACCACGGTCTGGAAAGCTACGGCACAAAGCCGAGCTATGTTGTGCAGGAGGCTGCCTTTTCCAATCCGGATGCCTACATCGGCATCTATCAGACGCTGTCAACCTGATCGGTGGTGGAGCGGATGAGCGGCATCACAATCTACGAGTTTGATGCGCTGGCGGCAAACGGGCCCGACTTCGGAGGAGGCGAGTGCTTGCACGTCATTCCGGAAAGAGTATTCAGGTGGCTCGAGACACAGTGTCTACAGGCAGCGGATCAGGGTGAAGGTGCATGGCTGCGCTTGAACCATCGGCGCGGACGCCGTGTGGTTCAAGTCACCAGTTTTGTCGGTGTGATCCGCGCGCCGAATGGTTACCAGATCGAGGTGCTGCCCAAGGTCGGCAAGGCGATCAGCGGTGGTGCGGTAGAGGCGCGCCAGCTTTTGATCGACATGCTCTGCTGCCTTCAAGGTTTCCGGCACGTTCAGACGGACAGCGCCAAGCTCATGGCGGTGCGTATGCCACTGATGGAGATCTTTATCGCTGAGTTCCTGCGCACGGTAGAACATATTGTCAAGCGAGGTCTGCGCAGCGACTACGTCGCCCGGCAAGACAATCTGTTTGCGCTGCGTGGCAAGCTGCTGATCGCACCGCATTTGCGACAAAACCTCCATCGGGCCGATCGTTTTTTTACGGCGCATGATGAGTTCTCGACAGACCGCCCAGAAAACCGTTTGCTTCGCGCCGCATTGGGCCGCGTGCTGACATTGTCGGTGTCACAGGCCAACCAGCAGTTGGCCCGTGAACTGGATTTCGTGTTTGCGGATGTTCCGGCTTCAACTCAACCACGCTTCGATTTTCAGCGAGTTCGGCTGGACCGGGGTATGGGCTATTACTCGGATGCCATGGCTTGGGCACGCCTGCTCCTGGAGGAGGCGGCGCCCCTGACAGGAGCGGGCGGCCACAAGGCACCGTCGCTGCTGTTCCCGATGGAGGGGGTATTCGAGGCATTTGTTGCAAAACATCTCGCGCGACAGTTGTCGCGGCCACTGATACTGAAGACTCAGGCCCGCAGCCATCATCTGGTGCGTCATCGGGAGCAGCACTGGTTTCAGTTGAAGCCGGATCTACTCGTTCGCAATGCCAGCCGCGATATTCTCGTGCTGGATACCAAGTGGAAATTGCTGGATGTTTTGAAAGCAAACGGGGCGGAGAAGTACGGTTTATCGCAGCGCGATTTTTACCAGTTACAGGCTTACGGGCAGAGCTACCTGAATGGGCAGGGCGATGTTGTACTGATCTATCCCAGGACGGCTGCCTTTGACCAGCCACTGCCTGTTTTTGAGTTTCCCAAGATTAGCGGGTTGCGGTTGTGGGTGTTGCCGTTTTGCCTACGCGCTAAGCGTTTGTTGTTACCTGCGAAGGAGGCAACACTGGACTCGCTTCGATAGGTGCTTCACCAACCTCCGGGAACGATTTGACTGTATGGAAGAGGGCGCTACGGCGCCCTTATTTAAATGTGCCGGCATGCTCAACAGCCTGGTGGTATTCCGCTACGTCGGGCGGTATTTGCGGCTTCCTGAGCAATTCCAAGTTGCCATTTATACTGTATGAATATACAGTGTTTGGCGTAGGTAGTGAGTGCACATTTTGTTGGGAAACGGGGCGTGCCGAACCTCGCTCCGTCGAGTTATGAGAAGTTTCGGATGCGTGGGCCGGCCGGTATCGATAAGAGGAGATTCGTCTAAATGTCTGTGTTATCCATTCTGGCGCAACATGCCTGAACAACTCTGGTTACCTGGGCTAGAGGCGCCGCCAACGCCGACAGACGGGCTCTTTTTCGCGGTCTTTCCCGATACCAACACGGCGACCGGCATTGCGAAGCTCGCGCAGCAACTGTGCGGGGAAACGCGCTCGAAGAGCAAGCCGCTCGCGGCCAACCGCTTGCATGTCACGCTGCTGCATCTTGGGAATTTCGCCGGTGGCTTACCGCAGGCACGTGTTGATGCTGCGATCCGCGCGGCCGCGTCGATCAGGATGAAGCCCTTTACTGTCGAATTCGACAAGGTGGTGAGCTTCGCGGTGAAGCCGAGGCCAGGGCCGCTGGTATTAGGCGGAGACGAGGGGCTCGTCGGACTTCATGCGTTGCACGATACACTTGGACTGGCCTTACAGGACGCGGGTTTTGGCGATCGCACGGTGGCGCCCAGCACACCGTACACCCCGCACGTTACCCTCGCTTATGGCATGCCTCCATTGCCCACACGCCCTATCGAGTCTGTCTGCTGGAACGTGCGCGAGTTTGCGTTGGTGCACAGTTTGCTCGGGCGTACCCGGCATATCGCGCTGGCCCGATGGCCCCTGGTTGGCGCGGGGGAGTAGTGCCTCAGCGCACGGTTCGAGCCGGGATGCTGCCAATGCGTCCAAGCGCTAGTGCCTAGAACCGCACGCCGGTCGCGCAACCACCGGCAAAGCCACCACCGCTTCCGCCCCCACCGCCGCAGAATACGCCGCAGCCTGATAGGGCGACCGACATCGCAACAACCGCCACCGTTGCACGCAGACGAGTTTTGAGAACGCGCAGTCCGGCGCGGGCAGGGCATGCAGCAAGTCTGGGACGGTTGCTCGCGGTACAAGCGGAACCTGAGTTGTCAAGGCGGTGGTCGGTCATTCCTGATTGCATGGCGTAGTTGGGCACGATAAGCGACGCGTAACGAAACGAGTCGTGCTGTTGATCGAAAGGTTTTTGTTGGTTCCGGCGGGCAGAAAGTGGCGCGGCCGCGAACCTCCCAGCCTAAGCCACGTTATGCGTCCCTAAAATACGCAAAATCTGAAAACCAGGAGGATTCGTCGGTCAGACTGCCGGAACCGTCGCGCGCTCCCTGATAGAATGCCTAGGCCGCAACGTAGTGGACTGCAGATGAAATTGCTTGATGCGTTAGTCGAACAGCGTATTGCCGCCGCAGCCGCGCGCGGCGAATTCGACGATTTGCCGGGCGCGGGTGCGCCGCTGCCCCTGGAGGACGATGTACTGGTCCCGGAGGAAGTGCGTGTCGCCAACCGGATTTTGAAAAATGCGGGTTTCGTGCCGCCGGCTGTCGAGCAGTTGCGCGCCTTGCGCGACCTGCAAGCGGAGTTGAATGCCGTGAGCGACCCCGCCACCCGCTGCCGTCTCCAGGCGCGCATGCTGGCGCTGGATATGGCACTTGAATCGCTGCGCGGCGGCCCGCTGGTCTTGCCGCGCGAATACTGCCGTCGCATTGCCGAGCGGCTTTCGGAGCGCGCCGGCAACCTCAATATGGCCGATGCGGGTCCGCGGTGAGCGAGCCGCTTGTCCACTCCGCCGCGCCAGGTCCGGAGTCCGTCGAATACCCTGAGTCGGCAGAGGCGGCTATATTGCCAGCGCCTCAGGCCGGATCTGTTGCCCCAGACGTGCCCGCATCCACGGCGAGTGACCCGGCGCTAACCGTTGTCGCCGCTACGCCGGTCGACACGCTTAATTCAGACGCATCTCCCGCGCCGTCTTTCCCCGAGCGCGATCGCCGCTTCATGGCGCTCGCCCAGGCCGCCGCCGAAGAAGCTCGCGCAGCTGGCGAAGTGCCCGTGGGCGCGGTACTCGTGCGTGGCGACCAGGTGATCGCCACGGGATTTAATCATCCGATCGGTGCTCACGACCCCTCGGCGCATGCGGAAATGATCGCGTTGCGCGCGGCTGCGCAAGCTGTCGAAAACTACCGTCTGCCGGGCTGCGAACTCTATGTGACGCTGGAACCCTGCCTGATGTGCGCCGGCGCGATCATGCATGCGCGTATCGCACGCGTCGTGTTCGGGGCGCGCGATCCGAAAACCGGGGCGTGCGGCAGTGTCGTCGATGCATTCTCGAATCCGCAGTTGAATCATCACACCACGGTGACCGGCGGCGTACTCGAAACCGAATGCGGTGCCGCGCTCAAATCGTTTTTTGCGGACCGGCGGCGCGCAAGCCGTGAAGCACGCGCGGCGGCACGGGGCGAAGCGCAAACCGCAGCAGGCGGCGAAGCACGGCCGGAGGCGCGCGCTGAAACAGGCAACGAAGCGCATGTTGAAGCACACCTCGACGCGCACGCCACAGCACACAGCAAACCGGGGTCGGCTGAGCCGCTCTAAAACAACAACGTCCAACAGGTCTTGCCAATGACCGTTCATCGCACCATTGAGCTGATTGCGCCGTCCGGCTATCCGCACGATTCCGAGGTGTTGCATCGCGCATTGCACCGCTTGCACGAGCAGGGGCATCGCGTCGAAGGTGTGGAGGTAACAAAGCGCCGCTACCTGCGCTTCGCCGGCACCGACGGCGAGCGTGCCGCCGATCTGAACCGGCTGGCCGATCCGTCGCGGGCGTTGCCGGACGTCGTGCTGGCCGTGCGTGGTGGCTACGGTGCGGCGCGCATACTGCACGGTCTCGACTACGAAGGACTGCAACGCCGGTTGACCGGTCAGCCGGTCGCGTTGGTGGGCCATAGTGACTTCACCGCAGTGCAGCTTGCTTTGCTGGCACGCGCGGGCGTGAAGACATTCGGTGGCCCGATGCTGTTGAGCGACTTCGGCGCGGAGGAACTGAGCCAGTTCACCATGCAGCACTTCTGGTCCGCGCTAAGCAATCCGACCATGACGGTAATGAGCAATGTGCCGCAAGCGCAGACTGCCGACGTGACGGGCACGCTGTGGGGTGGCAATCTGGCGGTGCTGACATCGCTGATCGGCACGCCGTACATGCCACCGGTGCAGGGTGGCATTCTGTTCCTCGAAGACGTCAACGAGCAGCCGTTCCGGCTTGAGCGGATGCTTTATCAGCTGCACCTGTCAGGTATCCTCGCGCAGCAGCAGGCGCTTGTGCTTGGCGATTTCTCCGGCAGCAAACAGTACGAATACGACAACGGCTACGACTTGCACACGATGATCGAGCAGGTGAGGTCGGTGATCGGGATTCCGGTGATTACCGGTCTGCAATTCGGCCATATTCCTAACATGCTGACGTTGCCGGTTGGCGCGGACGCGCACCTCGTCGCCAACGCGCACGGATTCAAACTGATGGTGTCAGGCTATCCGACCCTCGCCTGAAGCGGCGTGAGGCAGGGAGGCGGGCGTTTGCCCGCTTTTTTTTGAGTCAATAACGCAACTAACTGTCAATTTTTCAAGGCGCCTCCTGGCGGACCCGTCGCATATAGTTCTTCACTTTGTTGACAAAATCAGCTTGCCATAGACGGCCGTCGCTTACATTAATTAAACTCGTAGTGAAGTTCAGAAGGGCCTGTGCGCCGTATCCGCTGACGTTCAGCATCACTCCAGCCATCCGGATTGTCGAAATTAATGGCAAAAATTGTTGACAATTTTTATGTCCATTCTATGATTACCACCATACCGAGACGAACATCATGTCCGACAAAGACTCCGCCGCAGCCAATGGTTCGAAGCCCGAAGCGATCGTCGAGCGCATCCGCGCCGCGATTCTCGAGCATCGTCTGGCACCTGGCGCCAAGTTGACAGAAGCACAGTTGTGCGAAGTATTCGGCGTGAAGCGAGGTCCGATCCGGCAGGCGCTCGCCCAACTGGCGACTGACCACCTCGTCGACCTGGAACCGAATCGTGGCGCGTTTGTTGCCAGTCCGTCGCTGCAAGAAGTGCATGAGGTGTTCGAAATGCGCCGGATCATCGAACTGGCCGTGGTTGAAAAGATTTGCGGCGGTCATGGCATGCGCCGTTTGAAGAGCATCGGCAGCATGATTGGCCGCGAACGCAAAGCGTTCGAAACACGTGATTTTCCGGCGTGGATTCGTTTGTCGGGCGAATTCCATACCGAGCTGGCCGGACTCACCGGCAACACCGTGCTGTGCGATTGCCTGAATGGACTGGTGGCGCGCTCCACGCTGATTTCCGCGCTGTACGAGTCGCTCGGACGCAGCCCTTGCTCGTTCGAAGACCATGAAGCGATTCTTGCCGCGCTCGACGCCGGCGATGCCAAAGAGGCGGCGGCACTGATGTCGCGCCATTTGCAAAGCGTCGAGTTGAAGATGCTGGAGCGCCCCGTGCGTGGCGCGGCCGATCTGCACGAAGTTTTCGGCGCATTGAACGGCGCAGCGAAGGAAGCACCCAGGACCAAGTCCGCGCCAGACTGAGGCAAGCGGCCGGTGCGCACTCGTTGCTGGTACGCGCTGCACTGAACTGAACTGAACTGAATCGAATCAGGCGTTGCAAGGCGGCTCGACATGAGCGCTGCCGGCTTGTGCACGCGTGGCCGTTACGGGATGACGGTCTTGAAGTAGTAACGCATCGCCGGGAATCCGCGGCTATAGGCGATGCGATAAGCAAAAGTACATCAAGTACGGAGACAGCCGCGGCGTGGTCAACCAGTTGGCTAGAACCTTCTGTTTCCCGATCGGGAAGAAGAGGACGACTGGCATGGCCGATGCAAAGTCCTTCGATTTGCTATCGACGGTCCCTATCCCAAGGAGGAATCATGGCCCAGTTCAGTGCAGCGCCAGGCAGTCCCGCAATTTCCGCAGTTTCCGCCCACGCAGACGCGCCCAGCGATCCGCCGATACCCGCGGGCTACAGCGAGCGGCTATACAACGAAGACCTCGCGCCACTGCGCCATCAAACCTGGGGCGCCTACAACATCTTTGCGTTCTGGATGTCGGACGTGCACAGTGTCGGCGGCTATGTATTCGCGGGCAGTCTGTTTGCGCTTGGGCTGACGAGCTGGCAGGTGCTGATCGCGCTGCTGGTCGGTATTACGATCGTCAACCTGCTCTGCAACCTGATTGCCAAGCCGAGTCAGGCGAACGGCGTGCCTTATCCGGTCGCTTGCCGCGCGACGTTCGGTGTGCTCGGCGCGAATATTCCCGCGGTGATTCGCGGTTTGATCGCAGTCGCATGGTACGGAATCCAGACTTATCTGGCGTCGAGCGCGCTGGTGATCGTGGTGCTGAAGTTCGTCCCGCAACTGTTGCCGTACGCGGATGTGCATCACCACGGTTTCATGGGTCTCTCCACCCTGGGCTGGGCGGGGTTCATGCTGCTGTGGGTATTGCAGGCGCTGGTATTCTGGCACGGCATGGAAACCATCAAGAAGTTCATCGACTTCGCTGGTCCCGCGGTCTATGTGGTGATGTTCATCCTTGCCGGCTACATGGTGTATCGCGCAGGATGGCGAAACATCGGGATCAACCTGGGCGGTGTTAAGTATCACGGCATGGAAGTGGTGCCGGTAATGATCACGGCAATCTCGCTGGTGGTGTCGTACTTCTCCGGACCGATGCTGAATTTCGGCGACTTTTCGCGCTACGGTAAAAGTTTTCGCAGTGTGCAGCGGGGCAACTTCTGGGGGCTGCCGGTCAACTTCCTCGCCTTTTCGCTGGTGACGGTGGTGACGACGGCAGCCACGCTGCCGGTGTTCGGCCAACTCATTACGGACCCGGTCGAAACGGTGGGCCACATCGACTATCCGACCGCGGTCATTCTCGGGGCATTGACCTTCACGATCGCGACCATCGGCATCAACATCGTCGCTAACTTCGTGTCACCGGCTTTCGATTTTTCGAATGTCGCACCGCGTCTGATCAGCTGGCGCGCGGGCGGCATGCTCGCGGCGGTGGCATCGATCTTCATCACGCCGTGGAATCTGTTCAACAATCCGGCGGTGATTCACTACACCCTCGACGTGCTCGGTAGTTTCATTGGACCTTTGTATGGTGTCCTGATCGTTGACTACTTTCTCGTGAAACGTCAAAAGATCGTGCTTGATGATCTCTACTCGGTCTCGCCAAGCGGCTCGTACTGGTACAGCAACGGTGTCAACTACCGCGCCGTGGCTGCCTTGTTGCCGGCTGCGCTCATCGCCGTAATCTGCGTGATGGTGCCGGGGCTCGATGGGCTCGCCAATTTCTCGTGGTTTATCGGCGCGGCATTGGGTGCCGTGTTCTACCGTGTGCTCGCTCGCTGAGCCAGTGCTGCAACAGGAGTCGATATGCGCATCAAACTGATCAATCCGAATACGACGCAACGCATGACCGAAGCGATGGGCCGTTGCGCGCGTGAAGTCGCCGCCCCCGGCACCGAGGTGATCGCGGTCAATCCGACGATGGGGCCGCCGTCGATCGAGGGCTATTACGACGAAGCGCTCGCGACCCCCGGCTTGCTGGGCGAGATTCTCGCCGGTGAGCGCGAGGGCTGCGATGGTTACGTGATCGCCTGCTTTGGCGACCCCGGTTTGTACGCGGCACGCGAGTTGGCGCGCGGGCCGGTGATCGGCATCGCCGAAGCTGCGATGCATGCCGCGAGCGTGCTGGCACCGGGGTTTTCGGTGGTGACCACGCTGGCACGCACCTGCGGCATGGCCTGGCATCTCGCCGAGCGCTATGGCATGAAGCGCTTTTGCCGCAACGTGCGCGCCACCGATGTTGCCGTGCTGGACCTGGATAAGCCGGGTTCGGCGGCGCGCCGCATCATCCTCGACGAATGCCGGCGCGCGCTGGAGGAGGACGGTTCGGACGCGATCGTGCTCGGTTGCGCCGGCATGGCCGAATTGTGCGCGGAGATCGAAGATGCCTTGGGCGCGCCGGTGATCGAGGGCGTGACGGCGGCACTCAAATGGACAGAGGCACTGGTCGCGCTGCGCTTGTCGACGGCCAAGCGAGGTGACTACGCCCGGCCGCTAGCCAAGCGCTATGACGGCGCGCTGGAAGCCTTCAGTCCGGCCGATGCGGACCCAAATCTTGCGCCGCGTCGCGATTTGAACCTAAGCGCCGCGGAAAGTGCAAATTCGACCGGTTTACTTCGGGTAAACACCACGGAACGCCCGCTGGAGGCGGCTTTGCACATACATCCAGTCTGACACGCACTATCTGCCCGGGTGTATGGGCGCACCCGGGTGTTTTCGCTACACTGGTCCCACTCGGCGCTGGTACCTCGACGCTATTTTGCTGCTGCTTCTGGTGCCGCTGTTGTGGGTTGTTTCCTCCCGCGCCGGCATCCGTAACACGCAAATACGCACAAACATTCGCAAACACACGCTGAGCGCACGCAAACCCGACGTGCCTGTCACGTGAGTTCCCTGCGAATTTTACGTACCGTCATCACGCTTTCGTTAAACCATGCCACTCGACTCGAACTATCCACGCGATCTGATCGGCTACGGCCGCCACCCGGTGCAGGCGAACTGGCCGGGTCGAGCGCGTGTCGCGGTGCAATTTGTCCTGAACTACGAAGAGGGCGGTGAAAACTGCGTACTGCACGGAGATCCGGGCTCGGAGCAGTTTCTGTCGGAAATCGTTGGCGCCGCGTCCTATCCGGCGCGTCACATGAGCATGGAGTCGATCTACGAATACGGCTCGCGCGCGGGCGTGTGGCGCATTCTTCGCGAATTCGAAAAGCGCGGCCTGCCGCTCACGGTGTTCGGCGTCGGCATGGCGATCGAACGACATCCTGATCTGGGGCGGGCCTTCGTGGAACTCGGTCATGAGATCGCGTGCCACGGCTATCGCTGGATTCACTACCAGGACGTGTCGCCGGAAAAAGAAGCGGAACACATGCGTCTCGGTATGGAAGCGATCGAGCGTATCACCGGCGAACGGCCGCTCGGCTGGTATACCGGCCGCGACAGTCCCAATACGCATCGTCTGGTCGCCGAACACGGCGGCTTTCTGTACGACTCGGATTACTACGGCGACGATCTGCCGTTCTGGATGGATGTCGAGGTGACGGGCGGTGCAAAGAGCCCGCAACTGATCGTGCCGTACACGCTAGACACGAACGATATGCGCTTTGCGAGCCCGCAAGGCTTCAATACCGCCGACCATTTTTTCACGTACCTGCGCGACGCATTCGACGTGCTGTACGAAGAGGGCGACGAAGCACCGAAAATGCTGTCGATCGGCATGCACTGCCGTCTGCTCGGCCGCCCGGGGCGCTTCCGCGCATTGCAACGTTTTCTCGACCATATCGAGCAGCACGATCGCGTGTGGGTGACGCGTCGCGTCGATATCGCGCGGCACTGGCGCGAACATCACCCTTACCAACAAAACAACCGCGGGGCAGCGGCATGAAGGCGATGCAATACACTCTGGACCAACTCAACCGCACCTCGACCGACGCGTTCGTCGCAGCGCTGTCGGGCATTTTCGAGCACTCGCCGTGGGTCGCGGAAATCGCCGCGCAGCAACGGCCGTTTGCCAGCATCGGCGAGCTGCATACCAAGATGTCGAACATCGTCGAGACTGCCGGTGAAGTGAAGCAACTGGCCTTGATCAACGCCCACCCGGAGCTCGCCGGTAAGGCCGCGGTGCGTGGCGAGCTGACGGCCGAATCCACACGTGAGCAGAGCGGCGCGGGCTTGGCCCAGTGCACGCAGGAAGAATTCGACAGGCTGGTCGCGCTGAACAGCGCTTATCGTGAGAAGTTCGGTTTTCCGTTCATCCTTGCGGTGCGCGGTTATGACCGCCACGGCATCATCGCGAACTTCGAGGCGCGCGTGAACAACAGCCGCGCGGATGAACTTCGCGCCAGCCTCGATCAGATCTACCGTATCGCGCGTTTCCGACTCGACGACCTGATCGACGCGTAAGGTTTTCACCACGCGTCGCGGACTTCGAATTGAAACGTTTTTTCAGTACCAACAAACATCAAGGAAGACAAAGATGGCACTCCCGATTCTCGACCCCAACGCACCGGAATTCACGCGCCGCTATGTGAATCTGGCGGACCCGCGTCTGGGCGCGCAGGCCCTCGAGGCCAGCGACGATTTCTTCGCACCGAAGGAACGTATGCTGAATCCGGAGCCGGCCGTCTTCATTCCGGGCAAGTACGACGACAACGGCAAGTGGATGGACGGCTGGGAAACGCGCCGCAAGCGCGCCAACGGTTACGACTGGTGCGTCGTGAAGCTCGCGCGTCCGGGCGTGATCAAGGGGCTCGACCTCGACACCAGCCACTTCACGGGCAACTTTCCGCCGGCAGCGTCGGTTGAGGCTGCGCGCGTTGTAGACGGCGTGCCGAACCAGTCGACGCAATGGACCGAAATCGTCCCGTCGACCACGCTGCAAGGCAACAGTCACCACTATCACGAAGTCAGCGACGCGAACGCTTATACGCACCTGCGCGTGAATATCTACCCGGACGGCGGTATTGCGCGTCTGCGTGTGTATGGCCAGCCGCAAGTGGACTGGGCCGGCGCAAGCCGCACGGAGCAGTTCGATCTGGCCGCGATGGAAAACGGCGCGTATCTGGTCGCGGCAAATAACCAGCACTTCGGCGCTGCATCGACGATCCTGATGCCGGGCCGCGGCGTGAACATGGGCGACGGCTGGGAAACGCGCCGCCGCCGTGAACCGGGCAACGACTGGGCGATCGTCGCGCTGGCGCAACCGGGTGTGATCAGGAAGATCGAAGTCGATACGGCTCACTTCAAGGGCAACTATCCGGATCGTTGTTCGATCCAGGCCGCGTATGTAACGGGCGGCACGGACAGCTCGCTGATCACGCAAGCCATGTTCTGGCCGGTGCTGCTGGGCGAACAGAAGCTGAAGATGGACAACCAGCACTACTTTGAAAGCGAAATCGCGGCATTGGGCCCGGTCACGCACGTGCGCTTCAACATCATTCCGGACGGCGGCGTGTCGCGTCTGCGTCTGTGGGGCACACTCGCATCATGAAAACGCTGGCCATCGAACCCTTGACGAAGGAAGCGTTCGCCGCGTTCGGCGACGTGATCGAACTCGAAGGCGCGAAGCAGATTCCGATCAATCTCGGCACCACGATCCGCTATCACGATCTTGCGAAAGTGGACGTGACCGACGAGAGCGGCCGCACGCTGGTGAATCTGTTTCGCGGGCAGCCGCGCACGTTGCCGTTCGAGGTGAAAATGCTCGAACGGCATCCGCTGGGCAGCCAGGCCTTCGTGCCGTTGAACGACAAGCCGTATCTGGTGGTCGTGGCGCCGGCGGGCGAGTTGAACCCGCAACAGATCCGCGCGTTCGTGACGAGCGGCTGGCAGGGTGTGAACTATGCGAAGGGTGTCTGGCACCATCCGCTGATCGCATTGGGCGACGTGAGCGACTTTATCGTCGTCGATCGTGGCGGCGACGGACTCAACCTGAACGAGCTGGATCTGGCCGAGTCGCTCTGGCTCACTGAAGACGCATTGAGCGCGGTGAGCGTTTGAGGTCGTTGCTTTAGGTTGCCTTAGGTTGCTTCAGCGACTACGTTGAGCAGCTTGATTATAAAAAAGCCCACAGTGTCATGCTGTGGGCTTTTTCATTCGCGGACCACCACGCCGCAGGGCGCAATCTCGCCGGTCAGTTTCGCTTGCTGAGAAGCGGTGAACGCCCGATGACTTCACGCGCATGTTCGGCCGGCTCCGGTGCGGAAAATCCCGCCGCTTCGATTGCCGGTTTGAGCCCCTTGAATTGCAAGCTCTTCTTAGGCGATCGCAATGTCGACATACCGTCGTCCCACGCATGCAGCATCTGCTTGGCGACGTTGCGCCACTGCGGCTCGTTGCGCGCCGCTTCAATCAACTCGTGACCGACGGCGACGGCCGAGTCGCACAATGCTTCGACCATCTGCGCGTATTGCCGCGGTGCGATTCCCATGCGCGTATTGAAAAATCGTTCGAGCGTTTTGCCGGCCGCCCAGGTTTTACGTCCGTCGATCGGCAGGCCCGGCGGATTGGCCGCGAAACGCGGATAAGCCTGCGTCGTGACGATGTCGTAGACGGGCGTAAACGCGACGTCGTCCACGGACGTGTAAAACAACGCGACATTCTTGGTGTGGCAGTCCGCGTTGCGCACGACGTAGTTCGTCAGCAAGTGCCAGCCGAGATGCTCGAATTGCTGCCGCATGCTGTCGCGATCGAGCAGGTAGGCACGTGCGGCCTTGAGCATCTTTTCGCTGGTCGAATTGTATTTTTCGTGCGGTGGCAAGCCCAATAGACCGCACATGTCTTCCACGCCGTAGGCGGGCAGTCCATGCGCATCCACGTCGAAACGCTCGACGATCAACGCGCGCCCATCGTCCGACATCTGCGTGCGCGCGACCGGCGCTACGCCGAGCCGTTCGAGCACGCGCATCGAGTAGAACTCGTTGAAGCCGAGAAACGGCGTATTGTCGTCGGAACCTTTGACGATGTGGCGGCTCGTTCGGATTGTTGGTTTGCCGAGCGGCATCGGCACGGACGCGCCGGAAGCTTCGGCCTGCGGCGCGATGAATTTCGGCACGGCGCCCGAGATGGCCGCGCGCGCATATTCGCGCACCAGCGAAGCGAAATGTTCGGCGGTGTTGTCGCCGTGCAGGATATCCCGCACATCTAGCGCTTGCAGATCGGTGCCGGGCACGACGCCTTCGGGCGTCACGGTGACGCGGCCAATTCCCATGGCGCCGACTACGGCAAGCAGCGACAGATCGGTGCCGTCGAGCAGAGGGCCGAATTGCTCGCGGATCAGATTCAGCAGATAGCCTTCTGGCAGGTTCTGGCGAAAAAACGGATGCAGGTCGCGTGGCCAGCGCCAGGCTTCTTCGCGTACCGGCATGGTCAGACTGACGAAGTCGGCCGCCGTCGCGTTACGGTCGTATTTGAGGACGTAGTCGTCGCGCTCGCGAAATAGCGTAGCGACGTGCTTGCCCAGTACCTGAACGTCGAGCCTCATGCGTCCGCGTCCGGCATGCGTTGTTCAGCCAGGATATCGTCGAGCGTTCTCCCGTGACCGTGCTCGACGAACTTGAGGTCGTAGCCGGCCGCTTCGAGCAGGCGCACGAGTACCGACACGCTCATATCGTTTTTGGCGAGCGTTTCCATGCGCGCGACAGTGGTACGGGCGACGCCTGCGCGGCGCGCCAATTCCTCTTGCGACAGATGGCTTTCGCGCCGAACGGCCTTCAACATGTCCGATACGTCAGCGAGATTGGTCATTTGTAGCCCCAGGGCGTCAAATTGGAAAGTATTGGTGATATTGTAGCCCATAAGACACAATTCATTTTTATGATTTTGTGTCTCATGGGCTACATTTTATCGAATATCATTGATTTTGTGTCTCATGGGCTACAATTTGCCTTGTCGTTCTGATAAACCATTCGAACCGAACGATCAACAAAAAAGCGGGCTTCCCGCTCACGCGAAAAGCCCGCTTCATGCTGCTTTGCCAAGCCGGGCAACACGCCCGGCCGGTTCATTACTTCACCGCACCGCCTTCGAACCACGCGGCGATCTTCATCCGCTCGTCGTCGGTCATGTGCGTGACGTTGCCCAGCGGCATCGCCTTCAACGTCACCGCCTGCTGATAGATCCGCTGTGCGTTCTGCGAGATTTCGTCCGGCGTGTCCAGCAATACGCCAGCCGGCGCGCTGCCCATCATTGTCGGATGGGCGGAGTGGCATGCCACGCAGCGTTGTTGCAGCACCGGCGCAATCTCAGCCACTGTGACCTTCGGCGCGTTCGCGGCTTGCGCTTGCGGCACGATCGGCTTCGGCATTGTCGAGAAGAGGGCGGCGAACATCAGCACGATACCAACCAGCGGCAGATACCACAGCACCTGGCCACGGTGACGCATCACGAAGAACTGGCGAATCAGCGCGCCGGCCAGCATGATCATCAGGAGCACGACCCAGTTGTACTGATTCGTGTACGTCATCGCGTAGTGGTTCGACAGCATCGCGAACACCACCGGCAGCGTGAAATACGTGTTGTGCACCGAACGCTGCTTGCCGCGCTTGCCGTAAATCGGATTCGGCGTTTCGCCCTTGAGCATCGAGGCAACCATCTTGCGCTGACCCGGGATGATCACGAAGAACACGTTCGCCGACATGATCGTGGCCAGCATCGCGCCCATGATCAGGTAAGCCGCGCGGCCCGCAAAAATATGGCACGCCAGGTACGCCGCAATCACCACATAAACGCCGACGCAGATGCCGAGCACCTTGTCCTTATTGCCGAGGAGGCGGCACAGCGAGTCATAGACGATCCAGCCCGCGGCGAGGAAGCCGAGTGCCGAAGCAACCGCGACCACCGGACCCATGTCGAGCACGTTCTTGTCGATCAGGTAGGTGGACGGCGACATCAGATACAGCACCGTGAAGAGGCTCGCGCCCGACAGCCACGTGGTGTACGACGGCCACTTGGACCAGTGCAGGTCGTCCGGCATTTCCGGCGGTGCGACGGTGTACTTCTGCATGTTGTAGAAGCCGCCGCCGTGCACGTGCCACAACTCGCCGAATACACCGCGCTTGCGCTGGTTCGGGTCCGTAGGCGGTTTCAGGCTGTTGTCGAGCGCGACGAAATAGAACGATTCGCCGATCCAGGCGATGGCGACGATGACGTGAAACCAGCGCAATGCCAGATTCAGCCAGTCAGTGATAAAGCCTTCCATGAACTCCTCCACTTCTGATTCGTTGTACGCGCAGCGACGGTGCCTTGATTGCGCGTTTGGCGACCCGGTAGTCGGGTTGCCGGCATGCACGGTGTTGCTGCGCAGACTGCGGGGTGTCCCCTAAGGGGACTTCTTTTGGGCTTCGCCCCTTCAGGGCGAAAGATGCGGTGCGCTCAGTTCGCGCCGCGCCGTTTTTTATTGGAACTTCGGGTCGAGTCGCTCGCGTTCGATTGCGCTTCGCGGGCGTCTCCAAGGATCCGCACAGTGCAATCGGGCGCGCTCGCAAATACAGCGCGACTTCAACCTTGTCTTCCTCCAGCACCTATCGATAGACGCTCCGTGCGCCTAGCTGCCCCGGTAGGTGCTGTACGACCACGGCGATACCAGTAGTGGCACGTGATAGTGCGCACCGGCATCGGCCACGCCGAAACGCAACACAACGCGGTCGACGAAACGCGGCTCCGGCACCTTCGTGCCGATCGATGCAAAGTAATCGCCGGCGCCGAACACGAGTTCGTATTCGCCTGCAACCAGTGCGTCGCCTTCGAGCAGCGGCTGGTCGCAGCGGCCGTCGTCATTGGTGGTGGTGGTTTTGAGCGCGCGGCGGGTGTCGCCGGAGAGCGCAAAGAGTTCGACCTTAATGCCCGCGCCAGGACGGCCGTTCGCGGTGTCGAGCACATGGGTAGTGAGCTTTCCCATTCGCAATTTTCCTTATGTGAATGCGAGGTTTCGGCGGCGGCCCGATCCAGAATACGTTGCGGCGGATCGAGGCTCCACGTCAGTGGCTACATACCCGTCGGCGAATTGAAGCGAGCGCCGTGGCAGCCATTGTAAAAAGGATGTTCACGTCAGCGCACGCGAGATAGGAAAGATAATACCTGGCGCATGACAGACAGCTTGCTGAAAGCCGCATCGAGTCCATTGGTTCGACTATTGCGGTGCATTTAGTCGTATCCGCGGATCGTACCGGCGCCAAAAAAGGCCCACTATATTGGCAGCGTGAGGTTGGGTATCGCACGGGTGCGAGTTGTCAGCATTATTTTGACCGTCGAAGGTTACACCTGTGCGCCGCAGCAAACACAAGTGAAGCGCGGCACACCCCGAAGACGGCGGACCTACGCCGGGTAACCGGGCCAACGGCGTTCGACGGGACGCGGCGGCACGGTTGGCGTGCCGTCACATCGCGTTCGAACGACTTTGCACGGAAGCAATGAAGCGGAGAAACGAATGACGATGGAGCAGGCGGCGATGATGCCAAACAAGCCGAAGAAAACGATGCTGGTGAAGCACGCGGACGTGCTGGTCACCATGGACGGCGCCCGGCGCGAACTGCGCGACGGCGGCCTCTATATCGAGGACAACCGCATCGTCGCGGTCGGACCGACGGCGGAACTGCCGCAAACAGCGGACGAAGTGCTGGACATGCGCGGCCACCTGGTGATTCCAGGGCTGGTGAACACGCACCACCATATGTATCAGAGCCTGACGCGGGCGATTCCGGCGGCGCAGAACGCCGAGTTGTTCGGCTGGCTGACCAACCTCTACAAGGTGTGGGCGAATCTCACACCGGAGATGATCGAAGTCTCGACGTTGACGGCGATGGCCGAGCTGTTGCTGTCCGGTTGCACGACTTCAAGTGACCATTTGTATATCTACCCGAACGGCAGCCGCCTCGACGACAGCATCGTCGCGGCGCAGCGGATCGGCATGCGTTTTCATGCGGCGCGCGGCAGCATGAGCGTGGGGCAGAAAGACGGCGGTTTGCCGCCGGATTCGGTGGTCGAGCGTGAAGCGGACATTCTGAAGGACACGCAGCGTCTGATCGAGACGTATAACGACGAAGGGCGTTACGCGATGTTGCGCGTCGTGGTGGCGCCGTGCTCGCCGTTCTCGGTGAGCCGCGATCTGATGCGCGAATCGGCGGTGATGGCGCGGCATTACGGCGTGTCGCTGCACACGCACCTGGCGGAGAACGTCAACGACATCGCGTACAGCCGTGAGAAGTTTGGTATGACCCCGGCCGAGTACGCGGAAGATCTCGGCTGGGTCGGTCACGATGTATGGCATGCGCACTGTGTGCAACTCGACGACGCGGGCATCGAACTGTTTGCCCGCACGGGCACCGGCGTCGCGCATTGCCCGTGTTCGAACATGCGGCTCGCGTCGGGGATTGCGCCGGTCAAGCGGATGCGTCTCGCCGGTGTGCCGGTTGGTTTGGGCGTCGACGGCTCGGCGTCGAACGACGGCGCGCAAATGGTCGCGGAAGTGCGTCAGGCGTTGCTGCTGCAACGGGTCGGGTTTGGGCCGGACGCGATGACCGCGCGTGAAGCGCTGGAGATTGCGACGCTAGGTGGCGCGAAGGTATTGAACCGCGACGACATCGGCGCTCTCGCGCCGGGCATGGCGGCGGATTTCGTGTCCTTCGATCTGCGTCAGCCGCTGTTTGCGGGCGCGTTGCACGATCCGGTGGCGGCCCTGGTGTTCTGCGCCCCCTCGCAGGTGAGCCATAGCGTGATCGGCGGCAAGGTGGTGGTGAGGAATGGTCAGTTGACGACGCTGGAACTCGGAACGGTCATCGAGCAGCACAACCGCCTGGCTAAAACGCTTTACGAAGCGGCGGCGTAACGGCAGCGGCAGCGGCAAGGTAGGTCTGTCGGCATCCACGGAAACGGGATGCCGACAGACCGCAACGCAAGGATCAGGGCTTGTCGATCAGCGTCTTGGTTGCTTCGGCGACCAGACTGCGCAGCCAGCGCACTTCGTCGGAGTAATGCACGCGTTCGTGCCACAACTGGTAGTACTGCATCGGCGGGAAATCGAGCGGCGCGGGCACCACCGTCAGCGGCAGGAATTTGGCGTAGTAATCGGCAAACAGGCGCGTGGTCGTGAAGATCAGATCGGACTTGATCAGCACGTAAGGCGCAAGATTGAAGTACGGCAACGTGACGACCACGTGACGTTTTAACCGTTCACGCGCGAGATGCACGTCGATCGCGCCCCGTTGGCCCACCGAGTAAGGAGTAGGCGCAAGATGCGGCGCATTCAGGTACTGGTCGAGCGTCAGCCCGCCGCGTTTGGCGAACGGATGCGCGTTGCTCATCAGACAGACGATCTGATCGACGAACAGATTCGACAGGTGCAATTGCTCCGGCGGCTCGGGCCAGTTGCCGACCACGGTGTCGAGCTTGCCGTCCTCGAGCGCGAGTTCGTAGTCGAACGCCGGCCCGAGCGAGTGAAATTCGAGCGTCGCGTTCGGCGCGGCCTGACGAAAGCGTTCGACCACGGTCGGCACGAACAGCACGTTCAGGTAGTCCGGGCAGCCGATCCGATAGCAACGGATCGACGTGGCCGGGTCGAAGTTGTGCTGCTGGAACTTGATGCGCTCGATCTCGCGCAGCGCGTTTTGCACCGGTTCGAGCAGGCGCAGGCCGTACTCGGTCGGCACCATGCCGGATTTGCCGCGCACCAGCAGCGGGTCGCCGGTGATGTCGCGCAAACGGCGCAGTGCCGCGCTAATGGCGGGTTGCGATTGATTCAGTTTGACGGCCGCGCGTGTGACGCTGCGTTCCATCAATAAGGTGTGCAAGACGCGTAATAGATACGTATCGATCGCCTCGCGTTGCTGGCTCATGACTTCTCCGAAATATATGTTCTGGCTGATCGAACGGGCGTGGGTGTATATGGCTTTTAATATGAACACAAAGCCACGTCAAGAGTGGGATACCCGCAGAGCGCGCTGCGGCGGGGGTTTGCGGGGAATTTTGACGGCTCGACTGAGCGGGTCGAATTAGGTATTGTCATCCGGTTGTGGTGACGGATCGCCCGCTGAAGGGGTGGCCGCACGCGCTGTAACCGGCAGTCTCTGACGTACTACGGAATCACATGAGCGACTCTTCTTATAGCGACGGCGCCGCCGCGCAGCCGGCAAACAGGCCGGAACAGGCGGCGCCCCGGTTGATGCTTCAGGGCATCACCAAACAATACCCCGCCGTGCGCGCCAACGACGACGTCACGTTGATCGTCGCGCCGGGTGAAATCCATGCTGTGCTCGGCGAAAACGGCGCCGGCAAAAGCACGCTGATGAAAATTATCTATGGCGCGGTGCGTCCCGACGCCGGCGAGATCCGCTGGGAAGGTCAGCCAGTCGAGATCACCAGTCCGGCGGCGGCGCGCAAGCTCGGCATCGGCATGGTGTTCCAGCACTTTTCGCTGTTCGAGACGCTCACGGTCGGCGAAAACATCGCGCTCGCGCTCGATGAACCGTTCGATCTGAAGACACTGGCGAAGCGCATTCGTGAAGTCTCCGCCGACTACGGTCTCGACATCGACCCGCAGCGTCACGTGCATAGCTTGACCGTTGGCGAGCGGCAACGCGTCGAAATCGTGCGTTGTCTGCTCCAGAACCCACGTCTCCTGATCATGGACGAACCGACTTCGGTGCTCACGCCGCAAGCGGTCCGCAAGCTCTTCGAGACGCTCCGGCGTCTCGCGGCGGAAGGTTGCAGCATCCTCTACATCAGCCACAAGCTCGACGAAATCCAGGCGCTGTGCGACACCGCCACGGTCATGCGCGGTGGCCGGGTGACCGGCCACGTGACGCCGAAAGAAGAGACGCATGCGTCGCTCGCGCAGTTGATGGTCGGCCATTCGCTGCCCGATTACACGCGGCGCGAGCATAAGCCGGGCGCCGTGCTGCTGGATGTGAAACAGTTGTCGGTGGAGAGCGACGATCCATTCGGCACCTCGCTCGACAACGTGTCGTTCGGCGTGCATGCCGGCGAAATCTTCGGCATCGCGGGTGTGTCTGGCAATGGCCAGGCCGAATTGCTGTCGGCGCTCTCGGGTGAGAAGCGCGGCACGCGCGCCGATGCGGTCACGATCTGCGGCAAGGCGGCGGGACGCCTCGGCGCAGGTGGACGACGCGCGCTCGGGTTCGGCTTCGTGCCGGAAGAGCGTCTCGGCCGCGGTGCGGTGCCGGCGATGAGCCTGTCGGAAAACGCGCTGCTTACCGCGCATCGTCAGCAGATGGTCAATGCCGGCTGGATCAAGGCCGGCGCGATGCGCGCCTTCGCGAGACGCTGCATCGAAGCCTTCGACGTGCGGTGCGGCGGCTCGGAAGCGCTGGCGCAAAGTCTCTCGGGCGGCAATCTGCAGAAGTACATCATGGGACGCGAGATTCTCCAGGCACCCAAGGTGTTGGTCGTCGCGCAGCCAACCTGGGGTGTCGACGTCGGCGCGGCAGCGTTTATTCGTCAGCAGTTGCTCGACCTGTCGGCGCGCGGCGTGGCGATTCTGGTGATCTCCGAAGAACTGGAGGAGTTGTTCGATATCTGCGATCGCATTGCGGTGCTTGCAGGCGGCAGACTCTCGCCGGTGCGTGCCACGGGGGCGACCAACGCCGAGGAAATCGGCCGCTGGATGGCGGGCCTGTTCGGGGAGCGCGAGGGCGCGCCGCCGTCGGCGGAACAGCCGGCGCATGCCTGATCAGATGCCCGACCGGATAGCGTCGACGCTAAAGCACCATAAGCACTGTAAGCACCAGAACCAGATAGAAGCACTTACATAAGCACACGCTCCCATGATTCTTCCGTATCGACTCGAAGCACGCACGACGCCCTCGCGCACGATGCAGCTTGCCGTGCCGCTGATTGCCGCGTTGCTCACGCTCGCGATCGGCTTCCTGATCTTCAGCCTGGTCGGCCGCGATCCGCTCGAAGCCATGCACGCGTTTTTTATCGAACCGCTCTCCAGCGTGAACGGCTGGTCCGAACTGCTGCTGAAGGCTTCGCCGTTGTGCCTGATCGGCCTCGGCCTTGCGATCGGCTATCGCGCCAACGTCTGGAACATCGGCGCCGAAGGGCAGATGCTGCTCGGCGGCATTGCGGCGAGCGGCGTCGCGATCTATTTCGATCAGGCCACCGGCTGGTGGATCTTGCCGACCATGATGATCGCCGGCGTGCTCGGCGGCATGGCGTGGGCCGCGATTCCCGCGCTCCTGAAAAGCCGCTTCAACACCAACGAGATTCTCGTCAGTCTGATGCTCACGTATGTGGCCACGCAGTTGCTGATCTATCTGGTGAGCGGTCCGTGGCGCGATCCGCAGGGCATGAACTTCCCGCTCTCGGAGATGTTCGGCGGCGACGCGCTGTACCCGACGTTTTCCGGCGACTGGCACTGGAAATGGCTGCGCGGCACGCGCCTGAACGCCTCCGTGTTCGTCACGCTGATCGCGATTCCGTGCGTGTGGCTCTTCATGCGCAAGAGCTTCGCGGGTTACCGGATGAATGTAGGCGGTCTCGCGCCGCTCGCCGCGCGCTATGCCGGTTTCTCCGACAAGAAAACCATCTGGACCTCGCTCCTGATCAGCGGCGGACTGGCGGGCCTGGCCGGCATGGGCGAGATCGCCGGTCCGATCGGCCAGTTGCAGGCCACATGGTCGCCGGGATACGGCTTCACCGCGATCATCGTCGTGTTCGTCGGACGATTGCATCCGCTCGGCATCGTGCTCGCGAGCCTGCTGATGGCGCTGCTTTACCTCGGCGGCGAAGCGGTGCAGACCTCGATGCAATTGCCGCAGGCGCTCTCCGGCGTGTTTCAGGGGCTGCTGCTGTTCTGCCTGCTGGGTGCTGACCTGTTCGTGAACTATCGCGTGCGCCGGCGCTCTGTCGCCGCGCAAGCCCACTGATTTTCCCGCCGGATCTCCATGGATATTCAACAAGCCAGTGCGCTCACCTCGAGCGCCGTCACCGCCGCGATCCCGCTGATGTTCGCGGGCGCGGGCGAACTCGTCGCCGAGAAGTCGGGCGTTCTCAATCTCGGCGTCGAAGGCATGATGCTGATGGGCGCCGTGACCGGCTACGCGGTCACCGCCATCACCGGCAACCCATGGCTCGGCGTGGTCGCCGCGATTGGCGCGGGGCTTGCGATGTCGCTGCTGTTCGCGTTCCTCACGCTCACCATGCTGGCCAACCAGGTTGCCACCGGCTTGTCGCTGACCATCTTCGGCATTGGTTTGTCGGCCTATGTCGGCAAGCCGTACACGTCGGCAGCGGTGCGCGCCACGATCGACACGTGGACCATTCCGGTTCTCTCGAAGATTCCGGTGCTCGGACCCGCGCTCTTCAGCCTCACGCCGCTCGATTACCTCGCGTTCCTGATGTTCGCGGTGATCGGGTGGTTCCTGTATCGCACGCGTGCGGGCCTCGTGCTGCGCTCGGTCGGCGAATCGCCGCAAGTGGCGCACTCGGTCGGCTTTCCGGTGGTGGGCGTGCGTTACGGTGCGGTGGCCTTCGGCGGCGGCATGGCGGGTCTCGCCGGCGGCTACTACTCGATCGTCAATCTGCACCTGTGGCAGGAACAGCTTACGTCGGGCCGCGGCTGGATCGCGCTTGCGCTGGTGGTGTTCGCGACATGGCGCCCGGGGCGCTTGCTGATCGGCGCGCTGCTGTTCGGCGCCGTGACCGGCCTGCAGTTTTACGCCCAGGCCATCGGCGTGCCGGTGCCGACGCAGTTTCTCGCGATGCTGCCGTACGTCGCGACAGTCGTCGTGCTGGTGCTGATTTCGCGCAACCCGAACACCATTCGTCTGAATGCACCCGCATCGCTCGGCAAGCCGTTTTTCTCGGCGAGCTGACAAGGTTGTCATTTCGTATGACCGACCACACGTTTCAAATCAATCGACAAACACGACAGGAGAGAACATGAAGAGAAGAAATCTGCTGACCGCATTCGCCTGGGGTGCTGCCTCGCTGGCGCTTGCCGCGCCGCTCGCGCAAACCGCGCAGGCCGCCGACGCGCCGGGCGTCGCGTTCGTCTACCTCGGCAATCCTGGCGATGCCGGCTGGACTTTCGCGCACGATCAGGGTTCGAAGGAAGTGGAAGCGAAGTTCGGCAACAAGATCAAGATCACCCGCATCGAGAACGTGCCGGAATCCGCCGACTCGGAACGTGTGTTCCGCGATCTGGCGAACAAGGGCAACAAGATCATCATCGGTTCGAGCTTCGGCTATCAGGACTTCGAACTGAAAGTCGCGAAAGATTTTCCCGATACGGTGTTCCTGCACGCAACCGGCTACAAGAAGGCGCCGAACTTCGGAACCTATGACGTGCGGATGTACCAGGGCGCGTACCTCGCGGGCGTCGCCGCTGGCTATGTGACGAAGACCAACACGCTCGGCTTTGTCGCCTCGGTGCCGATTCCTGAAGTGGTCCGCAATATCAACGCGTACACGCTCGGCGCGCGCTCGGTGAATCCGAAGATTCACACCAAGGTCATCTGGATCAACAGCTGGTTCGATCCGGGCAAGGAAAAGCAGGCCGCTGAAACGCTGATCGGCCAGGGTGCCGACGTGCTGCTGCAAAACACCGATTCGAGCGCAACGCTGGCGACCGCGTCGGAAAAGCACGTGCATGCGTTTGGTTGGGACTCGGACATGAAGAAGTTCGGTCCCGAGGCGCACCTCGGCTCGGTGGTGGCGCACTGGGGCGTGTATTACAACGCGGCGATTCAGCAGGTGCTGGATGGCAAGTGGAAGAACGACCCGGTGTGGTGGGGCATTCCGCAGAAGGCCGTCAACCTCGAGGACCTGAATACGTCGGCGATTTCCGCCGATGCGCAGAAGCAGGTCGCGGCGAAGCGCGATGAACTGGCCGGCGGCAAGTGGGACGTGTTCACGGGCCCGATCAAAGACCAGTCCGGCGCGGTGAAGGTGCCGGCAGGCAAGACGCTGACCGATCCGGAATTGCAACGCCTGAACTGGTACGTGGAAGGCGTGGACGGCTCGCTGCCGAAGTAAGCCGGCTTGCGCGCTCATCGTAGGCGAATCGCGTAACGCTCGACCGGGTCGCGATCGACGGGGTCGCCATTGACCGGGGCGCCTTCGACGGGGTCGCGAAAGACCGATTAACCATCGACCAGGCTGCGGTCTCAGCAACCGCTGCTTTAAGGCGCTGCGTCCAGTACGGACGCAGCTTTTTTTTGCTGCTGATTATGTGTTGACGATGTTTCGGGCAAAGCGCTAGTCGATCCGCAGGCCGACCTTGATGGTCACCTGCCAGTAGGCGACTTTGTCGTTTTCGATCTGGCCCCGCGTTGACGTCACTTCGAACCAGTGCAAATTGCGCAGCGTTTTCGACGCTTTTGTAATCGCGGTGCTGATTGCGTCGTCGATCGATTTGGTCGATGAGCCGGTCAGTTCGATTTGTTTGTAGACGTGTTCCGACATGAACTTCCTCCTTTGACCTTCGTTGGTGTGCAAAAAAAGTATAGGCAATGGATCGCCGCTGACGTCCCTCGTATCAGCGACTCATCTCGCACATCGCGTACCCGATATGCCGCGGCGAGGCGAGCCCGTTATGATGTTCGCGCAACTCAATCCGACATCTGACGAGGCTTGAAAGTGGAAATTGGTTTTTGCGGTCCCGGTCTGATGGGCGCGCCGATGATCCGGCATCTGCTGCGCGCGGGGCATACCGTGCATGTCTGGAATCGCACGCGGGCCAAGGCGGAAGCGCTGCTCGTGGACGGCGCCAGGGTGGTCGATACGCCACGTGAGTTGGCTTCGCGTTGCGAGACCGTGCTGTTGTGCGTGGCGGATGCGGCGGCGGTGGAGGAAACGGTGTTCGGGGCAGGGGGGCTGCTGAGCGTGGACGCCACCGCGCTGAGACGCGTGCGCTGGATCGTCGATCACTCGAGCATTCCGCCTGCCGCGACACGCACGTTCGCGCAACGCGCCGCGGCGGTGGCTACAGTTGCGGGAGAAGCCGCGATTGCAGCTATGGGCGAGCGTGGGGGAGAGCGACAGCCTGAAGGCACAGGCACAGGCACAGGCACAGGCACAGGCACAGGCACAGGCACAGGCACAGGCACAGGCACAGGCACAGGCACAGGCACAGGCACACCGGGCGTCGGCTGGATCGACGCGCCCGTATCCGGCGGTGTTGCGGGTGCGACAGCGGGCACGCTGGCGATCATGGCGGGCGGCGCGGTAGCGGATGTCGAGGCGGTGACGCCGCTCCTCCGCGCTTACTCATCGCGCGTCACGCACATGGGCGACGTTGGTGCGGGGCAAACCACCAAGCTCTGCAATCAGGCTATCGTCACGGCAACTGTTGCGGCGATCGCCGAGGCGGTAAGTCTCGCGCAACGCAGCGGCATCGATGCCTCCAGGCTCACGCAGGGCCTGGCAGGCGGCTGGGCCGACTCGGTGTTGCTGCAGATTTTCGTGCCGCGCATGACGCAGAGCGGCCTCGCGCCGATCGGCGCATTCCGCACGTTCCAGAAGGACGTCGACACGGTTGCCGCGACGGCCTATGAAACCGGCACGCCGATGCCGGTTTCGTCGACGGTCCAGCAATTGCTGCGGCTCGGCGCCGCGATGGGGCTTGCCGAGGCCGATCTGTCGGCCTTCATCGACGTTTTGCAGACGCCGCGCGGCGGCTAGAAGGAAGGCCGGCAGTGTGAACATAGCGTGAACGTGCGATGAACGTGGCGTCAAAACACGCGGGCACGGCGCGTGTGTGGGTCGATTTCGCGATAACCTGCTAAAATATTAGGTTGTTCGCCGATATCACATTCAAAGGACGTGTCGTGCTGTCTACCGCCAATATCACCATGCAATTCGGGCCAAAGCCCCTCTTCGAGAATATCTCGGTCAAATTCGGGGGAGGGAACCGCTATGGCCTGATCGGTGCGAATGGCTGCGGCAAGTCCACCTTCATGAAGATCCTGGGTAGCGATCTGGAACCGAGCTCCGGCAACGTGATGCTCGAGCCGAACATCCGTCTCGGCAAGCTGCGTCAGGATCAGTTCGCGTACGAAGAGGTGCGCGTGCTCGACGTCGTGATGATGGGCCACGCCGAAATGTGGGCCGCGATGACCGAGCGCGACGCGATCTACGCGAACCCGGACGCCACTGACGACGACTACATGCACGCGGCCGAACTCGAAGCGAAGTTCGCCGAGTACGACGGCTACACGGCCGAAGCGCGCGCGGGCGAACTGCTGCTCGGCATCGGCATCGCGATTGAAGACCACAACGGCCCGATGAGCAATGTCGCGCCGGGCTGGAAGCTGCGCGTGCTGCTCGCGCAGGCGCTGTTCTCGAAGCCGGACGTGCTGCTGCTGGACGAACCGACCAACAACCTGGACATCAACTCGATCCGTTGGCTGGAAGACGTGCTCAACCAGTACAACTCGACGATGATCATCATCTCGCACGATCGTCACTTTTTGAACCAGGTCTGCACGCACATGGCCGACATGGACTTCGGCACGCTGAAGGTCTATCCGGGCAATTACGACGACTACATGCTGGCCAGCACGCAGGCGCGCGAGCGTCAGCAGAACGCCAACACCAAGGCGAAGGAACGTGTCGCCGACCTGCAGGACTTCGTGCGCCGCTTCTCGGCGAACAAGTCGAAGGCGCGTCAGGCGACCAGCCGTCTGAAGATGATCGACAAGATCAAGATCGAGGAATTCAAGCCGTCGTCGCGGCAGAACCCGTTCATCCGCTTCGAGTACGAGAAGAAGCTGCACAACATTGCCGTGGTGGCGGAGAAGATCTCGAAGAAGTACGAACGCTCGATCTTCAACGATTTCAGCATTAGCGTGCAGCCGGGCGAGCGTATCGCGATCATCGGCGAGAACGGCGCGGGCAAGACCACGCTGCTGCGCTCGCTGCTCGGCAAGCTCACGCTGGATCACGGCACCGTGAAGTGGGCCGAAAACGCGAACATCGGTTACATGCCGCAGGATACGTACGAAGAATTTCCGGACGACGTCACGCTGATGGACTGGATCGACGGCTATCGCCAGGAAGGCGACGACGAGCAGATGGTGCGCGGCACGCTCGGCCGCCTGCTGTTCAACGCCGACGATATCCGCAAGTCGGTCAAGGTGCTCTCCGGTGGTGAGAAGGGCCGCATGATCTGGGGCAAGCTGATGCTGGGCCGCCACAACGTGATGCTGATGGACGAGCCGACCAATCACATGGACATGGAGTCGATCGAATCGCTGCAGATCGCGCTCGACAAGTTCGAAGGCACGTTGATTTTCGTGTCGCACGACCGTGAGTTTGTGAGCGGGTTGGCAAACCGGATCATCGAAGTGAAGACCAACGGCACGCTGAACGACTTCGGCGGCAACTATGAAGAGTTCCTGACGAGCCAGGGCGTGCAGTAAGCGCTCCTCGCTTCGACGTGTAGCGTCAAGCAAAGCCCGCTTCTTCGAAGCGGGCTTTTTTCATGGCGCGCGACTTACGTTCCGACTGCGGTTCGTCCACGCGTGACGGGCCATTGAGGCCGTTGACCTGTTGACCCACAGATTCGCAGGCGTTGCAACGGAAGAGTCATAGACTTCACGGTGAACTGAGCAGCATCAAG
Source organism: Paraburkholderia fungorum (assembly GCF_046026025.1). Lineage (GTDB taxonomy): Bacteria > Pseudomonadota > Gammaproteobacteria > Burkholderiales > Burkholderiaceae > Paraburkholderia > Paraburkholderia fungorum_E. The sequence continues at coordinate 102,752 of NZ_JAQQFL010000002.1, read as the reverse complement.
CAACTGGACACAAAACCAGACCGGAAAACAGGTTCATTGATCCGGCACAACGCATGCTCCGCCCGACCACGGATTATCTGCGTTTCGATCGTCCACCCATCGGGTCGCCAATGCTCACTTCTCACTCGTTCCCACCGCTTGTTATCCGCGGCCGCTCGCTGCTTCCGATCGTACAGGGCGGCATGGGCGTCGGCATTTCAGCCCACCGGCTGGCAGGCAGCGTCGCCCGTGAGGGCGCACTCTGCACCATCGCAAGCATCGATCTGCGCCATCACCATCCCGACCTGGTCGAACTTTGTCGGCAATCCCCTGACCGGGCCACACTCGAACAGGCGAACCTCACCGCGCTGGCCCGCGAAATCCACGCTGCCAAAACCCTCGCCGAAGGCCGAGGCATGGTCGCCGTCAACGTGATGAAGGCCGTCAACGCGCAAGCAGACTATGTGCGCGTCGCCTGTGAGAATGGCGCCGACGCAATCGTCATGGGCGCGGGTCTGCCGCTCGACTTGCCGGACATGACTCAAAGCCATGACATCGCGCTGATCCCGATTCTGTCGGACAGCCGCGGCGTCTCGCTGGTACTGAAGAAGTGGATGAAAAAGGGCCGTTTGCCCGACGCGGTCGTGATCGAGCATCCGGCTCACGCGGGCGGCCATCTCGGCGTGGCCAATCTCGCCGACCTGCAAGACCCGCGCTTCGATTTCTTGCGCGTACTCGAGGAACTCGATGCGGTATTCGTCTCGCTCGGCCTGAATCGCCAGGACGTGCCTTTGATCGTTGCGGGCGGCATCAATAGTCATGAAGCCGTGCGCGAGCTACTGGGCGCGGGCGCCAGCGGCGTACAGCTCGGCACGCCATTCGCCGTTACCGAGGAAGGCGATGCGCATCCAAACTTCAAGCGTGTGCTGGCCGAGGCGACGCCTGACGACATCGTCGAATTTGTCAGCGTGACCGGGCTGCCCGCGCGTGCCGTGAAAACGCCTTGGCTGATGCGCTATCTGCGCCACGAAACGAAAATCCGCGACAGGATCGGTGCGCTCAAACATGTTTGTCCAACCGCGCTTGAATGCCTCAGCGTCTGCGGTTGGCGCGACGGTGTCGAGAAGTTCGGCCACTTCTGCATTGACACGCGACTCGCCGCGGCATTGCGCGGCGACGTGGCCAATGGCCTGTTCTTTCGCGGCCGCGAAGCCTTGCCGTTCGGCACGGCGATTCGCAGTGTCCACGACCTGATCGAACTGTTGCTGACCGGTGCGACGCGACCTGCGGTCGCAGGGCGATGGGCGTTCTCGCTGGGTTGATGCGGGTCAACGTGAAACCTGACGGGACCTTCGACAATCCCCGCAAGCAAACAAACACGCGGGGAAGCTCATGAAGCACTCACTCAGGAACAGAATCAAGGCCGCCGCCGTCGCGTCGTGCCTGTTAGGCGCAGGCGCACTGGCGCAGCAGGCGCAGGCCGCCGGCGACGATCAAATGAGCGGCATCCACGCCGGCGACGTGCTGGTGCGTTTGCGCGCAATCAGCATCATGCCTGACGTGGGCACCAACCAGTCGTTGTCGGCGCTCAACGTGGGCGTCAACAATGCCATCGTGCCGGAGCTGGATCTGACCTACATGATCCGCGATTACCTGGGCGTCGAACTGATTCTCGGCACGTCGCGCCATCAACTGACGTCGAGCCTCGGCAATCTCGGCGGCGTGAACGTCTTGCCGCCCACGCTGCTGCTGCAATACCACTTCAACCACGCGGGGCGTATCCGTCCGTACGTCGGTGCGGGGATGAACTACACGTTGTTCTATAACAACGGCCTCAACGCGGGCGGTCAGCCGATCTCGATCAACAACCACAGCTTCGGTCCTGCATTGCAGGCCGGTGTGGACGTGCAGGTGACCAAGTCGCTGTTTGTCAACGCGGACATCAAGAAGATCTGGATGCACACTGACGCTTCGCTTGGCGGACAGTCACTCGGCCGGCTGAATGTCGATCCACTGGTGGTGGGTTTGGGCGTCGGTATGCGATTCTGATTGCCTCGCTTGAGAAGTCACGCTCGTCATGCAAAAACGCCGGAATCTCCGGCGTTTTTTTATTGCAATTCCGATCTCAACCGAGAGACGGATTCACCGATAGGCAGGCCGATGCGGGCAACCGCCTCGTTAGTGGCCTATAACCTGTCGTTCTTGAAACGCATCGCGGTGCCGTCCTGCTTGATCCGTACCCATACGGCGTGCTTTTCCTCGTCACTCAGGAACACCCAATTGGACACCTCGGCGGCAGTGCGCCCGCAGCCTTTGCAGACTTCGTCAAAAAGCGTGGAACAGACGCCGATGCACGGGCTGTCGGGAAGATCGTGAAGATTCGAAACCATCGGAAACCTTAGGGCGGAGAAGCGAAGTTCCGCTATGTTAACCGATGCAGGGAACGCGCTCCGGCGCCGCGCTCGCCGTGGCACAGATGCACGCACGGTTGGCCGCATTTGCCGCCGTGTTCGTCCGGATTCGAATCACGCCCTTCAGCGCGCAATGCTGTACCGGATCCGCGCCATCCAGTGCCGGCGGTTGTTGTAGTCGAGCAGGGCACGATGAGATGTTCGGAGAATGCTTACAAAATGACTGCATCTGCAAATTGATCGAACAAAATCCGGTCTATTTGCCAAACGCCAGACCAGCGCGCCGTTGAGCGCGGTGATGAACACCGCCCGCCGTCTGGGCCAGCGGGGTCAGTGGGCGAGTCTCTCCGCGCCTATTGGGCGTCGTGGCGCGTCGGGCGGCTTACGCTTTTGTCGAGGTTAGCCGTGCGGCATAAAATTCGCGAAAAGCGGCCGCCGACGGAAACTCAAATGCAAGCCGGGTGCGGCGAAGGCGCCACGACGTGACAATGCGGTAACGCCGAGGCTGTCACTGGTGTTTTTTTCGGGTAGACACGCGCCGATAACCCGCTAAAATTGCGCCCATTTTGTAGCGGTACGGCTTGCGCTGTACCGTTTGCGCGACATCTCAGTTTTTTTTAGGGTGCGCGCAATAATTAATGGTAGTTTTCGGGTTTTTCAGGGGAGCCGTGTGCGGTGTGCCGCGGCGTGGGTGAAGACGGCCGGCTCAGGCCGGTCAGGATCGGAGAACGGGATGAAAAGACGGGTAGTGGTGCAGGTGGCGGCGCTGGTCTTGTGCGCGACGCCGTGGTTGACGGCCGCTGCGAAAGATACGCGGCTGAACGTGTATAACTGGTCCGATTACATTGCCAAGGACACCGTTCCGAACTTCACCAAGCAGACTGGCGTTCAGGTCCAATACGACAACTACGACAGCGACGACACGCTGCAAGCCAAGCTCCTCACCGGCAATTCGGGCTACGACATCGTCGTGCCGACCAGCAATTACGCCGGCAAGCAGATTGCCGCCGGCATCTTCGCGCCGCTCGACAAATCGAAGCTGCCGAACCTCAAATACCTCGACCCGTCGCTGATGGCCCTCGTGGCCGGCGCCGATCCGGGCAACAAGTACACGGTACCCTGGGCGTACGGCACGACCGGCCTCGCTTACAACGTCACCAAGGCACAGCAGATCCTCGGCAAGAATGTGCCGCTCGACAACTGGGACATCCTCTTCAAGCCGGAAAACATTTCGAAGCTGAAGACCTGCGGCGTGTCCGTGCTCGACGCACCGGACCAGATGTTCGCCGCCGCGCTGCACTACATCGGCCGCGATCCGATGAGTACGAATCCGGCCGACTACCGCGCCGCGCTCGAGATGATGAAGAAGATCCGTCCGTACATCACGCAGTTCAACTCGTCGGGCTACATCAATGACCTGGTCGGTGGCGACGTGTGCTTCGCGTATGGCTGGTCGGGCGACGTCGTGATCGCCAAGCATCGCGCGCTCGAGGCAAAGAAGCCCTACAAGATCGAGTACTACATTCCGAAGGGCGGTGCCCCGGTATGGTTCGACGTGATGGCGATCCCGAAGGACGCGAAGAACAAGGAAGCCGCGCTCGAGTGGATCAACTACATTGAAACGCCGCAGGTCCATGCCGCGATCACCAACGCCGTCTACTATCCGAGCGCCAACCTCGAAGCGCGCAAGTACGTGGATAAGGACGTGGCGAACGACCCGGCCGTGTACCCGTCGCCTGAAGTCATCAAGACGCTGTTCCTGTTGAAGCCGCTGCCGCCGGAAATCCAGCGCCTGCAAACGCGGCTGTGGACTGAATTCAAGTCCGGCCGCTGATTCGCAGTCGGAGTGAACGGGTCGGTATTATCAAGAAGCCCTCGGTGTCCACCGGGGGCTTTGTTCGTCAAACGCCGGAGTAAAGCATTGTGATGAGTAGTGATCAGTCGGGCGCGCTGAGAGGGACCGCCGCGCCGGTTCCGGGGCTGAACGCCGAAGTGGGCGCTGCGGCAGAGAATTTCGTCCAGATCGTCGACATCGTGAAGAAGTTTGGCGAGACGGCGGCGGTGAAAGGGGTCAACCTGTCGGTGAAAAAGGGCGAGCTATTTGCGCTGCTCGGCAGTTCCGGCTGTGGCAAATCGACCTTGTTGCGCATGCTGGCGGGCCTCGAATCGATCACGTCGGGCAAGATCCTGATCGATGGCGAAGACCTCGCCCAATTGCCGCCTTATCGCCGGCCGGTCAACATGATGTTCCAGTCGTACGCCCTGTTTCCGCACATGAACGTCGAGGCGAACGTGGCGTTCGGCCTGAAGCAGGAGGGTGTGCCGAAATCCGAACTGAAAGACCGCGTGCAGAACGCGCTCGATCTCGTGCAGATGGGCCGCTTTGCGAAGCGCAAGCCGCATCAGCTCTCCGGCGGCCAGCAGCAGCGTGTGGCGCTCGCGCGTTCGCTCGTCAAGCGGCCAAAGCTGTTGTTGCTCGACGAACCGATGTCCGCGCTCGACAAACAGATCCGTCAGCGCACGCAGATCGAACTGGTCAATATTCTCGACAAGGTTGGCGTGACCTGCATGATGGTGACGCACGACCAGGAAGAGGCGATGACGATGGCGGACCGTCTTGCCGTGATGAGTGAAGGCGAGATCATCCAGCTCGGTACGCCGCATGAAGTGTACGAGTATCCGAACAGCCGCTTTTCGGCCGAGTTCATCGGCTCGACCAATCTGTTCGACGGCAACGTTGTCGAAGATGAGCCCGATCACGTGTTCATCGAAACCCCCGACCTGCCGGTCCGTCTGTACGTGAGCCACGGCATCACCGGACCGCTCGGCATGCCGGTGACGATCTCGGTGCGGCCCGAGCGTATCGCGCTCACGCGCAAACCGCCCGAAGGCACGTACAACTGGGGCAAGGGCGTGGTGACGAACGTAGCCTACATGGGCGGCTACTCGCTGTATCACGTGAAGCTCGACGCCGGCAAAACGGTGATCGCCAACGTGACGAGCCTTGCCTTGACGGAGATCGATCCGCCCACCTGGGGTGACGAAGTGTATGTGCGCTGGAGCGCATCGGCCGGCGTGGTGCTGACGTCATGAAGCGCTCGATCAGTTCCTTCGCATCATGGCCGGTGCGCCGCTTCAACCTGACCGGCCGTACCGCGGTGGTGGCCGGTCCGTTCATCTGGCTGCTGCTGTTTTTCCTTGTGCCGTTCCTGCTGGTCGTGAAGATCAGCTTTGCCGATTTGCAGCTCGGCATTCCGCCCTATACGGAACTCACCACGTATACGGATGGCGTGGTTCATGTCGCACTGGACCTGTCGCACTATGCGTTCCTGCTGACCGACAGCCTCTATTTCGCGACCTATGTGAATTCGGTGGTGGTCGCGGCGGTGTCCACGCTGCTGTGTTTGCTGATCGGTTATCCCATGGCGTACTACATTGCGCGATCGAGTCCGGCGAGCCGTAATCTGCTGATGATGGCGGTGATGTTGCCGTTCTGGACGTCGTTTCTGATTCGCGTGTATGCATGGATCGGAATCCTTAAGAATAATGGCTTGCTGAACAACTTCCTGATGTCGGTCGGGCTGATTCATACGCCGATCGAGCTGTATCACACGAACACCGCGGTTTATATCGGCATGGTGTATTCGTACCTGCCGTTCCTCGTGATGCCGCTTTACGCGCACCTTGTGAAGATGGACATGACGTTGCTGGAAGCCGCCTATGATCTCGGCGCGAAACCGTGGCGGGCGTTCTGGCAGATCACCTTGCCGCTGTCGAAGAACGGCATCATTGCAGGTTGTTTGCTGGTGTTCATTCCGGCGGTGGGCGAGTACGTGATTCCAGAATTGCTGGGTGGCGCGAACACGCTGATGATTGGCCGCGTGATGTGGAATGAATTCTTCGACAATGCCGATTGGCCGATGGCGTCTGCTGTGACGTGCGCGATGGTGTTGTTGTTATTGGTGCCGATGGCGTTTTTCCAGTACGCGCAGGCGAAGGCGATGGAGGAAAGGCGCTGATGAAGCCGAACCGGATTTTGCAGTTCATTGCCTTGGGGATCGGGTTTTTGTTTCTCTACATTCCGATCGTGAGTCTGATTGTGTATTCGTTCAACGAATCGCAACTGGTCACGGTATGGACGCGGTTTTCCACGCGCTGGTATGCGGCGTTGTTGCAGGACGACGAGTTGATCGCGGCTGCGTGGTTGTCGTTGCGGGTGGCGTTGCTGACGGCGTTTGCTTCGGTGATTATCGGCACGTGGGCCGGGTTTGTTTTGGCCCGCATGGGGCGGTTTCGTGGTTTTACGCTCTATACCGGGATGATCAATGCGCCGCTCGTGATTCCCGAGGTGATTCAGGGGATCTCGCTGCTGTTGCTGTTCATCGAAATGGCCAAGTGGTTGGGATGGCCCGCCGGGCGCGGTGTTTTCACGATCTGGATCGGGCACGTGATGTTGTGTATTTCATATGTGGCTATCATCGTGCAGTCGCGTGTGAAGGAGTTGAATCCCTCTCTTGAAGAAGCCGCGCTTGATCTTGGAGCGACGCCGATCAAGGTGTTTTTCTTCATTACCTTGCCGTTGATTTCGCAGGCTCTGGTTTCTGGGTGGTTGTTGTCGTTTACCTTGTCGATCGACGATCTGGTTTTGTCGGCGTTCTTGTCGGGGCCTGGGTCGACGACGTTGCCGCTGGTTGTGTTCTCCCGTGTTCGGCTTGGGTTGAATCCGGAGATGAATGCGTTGGCTACGTTGTTTATTGCTGTTGTGACGGTTGGGGTTGTTCTGGCTAACTATTTTATGCAGCGGGCTGAGAGGAAGAGGGCTGTTATGGCGGTGTAGGTTTTTTTTTGCCTGCGCGGCGCTTGGTTGTCTGTTTTGTGGTGTTGGGCTTGATGTGGGTTCTTTGGCCTTTCCTTGCTTTGTTAGTGGTCTGTTTTTTTGTCTGCGCGCCTACGGTGTTGGCCTTTCCTTGTTTTCTTGGTGGTCTATTAGCGTTGCCCCTGTGCGGGGCGGCACTTACTTTCTTTGCCGCCGCAAAGAAAGATAAGCAAAGAAAGCGGCTTCACACCGCCAGCTCATAAGCGGGTCCCCCGCGCAGCCACGGTAGTGGTGCATCTGGAATCCGTGCCCTCGCACATTCAGCCTTGGTGACAAGGCCGTCATACTTCCGGCGGCGCTGCGCGCGCCGACGCGCAGTTCATGGCACCACCCGCTGTGTTTCAGTCCTGCTGTACTTGGTGCGGCGGCACTTCCGAATCCCAATGATGTTCGCGCATTCGGCGCTCCGCCGAGGCGAAGCCGATGGCCCCACCCAACCCAACCGCCCCCCCCGGTTTCCCTGGCAGACCCGTCCGCGACGCACGCAGTGCGGAGTGGGAGCGGATGAGCGCTTTGTCAATAACGCCGAATGTGCGGGGGCACGGATTCCAGATGCACCACTACCGTGGCTGCGCGGGGGATCCGCTTATGAGCTGGCGGTGTGAGCCGCTTTCTTTTGCCTACTTTGCTTTGCGGCAGGCAAAGAAAAGTAGGTGCCGCCCCGCACAGGGGCAACGCGAATAGACCACTAACAAATCAAGGAGAGGCCAAAGAATCCAGACCAAGAAAAGACCAAAAAACCAACAAAACCCCAACACCCCAAAACCACAACCAACAAAGCGCCGAGCAGGCAGAAACCCTGATCAAACCTTATACCCAATCCGAACCCCACCCCAATGCCGTCCGGCAACAAACACCGGCGCCGAAGCATCCTTCATCAAAACAAACTCCCCACCGCCCATATCGCGCCGATACGTCTGCAGCAAGAATTTCTTGACATGCGACGCAGCCGCAATCCCAGTACGATCGTCGAACATCCGCCGATTCCGGCAATTCGCCATATTCCAGACCACATCCTCACGCTGCGCCAAAGAAAACTTCAGATTATGCGTAGGCAGATAACCGCGCACATCGACTGCGGCACAGAACGCAACGCGTGGATCAAGCCCGAGCAACGGCTCCTGAATAGCGGGCAAAACCCGATCGGTAAAAGCGGTGAACCGGGTAACGAACTGAGCCGGATTGCTCCCTGCAACGGGCACATAGCGCTGATCGAACAGATCCTCGATCGACACGTCACCACGAGCAACCGCCGTCTCAAACGCCTTGCTCACCGCTGCCGCAGCCCGCTGCACGGCGTCGATAAACGGCGTATCCGTCGTCTCTACACCGGTTGCCGCAGTCAGTTCGATCAACGTCTCGGATACGCCAAGCAAATTCCCCAGCCTGTCCTTCGCCTGCACGAAGTTCTCGCTCGAATCTTCGACGCCGCTCGCTATCTCCAGCACCTGCGCCTCAAGGCCGTTGCACTGCGTCTCGATGTCGCCGGTCAAGGCGGCGATCTGCCCAGCCTCGTCGTTGAGCTGCGTAATCGCATCGCCCGTCGCATGCACGACGTCGCCGATCCTGCGGGTGCTTTCGCGGACCCGGTGTGCGCGCGCCGTGTTCACCGAGCCCTCGCTGATCAACTGCTCGGTCTGCTGAGTGAGCTGCGCCAACGTCGTTTCGATCTGGCCGGTCGCTTGCGCGGTCTTTGCCGACAGGTTCTTCACCTCGGCTGCCACCACCGCGAAACTCTTGCCGGAGTCGCCGGCACGCGCGGCCTCTATCGCGGCATTCAGCGCCAGCAAATGCGTCTGGCGGGCGATCAGCGAAATCTCCTCGGAGACGCGGCTCACGTGCGCCAACGCGCTGCGCAGTGCGCCAATCTGGCTTTCGATCACCGTCACGCCTTCCACCAGCCCGTGGATGTCGGCGAGCGACGCCTCCAGCGTCTGCTGGGACTCCTGCACACCGGTTGCCGCGCCGGCCGACACGCTGCGCATGGCGCGCGCGGCCGTGGCAATGCGATGATTGCCCGCGAGCGTCTGCGCGGCGGATTCGCGCAGGGCACGGCATACCTGCGCCTGATGCTGTACGCGTGCAGCAACTTCTTCGACGTGGCCCGATACGTCGCAGATCTCTATTCCCAGTTTGCCCGCTTGCGCGGCAATATCGCCGACGACCGTCTGTGAACGGCCGGCCCGGCGAAAGCTGAAACGCGTCATGCTGGTCTCCTTGATGGCGCGGTAGGGTAGCGGTCAATTAGCGCGGTCGCCGATTGCGGATGCCGCGTCTTCTCCCTGTGTTTACGGCGCGCTTGCTGTCGACTTGATGCGGGGTATCCCGCAGTCGTTATGATGTGCACTCGCCGTGCAAACCCGCCACCACTCACACCGCCATTCGTTTCTTACCCGCCAACCATGCTCGACTCCTTCGCACGCGTTTCAGGCTGGCAGCAGTTCTATCACCTGTGGGAGCTGATTGTGATGCTCTGCAAACTGCTTTGGGGGCTGCTGCGCCTGCTCGGGGGCGGTTGAGCGCGCAGCGTGCAGGCAGGAAGAATCAGACCGGCGCGCGGCGCGTGGCTTCGGCGAGCGGTGCAGCGGCGGCGCTCGGGTCGAGAAACGCGCGCAGATCGGCCATCACGCGCTCGGGCGCTTCTTCCATCGGAATGTGGCCGAGTCCCGGGTACATCACCGATTTCGCACCGGGAATGCGGCTCGCGAACTCGGCCGCGTGCGCGGGTGGGATCCAGCGATCCTTCGCCCCCCATAGCACCAGTGACGGCACCTTAAGCGTTTTCAGCACGTCGGTATCGACGTCCTTGAAGTCGAGCGTCGGCACCATCTTGCCGATTGCCGTACGCGTGCCCTCGCCGTGGAAGAATTCGACGTAACGCCGCAGCGTCACGGGATCGAGCTTGCGTGGATCGCCGTACACGTTGCGCACGGCGCTCTTGATAATCGCTTCGGGCAGCCACCACGGAGAACTGACCCGCACTAGCGCGCTGTTGAAGAGGCCGATGTAAATCGGCAGCTTCATCGGAAAACCGGCCGAGTCGATCAGGACGAGTCGTTCGACGGCCTCGCGGTGGCGCACCGCGTAATCCCACGAAATCAGGCCGCCGAGCGAGTTGCCGATCAGCGTCGCGCGCGAGATGTTCAGTGCCTGCATGAACGTATCGATGAAACGCCGGTAGGTGGGCAGGTTCATCGTTTCGATTTCGCCGGCGCTCGAGCGTAGCGGTCCGCTCACGCCGAACGGCGGCAGATCGAGGCGAATCACGCGATACTCGCGCTTGAGTTCGTCCGCAACGCGATTCCACGTATGCAACGAAGAGGCGAAACCGTGAATCATCACGATCGTGTCGCCGCTGCCTTCATCGACATAGTGCACGTCGGCGCCCATGATCTTGACGAACTTCGAACCGCTTTGGGTATAACGCCGCTGCAACTCGGCGCGCGGCACGCTGGTAATGCCGAGTCGCGCGGCGAGCGAGCGGGGCGGCAGCGGTGTTGTCGATGCGGGCGTCGCGGATTCGATACTTGCCATGGTTGTTGTCTCCCTTTAGTTCGAATTAGATCGCCACAGCCTCGGCTGCGGTGTTGGCATCCGTCTGGGCATCGCGAGCGGCCCCTCCTCAGCCTCTGCACCAGCCCGCGATGCAGGCCCTCAGTTACCGCGCGCCGCTCTACGGCGCGAAGCGATACTCGTGCGGCCGCACCCGCCGCGTGCGTTTGCGAAAGCTGAAGGTGAAACCGGGCCACAGCGCGGTGACCTTGCCGCTCTTCGTCTGATACCAGCTATGGCAGCCGCTGACCCACACGGAGTGCTGCATCTGCTTCTGCAGACGCTCATTGAAATCGCGCTGGACGTCCGGCCGCAGGTTCATGGTGCGAGCCTTGCGCCGGCGCAGTACGCGCAGGCAATCGGCGATGTATTGCACCTGCGACTCGATCATGTAGATCATCGAGTTGTGACCGAGCCCGGTGTTCGGGCCAACGATCATGAAGAAGTTCGGAAAGTTGGCGACACTGGTGCCGAGGTAGGCCTCCGGCCCATCGCGCAGCCACATCGCGCCGAGATCCGCGCCGTCGAGGCCGCTCACCTCGAATGGCGCGCCCACGTCGTTGACCTGAAAGCCCGTGCCGCAGATGATCGCGTCGGCCGGGTGGTGCGCGCCGTCGTCGGTCACGATGCCGTCAGCGATGATTTCGCGGATGCCGGTCGTCACCACGTCGACGTTCGGTTGACCGAGCGCCGGGTAGTAATCGCTTGAGAGCAACACGCGCTTGCAGCCGAGCCGGTAGTTCGGCGTCACCTTGGCGCGCAGCGCGGGGTCCTTGACGCGCCGCTCCAGGTAGCTCATGCCGAACTTCATCGGCAATTTCATCAGTTTCGGATTGACCACAAACGCGATCGCGCGCGATTCGAGCTGCCAGTAGATTGCGTTGCGCACGAAGCGTTGCGTGAACGGCAGATGGCGGAATAACCAACGCGCGCGCGGGCCGACGGGTTTGTCCGGCTTGGGCATGATCCAAGGCGCGGTGCGCTGGAACAGTTCGAGTTGCGCGACACGCGGCTGGATCTGCGGCACGAACTGGATTGCACTGGCGCCGGTGCCGATTACCGCGACGCGTTTGCCTTCGAGCGGATAGTGGTGATCCCAGCGCGCGGAATGAAACAGCTTGCCTTCGAAACGTTCGAGCCCCGCGATCTGCGGCATGGCCGGTCGCGACAACGGACCGCTCGCCGCGATCACCACATCGGCCTCGATGTTTTCGCGTGTGCCGTTCGAGTCGATTTCGACTTGCCATGTTTGCCGCGCTTCGTCGAACCGGGCCGAGGCCACGCTCGCATTGCAGCGCACATAGCGCTCGACGCCGTACTTGCGCACGCAATGCTTGAGGTAAGCGAAGATCTCCGCCTGGCCGCCAAACGCACGCGACCACGCCGGATTCGGCTCGAACGAGAACGAATACAGATGCGATGGCACATCGCAAGCCGCGCCGGGATAGGTGTTGTCGCGCCACGTGCCGCCAATATCGCCGGCCGCCTCGTAAATCGTGAACGACGTGATGCCCATCTGCAGGAGACGGATCGCCATGCCGATGCCCGCAAATCCGCTGCCGACAATGGCAATGCGCGGCGCGGCGGGTTGGGCGGATGAGGCAGGCGTCACGGCGGGTCTCCAGGGTAGACGAATTCGGGGTGTCTACATATGTCTACACCCGCATAAGGCGCAGGGTAGACAACTGTACACTTCGCGTCAAGATCGTTTAGAGTACGACTATTAAACGCGCGAGCCGCGCTCTGACTGAAAGCTCATGAAACCCGTACCCGAAGCGGCCTCCGCCGCCGACCACGGCGCTGTTGCCGGGCACGACCTTGCGCCCGGCAAGCGCAAACTGATCGAAGCCGCGTTGCGTCTGACCGCGGGCGGGCGCAGCTTTGCGAGCCTGGGCCTGCGCGAACTGGCGCGCGAGGCCGAGCTCAATCCCAACACGTTCTACCGCCACTTCGACACACTCGACGACCTGGCGCGCGAGGCGGTCGAATCGGTCAGCCGCCGCTTGCGGCCGATGCTGCGGCGCGAGCGCTGGCTGGCCGCGCATGACGAGCCACAAAGCGTGCCGCGTCGCGCGTGTGTGGCGTTCTTTGAGTTTGCGCTGGAGAATCGCGAGGCGTTTCTGAGCGCCCTGGTCGAGTATCACGGCACCTCGCGGGCGCTGCGCGAAGCGGTACGTGCAAACCTCCACGAGGTGTCGGTGGAAATGGCGGACGACGTCGTGCAACTGGCGCTGATGCCAACACTCGCCCGCGTCACCGTCGACGAAGTCTGCACGCAGATCGTGCTGCAGTTGTTTCATCTGTCGGCGGAGTACATCGAGGGGAATAGCGCGCGCCGGGAAGCGCTGGTCGCGTATGCGGAGCGTTTCATCGTCCGGTTGTTCGCGGGTTCGGTGCTGCTGGCGCAGCATGAGCCGGCGAGGGCGTCTGCGTGAGTGAGAGTCTGAAGAGGTTGAAGCTGCGGAAGATGGAAGTGACATAAAAAACGGGCTCCATGCAGGAGCCCGTTTTCATTGCGGCGTGATCAATTAGCGCTTGCTTGACGGCATCTCAAGCGGCGCCGAGTTTCTCAGGTATCGCTCCAGCTGGAATCGTCGTTACTGCCGAGGTCGACGCCACCGCCGCTGTTGTCGTTCCAGTCGTTCGAGCCCTGGCCGAAGTCGAGACCACCGCCATTGCTGCCGTCGCCGCCGCGGCGGCGTGTTTCGTCATCGACAATCACGTCACGCTCCACCACGCGTTCACGCCCGGAGTTCAGAGCCTCGCCGAGCAGCACGCCGGTCAGCAGGCCGCCCATGCCGCCGCCGAATCCACCACCGCCTTGTTGCACGATGACCTGTGGCTGTTGCTGATAAGGTCCTTGCTGCGGATAGGGCGCTTGCGGCGGGTTGCCGAAACGATCGGCCTCCTGCGCATAGGGCGACTGCTGTGTACCGGCAGCCGGCGCGGCATACGGATCGGGCCGTCCCTCGGCGCGGGCGCGCATGCTGCCGATGCGCTGCTCCAGTTCGTCGAGCTGATACGGCGGCACCGGATTCTTGCTGTTCGACAGCGTTTCGACCAGACCGCGCAATTGCTCTTCGGTCGATTCGACTTCCTTCTCCAGCGCCTCATGACCTTGCACGGTGGAGAGCTTCACGTCGAGCTTCAACGAGCGCACGGCGTTGAGCATTTCGGTCGCGCGCTTGAGCTGCACGCGACGATCGTCGTCGGCGCGCGAATCGTCTTGCGAGCGGGCGCGGCGCAAGGTCCAGCGCAACACCAGCGCAATCACGCCGATCAGCAGAATGATGCCGATCCACATGCCGATGCCGGGGCCATGCCGTTGCGGCGCTTGCGGCACCATGGCGGACTGCTGCACGGCCGGCGAATTCTGTTGCACGAACGGGTTGGTCGCGCGGCTCGTGGTGTTACCGCCGGCACGTTCCGCGTCCTTGCGGATCCGTGCTTCGGTTTGCGCGAAACGGGTCGGGTCGGTGAAGCGGATTTGCGGGTCGAGCGTCTTGGCCTGCTGCACCTGGGCGAGGGCGTCGGCATAGCGGCCTTCGCGATCGAGCACCTGGCTGTACAGGTAGTGCGCGCGCGCATTGTTCGGATGCGCCTGCAACACTTCGCTCAAACCGGCATCGGCTTGCTGCCAGTTGCCTTGCGACATGGCGGATTCGATCTGCTGAACCGTCGGTAGGGCGAATGCCGCGGCCGACACGAACAGCAGCGAGGCGAACGCGCTTGCGAGAAATTTTTTCATTTGCGGACCGGGTGCGATGCACCCGTCTCCTTCAGTCGATACCGGTGGCCGGCATACCGGCTGCGTGTGTGACGGCAGCCGGTATTTACTGCAGATGCTATTACTGAGCCGGCGTGTTGATCTGCTTCTTCAACGCTTCGAGACGATCTTCGACGGACGGCCCGCGGTTCAGATCCGAGAGCTTGTCGTCGAGCGCCTTGCCGCTCTTCACATCGGCCGAATTCAGGCGCGCGTCCGAACGGGCGTTCGACAACGCAACCTTGTCTTCCAGCTTCTGGAAATCTTCAGACAGATTCTTGCCACCGATACCGCCCAACGCGGTGGCGGCAACATCTTTAGCCTGAGCGATCTGCTGCTTGGCTTGCAGAATGTTCGAGCGCGCGTTCAGGTCGTTACGACGGCCACGCATGTCGTCGATCTGGCTCTTCAACTGCGCAACCGACGGCTCCAGCGTGGTCAGTTCCTTGGCCAGCGCATCGCGCTCGGCTTCGGCTGTAGCTTGTGCGCCGAGGGCTTCGCGCGCGAGCGCTTCGTCGCCGGATTGCAGCGCGCGTTTCGCACCGTCTTCGTACTTCTTCGCCTTGTCGGCGGCAACATCGCGCTTGCTTTGTTGCGTGGCGACTTGCGCCTGAATCTCGATCAGCGAGTTCTCGGCTTTAGCGATGCTCTCGTCGAGTTCGCGCACGATCTGGCGTGAATCGCGCGACGGGTCCTGTACGGAATCGGCTGCGTCGTTCAGGAGACCTTTAAGCGTGCGTGAAATGCTGTCAAAAAGCGACATGAAAACCTCCAAAGAATGAAATCGGCGCTGAATAATTCCCACGCGCTTTAACTGCTTTCCAATGCTACTTTACGCCGCTGCGCGAGAAGCTGCGCAACGTTCGGACCGGAGTTCGGGGCGCACGCGCCGATTGCAATAGCGGTGCAGTAAATTTACGTTTTGAAACGGATTTACAAATAGCCACAGCGGTTAAAACGCGCGTCTGATCATTTAGCCGCTCGCGGATATTACACCACGCGCTCTCTTAAATCCGCCTTAAAGGGCGCGATGACACAATCGCTGACTTTGTGCGCGGCGGGCATCCGCGCGGCGGGCATCCGCGCGGCGGGCATCCGCGCGACGGGCATCCGTGCGGCGGGCACCCGGGCGGCGGGCATCCGTGCAATGAGTGTCCGCACGGCGAGTGTCGCGGATGTGAACAGGCGCCGCGTGACGGCGGTAACGCGTCGAAGTGCGATGGGGCAGGTCGTTCGACCGTGAAACTTTCCTTTCAGGCGAAGCGTCCGCCTTCCGTGCTGGGATCACCCGGCGGACCGTCTTCGTCCCGCGCGGCACTAACGCGTGGGCGCTTGAGTACGTTGCGCAATTGTGCTTGCGCATCGTCCGGCTTCTGCGCGGAGTCGGCAACGGCCGCCGCTTTGGCCGCGGTGACACGCGCCACGGCTTCGGCTGCCGCGGCGGCTTCGAGTTCCTCTGCGGTGGCGGTGAGCGCGGCCAATACGCCGGCCGGCAGCAACGGTCCCGGGCTTCCGCCCGCGGGCGTGCCCAGCAAGTCATCGGCATGCGATGCGGCCGCGGCGTCTGCCGGCGCAGCGGATTGGTGGTCGCGATGGTTTGGCTGGGCGGCGCCTGGCGCCGCCCGTGCGTTGCGCGTACCGTGCGCGACGCGCTGCAGCGCCGCGTCGAGCGCGTCCGGCGCGCGCGGTGCGCGCAGCCGGTCGACGATGCCGGCCGCTTTCACCTGCTCGCTGGTCGCGCCGAAGCTCAACACGGCGCGCCGCATCAGTTCGCTGACGCTAATGCCCAGGTTTTCGGCGATGGCGGCGATCGCGCGTTTCTGGGCGGGCGTGACGAATACGACGATGCGTTCGCTGGGCTTGTTCATGGTCGGCTCGCATACTTGTTGGCATTGGCGATTCAAGGCGTGTATGTGGCGTACGCCGCCGCGCGCATCGGTGACGACCCGCGCGCCGAGTCCATCATATGACGAGTTGCACCGATGCGGAACGGGCGCGACATGAAAATCCCGTGACATCAACGAGTTGTAGCGTTTCCGGCGGGCTTGTCCACAGGCCTTTCAACAATTTCTGTTGATAACCCCGGCGGCCCGCGCCGTGCCCGTGTCCGCGCGCTTCTCCGGCTGCCGCGATCGACCGCCGTGACGCCGCGCGAAGGGAATTCTTACAAAAAAACTGTCTTGGACTTCTCCTGATTTCTTTAAAATGCGCTGTTACGTTGCGCCGAACGATGTCCTGGGCGTACCGTGCGGCCGCCCGGGGGCATAGGGCCGCGCGGTGTTTTGCGCCTCATGCAGCGAGGCGTTCGGTTACGCGCCCACTATTCCAGTCATGCCAATCATTAAACGACCGCATTCTTCCAATTCTCCGGCTGGTGAAGACCGGGACACCTACCACCGCACGCCAGGACGCAACGCTGCTTCGCGCGACGCCGAGGCCGGCCGGCGCTCGATCGGCGCGAGTATCACCATCTGGTTGGTCAGCCTGCTGGCGACCATCGCCGTGGTGGGTGCGCTGATCGTCGGTTACGCGCTCGTCGTGATGGGGCCGCAACTGCCGTCGCTCGACGCGCTGACCGACTATCGCCCGAAAGTGCCGTTGCGGGTGTACACCGCGGACCACGTGCTGATCGGCGAATTCGGCGAGGAGCGGCGCAGCATCGTGCGCTTCCAGGACATTCCGGATCAGATGAAGAAAGCGGTGCTCGCGATCGAAGACTATCGCTTCTACGAGCACGGCGGCGTCGACTTCGTGGGCATTCTGCGCGCGGGCATTTCCGACATCACGCATGGCGGCGCCTCGCAGGGGGCGAGCACGATCACGATGCAGGTCGCGCGCAACTTCTTCCTCTCGAGCGAGAAGACGTATACACGCAAGATCTACGAAATGATGCTGGCGTACAAGATCGAGCGCGCGATGACCAAGGATCAGATCCTCGAGGTCTACATGAACCAGATTTATCTGGGCGAGCGCTCGTACGGTTTTGCCGCGGCCGCGCGTGTGTACTTCGGTAAGGATCTGAAAGACATTACGCTGGCCGAGGCCGCGATGCTGGCGGGTTTGCCGAAAGCGCCGTCCGCGTATAACCCGGTGGTCAATCCAAAACGCGCGAAGATCCGTCAGGAATACATTCTGAAGCGCATGCTCGAGCTGAAATACATCAGCCAGGATCAGTACGACCAGGCGGTCAAGGAAGAGATTCACACGCGCAATCCCGGCAACGAATACAGCGTGCATGCCGAGTACATCTCCGAAATGGTTCGCCAGATGATGTATGCGCAGTACAAGGACGAAACTTATACGCGCGGCCTGAACGTCACCACCACGATCGATTCCGCCGACCAGGACGCCGCCTATCGCGCGGTGCGCAAGGGCGTGATGGATTACGAACGGCGCCACGGCTATCGCGGGCCGGAAGGTTTCGTGCAATTGCCCGCGCCGGGCGACGACCGCGATCAGACGATCGACGACGCGCTCACCGATCACCCCGACAACGGTGAAATCATCGCCGCCGTGGTGACGGATGCGAATCCGAAGCAGGTGAAGGCGCAACTGGTCGACGGCACCGAAGTGACCATCAGCGGCGACGGCTTGCGCTTTGCAGCGGGCGGGCTCTCCGCGCGAGCAACGGCCGCCACGAAGATCCGGGCGGGCTCGATCGTGCGCCTCGTCGCCGACGACAAGGGCAACTGGCAAATCACCCAGCTTCCGCAAGTGGAAGGCGCGCTGGTTTCGCTCACGCCGCAAGACGGCGCGATTCGCGCGCTGGTGGGCGGCTTCGACTTCAACAAGAACAAGTTCAACCACGTCACGCAGGCGTGGCGCCAGCCGGGTTCGAGCTTCAAGCCGTTCATCTATTCGGCGGCGCTCGACAAGGGGCTTGGACCGGCTACGATCATCAATGACGCGCCGCTGTACTTCCCGCCGAGCACGCCGGGCGGCGACGCGTGGGAACCGAAGGACGACGACCAGCCGGATGGTCCGATGCCGCTGCGCCTCGCCCTGCAGAAATCGAAGAATCTGGTGTCGATCCGCATTCTGTCGTTCATCGGCACCAAGTACGCGCAGGATTTCGTCACGCAGCGTTTTGGTTTCGACGCCGACAAGACCCCGCCGTATTTGCCGATGGCGCTCGGCGCGGGCCTCGTCACGCCGCTGCAATCGGCGGGCGCCTACTCGGTGTTCGCGAACGGCGGTTACCGCATCAATCCGTATCTGATCAGCGAGGTGACGGATGCGCGCGGCGAGCCGCTCTCGAAAGCGCAGCCGCTGACCGCCGGCCGGGATGCGCCGCGCACGCTCGAGCCGCGTAACGCGTACATCATGAACAGCCTGCTGCATTCGGTGGCTACGGCCGGCACGGGCGCGGGCACCAACGTGCTGCATCGTTCGGACTTGCAGGGCAAGACAGGGACGACCAACGACGCGAAGGACGGCTGGTTCGCGGGTTACCAGCAATCGCTGGTGGCCGTGGCGTGGATGGGTTACGACCAGCCGAAGAGCCTCGGCAGCCGCGAGTTCGGTGCGCAACTCGCATTGCCGATCTGGGTCGAGTACATGCAGCGCGCGCTGCGCGGTGTACCGCAAGCCGAGCCGGCGCAGCCGGACGGCGTGACTTCGGTCGACGGCGAGTTGTTCTATACGGACATGACGCCGGGCAATGGGTTCGTGGCGAGTATCGGTCTCGATTCGGCGAATCCGACTGCCGGCGCGAGCGACGCGGTCGGCGGCGTGGGGCCGGCGGGTATGACGCCACCGGCGGTGCCGAGCGTCTCGTCGAATGAGAAAAAACAGATCATGGATCTGTTCGAGACCAACAAACCTTGATTTCTCCCGATCCCCGGGGATTTCCTGCGGGGGGCGCCTAAGGGCGTAGCGAATGGGTGCGGCTTACCCGGGGGCCGCACGCGCAAGTTTTTGAAAGGGCGGGGGAATTGTGGCTCAGCGCGGCCCGGCGCGGATCCGGGGCGCTATTCGGGTGAACCCCGCCCGCAGATTTTGTTCCCACCCCTACGCAGTGTGTTTTAATCACGCCTGCGGATGTTTTCAGACTGGCTCTGTACGGATACCCGATTCCGAAGCGGTTTCGGCCTCCAGCACTGCTGCGCCTAGCCGCGAGTGAGGCGTCCGTCCTCGAAAGTCGCGCCGCGCCAGACCCGTTTGACACGCACACATGCCACTTCGCCCGTGGGCAGCCGTCAGGTTGCAGCGGCCGGTGTGTTTCTCACTTTGCATCCACCAGGCTGTTGCCTCTTGAAAAGTCGAATACTCATCTTCCTGATGACAGGTCTGCTGCGCGCGTTCGCTCTCCTGCCGTACGGTGTCGTCGCCCGTATCGGCACGGGCATCGGCGCGTTGCTGTACCGGATTCCGAGCGCACGCCGGCGCGTTGTGCATACCAATCTGAGGCTGTGTTTCCCCGACATGAGCGACGAAGCGCGCGAACGTCTCGCGCGTGCGCATTTCTGTCATGTGATCCGTAGTTATGTCGAGCGCGGCCCGCAGTGGTTCGGCAATGCGCAGTCGCTGGCGCGCCTTGTCGAAGTGGAGAGTGCGATCGACCTCACCGACATGCAAGGCCAGCCGACGATTTTTGTCGGCTTTCATTTTGTCGGCATCGAGGCGGGCTGCATGATGTATTCGACGCGGCATCCGGTTGCGTCGCTGTATACCCCGATGTCGAATCTCCTGCTCGACGCGATGGCCAGGCGGCAGCGTGGGCGCTTTGGCACGGAGATGATTCCGCGTAGCGATAGTGTGCGGCGCGCGTTGCGTGTGCTGCGCGAGGGGAAGCCGGTGATGTTGGCCGCCGATATGGATTTTGGGTTGCGGGATTCGGTGTTTGTGCCGTTTTTTGGCGTGCCGGCTTGTACGCTGACTTCCGTGTCGCGGATGGCGCGGGCCGGGAATGCGCGGGTAGTGCCGTTTGTGACTGAGGTTTTGCCGGATTATCGTGGGTATAAGCTCACTATTTTTGATGCGCTAAGCGATTTTCCTTCGGATGATGTTTCTGTCGATGCACGGCGGATTACTGAGTTTCTTGAAACGCAAGTGCGACGGATTCCTGATCAATATTATTGGGTGCATAAGAGGTTTAAGAATCGGCCTGTTGGGGAGGCAGGGGTTTATTAGCGCGGGGCGCTTGGGTTGGGTGTGTGCCTGCGGTTTTGGCCTTTCCTTGTTCTGGCTTTTTGGCCTTTCCTTGTTTTCTTAGTGGTCTATTTGCGTTGCCCCTGTGCGGGGCGGCACTTACTTTCTTTGCCGCCGCAAAGAAAGATAAGCAAAGAAAGCGGCTTCACACCGCCAGCCTATAAGCGGGTCCCCCGCGCAGCCACGGTAGTGGTGCATCTGGAATCTGTGTTCTCGCATATTCAGCCTTGGTGACAAGGCAGTCATACTTCCGGCGGCGCTGCGCGCGCCGTTGCGGTGCTTCAGAAACCACCCCCCCGTTGGGTGAGCACTCGAAGTATCTAGCCCCCATTTCGTTGCGCGCTCAAGCACTTACGCCAGATGTCCAGGTGTTATCAACAAGCCTCTCCACAAAATCTGTGGATAAGGCGTCCTTTCACAAACACCCTTCCTCGTGAGGCGCGTTGTCGATCAACGTTGCATCTGGTCACGCCGCGCGCAACAAACCGATTTGCATCAAACACTTAAGCGCGTAGCCCCATAGTTATCAACAACCCTGTCAACATAAACTGGGGATAACGTTGCAGCATGTTGAGGCGTCCCAATGGCCTTCGCCATCAACAAACGGCTTAGTCAGCACACCCTGGTTCATTCCGCACCGCGAACAGAAAGCCCCGCGCGCTCAACGGGTTAGCCCGCTTGTCAGAAAGTTTTCAACAGCCTCATCAACATAAACTGGGGATAAGTCCGCCGCCATCCGTATGGAATCCCAGGTTTAGTCCGAAACACCTGCGTTCGTCGCGGGAACCGTCGGCACCGGCGCCGCGGCAGATGGCGCCGATTCGACCGGTGGATTGCCCATCGCCTGGAATAAGGCCGCAGTGTCCGTCAGACGCGCGCTCGTGTAGCGGATCTCATCAAGCTGCGCGTTGCGGAACTGCTGCTCGCTTGAACGCGTAGATGCGATCGGTAACGCGCCCAGCCGGTAACGCCCCGATGTCTCGTCGAAAATTCCCTGTGCCGAACGCGCTGCGACGTTCGCGGCATCGAGTGCCTGAGCGTCGTGCTGCAACGCTGCGAGGCTATCGGCGACGTTCTGGAACGCGGCCAGCACGGTCTGCTTGTATTGCGAAACGGTAGCGTCATACGTATCGACCGCCGCGCGGCGCTGGGCGAACAGGGCGCCGCCGTGAAACAGCGGTTGCGACAACGACGCGCCAATACTCCAGATCGCCCCCGCGCCTGACAACGCCACCGGCCAGCTAAAGCCGCCTTGGCCCATCGACGCACTCAGCGAGAGACTCGGGAACATCTGCGCCGTCGCAACGCCGACATCGGCCGCTGCGGCCTTCAGGGCGGCGTCCGCGGCCTGAATGTCGGGCCGGGTACGCAGCAATTCAGATGGCACCACGACCGGCACCTGTTCAGGCACATGCAGTTGCGCAAGGTCGAGGTCGTCCGGCGCCGCGTCCGGCGTGCGGCCAAGCAGCACCGCAAGGGCATGACGCGTCGTCAGCCATTGCTGCTTCAAACCCGGCAAACTTGCCGACAGGCTCGCCGCGCTTTGTTGCGCGCTCAACTGATCGGCGTGCGAGACCGCGCCCAGTGCGTAGCGCCGTTGCGTGTCGCGTGCCTGGTCGTTGGCTAGCGTCACGAGCCGTTCGGTCGTGTCGATCTGCGCACGCAACGCCGCACTGGTGATCGCCGCGGTCACGATGTTGGCGGCCAGCGCGCGGCGCGCGGCGTCGAACTGGTAGGCCTGCACGTTCACGCGCGCAGCGAGCGCGGCATCGGCGAGACGCGAGGCGCCGAACAGGTCGAACGTGTAGTGCGCCTGCAATTGACCCACGAAGATGTTGTACAGGAACGTATTCGGACCGGCCTCGGGGATCGCCAGCGCGCGATTGCGGGTGGCCTGGCCGCCCAGGTCGATGGTCGGCAGCATCGAACTGCCGATCTGCGCGCGCAGTTGCTCGCGCGCGGCCGCGAGACTCTTGTCGGTCGCGGCAAGCGTCGGGCTGTTGCGCAAGCCTTCGTCGACGAGGGCGTTCAGCCCCTCCGATTGATACAGCTTCCACCATTCGGGCACGGGCTTCGCGCCGACCACGAATTGCTGGGTGATGCCCTGCGCGGGAACGGTTTGCGTCGGCTGCGCTTCGGCGCCGTAGTGGGCCGGCTGCGGCATCGCGGGCGGCTCGCCGTTCGGGCCGAACGAGCAGGCGGCAAGTGTCAGTGCGGCGCCGCTGAGAAGCGTGAGGCGCGCGTGTCGAGGGAGGGCGAAAGTAACCATGATCTCAGTTCCCCGTATGCGTCGTGCCGGACGGCGCCGGTGGCTCGCGCTCGTCGCTTCGCACTCTGAACGACGTCGCGTACAGGGCCGGCAGATAGAACAGCGTAAGGATAGTCGCGCTCGTAATGCCGCCCATCAGCGCGGTGGCCATCGGGCCGAAGAAGTTGGAGCGCAACAGCGGAATCAGCGCGAGTACGGCGGCGGCGGCGGTTAGCGTGATCGGCCGGAAGCGCCGCACGGTCGCGCCGACGATCGCGTCGAAGCGCTTGTGGCCGGCCGCGATGTCCTGCTCGATCTGATCGACCAGAATCACCGAGTTGCGCATGATGATGCCGAACATCGCGATCACCCCGAGCATCGCGACGAAACCGAACGGCTGGCCGAACAGCAGCAGCGTGACAACCACGCCGATCAGGCCGAGTGGCGCGGTCAGCACCACCATCAGCACACGCGCGAAACTCTGCAACTGGACCATCAGGAGCACCAGCACGGCGATGATCATGATCGGCATCTGCGCGTTGATCGACGTTTGCCCCTTGCCGCTTTCCTCGACCGAGCCGCCAATTTCGATCCGGTAGCCGACCGGCAACGTGGCGCGAAGGGGGCTCAGCGCCTTATCGACCACATGCGTGACGTCGATTCCTTGCGCGCCTGGGGCGACGTCGGACTGCACGGTGATGGTGGGTTGGCGGTCGCGTTCCCAGATCACGCCGTACTCGAGGTCGTTGCGCAAATGACCGAGCGTGCCGAGCGGCACCGGGCCGTTCGGCGTCGGCATCGCCAGCGTGACGAGCTTCGAAGGATCGACGCGTTCCGTTTTTGGCGCGCGCAGATCGACGCTGATCAGCTTGTCGCGCTCGCGATACTGCGTGACGGTGTAGCCGGAGAGCGTCATGGCGAGGAAGCTCGAAATGTCGTCCGAACTCACTCCGAGTTCGCGGGCTTTTTTCTGATCGACTTCGAAGCGCACCGAGCGTTCGGCGGGTTCGTCCCAGTCGAACTGGACGTTGCGCGTGCCGCCGTCGGCGCGCAGGGTCGCGGCAACGCGTTCGGCGATCGAGCGCACGGTGGCGATATCGTCGCCGCTTACGCGGAACTGCACGGGATAGCCGACCGGCGGTCCATTTTCGAGGCGCGACAGGCGAGTGCGAATCGCCGGAAAGTTGTTGCGCAATTCCGGTTCGAGCCACTGCGCGAGCTTCTCGCGATCCTTCACGGATTTCGCCGTGATCACGAACTGCGCGAAATTCGGTTGCGGCAACTGCTGATCGAGCGGCAGATAAAAGCGCGGTGCACCGGTGCCGACGAAGTCCACCGTATGATCGATTTCCGGACGACCCACCAGTGCCTTCTCCAACCGCTGTGCCTGCCGCAACGTTGCGTCGAAAGACGCACCTTCAGGCAAGCGCACGTCCACCAGCAACTCGGGACGGTCCGAACTCGGGAAGAACTGCTGCGGCACCAGCGTGAAGCCTGCCATCGCCAGAATGAACAGCACAACGGTGATTGCGAGCACCACGAAGCGCCGCTCGATGCACCAACCGATCCAGCCACGCAGCCGCGTATAGAAGCGTGTGTCGTAGATGTCGTGTTCGTGATCTTCCGCTTCGTGTGCCTGACGCTTGCGCTCCGGCAGCATGTGATAGCCGAGTAACGGAATCAGCACCACGGCCGCGAACCACGAAGCGATCAGCGCGATGGCCGACACCTCGAAAATCGAACGGGTGTATTCGCCCGTGCTCGATTTCGCCAATGCGATCGGCAGGAAACCGGACACGGTCACGAGCGTCCCGGTCAGCATCGGAAAGGCGGTACTGGTGTACGCAAAGGCTGCGGCGCGCGTGCGGGTCCAGCCTTGCTCCAGCTTCACCGACATCATTTCGACCGCGATGATCGCGTCGTCCACCAATAGCCCCAAAGCCAGCACCAGCGTGCCCAACGACACCTTGTGCAGCCCGATGTCGAACAGATACATGCAAAGCGCCGTGACGGCCAGCACGACCGGTATCGAGATCACGACCACCATGCCGGTACGCACGCCTAACGACAGCAGGCTGACGACCAGCACGATGGCAATCGCTTCGGCGACGGCTTCGAGAAAATCGTCGACGGAATGCGCGACCGCATTCGGCATGCTCGATACTTCGACCAGGCGCAGGCCGACGGGCAGGTAGCCCCGCAGTTTGACCGTCTCCTGATCGAGCGCTTTGCCCAGACGAATTACGTCGCCGCCCGGCTGCATCGTGACGCCGATACCGAGCACCGCCTTGCCGCCCGAGCGCATTTGCGTGGCGACCGGATCGTCGTAGCCGCGCTTGATGGTCGCGATGTCGCCGAGACGGAACGAGCGGTTGTTGATGCGGATCAGCGTGTCGGCGAGCGCATTGACGTCCTTGAACTGGCCGGTGGGGCGCACGAACACACGGTCGTCGGTGGTGGTCAGCGTGCCTGCGGGGGAGATGCTGTTCTGCGAGTTGATCGCCTGGCCCAGTTGCTGCGGCGAGATGCCGAGACGCGTAAGTTGCGTGTTGGCGATCTCGATGTAGATGTGCTGATCCGGATCGCCGAAATAGTCGACCTTGCCGACGCCTGGCACACGCAGCAGCACCGTGCGCAACTGGTCCGCGTAATCGTGCAGTTGCGCGGCGGAAAAGCCGTCGCCTTCGAGCGTCCAGATGTTGGTGTAGACGTCGCCGAATTCGTCGTTGAAGAACGGGCCTTGAATGCCGGGCGGCAAGGTCGCCGCGATATCGCCGACCTTCTTGCGCACCTGATACCAGGTTTCGGGCACGTCCTTGACCGGCGCCGAGTCTTTCATCGAGAAGAACATCAGCGATTCGCCGGGGCGCGAGTAGCTGCGCACGAAATCGATGGCGGGTGTTTCCTGCAATTTTCGGCCGATGCGGTCGGTGACCTGTTCCTGGACCTGGCGCGCGGTCGCGCCCGGCCAGAAGGTGCGGATCACCATCACGCGGAACGTGAACGGCGGATCTTCGGATTGAGCGAGACGGGTATAGGCGAGAACGCCGAAGGCGGTCGCGAGCGCGATCAGGAAGACGACCAGCGCCTGGTGGCGCAGCGCCCATGCGGACAGGTTGAAGCGTCCCTCTTCATGCGTGGTGCTCATGAAGCGAAGTCCTCGGGATGCAGCGGCGGGATCGCGCGGACTTTTTCGCCGGCGGTCACGGTATGCACGCCTTGCAGTACGACGCGTTCACCGTCCTTGAGCCCCCCACCGATCACGATCGTGCGCTCGTTGTAGCGGGTGACCGTCACGCGGCGCAGTTCCAGCGTACCGGCGCCCGGCGTACCGGCTGCGGGCATACCGGCTCCGGGCGTACCGGCTCCGGGCGCGTTATCCGCGGGCCGCACGACCCACACGGCCGGTTGCGTACCGTCATGGAACAGGGCGGTGGCGGCAACGGTGAAGGTACCGCTTTCGCTCGCGGATGAACTGGAGGGCGCGGGTGCGGCGAGCGCGACGTCGGCGGTCATGCCGAGGCGTACCTCCGGGCCGGGATTCTCAAGCGTGAGCCTGGCGCGGTAGGTACGGCTTTGCGGATCGGCGGCGGGCGACAGTTCGCGCACGCGCGCGCTAAAGCTGCGGCCCGGCAGCGCGGCCAGCGTAATTTTTGCGGTCTGCCCGATCGAGAGCGCGGCGAGCGCGCTTTCCGGCACGTCGCAGACCACGTCGATATCGCCGCTCCATGCAAGGTTGTAGACGGCCTGGCCCGCGGACACGTTCTGGCCGGTGTCGGCCTGTTCGGCGGTGACCACCCCGGCGTGATCGGCAATGAGCGTGGTGTACTGCAACTGGTCTTTCGACAACGCCGCCTGTTGCGCGGCCTGGTCGCGCTGCGCGGCGGCCGACGCGTAGGCGTTGGTGGTCTGTTCGAGCTGGGCGGGCGCGATCAGGTTTTCTTTGGCCTGAGCCTGGTCGCGATCGAGTTGCTGCTTCGCATACACGAGACTGTGTTGCGCGGCTTCCAGTTGAGCCTGCGCGCTGGCGGCATTCTTCTGGGCATCCGCCGGATCGAGCCGCGCGACGATCTGCCCGTTCTTCACCACATCGCCCAAACGGACACGACGCTCGATGATTTTGCCGCCGACGCGAAACGATAGCGGTGTGGAGTAGCGCGCCTGCACTTCGCCTGGCAACGACGCCGCGGCCATCGCGCTGCCGTCCGCATGGACGGCGACGGCGACTACCGGACGCGGTACGGGTGCAACGGCTTCTTTCTTCGAGCACGCGGCGAGCGTGGCGATACCGGCGAATGCGAAGGCGAATGCCGCACGGCGCAAACGCGCGGGCCGGGCATGCCGATGGAACTGCTGGCGCATCGCAGGCGATGCGGGAAGACCGGGACGCTTCACAATTACCCCAACTGGAGACAGCGAACGAACACGGCAAGCCGCAGCGGCCCGCCAGCGAAGACGCGTGAGCCGGAACATGTGAAACATGCAATTGGCATACGCGTCTGACTTCGAATGGATGGTTGCATTCTAATACACACCTGTATTTGAATGTCGAGATGAATTGGAATTCTTTTCGGTGCTAGACTTGCGCCCATGAAACGGCAACGACTTACACGCGAGCAGAGCAAAGACCAGACGCGCCAGCGTCTGCTCGACGCTGGGCAAGCGATTTTTATGAAGAAAGGCTTTGTCGCGGCGAGTGTCGAAGACCTCGCCGGGGCGGCGGGTTATACACGCGGCGCGTTCTATTCGAACTTCCGTAGCAAGAACGAGTTGTTCCTCGAGCTATTGCGGCGCGATCACGAGACCATGCAGGCAGGCTTGCAAGCCATCTTTGAAGACGCGGCCTCGCGTGAGGAGATGGAAGAGCGCGTGCTGCGCTACTACAGCAATCTGCATCGCGAGAACAAGTGCTTCCTGCTGTGGGTGGAGGCGAAACTGCTTGCCGTGCGGGACGGCCGCTTCCGGATACGCTTTAACGCGTTCATGCACGAGAAGCTCGAGCATCTGAGCGAATACATCCGCGAATTTTCGACGCGGGTCGGCACGCCGTTGCCGCTGCCGGCGGAGACGTTGGCGATGGGCTTGATGGGCTTGTGCGACGGCGTGCAGTTCTTCTACACGGTCGATCCGCAGAATGTGCCGTCGGAGATGGCTGAAACGGTGCTGGCGGGATTTTTCGCGCGCGTGGTGTTCGGGCGCGACGCGTAATTGGTGTGACGAATGGGTGTAACGAATGCCGACCCGGGAAGGCCGGCAATGTCGTCAATGCCGGCGATTCAGCTCGCCGGCAACTGTGCGCAGGCGTCCGCAACGGGCGTCGCGCAGACGAACGAATACTGCCCGCTGTAGCGCAGGACTTCTTCACCGACGTGCAGGACGACCTTGATCTCCGGGCACCGCTCGTAAGCGATGAACGCCGAACAGGCCGCGGCCGACCAGCAAACCAGTGAAAACGCGATTTTTTCGAGAAGCTGGAAACGATGTGGCATAGCGATTAATTCCTTTCGGGCGCTATGTTACCAGCATCTAAGGGTTTATACCTACCTTATCCTCATAATAAGCCTCGCGATAGTGTCGCGAGCGCATCAGCAACCTGACGGGATTGTCATGTTCGGGTCAGGGTTGGGACATGATCGGATCGATACAATCGAATCGTTGGGCAAATCCGCGCGCGCCTTGTCGTGCGGGTCGACACAGGCGGCAGCGTTGCGCCGGCCCGGCTTTACCGAGGCAGGAGTCGTCCCATGAATCAATTGCAGTCGATGCGCGTATTCGTCAAGGTGGCAGACCTTGGCAGTTTCGTTGGCGCGGCTGGCGCGCTGGATCTTTCCACCGCCGTCGTTACGCGCCATGTCGCGGATCTGGAAGCGCGTCTCGGCACGCGGCTGCTCAATCGCACGACACGCCGTCTGTCGCTGACCGAATCCGGCAGGACCTATCTGGAACGCGTGCGCCACATTCTCGACGACCTGGAAGGCGTGGAGCAGATGGTGGTGGCGCGCAATCACGAACCGGTCGGCACCTTGCGCATTGTCGCGCCGGTGGTGTTCGGGCTGCATAGCCTCGCGCCGGTGGTGCAGTCGTACGCCCAGCGTTATCCCGATGTGGTGCCCGATGTCACGCTGGCGGATCGCAACGTCGACCTGGTGGAAGAGGGCTTTGATGTCGGGATCATGGTGGCGCGGCAGATGCGCAGTGCGAGCATCGTCACGCGCCGTTTGACCACCGGTTACATGACGGTGTGCGCAACGCCCGCTTATCTCGAGCAGCACGGCACTCCGCTGCGCCCGGAAGATCTGCTGACGCATCCGTGTCTGAGCCGGCCTGCCGAGCAGGGCGGCGACGAAAAGGTATTCACCGGGCCTGCGGGCGAAGTGCGGGTCAGGCCCACCAATGCGATTGCGGCGAACAACACCGAGATGCTGCGGCAGTTCGCGCTGCTGGGTATGGGCGTGGCGATTTTGCCGAGTTATCTGATCGACCGGGATCTGGCGTCCGGGCGTCTTGTGCCGTTGCTCGGAGATTACCGGCTGCCGCAAATCGAAATCACGATTGCTTATCCAAGCCGCCTTCATTTGCCGGCGAAAGTGCGTACCTTCATCGATCACCTCGTCGCGCATTTCCAGCAGACCGACGAGCACACGCGCGATCCACGCGCCACGATGCCGCGGCGTGTCGTGGCCAGCTCGCCTGCGTATGCCGACGACCTGCCGGTGTCGGCCTTGCCGGGCGACACGGCCCGACCGACGCGTCAGGTTTCGCGCTCGGGAATCGTGGCATCGTCGCCGCTTTGACGCGCGCGACACGCCGGCGCTTGAGGCGAAGCACGCCTTCAAAACCCGCGGCGGGGCGCCGGCCTGCCTAGATCCACACGTCGTTCGCCGCCGTGCGTTCGTTGCTTTCTTCGCCGGTGTTCTTCACGCCGCGCGGTTCGATCAGCAGCAGCTTGACCTCGCGTTCGGCGTACGGTTTGTGCTCGGTGCCTTTGGGCACCACGAACATTTCTCCTGCCGAGAGCAGCACGAACCCATCGCGCATGTCGATGCGCAGTTGCCCCTCGACCACGATAAACGTTTCATCCGTGTCGGCATGCTCGTGCCAGACAAAGTCGCCTTCGATGCGCACCAGCTTGAACTGGTAGTCGTTCATTTCCGCAACGACGCGCGGTTGCCATTGGTCGTTGATGAGCTGCAGTTTTTCAGCGAAATTGATCGCGCGGTGAGACGGTTGAATCGTTGCATGATTGGACATCGGGGTGTTCCTCCTGAACGGTAGGTGTCAGACAGGAGCGTAGGGCGGGCGGTGCCAGCGGGTCTTGTACGTTTGTGTGCGCGGTTGCGATGCGGTGGGATAGTCGAGTTGCCGCTTGACGCCTTGGCACTAGCTTAAAGGCGCCTCAACGCCACTTTAATGCCGCCTTAGCGCAACCTCAACGCCACCTCAAAGCCACCCTCACTCCGCCTCAACGCGTTCCTTGCGTCGAAGGTCCCAGCATCTTGAGCCAATGCGCTGGCGCCACCCCCCACGCGCGCTTGAAGTGCCGCGTCATATGGCTCTGGTCGGTAAAGCCGGCCGCCGCGGATGCGCTGGCGAGCGACACGCCCTGAACCGCGAGGCGGCGCACGAGATCGAGGCGACGCATGGTCAGATAGCGGTGCGGACTCGTGCCGAACAGCGCACGAAAATCCCGCGACAAACTCCAGCGGTCACGGCCGGCAGCGGCTGCCAGTTCGTCGAGCGTCACGGGGCTGTCGAGCGAGCCCAGCATGTACTCGCGCGCCCGTTCCGCCGCGCGATAGTCCACCGGCCGGCGCGGTTGTCCCGCACCGCCCACTGCATCGAGTGCGATCGCCAGATCGTAGAGCGCGTCGTCCTGTTCGAGTGAATCGATTGCGCAATCCATGGCGCGCAGGAGGCTTTCGGTCGCCGTAAACAGACGCGGGTCGCTCGACAAGCCGCCTTTGACGAATGGCAGAGGCTTACCGCCGAGCGCCTGCTGGAACAGCGCCGGGTCGACATAGATCATCCGGTAGTGAAAACCGTCGTGCGTGCCGGCCTGGCCGTCATGCGGCTCATCGGGATGCAGCACCATCGTGCCGCCGGGCAGGCTGTTACAGGTGCTGCCGCGGTAGTGAAAGCTCTGCACGCCCGCGAGCGTGCGGCCAATCGCATAGGTATCGTGCCGATGCATGGCATAGCCGGCATGATGAAAGAAGGCTTCGATTCGCTCGATGCCGCTAGTGCCGCCCGAATGCGGCGAGCGATAGATCCAGTCGGCAGCGGGTTTCGGATCTGAGGAAAGCGAACCTGGCGAACCTGTTGGACCGGAGATTGCGACCTGCCTGCCGCTCATGCTCCCAGACCCGGTCCGTAATTGCCGCCGATCAGGCGCGTGACCGACGTCACGTCGGCGTAATCCTGCTCCGGCAAGCCGTCGAGCATCGACAACACTTCGTTGCTCGCGCCGGCTTCGCGCGCGGCGTCGACCAGCGCGTCTTTATAGGTCGGAAAACTGACTTCGCGCAGAACGTCGGTGATCTGCAGATCAATCGATTCGCCGGGAATAGTCGATTCGGTCACGCACGCGCTCCTAAGGGGCTGTTTTCAGGTTTGCAAATGTTCATTCTGGCCCGCGAAGCTTCGCTCCAGATGCCGCGACTTGGGCAGCGCGATGTATTGCCATTGTTGCGGGCGTTTGTCGTCCGTGACGGCCACGTCCGGCGCCGGGGGGGCGACGGGGGCGGCATTGGCGCGTTCGGCAAGGCTATTGGCGGCCGTGCTGTCCGGCGCGGTATGAACCGGCGCGGCAAAACACGAGGCTGACAGCGTCACCATGATCAACAGTGTCGAGGTTTTCATCGCCCGACCTCCTAAGCTCATGCGGCGCTATCAGTTAAGCACACGCTGTGCCGTCCCCGCGTCGAAAGGAGGGCGCAACCTACACACGGCCCCGCATCATGCGGACGGCGTGCATCTACCATCTTAGATGGCAAACCGCCGCGGCGCGCGCGCAAAAGAGACAAAACCTAATTGTAAATTCCACATGATGGCAGGGAAAAGGCAACGCAGTCGCGAACGGCCGTACTACGCTTATGCTGCGCCGCGATAGATGGCAAGAATGCGGTAAGCAGACGGTAAGCACGTGGTAAGCAATAAGCGCTGCGTCTAGCGCAGCACCTCGAACCGCGTCCACGGCCACGAAGGCCGGTCGCGCATGTAGCCGTTGAGCCAGTTCCATTGCGGATGGCGCTTCATGAACGCCTGGGCGTCGAACGGCCTGCCGCACGGGTGTCCCCAACGCGCGCTGAAGGCCATGGCGCGCGCCATCTCGCTGTCGACCACTTTGCCGTCGTTGGCGCCCCACGGATTGAACGGCCCCTGGTCGGATCCACCGAAGCGCGCGTCGTCCAGTTCCAGATGCCCGCAGATGGTGCGCGAGCAGGGGTTGTCGTTGCGGTCGAGATAGACGTCGTGATGGTCGGCGATCATTTCTTTCGCGAGTTCGGCGTCGATCTTGCCGTGATGCATTTCTTCGAGCTGCATGAAGCGCAAGCGGCGCGCGCCGTTCTTGCGCACGTCCGTATAGTCCTCGCCTTCGCCGATGCATTCCTGATTGCGGATCTTCAGGTCGGTCGCGGTGTTGTAACCGCTGTAGAAGCCATTTTTCGTACTCTCGAAACCGGAATAGTGCAGCCCCAGTTCGTAGCGCGCGATCTCGCCGGTCTTGGTGTCGCCGAGCAGCCAGCTATTCGCATAGCCGCCGTTATTGGCGACCGCGAACATCTCGCACCATTCGCCGATGTCTTTGGCATATTGCGACGCGCGCCGCGAGCGATAGAACTCCGGTGCGCCGGCCGCGTTGTAGCCGACGAAGTTGGAAATGGTCGTTTCGGTGACCATCAGGCCGGCCTGGGTGACCCAGAAATCGGTGAGGCTGGAGATGCACCCCGGCAGGCCCTGCATCAGGATGCGGTTGCCGCGATCCGGCACGATGTCGAATACCACGTTGAACGCATCGCCCGCGGCGTAGCGGTCCCACGAGTTGTGCGCCATGACGATGCGGCCGTCGCGGGTGGCATTGCCGGTGGCGATGAACGCGCTGCAGTGATGGCCACGACGCCCGCGCCACGGTTTCACGCCGAGTTGCGGTTGCTGGGCCGCCGCGTGGCTTGGCCACCAGCTTTGCAGCAGATCCATGTAACCGTTCCAGGCCAGCACTTCGCCGAACGGCAGTTTCGCGCCGTCGGCGATGCCCTGGATTTCGTCGGTGAATTCAGTGTCGAGTTTGTTGGCGAACTGGGAGACGGCGGCGTCGACGAAGGTATCGAAGTCTTCGCCGGTGTCCCATTTCGCCAGGTAGCGGGCGGTGCGGATCGCGTTCTGGATTTCAGTGGCGAGCAACTGACCGTGCTGCTCGCCGCGATCGTACGGCTCGCCTTCGATATGCAGAAAAATCCAGCCGGCCTGATCACGGCGTACGGCGTCGAGGGACGGTTCGCTCATCTTCGCTCCGATCGAAGGGCGGGCGTCTCGGCACCCGTCCTGGCGTAACGCGCGCTGCTCGCAATCGCGGCAGTGGTTTTCCCATTGTAGAGAATCTGCCGTGCTTTGCATGGACGCGCCGCCGCGGAGCGCCGCGCAAACTCTAGCGCGTCGGATTCATGCGGAAATACGCATCGAGCAGAGAAGTCTTGTAGACCACGCCCGCCAGCTTCGGATCCGCGGTGCTTTCGACAACCGGCAGCCGCTCGCCCTGAAACGCCATGAAGTGCTGCAGCGCGACGCCGAGCGGCATATCCGGCGTCAGCACATCGAAATGCGGCTGCAGATAATCGGCGGCGGTTTTCGCGGAGGTGTCGCGTTTGTCGAGCAGGTCGGAGGTGATGTCCTTGAGCGCGACCACGCCGAGAAATGCGCCAGACTCATTGGCGACGTACAGATACTTCACCGGATATTCGAGGAACACGCGCGTCATGTCCTGCACGGTCGCGTTGGGCGGCACGACGGTTTCGGCGGGACGGATCAGCTCGCGCATCTGCGTGGCGCGCAGCCGGGTGCGCTCCTGTTCCTCCTGATTGCGGCGCAGCGTGATTTCGTACATCGACGTTTTACCGATCGCACGCGACACGAAATACGCGACCACGCACGACAGCATCAGCGGCAGCACCACCTGGTAGCTGAGCGTCATTTCGAAGATCATCAGGATCGCCATCAGCGGCGCCTGCGTGGCGCCGGCGAGAAACGCGCCCATGCCGACCATCGCATAAGCGAACGGCGCCGAGGTGCCGTGCGGCCACACCGCGTGCATGCCGAGGCCGAACAGCGAACCGACCACCGCGCCGACGAACAGCGTCGGCGTGAAGACCCCGCCGATCGCGCCTGAACCCACGGTCGCCGACGTCGCGACGATCTTGAACACCAGGACGAGGACGAGCGCGGACCACGTCCACGGCGAATGCAGAATGGAATTGACGACGCTGTAGCCGTTGCCCCACACCTCGGGCGTCCACACCGACAGAATGCCGACGATCAGACCGCCCAGCGCGAGCCGGATGGGCAGCGGCAGGGGCAGTTTGCGAAAGTTGGCTTTCGAAAAGTCCATCAGTCGCAGAAACTGCGGCGCGGCTGCACCGCACAGCAGCCCGAGCCCGACGAACAACAGAACTTCGGCGCCCGCCACAGGCGGAAACACCGGCATTTCGTACGGCGGCTTGTAGCTGGTGAACTCGCGCATCGTGATGTTGGCGACCACCGCCGAGACCACCACGGGGCCGAAGCTCTCCATCACGATCGAGCCGAGCACGATTTCCGTGACGAAGAACGCGCCGGCAATCGGCGCGCTGTACGCGGCGGTAATCCCGGCGGCCGCGCCGCAGGCGACGAGCAGGCGCAGACGCGGCGGATCGAAATGCACCCAGCGGCCGATCAGCGACGCGGCCAGCGCCGCCAGTTGCACCATCGGCCCTTCGCGGCCAATCGAGCCGCCGCTCGAAATCGTGAACAGCGACGACACGCTGCGCCAGAAGCTCAGCTTGACCGGCACCACGCCGTCGCCGATCGCGACGGCTTCCATGTAGTCGATGTGATTGCCCTTGTCGAGGTGACGCCGCGCGATCAACAGAAAGAAGCCGGCGATCAGGCCGCCGGCGGCGGGCAGCCACACGCGCACCGTCCACGGCAAGCCGCGCGCCATTTCGACGAAACTGCCGGACTTGCCGACCACCGCCAGTTGCAGCAGCGCGATGCCCTCGCGAAAGGCAATCGTCGCGAACGCGCCCGCCACGCCGACCACCACCGACCAGACCAGCATCGTATGGGCGTCGGACAGACGGAACAGGGTTTGGGCGCGGGTGCGCAGCTTCAGCAGGAATGAAAGCACGTCGGCAGGAAAGGGCGTGATGGGTGGATGAAATGTGCGTACGGTAACAGCATCGCGCCCGCTGGCGGAAGCGGGCGCGATGCGCGGGGTTCGCGAAGACGGGCGGCGCGGATCAAACAGCCGCCTTGTCGAGCTCCGGATAGTGCCGGAAGATGCAGGCTTCGTTGTGCTCGATGCGCCGCTCGGACTGGAGATAAGCGGCGATGTTCGGCCGCTCGATCACCGCGTCGTGCAACGCCGCGAGGCGCGGATACTGTTCGCCGAAACGCTTGAGCGCGCGCGGAAAAGCGTACAGCAAGCCGTCGATCAACTGGAACATCGACAGGTCGACGTAAGTGAGCGCATCGCCCACCATGAACGCGTCGCCTGCCGGGTTTTGCTTCAGCACCCGCTCGAAGTACTTCATGAACTTCGGAATCCGGTTGTCGATGAAGTCGTGCGCGCGCACTTTGGCGGCGTCTTTCTGGTCTTCGTAATACAGGGCGCTGGCGAGCGGATGATGCGTGTCGTGCGCTTCGGTCACCATATCGGCGATCGTCAGTTGCAGTCCGTTGGCGACGTAGCGCAGGCTTTCGACCGAAGGCGCGAGATTGAGCCTCGGACCAAGATAGAACAGGATGTTGGCGGTCTGCGCGATCACCAGATCGCCGTCTTTCAGAAACGGCGGCGCGAACGGCGGATGGGGCTCGT
Organism: Paraburkholderia fungorum; assembly: GCF_046026025.1. Lineage (GTDB taxonomy): Bacteria > Pseudomonadota > Gammaproteobacteria > Burkholderiales > Burkholderiaceae > Paraburkholderia > Paraburkholderia fungorum_E. The sequence continues at coordinate 66,701 of NZ_JAQQFL010000002.1, read as the reverse complement.
CCTTACTTTTCATGAGCGCCATCATCGCGTTCGTGCCGAGGCCGTCCGAGGCCTCGCCGCGCGCCACCTCCACATAGTCCGCGCCGACTTCTTCCAGCGCCAGACGCACGAATTCGCCACGGCCTTGCAGGCCGTCCCAATAGTAAAGTTCCAGGCTCATCGATCGGTCCTCATTCCAGTTGCATGAACGGGTTTGCGTGAACGGGGCTGCGTAAGGGTCTGTATAAGGGGCTGCATAAGCTGACAACGTCAGCAACCAGTATGCCGCGCATGCGTGCCGGATGGTTCTCCTGAACGCACAAAACCCCGCACGCGGCGGGGTTGGTCAGGAGGCGAGGGCGGTTCAGCCGAGCAGGTGCTGGACGGTCCATGTGATACCCAGTCCACCGACAATCAACCACACATACAGGATGAAACCGGTGGTCAATGCGCGAGGGCCGGCCTGACGGATCTGCGCGATGCGGGTTTCGATACCGAGCGCGGTCATGGCCATGGTGAGCGCGAAGGTGTCGAGCATGTTCAGCGTGCTGGTCGCGTTTTCGGGCAGGACGTGCAGCGAGTTGATCACGACGAAGGCGAGGAAGCCGACTGCGAACCAGGGAATCGCCAGTTTGCGCGGTGCGTGTTGCTTGCCGTCCTCGGCCGTTGCCGTGGCAGCGGCGCTGCGTGCCGGGCGGTTCACCCACATGCCGATCACCAGCAGCACCGGCACCAGCAGCATCACACGGGTCATCTTGACGATGGTCGCGATGTGGGTCGCTTCCGGGCTCACGTTGCTGGCCGCGCCGACCACCTGCGCCACTTCGTGAATCGTGCCGCCGAAGAACAGACCCGCGCCAACCGTGTCGAGATGCAGCCAGCCCGCCTTGAACAGCACCGGGTACAGGAACATCGAGAGGGTGCCGAACAGCACCACGCTGCCTACCGCCATGGCGCTCTTATGTGGCTTGGATTGCAGCGTCGACTCGAACGCGAGCACGGCGGCCGCGCCGCAGATCGCGCTGCCTGCAGCCGTGAGAAGTGCGGTGTCGCGGTCGAGTTTCATGATCTTCATGCCGGCCCAGGTGCCGATCGCGAGCGTGCTCACGACGATCAGCACCGATTCGGCGAGACCTGGCAAGCCGACCTGAGCGATTTCCTGCAGGCTGACGCGCAGGCCGAAAAACGCCACGGCGATGCGCAGGAGTTTGCGCGCCGAGAAGTTGACGCCGGCCGCCCAGCTTTCGGGCATGCCGTCGCGCAACGCGTTGCCGTAAATGGCGCCCGCCACGATGCCGACGATCAGCGGGCTCAAGCCCAGCCCGGCGATCGCCGGGATCGCCGCGATGCGGGTCACGGCAGCGGCAAACAGGGCGACGAAGAGAATGCCGTTGAGCTGGCCGCGGGTGGATGAGGACCCGGCGGGTGTGGCAGCAGCGGTGAGATGAGCGGTGGACATGGCGTAATGCCTTCCTATGACTGTTCTGATTCGATAGGTCAAATCCTAAATTAGATATATCGATATGAAAAATCGTGATTTAGAATGTAAAGTATCAGCTATGCAGATATTTCATCCATCATGACCCCGGACCAACTTATAACGTTTGCCGCCGTTGCCGAGCATCGCAACATCAGCCGGGCGGCTGTGGCGCTGCATTTATCGCAGCCGGCGGTGTCCGGACAATTGCGTCAGCTCCAGGACGAATTCGGTGAGCCGCTTTACCTGCGCGATGGGCGCGGCGTGCGCCTCACGCCCGCCGGCGAGCAACTTGCCAGCTATGCCACCCGGTTGCGCGATACGTGGCGCCAGGCGCATGCCTATCGCGACGCGCTGCGCGGACTCGAGCAGGGCACCTTGCGGATCGGCGCAAGCACCACGCCGGCAAGCTATCTGCTGCCGTACCTGATCGCCGACTTTCATCGCCGCTATCCCGACGTGACGCTGCATACCGCCGACGGCAATACAACGGAAATCGTCAGCGCACTGGCGTCGGTGGATATCGCGATGATCGAGGGGCCGGTCGGCGAGGATCTGCCGCCGGACACTGCGGTCCATGCGTGGCGTGAGGACGAGATCGTCGCGATCATGCCACGCACGCATCCGCTGGCGCAGGCGGTCGGCGCGGGCAAGGAGGACGGCTTGGGCCTCGACAACGGGCGGGTGGAACTGGCGGCATTCGGCTCGCATCCGTTGGTGTTGCGCGAAGCCGGGTCGGGCGTGCGGCAGATCGTCGAGCGGGCGTTTGCCCGGGCGGGCGTGCCGATGCGCGTGGCGCTGGAGATTGCCGGGGTCGAAGGCGTCAAGGAGGCGGTGCGGGCGGGGATGGGCATCGGTTTCGTCTCGGCAATGTCGATGCGGCATGAAGGCGGCGCCTTGTGCCTGTTCTCGTTGGGTCCCGAGCCGCTGACGCGGCGGCTCTCGATTCTGGTGCCGCATGCGAGTGCCCCGTCACGAGTGGTTGAACAGTTCCTCGCGCTATGCCTTGCGGATGGTGCCTGAGCAATACGGCCTGGGGATTTCCACTATGGTGCATGACGTCGCGCTCGGCGCACTATTCGGGCATCGCAAGCGCCTCGGCGCTTTTTTTCGAAATACATTTGGAACCGGTTCCAAATGTCGATCAGATGCTGATTTGGCACAGGTTTGAGTACATTCGACATGACTGACACAGTGGACGTGGTGATCGTCGCAAGCGCTTTCGGGATGGACGCGGTCCGCAAGGACGGTCATCTGAAGTGGGCCGGTGCGAGCAAACAGGCGGGCGCGGCGGCCTTCGAAGTGCGCCGCGAACTGTTCGCGAATGATGCCGACGCCGCGCCGCAGGCACTGCGCGCGCTCGGTAGATCGATCGCCGAACTGGGTTTGTGGTCGGTGTATTCGACCCCCGCTTCGCTCTACCTGTCCGACGGACAACTCGACGCCGGCGCACTGCGCCTCGCGCTCGACGAAGCGACCGCGTTCGGTGCGCGCTTCGTGAAGCTGCAACTCGGTGGATTCGCTTCCGAGGCCCATGGCGCGGCGATTGCCGGGCATTTGCGCGGTGCAAACGTGCGGCTCGTTGTCGAAAACGGCCAGTTGGCCGAAGGCGGCTCGCCCGCGCAATTCATTGGCCTGTTCGACGCGCTGGCGCGTGAAGGCCAGGCGGGTGTCCTCGGCATGACCTTCGACATCGGCAACTGGGCATGGCGCGATGTCGCGCCGCTCGATGCCGCCGGGCCGCTGGCCGCGCACGTCGAGTACATCCATTGCAAGACGGCAGTGGGCGGGGGCGCACGACGTTTCGCCGCCGCGCCGGCCGCGGGCGACACGCAGTTCGCCGCGGTGCTCGACACGCTGCCGCGCCATGTGCCGCGCGGCATTGAATTTCCGTTCGATGCAAGCCGTATCGAAGCCGACGCGGCGCATTACGTCGCGTGGCTGGCCGCCGCATAAGCGGCGCGTAGGACCTGAGAGAGCAGTAGCAAAAAACGGCGCAAAACCGGAAAAACACAGGAATCCGCAGGAACCCGCAGGAGCGAAGCATGAGCAACACAAACGCAGCACTCGACGTCATCACCTACGGCGAAGCGATGGCCATGTTCGTGGCCGCCGAAACCGGCGCACTCGCCGGCGTCGGGCAATTCACCGAGCGGGTCGCGGGCGCCGATCTGAATGTGGCGATTGGCCTCTCGCGGCTCGGTTTCAAGGTGGGCTGGATGAGCCGGGTCGGCCACGATTCGTTCGGCCAGTACGTGCGCGACACGCTGACGAAAGAGGGCATCGACCAGCGCTGCGTCACCACCGACGAGCGCTACCCGACCGGTTTCCAGTTGAAGTCGAAGAACGACGACGGCAGCGATCCGGCCATCGAATACTTCCGCAAGGGGTCGGCGGCGAGCCATCTGTCGTTGGCCGACTACGCGGCCGATTACGTGCTGCCCGCGCGTCACCTTCACCTGACGGGCGTGGCGCCGGCCATCTCGGCGAGTTCGTGCGAACTTGCCTTCCACCTGGCGCGTGAAATGCGTGCTGCGGGCAGGACCATTTCGTTCGACCCGAATCTGCGCCCGACGCTGTGGCCCTCGCGCGCCGCAATGGTCGAAGGCCTGAATGCACTCGCCGCATTGGCTGATTGGGTGCTGCCCGGCATCGGCGAAGGGGAAATCCTGACCGGGTACACGCAGCCGGACGACATCGCCAGGTTTTATCTCGACCAGGGCGCGCGCGGCGTGATCATCAAGCTCGGCGCAGCAGGTGCGTACTTTCGGACCGCCGACGATGCCGCCGTGATCGCCGGTCAGCCGGTCGCGAAAGTGGTGGACACGGTTGGCGCAGGCGATGGCTTCGCGGTCGGCGTGGTCAGCGCGCTGCTCGAGGGCAAGACATTGCCGCAAGCGGTGGCGCGCGGCAACCGCATCGGCGCCCTGGCGATCCAGGTGATCGGCGATTCGGAAGGTCTGCCGAGCCGCGCCGATCTCGACGCGCTCGAACTGGCCGATGCGCCGCGCGTTGCGACCGTGGTCTGAGCGCGGGTTCGGCACGCGCTGAGCGGCGTGTGGCGCGCTCAACACGATTCAGTATTAGCTGGCTCGATAACAGCAAGAGCGCTCGAACAGCGCCCCAGACCGTCCATCATTGCTTCGGGAAACTGTTAGCAACTAGCTTGTATGGGACCGGAGTAGGCATTGACGCGCCAACTCCAGTCGACAGCTTTGCATGGGACCCGAGTAAGAGCTTTGCATGGGACTGGAGTAAGCGCTAAAGCGCCAACTCTAGTCGACAGCTAAAGCGCTAACTCCAGTCCACAAAGGAGACTTTCATGACTTCATCGCTTGCGATTCGCCGCTGGTGGACGATCATGCCGATCGTATTCATCACCTACAGCCTCGCTTATCTCGACCGCGCGAACTTCGGTTTCGCATCGGCCGCCGGCATCAACCAGGATCTCGGTATCAGCAAAGGGCTCTCGTCGTTGATCGGCGCGTTGTTCTTTCTCGGCTATTTCTTCTTCCAGATTCCCGGCGCGATTTACGCGGAACGCCGCAGCGTGAAAAAGCTCGTGTTCTGGAGCCTGATCCTGTGGGGTGGTTGCGCGGCGCTGACCGGGATGGTCAGCAATATTCCCTCGCTGATGGTGATCCGCTTCGTGCTCGGCGTCGTGGAAGCCGCGGTGATGCCGGCGATGCTGATTTTCATCAGCAACTGGTTCACCAGGAGCGAGCGCTCGCGGGCCAACACCTTCCTCATTCTCGGCAATCCGGTGACGGTGCTGTGGATGTCGGTGGTCTCCGGCTATCTGGTGCACTCGTTCGGCTGGCGCCATATGTTCATCGCCGAAGGCGCGCCTGCGATCATCTGGGCGGTGTGCTGGTGGTTCATCGTGCAGGACAAACCGCAGCAGGTGTCGTGGCTCACGCAGCAGCAGAAGGACGATCTTGCTGAAACGCTGCGCGCCGAACAGGCCGCGATCAAGCCGATGCGCAACTACAGCGAAGCGTTCCGCACGCCTGCTGTGATCAAGCTGTGCGCGCAGTATTTCTGCTGGAGCATCGGCGTGTACGGTTTCGTGCTGTGGCTGCCGTCGATCCTGAAGAACGGTTCGACGCTCGGCATGGTCGAAACCGGCTGGCTCTCGGCGCTGCCCTATCTGGCCGCGACGATCGCGATGCTTGCGGCTTCATGGGCATCGGATAAACTCAACCGCCGCAAAGTGTTCGTGTGGCCGTTCCTGCTGGTCGGCGCGATCGCGTTCGCGGCCTCCTACGCGCTCGGCTCCACGCACTTCTGGATTTCGTACGCGCTGCTGGTGATCGCCGGCGGTGCGATGTATGCGCCCTATGGCCCGTTCTTCGCGATCGTGCCGGAACTGCTGCCGAGGAACGTCGCGGGCGGCGCGATGGCGTTGATCAATAGCATGGGTGCGCTCGGTTCGTTTGTCGGCTCGTACGTGGTCGGCTATCTGAATGGCGCGACCGGAACGCCCGCGGCATCGTATGCGTTCATGAGCGTGGCGTTGGTCGCCGCAGTGATTCTGACGCTGATCGTCAAGCCACAGCCACAAGCAGAGCCGCTGAATAAGGCCGCCAAGCTCGCTACACCGTTGCAAGGAAAATAAGCTGATGAAGAAGATCGTCGCCTGGAAGTCGTTGCCCGAGGATGTGCTCGCGTATCTGCAACAGCACGCGCAAGTCGTGCAGGTCGACCCGGCACAGCACGACACGTTTGTCGCCGCCTTGAAGGACGCGGACGGCGGCATCGGTTCAAGCGTGAAAATCACGCCGGCGATGCTCGAAGGCGCGAGCCGGCTGAAGGCGCTGTCGACCATCTCGGTGGGCTTCGACCAGTTCGAGGTTGCCGACCTCACGCGCCGCGGCATCGTGCTCGCGCACACCCCGGACGTGCTGACCGAGTCCACGGCGGATACGGTGTTCTCGCTGATCCTCGCGTCGGCGCGGCGCGTGGTCGAGCTCGCCGAGTGGGTGAAGGCGGGCCAGTGGCAGCACAGCATCGGACCCGCGCATTTCGGCGTCGACGTGCAGGGCAAGACGCTCGGCATCGTCGGACTGGGACGGATCGGCGGCGCGGTCGCGCGGCGCGCGGCACTCGGCTTCAACATGAAGGTGCTGTACACGAATCGCAGCGCAAACGCGCAGGCGGAACAGGCTTACGGTGCGCGTCGCGTCGAATTGGCGGAGTTGCTCGCCACCGCCGACTTCGTTTGTCTGCAGGTGCCGCTGACGCCCGAGACGAAGCACATGATCGGCGCGGCCGAATTCAAGTCGATGAAGAAGAGCGCGATTCTGATCAATGCATCGCGCGGCGCCACGGTCGATGAGCAGGCGCTGATTGAAGCCTTGCAAAACGGCACGATTCACGGTGCGGGTCTGGACGTGTTCGAGACCGAACCGTTGCCGGCCGATTCGCCGCTGCTGAAAATGGCGAACGTGGTCGCGCTGCCACATATCGGTTCGGCGACGCATGAGACCCGCCATGCGATGGCGCGCAATGCGGCGGAAAATCTCGTGGCCGCGCTCGAAGGGACGCTCACCACCAATATCGTCAACCGTGAAGTGTTAAAGCAATGAGCACGACGCCCCTTGCCGCCGCGCGACGCGCGACGATTACCGACGTCGCGCGCGAAGCCGGCACCGGCAAGACCAGCATCTCGCGCTACCTGAATGGCGAGATGAGCGTGCTGTCGCCGGAATTGCGCGCGCGCATCGAAGCAGCGATCGAGCGTCTCGACTATCAGCCGAACCAGATGGCGCGCGGCCTCAAGCGTGGCCGCAATCGCCTGATCGGCATGCTGCTCGCCGATTTGACGAACCCGTACACCGTCGAAGTACTGCAAGGCGTGGAAGCCGCTTGCCATGCGCTCGGGTTGATGCCGTTGATCTGCCACGCGGCCAACGAAGTCGAAATGGAGCGGCGTTATCTGCAACTGCTGACCACGTATCGCGTGGAAGGCGTGATCGTCAACGCGCTCGGCGTGCGCGAGGAAACCCTGCGGCCGGTGGGCGGCGGGGGAATCCCGGCGGTGCTGGTCGACCGTTCGGTGGAAGGGCTTGTCGCCGATATGGTCGGGCTGGACAACCGGGAGGCCGCAAAGCTCGGCACGCGGCATCTGCTCGACAATGGTTTCGACGATATCTGGTTTGTCGTGCAGCCGTTCGAGCAGGTCAGTTCGCGGCAATTGCGCGAGGCGGCGTTTCGCGAGGCGATGAGCGGCGCGGGCCATGAACGTAATGAGGGCAGCGAAGGCCATGAGGGCAGGGCTGGCGGTCGAGGCGAAGGCGGCAATGACGCGGGTGGCAAGCGCGGCGCGCGTGGGCATACGCTGGTGCTGAACCTTGCGGAGCCGGCGGCCGTCGAGCGTGCCCTTGCAGAACTGGACCGCGTAATCGATGCAGCCGGAGGCCATGGCGGCGTCGCAGGTGTCTCGACAGGCAATGCCGGAGATCACTCGGCCGGGAATACCGGACATAGCGCGGCAGGCGTTGCCGTCGATAACGCAGCCGGCAATGCCACATTTAACGCCACGCGCAAACCCGGTCGCATCGCCTTGTTCGCGGCCAACGCGCCGGTCGCGCTATGCCTCGCCCTTCACCTGAAAGCGCGCTACGGCGCCGATTGGCAGGCACGCGTCGCGCTGCTGTCGATCGACGATCCCGACTGGGCCGAATTGGCCGGCATCACCACGATCCGCCAGCCGACCTACGAGATCGGCTACCGCGCGGTCGAGTTCCTCCATGAGCGTATCGAAGGGGTTCAAACCACCGCGCGCGACTGTCTTCTGCCAGGCGAATTGATCGTCCGCGCCTCGACTTTGCGCTGACTTCGCGCTGATCTGCGATCATTCGGGCTGCGGCGCGCAGCGGGTGCGCGCCGGTTATCGCAAGGAAACTCATGGTTGTTGCACCGCTTACCCTCTCGAGCCTCGCTGTCGCGACCCTGTTCGTCGCTGCCTTACCGTTCCTGATCTACCGCCGGCTGCGCCGGCCGCTCGCGCTGAACCCCCGCGACGCGATCACCGGCATCGCCGTGTTCGCGTTGTTCGCGATGGTGATCGAGCGCGCGCTGAACGACTACGTGCTGCATCGGAACGAAGCGACCGCGACCTTCCTGTCCAATCCGCTGGCCTTTGTGGTGTACGGCGCGCTGGTGGCGGGTGTCTGCGAGGAAGTGGGGCGCTTCATCGGGATGCGTCTGTTACTGAAGCGTGCGGCGGCGAGGTCAAAATCCGCCGCGAGCACCGGTGACGGCACGGCGCTGACCTATGGCCTCGGCCACGGCGGCGCGGAGGCCTGGCTGGTCGGCGTGCTGGTGCAGATTCAATGGATCCTGTTCGCTGTCTTCGAAAACCGCGGCGAGCTGGACGGCTATCTGAGCAATCTCCCGACCGACTCGGTGATGCGCATCCACCTGATCCTCGCGAGCCTGACGCCGCAGACGGCCGGCATTTTCGCGCTCGAACGGGTGGCCGCGCTGGTGTTCCAGATCGGGTTGTCGATGCTGATGTGGCGCGGCGTGCGGGCGGGCTGGCGTGGCATCCTGCCGCTCGCGATTGCGCTGCATGCGCTGGTCGACGTGCCGGCGGCGCTGTTCCAGGCGCAACTCGTGCCGCTCGCCGCGGTGGACGGCGTGTATGCGCTGGGAGCGGTGATTGTCGCGGGCTTGCTGTTCCGCGTGTTTCGCCGCCCGGCGGTTGCCGCGTGAGCCAGTTGTTGGCCGCGTGTTAGTCGCTGGTTAATCGCTTGCCACACAGCCTCCTCGTGATTCTTTAACTTCCGGCGTACCCTTCCGGTACGCCGTTCAGGCTCATCCTTTCGGCACATCTCATGGAAGAAGCTTACCAATACGACTGCGCGAATCCCGAGTTCGAGGAATTGGCGCGCGTCATCAGCGATCTGTTTCCCGAGCAGACCCAGTTCATTCAGCGTGCAGGCGAAGACGGCACGCCGACCCTGGCGATTCACTGGGTTGCCATGCGTTTCGGCGCGACCGCGCGCCGCATTGTCATGACCGTGGTGATTGCACCGGCGGCGCTGGCGCGGTATCGCGCGTTACCGGCGCGGCTGCGTGGCAGGAGTTTCGCGGTGTTGCGGGCGTATGTCGAAGCGAGCATCGGCTCGCTCGAAGAGCAGTATGCGAACGGCGAGGCCGTGCCGCGTGATGTGACGGTGGATCTCGGTGACGAGTTTGCCTGACTCAATCGGCAAGCCGATAGACTTTCGCAAAGCGTGCCGCCTGCACGACACCGTAGTCGCCCGGCGCGTACTGCATGATCCAGTCGCCGCCGGCGCCGTGCAGCACATCGCCGCCACTCGCTGAGCGGGCCAGCGAAAACGCTTCGTTCATCTGTTTAGCCAGCACGACGGCCGGCCGGTTGCGGTATGGGCCCGGTTCGCCGTGGGCGAGGGTGGTGTCTTCCGGCAGGTATTTTGCGTCGAAGCGTTCGCGCGAGACGACCCAGCGGTCGCCGGTCGAGCCGGTGATCAGCGCGTCGCCGGGGGCATAGCGGTTCGGCCCTTCCAGGCTCATCAGCTCGCCTTCGGCAGCGGCGAACTCGACGTTCACCGTTTCGTTTTTGACGACGCGTTGGGCGTCGGCATCGTTACGCAGATCGAGATTTTTGAGTTCGGTCATGAAGCGAGTGGGTGTAGAGAAATTGACTGCCGCGCAGAGACTTTGCGTTTTGGCTGCAGATACCCGCAATCATGCCAGATGCATTTGAAGATCGGCTTCTTTTACCATTGGCGGCGGCTCGGGTTGTCCGCAAAGGCAAAAAAAGAGCGCTCGGCACGGAAACCCGCGCCGAGCGCAATCAGCTTGATGCGCAGTGAAGTGGCGCCATGAAGCGCTTACGGCCTCACAAGCGCGGCTTCACAAGCGCACTATTCGGCTGCCGGCGCCTTCTTGCCGCCCTTGCCGTGGTGATGAGCACCGCCTTCAGGGCCGCCTTGATGGAACGTTGCGTCGGCCAGCTTCTTCTGATCCGCCGAGAAGCTGGTGTACAGCGGGTCGAACGCGTCGACCAGTTTCTTCATGCCGTCCGCGTGCGCTTGCGCGATCGTCGCGTATTGCTTCATGTCGTCAAGCGCCGACAGGTTCGTAGCGGCCTTGCGCTGCTGGAACAACTGCCCCATCGTTTCGCCGTTGTTGCGCATGACGTCGGCGAATGCGTTCCACTGCGTTTCCTGCGCCGGCGTGATCTTCAACTTCGTGTGCAGGTAGGTGATGCGGTCTTCGACATTGCGCTCGTGGCCGGCTTTTGCGGCGGGTGCCGAGGCGCTGGCCGGCGCCGAAGCCGGCGCGGAAGTTTGTGCGAATGCGCCGCTCATGGCGACTGCGGTGGCCAGCATTACGAGTGCTTTTTTCATCGAAACTCCTGATGTCTGTTCGAATTGGGACAAGGCGAGCATGGCGAGCGGCCTGACGTGCATCGGCTTGGCGACGCAAGGCGACCGGCTGCCCACTTCGCCGTCGCCGCTATTAGTATCACGATATCCCTACACTGCGGTTGCAGTGCGACAAACGCTTACAACCGAAACGAACAGGAAATAGCGGGTGGACAAATTCGTCAGCATGGAAATCTTCGTCGCGGTGGTCGAAGCGGGCAGTCTCACGGCGGCGGCCGAACGATTTGACATTTCGTCGGCGATGGTGGGCAAACACATCCGCTCGCTTGAAACGCGGCTCGCGACGCGGCTGCTGACGCGCACCACGCGCCGGCAGAGTCTGACTGAAATCGGCCGCCACTATTACGAGCAGTGCAGGCGCATTCTGGCGGACGTCAAGGAGGCGGAGTCTCTCGCCGAGGCAATGGCAGCCGCGCCGCGCGGCGTGCTGAAGGTGACGGTGCCGCTAACGTATGGCGTCGAAGTCTTTGCCCCGGCGATGACCGACTACCTGAACGCCTGGCCGGACGTGAGCCTCGAACTGGATTTGTCGAATCGCGTGATCGACCTGGTGGAAGAGGGTTTCGATGCGTCGGTGCGAATCGGCCATTTGCCGGATTCCAGTTTCGTCGCGCGGCCCTTGAAACCTTACCGGATGCGCGCATGCGCGTCGCCGGCCTATCTGGCGCGAGCCGGCACACCGCGCACGCCGGCCGATCTGATGCAGCACGAATGCCTGGGTTTTCTGCATTGGGGCCGCGAGGGTTTGTGGCGGCTAGGCGGCGAGAGCGCGGACGAAAACCAGTTGCGCGCCGGACGCTTCCGCGCGAACAACGGCCAGGCGCTCAAGGTTGCGGCCTTGCGCGGTTTCGGGCTGGTGTTGCAGCCGGAGGCGCTGCTTGCCAGAGAGATCGCCAGCGGCGAACTGGTGTCGGTGCTGGAAGACTATTTGCCCGAAGGCGCGCCCGTCCACCTGGTCTATCCGCGTGATCGCCGCGCCACACCGAAGCTCACCAGCTTCATCGAATTCGTGATCGAACGGTTCGGCGTGTGATCCTTCAGGGTTCCTCTGCCTGCCGCCCGATACGTCCGATACCCAGGACGCGCGATAATCCGTTCCATCCCTGACCAACTTCCTGCCCCGATGAGACCTCCGCGCCTCGACCAACTCGACGAACTGGACCGCAACCTCGTTGCGGCGCTGCAAGCCAACGCCCGCGAGAGCGTCGCCAATCTCGCGCGCCAACTGGACGTGGCGCGCACCACCGTGATCGCCCGGATCGCCCGGCTCGAGCGCAGCAACGTGATCGGCGGCTATAGTGTGCGGCTGGGCCAGGACGTGCTCGACTCGAGCATTCAGGCGTACGTCGGCATCATCATCGCGCCGAAGTACGGACCGGCCGTGCAGAAACGTCTCGGCAAGATGCCCGAGGTGCAACTGCTATGCGCGGTGAGCGGCGAGTTCGACTATGTCGCGTGGCTGCGTGCCGATTCGCCCGACCGCCTCAACGATCTGCTCGACGAGATCGGCGGACTGGAAGGGGTGGAGCGAACCACGACGTCGATCATTCTGGCGCGTAAGATCGACCGAGGCATGGTGTGATTCCGCTGCCCAATTTTTACGCCGTTTTGACATGTTTTCGACATATCGACTAATCGTATCGTCATAATGTCGAAAATGATGGTCATAGCGCAGCATTTTGCGCGTATGAACTGTTTTTGCTTCTCCCTAAACTGTGTCTCAAGGGTTCAGCCCGCCGGGCGCCGCGCCTAAGCGCAGCGCACTTCCCAAGCTGGAGACAGCAGACAGAGAATCAGGAGACGCGCATGAAAGTAGCCATTGTTGGCGCAGGTTTGATCGGTCACACCATCGCCCATATGTTGCGCGAAACGGGCGACTACGACGTTGTCGCGTTCGACCGCGATCAACATGCGCTCGATAAGCTCGCCGCCCAGGGTATCCCGACCCGCCGCGTCGACTCCGCCGACGCCGCCGCCCTGCGCGCCGCCATTCAAGGCTTCGACACGCTCGTCAACGCGCTGCCGTATTACCTGGCGGTGAACGTGGCCTCGGCCGCCAAGGGCGCGGGCGTCCATTACTTCGATCTGACCGAAGACGTGCGCGCCACCCATGCGATCCGCGAGATCGCCGACTCCGCCGATCACGCCTTCATGCCGCAGTGCGGTCTGGCGCCAGGCTTCATTGGTATCGCCGCGCACGAGCTGGCGAACCGTTTCACCGAAATCCGCGACGTCAAGATGCGGGTCGGCGCGCTGCCGGAGTTCCCGACCAACGCGCTGAAGTACAACCTGACGTGGAGCGTCGACGGTCTGATCAACGAATACTGCCAGCCGTGCGAAGCGATTCGCGACAGCCGCACGCAGTGGGTGCAGCCGCTGGAAGGCCTCGAACACTTCTCGCTCGACGGCACCGAGTACGAAGCCTTCAATACGTCCGGCGGCCTGGGCACGCTATGCGAAACGCTGTCGGGCCGCGTCGAATCGCTCGACTACAAGTCGGTGCGCTATCCGGGTCACCGCAACCTGATGCAGTTCCTGCTGGAAGACCTGCGTCTTGCGAGCGACCGCGATACGCTCAAGACCATCATGCGCCGTTCGGTACCCTCGACCGCGCAAGACGTCGTGCTGGTGTTCATCACCGTGAGCGGTATGCGTGACGGTCAACTGGTGCAGGAAGTGTTCACCCGCAAGATTTTCGCGAAGACGGTGTGCGGCGTGCCGATGAGCGCGATTCAGATCACCACGGCCGGTGCGATGTGCGCGGTGCTCGATCTGTTCCGCGAGAAGAAGCTGCCGCAAAGCGGCTTTGTGCGTCAGGAACAGGTGTCGCTGCGCGACTTCCTCTCGAACCGCTTTGGCCAGTTGTATGAAGGGCAGTCGCTCGATGCGATGGCAACGGTATAAGCCGCGACTGTCGCGCTGAAGTTTCAGGCGAGGCTCAAAACCGAGGGCCGTGCGACAACGCTGCAGTAACTGCCGCGAGCAACGCAAGCAACACATAGAGCCTCGTAGAAGGCTGTTTCATGAACGCACAACGCCCCGCATTGCGGGGCGTTGTGCGTTTGAAACGCCGCTGCTAAACGTACTGCGGCACGGGTCGCTATGCAGGCCGCTACCTGGGCCGCTAAACAGGCACCGGTGGCATTGCAGACGACGCTTGCGGCTCGCCCACCAGCTGCGCGAGCAATGCTTCGTAATCCGCGCGGGTTGGCGCGGTGTTGTCGAACATCAACAGATCTTCGCAAATCTCGCCGCTCGGTACGAAGCGGCGTTGCCGATACTCGTCCCAATGCGCGAGCTTGTAGGCATCGTTCGGATTGCCGCGATCGACGATACGCTGATGCGCCGTCTCTTCCGATGTGCTGACCCACACCACCCGCAGCGTGACGTCCGCGCCGATGCCCAGCCACGCGCGATCGAAGAGGCGCCGCTCGCGTACTTCGCGCGAGAGCGGCCCGACCACCAGCGCGCTGACACCGATCTCGAGATTGTCGCGGGCGGTGTCGAGCAGGCCGCGATACTCGGGGTCGCGCAGGTGCTGGAGGAAAAGCGGGCTGTCGCGGTCGTTCGGGTCGCCGGTCAGCATGCCCATGGCGGCCGCGCTGTAGCCGCCGAACAACGTGTCTTTGTCGAGCAGGCAGAAGGGCGACGAACTTGCCTGCATGAGTGGGCCGATCAGCTTCTTCGCCAGGCTTGTCTTGCCAGTGCCCGCGTGACCACAGAAGAAAACCAGATGAGTCACGAAGGCATGTCCTCAGGCGCGGTGGGCGGCGTGCCTGCGATTTGCGGGTCGCGCGCGAACTTGCCGCCGGCCTCCAGCCACATCACATTGATGATACCGAAGCCCAATGCCACGCCGATGCCGAGAATCCAGCTGAAATACCACATTGCAGTCTCCTTGATCGTAGGTCCGGCGAGGTAGACGGTGAAGCATTGCGCATAGCCGGTACCGGGAAGCACACTTGCTGGCAACAACGGCAGCACGCGGCGGACCCGAGGGTAAATCCGCAGCGCGCGGCGCCCACAGCGCGGCACTTTGCAGCGATCATGAAGAAGAACGCGGCCTGGTGCAAGAGGGGCACGGCGTCTGTCCACTCGGCCAGGATGGCGCAATGCGCCTATAACAGGAACAGCGCTGCCAATAACAGCGCCAGCGATACGGGAGCCACAGCATGCCGATGCGCCAGCACTTCCTCTGCATAGTCGCGCTGCTTACGCTGGCGGTCGCGTCGCTTGCCGGTTGCGCCTCGACCCCCGCCGAACCCGTTGCGTTCAAGGAGGTGCCGCCCACGCGCATCGTCCAGCCCGGTTACACGCAGCCCGGCGGCGGGCTGGTCGCCGTGGACGTGCGGCGCGAACGTTCCCGCGACGTGATTGTCCGGTTCCGCGATGCCCTGGTGTACATCGACGGCGAGCAGGTCACCGATCTGATGAACGGTGAGCATGTGGTCTTCTATCTCAGCCCGGGCGTGCATCGCATCGGCGTCTCCACGCAATTCGATCCGGTCGTGGAGATGCGCTTTACGGTCACCGCCGATACGCGCTATACGAACCGCGCGTCGATCAATTTCGGCGACGATCACCGCATCGTTTTACGCCGGGTTGCCCGGTAGCGCGGGGCAGGGCCCGCGACGCCGGCTTGCACCGGAGCGCCACCAACTGCGCCCGCCGCCACCGCGCCAGGTTTAACAATTGGCTACAAGATGTTCACGCACAGCCCTTAACATGGCGGCTGTCGTGTATTCGTTCATGCGGATCGGCCGCCGCGCCTGGGTACGGTGCGAAGCCGGCCGGTCTGCTCCGTTTTCAAGGTAATCCAACATGCTGATCAATTGCGCCGCCTACCAGGACGGCCGGAAGCTGGGCGACATCGATATCGAGAGCATCAGCGACTACGTGGCGCGGCCCGAGTGCTTTGTCTGGGTCGCGCTGAAAGACCCGGAGCCGGAAGAGCTGGCTGTCATGAAACACGAGTTCGGCCTGCACGAACTCGCGATCGAAGACGTGCAGAACGGCCATCAGCGTCCAAAAATCGAGGAGTACGACGAGTCGCTGTTCGCCGTCATGCATACCGTGGAAATGGATGAAGCGGGCGAGCTGCTGATCGGCGAGGTCGACGTGTTCGTGGGGCACAACTACGTGCTGTCGGTGCGCCGCGGCACGCGCACCGGGTTCCAGAACGTTCGCGCCCGTTGCGAGCGTGAACCGCAACTGCTCAAGGAGGGCTCGGCGTTCGTGCTCTACGCGCTGGCCGACGACATCGTCGATCGTTATTTTCCGATCGTCGACGCGATGAACGTCGAGATCGAAGCACTCGAAGACCGCATCTTCGAGCGCAACAATTCGGCGGCCTCGCGGGCGATCATCGAGGATCTGTACTCGTTGAAACGCCGTCTCGTGATCCTGCAGCACCATATTGCCCCCTTGCAGGAAGGGATCGGCAAACTGACGGGCGGCCGCATTCCAAGCGTCTGCGAAGGCATGCAAGCCTATTTCCGCGACGTCTACGACCACCTCCAGCGGATCGTCAAAACCATCGACGGCCGGCGCGAAATGGTCGTGACCGCGGTGCAGGTCAATCTGGGGATGATCTCGCTTGCCGAGAGCGAGGTGACCAAGCGGCTCGGCTCGTTCGCCGCCTTGTTCGCGGTGCCAACCATGATCGCCGGCATCTACGGGATGAACTTCGAGAGCATCCCCGGGCTGCATAGCAAGTTCGGCTATCCGATCTGTCTGGTCGTCATGCTGGCCGTGGACCTGGTCCTGTACTGGCGTTTTCGCAAGGCCGACTGGCTTTGACAGGCTGTTAGCCCATCGTCCCGCGCTGTTCCGCGTTGTGGTTGCCGCTTGCATCGTGCGCAATAAAAGTCCAGCATAGGCGGCCCGCCGGCCGCGGAGTTTGCAGCCGGTGGCAAATCTGCCACGCACGGATCAAACGAGGAACCCTTGCCGACATGCAGCCTGGCGGCGGGCTTAGCCGCCGCGCCGGATCGAATCCAGCGAGCGCACCGGAGCCACGCAGGCTCTGCGTGCGGGTGCGCCGCAACACCGCGAGTCGTTGACAGTCCGAACCGTGCACGCTGAGAATAGGCCTCGCAAACGTTTGCGTGACGCTAAAAATAAGGCTCGAGCGCGAGCCTGACAAATCCTGGAGAGAGGCATGGACCATCGCATTCGCCGCCGCATACTGGCGGCCGCAGTTCTCGTCATCGCTACCGCCGCCATACCGTTTTCCCCCGCCTACGCGCAAAGCGCGCCCGCCCATAAGCCGAGGGTCGCACTGGTGATGAAGTCGCTCGCGAACGAGTTTTTCCTGACCATGGAAACCGGGGCGAAGGACTATCAGAAACACAACGCCTCCCAATTCGACCTGATTACCAACGGCATCAAGGACGAGACCGATACCGCGAACCAGATCCGGATCGTCGAACAGATGATCGTCTCGAAGGTCGATGCGATCGTGCTGGCCCCGGCTGACTCGAAGGCGCTGGTACCGGTGGTCAAGAAGGCCGTCGACGCGGGCATCATCGTCGTCAATATCGACAACCGGCTCGACCCGGACGTGCTCAAGTCGAAAGATCTGAACGTGCCGTTTGTCGGCCCGGATAACCGTAAGGGCGCGCAGAAGGTCGGCGATTATCTGGCCAAAAAGCTGAAGGCGGGCGACGAGGTCGGCATTATCGAAGGCGTGTCGACCACCACCAATGCGCAACAGCGCACCGCGGGCTTCAAGGACGCCATGCAGACCGTCGGCGCCAAGGTCGTCTCGGTGCAATCGGGCGAATGGGAAATCGACAAGGGCAACGCCGTGGCGTCGGCTATGCTCAATGAGTATCCGAATCTCAAGGCGCTCCTTGCCGGCAATGACAATATGGCGATCGGCGCGGTCTCGGCCGTACGCGCGGCGGGCCGGCAGGGCAAGGTGCTGGTGGTCGGCTACGACAACATCAACGCGATCAAGCCGATGCTCAAGGACGGCCGCGTCCTTGCCACCGCCGACCAGTACGCCGCCAAGCAGGCCGTGTTCGGTATCGACACGGCGCTTAAGGCAATCAGCGAGCACAAGAAGCAGTCGCAGTTGTCCGGCGTGGTGGAAACGCCATGTGACCTGGTGACCCGATAGGCGTCGCGCAACCCGTACCGAAAATACCGGAAGTACCGGAAGTCGCGACAAGTAGCGCGAAGCACCGCGACACGCATCGCGGGCAACACGGCAATAAACCGGGCGAAGCGGATTCGTGCCGACGCCATGGCATGCATGACTGCATGGCGAAGAACCGGGCGAATCCGCGCCAATTCAATAAACGCTCAAGAAACCTGCTGCGCCGCCGTTAATTCCAGAGGTAAGCGTCATGACGGTGGCTGCGCGGCGGGAGGGGCGTGGCCGATAGCGCCTGCGCATTGTGCGCATTGGGCCGGCATGACACGTGGCTGTGGTTGGCGGCCTCATGCGAGCGAATCGCCTGAAGCCGCGCCGGCGGCCCCGGAACCAGGATTGCGATGGATTCAATCGATCACGATGCCTTGCCTGCGGTGCTGTCTGTGAGCGGCATCGGTAAGACCTATGCCGAACCGGTGCTCGCCGACGTGTCGCTGTCGCTGCGTGCCGGTGAGGTATTGGCGCTCACGGGAGAGAACGGCGCGGGCAAGAGTACGCTATCCAAAATAATCGGTGGTCTTGTCGAGCCGACCGCCGGCACGATGCGCCTTGGCGGCGCGCCCTATGCGCCGGCGAGCCGCAGCGAGGCTGAAGCGCTCGGCGTGCGCATGGTGATGCAGGAGTTGAACCTGCTGCCGACGCTGTCGGTGGCCGAAAATCTGTTTCTGAACCGTTTGCCGCAAGCGGGGGCGTTCCGTTTCGGCTGGATCGACCGCCGCAAGCTGCGCGAGGATGCTCGCCAGGCGATGGCGCAAGTCGGGCTCGATGCGATCGATCCGGATACGCTGGTCGGCGAACTCGGCATTGGGCATCAGCAGATGGTGGAGATCGCGCGCAATCTGATCGACGATTGCCGCGTGCTGATCCTCGACGAGCCGACCGCGATGCTGACCGCGCGCGAAGTCGACCTGCTGTTCGAGCAGATCGACCGGTTGAAGGCGCGTGGGGTTGCGCTGGTCTATATCTCGCACCGGCTCGAAGAGCTGGCGCGGGTGGCCGAACAGGTCGCGGTGCTGCGTGACGGCAAGCTCGTGCATGTCGACGCCATGGCGAACTTGACGAGCGATCAGATCGTCACGTGGATGGTGGGCCGGGAACTGGGAGAGCGGATCGATCTGGGCGTGCGCAACATCGGCGCGCCGCTGTTGAAAGTGGCTGGCCTGACGCGCGACAAGGCGGTGCGCGACGTGTCGTTCGAGGTCCGCGCCGGCGAGATTTTTGGCATCAGCGGGCTGATTGGCGCGGGTCGCACGGAGCTGATGCGGCTGATCTACGGCGCCGACCAGAAGGACGGCGGGACGGTGTCGCTGGCGAAAGCGCCGGGCGCACCGCCCATGCCGGTGCAGATTGCTTCGCCGTCGGACGCCGTAGAGGCCGGAATCGCCCTGATCACCGAAGACCGTAAAGGCGAAGGCCTGTTGCTGCCGCAGCCGATCGCGGCCAACGTCTCGCTCGGCAATATCGGCAGCGTGGCGCGGCACGGCATCGTCGATGCCAGGCGCGAGAACGCACTCGCGCAACGGCAGATCGATGCGATGCGGATTCGCAGTTCGGGACCGGGGCAGATTGTCGGTGAGCTGTCGGGCGGCAACCAGCAGAAAGTCGTGATCGGCCGCTGGCTGGCGCGCGATTGCCGTGTGCTGTTGTTCGACGAACCGACGCGCGGCATCGACGTCGGCGCGAAGTTCGATATTTATGGCTTGATGGGGGCGCTGGCGCGTGAAGGGCGTGCGCTGGTCGTGGTGTCGAGCGACCTGCGCGAGCTGATGCTGATCTGCGACCGGATCGGCGTGATGTCCGCGGGCAGCATGACGGGGATATTCGAGCGCGACACCTGGTCGCAGGATGCGTTGCTGGCCGCGGCTTTCGCCGGCTACCGCAGCCGCGAAGCGCTGCTGCATGCCCCCGACACCCATGAAGCAGGGAGTCTGTCATGACCGATCGACCGGCGCATGAGGCATCGGGCGGCCCAGCGGGCGCGCCGCAGGCAGGGGTAACACTCGCGCCGGCCGCCGACCCGTCCGCACCGCTGGGGCCACCGGCAAGCGGCAAACCGGCCGGCACGCGGCTCGGCTTTTCGAACTACCTGGGTCTTGCCGGTGCGTTGCTGGCGATGATCGTGCTGTTCTCGCTCTTGAGTTCACACTTTCTGACCTACGACACATTCAGCACGATCGCCAACCAGATCCCCGATCTGGTGGTGATGTCGGTGGGCATGACTTTCGTGCTGATCATCGCCGGGATCGATCTCTCGGTGGGTTCGGTGCTGGCGCTGGGCGCCTCGGTGGTTAGCGTGGCGGCGTTAAAGTGGGGCTGGGGGCCGTTGCCGGCGGCACTGCTCGGGGTCGCCGCGGCAGCGTTGACCGGCGCCGTCACCGGCGCGGTGACCGTGGGTTGGCGGATTCCGTCGTTCATCGTGTCGCTAGGCGTG
Organism: Paraburkholderia fungorum; assembly: GCF_046026025.1. Taxonomy (GTDB): domain Bacteria; phylum Pseudomonadota; class Gammaproteobacteria; order Burkholderiales; family Burkholderiaceae; genus Paraburkholderia; species Paraburkholderia fungorum_E. Next base: position 46,233 of record NZ_JAQQFL010000002.1, on the reverse strand, counting down.
CTCGAAGCGGCGCGCGGCATGGCGTACCAGATGACCAATTCGCGCACCGCCTATATCGGCGACGCGTTCGATTTTCTGTCGAATCCGATTGCGCTGGGCATTTCGCCGGCTTTCCTGATTGCGGTGGCGGTGATGATGGTCGCGCAACTGGTGCTTACGCGCACGGTGTTCGGCCGCTATCTGGTAGGCATCGGCACTAACGAGGAAGCGGTTCGGCTCGCGGGCGTCAATCCGCGGCCTTACAAGGTCATTGTGTTCGCGTTGATGGGCGCCCTGGCCGGGCTGGCGGCGCTGTTCCAGATTTCGCGTCTGGAAGCGGCCGACCCGAACGCCGGCGTCGGCATGGAGTTGCAGGTGATCGCGGCGGTGGTGATCGGCGGAACGAGTCTGATGGGCGGACGCGGTTCGGTGATCAGCACGTTTTTCGGCGTGTTGATCATTTCGGTTCTGGCGGCCGGCCTGGCGCAGATCGGCGCGAACGAGCCGACCAAGCGGATGATCACCGGCGCGGTGATCGTGGTGGCGGTGGTGCTGGACACCTATCGCAGCCGCCGTAAGCGCGCGTGACGGCGGCGCTGCCAGCCGGTTCGTGGCGGATCCGGGGCAGCCGCAGTGGGAAGTGTGAGAAGTGTGGAAGGTGCGGTAGAGCGTTGCGGTAAAGCGTAAGTATTCATGGGTTTGGTCTGTCTTCGATGAAGACGTCCGGTGGGTCGCCAGATGGCGTGGCCGGCGGGAACAACAGGCAGGAGAGCAACAGGTTATGGCGACGATCAAGGATGTAGCGGCCGTGGCAGGTGTGTCGTTCACGACGGTATCGCACGTGGTGAACAACTCACGGCCGGTGTCGGCCGACGTGCGAGCGAAAGTCGAACACGCGATCCGTCAGCTTCACTACGTACCGTCGGCGGTGGCCCGCTCGCTCAAGGCGCGGGCGACGGCAACGATCGGTCTGGTGGTGCCGAACAGTACGAACCCGTATTTCGCGGAGATGGCGCGCGGTATCGAGGATGGTTGCGCGCGCAACGGCTACTGCCTGTTCTTCTGCAATTCCGACGACGATCCGGCCAAGCAGCGCAACTATCTGCGCGTGCTGCAGGAAAAGCGTATCGACGGACTGATCGTTGCCTCCGCGGGCGATGACGCGGTGCTGGCGCAGGCGCTCGCCGACGCCCGCGAGCCGCTGGTCGTGGTGGACCGCAATATCGAAGGCGTCAACGCGGATCTGGTGCAGATCGACCACGAGAAGGGCGGCTATCTCGCGACGCGTCATCTGCTCGAACTGGGGCACGTGCGGATCGGCTGTATCACCGGGCCGGTGAAGACGGCGGTGAGCGCCATGCGCTTGCACGGCTTTATCCGCGCCATGGCGGAGCGCGGCATCGAGATTCCGGCGGGCGCGATTGTCGAAGGCGATTTTTCGGGAACGGGCGGCCATCGCGCTGCCGGACAACTGTTCGATACCGTGAGGCCGTCGGCGATTTTTGCCGGCAACGACATGATGGGGATCGGTGCGCTGCGCGCCGCGGCCGAGCGCAATATCAGCGTGCCGCGCGACTGCTCGATCATCGGTTTCGACGATATCGAACTGGGACGATTCACCTATCCGTCGCTCTCGACGGTGGGGCAGTCGGTCCGCGCACTCGGCGATATGGCCGCGCAGACGCTGATCGAACGCATTGCGGGGACGCCGCCGGGCAGTCCTGTACGTGCGCCGGGTCGCCGGCGTGTGGTGTCGCCGCGCCTGATCGTGCGTGAATCGACCGCGACATGGGCCGGGGTGGCGAGGCGCGATCTGGCGGCCTGATATCTGACGCCGCGTGAGTCCCCGGTGCCGGACGCGAGCCGAGTGGCTTCGCGCACGGTATCCCGTGTCATTTTTGCGCTTTGCCGATAGCGCGGGAAAATCCGGTCAAAGCCTCGGGCGTGAGCGCTTTGCGCCTGTTCCTGGACGTGCTATTGCGCCCCGCAAGCCGAGGGTTCCGCTTGAACCGCGCTTGAACCGCGTTTGAACCGCGCTTGAACTGCGTTCGAACCCCGCTCGACCTTCTTTTCAACCCGTGTTATTTGCCCGCCTCGGGCTTTCCGGGTCCCCGGAATTCACTTCCCCGATTGTTCGAAAGCGCTGTGTGATCTTCGCGCGGGCGCGGCCTGTCAGTGGTTTGTAATTTCTTCCAATTGCTTACAACGTCTTTCTTCATACCATATAAAACCTTCAAGTATGCAGGTCGAATGCCGTAAACGTGAGTATTAGAGCGCCGTACCAAATCAGCGCCATGCAGGCAGACGCGACACGCTACCCCGCGCTGCGCACGCAGCTTCTCTTTTGCTAAGTACAGGAACAAGCATGTTGAACAAAGGCATCACGATCAAGGCGCGGATTGGCCTCACGATGGCTTTTCTCGCCGCGCTGCTAGTCGCCACTGGCGTTTTCGGTCTGTTCGGTATGAGCCGTTCGAACGACGCTTATCAGGATACTTTCACCAACGCCATGCCTAGCGCTGTCGATATCGGCAACGCCGAGCTGTATGCCGCGCGCGAGCGGCTGGCGCTCGACCGGGCAGCGTTCCTGATCGGCACGCCGGACGCGGCGCCGACGATCGAACGCGCGCGTGAGATGCGTGCGAGCTCCGATCAATGGTGGAAAAAGTATATGGACCTGCCGCGTGACGCTGACGAAGACCGTCTGGCGCAGGACGTCGTTGCCAAACGCGATGCGTTGCATCAGCAACTGGACGCGTTTTCGGCCATCGTCACCGCGAACGACCAGAGCAAGATTGTCGACGGGGCGAAGCGCTTGCAGGTGGCGTACAACGAGCTCTCTACCGCGGACGACGCACTGCGCAAGTTCCAGTTCACGTCGGCGAAGCAAGGTTACGACTCGGCGCAAAGCAACTTTGAAGTGTTCCGCATGGTGAGCGCCGCTGCGCTGCTGGTCGGCGTGATTGCCGCTGCGCTGTCCTACCTGACGCTCAGCCGCGCGATTGGCCGCCCGCTCGACGCGGCGCTCGGTCATTTCGACGCTATTTCCGCCGGCGATCTGCGCCGCCCGGTTGTGATCACCTCGCGTGACGAAATGGGGCGGTTGCTCGAAGGCATTGCCAAAATGCAGCACAACCTCACCGAAACGGTGCGTACGGTACGCAGCGGCAGTGAATCGATTGCGACCGCCACGCGCCAGATCGCGGCCGGCAATATCGACCTGTCTTCGCGTACGGAAGAGCAGGCGTCGGCCCTGCAGGAAACCGCGTCGAGCATGGAAGAGCTGACCGGCACCGTCAAACAGAATGCTGACAACGCTCGCCAGGCAAGCTCGTTGGCGGCCAATGCGTCCGAGATCGCCAACAAGGGCAGCGCGGTGGTCGGCCAGGTGGTCGGCACGATGGGCGACATCAATCAGAGCTCGGCGAAGATTGCCGACATCATTTCGATCATCGAAGGGATTGCGTTCCAGACCAATATTCTGGCCCTGAATGCCGCCGTGGAAGCGGCGCGGGCCGGCGAAGAAGGGCGCGGGTTCGCGGTGGTGGCAGGCGAAGTGCGCAGCCTCGCGCAGCGTTCGTCGGCGGCGGCCAAGGAAATCAAGGAGCTGATCGACACCTCGGTGGAGCGCGTGCAGTCCGGCTCGGCGCTGGTCGACGAAGCGGGCCGCACCATGACCGAGATCATCGGTGCGGTGCAGCGCGTGACGGACATCATGGGCGAGATCGCGGCGGCCTCGGAAGAGCAAAGCAGCGGCATCGACCAGGTGGCGCGCGCGGTCACCCAGATGGACGAGGTGACGCAGCAGAACGCCGCGCTGGTCGAAGAAGCCGCGGCGGCCGCTTCTTCGCTCGAAGATCAGGCCGGCAAGCTGCGCACTGCGGTCGCGGTGTTCCAGCTCGAAGAAAGCGGTTACAAGGCGCCGGTGAGCGCAGCGCCGAAGCGCGTGGCCGCGCCGGTTCGTTCGACGGCGGCACGCAAGGTGTCGCACCCCGCCTCACATCCCGTCTCGCCGGCGGGCGCGCAGGCCGTCACTGTCGCGAGAGCACCCGCCGCCCCTGCGGCCGCTCAGGCAGCCGCACCGACGAGGACGCCTGCCAAGGCAGTAGCGAGCGCCGGCAGCGATCAGGACTGGGAAACGTTCTGACCGGTCATCCGCGTTGCAACATTCGTTCCCGGTGAAGCAATAGACAAAACCATGCTTGAGCGGATCAGCCGCGCAGGCTGACGATAAAGACCGCGATTGCGCACGCAACCGCGGTCTTTTTTCATGGTTTGCGGACTAAGTAACGTTCACAATCGTCGTCCGCGCCCTGGCAGGCGTCGCGATCCGGTACATTGACGGGCGCGACTACGGCTTCTACCGGCGACAGTGCCGCTGCAGGCCGTAAGCGCGGACCGTGAGCCCGCAATCCCGCTGCCGCAACCCGGCGCAGCGGCCCACCGCTCAACGCGCCAGCCATAAAGGACCGACATGACGCAATACGACCTCGCGCACCGCCTCGTCGAAGCACGCCGGCAGCATCGCCCGATCGATGCGCCCCCACTCGACAGCCTGCCGCCCGATGCGGCCACCGCCTACGCGATCCAGCAGGCTGTCATCACAGGCCTCGGCGACTCGACCGGGGCGTGGAAGATCGGCGCCAGAGCGCCGGGCGGGGCCGCGGCGGGCGCGCCGATCCCGGCTTCGCTGGTGCTGCCGTCGCCCGCGCGGGTAACCCATGCAGGCTTCTTCAGGGTGCTGGTGGAGCTGGAGATTGCCTTTCGCTTTGCCGAGGCCATCGAGCCGCGCGGCCGGGCCTATGCGCGCGACGAAGTGCTCTCGAAGGTCGGCGTCGTGCTGCCGACCATCGAGATCGTCGATAGCCGCTTTGCCGAGTGGCCCAACGTCGCGCCGCTCGCACAACTGGCCGACGCACAGAACAATGGCGCGTTGATCACCGGTCATCCGGTTGCCTATGCGGGCCTCGCGCGCGGCTTCGACTTCGTGTCACCCGAACTGGAGCTGACTTTCGACGGGAACTCGCTGGTGCAGGACGCCACCGGCAATCCGGCCGGCGATCCGCGCGAACTGCTGGTGTGGTTCGTGAACCATTGCGCTGCCATGGGCATCACCATCGAGCCCGAGTGGACGCTTACCACGGGGTCGTACGTGGGTGCGCACAATGTGGGCAAACCGGGCATTGTGCGCGGCCACATCGACGGTCTTGGGGAAGTGGAGATCGAACTGACCTGAATGCGGCGCGGGATAGTTGTATTGGTCGGCTTGTAACAGCTGCGCTTGTAACAACCGCGCTTGTTACGATCGACTAAGAAGCATCAAACAAACGGCTGCCCGCGGGCGGCCGTTTTACATTTGCGGCATCTGCATTGAACGTTTTGCCGTATACACCTATGAAGCAACCCATTGCGTGGCCGTGATCCAGTTATAGGCGCGGCTAACCATGTCGCCAACGCGGTTAATACGAGGGCCAGGTATGAGCGGCAAGCGCACAGCGATGCACCGCATGTCATGCGTAATGGTGTGGAACAAAACTTCCAGTGGATGGACGAACCGTCAGACGATGCGCAGATGAACGGCGCTGCTGGTCAGCATGGCGAACGAACATGTAACACAGTGCCTGTCGCTGTAGACCGAATGGCGATGCCGTGCGTTATGGAAAAAAGCACGGGGCACAGGAAATGGCATGACGTCCGCGTTAGACACGACAAAGTGTGTGCGTGCAGACAGGCTGTCCGGTACAGCAGTGAGATCGTTTGATGGACAAGACGATTCGTGCAGTGGAACGCTGAGGGCGGTGCTGAGCAGCAAGGCGAGCAGAGGGCGATGGAGAGGCAGTAACGTGGGCCGGCAGTTGCTGCGCATGGTTGTATGTGTGCGCAAGATTGTAGGTGACCGAATCTGTGTTTCCAAGTGAGGATTGTAGGGGAGGCAACACGGCACGATTTTCATCACGTAGTCCGTGAAAAAAAATTTAAAAGGGTTTAGGATGAATTCGAGCGATGTCGTTTCCGAATAGCGCGCCGCGCACGACATCGGTCTAGACTTCGGCGAGGAGGTAGCATGGATATCTACAGCAGTTTCGCGACCCGCTTCGAGAAAACACGAGAAGATGAACTCTCGCTCGAGGAGTATCTCGCGCTCTGCAAAGACAATCCCGCCGCGTACGCTACGGCTGGCGAACGCATGTTGACGGCAATCGGTGAACCAGAACAGATCGACACTCGTAACGATCCGCGCATGTCGCGTATCTTCGCGAACAAGGTCATCAAGGTATACCCCGCATTCCGTGAGTTCTACGGAATGGAAGAGGTGATCGAGCAGGTGGTCGCCTACTTCCGGCACTCGGCCCAGGGGCTCGAAGAAAGGAAGCAGATTCTGTATCTGTTGGGACCGGTCGGCGGTGGTAAATCGTCGATCGCGGAGCGTTTGAAGCAACTCATGGAACGGGTGCCGTTCTACTCGATCAAGGGTTCGCCGGTCAACGAGTCGCCACTGGGTCTGTTCGATTACGACGAGGACGGTCCGATCCTCGAAGAGCAATACGGTATTCCACGCCGCTACCTGAAAAACATTCTTAGTCCATGGGCGGTGAAGCGCCTCCATGAATACAACGGTGACATCCGCAAGTTTCGCGTGGTGCGCCGCTACCCGTCGATCCTTCGTCAGATCGGTATCGCCAAGACCGAACCGGGTGACGAAAACAATCAGGATATTTCGTCGCTGGTCGGTAAGGTCGACATCCGCAAGCTCGAACAATATGCACAAGACGATGCGGACGCGTACAGCTACTCCGGTGGCCTATGTCTCGCGAATCAGGGCTTGCTCGAGTTCGTCGAAATGTTCAAGGCGCCGATCAAGGTCTTGCATCCGCTGCTTACCGCGACCCAGGAGGGTAACTTCAAAGGCACGGAAGGCTTCGGTGCGATCCCGTTCGACGGTGTGATCCTTGCCCACTCGAACGAGTCCGAATGGAAGGCGTTCCGCAATAATCGCAACAACGAAGCATTGCTCGACCGGATCTTCGTCGTGAAGGTGCCGTACTGCCTGCGCTACGGCGAAGAGATCAAGATTTACGAGAAGCTGCTGCGCAATTCGTCGCTGTCCAATGCGGTATGTGCGCCCGGTACGTTGAAGATGATGGCGCAGATGTCGGTGCTCACCCGCTTGCAGGAGCCGGAAAACTCCAGCCTGTTCTCCAAGATGCAGGTGTACGACGGCGAGAATCTCAAGGACACCGATCCGAAGGCCAAGTCGTATCAGGAGTATCGCGATTTCGCGGGTGTAGATGAAGGGATGACCGGCGTGTCGACCCGCTTTGCGTTCAAGATTCTGTCGCGCGTGTTCAACTTCGATTCGACGGAAGTCGCAGCGAACCCGGTGCATCTGATGTACGTGCTCGAACAGCAGATCGAGCGCGAGCAGTTCCCACCGGAAACCGAACAGAAGTACCTGTCGTTCATCAAGGACGTGCTTGCCTCGCGCTATGCCGAGTTCATTGGCAAGGAGATTCAGACCGCGTACCTGGAGTCGTATTCCGAGTACGGTCAGAATATTTTCGATCGCTACGTGACGTATGCGGATTTCTGGATTCAGGATCAGGAGTTCCGCGACCACGACACCGGAGAAAGCTTCGACCGCGCGGCGCTGAACGCCGAACTGGAGAAGATCGAGAAACCTGCGGGTATCAGCAACCCGAAGGACTTCCGCAACGAGATCGTCAACTTCGTGCTGCGTGCGCGTGCTGCGAATGCGGGGAAAAATCCCGCATGGATCAGCTACGAGAAGCTGCGCGTCGTGATCGAAAAGAAGATGTTCTCGAACACGGAAGAACTGTTGCCGGTGGTCTCGTTCAACGCCAAGGGCTCGGCGGAAGAGCAACGCAAGCACGAAGACTTCGTCAACCGGATGGTGACGAAGGGCTATACGCCAAAGCAGGTGCGCTTGCTGTGTGACTGGTATCTGCGCGTGCGCAAGTCGTCATGATACGCACTGCGTGCCGCCCGCGCGGCCCAGCCGCGCGGGCACCTTGCGAGGCGCATGGACATAGCGTTGCGTTTGCGGATATGACTATGCAACATGCGTCTCGCGCACCGGAAATTTGTGCAGTTGCATGGGGTTGGGGTAGGTGTTGAAGCGCTAAAGCGCTAACTCCGACCGACACGGGAGACCGGGCGTGCTTCATCAAATCATCGACCGCAGGTTAGCTGGTAAGAACAAGAGCATTGCGAATCGCGAGCGCTTTTTGCGTCGCGTCAAGAACTATATTCGTCGCGCCGTCTCGGAAGCGGTGCGCGACCGTAGCATCAAGGACATCCAGAACACCCAGAGCATCACCATTCCGCGCAAGGACATCGCGGAACCCTCGTTCCGGCACGGTCCCGGCGGCAAGCGGGAAATGGTGCATCCGGGCAACGCGGACTACATCCGCGGCGACAAGATCCAGCGCCCACAAGGGGGCGGCGGCGGAGGTGGGGGCAACCAGGCCAGCAACGAGGGCGAGGGGCAGGACGACTTCGTGTTCGAGCTGAGCCGCGAAGAATTCATGCAGTATTTCTTCGACGACCTCGAACTCCCGCGTCTCGTCAAAACCCATCTGATGGCCGTGCCTACGTGGAAGAGTATCCGCGCCGGCTGGGCGGCCGAAGGCACCCCGAACAATATCGACGTGGTCCGGTCGTTGCGCAGCGCGCTCGGCCGCCGTATCGCGCTCGGCGCGCCGCTCGTCAATCAGTTGCACGAGATGGAACGGCAACTGGAAGTGATCAAGGCCGATCCGGACGACCGTCGCGAGGAAATCAAGGTGCTCGAGGAGGAAATCCATCATTTGCGCGGGCGCATCTGGCGCATTCCGTTTATCGACCCGTTCGATCTGCGCTATGTGAACCGGGTGAAGCAGCCCACGCCATCCAGCCAGGCGGTGATGTTCTGTCTGATGGATGTGTCCGGTTCCATGGACGAGCAGCGCAAGGATCTCGCCAAGCGCTTTTTCATCCTGCTGTATCTGTTCCTCAAGCGTAACTACGAAAAGATCGAGGTGGTGTTCATCCGCCACCATACACGCGCCGAGGAGGTCGACGAAGACACGTTCTTTCATTCGACTGAAAGCGGCGGCACGGTGGTGTCGAGCGCGCTGGAGCTGATGCGCAAGGTGATGGACGAGCGCTACTCGCCGACTGAATGGAATATTTACGGCGCTCAGGCTTCCGACGGCGACAATTGGACCGACGATTCACCCAAGTGCCGCAAGATACTTTCGGATGACATCCTGGAGAAGGTGCGCTATTTTGCGTATATCCAGGTCACGCCGGAAGAGCAGAACCTGTGGCTCGAATATGCACAACTGGCGCTGAGCCAGCCGCATATGGCGATGAAGAAGGTCGAGACCGCAGCGGATATTTATCCGGTGTTTCGGGAACTGTTTGAAAAGCAGGCGGCGTCTTCATGACAAAACACCTGCACAACGAAGCGCGCGGCTATCAGCCGGAGCGTGGGAAAGGCGTGCCGCAGCAGGGTCAAGCCGGGCATGCCGAGGCTAAGGCGGACGATACGGGAGCCGCCGCAGCCGGAGCAGCCGACACCGCTGCAGCACGGGGACACACCGGAACGCCCACTGTGGGGCAAAGGGAAGTCCGTATGAACGTAGCAGATAGGCGGCCGTTGCCGTGCCCGTCCGACTGGACCTTCGAATTGATCGAAGAGTACGACACGCATATTGCTCGTGTTGCAGAGCAATATGAACTCGACGTGTATCCGATCCAGCTCGAACTCATCAGCGCCGAACAGATGATGGACGCTTACGCGTCTGTCGGCATGCCGGTGAACTACCGTCACTGGTCGTTCGGCAAACACTTTCTCTCCACTGAGAAGAGCTATCGTCGCGGGCAGATGGGGCTGGCGTACGAAATCGTCATCAATTCGAACCCTTGCATCGCGTACCTGATGGAAGAGAACACGATGACGATGCAGGCGCTCGTCATCGCGCACGCGGCCTACGGCCACAACTCTTTTTTCAAGGGCAACTATCTGTTCAAACTGTGGACAGATGCGCATGCAATCGTCGATTACCTTGTCTACGCGAAGAATTACATCGCGGAGTGCGAGGAGCGCTTTGGGCTCGACCGGGTGGAGGAACTGCTCGATTCGTGCCATGCGTTGATGAATTACGGCGTGGACCGTTACAAACGTCCGCAGAAACTGTCGCTGGAAAAGGAGTTTGCGGCGCGCCGCGAACGTGAGGCTTATCTGCAATCGCAGGTCAACGAATTGTGGCGCACCTTGCCGAGCCGGCACACACCGTTGCCGGAGGAAATCGAGGAGCGTTACCCGCCGGAGCCGCAAGAGAATCTGCTGTATTTCGCGGAGAAGAACGCACCGCTGCTTGAGCCGTGGGAGCGGGAAGTGATCCGCATCGTGCGCAAGGTTGGGCAGTATTTCTATCCGCAGCGGCAAACCCAGGTCATGAACGAAGGCTGGGCGACGTTCTGGCACTACACCTTGCTCAACACGATGTACGCGCAGGGCAAGCTGGAAGACGGCTTCATGATGGAGTTTCTCCATTCGCACAGCAACGTGGTCTACCAGCCGCCGGTCACGAAGCCTTATTACAGCGGCATCAATCCGTACGCGCTGGGTTTTTCGATGATGAGCGACATCCGCCGGATCTGCGAATCCCCGACGGAGGAGGACCGCAAGTGGTTCCCCGAACTGGCGGGCAGCCCGTGGCTGCCGGCGATGCACTACGCGATGCGTAACTTCAAGGACGAGAGTTTCGTCGCGCAGTATCTGTCGCCGCATCTGATTCGTGAGATGCGTCTATTTTCCGTGCTCGATGACGACATGCGCGATGCGCTCGAAGTGTCCGCGATTCATGACGACAGCGGGTATCAGTATGTGCGCCAGGCGTTGTCGCGGCAGTACGACATGCATCATCGGGAGCCGAATATTCAGGTGTGGGCGGTGAATACGCGCGGTGACCGGAGTTTGACGTTACGGCATTTCATGAGCGACAACCGGCATCTGTCCGGTGATAGCGATGAGGTGCTCAAGCACATGGCGCGTTTGTGGCAGTTTGACGTCTATCTGGAAAGCGTTGACGAGAACGGTACCGTCAGGAAGCGGTATGAGTGTAAGTATGTGCCGCCGATTGTTAGGGTTTGAGGCTTGGGTTTTTGGTTTTTTGTTTTTTTGTTGGTTTGGGGTTTTTGGGCCTTTCCTTGATTTGTTAGTGGTCTATTAGTGTTGCCCCTGTGCGGGGCGGCACCTACTTTTCTTTGCCTGCCGCAAAGCAAAGTAGGCAAAAGAAAGCGGCTCACACCGCCAGCTCATAAGCGGGGCCCCCGCACAGCCTCGGTAGTGGTGCATCTGGAATCCGTGTTCTCGCACATTCGGCGTGAGTGACAAGGCATTCATACTTCCGGCGGCGCTGCGCGCGCCGAACGGTCCTTCATAAAACCACCCACCACGCGTCGAACCCCCCGGTTTCCCTGGCAGACCCATCCGCGACGCACGCAGTGCGGAGTGGGAGCGAATGAGCGCCTTGTCACTAGCGCGGAGTGTGCGGGGGCACGGATTCCAGATGCACCACTACCGAGGCTGCGCGGGGGACCCGCTTAAGAGTTAGCGGTTTAAGCCGCTTTCTCTTGCCTACTTCTCTTTGCGGCAGGCAAAGAGAAGTAGGTGCCGCCCCGCACAGGGGCAACGCTAATAAACCACTAACAAATCAAGGAAAGGCCCAAAAAAAACCAGAACAAAAAAACACCAACACCCCAAAACCAAACCCCAAAAAAAACCGCCGAAAAGGCAAAACCCCTAACCACCCCGCACCAACAACCCTAACAAACCCCCATCTCCCCCTTGCAATTCTGTAAAATTCGCGCACACGTGCTACAGGAGCCACCGCGGCACCTTGATACGCGTGTTGTGAAGGCGGCGCCACGACCGCTACTTCCGTTCAAAGACAAGGAAAGAGAAGAACATGACCGACCTATCCGACCAAACCGTGGCCACGGCTCACGACGCACACGACACCCGGCGCCGCATCTTCGCGATCGTCGGCGCTTCATCGGGCAATCTCGTCGAGTGGTTCGACTTTTACGTGTATTCGTTCTGCGCGCTGTATTTCGCGCCGGCCTTCTTCCCGAGCGGCAACACCACCACGCAGTTGCTCAACACCGCAGGCGTCTTCGCCGCGGGCTTCCTGATGCGCCCGATCGGCGGCTGGTTCTTCGGCCGGCTCGCCGACAAGCGCGGCCGCAAGACCGCGATGATGGTGTCGGTGTTCATGATGTGCGGCGGCTCGCTGGTGATCGCGGTGCTCCCCACGTATGCGCAGATCGGCGCCCTGGCGCCGGCGCTGCTGCTGGTTGCACGCCTGTTCCAGGGCTTGTCGGTAGGCGGCGAGTACGGCACCAGCGCCACCTACATGAGTGAAGTTGCGCTCAAGGGCCGCCGCGGTTTCTTCGCGTCGTTCCAGTACGTCACGCTGATCGGCGGCCAGTTGTGCGCGCTGCTGGTGCTGGTGATCCTGCAACAGACTCTCTCCACCGAAGAGCTGAAAGCGTGGGGCTGGCGCGTGCCGTTTGTGATCGGTGCGTTGGCGGCACTGGTCGCGCTGTATCTGCGTAAATCGCTCGAAGAAACCACCACGGCTGCAACGCGCCAGCGCAAGGAAGCCGGCACGCTGCGCGGCTTGTGGCTGCACAAGGGCGCATTCGCGACAGTGCTCGGTTTTACGGCCGGCGGCTCGCTGATTTTCTATACGTTCACGACGTACATGCAGAAGTATCTGGTCAACACGGCCGGTATGCACGCCAAGACGGCCAGCAACGTGATGACCGCGGCGCTGTTCGTCTACATGGTGATGCAGCCGGCGTTTGGCGCGTTGTCGGATCGCATCGGCCGGCGTCGTTCGATGCTGTTCTTCGGCTTCTTCGCGACCATCGGCACCGTGCCGCTGCTGCACGCCCTGAAAGACGTGACGAGCCCGTATGCGGCCTTCGGCCTTGTCGTCGTGGCGCTGGCGATCGTCAGCTTCTATACGTCGATCAGCGGCCTGATCAAGGCCGAAATGTTCCCACCGGAAGTGCGCGCGCTTGGCGTGGGGCTGTCGTATGCGGTGGCCAATGCGATCTTCGGCGGCTCGGCGGAATACGTCGCGCTGTGGCTGAAATCGGTGGGCAGCGAGTCGACGTTCTACTGGTATGTGACCGCGCTGTGCGCGATCGCCGGCCTCGTGTCGCTGCGCATGCGCGATCCTTCGAAAGAAGGGTATTTGCGTCACGAGTCTTGAGCGTGAGCGGTATGCTCGAACAGCGCGCATGAGCGCTGCTTGAGAACGGCGGCCAGGGGCAACCCGGCCGCCGTTTTTTTATCCCGCCGGCAAGCACGGCAAGCACGACAAGCACGACAAGCACGGCAAGCACGGCCCACGCTCACGCCACCACGATCTCCGTGCCCAGCGCATGCAGCAGATCGCGCAGCGTCTCGGCTTGCGCCATCTTCGCGTCGCTGCGCAGATGAATCTGCAGCGCACGCCCCGCAATTCCATCGACAGGATGCGCGAGCCATAACTCTACTGCCAGCCCCAATCCTTCCGGCTGATTGACGGCGACCGGTTCGATCACGCGTGGCTTGAAACAGGCACTGTCGGACATGGCAAATCACCTCGAGGCTGATGACGGTTCGAGACCCATCCTAATCAGCCGCACGCGCGCGACCAAGCGACAAATACGCGTTTGCTAATGAGCGGATGCTTAGCAGAAAACGCGCTTATTACAGGAGCATTTCTTGGTTCGGTGCGCGTGGCGGCGCTGCTAAGGTGACGCCCATGCGTGGCCATCGGTTGCACTTCGCGCTCGCGAAAAATTCGCGACGGATTTGCGACAGAGATGGCCAACACGCTACCAACACGCATCCGTTTCTGAAACAGCGCATATGCATCGCGTGCAAACAAAGAGATCCATAAAAATGAAATCGAAATTACTCGCTGCCTGGCTAGTGACCATGACGGGGCTGACGATGACAGTGTCGGGCCTTGCCCACGCCGATCGTCTGGACGACATCAAGAAGGCGGGCGTGCTGCGCGTCGCAACCTTCGACAGCAATCCGCCGTTCGGTTACGTCGATGCAGCCAGCAACCATATCGTCGGCCTCGATGTCGATTATGCGAAGGCGCTGGCCGACAAACTCGGCGTGAAGCTCGAACTGCAGCCGACCAATCCCGCCAACCGCATTCCGTTCCTTGCGTCGAAGAAAGTGGATCTGGTGCTCGCCAACTTCACTATCACCGACGAGCGCGCCAAACAGGTCGATTTCAGCATTCCGTATTTCTCGTCGGGCCAGCAATTTCTGGCAAAGAAGGGCGTGCTGAAGTCGCCGGATCAGATCAACAGCCTGCGCGTGGGCGCTGACAAGGGCACCACCAACGAGATCACGCTGCGCGAGAAATTCCCGCAAGCCGCGATCGTCGCGTACGACGACACGCCGTTCGCATTCGCGGCTTTGCGCGCCGGCAACGTGCAGGCAATCACGCAGGACGGCCCGAAGCTGGTCGGTCTGCTCGCCAACGTGCCGGACAAGCAGAACTACGAGATCCCGGCGTTCACGATTTCGAACGACTACATGGGCGTCGGCATACCGAAGGGCGAGACGCGTCTCGTCGGCTTCGTGAACGACACGCTGAAGGGACTGGAAGCCGACGGCTCGGCCGCGAAGATCTACAACCGCTGGTTCGGCCCGCAAACGAAGACGCCGCTCGCACGCATCTTCAAGATCGGCGACAAGACCTGATCTCCGTGCCGCTGTAGCACTCACGAATGAACGGGCACGCTGGCAAGGTGCCCGTCGGCGTTTTCGAAAGAACGGTTTGAAAGAAGCAGGTTTAACGATGCAAGCGTGGCTCGCTCCAAAATATCTGACGTGGCTATGGCAAGGGTTCGGCGTCACAGTCGGTCTTGCGTTGACGGCTGCGCTCGCGGCTACTTTTGCCGGCTTCGTGCTGGCGATCGCGCGTCATGCCCGGTACGGCTGGCTGCGTCGTGCAACGGCCAGCTATGTGCTGGTGTTTCGCAACACGCCGTTGCTGGTGCAACTGTTCTTCTGGTACTTCGGCGCAGCCACGCTGATGCCTGACGCACTGATGCAATGGCTGAACACGCCGCATGGCGTGCAGCTCGGCGCGTACGCGTTGCGCTGGCCGTCGTTCGAATTTGTCGCCGGCTGGGTCGGGCTCACGTGCTATACGGCGGCGTTTATCGCCGAGGAATTCCAGGCCGGTTTGCGCGGCGTGCCGGCGGGTCAGCATGCCGCGGCCGCGGCCTTGGGGCTCACACCGTTGCAGGCGTTTCGCTACGTCGTTTTGCCGCAAGCCGTGCGTATATCGCTGCCGCCGCTCTTCGGGCAATACATGAATCTCGTGAAAAATTCGTCACTGACCATGGCAATCGGTCTTGCCGAATTATCGTATGCGTCGCGTCAGGTCGAAACAGAGACCTTTAAAACGTTCGAGGCATTCGGTGTGGCAACCGTGTTGTATATCGTCGCGATAGCGTTGATCGAAGCCGTTTCGCACACGGTGACGCATGCGCGCGAGCGCTCAATCGCGAGGCGCTGAGCATGACATGGTCGCTGTTCGCCAATAACCTGCCGTATCTGCTGATTGGCGCATTTCCACAAGGACCACTCGGTGGCGCGGCGCTTACGCTGGTGCTTGCCTTGTGTTCGGCGCTTGCGTCGGCGCTGCTCGGTGTCGCGGGTGGCATTGCGCTGACGATGGCAGGGCGCATCACCCGTGTACCGTTGCTGCTCGTGATCGGATTCTTTCGCGCGATTCCTGTGCTGATGCTGATCTTCTGGACGTATTTCCTGCTGCCGGTGGTTTTTCATGTCGATGTGCCCGGACTCGCGACGGTCGTCTGCTCGCTCTCGCTGATCGGCGGCGCGTACCTTGCGCACTCGGTGCACGCGGGCATTCGCGCGGTGGGCGACGGGCAGTGGCAAGCCGGGCTGTCGCTCGGCCTCACGCGGATGCAGACGCTGCGCTACGTGTTGCTGCCTCAGGCAATGCGCATCATGGCGCCTTCGTTTGTGAATCAATGGGTGTCGCTAGTGAAGGACACCTCGCTCGCGTATATCGTCGGCGTCGGGGAGTTGTCGTTCGTCGCGACGCAGGTGAGCAATCGGCTGATGGTGTATCCGGCGCAGATCTTTTTGCTCGTCGGTTTTATCTATCTTGTGCTGTGCACGGCGCTTGACCGCGTCGCCACCTATGCGTTGACGCGGCGCAAGCGCATCGTGCGGCCGCTCGCACCGGCCGTCACTCAGGCATTATCTGGCGACTGACAGTCGCGCCCAGCTACAGCGGCGTCAGATCAGTTCGGACCGATCGGTCACGATGTCGGTAACGAGCTCCGTTACGGCCGCCGCCGGCTCGGCGACGACAGCCGACGCAGCTGCCGCCACCCCCGACGCCGCTGCGGCCACACCTGCCACTCCCGCCGTCACCGCTGCGTGCTGCCGCAGGTTCACTGCCGCACGCGAGAGCATCAGCAGGTGATAGTAAAACCGCATGCTCAAACCGTAGTTGTAGGCGAAGAGATGCGTGAAAAGGATCTTCAAGCCGCGCGCTGCCTGCTGATTCTTCGCGTGAACCGAGACGACAATCGGCGCGAGCCGGCGCAATGCCAGCTTGCGTGACGGTTCCAGTTGCGGCGGCAGGGTCAGCGCCTTGACGAACGCATACGCACTGACGGGCGCGGAACCGGTGGTGCCGCGTGTGCTATGCGAGATCGAGGCTGCCGTCTTCCGATATACCGACACGTATTCGTGCAGGTAGAACACCTCGCGCGCCGCGAGGCAGAGTTCGGTGCCGAATACGAAATCGCAACACGTGCCGTACTGATCCGTGTAGCCGATCCGTTTGACCAGGTCCGCGTTGGCCATCCAGCCGTTGTTGGGGAACATCTGGATCAACCCGGTTCTGCCTGGCAGAGGTTGCAGGCCTTCGGCGTCTCTGGTGCGGCGAAATGCGATGTTCAGGCGCGTGCTCGCGTCGAGGTCGATTGCGCCGTTGTGATCGGCCTCGTACTGATTGGCGAACGCTACCTCGAGTTGTGGGTGAAGTGCCCATAGCGACACGAGCTTTTCGACGCCGTCGGTGGTGAGCAGGTCGTCGTCGTGAATCAGCAGGATCTTGTCGCCGCGAGCGCGCTCGAACAGACTTGCGACATTGCGTGCCTGGCCGAGCGGCGGCTGGTTCATCACGTAGCGGATGCGCGGTTCGTTTGGATAGCGCTGCGCGATGAGTTGCTGGGTGCGTTCGTCCTTTGAATCGTCGCCGATCACAATCTCCAGATTGCCATAGGTCTGCGCGAGGCACGAATCGATGCACTCCGCGATCAATTCGGGCCGATTGCAGGTTGGCAGGCAGATGGAAACCCTGGGAGCCGGATGGGACTTGGGGGAGAAGGTGATCACAGGCGTCTCCTTTCTTCTCTGTTGAGGGGCGGCAGCCGGTTCGTTTTGCGCACACCTTGCTGCATGCAGCAAAATAGGTCATTACAGGAAAAAAATAATCCGTAATAAATCGGAAAAAATGTCCGCGCTGTGAAAGGGGTTCGAAGGGGAGGATTTGTGCGGTTTTGAGGCTAAAACGCAGTAAAGGTTGTTGTTGGGTTTTTTGCCTGTTCGGCGGTTTGTTTGGGGTGTTGTTGTTGTTGTTGTTGCTGTTGGCCTTTCCTTGATTTGTTAGTGGTCTATTAGCGTTGCCCCTGTGCGGGGCGGCACTCACTTCTCTTTGCCTGCCGCAAAGAGAAGTAAGCAAGAGAAAGCGGCTCACACCGCTAACTCTTAAGCGGGTCCCCCGCGCAGCTACGGTAGTGGTGCATCTGGAATCCGTGCCCCCGCATATTCGGCGTGTGTGACAAGGCACTCATACTTCCGGCGGCGCTGCGCGCGCCGAAGGGCAGTTCAAAAAGCCACCGCCAAGCGCTCGCCGAAGGGCAGTTCGTAAAGCCACCGCCAAGCGTTCACCGAAGCGCAGTTCATAAAGCCGCCCGTCAAGCGTTCGCCCCCGCGGTTTGCCCAGTTCTCTGACTCGTCGTTGCATCGCCGTGGCGGGCACAACTGCGCCGTGCAGTGAATGCGCCGCATCGCCATTTCATTTGAAGTGGGGGTTCGTCAATAACAGCGGGAGCGCCTCGCTGAGGCGAAGCCGATGGCCCCCACCGGGCTCTACCGAAGCCCCCGGGTTTCCCATGCAGACCCGTCCGCGACGCACGCAGTGCGGAGTGGGAGCTGATGAGCGCCTTGTCACTAAGGCCAAATGTGCGGGGCACGGATTCCAGATGCACCACTACCGTGGCTGCGCGGGGGACCCGCTTAAGAGTTAGCGGTTTGAGCCGCTTTCTCTTGCTTACTTCTCTTTGCGGCAGGCAAAGAGAAGTGAGTGCCGCCCCGCACAGGGGCAACGCTAATAGACCACCAACAAAGCAAGGAAAGGCCAACGTCGTAGGCATACAACAAAGCGCCCTGCAGCCAAAGTGAGTGCCGCCCCGCACAGGGGCAACGCGAATAGACCACCAACAAAACAAGGAAAGGCCAACGCCGTAGACATACAACCAAGCGCCCCGCAGCCAATCAGATAAACGAAAAACCAACACCAAAGGCAAACAACCACCAAGCGCCGAGCAGGCCAAAACCTCACGCACCAACCACTTCACGCCCCGAAGCCCCACTCATCAACGACACGATGAAATCAAAAAACGCCCGCACCTTGGCCGGCGGCTGATGCCGCGAAGGATAAAGCGCATACAGCGGATAAACCTCATCCGCCCAATCGGGAAACAGTTCAACCAGTTTGCCATTGGCAAGCAACGACTCGGCGCCAAGCGCGAGAACCTGAGCGACACCCTGGCCCGCGGCGCACACACTGTGCAAGGTGCCAACGTCATTGACCGTCAAACGACCCTGCGGCGTAATCGCAATCTTCTTGCGCCCACGATGAAACTCCCAACCGAAAGGGTAACCCGTCAGCGGATCACGAAACTTGATGCACACATGCTTGCCGCTTTCGAGCTCGGCCGGGTTCGCCGGATGACCATGCTTCTTTAGATACGAAGGCGCAGCCACCGTCACAATCCGCGTGTCGATCAGCTTGCGTGCAATCAACGTCGAAACCGGCGGAGCGCCAAAGCGGATCGCCAGATCGAAACCGTCGGCGGTCATATCGCCTAACTGGTCGCGCGTGATCAACTCGAGTTGCAGATCGGGATGCTTGTCGATGAAGCCACCGAGCCTCGGCCCCAGCACGAAACGCGAAAACAACGGGTCCATGCTCACGCGCAAACGTCCGCGAACCGCAGTGGCTCCATGCGCCGCGGTTGCGGCCGCTTCCTCGAGTCCACCAAGCAGCGGGACGATCTGTTCGTAAAAGCGCCGGCCTTCGTCAGTCAGCGTGACCGAGCGAGTGGTGCGGTCGAATAACCGGATGCCAAGGCGCGTTTCCAACCGTGCAACCGAACGGCTAACCCCGGATTGCGACATATCGAGTGCATCGCCTGCCGCCGCAAAACTGCCGCAGTCGACGATCGCCGTCAGCACGCCCATGCCGTTCAGCATGCGCTCGTCAAATGGCATGTGATATTCCTTTGTTATGCATTAATGCATGACATGCTAACGCGAAATATCGTTTGAATTCATGCGCGAGTATCGGGAAACACAGGCTGTTCGAGCGCACCAATGACGCTGCGTCATGAGTGGAACGGCCGTCACGCTATCGCGTCAGGCAACCGGGCGGAGCCGATCGGGATGCGCTGGCCTGATGCGCCGCGCAATGCGGTTCTCGCCATGCGTCAGGCATATTTGTGAGCGACGTTGCTCAGCGCCCTGTGCCCTGCGTCGCTTGCCCACGCACCTCGCGCGTGACGGGCGCCTCGTCGAGATGGCGAAATATCCATGCAGAGATCAGCGTGATGACGCCCACGCACACGAAGCTCAGGCGGAACCCGAGCGCCGCCGATCCCCATTGCGCCGAGAACAGATTCACGAGGCCGCCGCCGATCGAGACGCCCAGTCCGATCGCCAGCATCTGCACCATCGAAAAGAGGCTGTTGCCGCTGCCGGCGTCTTCATGCGAAAGGCCCTTGAGCGTGACGCTGTTCATCGCCGCGAATTGCATGGAGTTGGCGCCGCCGAACACCGCCAGAATCACGATCCCGACGATGAGCGGCGTACCGCGCGTGATCAATGCGAGCGCAACGATCGACGAGCCCACGATCACCGTGTTGACGAGCAGGAAGGCGTCATAGCCATAGCGACGCACGAGTGGCGCAATCCAGCGTTTGGTGAGGGTGCCGGCCAGTGCGGCGGGCAGCATCATCAGGCCGGAATGCAGCGGCGTGTAGCCGAGCTGCAGTTGCAGCAGCAAGGGCACGAGGAATGGCACGGCGCTGGAGCCGATGCGGCATACCAGGTTGCCGATCAGACCAACACTGAAATTCGGTTCGCTAAAAAGCGCGAGTTTGAAGAGTGGATTGTTGCGGCGCCTTGCGTGTGGAATATAGGCGAGCGCGCTGACTACGGCGAGCGAGAAGAGACCGGCCGACCATGCTAAGCGGTGCGAAGGGACCGGCGCGTCGACGGCCAGCGAAAACGTGATCATGCACAGCGACAATAGCCCACAACCGACGAAGTCGAACGGCGGCGCCTGAGTCTCGCCATGCGCCGGCAGGAACCGCTGCACCGCGTAGAGACCCAAGGCGCCGATCGGCACGTTGATCAGGAAGATCCAGTGCCACGTAATGGCCTGAACGAACCAGCCGCCGAGCGTCGGACCGACGATCGGTCCCAACTGGCCGGCAATCGAAATGAACGCGAGCGCGGACACGTATTGTTCGCTCGAGACGCTGCGCAGCACGGCGAGCCGCCCGATCGGCAACAGCATCGAACCGCCGAGCCCTTGCAGGACCCGCGCCAACACGAGTTGGCCGAGCGTATGCGCACTCGCGCAGCAGATCGACCCAAGCACGAAGATGAGAATCGCCGCGAAATAGACGCGCCGCGTGCCGAAGCGATCGGCGAGCCAGCCCGATGCGGGGGTGAGCATCGCCATTGTCAGCGTGTAGGCGACCACGATCGGCTGCATCGCGAGCGGCGCGACGTTGAGGCTCCTGGCGATCGACGGCAATGCAGTGTTGACGATCGTCGTGTCGAGCGACTGCATGAAAAAGCCGGCGGCGACGATCCAGAGTAGCGCGGTCTGGGCGGAATCCTTGTTCATATTCAAATGAGCGACAGGCGGTGGCGGGGACAGAACGGCGGCCCATGCTCGAAACAATCGTTGGGGGGATTGCGTCATGATATTGACATCGTCGTCAATCGGGAACCCCACTGGGGACGTTGACTGTTATCGACTTTGCCGATAACCAGGATCACAATGAAGCATGCTCAATCCCATCTGGCTCAAGACCTTCACGACCGTTGCAGCCTGCCATAGCTTCACCGAGGCCGCGCGGCAACTCGATCTCACGCAGTCGAGCGTCAGCGAACATATCCGCCGGCTCGAAGAGAGCGTAGGGCGGCGCCTGTTCGTGCGCGACACCCATTCGCTCGCCATGACCCCGGACGGCGAGGCCATGCTCGCGCACGCCAGCGTGATCCTGCAGGCGCTCGCACGGGCCGAGTCGCAGTTTCGGGCGCCGCGTTTAAAAGGGCGCGTGCGGCTCGGCTCCTCGGACGACGTTGCACTCGGGCCGCTACCCACGGTGCTGGCGGCGTTTCGCGACGCGCATCCCGATGTCGAGCTGGAAATCACGATCGGGATGACGGGCAAGCTGTATGAGCTGCTGGACGCCGGCTCAATTGACCTGCTGGTCGGTAAGCGGCGCCTGGGTGACCGCCGTGGCGTGCCGCTTTTCACGGGGCGGCTTGAGTGGCTGGCGCGTACCGGTACGCTGGTCGACCTCAGCCAGCCGCTGCCGCTGATTCTGGTCGCCGAGCCGAGCGTGACGCGCGCCGTGGTGCTCGATGCGCTCGCCGAAGCGGGTTTTAGCTGGCAGGTGGTGTGCACGAGCAGCAGTCACTCGGGCTGTATTGCGGCCGCGCGCGGCGGGCTCGGCATCACGGTTCGTCCGCAGTATCTAGCCGCGCGGGGTCTGACGCCGCCGCTCAACGCGGCGAGTCTGCCGACGCTGCCTTCAGTGGAATTTATCGCCCTGGCCGCCAAACGGCTGAGCCGTCCGGCGGGTACGTTGCTGCAATTGCTGTACGACAGCGATTTGCGCGGGTCGTGGATCGGTGAATGAAGCCGCACGGCCGCGCCTGAGTGGATGGCGTGATCCGCAGTGCCGTTCCATCACAGTTCCGACCTAGGCAGGCAGAGCCGCCGCCAACGCGTCGAACTCCAGGCTCCAGGCCGCGCGCCATGCGTGGCGCGTTGCTGCATCGACCCATGCGCCATCGATACCGTTCAGCATGAACTGCCGCAGCTCGGGGATGCTGAAGCCGAAGTGGCTATACATCAATTGCCATGCCTCGCTCGGCGTCACTTTGTGCAGCGTCGGGTCGTCGGTGTTCGGGTGAATTTTCAGGCCCAGGCCCGGCATGCGCCGTATCGGATGCTGTTGCGCCCAGACGTCCGGCGCGAGCGTGCGCAAATAGTAGGAGTTGGTCGGCACCACGGTGAAGACGATGCCGCGTTCCGCGTAAAGCGCCGCCAGTTGCGGGTTGTCGACGAGCGTATAGCCGTGATCGATCCGGTCGCATTGCAGCAGGTCGACGGCCGTTTCGACGTTGCGCCACGGCATGCCGAATTCGCCCGCATGCGCGGTCGTCTTGAAACCTGCGTTGCGCGCGTTGCGATAGGCCTTCCAGAACAGTTCGGGCGGCCTGTCGTTCTCGCGGTAATCGATGCCGAGGCCCGCCACTTCGTCCGCGCGATGCGCGCACATCCAGTCGACGAGTGCCACTGCTTCGTCGGGATCGGCTTCGCGGTCGATGCTCGGGATCAGCCGCGCGCTGATGCCGAAGTCGCGCGCGGCGTCGCGAATCGCGGTGACGATGGCCGCTTGAGCATCCGCATAGGGAATCTTCGAGACGCGTACCGTGCCGGTAGGATTCCAGAAGAATTCGCTATGACGCACCTGATGCGCGGCGGCATCGGCGAGATATTCATAGGCGATGCGGTGCAGGTCGTCTGCCTGCGTGAGCAGATGCTCGTCGAGCGCGCGCAGAACACGCAGCACGCCAACCGGTTTTTCGCCGCGGGTGTAGAAGGCGTCGATCTCGTCGCGCTCGATCGGCGCATGGCTCTTTTCGGCGAGCGCGATGAACGTCTCGTGGCGTACCGCGCCCAGCAGATGGCAATGCAATTCGACCTTCGGCAGGGCGGTGAAGAAGGCGCGATGGGCGTCGGTGAGCGTAATGCCGAGGCGCGATGCGGGCACGTTGCCCAATGTCTCTTTCATGTCGGTATGCTTTTCGGTAGTGCGTAAAACTCGACGCAAATTCAGTTTAGTGCAAATGCAGAATGCAAACGCGCGGCTACGTGCGGCTACGCTGGGCAGGCAGGTGGCCTCACCAGGCCGATCATCTCAGGCACGGCGCTCAATGCGGTTTGACCACGGTATAGAAGTAATAGCCGAGCGGCACGGCCAGCACATAGAGGCCCCACGGCACTTCACGGAAACGTCCGGCCAGCAGTTTGACGAGGACATAGCAGAGCAATCCGCCCGCGATACCGGTGCCGAAGCTGTTCGACATCAGCGTGAGCAGCACCATCGAAAGAACCGGCAGCGAGTCGCTGAAGTCGTCGAAATGCGCATGGCGAATCGTGCTGAACATCGACAAGCCGATCAGGATCAGCGCAGGCGCGGTGGCTTCTTTCGGAATCGCCAGAGCGACGGGCACGAACAGCAGCATCAGGGCGAACATCGCGGCGGCCGCGAGCGAGGAGAGGCCGGTACGTCCACCCGCCTCAACGCCCGCTGCGGATTCCACCAACGCGGTAAGCGCCGGAATACCGAACACCGGACCAAGCGTCGCGGCAATCGAATCGACGAGAAACGGGCGATTGATGTTCGGCAGATTCGCGTTTTCGTCGAGCAGATCCGCTTTGGCGCCGACCGCGAGCGTGGTGCCGAGCGTCGAGAAAAACTCCGCCGCGAAGAACACGAACAGATACGGAATCGCGGAAACACTCAGGGCGCTCGCAATGTCGAGCTTGAACGCGATCGGCGCAATGCTGTGCGGCCACGACAGAAACGACGCGGGCATATGCGTGACGCCGAGCGGCACACCGGCGGCGGCCGCAACCAGGATCGCCCACAGAATCGCACCAGGCACGCGGCGCCCTTGCAGCACGACAGCCGCGCCGAGGCCGATCAGGGCGACCAGGGTGCCGGGCCGCGAGAAATCGCCGAGCGCGAGGGCATTGGTCTTCGCGTTGGCGATCACCATTCCGGCGTTACGGAAGCCGAGCACCGCGATGAACAAACCGATCGACGCGCCGAGCCCGAGCTTGATCTGCGCGGGAATCAGGCGCACCACGAGGCTGCGCGCGCCCACCAGGGTCAGGATCAGGAACAGTACGCCGGACACGAACGCAATGCCGAGACCCGTTTGCCATGCGACATGTTCGCCCGCGAGCGTAATGCCGAGAATCACCGAGCCGCCGATGCCGGGTCCCACCAGAAACGGCAGATTGGCATACAGCGCCATCATCACCGTGCTCAGTACGAATACGAGAATCGTCGCGGTAGTCGCCGCGCCGCGATCCATACCGCCTGCCGACAGCAGTGACGGAATCACCACCAGCAAATAGGCGGCGGCGAGAAACGACGTGATGCCGGCGATCGTTTCGATACGCACGCTGGTCTTGCGCCCGGCGAGCGCGAAACGCCGTTCCAGCCAGCCGCCGCGTGCGGCGTGTGCCGGGTTGTGGGTATTCGGCATTGAAGATTCGTTATTGATCAATTGATTCATCCTGTAACCACGCATTTATACTGCTGCGCATTGCGTCGATGCATTGCTCTCCATGACCGACCGTTCGTCCCTGCTGCCCGCGCTCACGCTGCGGCAAATTCAGTACTTCGTTACGCTTGCGCATGCGCGCAGCTTCACGCAGGCCGCGCAATCGCTCGCCCTGACGCAGCCTGCGTTGACGGCGGCGATCCGGCAGATCGAGTTCCTGCTCGGCGGCCCGCTGTTCGCTCGCTCCGCGCATCGGCTGACGCTCACGCACGCGGGCGCCAGCGTTCTGCCGCTCGCTGAGCGTCTGCTCAATCAGGCGCGCGGCACCTTCGACGATATGGCGAGCACCTTCGCCGAACGCGTGCAGACGGTGCGCATCGGACTGATTCCGTCGGCTGCGGCGCGCCTGTTGCCCGCGCTCGCCGCGTTGCGCGTACGACAACCCTCGCTGCGCTTCACGCTGAACGACATGCCGAACACCGCCTTGATCGACGCGGTGCGCCAGGGCGCGGCTGATTTCGGCGTGGGCGTGCATGAGCCCGATGCGTCCGCCGCGGGCAACGACGGTGAAGCCGCGTTGCGCTACCAGGATCTGTTCGAAGATCAGATCGTAGTGGTGGTGCGGCGCGACGATCCGCTCGCGCAGAAGAAGAGCCTTGCGTGGGCGAGACTCGTGGGCCGCGATCTGGCGGTGTTCGTGCGCGGCAGCGTCAGCGACGCGCTGCAGCGCACCGGCGGGGCGGAGGGTTTGCAATTGACGGTTGCGTACCGCGTCGAGTACACGGAGCCCTTGTACGAACTCGTGCGCCATCGCCTGGCGATCGCCGTGCTGCCCAGTCTCTACACCATGCATCTGCACGACGCGGAGCTGGTCGCGTTGCGCCTCGACAAGCCGCGCGTCAGCCGTTCGATCGCGCTGATTTCGCTCGCCGGCGACGATCGCGGCCCGCACGTGCGGGCTTGCCGCGAATGGATCGCCGCGCATATCTGACGCAAACCGTGCGGATTGCACGACCGGTCTCACGATCGATCGCACGGCGAATGTCGAGCCTGTCACGGTCTCGCGGCTTGTCCTGCTCACGGCAGCGTGGCGAGCCGCGCGCGCAAGGCGGTATAAAAGCCGTCCGCGTCCACGTCGGTGATCCAGGTCGCGTTCGGCTTGCGGCCACTGTGCCCGCTCCAGTCCACCACGGTTTCACCGAGCGTCCATTCGCCGACGGTCTCGATCATCACATTGACTTCGCGTCCTTTGAATAGCGACGGGTCGATCAGGTAGCCGGTTGCGCAGGGGTCGTACATCGGCGCTTCCTCGACGCCCCGGCGGCCCTTCTGATACGCGACTTCAGCGGCCATGATGTCGGCGGCCATCGTGCCGCAGCGATTGCCGAGCGCGCGAATCGGCGCGATCCGTGCCGGCGTGATGGGCGCTTTCACGGCGACGTCGCGCGGCAGCACGACGATCGGCACACCGCTGGCAAACACGACTTGCGCGGCCTGCGGATCGACGTAGATATTGAATTCGGCCGCGGGCGTGATGTTGCCGCGTTCGAAGAAGGCACCGCCCATCAGCACGATTTCGCGGATGCGGTCGCGGATCTCCGGCGCCTCGATGAGCGCGGTGGCGAGGTTGGTCAACGGCCCGATCGCACACAGCGTCACGCTATGCGGCGGAGCCGCTCGCAACGTGTCGATCAGAAAGGCAACCGCGTGCTGCGGCGCGAGGGGCGCGAGCGGTTCATGCAGCGGCACACCGTCGAGGCCGGTCTTGCCATGCACATTGGCGGCCGTGATCAGCTCGCGTGTGAGCGGGCGCGGGCAGCCCGCATACACCGGCAGCGATTGCGTGTAGCCGGCCCAGTCGCGCACGATGCGGGCATTGCGTTCGGTGAGATTGAGCGGCACGTTGCCCGCAACCGTCGTGATGGCACGCACGTCGAGCCGGTCGCTCGCCCCGAGGGCGAACATGATCGCAATCGCGTCGTCCTGACCGGGATCGCAATCGATGATCACGCTGCGGCGCGCGCCGCTTTGCAAAGCGCGGGCGCCGGACGGGGACGTGCCGCTTGCCGCGTTGGCCGCGCTGGTGCCCCCAGCGGCACCCCCTGACGCCGCGCCTGCCAACAGCGGCCATGCCGAGGCGCCCGCCGCCAGTCCTATCGCCGTGCGCAGAAACGCACGCCGTTCTTGTGTCGGATCGAAGGATGTCGTCATGGTCAGAATACGTGGCGCATGCCGAGCGTCGCGATCATCTGACGGATGCCGGTGGATTGAGCGTAGGCAAAAATCTGCGCGTGTTGCGCGTCGCCAGCGGCTTGCTGCGCGATCACCGTCAGCGCGACGTCGGTACGTTTCGAGAGGAAGTAGTCGGCTTGCAGATTGATCTGATGCCATTTGGGGCTCGTGTTGATCACATCGTATTTGCCGTCGGTGAACGCATACGCTGCGCCGAGAATGAACGCGGGGCTCACGTGGTAGTTCAGGTTCAGGTTGTAGTTCTGCAAATGCAGATGCGAACCGTCGAGATAATCGTAGCGGACATCGGTGAAAAGCGCTGCAAATTGCGCGGGACCGACCGTATAGAAGCCACCTGTACCGAAGATGCGCTGCTTGCTTGCATACGCGGCCGGATGCAGCGCGCTCTTCGCGAAGATCAGCAGCGACGACGCGTAGTCGTTCGAAATCGCGCCATCCGGATTGGTCGCGCTAAACGGGTTGTTGTATTGCGCGTAGACCACGCTCCATTTCAGCGGTCCGTTTTCGTAACCGGCGCCAAAGCTGTACGCATTGTTGTTGGCGAAGCCGGTGGCATTGCTGAAACCGTATTCGGCCGTGGCCTTCAGGCCGCGATAGTCGGGCGTCACGTACTTCACCGCATTCTGCACGCGAATGTCGTTATAGCCGTTGTCGTTGTCGCCGATGTTCACGCCATTGCTCGCGATGATCACGGGGCCGACGTAGTCGTGCACCGTGTCGTACTGACGGCCGAAGGTCAACGTACCGTATTGCTTGCTGGAAAGCCCGACGAACGCTTGCCGGCCGAACTCGCGGCCGTTTTGCGACGCCGTGCCGGTCATCACGTTAAAGCCGTTCTCCAACTGGAAGATCGCGCTCGTGCCGCCGCCCAGATCTTCGATGCCCTTCAAACCCCAGCGTGGGTTCTGGTTGGTCCCCGAGAGGGCCTGCCACGCATTCTTGCCGCCCTGATTGGTCGCATAGCCGACACCCGCCGAAATCAGGCCGTACAGCGTCACGCTGCTTTGCGCATGGGCGGCGCTGGAAAGCGCGCCGGCGATCGCGAGAGGGGCGAACTTGAGTAGTTTCATCGTGGTCCAGTAGCGGGAAAGGAGGGCGCCGAGCACACGGCGCATTCGAACTGGGCTCGACTATACGAACTCGTCGGCTATAAAAATAATGTTGTTTTTTTATGGTTCCATAAATTTAATCTATTCAATCAGGCCGGCGCCGAACACGGGCGTTACGCGGACGAGCGTCCTTATCGCCTGTAATGGCATCGTTGCCGGGCCTCGGTCGATTCTGTATGGTGGATCATCGACCTACCGAACGAGATCTCCCATGAGCACCGCCGCAAACCCGCATGCGCTACCGATTCGCTCCGATGTGCTGATCGTGGGCGCCGGCCCCGTGGGTCTTTTTGCTGCTTTCGAAGCGGGTGTGATCGGCCTGTCATGCCAGATCGTCGATGCGCTCGACAAGGTCGGCGGTCAATGCACGGAGCTCTATCCGGACAAGCCGATCTACGATATTCCCGCGATTCCGTCATGTACCGCGCGCGAACTGGTCGAGCGTTTGCTGGTGCAATGCAAGCCGTTCGATGTGCCGATCCATCTCGAGCAACGGGTCGAGTCGGTCGAGCAGCGCGACGACGGGCGCTGGACCGTGCATACCGATCGCGGCCTCGTATTCGACGTGGCGGCCATTCTGCTGGCCGCCGGCAATGGTGCGTTCGTTCCGCAAAAACTGGCGCTGGCCGAAGCCGTGCCGCTGGAGTCGCGTCACGTGCACTACAGCGTGCAACGTCTCGCCGATTTCACCGGCAAGACGGTGGTGGTGGCCGGCGGTGGCGATTCCGCGCTCGACTGGGCGTTGGCATTGCGTGAGGTCGCGCGGCGCGTGACGCTCGTACATCGCCGCAACGGATTCAGCGCGGCGAATTCGAGCGTGGAGTCCATGCGGCGGGCGGTCGAGGCCGGGGAGATGGATTTTGTCGTCGGCGCGATTGCGGGGCTCAACGTTGAGGGCGACGCGTTGAAGTCGATCGCGCTGCGCCATATCGAAGGTGAAACGCAGCTCGACACCGAGCAACTCGTGGTGCTGTACGGCCTGGTCGCCGACCTCGGGCCGATCGCGCGGTGGAATCTGTCGATCCACGGCGGCCGCGTCGATGTGGATACGTCCAACTATGAAAGCTCGCGGCCCGGCATTTTTGCGGTCGGCGATATCGCCAACTATCCGAACAAGCAGAAGCTGATCCTGTCCGGTTTTCATGAGGCGTCGCTAGCGCTGCGCAAGGCGTATGCATACGCCTATCCGGAGAAGAAGCGGGTGCACGTCCATTCCAGCTATGACGCGAAGCTGGCGGAAAAGGTGGGGGCGGTGGTCTGAAGAGAGGCTGTACCGTCCGGCCGGAGCGCGGGCAGCGGTGTCCCGCGCTCCGTTCGGCGAGCATCGACCCCACGCGACGGATTCGTCTGCCTATTCCTTCCTGCCGTCGTGCGTGCACAAATCTGACTCCGGCAAATTTGTTGTTGACAGTATCTGACTATGCAGATATATTCGCTTCAACCTTGCTTTTCCCAATCCGGAGCCGCCCATGGACCACTACACGCCTGAGACTTTCAACGTGACGCAGAGCGTGGGGTTCGCCATCAACAAGGCGCGCAACGTGCTGATCGCGGAAATGGATACGGCGCTTAAAGATCTGGATATCACCAGCCAGCAAATGGGCATCCTGTTGTCGTTGAGCCGCGGCATTGCGGCCACGCCGTTCGAGCTATCCAAACTGCTCGGTATCGACACGGGTTTGATGACGCGTATGCTCGACAAGCTTGAAACCAAAGGTTTGCTGGAGCGCTCGCGCAGCATTGAAGACCGGCGCGTCGTCAATCTGAAGCTGACGAAAGAGGGCGATAAAGTCGCCGCGCATCTTCCGCAGATTGTTCCAGTGGTGCTGAATGGGCGTTTGAAGCGATTCACCAGAACCGAATTCGAGGAGTTGCTCCGCCTGCTGAACAAGTTTCTCGAAGACTAGCAAGCGACGAGGCAAACGATGCTGCGAAGGATTGCAGCCATTTTTTTAACTTAATATCTGACAGGTCAGAAAATGATGTCACAGTTAAATCGGCAGGCAGCCGGGTCGCGAGTCGCGAAGGCCGGTGTGACGGTGATCTTCGCGGCGGTGCTGTCGGCTTGTGCGAACTACGCCGGTATTTCGAGCGACAAGCAGATGGCACAGCCGCAGACGTACGCGACCCAGCAGAGCATTCCCGCGGATCACGGCCATTGGCCCGCCGCCGATTGGGCCGATCAATTCGGTGATGCGCAATTGAAGGCCTTGCTGGCAGAAGCGCTGAAAGGCAATCCGTCGGTCGAACAAGCCCGGGCGCGGGTTGCCGCGGCCGCTGCGTATAGCGACACGGCGAAGGCCAGCACGATGCCTCAGGTCGGCGCCACCTATTCGTTTACGCGCCAACAGTATTCGGGCACGGCGCTAGTGCCGCCGCCGTATGGCGGGTCATGGCAATCGGAGAATCAGGGCCTGTTATCCGCCTCCTACGATCTGGACCTATGGGGCAAGAATCGCGAAGCACTCAAGGCCTCGCTGTCTCAACTGCAAGCGAGCGAGGCGGATGCCGAAGTCGTCAGGTTGTCGCTGAGCTCGGCAACGGCGCGGGCCTATAACCAGCTCGCCCGGCTGTACGCGTTGCGTGACATCGCGCAGCAGGAGATCACGCAACGCGAGCAGATCGACCGTATCACCGCCGGTCGCATCGCGACCGGGCTCGATACGGAGGTCGAGCGCAAGACGGCGCAAGCGAATCTCGCCACCAGCCGCGCCAGCCTGGCTTCACTCGACGGCGCCATCCTCACCACCCGCTATCAACTGGCTGCCTTGCTCGGCGCCGGTCCGGACCGCGGCCTCACGATTGCGCGGCCGGCGCTCGGGATCGGGGACGAAGTCCGTTTGCCGGACAACCTGCCCGCCGATCTCGTGAGCCGCCGACCGGATCTGGTCGCCGCCAGATGGCGCGTCGACGCGCTGACGCACGACGTGAAGGAAGCCAAGGCCGAGTTCTATCCCGACATCAACCTGAGCGCCGCGATCGGTCTCGATGCATTCGGCTTTGGGCGTTTCCTCACCGCGGCGAGCCGCACGGCATCTGTCGGTCCCGCGATCCATCTGCCGATCTTCGACGGCGGTCAGTTGCGCGCGCAATTGAAGGGGCGCTATGCCGACTTCGACTATGCCGTCGCGACGTACAACCAGACGCTCGTCACCGCGCTCTCCGAAGTCGCGACGCAACTCGCGCAAATCCGTTCGACCGACGCGCAGCTCGGCGACGCGCAGGCAGCCCAGGACGCCGCGCGCGGTGCCGATCAGTTGGCGCTCACGCAATACAAGGCCGGCCTCGCGAATCAATTGACGGTACTGAACGCCGACACCACGGCGCTTGCCGCCGACCAGCAGGTCGCGAATCTGAAGATGAACCGCCGCGATCAGCAGATCGCGCTGGCTGCGGCGCTCGGCGGTGGCTATACCGATCGCGCCGAGTCGAATCCCAACGATAGCGCGGCAGCGTCAGCCGCTTCGCCTGTACCAGCCAACCCCGTCGTCGCCGCCCGCTAAGGCGCCATCGCGACGCTTTATTTTCTGTCAGGAGCCTCAAAATGAGCGACACGATCGATACCGCCCGCACCACGGCGGACGCAGACCAGCCGCAGCAAGTGCAGCAACCGCAGCATCCGCAGCAAGTGCAGGCGCCAGCGAGGCGCAAGCTGCTGCTCAGCTTGCTGGCCGCCACGGTGGTGCTGGCCGGCGCGGGCTACGGCGCCTACTACGTCACGAACGGCCAGTACCACCAGTCAACCGACGATGCCTACGTCAGCGGCAACCTGGTTCAACTGACGCCGCAAGTGAGCGGCACCGTGGTGGCGGTGAACGCCGACGACACGCAGATCGTCAAGCAGGGCGCGCCGCTCGTGACGCTCGATAACGCCGACGCGAAAGTCGCGCTGGCGGACGCCGAAGCGACGCTCGGCCAGACCGTGCGGCAAGTCAGCGGCCTCTACGTGAATAACGATTTCTATGCGGCGACCGTCGCGCAACGTCAGTCCGATCTCTCGCGCGCCGAAGACGACCTCAAGCGCCGCCTGGCCGTGGCGGAAACGGGTGCGGTGTCCGGTGAAGACATCGCCCATGCGCGCGACGCCGTCAGTTCGGCACTGGCTGCGTTGGACGCCGCGCGTCAGCAAGCGGAGGCCAACCATGCACTGACCGACCGTACGACGATCGAGCAGCATCCGGACGTGCAGGCTGCCGCATCGAAAGTGCGCAACGCCTACCTGAATTACGCGCGCAACACCTTGCCCGCGCCGGTGACAGGCTATGTGGCGCGCCGTTCGGTGCAGGTCGGTCAACGGGTGGCGCCAGGCACACCGCTGATGGCGATCGTGCCGCTCGACGGCGTGTGGGTCGACGCGAACTTCAAGGAAGGCCAGTTGAGGCACATGCGCATTGGCCAGCCGGTCACGCTGACAGCCGATGTGTACGGTTCGGGCGTCAAGTATCACGGCCGCGTGCTGGGCTTCTCGGCGGGCACGGGGGCCGCATTCGCCGTGTTGCCCGCGCAGAATGCGATCGGCAACTGGATCAAGGTCGTCCAGCGCCTCCCGGCGCGAATCCAGCTCGACCAGAACGAACTGAACGCGCATCCGTTGCGGATCGGGCTGTCGATGCAAGTCGACGTCGAGACGCGTGACCAGTCGGGCAGCCAATTGGGTGCGGCCGTCGATACCCGTTATCGCACGGACGTCTTCGCCGAATACGGCGCCAACGCCGACGCCGAAATCGCCAGGATCATCGCGCAGAACATGCCGTTGGCACGTGCGCTGGCATCGAGCGCCACGCAAAAGAACGCAGCGCAAAAGAACGCGGCACGGAACGCAGGTTAAACGGGCGATCCCTGCATGGGTGCCCAATTTTTTTGCCCAATTAACTGATAAGTCAGATATCTGTGTCCTTCGACAGGTGATGAAATGAATGGATCGACCAATTCCGCCCCGTTGCCGCCATTGACCGGCGGCAAGCTCGTACTGGCGACACTTGCCGTGGCGCTTGCCACGTTCATGAACGTGCTGGATTCGTCGATCGCGAACGTGGCGATTCCGACCATCGCGGGCAATCTTGGCGTGTCGGTAGATGAAGGGACGTGGGTGATTACGCTGTTCGCCGCCGCCAACGCGATTGCGATTCCTTTGACGGGCTGGCTCACGCAGCGCGTCGGACAAATCAAGCTGTTCGTGTGGGCCATTCTGTTGTTCGTGATTTCGTCATGGTTGTGCGGGATTGCGCCGACCTTGCCGATACTGCTCGCCGCGCGGATTGTGCAGGGCGCGGTGGCGGGGCCGTTGATTCCGCTGTCGCAAGCCATTCTGCTCGGCTCGTATCCGAAGGAAAAGAGCTCACATGCTCTCGCTTTGTGGGCCATGACGGCGACGGTCGGCCCGATCGCGGGTCCGGCGCTCGGCGGCTGGATTACGGATAGCTACTCCTGGTCCTGGATCTTCTATATCAACATTCCTGTCGGCATCTTTGCAGCCGGCGTGACGTGGGCGATCTACCGCAAGCGCGAAACGCCGACGAAGCGCCTGCCAATCGACAAGGTGGGGTTGATCTCGCTGATCGCATGGGTGGGTTCCTTGCAGATCATGCTCGACAAGGGCAAGGACCTCGACTGGTTCAACTCGCCCGTGATTGTTGCGTTGACCGTATTCGCGGCGATCAGCTTTGTGTTCTTTGTGATCTGGGAGTTGACCGAGAAGAATCCGATTGTCGATTTGCGATTATTCGGAGGACGTAATTTCCTGGGCGGCACGCTTGCAATTTCGGTGGCGTACGCTGTGTTCTTTTCCAACCTCGTGCTGCTACCGCAGTGGATGCAGGAGTACCTGAACTACCGGTCGGTGGATGCCGGTCTGGTCACCGCGCCGCTCGGCATCTTTGCCGTGATTCTTGCGCCGGTGATGGCGAAGATCATGCCGAAGTCGGATCCGCGCGTGTTGGCGACGCTGGCGTTTCTCGGCTTTGCCGGCGTGTTTTTCATGCGCTCGTATTACACGACCGGCGTGGATACGTGGACCCTGGTTTTACCGACCTTGCTGCAAGGTGTTCCAACGGCATTGTTCTTTGTGCCGCTGACGGCGATCATTCTTTCCGGCCTCCCCATGGACAGGATTCCGGCCGCCGCGGGCTTGTCGAACTTCGCGCGGGTGTTTGCGGGGGCAGTGGGTACGTCGCTTGCTACAACAGGGTGGAATGACCGCACGATCTTGCATCACGCGCGGCTCGCTGAGCAAACCAGTGTGAACAATCCGGTGTTCACCTCCGCTCTGGACGCGATACAGGCTTCGCTGGGGGGCAGTGCTTCGCAGGCCATGGCGTTCTTTGAACAGTCGATGAACGCCCAGGCGGCAATGCTCGGCCTGAACGATATTTTCTGGCTTTCAGCGGTGATTTTCGTGGTGATCATTCCGTTGATCTGGGTGACGAAGGCGGACAAGTCGAGTGTGGCGGCGGCCGCGGGCGCCGGCGGGCACTGAGGGCCTGCAACCATGCGTCATGGTTAGTGTGTTCGGCGTGCGTTACATAAGTTGCGCGGTACGCGTGGCGTCAAGACGGTCGTTTTCGGCGCTCGGAGCAATCACGTCGAGCAATAGGCGAAACATGAAACTGGGCCGGTGTATGCTGTTTGAACATACCAATAGACTCCTTTCATCATGAACGAAACTGACGCCCGCCCCGCCGGTGATAACGGCGAGGCCGCCAACGTATCGCCGGTGCTTCGTGCGAATGCATCCGCCGAGGTCGATTACGGGGCGCTGGTTCAGTCGATCGAAGACTACGCAATTTTCCTGCTGGACCCGACCGGGCATATCGTCAGTTGGAATGCCGGCGCGCAGAAGCTGAAGGGCTATGCGGCGCACGAGATCATCGGCGCGCACTTTTCCCGTTTCTACACCGCCGAAGCCGTGGCGCGCGGCTGGCCGGACTACGAGCTGCAGCAGGCAACGCTGACCGGCCGCTTCGAGGACGAAGGCTGGCGGGTTCGCAAGGACGGCACAACCTTCTGGTCGAACGTCGTCATCACGGCGGTGCGCAACGAAGCGGGGGTGCTGACAGGTTTCGCCAAGATTACCCGCGATCTGACCGCGCAGCGCGAGTATCTGGAAGCGTTGCGGCAGAGTGAGGAGCGCTTTCGTCTGCTGGTCGACAACGTGAAAGACTACGCGATTTTCATGCTCGATCCGGATGGCTACGTGGTGAGCTGGAATGCGGGCGCCGCGCGCATCAAGGGCTATACGCGCGAAGAAATCGTCGGCCGGCATTTTTCGACGTTCTACTCGCGGGAAGAAGTGGCGGCCGGCAAGCCTGCACGCGAACTGGCGATCGCGAGGCAGCACGGCCGGGTCGAAGACGAAGGCTGGCGCGTGCGTAAGGACGGCACGACCTTCTGGGCCAACGTCAACATCACCGCTGTGTATGACGAATCGAACCGGCTGCGCGGCTTCGCGAAGGTGACACGCGATCTGACCGAGCGCCGCGAGCGCGAAGAACTGGAGCGCTCCGGCGACCGCATGCGCAAGTTTCTCGCCACGCTCGCCCACGAGTTGCGCAATCCGCTTGCACCGGTACGCAACGCGATTGGTGTGATGCAACTCGAGGCGGGCGTGAGCCCCACGATGGCGCGTTCACGCGATCTGATCGACCGCCAGGTGACCCATCTCACGCGTCTGGTCGACGATCTTCTCGACGTTGGCCGCATCATGTCGGACAAGGTCGAGTTGCGCATTGCGCGCGTCAATCTGGCGGAAGTGGCGGCACGCGCGATCGAAGCCGCGCGGCCGTTTACCGAAGCGCGGGAGCAGAGCGTGGCGACGCATATGCCCGCCGAGCCGCTTATCGTTAGCGGCGACACGACGCGGCTTGTACAAGTGCTGCAAAACCTGCTGCATAACGCGTCGAAGTTTTCGCCGTCTGGCAGCCGCATCGGGATATTCGGGCGTGTCGAACATCATATGGCGGTGCTGGAAGTGCGCGACCACGGCCGCGGCATTCCGGTGCGTGCGCTCGATACGATCTTCGAGTTGTTCGTGCAGGAAAAGAACGGGCAGAATTTTGGCGAAGGCGGTCTCGGCATCGGTCTTACGTTGTGCAAATCGCTGGTCGAAATGCATGGCGGCAGCATCATCGCGAGCAGCGAAGGCGAGGGGCGCGGCAGTTCGTTCACCTTCAGTTTGCCGCTTGCCGCGGCACCCTCCGAAACGCAGTCTGATCAGGCGGGCGTGACAGAGGGTGTGGTGTCGCCGTTGCGCATTCTGCTGGTGGACGACAATCGCGACTCCGCCGACAGCCTCGCCATGCTGCTCGAACTCAAGGGCCACGAAGTCCGCATTGCCTATGACGGAGCGCAGGCGCTCGATGTCGCGCCGCGCCTCGTGCCTCATCTTGCGTTGATCGACCTTGCGATGCCGAAAATAGATGGTTTCGCGACGCTGGCGGGGTTGCGCGAGATGCCCGCGTTGGCCGGCACGGTGTTCGCGGCCATGACCGGCTTCGGTCACGCCGACGATCGCGAACGTACGCGGGCCGCTGGTTTTGACGCGCATCTTGTCAAGCCGGTGGAACTTGCGCTATTCGAAGGGTTGCTGGAACGGGCGCAAGCTAGGCGCGGGCAACGCGCTTCTGGCTAGAGCCAGGGGCGCGCCTACTTCGTCGAGGCGAGCCGCGCATCACGCGGTTAGCGCCAGCGCGCCAAAACCCCTGAAATAGCGCGATGCGTCCCAGGTGTTCGATGCCTGAGGCATGCCGCTTGCTGTTCATCTGCACGCGCCCGGCTATCAAAGTCCGCGCGCACGGATCGAATCGCTTCAGGGAGACACCATGCTCGATACGCGCGATCGTACGGCCAGCGCGAGTGCGCGGCCGCCGGAGAGAGCCAGCAGAATTCTCGCGTGCGACCTTCATGCGGCATGCGTCGCGCTACCGGCAGTGCGTCCCGCCGGGACGCTTGAAGACTTTCTGCGCGACACGCGTTTCGACACAGGCGACGCCATTGCATTGGGCGATGTTTTTTGCGCACTGGTCGAGCGGGGCTACGACCGGTTGCCCTTCGTGCCATTGCCGGGGCACGGGCAAACGCTCGCGCGCTGGCGTGCTCTGGCCGCGGTTGCCGCGTGCGATCTCGGTCTCGTCAAACTGTTCGAAGGACATACCGACGCGCTGGCGATTCTCGCCGAGTTGCACGGTCCCGCGCCATCCGTTGGCAGCCGCTGGGGCGTATGGGCCGCGGAACCGCCTGATGCGCGCGTGCAGGTCCAACGCGCGCGCCGCGCCGATGATGCCGCGCGACTGCACCTGAGCGGCACGAAAGCGTGGTGTTCGGGCGCGGGGGTGGTCAGTCACGCACTCGTCACCGTATGGCTCGATGGTGAACCTGTGCTCGCAGCCGTCGCGATGGATCAAGCGTCGATTTCGATCGACACCTCGAAGTGGCATGCCGTCGGCATGCAGCCAACCGCAAGCGCTGACGTCACCTTCGATCGGAGCTCCGCCACGCTCGTGGGCGCCGCACATGATTACGTGCGCCGGCCGGGCTTCTGGCATGGCGGTGCCGGTATCGCTGCGTGCTGGTACGGCGCGGCCTCGCAGATTGGCCGGACCTTGCGCGACGCGTCCATGCAACATGCTGACGGACATCGGCTCGCCCACCTCGGTGCGGTCGATGTGGCCTTGGCAGGCGCCGCCGCCGTGCTGCGCGAAACCGCCGCCCATATCGACGCGAATACCCAGGCCAACGCTCAACGGGAAGCCATGCGCGCCCGTCTCGTCGTTGAAGAAGCCGCCACTGCCGTGATGACTCACGCGACGCGCGCGCTCGGCGCCGGTCCGTTATGCCGGGATGCGAGTTTTGCCCGGGCGCTGGCGGACCTGCCGGTGTTCTTGCGGCAAAGCCATGCCGAACGCGATCTTGCCGCGCTCGGTGAGCTGACCGTCAAAGCAGGGGCCGATCCTGCTGCCAGAGGTGCGCCATGGATGCTCTGACGCAATGCGGGGAGGGCCGCTGACATGTCCTCGACAGCGCTGTATTTCGATGCACTCTACAAAAGCAGCGACGACCCGTGGCACCTGCGTGAAGGCTGGTATGAGCGCCGCAAGCGGTTGCTCACGCTTGCGCTGTTACCGCGTCCGCGTTATCGCAACGCGTTCGAGCCGGGTTGCGCGAACGGCGAATTGACCGCCGGGCTGGCAGCGCGCTGCGATGCGCTGCTCGCGGCCGATCTGCACGAAACAGCCGTGCGTCTGACACGGGAACGTGTGGCCGGGATGCAGCAGGTCCGTGTCGAACAGCGCAGGGTGCCGCAGCAATGGCCGACCGAGGCGGGATCGTTCGAGTTGATCGTGATCAGCGAACTTGCCTATTACCTCGACGCAGCCGATCTCGAAACGCTGGCCGCGCGAATTGCAGCGTCGCTCACGCCTGACGGTACGCTGCTCGCGTGCCACTGGCGCCGTCCGTTTTCCGAGGCGCTCGCCTCCGCCGACGCCGCGCACGCGTTGTTCGATGCACGCTGCGGCCTGTCGCGTCTCGCGCATCACGACGAAGCCGATCTCCTGATCGACGTATGGTCGCGCGACGCACGTTCAGTGGCGCAACGCGAGGGGCTTTCATGATCGGTGTGATCGTTCCAGCGCATAACGAAGAGGGCTTGCTGGCGCCGTGCCTTGCCGCGTTGATCGAAGCGTCGCGACACCCAGGTCTGAGCAGCGAGCCGGTGCGGATCGTTATCGTGCTCGACGCCTGCAACGATTTCTCGGGAATGATCGCGCGTGCTTACGGCGTTGAGACATTGACGCTGAAGGTGCGCAATGTCGGCATCGCGCGCGCGACGGGGGCCGACTTTTTGCTGGCGGATGGCGCCCGCTGGCTCGCGTTCACCGATGCTGACAGCCGCGTGTCACCGGGCTGGCTGGTCGCGCAGTTGTCGCTGGACACGGATGCTGTATGCGGCTCAATTGCGGTCGACGACTGGACCACACATCCACACAGCGTGCGCGAGTATTTTCGCAAGACCTATGTGGACGCCGACGGCCACCGCCACGTGCACGGCGCGAATCTTGGTGTCAGCGCAGAAGCGTATCGACGCGCCGGCGGTTTTCCGCCGCTCACGTGTAGCGAAGACGTTGCGCTTGTCGACCGGTTGATCGCTACGGGGGCCCATATTGCGTGGAGCGCCGCACCGCGTGTAATCACGAGCGCGCGTACGGCGACACGCGCCCGCGGCGGCTTTGGCGATACGCTTGCCACATTGGTGAGCGGCTAGTGCGCCTGATGCGCGCAGTCCGCTTACCCCCGGCCGCCTCGCGAGATCTCCTCACCGGCGCGATGCGGCATACGCAGCGTCACGGGAATCGAGGCGAACGAGCACAGGCCCACCACCAGGAACGCCGGCCAGAAATCCGACCACGTGATGCTCGGATGGCCGTGCAATACCCGCGAAATCTGCAGCACGATACCGCCTATTGTCACGCCCAGGCCGAGCGACATCTGCTGCACGACGCTGCCGAGACTCGTTGCGCGGCCCACATCGCGGCTGGCGATTTCCGCGTAAGTCAGCGAGTTGAGACTCGTGAATTGCAGCGCGGGGAAGAAGCCGCCGAGCAGTACGACGAACCAGATGATCCAGGTCGGCGTACCGGGAAAAAACAGTCCGCATGCCGCAATCGCTATCCCTGAGAGCGCCGCGTTCACCACCAGCACCGAGCGGAAGCCGTACCGATGCAGCACGCGCGAGGCGAACGTACGCATGAACATGCCGCCGAACGCGGACGCGCAGGTGATCAGGCCGGACTCGAACGCGCTCATGCCGTGTCCTTCCTGCAGCATTAGCGGCAGCAGAAAGGGCAGCGCGCCGAGGCCGATGCGAAACAGCGATCCGCCGAGCACGCTCGCCTGGAAAGTCGGCACCTTGAAAAACCGCAGATCGAGCAACGGAAATTCGACGCGCTGGGCGTACACGACGTAGCCGAGGAGCAGCACAGCGCCGCTCGCGCACATGCCGAACGCGTTCTGATTCGACATGAGTTCGCCGCCCACCAGCGACAGTCCGAGCAGAAGCAGCACCGCGCCGGCCGCCGATAGAAAGAAGCCGATCCAGTCGAGCGGGCCAGGATCCGGTTCGCGTGTGTTGGCGATATACCGGTTGGTCAGATAGATACCGAGAATACCGATCGGCACATTGATGAAAAAGATCAGTCGCCAATGCAGATAGGTGGTGATGAAGCCGCCGAGCAGCGGGCCGGCGGCCGGCCCGAGCAACGCAGGGACGCTCAGATAGTTCATCGCGCGGATGAAGTCGGACTTGCTCACCACCCGGAAGATGATGATCCGCCCGACCGGCACCATCATCGCGCCGCCGACGCCTTGCACGAAGCGGGCGAGGGTGAAGGTGGGCAGTGAGTTGGACGCGGCGCACAAAAGCGAGCCAGCCACGAAAATGCCGATCGCGGTACGGAAAACGGTCCGCGCGCCGAAGCGGTCAGCGAGCCAGCCGCATACCGGGATAAAAACACCGAGACCCAGCACGTAGCTCGTCACCGCGATTTTCAGCGTGACCGGATCGCGCCCGAAGTCGCGCGCCATGGCGGGCAGGGCGGTGACGATCACATTCGCATCGACGCTTTCCATGAACATCGCGCATGCGACGATAAGGGGCGCAATCAGAGCTTTCTCGACGACGGTCATGGGAGCCGGGTGTTCTGCGGCGGATGGTCGCAGGCAAAGGCGTCATTATTGCACCTGTACGGTGCGGATGGTTAATTGTGCGCCGCCTGATGCCGTCCCTATTCGAGATTGCGCGGATCGCGCGTGTCACCCGCGCACAACATGCCGACGTTGTTATTGATATTTGTTGCAGTGCGACACGAGAGGACTATAATCGGGTTATTCCCTAGGTATAAACCCTAAATAGGAGCCCATCATGAACACTGCATCCAACACCGCTACCGTCCGCACCGCTACCGCCGCCAACGCTACATGGCTGGGCAAGCTCCGCGCGCTGGCCTTGCACGCGCTCAACCTGCATCTGCAAAACTGCGCGGTGCTTGCTGAAGCGCATCGCCGCCCGCAGTAAGCGTTGAAGCAGGGGCCGGGATCGATCGTTACCGGCCCGGAATCCCGAACACCAGCTTGTGCGTTACTCCCTGACGCGTGACGAAACGGGGCGCTGCTCTTTAGTCGCTCGCGCGGACAGCGAACTGATCAATAGCGCCATCGACACCAGGCCCACCAGATACACGCCGGCCATCACCCAATCCTGTTCTGCCATCATCATTCCCCTTCAGTTGCGGCTATTCCTGCTACGAAATCCCGGCATTGCGCCGTGCTCTTGATCTCGATTACGGCATGTGAAGCGAAAATCTTGATGGAGCAAACCAGCCTTTAAATCGGTGCGCGATCTAAGCGATATCGATTTTTGTCTCGTAATTTTCAATAAATGTTTAAAATCGCGTCCCTTGTCGACCGCGATGATCCTCTTTGGCACGGCGCATCAATCGGCAATTTCGACCGTTTTATTGGCACATGCCGCGCTGTCATGGAGCGAGGCGTGTTCCGCATCATTTGCCGCCAAGCTTAATTCCGACGAATTGACTGACATTGGCTAACGGTGTCAACCTTTTTGACACTTTGTCGTTATCCATTTGTAATCGCCAGAGTAAGGCGGCGCCGTGGCAGACGACCCGTCGTCACGACAGATCCAGGCAAGGCCCGCATTGACCATTTTCCACCGATATAACAACAGCTTCGACCGACTAGGCGCCATGTGCGGCCGGGTGTCCAGGGCACTTGGCAAGCGCAGCGTTCTGTCGCCCGTGCTTGCGCTCGTCATTTGCGGGTTGCTGCTGGTCGTCTTGCAACATCTCTCGCAAGCGGTCGACTATCGCTCGGTCATGCGTCAGTTGCGCCATCTGACCGGGGGCGAGTGGGCCGCGGCGCTTGGCGCGACCGCGCTGAGCTATGTCGCGCTGGTCGGCCGTGACGCGGTCGGCTTGCGCTACCTCGGCGCCACGGTGCCGCGCGCGGCGCTGTGGATCGGCGCGACGGCGGGCTCCGCGCTCGGCAATGCGACCGGCTTCGGTGCATTGACGGGCGGCGCCGTGCGTGCACGCGTCTACGGGGTGTCGAACGTGACGCCCGCACAGATTGGCCGCATGACCGTATTCACAAGCGTTTCACTGGCGCTCGCGCTGGTGCTGATGACAGCGCTCGGCATGGCGTGCCTCGCCGATCCGCTTGCGACGATGCTGCATCTGCCGCCGCTCACGCTGCGTTGGAGCGGTGCGACGGTGCTCGTCGTGCTCGGACTCGCGGCTGCCGCCTGCCGTCGCGAAACGCGTCCGATCCGCACGCGCTGGCAGTGGCTGTCGTTCGATATCCCGGCGCGCCGCGATCTGATCGCGCAAGTGGCGCTCGCCGTACTCGATGTGGTGGCCGCGGGCCTCGCCTTGTGGGCGCTGCTGCCGCATGCGGACGTCGGCTTCGTGACCTTCATCACCGTCTATGCCGCCGCGATGCTGCTTGGCATGATCGGCCACACGCCGGGCGGCGTCGGCGTGTTCGAAGCCGCGATGGTGTTCACGCTGAACGGCAGCGTGCAAACGCATCAGATGGTCGCGGCGCTGCTCGCCTATCGCGCGATTTACTTCGGTGTCCCGCTGATCGTCTCGGCGGCGCTGCTCGCCGGCTTCGAAGGCCGCGCGCTGAAAAGCCGTTTTCCGCTGCATCATGCGGCGGGCGCGTCGAAACTCGCGCCGCTGTTTCTGAGCCTCGTGACGTTCGTGGTCGGCAGCATGCTGGTGATTTCCAGCGCGACGCCCGCCTTCTGGCAGCGCATCCGGATTCTGCGCGACGTGTTGCCGCTGTGGGTGCTCGAAAGCTCGCAGATGCTGTGCAGCGTGCTGGGCGTGCTGCTGTTATTCGTCGCGCGCGGCTTGCTGCGGCGTCTGGATGCGGCGTGGTGGATGACTTTGCTGCTGGCGGTGCTGAGCCTC
Organism: Paraburkholderia fungorum; assembly: GCF_046026025.1. Lineage (GTDB taxonomy): Bacteria > Pseudomonadota > Gammaproteobacteria > Burkholderiales > Burkholderiaceae > Paraburkholderia > Paraburkholderia fungorum_E. The sequence continues at coordinate 2,941 of NZ_JAQQFL010000002.1, read as the reverse complement.
GGGCTGTCGTTGACCAAAGGACTTGCGTTTGTGGAAGCGGGCGTGCTTGGCACGCTGATCGCGTTGCTGCTGTCCACCCGTCGCCGTTTTAATCGCCATTCGTCGCTGTTTGCCGAGCCCTTTACGTTGGGCTGGCTGATGTCGGTGGCAATGGTGCTCGCGCTTGCCGTGTGGGTGATGCTGTTTGCGTTCCGCGACGTGCCCTATACACGCGACCTGTGGTGGCAATTTGCTTTCGACGAACGCGCCCCCCGTGCGTTGCGTGCGACGCTGGCCGCCAGCCTGTTTGCCGCGACGCTCGCGTTCTGGCAACTGCTGCGCCCCGCAGCGGGCCGTTTCGTGATGCCGCCTGCGCAAGATCTGCAGGACGCCGCGCGCATTGTGCGGGCGCAGGAGCGCAGCGACGCCGGTCTCGCGCTGATGGGCGACAAGAGTTTTCTCTTTTCCGAATCGCGCGCAGCATTCCTGATGTACGCAAAAAATGGCCGCACGTGGGCCGCGCTTCACGATCCGGTTGGTCCGCGCGAAGAGTGGGCCGGTTTGATCAGAAAATTTGTCGCGCTCGCGCACACGCACGGCGGCCGTGCTGCGTTCTATCAGGTGCGCGCCAACGCGTTGCCGCTGTACCTCGATGCCGGCCTCACGCTGATGAAGCTGGGCGAAGAGGCCCACGTGGTGCTCGACGATTTCGACCTGAAGGGCTCGCATCGCGCGCATCTTCGCTATGCGCTCAAGCGTGGCGAGCGTGACGGCTTTACTGTCGAAGTGATCGATCAGGCCGATGTGCCGGCGTCGCTCGAAACGCTGCGCGAGATTTCCGACGGCTGGCTCGACAGCCGCGACGCCCGCGAAAAGAGCTTCTCCGTGGCCGCGTTTACCGACGAATACCTCGCCGCGCAGTCCGTGATGCTGGTGCGCCAGAACGGCGAACCAGTGGCTTTCGTGACCTTCATGACGACCGATCTGAACACCGAAGCGACCGTCGGCGTGATGCGGCATGTGGAAAGCGCGTCGCCGTATGCGATGGAATATCTGTTCACCCAACTGGCGCTGCATCTGAAGCAGGCGGGGTTCCGCTCGCTCAGTCTCGGCATCGCGCCGCTCTCCGGCATGCAGCCGACGCCGCTCGCGTCGCGCTGGCATCGGCTGGCGGGCATCGTGTGGCGCTTCGGCGGCCGCTTCTATAACTTCCGTGGACTGCGAGCTTTCAAGAGCAAGTTCCAGCCGCATTGGGAGCCGCGCTATCTCGCGGCGTCGGGTTCGATGAGCGTGTTCTTCACGCTCGCGGACCTGTCATTGCTGGCAGGAGGCCGGCGTTCATGACATTGCATCCGTTTTTCAGGCTCGCCGTTGCGGCGAGCCTTGTTATTGGCAGCACGTCTGTTTTTGCCGCAACCACCACCGTGTCCGGCGGCCGTTATGGCGACGTGACGGTGACGCAGCCGGCCGGCCCTTTGCGCGGCCTGGTGGTGCTGTACTCGCCGGCCAGCGGCTGGAGTGCGGCCGACCAGCAAACCGCCGATGCGCTTGCCAAGGCGGGCGCGATGACCGTCGGCGTGGATACGGCGCGCTATGCAGCCAACCTGAGTGCGAAGAAAGAAGCTTGCCATCAACTGGTGGGCGATGCTGAAGCCCTGAGCCACCAGCTTGAACGGCAATCGCAATCGAGCCGCTATTTCGCGCCGATCGTCGCCGGTACGGGGCAGGGCGCGACGCTGGCGATGCATGTGCTCGAGCAGGCGCCGTCGAATACGGTGGCCGGCGCGGTCTCGGTGGACGCCGAGCGCAATCTGGATGCGCGCTTTCAACCGTGCCCGCCGGACCCGACGATTATCCGCGACAAGGTGCCGGGTTTCGTCGAAAAGGCGACGCCTGGCAATGGCGATCGCACGCAACTCGTGGCGCTAGTGACGCGGCATTTGCAGACGGCGACGACGAGCGATGACGATGTCTCCGATCTGCCGCTGATCGAGTTGCCGGCAGCGCGTCCGAACGGCTTGATGGCGGTTGTGATTTCCGGCGACGGCGGCTGGCGCGATCTCGACAAGACCATCTCGCTCGCCTTGCAGAAAGACGGCGTCTCGGTGATCGGCATCGACAGTCTGCGTTATTTCTGGAGCGAAAAGACGCCGGCGCAGACGAGCCGCGATCTCGCGCGCGTGATGCAGACTTACGGGACGCGCTGGCACGCTGAGCATATTGCGCTGATTGGCTATTCGTTCGGCGCCGACGTGATGCCGTTCGCCTATAACCGCTTGCCTGAGGCGCTGCGTGCGAAAGTGTCGCTGATTGCGCTGCTAGGCTTTGCGCCCGACGCCGATTTCCAGATCCGTGTGGGCGGTTGGCTCGGTATGCCGGCAAGCGATAAGGCGTTGAAGGTGCAACCCGAATTGACGCGTGTGCCGCCTGCGCTCGTGCAGTGCTTCTACGGTGAAGAAGAGAAGGACACCTTGTGTCCGGCGCTCGCGCAAACCGGCGTCACGGTGATTCGCACGTCGGGCGATCATCACTTCGGGCGCGACTACAACGCGCTGGAACGGAGCATTCTGGATCAGTTCAAGAAGCAAAGCGGCGTGCGCTGATGCGTCCGTCCGCATGATGCGCGTCCCTCGGACATCGGACGAAGGACGCTACCCGATCTAACGAGCGGGGATTGACAAAGGCCGCCAAGTCAACGAAGATCAACCGCATGAACTGCCTCGACATCCGTATTGCGCTGATTATTAGCACCATTCATCGAATGGTGGGTTAGCGCGCGTCTAGTCGCAGTGACAATAACCCGCCCCACGAGGCGGGTTTTTTTATGTCCGCTTGCTGCCTGTCAGCTGCCTGCCTCCTGGTGATCACTCTCTGTTGACTTGTCCTTGCCGCACAGGAGCTTGCCTTGCCATTACACGAACTCAATCAAGGTGTCGAAGCCGCTGATAACGTGGCGTTGCGT
>NZ_JAQQFL010000001.1:0-470067 GCF_046026025.1 Paraburkholderia fungorum | reverse complement strand
CCGCCCCCCACCCCCCCCGCGGCCCCCCCCCCCCCCCCCCCCCCCCGCCCCCCCCCCCCCCCCCCGCGGCGGCCACATACGAAAGCGGCGTCAAGTCGCCGCTTGCGCCGACCGAACCTTCCGACGGAATACGCGGCAACACACGATGATTGATCAGATCGGCGAGACGCTCGAGCAACACGGGGCGCACGCCGGAGAAACCGTACGCGAGTGAATTCAGGCGCGCGGCGATCACCGCGAGCGTTTGCGCATCGTCGAGATACTGGCCCATCCCGCAGCCGTGATAACGCGTCAGTTGCAATGGCAGGGCTTCGACGAGTTCCATCGGCACGTCGACCACGCACGCATCGCCGTAGCCGGTATTGACGCCGTACACGGTCGCGCCGGCCGCCAGATGCCGGCGCAGAAAATCCGCGCCGCGCTGAATGCGCGCGCGCCACGCCGGATCGGCGCTCAACGCAACCGGCGCGCGATGCTGGGCGATCGCGACGACCTCTTCGATCGTCAGCTTGCGAGCGCCGATCGTCACCGCCGCTGCGTTTGCCCGGGCAAACTCATGTGCGCCGACGTGCGGCGCCTCGATCAGATCATGTTCGGCCATGCGTGCCTCGCTTGGGGCTGGCCCAGAAATCGAAGAAATTGAACCATTGATAAGGGGCCTTGCGGCAATAGTGTTCGAGGCGCGCGGCGTAACGCTGCGCCCACGCAGCAAGATGCTGGGTGCGCTCGCGGCGCGGCAGCTCGATGCGCTCGGCAAACTGCTCGAAATACAGACGGTAACCGTCGCGCTCTTTCAGGCAGAAGAACAGATACACCGGGCAGCCCAGCGCATGCGCCAGCACATAAGGGCCTTGTGCGAACGGCGCGGTCGAGCCGAGAAATTGCGCGTCGATCGTACGGCCCGTTTCATGAGCCGGCACGCGATCGCCGACAATCACCAGCAGCTCACCCGAGTCGACGCGCTCCTGCATCATCATGGCGGTCTCGGGACCGAAGTCGCTGACTTCGAGCAGATGCCGCGCGAACTGGCTATTCGCCGACGCCAGTACGCTATTGAAGCGCCGCGCGTGTTCGGTATAGACCACGGCGGTGACTTTCGCGTAGGCGCCCTGCGCGGCGAGCGCGCGGGTCATTTCCAGATTGCCGAGATGCGCGCCGATCACGAGCGCGCCCTTGCCGCTCGCCACCAGGGCTTCGAACGCCGATGGATCCTCGAATTTGACATCGCCGTTGTTGACACGGCCGGACCATGCCGCGAGCTTGTCAAAGCCCGACTGCGCGAATGCCAGCATGTGCCGATAAGCGGACAACCAGCCCGGACGCGGCGTGTCGCCGTGCGGCGCGGCGTTGCCGAGATGCGTGAAGTAATTGCTCGACGCTTCGCGCGCGGCACGGCCCGTCAGCAGAAAATACGCGACGATCGGATGCAACCAGAGCGCGGTGAAACGGCGGCCGAACAGCTTGCAACTGAGCGCGAGCAAGGACATGCCCACATGGCTGCCACGTTCGGCGATCCGCCACCAGTCCTGCGGATTCTGTTCGCGTGGTTCGCCCGGCTTGCCCGGTTCGCCCGCTTCATTTGCGATGACCGTGCGGCGTGGCATCACTTTGTGTGCGAGCAGCATCGGCAAGCGCCACAGCATGCCGAACACCAGCCGCGTATGGCTGCGGCTGATGCGCACGTTGTCCCAAAGCACGTCGAAATGCGAGACGCCGTCGGCTGCGTAGGTGACGCGCGTCGGGATCGAGCGGAACGCCGCGCGCCGCCAGTGGAGACGCACGAGAATTTCGATGTCGAAATCCATGCGGGTCGGCAGTTGCACGCGGTCGATCAGCTCGCAAACCAGCGCAAGCGGATAAAGGCGGAAGCCGCACATCGAGTCGCGAATCGTCAGCGAGAGCGTTTCGATCCACACCCACACGTGCGTCAGATAACGGCCGTAAAGGCGCGATTTCGGCACGCTCTCGTCGTAGACCGGGCGGCCCAGAATCACCGCGCCCGGTTCAGCACGTGCGGCTTCGATAAACCGCGGTACGTCGGCCGCGTCGTGCTGACCGTCGGCATCGATCTGCAGGGCATGCGTGTAACCCGCGGCGCGCGCGGCACGCAGCCCCGCCATCACGGCCGCGCCCTTGCCGCCGTTGACCGGCAAGCGCAGCAGGGTGAGTTGCTCCGCGTACTGTTGCGCGAGCGCGGAAAGCACCTGCTGGGTCGCCTCATCACTACCGTCGTCGACAACAAAGATCGGCAAGCCATGCACCGCGAGGTGCGCGACGGTCGCGCCGATCGCGTCCTTATGGTTGTAAATCGGAATCACAATGCACGCAGCGATGCTCATCATGCAAGCTCCCGATACACGATCACGCCGGATGCGCATTCACGCCCGCTCAACCGGTAGCTGAACTGCACGCGTCCACGCACGGCGTCGTGCGTGAGCGTGAGATTCAGCACCGCGCCCGGCGGCACCGGCGCCATGAACTTGAGCCGGTCAATCGATGCCAGCGCATGCACCGCAGGCACCTGTTCCGCGGCCAGATGCATGGCCCAATGCACCTGAACCACGCCCGGCAGAATCGGCAAGCCGGGGAAATGACCCGCGAAATGCACGAGCGTAGGCGGCACGCGCAGTTCGTAGTGCAAGGTATCCGCACTGCGCGCTTCGGCGAGCACTTCCACGCCGTCCGCGCGTGCCTCGAAAGCCGCCGCAACCGCGGCCACCGGCAGTTTGCCGCGCGCGTCGAACGGCAAGGCGAGGCGAAAACGCCAATGACGCGGCAGCACCACCACATCGAAATACGCAGCGAGATGCCGGCGCAAGGTCTTCGCGAGTTGCACGCGGCCTTCGGCACGCAATGCCTCGCTGCCGGCTTCGGTGAGCGTCACCACGGCGCCGACGCGCTCGCGCGAGGCGCCTTCCAGCGGCACGATCGCCGCTTGCGTCACATACGGATGCAGCGCGAGACGCGCTTCGAGTTCCGGCAGAGATACGCGCTTGCCGTCCAGCTTGAGCACGCGATCGAGCCGGCCTTGCAGGCGAAAACGACCGTCCGCGTCGAACGCGATTTTATCGTCCGTGCGATGCCAGCCGGGGTGATCGAGATGCGGCGAGCGAACGTTCAGCGCACCGTCTTCGTCGCGGCGGACTTCGATGCCGATCACCGGCTGCCAGGCGTCGGTCTGATCCTGACGACGCCATGCGATACCGCCGGTTTCCGTACTGCCGTAGATTTCGAGCGGCGCGGCACCGTAGGCCGATGCGTATTCCCGCGCGGCTTCCGCGGCAAGCGGGCCGCCTGAAGAAAAGAATGCGCGCGGTGCCGGCGTCACCGCGTCAAAGCCTGGCAACGCGGGCCAACGCGATAATTGCGCGGGCGTTGAAACGACCACCGTAGCGGCGCACTGTGCGATCTGCGCTTGCAAATGCACGGGCTCGAGACTGATCGCGCGGCCGAATGCGCGGCCCGCTGCGAGCGGCCACAACACGCGAAACAGCAAGCCGTAGATGTGATGATGTGGCACGCTCGCGAGCATCGTCGCATCGCCGACCAGCGCGCCCCACTGCTTTTCGAGCGTATGCACTTCGGCATTGAATTGCGCGAGGGTCTTGCGGATTGGCTTGGGGGTGCCGCTGCTGCCGGACGTATAGAGCGTCAACGGGGCGTGCGGATCGACCGTATAGGCGACTGGCGCGCGCGTGGCGTCGGCGTCGGCTTCTCGCACATGACGCGGCAGATCGGCGTCGGTCAGCACGGCGTCATACGCGTCGGCGAGATCGGCGAGATAGCCCGGCGTCGCATTGGCCGGAATCACCGGCTCCTTGCCGCACGCGAACAACGCAAACAGCGCGCAGGCAAAATCGAACGGATCGTCGATGCACAGGGCGTAACGTTTCGCGTCTTGCGTTCGCATCGACGTGACCAGCGCCGAAACACGCGCGCGAAACGCAGCGCGGTCGAGTACGGTCGCGCCGTCGCGGCATACCGGTGCGTTCAAAACGGAGGCCCCATCGGCCACCGACAATAAATCGTGCAACGCAATCATGCCGCCTCCGAACGCGCGGCTCGCGGCAGCACCACCAGATAACGCCAGATAATCTCGGCTACCAGCAACACGCCGATCAATCCATAAGCAATCGCGCCGTTATAGAGCGACCAGCTTGCACGGCTCCAGTACAGCGCCGTATAAGCGGAGAACGCGCCGTTCAACGCGAAGAAAGCACACCACACCTGAGTCACACGCCGCGTATGGCGCACGGCGCCCGGCAACAGGTTCGGATTGCCCAAGCGCGCGAATTTTTCGATCATCGACGGTCCACGCACGAGCGTCGCGCCGAACGCAATCAGCAGGCCCAGATTGACGAGCGACGGATAGAGGCGCAGCAGCAGTTCGCTATTGGTGAACACGATCGCCGCTGAGGCGCAGCTCAGCAGGCCGACCACGGTCCAATCGATCGAGGAGAGCCGGCGCAGCGAGGTCGCGACCGGGCCGCTGCCGGCCCAGCGCTGCAGCCACAGAATCGCGAACAGCATGCAGCCGACGTAGCGTGGCGTGTCCCAGCGCCAGGCACACAAAATCAACGCGGGATACGCGAGTTTCAGCAGGACCTGCAACATCGTTTTGGCCAAACGACGCTCAGTGCCAGGCGACGCCTCAGCGGGCTGGCTCGCCGCCGCTTGCATTCGCGAGCGCACGGATGGCATCAGCCCTGTGCCGCCAGCAGCGACTCGACCGCGACGATCACGTCGCCGACCGTGCGTACCGACTTGAACTCTTCCGGCTTGATGCGGCGGCCGGTCATTTCCTGCAGTTTGATCGCAAGGTCCACGGCGTCGATGCTGTCGAGATCGAGTTCTTCGAAGAGGTGCGCCTCGGGTGTCACGCGCTCCGGCTCAATCGCGAAGTTCTCTTTGAAGATGGCGCGGATGCGTTCAAGAATCTCTGCCTCGGACACGATTAATCCCCTTTTCTTGTGGTTTCGTTCACAGCGTCCGCCGTTTCGCGTTGACTCGCGACCAGCGCGGCGAGCGTGCTGATCGAGCGGAAGTGTTCGCGGGTGCGTTCGTCGTTGGCTGCGATGGTCAGTTGGTATTGTTTGCGCAGCACGATGCCGATTTCGAGCGCGTCGATCGAGTCCAGACCAATGCCGTCGGTATCGAACAGCGGTGCGTCGTCGTCGATATCGGCCGGACTCAGGTCCTCCAGATCGAGCGCTTCGATCAGGAGTTGTTTAATTTCCAGTTTTAAAGAATCCATAATCGAACAGGTGCTGAGTAATGTGAGCTTCAATGGCGCTGGTCACGCTGCGCGCCGCGAGAGACGGTGAAGTGTCATGGTCCGCGAGTTGCTCGACGCCAAACGGTTCGAGCACGTTCACCCGGATCCGGAACGCGCGTGCCGGCACGTCGTACCAACGCATCTGCTTGGTGAACGCCGGCGGATCGCAATCCATCAGCACCGGCACGATCGGCGCGCCGACCTTCAACGCCATGTGCGCGAAACCGCGCGAAAAGGCGTGCAGCCGGTTTGGCGCCGGGCTGCGCGTGCCTTCGGGAAAAATGATCATCGTGTAGCCTGCTGCGAGTTGCCGCGCGCCGGCTTCGACGAGCTCCGAGGGATCGGCATTGCTCACGTACTCCGCCGCACGCACGATTCCCCAGAAACACGGATTGCCCCAGTGTGCGTTCTTCACCACGCAACAGGCCCGTGGCGTCAGCGACAGGAGCACCATCACGTCCAGATACGTCGGGTGATTGGCGACCACGATTGCCGGGACACCCGCGCGCAATGCCTGTGCGCCCGACACCTCGAGCTCCATCACGCCGACCCACCGCAGTACCGCGACCAGCGCGCGGAAGAACCAGTGGATCACCGTCGTCACCGCGCGCTGGCGCGAAGCCCGGTGGGGCCATAGCCACGCGAGCGGGAACACCAGCACCGAAAACAGCACACCGCAGATGCCGAACACCACGAAGGCCATGCCCGTCGCGCACAACCGCCAAAGGAAATCAAACCGCACGTTCATGCCACCTCCAATGCCAGGCGGCGCCAGCGCCTTGCCAGACGGCAGGCTTGCCAGTTTCCAGACAGTACAGCAGCGCCTGGCTCTGGGTCGGAAATTGTTCGTCCGCACTGGCCTGCTGGGCGGCCCCGGCGCCTTCGGTGCCCACGGCCGCTTCCGGCTCGCCTGCGCCGGGTAGCGTGCAGATCAACTCCCCCGCCGCCGTTTGGCCATTCAGCAGGATCGCGATCGCGCCGCCCGGCACTTCGTCTTCAATCGTGCCGTACGCCGGATCGGCCGGCTCGTCGGCATATACCAGCAGCACCGGCGAACCCGGCTGCGTTGCGTACTGCGCGTACGCTTCCAGCAACGCGTAACCGAGCGTCTCCGCGCCCGCCGAAATGGCGCTGGCCGCGCTACGATCGCCGCGCGCGATGCCGAACACGCCAGTCATGGCGTTCAACACCGACAAGCTGAAAGCGGTCGGCGAGACCGGTTCGCCCGCACTGATGTGGCGCAGGATGTCCGTTGTGCGCCGCAATTCGCCGTGGCGCGAAGCGAACACGACCCGGACCTCGTCTTGCGCCACGCAATCGTGTGCAACCTTCAGGGCAACCTTGGAGAGCGTGCTCAGACGACGCCGCACGATCGGCTCGATAAAGCCGATATCGGGTGCGGCAGATGCGGCAGCAGGCCAGCTAGACCAGCGAGCGACCGGAATGGTCCAGTGCAGATCGGGCATATCGGTGTTCGCGCGTAGAAGCGAGGAGAGGCTGAGGGCCACTGACGGAATATGCACCCGTCACAGCGTATGCGCGCCGCGCGGAACGACAATCTCCAGCCGAGGGTCAATCCAATCTTCTTATATAGGGTTCAGCGATTTAACGGCACTTGGCCCCGATTATTTAGGCGCCTTTGACAATTAATCTGACGGATTGCTCAGGCTCCCTATGGTCGCCGGAATCATACTGAATATTCTGGATTAAATCAGCCACAAAAGACGTATCCATCTGTATCCGTATCGCGAGTGCGACGGGTGGCTGGACAAAGCCAAAGATGCAGGCCTGGCGGCCTTCGCACAATCGGCGCCCCGCCCGCAAAGCCACTTGCGGCGAGCTTCGCGGACCGGCCGGAGGTTAGCGGCATCGGTCAATACATACCGTTCAACACCAAAGCTTTCACTTAACTTTCGAAAATACGTGTTTCGTTTCGGAACACTTCAATGCTTCGGTCCAGCGGTCATTCGCGCGCCCCACACCACCCACGTCAGTTTCACGCGTGACTTTCGGATGCTTACCCCAGCACCAATTTTCCAACATCAGGGAGTCGCCGCCGGATTTCATCGCATTGCGGCCGCAGGATTGCAAAGCAAACGGCCCGGCAGGAATAACCTGCCGGGCCGCTTCTTGTTGCGCCATGTAGGCCATTCGATACGACGCCCCGACGCTTACTGCACGACCTTCGCGCCCGACGCGGCATCCGGGGCGGCCGCCGGTGCCGCCGCCGGCGCAGCGCCCGCCGTAGCAACTTCGTTCGAGATGCCGCCGTTCTTGCCGACGGGAATCTTCACCGTATGGACCACACCGTTGCCGAGCGGGAAGTCGGCCAGCGCGCTGCGCGCCAGATACGGCATGGCTCTCACCAGCGACGACTCGTCGTCCGAACTGCGCGCCGTCACGTTATAGACCTCTTTGCCGCTGGCACGCTCGGTGATCCGCACGCCGAGCAAGTGCGTGAAAATCGGGTAGCTCTGATTCACGTACGCCGCCGGATACGGGCCCCATGGCCCCCACGGGCCCCACGGATCGAACGGCCGGCCCCAGTACGGCGACGGCCAGGGGCTGTAATACACCGGCTGCGCGACCGTCACCATGTCGGAACGAATCCCATACGACAGCCCGACCAGATAGCGCGCAGTTGAAGCGTCGACCTGGCGGAACGCGTGCGTGGCGAGTTCATTGCCGACAACGCGTTCGTAGGTGGTGAGTTCCAGATTGCTCTTCTGATCCGCCGGCCGCGTGAAGGCATACGTGCGGGTGGCGTCACTGCCGCTCCAGTCGGAGAACGCCGTGACCTGGGTGGTCACGTAGCTCGTGCAGCCGGACAGCAGCACCGTCAGCGCGCCTAGCAGCAGCGCGGCGTGGCGGGTCCATCGGTTGGTTTTCATGGTCTACCTCGTGTTGCCTGTTGTTGCCAGTCTTGATCGGTCCGTTGGCGCGCAGCCGTTGCTGCGCGGGCGCCCGATAATACGCTGACCTGGCAATTCGGTAAAAAGTTCGACCCGCACGATCCGCCGAGCCTTTGTACAATGGCTCGACAAGCCCGGCTCGCGCGCCATAAGCACGCGTGACGGCTCGAGTCCCATCACTACAGAACGCCATGGCCGATACCGAAACGCCCAATGTGATCCGCCGCGCCGACTACGCGCCGCCCGCCTTCCTGATCGATACCGTCGCGCTGGAATTCGATCTGGTCCCCGAACGCACCGTCGTCAGAAACACGATGCGGGTGCGCCGCAACCCGGACGCGTCCCACGCCTCGACTCTCGAACTGATGGGCGAACAACTCGAGTTCGTCGCCGCGGAGATCGACGGCGTCCCGTTCGCCAACGTCCGGGCACACGAACACGGCCTCACGCTCGGCAACGTGCCGGAGCACTTCGAACTCACGCTCACCAGCCTCTGCAATCCTGCGGAAAACACCACGCTGTCGGGCCTGTATGTGTCGGGCGGCAACTTCTTCACGCAGTGCGAGGCCGAGGGCTTTCGCCGCATCACCTATTTCCTCGACCGTCCCGACGTGATGGCGACCTTCACGGTCACGCTGCGCGCCAGCAAGGCCGACTATCCGGTGCTGTTGTCGAACGGCAATCTGCTCGAGGAAGGCGATCTGCCGGACGGCCGTCATTTCGCCCGCTGGGAAGATCCGTTCAGGAAGCCGAGCTATCTGTTCGCGCTGGTCGCGGGCAAGCTGGTCGCGCTCGAAGAACGCGTGAAGAGCGGTTCGGGCAAGGAAAAGCTGCTGCAGGTGTGGGTCGAACCGCACGATCTGGACAAGACCCGTCACGCCATGGATTCGCTGATCAACTCGATCCGCTGGGACGAGTCGCGCTTCGGGCTGGAGCTGGATCTGGACCGTTTCATGATCGTCGCGGTGAGCGACTTCAACATGGGCGCAATGGAGAACAAGGGGCTCAACATCTTCAACACGAAGTACGTGCTGGCGAACCCCGAAACGGCAACCGACACCGACTTCGCGAACATCGAGGCGGTGGTGGGCCACGAGTACTTCCACAACTGGACCGGCAACCGCGTGACCTGCCGCGACTGGTTCCAGTTGAGTCTGAAAGAAGGCCTGACGGTGTTCCGCGATCAGGAGTTCTCGGCCGACATGGCGGGCGGCGCGACCGACGAAGCCGCGCGCGCCACCAAGCGCATCGAAGACGTGCGCGTGCTGCGCCAGATGCAGTTCGCCGAAGACGCCGGTCCGATGGCGCACCCGGTGCGCCCGGAGAGCTACGTCGAGATCAACAACTTCTACACGATGACGGTCTACGAAAAAGGCTCCGAAGTCGTGCGGATGTATCAGACGCTGTTCGGCCGCGACGGCTTCCGCAAGGGCATGGACCTGTACTTCAAGCGTCATGACGGCCAGGCGGTGACGTGCGACGATTTCCGTCACGCGCTCGCCGATGCGAACGGCCGCGATCTCGCGCAATTCGAGCGTTGGTATAGCCAGGCCGGCACACCGCGCGTCTCGGTGCGCACCCGGTACGACGCCGCGCAACAACGCTACAGCGTCACACTCACACAAGGCTACGGAGAGGCGGCCTCGGCCGCGCGTGAAACACAAAAGGGCCCGTTGCTGATTCCGTTCGCAATCGGTTTGATCGGCAACGACGGGCAGGACTTGCCGCTGCAACTGGAGGGCGAAACCAGCGCACCGGACGCCACCACACGCGTGCTGGAATTCACGCAGACCGAACAGACCTTCACGTTCGTCAACGTTGCACAGGAACCGCTGCCCTCGTTGCTGCGCAATTTCTCGGCACCGGTGATTGTCGAATACGACTATTCAGCCGGCCAGCTCGCGTTCCTGCTCGCGCATGACAGCGATCCGTTCAACCGCTGGGAAGCCGGCCAACGCCTCGCCACGCGCGAGTTGCTGACGCTCGCCGGGCGCGCCACCACCGGTGTGCCGCTGCAACTCGACGACTCGGTAGTCGACGCGTTCGCCCGCGTGCTGACCGACGAAACGCTCTCGCCCGCTTTCCGCGAACTGGCGTTGATGCTGCCGTCGGAAGCGTATCTGGCTGAGCAGATGGCCGAATCGAATCCGGCCGCCGTGCACGCCGCGCGGCAATTCGTACGCAAGCGTCTCGCGAATGCGCTGAGGAAAGACTGGCTCGCCGTCTACGAGAAGCATCGTACGCCGGGCGCCTATGAGGCCACCCCGGAGGCATCCGGTCATCGCGCGTTGAAGAATCTTGCGCTGTCCTACCTGGCGGAACTGGACGATCCGGCTGAAGCCGTGCGGCTCGCGTCCGCGCAATACGACACCGCCAACAACATGACCGACCGCTCCGCGGCGCTCTCCGCCCTGCTCAACGCATCGGCCGCGAATGGCGGCAGCGTTCAGGCGCAGCAGGCGCTGGACGACTTCTACCGGCGCTTCGAAAAAGAGCCGCTCGTCATCGACAAGTGGTTCGCCTTGCAAGCCACGCAACGCGGCAGCGCGCAGCGTCCGGTGATCGAGATCGTGCGCAAGCTGATGGCGCACTCCGCGTTCAACCTGAAGAACCCGAACCGCGCGCGCTCGCTGATTTTCAGCTTCTGCGCGGCGAACCCCGCGCAGTTCCACGCCGAAGACGGTTCGGGCTACGCGTTCTGGGCCGACCAGGTGATCGCGCTCGACGCCATCAATCCGCAAGTAGCCGCCCGCCTCGCCCGCTCGCTGGAACTGTGGCGCCGCTTTACGCCGGCGTTGCGTGACGGCATGCGCGCGGCGCTGGAGAAAGTGGCATCGCAGGCGAAATCGCGCGACGTGCGCGAGATCGTGGAGAAAGCGTTGGCGTGACGCTGTTCTGAAGGCGTTTCCCGCATCGAAAAGCCGGCACTTGTTGCCGGCTTTTTTTCGTCCTGATTCTCACCATGAGACGGGGTTGCGGGTATCGACGTTAGCCGTCTGGACGACTATCGGTATCGGCTCGGCAGGGTGAAAGTAAACGCATTCATTTAACGGTTTACGTTTAACGCATCGCGTTATATCATCCGATGATCACGACATTCGGCGACAAGGCTACGGCAGCCATCTTTCAGGGCAAGTTCGTACATTCACTGCCGCTTTACATGCAGGCACTCGCACGCCGCAAGCTGCTGCTGATCGACGCGGCTGAGTCCATCCGCAGTCTGCATGCGCCACCGGGCAACCGGCTCGAAGCCTTGCAAGGCCAGCGCAGCGGACAGTGGAGCATCCGCATCAACGCGCAGTGGCGCATCTGTTTTCATTTCGTCGACGGGGAGGCGCTGAATGTCGAAATTGTCGACTATCACTGATTATTGGGAGACCGGCATGGTCATCAAACGCTCCGATCTGGGCAGCATCGATTTCTCCGAGATCGCCACTGGCGAAAGTATCCCGGAGATTCATCCGGGGGAGATCCTGCGCAGCGAGTTCCTTGAGCCGCTCGGCATGTCCGTCAATGCGCTCGCACTTGCGCTGCGCGTACCGGCGCCGCGCATCAACGACGTCGTGCGCGGCAAGCGCGCCATCTCGGCTGACACCGCGCTGCGGCTCGAACGCTACTTTGGTGCGAGCGCGCAGTTCTGGCTGAATCTGCAGATCGGCTACGACCTGCGCATCGCCACCGCGGCAGCCGGCGAGCAGATTGAACGCGAGATCGAGCCAATGCCTAAGGCGAACCGGCCGAAACTGCCGAAAGTCTCAGCCGAACATGCCCGGGCGGCGGCGCTTGCGGCGAATCTCACCGGCAACGTCACGGTTATCAAGGCTCGCCGCAAGGCCTGAATTTCAAGGGCCTTTGCCACGTTCAGCGAGGTGAACGCCCGCTCTTGAATCTCAAAAGCACGGAACCGACACAGCGAGCGGTTAAAATCGAGACATTCCTCAAGCCTTCCCGGAGTACAGCAATGGCTTTGCAACGTCGTACCACTCTCACAAAGTACCTGATCGAGCAGCAGCGCGAGACCAACAACCTGCCGGCCGACCTGCGCCTTTTGATCGAAGTTGTCGCGCGCGCGTGCAAGGCGATCAGCTACCACGTCAGCAAGGGCGCGCTGGGCGATGCACTCGGCACGGCGGGCAGCGAGAATGTCCAGGGCGAAGTGCAGAAGAAGCTCGACATCCTGTCGAACGAAATCCTGCTCGAAGCGAATGAATGGGGCGGCAATCTGGCGGGCATGGCGTCCGAGGAAATGGAGCAGTTCTTCCCGATCCCGGCCAACTACCCGAAGGGCGAATACCTGCTGGTGTTCGATCCGCTCGACGGTTCGTCGAACATCGACGTCAACGTGTCGATCGGCACGATCTTCTCGGTGCTGCGCTGCCCGGACGGCCAGCAGCCCACCGAGCAGTCGTTCCTGCAACCCGGCACGCAGCAGGTCGCGGCGGGCTATGCAGTGTACGGCCCGCAAACCGTGCTGGTGCTGACCACCGGCAACGGCGTGAACTGCTTCACGCTCGACCGCGAACTGGGTTCGTGGGTGCTCACGCAAAGCGATATGCGCATTCCGGTTGAAACGCGTGAATACGCGATCAACGCGTCGAACGAGCGTCACTGGTATCCGCCGGTCGAGAAATACATTGGTGAGTTGAAGGCAGGCAAGGAAGGTCCGCGCCAGAGCGACTTCAACATGCGCTGGATCGCGTCGATGGTGGCCGATGTGCACCGTATCCTGAACCGTGGCGGCGTCTTCATGTATCCGGCCGACAAGCGTACGCCGGACAAGCCGGGCAAGCTGCGCCTGATGTACGAAGCGAACCCGATGGCGTTCATCGTCGAACAGGCAGGCGGCGCCGCGACCAACGGCGAGAAGCGTATTCTCGACATCCAGCCGAAAAGCCTGCACGAGCGTGTCGCGGTTTTCCTCGGCTCGAAGAACGAAGTCGACCGCGTTACCCGCTACCATCTCGAAACAAAAAAGTAATCGCGGGGGCTTGCCAAGTTCCTGAAAAAGTCCCTATAATCTCGTTTCTCCTGATGCCGGAATAGCTCAGACGGTAGAGCAGCGCATTCGTAATGCGAAGGTCGGGGGTTCGATTCCTCTTTCCGGCACCACAAGATTCAAGCAAAAAGCCCAGTCCTCGTGACTGGGCTTTTTGCTTTGCGCTATTCGCGATCGCTTCTTCGGCTTTCTTCGTGCGCCTGCTCGCCGAAATTTACAGAGACTCAACCGAGTTTCTGCCCCGGTCAACGCGACCACCGCCTCAACATCGACTGCCAATGTCGGCCGCGGCAGTTCCAACTCAGCCGCCCAGATCCCATCGATCGCATCGCGCGGTCATGCCGAGATTGCAAGCGACCACCGCGTCTTCAACGATCACGTTCTCGGCCGGCTTCGTGTCTTTCGTGTCATATGCCAGCACCGCTTCCCGCGGCGCTGACGGAAACCACAAGATCCGGCCGGCGCACTCGATTCCGACCTGGCGTGCGTTCCAGTAGACAGCGTTTTCCATGGCGAACTCTCTGAAGGGCGAAGACAGCCATCTTCCGCGCCAGACCCGGCGTGTCCGTTAGCCACCGCACCGTACGTGGTGGATAGCGGCTCTCAATACCCGGTGGCGGCTCACCCATTGACCGGCGGACGGCGCAACTTGCTAAAAACAACACGAGCGCTACCGGACGCCGCGCTTCTCCCTCAGGAAATCGATCAGCGCGCGCAACTTGAACGGCATCTGCACGCGGCTCGCCGTGTACAGATAAAAACCCGGAAAGCTTGGACACCATGCTTCCAGTACGCTTACCAGACGGCCGTCTTCGAGTTGTTCGTTCACGTAGCCATCGATCACATGGAGAAGGCCCACACCCTGCTCCGCTGCTCGCACCATCGTGCGTAGATCGTTGGTGACAAGACTCCCGCGGGTCTCGACTTCGAACACCCGTGATGAATCGTCGGGCGACGCGAACTCCCATCGATAAATTCCCCCGCTGGTCGAGAAACGATAGCGCAGGCAATCATGAGCGGCGAGATCGGCAGGGGTTGCCGGCGCCGGATAACGCTCGAAGTAAGCCGGCGAGCCGGCCACGACGATGCGGATATCGCCACCCAACGGCACCGCCACCATGTCCTGCGCGACCCTCTCGCCGAGCCGGATGCCCGCGTCAAAGCCTTCGCCCACGACGTCGGCGAAACCGTCGTCGAGCGTCAGATCGAGACGGATCTGCGGATAGCGGCGCGTGAACTCAGCGAGATGCGGCAGCACCAGCAACTCGCTCGCGACTCTCGGTAAATTGATGCGCAGCGTGCCGGCCGGCTGGTCGCGCGTTTCATCGAGCGCCTCGAAGGCGGCCTCCAGTTCCCCCAGCGCAGGGAGCACGCGCGCGAGAAATTGTGCGCCCGCCTCGGTCAGGGCGACCCGCCGGGTGGTCCGGTTGAACAGGCGCACACTCAGTTGTGTCTCGAGCGAGCGAATGCTCTGCGACAGCGCCGACGCCGTCACCCCCGATTCAGCGCCGGCGCGCGTGAAGTTGCCGTGACGCGCCACGCACACGAACGCCATCAAGGCCGGCAACTGCGCTGGATCCATCACGACCTCCATTATTAAGTCAGACTTCACAATCCTTGCAGACAGACGGCATTTTTCCAAGTAAAAAATCAGCGCACGATAACGCCATCGACTCAACTCTTCCCGTCTGACCACTCAAGGAGACTGACATGACGATGGACCGCTACACCCTGCTCGGCCGCTCGGGCCTCCGTGTGAGCCCGATCTCGCTTGGCACGATGACCTTCGGCACCGAATGGGGTTGGGGAGCCGACGAACCATCGGCGCAACGGCTGTTTGACCTGTACGTGGATGCGGGCGGCAACTTCATCGATACCGCCGACCTGTACACCGAAGGCACCAGCGAAAAATGGCTCGGCAAATTCGTCGCGGCGCGCGGTCTGCGCGACCGGCTCGTGATCGCCACCAAGTACGGCTACAACGCCGAGACCGGCAATCCGAACGCGGGCGGCAACCACCGGAAGAATCTGCTGCGGGCGCTCGACGGCTCGCTCAAACGCCTCGGCACCGACTACATTGACCTGTACTACCTGCACACGTGGGATCGCGTCACCCCGGTCGACGAAGTCATGCGCGCGATGGACGATGCGGTGCGCGCGGGCAAGATCCGCTACGTCGGCCTGTCGGATACGCCCGCGTGGTTCGCCGGGCGCGCGCAGACATTGGCCGACTGGCGCGGTTTCGAACCCGTCGCGGCAATGCAACTGGAGTACTCGATGATCGAACGCAACGCCGAAAACGAGTTCGCCGATCTCGCCGCCAATCTCGGCATGGGGCTCGTGCCGTGGAGTCCACTGGGCATGGGGGTGCTGTCGGGCAAATATCGTCCTTCGCAAAGCGGAGCAACGAGTGCCATTTCCGGCGACGGGCGCCTTGCGAGTGTAGCGAGCGCGCCGCCGCCCGGATTCGACAAACTAACTGAGCGCAACTTTCGCATCGTCGCGGAACTGGAGGCTGTTGCGAATCTGGCGGAACGGCCGATGGCGCAAGTCGCGCTGAACTGGCTGCATCAGAAGCGCGGCGTGTCGAGCATCATTGTCGGCGCGACCCGGCCGGCGCAGTTGCAGGAGTCGCTCGGCTCGCTCGATTTCACGCTCGCGCCTGAATTGATCGCACGGCTCGACGCGGTCTCGGAACCTGCCCGTCCGTTCCCGTACTACATGTTTGCGGATGGCCATCAGGCGCGAATTCACGGACAGGTCGAAGTCACCGACAAACCCGCGGCCTACTCCGCACCGGTGAAAATTCCGGCGCCGAGCGCGTAGAAGTCATCCACAGCAAGCGTCGCGTTTCGTTCGGAACGCGGCGCATTTTTATTTGCGAAAAATACTTTGAAAAACACACCCGATCGTCAACGAATTCGGGCAATCGTTCGTTTACCAACAATTAGGGGGCTGAATGAGCGCACTGAACGAATCGGTAATTAACGAACGTTCGGCCTAACGCAGAGAAAATCCTTCCAATGCGGCAGTGCACAAAAAACACTGCGATATGTTCATACGATCACAGATGAACGCGCGGTACTGTGATGCAATGGAGATAATGAGCGGAAGGCGCGCGGGGCAAGGCTGAGAAGGGAACGACGGAGATATCGGACTGTTTTGATTGGCTGCGGCGAATTCGGCTACACGCAGTCAACCGATAAATTCTATTCAAACATTCCGTTCCAATGTCGGCCTGTACCGTTAAAGCAACACACAACATCTGAGCCGCATCAGACGCTGGTGTAAAACGGGGACCGAGGCAGATAATCGGTTTGTAAAGGAGAGAGATCATGGATGCCAAACCACCGAAGATTCCGACCCCGGATAAAGTTTTTAGCCCGGATCCGGAACCCGCTGGCGTCGAATTTTTGGGTGCCGAACTGCCTGAGCACGTTCGCGCATTTTTCGACGAACAACGTAAGTCGTGCGACTCGAAGTAATTGGGCTGTGGCGCGGTGCAACATCTGCGCCCGTGCGTCCGGCGCGCGGGGAAGGAGTGCACGCGCCCCTACGATTGTTTTTTGCCGCTTGCGCGGCACGGGTTACGCCTGCTTGATCGCTACGCCTGGCTTTTGTGGCCCGGCGCAGTTGTTAGCGCACGTCTCTAACGGGCGTTTTTGAATATCCCGGCCGTTGGTTTCAATCGACCGGCGCGCCAGCTTGAACCCGCTTAGGCCCACTCAAGCCCATTTGATCTGCGCATCGTCTATTCTTCTGGTTTTTCTTCTGCGGCCAACCGGCCACTCCCGCCTTCCATGAATCGCTCGTATCGCTTTGGAGCGTCATGCGCGCTCGCGTTATTCATCGCGCTTGTGCTCGCGCCCGCTCCCGCCGTCGCGGATGGCGACGA
Organism: Paraburkholderia fungorum; assembly: GCF_046026025.1. Taxonomy (GTDB): domain Bacteria; phylum Pseudomonadota; class Gammaproteobacteria; order Burkholderiales; family Burkholderiaceae; genus Paraburkholderia; species Paraburkholderia fungorum_E. The sequence continues at coordinate 452,989 of NZ_JAQQFL010000001.1, read as the reverse complement.
CACCGCGCTGACCAATCTGATCGCACTGGCTTCGCAGCGTCTCGCGCTCGCGGAACCCGTTGCACGTTGGAAGTGGGCAAATCATCAGCCGATTACCGATACGCCGCGCGAGCAAGCTTTGCTCGTGGACGTCGAAAAGCGCGCCGTTGCCGCGAACGTCGATCCGGCGTTTGCGCGCGCCTTCTTTCAGGATCAGATCGACGCCAGCAAGGACGTACAAAACGCGCTGTTTGCCAACTGGCGCAGCACGCGGCCGCCCGAAGGGCCCGCGCCCGACCTGGCCACCAGTACGAGGCCGCAGTTGGACAAGCTGACGCAGTCATTGGTGGCCGGTCTCGCGCGCGTGCAACCGCTGCGCGCGGCACAGGACTGTCCGTCGCGCGTCGCGCAATCGCTGGCTAACTGGAAATCGCTAACGCGCTACGACTCGACCCGCTCGAGCGCGTTGACGCGTGCGCTCGGTCACGTGTGCGAAACAGGTGGAGTCGGTGCGACGGGCTAAGCGGTCTGTGCGATCCGAGCGGTTAGACCCGGAGTTAGACCCGGGCGCTTGAACCTCGCATTGATCCAACGCTCGCTGGCGGAGATTGAGCCCGCGCTATGCGGCAGGCGGGTTTCGCTACCCAGCGAAACCCGCGTTACGCCAGACTCGCCACAGGCGTGCCGCTCGCGATACTCAACGGCATCACACGCAGGCCACGCGCCAGATGGCTTTGCAAAAGACGATAGGTCGACAGTTCGAACGGCCCGGCCACGCTCGACGCATGCAGCGCCACCGCCTGCGCGAGCGAGGGCGCATGCCCGAGGTAGCGCCACCGGTCGACAACATGAAAACTGCGTGCCTGCGACGCCTCTTCTCGCTCCTCAAATACGACCGGACCTTCGAACGGCCAGGGCGCGTCCACCGGATCGCTCTTCGTCACCCGCGGCACCCGGTTATGGCCGGGGCGCAGTGTTGCGATCAGTTGTGCCTCCGCGAGCATGGCGCCCAGTTCTCCGCCCGTCGCACGCCACTCGACCCGTCGCACTTGCAGCGCGAGCCGCATGTCCTTCGACGAACGCCGCTCGCCCGTCAAATGTGAACGCAACCGCTGACGCACGCGTACGCTTCTCCCGACATACAGCGGCAGATCGCCTTCGCCATAAAAGGCATACACGCCGCATCCTGCCGGGGCGGTATCGAGCAGGTCTTCAGTGATGTCGCCGGCCAGCCGGTAGCGCCGTGTCGTGCGGTCGATCTGCGCTTGCAAAACGTCCAGCGGCACGAGACCACCATGCAAACGCTGCCAGAACTGCCAGATCAGATCGGCATCGGCCAGCGCGCGGTGACGGTCGGACGGGACGAGAGCATGGCGTTCCACCAGCGCGTCGAGCCCATGGCGCTTTTCCGCCGGAAACAATGCGCGCGACAGCCGCACGGTGCACAGGACATCGGGATCGAACGCGATCCCGACCCGGCGAAACTCTCCGCGCAGAAAGCCGCGATCGAAACTCGCGTTGTGCGCCACGAAAAGTTTGCCGTTCAGGCGTTCGAACAAGGCCGGGGCGATGGCATCGAACGTCGGCGCGCCTCGCACCATTGCGTTCGTAATGCCGGTGAGCTGCTGAATGAAGGAGGGAATCGGTTGCTGGGGATCAACCAGGCTGCTCCAGCGCGATACGCCGGCCGGGCCTATTTCAACCACCCCGACTTCGGTGATGCGATGTTCGCTGGTCGAGCCGCCAGTGGTTTCAAGGTCGACGAAGACGATCGGCACATCCAGGGCCGACTCTGGCACAAACTGTTCAGACATGGAAAAGGATACTTTGGACGCGTGGCTTTGCGGCAAGTATGCACCAGTTAGCCGCCTCGCACCCAACCAGCATTGCTTTGCCTTGGGTGTCTCGCGTTGCAAGGACTGCTTTTCGCACGATCCAGGGATCGCTCACCAAGCTGAGAATTATTATATTTTCACAAAACTTGTTTGAGACTTCGGGAAACATCGTTTTATGGTCTAGAAGCGTTCCGATGTTGAAAACGAACCAGATAGTTAATGAATTCAGGCGCACAAATAATAACGAACGGGCGTAAAAAAGCCTTCACGAAACGCGAAGGCTTTTGGGGCGATCAGACTGAACGACGACACACCCGGAGCAGTGCAGCGCGACTTACAGCGCCTGGATGTTCGCCGCCTGCTTACCCTTCGGGCCCGCCTTGACCTCGAAGGAAACGCGCTGATTTTCCTTCAGCGACTTGAAACCTTCGGAGCGAATCTCCGAAAAGTGCGCGAACAGGTCTTCGCCACCCGAATCCGATGTAATGAAGCCAAAACCCTTAGCATCGTTGAACCATTTGACGATACCAGTTTCCATATTCCAGTTTCCCTCGATGTTTTGTCAAAATCGGGCTTTGCCCTCAAGCCGCATTTCAGGCGCCGCTGCATCTGCGGCAGAGCATTTTTTAAGGCCCTGCACAATCAAATCTGGCGATTGAAATTCAGCATTGCCGTTATACGGGGAACGAAGAATCGACGTCAAGCGAATTTTTCATATGCCCTTAGCACGGGGCACGATAACTCAATGCCGGATGAATCGAAAATCACAACAGTCTATTCAGTAACAACCGAATAACTGCGCACGTCAATATTACTCAATTGGCGTCAGATACAGTCGGCATCGGCAAAAACTTCTATTTTCTCGGGAAAATATGTAACAAGACATGTTTTTGGTAAGTGTTTGTCCGACTTGTTGCGCTGCACTCAGGGCAGCATCATGGAAATCAATAGCGAGAAGTCATTCGCTTCAGGGGAGATTACTATGCTGCGCCATGAATTCCGCCGCCTTATCGCCTGGATCACCCAATCGCACTTAAAGACGGTTCCCGCTCAATCCGGGCCGTCCGACGCCTCACCTTCGGTCTTCGAATTTGATCCGATGTGGCACGGGGACCACTGGCAAAACTTGCTGTCATCCCCCATGGACGCGCGTCACTACGTGATGGAAGACTGGAGCATCCCAGCGCCGACCGACTGGAGCGAACTGGACAACGCTGCACCGGCGCACTGATCGAGGGCCGCCAATCCGCAGCCGGGAGGCCAAAAAAAAGCGCGACTGGAAAGTCGCGCCGACAAAGGTTTGGAGATCTTTTTCGTCAACGAAAAAGTCTGCTTCGGAAAGCAGTGGTTCTAGTATAGCGGTTTCAGCGCCATCGATTATTCGCATAATTAACAACCGTCTATTTCTATAGCGACAACAATCTTTTTTATACGATTTATCGCGTTGTTTTTTTGCATCGATTACTGTCGCAAATGAGCAACGCGATTCATCTGATTCACTTCCCAGCCCCCTTCAATAGCAGCGCAAGCCTTTACCAGCAAGGCTTAAGCGGCATTCGCCTATCGTTTCATATCCAGTAATACTTTATTGCGAAAATCGGAACGTCCGCTTTGTGAGCGTCTCTCTACACTCTGCGTAACTGGAAACCAGCGCGCTTGGAGTACAGCGCGTTTCTCATGCGGATTTCGCCTCTCGCTGCCCCCGCGTGAAGGTCTCCTTAAGCCTGGGTTCAAAAAAACCCAATCTCGCTCTCGGAGTTACAAGATGAAAAAGACACTCATGGTCGCGGCCCTCACGGGCGTTTTTGCAACGGCAGCACATGCCCAGAGCAGCGTCACGCTGTATGGCTTGATCGACGCCGGCATCACCTATACAAATAACCAGCACGGCCACAGCAGCTGGCAAGAAACCAGCGGCTCGATCAACGGTAGCCGTTGGGGCCTGCGCGGCTCCGAAGATCTGGGTGGTGGCCTCAAAGCCATCTTCACGTTGGAAAACGGCTTCAATATCGCCAACGGCAAGCTCGGCCAGGGCGGTCGTGAGTTTGGCCGTCAGGCATTCGTGGGTTTGACGAGCGACCAGTTCGGCGCAGTGACCCTTGGCCGTCAATATGACAGCGTGGTGGATTATGTCGGCCCGCTGTCGCTGACAGGCACGCAATACGGCGGCACGCAGTTCGCGCACCCGTTCGATAACGACAACCTGAACAACTCGTTCCGTGTGAACAACGCGATCAAGTATCAGAGCGTGAACTACGGCGGCTTCAAGTTCGGCGCTACGTATGGCTTCTCGAACGCAGCCGGCAGTTTTGCGAACAACCGTGAATACAGCGCCGGCGCGTCGTACAACTGGGGCGGCCTGAACGTCGCCGCTGCATACTTGCAACTGAATAACGGCGGCTCGACGAACACCGGCGGCGCAGTGTCGGACGACTTCACGTTCGCGGCAACGCGTCAACAGACCTGGGGCGCAGGTGCGAACTACTCGTTCGGACCGGCAACGGCTGGCATCCTGTACACGCAGACCAACCTGACGGGCCTGACCGGCATCGGTGCAAGCGCATCGGGCTTCAGCTCGGGCGTAACGTTGCCGAGCAACAGCGCTCACTTCCAGAACTTTGAAGTGAACGGCCGCTATGCCCTCACGCCGGCACTGAGCCTGGCGGGTTCGTACACCTACACGCGTGCCAGCCTCAACGGCGTGCGTCCGAACTACAACCAGTTCAATCTGCAAACGGACTATGCGCTGTCGAAGCGCACGGACGTGTACCTGCAGGGCGTGTATCAGCGCGTGAACGAAGGTTCGGGCATGGTTGCGAACATCAATGGCGTGGGCGGCGCGTCGGCAACCAACAGCCAGGTCGCCGTGACCGCAGGTCTGCGTCATCGCTTCTAAAGCAGCTGGCAGCACCCGCAGCATCGAAGGCGCCGTTCGCGGCGCCTTTTTTTATGCCGTGCCGAAAACACGCTTTGCCAGCGAACACGAGATGGGTTGGCTGTCAGACGCCGAGCGGGAGCGAACTACCGGCGCCAGCGCCTGCGTCATAGCAGGTTGAGCCGGGCGCGCTCGCCCCCTTCTTCCGGCACACCCATGCAGCGGCCTAGCCGTCGGTATCGGGCGGCGGATACTTGACGTCCAGTATGTCGATCGGCTTCGGCCCAGCCGGGGTGTACAAAGTCACCGTATCGCCGATTTTCGCCTTGAGCAGCGCCCGCGCGATCGGCGAGATCCAGCTCACGTGGCCGACATCCAGATCGACCTCATCGACACCGACAACCGTCAGGGTGTGCTCCTCGCCGTCTTCCGTTGCGTATTCGACGGTTGCGCCAAAGAAAACCTGATCGACGTTTTCCTGCTTACTGCTGTCGACCACTTCGGCGATGTCGAGACGCTTGGTCAGAAAGCGGATCCGCCGATCGATCTCCCGCAGACGGCGCTTGCCATAAATGTAATCACCGTTTTCCGAGCGGTCGCCATTCGAGGCCGCCCACGACACCAGCCTGACCACCTCCGGCCGCTCGACATCGATCAGATGCAGCAGTTCATCGCGCATCCGCCGGTAGCCGGCAGGCGTAATGTAGTTTTTCGTACCCGGTGGGATTTCGGGCTGGGCGACGTCGAGATCGTCGTCATTCTCTTCGCTCGACTCTTTGACAAAGGCCTTGTTCATGATGGTCCGATAACCGCAGCAAACGACTGCCTATCAAGGGTACACGATCAGGGCAATGAGACAAATCGCAGTTACATGCTTCCCTTTTTCAAATCCTTTGCTATAATCTCGTTTCTGCGTGCGGCTGTAGCTCAGTTGGATAGAGTACTTGGCTACGAACCAAGGGGTCGTGGGTTCGAATCCTGCCAGCCGCACCACTTATTTCGAGGGCCTCCCTCCGGGGAGGCCCTATGTTTTACTCCGATTGTTTTATCCGGATCTACACGCAGTTTCATTGAAATTAGCGTCGTCTGTTTAGCGTGCGGCTGTAGCTCAGTTGGATAGAGTACTTGGCTACGAACCAAGGGGTCGTGGGTTCGAATCCTGCCAGCCGCACCACCTATGAAGGGCCTTCCGATTGGAAGGCCCTTTGTTTTTGCGCCGCCGTTCTGCTTTCTGCGCCCCCTCCCCGGCGAGCGTCACGGCAGCTATCGCGGCGCCGACTGAATATCACCGATCCGCCCGTCGGGGCTCGGTACATCCTCGAATGATCTTCCCACTGCATCCTCGCCAACCGGCTCCACGAGCTCGCCGGTGACCGTCTGCGCCTCGCGCAACACATCGGCTACGCTATCGCCGAAGCGACTTTCGACGAACGCCCGCAGCAGCGCGACCTGCAACGTGTCTCCCCGACCTTCCACGGTCCGATGGCCGCCCTCGAATTCCGCGATGCAGTGCGCCGCCTCGCGCTCAGTCCGCTCACGCACTTCCAGCCGTTGTGTGCGTTCCAGCACCGCGGCTGCCGCTTCCCATGACGTGGACGGCGTAAAACGGCCGTCCCATGGTCGGCCGCGGTCAATCCCGCGGATCGAGACGGTTTCGCCGCCGTCGGTAAAGTAGATTTCGCGCACGAAGTCGTGCAGGCTGCGGGCGACCCAATAGTCGAGCGCCACGCCGGTGAGGTCGGCTACGTTCATGCGTGTTCTCCCTGAGGAACAGGTGAGACTTGCTGGCGACGGATGCGTTCGGATTCGACGGGGACGGCCTGAAGCTGCTCAAAGCGACCAGAACATACTCACGCCGCCGGGCACACCTGGCCAGCCATCAGAAGATGATCAGTAATCTGCCCGCTCGCGGTCGATCCGCATCCCGCCGTCGTGGCGGTGATGCCCTTCCTCGCTCGGCCGCTCGCGCGCGATGCGCATCACGTCAGGATTCGTACGCACGCGGCGCATCACGTTGGCGAGATGGACACGATCGCTCACCTGAATCACGAAGCGCAGTACCGTGGATTCCTGCGACAGGTCCTCGTCCATTGCGATGTGGACGATGTTCGCGTCCGCCGACGTGATGTCGGCAGCCACGCGGGCAAATACGCCCTTGGTGTTCTTGACCAGCACCTTCACCGCGACGTCGAACAGACGACCCGGCTGCGGCGCCCACGCCACATCGATCCAGCGGCCTGGATCGCGCTTGTGGATACGCTGCGCGACACGGCAGTCTGTGGTGTGGATCGCCATGCCGAGACCGATACCGATGTAGCCCATGATGTCGTCGCCCGGAATCGGACGGCAGCACGCGGACAACTGCACCGACATGCCTTCCGTGCCGGTGATGACGACCGGCGGCGCATGCGGCCCCGTGCCGTCGGAACGCGAGCCGTCGTCGTCGGCGTCGCGGCCGCTCATCAGCACTTCGATACGCTTGGCCATGACCGCGGCGACACGCCGGCCAAGACCGATATCCGCAAAGATTTCCTGACGGTTCTTGTTGCCCGTCCACTGCACGAGCTTTTCCCACGCTTCCGGTGTGACGTCCGACAGCGCCAGGCCGTAGCCCTTCAACGCCTGGTCGACCAGACGCTCGCCGAGCTGCACGGACTCGTTCAAGCGCATCGTCTTCAGATAATGGCGGATGGCCGAGCGCGCCTTGCCGCTGCGCACAAAACCCAGCCACGCCGGATTTGGCTTCGAATACGGCGCCGTAATCACTTCCACAATGTCGCCGCTCTTCAGCTCGGTGCGCAGCGGCAGCAGTTCGTTGTTGATCTTCACCGCGACGCACTGGTTGCCCAGGTCGCTGTGGATCGAATACGCGAAGTCGAGCGCGGTGGCGCCGCGCGGCAGCGCCATGATCTTCGACTTCGGCGTAAACACGTAGACCGCATCCGGGAACAGATCGATCTTCACGTGTTCAAGGAATTCGCTCGAGTCGCCCGCTTCGCTCTGAATGTCGAGCAGCGACTTCAGCCACTGGTGCGCGCGCTTCTGCACGTCGTTCAGGTCCGCGCTGCCGTTCTTGTACAGCCAGTGCGCGGCCACGCCGGCTTCGGCGATCTCGTGCATCTTGCGCGTGCGCACCTGGAACTCGATCGGCGCGCCGAACGGGCCGACCAGCGTGGTGTGCAACGACTGATAGCCGTTCACCTTCGGGATCGCGATGTAGTCCTTGAACTTGCCCGGCACAGGCTTGTACAACGCATGCAGCGCGCCGATGCAGGTGTAGCACTCCAGCGCGCTTTCGACCACCACGCGGAAGCCGTACACGTCGAGCACCTGCGAGAACGACAACTGCTTGTCGCGCATCTTCTTGTAGATGCTGAAGATGGTTTTCTCGCGGCCGGTGACTTCGGCGTCGATCTTCGCGTCGGCGATCGCGCGCTGCACCGACTCCAGAATCTTGCCCACCACTTCGCGCCGGTTGCCGCGCGCCGCCTTGACGGCTTTTTCGAGCGTGGCGTAGCGGTGCGGATTGAAGTTCGCGAAGCTCAGGTCCTGCAACTCGCGATAGGTATTGTTCAGACCGAGCCGATGGGCGATCGGCGCGTAGATATCCAGCGTTTCGCGCGCGACCCGGCGACGCTTCTCGTGCGGCACTGCGCCGAGCGTGCGCATGTTGTGCAGCCGGTCGGCGAGCTTGACCAGAATCACGCGGACGTCGCGCGCCATCGCAAGCAGCATCTTGCGGAAGTTTTCCGCCTGCGCCTCTTCGCGATTACGAAACTCCATCTTGTCCAGCTTCGACAACCCGTCAACCAGTTCCGCGACCTTGGCGCCGAATCGCTCGGCGAGTTCGGCCTTGGTCACGCCCTGGTCTTCCATCACGTCATGCAGCAGCGCCGCCATGATCGACTGGGCGTCGAGATTCCAGCCGGCGCAGATTTCCGCGACGGCGACCGGATGCGTGATGTACGGCTCACCGCTCTGGCGGTACTGGCCGAGGTGGGCTTCGTCGCTGAAATGGAAGGCCGCCTTGATGTCCTTGATCTCTTCCGGCTGCAGATAGCCGGACAAGGCGGACGTCAGTTTGGCAATGGAGACGACATCATGCCGGCGCGGTTGCTCCGGCGTGGCGGTCGGCCCGAACAGATGGCGAAACGACTGTTCAAGGACCGCGTCGATGTACTTCCGTGCAGACGAGGGCGAATCGGCGTCGTGTTCCACTTCCGTGGCGGTGGGCGGGGTCGTACTCATTTTCGCCTCCGTAGCGGTTAGGGTTGGACGCCGGTCTGTACGGTGATGCTATTACGTGTAGCAAATAAGCCTGACAGATAGGCTAAGCAAATCGGCTAAGCAAATCGGCCTGGCAAATACGGGCAATCGAAAACAGAACGGTGCGGTTTAAACCGGCACCTTCTTCAGCATTTCGACGCCAACCTGGCCGGCTGCGATTTCGCGCAGTGCGACGACGGTGGGCTTGTCGCGGCTTTCGATCTTCGGCGTGTGACCTTGCGCGAGCTGACGCGCGCGATAGGTCGCGGCAAGCGCGAGTTCGAAACGGTTCGGGATCTGTTTGAGGCAGTCTTCGACGGTAATGCGGGCCATGTTGGGTTCCTTCTTGCAAGAAAACGCTGGGCCGCCCCAAGTTTTCTTGTCCCCCTCGGGGGGCCTGGCGCAAAGCGACAGGTCTGGGGGCGTTAATTGATGTTGCTTATTCTACCTTATGTGCTCGACACACCGCCGCGCTCACGCGTGCGGCAGATGGATGCCGAGCTGCACGAAAAGCTGCGTGTGGCGCGCGTATTGCGAGGCGAAGCGCGAACGCGTCGCGGCCACGAGGCAGCGCAGCTCACCGAGCGCGCGATCGAAGTTGTCATTGATCACGACATACTCCGCTTCGGCCGCGTGCGCCATCTCGCTGCCGGCTGCGAGCAGACGGCGTGTAATCACGTTCGGTTCGTCCTGGCCGCGCTTTTTCAAACGCTCTTCGAGCGCGTCGAGAGACGGCGGCAAAATGAAAATTTCCACTGCGTTGTGAAACTGCTTCTTGACCTGTTGCGCGCCTTGCCAGTCGATTTCGAGCAACACGTCATGCCCGCTTTTCATCTGCTCTTCGATCCACACGCGCGAGGTCGCGTAGTAGTTGCCATGCACTTCCGCGCTTTCCAGAAACTCTCCCGTCGCGTGACGGGTCAGGAAATCGTCGACCGTCGTGAAGTGATAGTGCTCGCCGTCCTGCTCTTTCGGACGCGGCGGGCGCGTCGTGTACGAAATCGACAGACGGATCGCGTCGTCGCCGGCGAGCAACGCGTTCACGAGCGTCGACTTGCCCGCGCCCGAAGGCGCGACCACCATGAACAGGTTGCCGGGATAAGCACCGGCGTAAGGGTTGCGCGGTGCGCTGGTTTCGCGTGTGTGGTCGGTCATGTTCTCGGGGCTCCTGCCTTACTCCAGATTCTGTACTTGTTCGCGCATCTGTTCGATGAGCAGCTTCAAGGTCATCGACGAATCGGCCAGTTCCTTCGCGGCCGCCTTCGAGCCGAGCGTGTTCGCTTCGCGATTCAGCTCCTGCATCATGAAGTCCAGGCGCTTGCCCACCTTGCCGCCCTTCTCGATCACGTGACGCGTTTCGTTCAGGTGAGCCGTGAGGCGCGAGAGTTCTTCGGCGATGTCGATGCGGATGCCGTACATCGTCACTTCCTGGCGAATCCGTTCGTTGATTTCCTCGCGCGAGACGTTCGTGGCGGCCGTATCCGGTGCGGCAATGCCGAGCGCTTCCTGCAGACGTTCAACGATCTTCTGTTGATGCTTGGCGATCAGTTCCGGCACGAGCGGGGTGATCTTCGTGACGATCGCTTCCATCTCGGTGACGTTCGCGAGCAGCATCGTCGCCAGTTGCGCGCCTTCGCGGGCACGCACGTCGATCAGATCGACAATCGCCTGCTTACCGCATGCCAGCACCGCGTCGCGAAGCACTTCCGGCGCCACGCCGGTTTCAGCCAGCACGCCCGGCCAGCGCAGAATTTCGCCGGTGCGCAGGCGCCCTGCTTCCGGGAACGTCGACAGCACGGTGCGCTCGAGCAGCGCGAGTTGCGTCAGTGCATCACGATTGACCGACCCTGCGTTGGCCGTCTGTTCGCTGCGCTGCAGGTTGATGCGAATATCGACCTTGCCGCGCGAGAGCTTGTTCATCAGCATTTCGCGCAGCGTCGGCTCGCAGACGCGCACGTCTTCCGGCATCCGGAAGTTCAGATCGAGAAAGCGCGAGTTCACGGTTCGCAGTTCGACCGATACGCTCACGCCGCCGGTGCCTGAGGCCGCGACGAGTTCGCGCGTGGCGCTCGCGTAGCCAGTCATGCTGTAGATCATCGTATTTCTCGCGATTGTGGCCATGCGTTTTGACGATGGCCGGAGAGTCGAATCGCCCGGCGTGTACGAGACGCGGGGCGGGGAATCGGTATTATCCCATTTTTGCCGGCAACGCCCTTTATACGCGGGCCGCCGCCTGCGCCGTGCCACCCCGCCGGGAGCCCCGGCGCATGCGGGTAACCACGCGGCCAACCTCCCGCGCCGCGTCCGGCGCGATCGGCTGTAAAATTGCGGTTTCCCTCCCGCTTTTCTTCCAGACCGATCCCAACATGACCAATAACACCCAACGCCCCAGCGGCCGCCAGGCCAACCAGCTACGCGACGTGCGCATCACGCGTCACTACACGAAGCATGCGGAGGGCTCGGTGCTGGTCGAATTCGGCGACACCAAGGTGATCTGCACGGCGAGCATCGCCGAGAGCGTGCCGTCGTTCCTGCGCGACCGTGGCCAGGGCTGGCTGACCGCTGAATACGGCATGCTGCCGCGTGCCACGCACACCCGCAGCGACCGTGAAGCCGCGCGCGGCAAGCAGACCGGCCGCACCCAGGAAATCCAGCGCCTGATCGGCCGGGCATTGCGCTCGGTGTTCGATCTCGAGAAGCTCGGTGCGCGCACGCTGCATATCGATTGCGATGTGATCCAGGCCGACGGCGGGACGCGCACGGCCAGTATCACGGGTGCATTCGTGGCGGCGCATGATGCCGTGGCGAAGCTGCTGGCGGCGGGCCGCATCGAAAGCTCGCCGATCACCGACTACATCGCGGCGATTTCGGTTGGCGTGTACGACGGTCTGCCGGTGCTGGACCTCGACTACGACGAAGATTCGCAATGCGACACCGACATGAATGTGGTGATGACGGGCGCGGGCGGCTTCGTCGAAATTCAGGGCACGGCTGAAGGCGTGCCGTTCTCGCGCGATGAAATGAATGCGCTGCTCGATCTGGCGAGCGACGGCATCAACACGCTGATCGCGAAACAGAAAGAAGCGCTGGAGCAAAAGAGTGAGTGAAGGCCGTCAAGACAACGGCGCGGCTGCGTCTGACTCGCCGTTGAAAAAAGTCGTGCTGGCGTCGAACAACGCGGGCAAGCTGCGCGAGTTCGCGGCGCTGCTCGGCGCAGCCGGCATCGAGCTGATTCCGCAAGGCGAGCTGAACGTACCGGAGGCGGAAGAGCCGTATCCGACTTTCGTCGAAAACGCGCTGACCAAGGCGCGTCACGCCGCAAAGCTGACCGGTCTGCCCGCGCTGGCCGACGATTCCGGCTTGTGTGTGCGCGTGCTGCGTGGTGCGCCCGGTGTTTATTCGGCGCGCTATGCGCAGCGCGCCGGTGGCGAAAAGAGCGACGCGGCGAACAATGCGCAGCTCGTTTCAGCCTTGCAAGGCGAAACCGATCGGCGCGCGTATTACTACTGCGTGCTGGCGCTCGTGCGTCACGCTGACGATCCCGAACCGCTGATCGCCGAAGGCCGCTGGCACGGCGAAATGCTGGAGGCGCCGCGCGGCGAGCACGGTTTCGGTTATGACCCGTACTTTTTCCTGCCATCGCTGAATGCGAGCGCCGCGGAACTCGAACCGGCGGTGAAGAACGCCAGCAGCCATCGCGCGATTGCGTTGCGCCATCTGCTCGCGCGGCTGACGGAGGAAGCGTGATTCCGATCAAACCGGCGCCTGCCGACATCGGCAACGGTGTCATCAAGGCGTTCACGTCGCCAGGCAGCATTCGTCTGACGTCGTTGCCGCCTTTGGCGCTATATGTGCATTTTCCGTGGTGCGTGCGCAAGTGCCCCTACTGCGATTTCAACTCGCACGAGTGGAAAGGCGACACGTTCCCGGAGACCGAGTATCTCGACGCGCTGCGCGCCGATCTGGAACTGGCGCTGCCGCTTGTGTGGGGACGCCAGGTACATACCGTGTTCATTGGCGGCGGCACGCCCAGCTTGCTGTCGGCAGCCGGGCTCGACCGGATGCTGTCCGACGTGCGCGCGCTGCTGCCGCTCGACGCCGACGCGGAAATCACGCTCGAAGCCAACCCGGGTACGTTCGAAGCCGACAAGTTCGCGCAGTTTCGCGCAAGCGGCGTGAACCGCCTGTCGGTGGGTATCCAGAGTTTCAATGAGGCGCATCTGAAAGCTCTCGGCCGGATTCACGACGCGACGCAAGCGCGCCATGCCGTCGAAGTGGCCGCGACCACCTTCGACAACTTCAACCTCGATCTGATGTTCGCGTTGCCGCAGCAGACGCTCGCGCAGTGTCAGGCTGACGTGGAAACGGCGTTGTCGTTCTCGCCACCGCATTTGTCCCTGTATCACCTCACGCTCGAACCGAACACGCTGTTTGCGAAATTCCCGCCGGCGCTCCCCGACGACGACGCTTCCGCCGACATGCAGGACTGGATTCACGAACGCACAACGGCCGCCGGTTACGGGCGCTATGAAGTGTCCGCGTATGCGCAGCCGCATCGGCAGAGCAAGCACAACCTGAACTACTGGCGCTTCGGCGACTATCTCGGCATTGGCGCGGGCGCGCATACCAAGCTGTCGTTTCCGAACCGTGTGCTGCGTCAGGTGCGCTACAAGCATCCGACTACCTTCATCGAGCAGGCCAAAGCCGGCACGGCTGTGCAGGAAGAGCATGAGGTCGGGCCGCGCGATCTGCCGTTCGAGTTCATGCTGAACGCGCTGCGGCTGGTGGAAGGGTTTCCGGTGCATCGCTTCATCGAGCGCACGGGAATGTCGATGACCTCGATTGAACCCGCCTTGCAGGAGGCGGAACAGCGCAAGCTGATTACACGCGACCACGAAAAGATCGCGCCGACGCCGCTTGGCCAAGCCTTCCTGAACGATCTGCAAGCACTGTTTCTGAAGGATCCGCAGTAATTGCAGAGCCGCGGAGCACCGCAACGGTGATTTTTCAGGTTACAATTTCGCGCTTGGAGGTGTGGCCGAGCGGTTTAAGGCACCGGTCTTGAAAACCGGCGAAGGAGTGATCCTTCCGTGAGTTCGAATCTCACCGCCTCCGCCAGAATCCATCCAGAAGCCCCGTAGAGTCAAAGACTTGCGGGGTTTTTGTTTTTCCGGCCTATTAGTTGGCCCGTCGATTAGCCCATCATCGAACATCAAGTCGCTGCCGCTCAGGTCGGCCATCCTCCGCTGAACTCCTCTCCTGTTCGTGACGTATTGGGGACCGCGCAGTGAGCTATTAAAACGGTCAGGCACCGGCCCAACCGTTGGAACCGTTCAGCTTGAGATTGCGGCCACAATTGCAATTAGTCGACTAGTTGTATCGTTGTATCTCGTCTTGCACCTGCTGCAACTCTTGATTTACGTTCTGCAGTCGATTGTTCACGTCAGCTAGACGGCCCCGCAACATGTTATCCAGGTGTGCCAGTTCCATACCTGAGCGGCCCGCATGCTGCGGACCTGGGAATTGACGTATCTGTTCTTGCAACTGGTGCTGGTCATGCTGTAATTGTTGTCGCTGATTATCCAACTGCGTCCGCCGCGTCATCAGATTGTGCGGGACAGCGGCTGTACTCCCTCCGCCCTTGAGACCAACGTCGTTGTGCACCTGCCAGTCCCCATGCTCGTCCTGTTTGACGGGGTATTGAACTTTCGCCGGATCATCCGGGTTGTACGCGCGCCACGTGCCATTGTCCTTGTCGTACCTGACCGGGTAGGTCTTGCCGGACACGTCGATATAAGATTGGCCCTTATCGTCTCTGAGCACGCCTTGAGTGTCCGGATCCGCATGCAGGTCGCCGCTTGGTTTGCGGCTGTATTGCGCGGGTACATCGAATTGCGCAGCTTTCGTGGCCGGTACATTCGTTCCCGGTTCGTGAGCAGGGGGTGTACCCGTTCGTGGCTCGCTTGACGCGCCGGGCGCACCATCCCGTACTGCGGGTTTCACTTGCGCAGATGGAGATGCCTTCGTCGAGGGCACCTCCGCCTCCCCCCCAACCAGCCCACCGCCCAGACGCCCCCTAAATGTACTTTCCGGCACTCCCGGCTGAACGTCCGGTGTCGGAACTTGTGGGCTCCCATCCGGATTACGTTCTCCGGAAATCCCACCCGTTATGGTTAGCGCCGTGCCGACAACTGGTATCTTTTGCAGGATCTTGTCGGCCTCCTCGCCCCTCGTTTTGTTACTGCCCGACTTATCGCCCGTGGCCTCATCTGCAAGCTTGCCGAAGAATCGTCCAGGGTGAGTGGCCCCTTCCTTGAGGCCGTCCAGGAAGACATCTCCCGCCGTGCGGTCCTGACTGGTGTCGTGCGGAGGACGCGGAACCGCATAGGCACCCACGAGGACGGGATTTCCGTTGGAATCCAGCTTGAACTCCGTCGCAATGTTGCCGGACGAACCGTCGGAGTTCTGCGTCGGATTGACTTCTTTAAGGACTGGCTTGCCTTGATCGTCCCGCTGCCAGTGCGTCACCATGTCGGGCGAGTTCTGCTCAACCCAGGAGCCCGGCGCCCCTTGGGCGGGAGGAGTCAGTGCGCGGTCCGGCACGGAGCTCGCATCGGCCAGGTTGCGATACTGTGCATCACCGGCACTTGATGTATCGAATTTCGCGGGCGATACCTGTGACTGCGCACCCGGGTCGTCGTTTTGTGCAACACCGGCATAGCTGGGGTCGTTCGGTTGCGTTTTGATTTGCTGGACTTTCATTTCGGGGTTCCTATCTATGTGAATGGTCAAATTTGGCTTCGCAGAAGACTGCTTCCCAAAGTAGGCGCCAGTCGGAGGCGCCAGTCCATTTCAACAGTAGGACTGGATGACAAGGTGGTACTTACATCGGTGCGAAACATGTCGAGCGGGTAAGCAACTGTAAATAAAGTCCAATCAAACCGACCCCTTGGTAATTTGCTGTCACAAGACACGCCGAACGAATGCTGTTCCAGGCTCCTCCAACTCACAAAGAGGGAGGAACCATGCTCAAGTTACTGTTTGCGATAGGTTTCGGATTGGGCCTTTCCGGTTGTATCGTCGCACCGCCCTACGGCTACGCACCGGCCTACGGATATGCCCCCGGCTACTATGCCGCCCCGAGCGTCAGCGTGGGTGTTGGCGTAGGCGGTTATTACGGCGGTCACGGAAGGTGGTAATTTCTGGCGAGACCTGCACCCCGCCTTTGCCCCTTAACTTGTCAATCCCCTGGCGCCGCCTGCATTAAGGGGAACCCCTCCCTCAACATCTCGCTCCCCGGGTCGATATCAAGACTATCCGTGCGGTCGGCACAAGCGAGGGAGCTGCTCATGAAAGTCCGAACATTAGCCGTTGCATTGATCTGGTTTGCCGCGGGCACGGGCGTATCGTCCGTGTTTGCAGGCACATTCGCGGGAACGCTTGCAGGTAGCTCAACGGCGCCTTCCGGCGATGACAGCGAGGCGGTGTTCGGCTCAGCCAGGTTGTCCAGTCTGCAGGACGTCGGCGGCAGCGCGACGGCTGGCGCGTCCGCAGCGACCGTAGGCGCGAATGCGCTGAGAAGCGCAAGCGGCAACATCGGCGTGAATCTCTCGGCCGGGGCGTTGAATGCGCAGGCCAACCAGATCGCCCTCATCGACACACCGCAGGCCGCGATCACGTCGCAACAAAATCTGCATACTGTCGCGCAGTTGACGGGCAACACCACCGCGAAACTCGGCGCCGGCTCACTGGCGGCCGTGAGCGGCAACGTCGGCGTGAACATCGCGTCCGGTGTGGGCAATGCCCAGTTCAATGGGCTCGTGATTCACTGAGCCGGCCACGCTTCGACGCAGCAGCCACGACTCAAACCAGCGCGGTCGCCTCGACCTCGACCTTCAAGCCGTAATGCAGATGAGGGACCGGCACGACGGCACGCGCCGGCCGCGTATCGCCCGCCCAACGGGCGTAAATCTGATTGAAGCTCGCCCAGTGCTCGACATCGGCGATATAGACGCGCACCTGCACCAGTTGCGCAATGCTGCTGCCGACGCCTTCGAGCGCAGCCTGAAGATTCGCCAGCACCTGCTCGGCCTGAACCTCGAACGAGGCATCAGCGAGCTTTTCGCCCTGTGCGTTGATCGGTAACTGTCCCGAGACGAAAACAAACCCATTCGCGACCGCGACGTGGCTGTAATGGCCACCCGGCTTCGCCAGAGCAGCGGGATTGTCCAGGTGCGGCAGATGCGGCTCGTACTGGCTAACAGCCATGAATACAACTCCAGAAGGGATCGCGCCTACGCGGCGCATGGTTATGCGCGGGGCACTGCATGCCACTCGCCGCGCGTGTCACACGAGGTGTCACATGCCGTGTCACACGCTAAGCAGGCACATCCAGCTTCTCGCGCGCGTCGGCGCAACGGCGATTCAGGTCGCGATGCATCAACTGGCTGTCGAGCAGCGCCGATACATCAGACAAACCGCAATCGAAGCGCAAGACGTATTCGATGTCCGTGTAATCGTGATAGGCGCCGCTGTCTGCCAGCTTCTGCGCTTCGGCAAAGGCAGCATGTTGCCGCTCGCCGTTCATCAAATCTCTGATCGCCATGATTGCCGCTCCGAGGAACAGTGACTCCATCATAGCAATGCAAATCGAAACGCACGGTAGCGCGCGCGCAACACCTGGTGTTTTCCGTAGACACGCTGACTAACGCCGCGCGCAGACACATGCTTGCCGCGCGTTTCGGCTAAGGAACACTGATCCGCCTTGAGCAATGGACTCGCACCTCATGCAGTCTCATACGGCCACAAGCAACCACAAGTAGCCCAAAGCAGCCTCAAACGGCAGCGACGGGCGCCTTCATTCCGTGCCATTTAACAACCAGAATCCGGCCGACGTAACACAACACGCCAGCAACGCCCACGACAACGCCCATGCCCTTGGGCGAGCCATCCTGCCAGAGTCCGACAGCGAGGCTCGACACCGCGCCGAGCGCCAACTGCATGGCGCCGAACACGGCGGCTGCGGCGCCGGCATTCACCGGATAGCGATGCATCAGATCGGTTGTGCAGTTAGCGGACAACAGCCCAACGACGCCGACCACGAAGAACAGACCAAAGACGATCGACCAGAGTCCGCCCCACCCCGTCAGCGAGACGAGACAGACGAACAGGGACGCGATGCAACTCACGGTCGCGGCAAAAGAAATGATCGGCAGCGAACCGAGCCGCCCGACGAGACGCGTATTCATGAAATTGCCGAGCATGATGCCGACAATGTTCAACGCAAACAGAAAGCCGTAATGCTGCGCCGACACGTGGAAATATTCGATATACACGAACGGCGTCGCGGTGATGTACGCGAACATCGACGCGAACGCCATGCCGCCGCACAGCATGTGCCCCCACGCAACCGGGTCGCGCAGCAACCTGCCGTAGGCGCCGAACGATTTCAGCAGCGCCGAATGCGCACGCTTTTCGGGCGGCCACGTTTCCGGCACCTTGAGAAACGCGGTTATCGCGCACACCGTACCGAATAGCGTCAGCACGATAAAGACGACACGCCAGCCGCCGAGCAGCAGCAACTGCCCGCCGATCAGCGGCGCGAGCAACGGCCCGATCGACGTGACGATGGCGAGCATCGACAGCACGCGGGCGGCATCGGTCGGCCCGTGGGCGTCGCGAGCGATCGCGCGCGCCAGCACCGAGGCCGCGCCCGCGCCGAGCGCCTGCACGAAACGGAAGGTCACCAGCGAGCCGATCGAAAACGACAGCGCGCAGGCCACGCTTGCCAGGGCATACATGATGATGCCGCCGAGCAGCACGGGCCGGCGGCCATAGCTGTCCGACAGCGGACCGTAGAGCAGCATGCCGATCGAGAAACCGAACATGAAGCTGGTGAGCGTGGTTTGCGCGGCGCCGGTGCTGATGGCGAATGCCTGCGCGATAGTCGGCAGGCTGGGCAAATACATATCGACGGAAATCGGCCCGCATGCGGCAAGCGCACCGAGCAACAGAATCAGCCGACCATCGGGCCGGCGTCTGGTGACGTGAGACATGGGAATCCAGATGAAGCGCCGCGCCGTGATCGGCAGCGAAACGCGGTGAAACGGGGCAAACAGCAGCTTGACGACCCCAATTGTACGCGACGGCTCAATGATCGACAGCGCCCGGCGCCTGCCAGGGCGGGCCAACCATGCGCCGCGACAGGCGCGCCGCCGATCGGTTAAGCTGCCGCGAGAACGCTTCCAGGCGGGACACAACAGTGTCCGCCGCGCCCTTGCACCCCGACCCAACCCGACCTAACCCGCCCTGTCCCGACCCTGACATGACTGCCTTCCTGTTGATCTGGAGCCCCAAGAAATGGCCGTGGCCCGAGTTACCCGATGTGGCGAAGCGGGTCGCTGCGGGCGTAGCGGTGGCTGATGTCTGGGGTTGCGGATTTGCCCGCAGCATCTTGCCGGGCGACCGCGTATTCCTGCACCGTGTCGCCCAGGAACCCAAGGGCATTTTCGGTTCGGGTTACGTCACGCGCGCGCCGTACGAAGTCTCCGACCCGGCGACGAAGCGCGGCTACCGGTTGTGCATCGACTTCGTGTATGACTGGGTGGTCGACGCCCACGAGGGTGTTGTGATTCCACGCGACATGTTGCGCACGCATCCGTTTTCGGTACAGACATGGGACGCACAGAGTTCTGGCACGGTGATCAAGCCAATTGCCGAAGGTGCATTGGAAAAGCGCTGGGCCGAGCTCACGGGTAAGCGTAAGCCACCGAAGCTCGACGCGCCGGGGGGCCCCATTCGCTCCAGCAAGGCGACGGCCCACAAGGCAGCAGCGGAGAAAACCGCGGCAGAAATTCGCGCGAGGACAAAGCCGGAGCCGGCACCAAAGAAACCGGCAGCGAAACGCGCACACAAGACCTAAGCGCCGCCCCAGGGTTGGAAAAGCACCGCTTCGGCGCGCGCAGCGCCGCCGGAAGAATGACTGCTGTGTCACCGACGCGGAGTGTGCGGGAGCACGGATTCCAGATGCACCACTACCGTGGCTGCGCGGGGGACCCGCTTAAGAATTAGCGGTTTGAGCCGCTTTCTTTTGCCTACTTTGCTTTGCGGCAGGCAAAGAAAAGTAGGTGCCGCCCCGCACAGGGGCAACGCTAATAGACCACTAACAAAGCAAGGAAAGCCACAAGAGCCAGCCACCCCCGGGCAAGTAAGCAAGCCAAAAACCCCTTCCCGCCGA
Source organism: Paraburkholderia fungorum (assembly GCF_046026025.1). Taxonomy (GTDB): domain Bacteria; phylum Pseudomonadota; class Gammaproteobacteria; order Burkholderiales; family Burkholderiaceae; genus Paraburkholderia; species Paraburkholderia fungorum_E. The sequence goes on along the minus strand of NZ_JAQQFL010000001.1, from coordinate 432,798 downwards.
CTCCGGTACAATTTCCCCACCAACCAAACAGCGCCGCGCGAAGCGCAAGAACCACAGCCCGCGCGCCGCTGCGCAACCCAAATCCCAGCCATCGCCATGTCCAAGAACGAAACCCTCTTCGAGCGCGCGCAGCGCACCATCCCTGGCGGCGTGAACTCGCCGGTCCGTGCATTCCGTTCTGTAGGCGGCACCCCGCGCTTCATCGAGCGTGCGCAAGGCCCTTACTTCTGGGACGCGGACGGCCAACGCTATACCGACTACATCGGCTCGTGGGGCCCGATGATCCTCGGCCACGTCCACCCGGAAGTGCTGGAAGCCGTCCAGCGAGTACTGGCCAACGGCTTCTCCTTCGGCGCCCCGACCGAATCCGAAATCGAAATCGCGGAAGAAATCTGCAAGCTGGTGCCGTCGATCGAACAGGTCCGCATGGTATCGAGCGGCACCGAGGCGACCATGAGCGCGCTGCGTCTCGCGCGCGGCTTCACGAACCGCAGCCGCATCGTCAAGTTCGAAGGCTGCTATCACGGCCACGCGGACAGCCTGCTGGTCAAAGCCGGCTCAGGCCTGCTCACGTTCGGCAATCCGACTTCGGCGGGCGTGCCGGTCGATATCGCCAAGCACACCACAGTGCTCGAGTACAACAACGTCGCTGAACTCGAAGAAGCGTTCAAGGCGTTCGGCAACGAGATCGCTTCGGTGATCGTCGAGCCGGTGGCGGGCAACATGAACCTCGTGCGCGCCACGCCCGAATTCCTGCAAGCCTTGCGGCGCCTGTGCACCGAGTATGGCTCGGTACTGATTTTCGACGAAGTGATGTGCGGTTTCCGCGTCGCCCTGGGTGGCGCGCAAGAGGTCTATGGCATCACGCCGGATTTGACGTGTCTGGGCAAGGTGATCGGCGGAGGCATGCCGGCGGCGGCCTTCGGCGGCCGGCGCGACATCATGGCTCACCTCGCACCGCTTGGCGGCGTCTATCAGGCGGGCACCTTATCAGGTAATCCGATCGCGGTCGCCGCGGGCCTGAAGACATTGCAACTGATTCAGGCGCCGGGCTTCTACGACACGCTCACGGCTCGCACCACGCGCCTCGCGCAAGGCCTCGCCAGCGTCGCACGCGAAGCGAAGGTGCCGTTCGCGGCCGATTCGCTCGGCGGCATGTTCGGCCTCTACTTCACCGAGTCGGTCCCGACCAGCTTCGCCGAAGTCACGAAGAGCGATGTGCCGCGCTTCAATGCGTTCTTCCACAAGATGCTCGACGCGGGTGTGTACTTCGCGCCGTCGGCCTATGAAGCGGGCTTTGTTTCGATCGCGCACGACGACGCGATCATCGACGCCACGATCGACGCGGCGCGCGGCGCGTTCGCCTCGCTCGCAGCCTGAGACCGGCGTGACACGGAACCCGCCGAAACCCAATACTGCCTAGTCACCGCACCCGACCGGATACCGATGTTTTCGCAAACCGACTTCGTCCATATGGAACGCGCGCTCGCGCTGGCCAAGCGCGGCATGTACACGACCGACCCGAATCCGCGCGTCGGCTGCGTACTGGTCAAGAACGGCGAGGTGATCGGCGAAGGCTTCACGCAACCGGCCGGCCAGGATCACGCCGAAGTGCGCGCGTTGAAAGACGCGCGTTCGCGCGGCCATGATCTGCGCGGCGCCACGGCCTACGTGACACTCGAGCCGTGCAGCCATTTCGGCCGCACGCCGCCGTGCGCGAATGCGCTGATCGAAGCGCAGGTCGAACGCGTGGTGGCGGCAATGGAAGATCCCAATCCGCAAGTCTCCGGACGTGGCCTCAAGATGCTGCGCGACGCCGGCATTGAAGTGCGTTGCGGGTTGCTTGCCAACGAAGCGCACGAATTGAACATCGGCTTCGTGTCGCGCATGACGCGCGGCCGCCCGTGGGTCCGCATGAAAGTGGCCGCCTCGCTGGACGGCCGCACTGGCTTGCCGTCGGGCGCCAGCCAATGGATTACCGGCGAAGCGGCGCGCGCCGACGGTCACGCGTGGCGCGCCCGCGCGTCGGCCATCCTGACGGGCATCGGCACCGTCAGGGAAGACGATCCGCGCATGACCGTGCGCGCTGTCGACACACCGCGCCAGCCGCAACGCGTGCTGATCGACGCCCAGCTCGACGTGCCGCCCGAAGCGCAGATTCTGGCCGGCGCGCCCACGCTGATTTTCTGCGGCAACCTCGATGAGCGCCATGCCGAACGCGCCAGCGCGCTGCGCGAGCGCGGCGCGGAGATCGTGCAGCTGGCGAACGCGGCCGGCAAGGTCGATCTGCCTGCCATGCTGAAAGTGCTCGGCGAGCGCAACGTGAACGAACTGCACGTCGAGGCGGGCTACAAGCTGAACGGTTCGTTGCTGCGCGAAGGCTGCGTCGACGAGCTGCTGGTCTATCTCGCGCCTAGCCTGCTCGGCGTGGATTCGATGAGCATGTTCAATCTGAGCGCGCCGGAAACGCTCGAAGGCCGTACACAACTGAATTTCCACGCGGTCGACCGGATCGGCGACGATCTGCGGATTCTCGCGCGCTTCGTGCCCCGCTCCGTGCCGCAACCGGCAACCGATGCCGGGACCGGGCCCGCACCCCAACCAACTTCGAATTGATCAAGGATTAGCACGATGTTTACAGGAATCGTCGCGGCGGTGGGCCGCATCGAATCAGTCAAACCCCTCGGCACGGATGGGGACGCGGGCGTGCGCCTGAACGTTGAAGCGGGCGGTCTCGATCTCGACGACGTCCAGCTCGGCGACAGCATCACGATCCAGGGCGCCTGCATGACGGTCGTGGCAAAAACGGCGCATTCGTTCGAAGTCGACGTGTCGCGCGAAAGCCTGAACTGTACGGCGGGCCTGGGCGATCCCGGCGAAGTCAATCTCGAGAAGGCGCTGCGCGCGCATGACCGGCTCGGCGGCCATATCGTCTCCGGTCACGTGGACGGCCTCGGCACGGTCACGCATTTTGCGCCGGTCGGCGAATCGCACGAACTGCGCGTGCTGGCGCCGCGCGAGATCGGCCGCTATCTGGCTTACAAAGGCTCGATTACCGTCAACGGCGTGAGCCTGACCGTCAACTCGGTTAAAGATCGTGACGACGGCTGCGAGTTTTCGATCAACCTGATTCCGCACACGGTGCAGGTGACGTCGCTAAAGAATTTGCGCGAGGGTTCGCCGGTCAATCTGGAAATCGATCTGATTGCGCGGTATGTGGAGCGGATGTTGAACACGTCACAGGAAGGCCAGCAATCTTTGAAGTGATTTGGCTGCTGGGGAGTCCACGATCTTGCCGTGATCTCACTAAAGGCAACTGAATCTGCGATTGGGTGATGGTATGGTCGTCGGCCTGCACGACAACCATACCGTCACGGCCCTGGAATGCCGCAGTTATGCCCTATCGCACGGTTGCGTGCCGTTCAACCAGGCCACGCGCCATGCGACCCGTTCAGGTTCGCCCCGCTTCACTGGTGGCCAACGCAGCACCGCCTCGCCGTGCCAGACGGTCCTCCTTCAACACCCGGCGCCCCGTGCGCGAGATCAGCACGAGCGTGATTGCCAGCAAGCTGGTGCCGAACAGATAGCTCGGCGGAATGAAATGGGCGTCCGTGAAGCGCGCCACCACCGAAATGTACAAAGGCGACAGGCCGCCAAACAGCATCACAGCAGTGTTATACGAGATCGCCACACCGGTCGAACGGCCCTGCACCGTGAAGATCTGCACCAGCATCCCCGGATGCGCCGCCCCTTGCAGCGTCACAAACAGCATGCCAATCAACTGCACCACCATCAGTCTCGATTCTGTCGGCGAGTCCAGCAAATACCAGAACAGCGGAAACACACACGTCAGCCAGCCGGCAATAAAGAAGCAGAACAGCCGGTAGGCGCCGATACGATCCGCCAGCTTGCCGAATACCGGCGAGAGCACGCACGCCATGATGCTCGTGACGAACACCGCTTGCAGCGAAGAACTCAGCGACAGATGCAACTGGTACTGCGCATAATTCGGCAAATACGCATTCCATACGTAGTTCAGCGAAGTACCGGCGATCATCACGCCCATGGCGCAGACGAGCGCGTCTCCATTCTCGCGGATGAATTCGCGCATACGCTGGCCCAGGGGCGCCCGAGCAGCCGGACGCGCCTGCATGCGATGAAATTCGTCAGACTCCGCGACGTGATGCCGGATGTAAAAACCCAGCGGCCCGACCAGTGCGCCGATCAGGAACGGCACGCGCCATCCCCATGCCGCCATCTCGGCATGCGACAGATGCTTCGACAGTAAATAGCTGCACCCCGAGGACAACATCGCCGCGATGCCCAACGACAGCATGTTGAAACTGCCGTAGAACATCTTCTTGCCCGGGGGCGCGACTTCGTAAATCGTCACCGACGACAGTGCAAATTGCGCACCGACCGCGAAGCCTTGCACGAGCCGGCCGATCACCACCAGGATCGGCGCGGCGAGCCCCAGTGTCGCGGAGCCCGGCGTCAGACCCAGCAAAAGCGAACCCACCGACATCGCTACCATGATCCACGACAGCGCCTTGACGCGTCCGGCACGGTCCGCGTACATGCCCATGACGACGCCACCGATCGGTCTTACCAGAAACCCGACGGCAAACGTCGCGAACGTCAGCAGCAATGACTCGTCGCGACCGGCGCCGCCAAAAAACGCCCGCGCGATCATGCCCGAGAAATAGCCGTACACCATGAAGTCGAACCATTCGAACGTGCCGCCAATCACGGTCGAAACGATGACTTTCCGGATTTTTGTCTCCTCGCTGTCGGTATGCATGTTTTTATTCTCCGACGCGCATCTCGCGCAGTATCCGCGCAAAAAAGTCCTGAACCACCTCGACGACCTGCATGCCGTTGTGCGCGATATTGTCCAGTTCGTCAAAGCGCACCTGGATGCCGGTCGCCTCGAACGATGCCTTGAGCGTCCTGAGCCGATCCCGTCGTGTCGCCCCCGCGTCGTTGATACCCGGCAAATACATCGGGCTGTCCTCGTGCACCGTGATTTCCCAGGTTTCGAGATCCGCCCGGCCCACCACCATCTGCATCGGAACGCGCTTCAACGCTGCCAGGTCGAACGGCTTGCCGAAGTGCCGCTCGAAACCGCCGACACCCAGCCACCAGTCTTTCGATTGATCGAGCACGGTGACATTGCCCGGCGCGCCGATGGACGCCGCCCACAGACGCTCGGGATGAACATAGGCAAAGCGGTTGACGTACTGTCCGCCGCCCGAATAGCCGAACAGCGCGAATTTGTCGAAACGTTTGCCGTAACGCTCGCCGACTTCGCTCACCATGTCCAGCAGCACCTTGTCGTAGCGGATATCGCCTTCGATCAGACGCTTAAAACCGTTGCGATTGTCATCGCCGCACACGCCCACCGGAAAGAGCGGGCACAGCACGATGCAGCGGTTCCAGCGGCCAAATGGAGCGAATGCATCGCGGTATTGCGTGAATTGCCGCCCCGTGCCGTGCATCACGACGACCAGCTCGACATCGTTATCGGACGCCAGTATTTCGTGCGGCACATACAGCGCGTAGGGAAAACGGGGATCGTGCCTGCTGGCATATACCGTGGTCGAGTCCAGGTCGTACAGCGCCGTTGCTTTCTCGTGACCGGGACTGGACGGTTTCTCGGCAATATCGAACATCTGTCATTCCTCCAACACTGACTCAAACATATCGTGGGTGCCCAGCCGGATGCCGGGCGCGCGGGCAACGGCCGTTCACGCTGCTTCGTGCAGCGGCTCGTGCGCGAGGCTGTAACGGGTGAAGATCCGATTGAGTGCGGGCAATGGCGCGACATCCATCTCGCCGTTGCCCGGCTGCATGACGATCATCGCAACCGTCGCCGTCATCGTGTGGCGCGTGCCCATGCGCGGCGGACGGCACACCGAGTAGGGCGTGCCGAACGCATCGAACAACGCAGCCTTAACCGCGTTGCGGTCCACCTTGGGCGCCGCGTTCAGCAATTGGCGCACGCGCCAGTCGCGGTAATAGCTGTCCGGCGAGTTCTCGCAACCCGTGTCGCGCAGCCTGGTGCGGGCGACCGGGCTCATCCAGTGGTTCGCGTGCACGATCAGCTGATCGTCGCCCGGATAGATCGGGAAAGCCTCGTCCGGCGCGCACTCGAAATCGATGCCGAAGCCCTCGGCCATGCCGAGCATGATGTTGTTCGAGCAGGATTTCGGCGTCGTGGCGATCACGCGCAACGCGTTGGAGAACACCGGTTCTTCAAGCACGCGCCGGCGCAGAAGCGAAAGAGGCACGCCGAGCTGCGTATAGTCGCGGTCGGACTCGAGATAATTCGCCGTGATCGACACGCCCGCGGCATTCAGCCCGCTGCGCGCGAGGCCCCCTGCCTCGACGAATGTCAGAAAGTCGGGACCGTCGTCGTTGCGCACACGCAAAACGATACCGGTATCGACGCAATCGGCTTTCCAGTCCCAGTTCTGCGCGTGAATCAACTGCCCGGTCGCCGAACGCGACGGCAGCACCAGCACGCCGGTGCAGCCGTCTTCGTCCTCGGCGTCGGCGGGCATCGTCTTTTCCACCCGCGCCTTCGCCAGCACCTCGGTACGGGCGTTGATCATCACGACGTCCTCGTAAGACACCTCGGCGCCCGCAGCAATACCGCGCATTTCTTCAAGATACGCCGGCTGAAACTCACCGATAGCCTGTTCGAGCGAGCGGATCAGCGCCAACTGCGACGCTTCGCTGTAACCGATCTTGCGCAACGTCTGCCCGTATCGGGAGGCGCTCAGATGCACGCGCGCGGCGACCGCGCGGCCGTATTGCACGCCGCGCTCATACGGCTTGCCGGACACACTGACAAAAGGAAATTGCTGGATTTGCGACATCGTGTGGGACTCCTCACCCTGGAAAGCACCGAGCCGGTCAAACGCGTCAAAGGTAGCGATGGGGGCTAACTGCGGGCACTGCGCCCGGTCCGCTACGCGTGCGCGCCGCTGGCGTCGGTTCGACTTGATGAAGCGATTCTCGGGCGCGAGAAATAAAATAAAAAGCGTTATTTTATTGTCGCAAAGGAAAGATTTTTTTTCGTATCATGTGATCATGCAACGCACCGCGACATCAGGAAAGCGCGTGGTTTGCGCCCTTCCCGGTTGCCCTTCAGGAGGTTTTTACATGAGTGAAATCCGGATGCTCCGGACGTTTCTCGCGATCGAGAAACACGGCACCATGGCGGCCGCAGCCGATCGCATGGCGCTCACGCACGCGGCCGTCGGCGCCCAGATGCGTACGCTGGAGCGCGTATGCCAGCGGCAATTGTTCAACCGCAGCGGACGCAGCATCCAGTTGAACGACGCCGGCCGCTCGATCATCGAGCAGGCACGCGCCGTAGTCGCCGCCTACGATTCGCTGCTGCGCGGCGTGGCCGACCAGCGCAGCTTCGAAGGTTCGATCACCATCGGTTCGACCGTTTCTTCGATGGGCTTTCTCGCCGCAAACGTGATCCGCCTGAAGGTGTCTTACCCTGGCCTGAACGTGCGCCTCACGCATGGCAGCACCCCGGACCTGGAACGCCAGGTGCGCGCCGGCGAGATCGACGCGGCGGTGATCATCAGCGAGCCGAGGGCAACCACGCTGCCCGAATTATGGGAACGTCTGTACGACGAACCCCTTGTGCTGCTGGCCAATCCGGCGATTGCACCGGCCGACGCGCCGGTGGCCTCACTGCTCAAGCGCTTCCCGTTCATCGGCTTCGAAGCGGCATCGCTCACCGGCGCGCATGTCACCAGCTTGCTGCGCCGCTTGCGCGTAGAGGTCAATCTGGTGCTGGAAATGAACTCCATTGCCGCGATTGCCGATCTGGTGCGGCAAAACGTAGGGATATCGATCGTGCCGCGCCTGCGGCACGCGGCGTGGGATGACGATCCGCTGCTGTACGTGAAACCGATTCCCGGCACCACATGGCGCCGGCACATTGGCTGGTACGAGTTCGGCCGGCAGCCGCTGGCGACCGCGATCGTCAAGAATCAGTTGCTGTCAGCGCTGGCCGACTAGCCGGCTTGCGCCCGGCCGTTAAGCCCATCGTTTGATCGAGCATACCGGCGCCGGGTGGCGCAACACCAGTCGGCCAAACGGCCTATGCCGTCCATCCCAGGCGACTTGAGGGCGCGCGTGGCGTAAAATACGCGCTTTCTTCGAAAAATTCCGCCAACATGACGCTCGCCTCCACTCAAGAGATCATTGCCGAACTGAAAGCAGGCCGGATGGTGATCCTCGTCGACGAAGAAGACCGCGAAAACGAGGGCGACCTCGTGATCGCCGCCGAATTTGTCACGCCGGAAGCGATCAACTTCATGGCCCGCTACGGCCGCGGCCTGATCTGCCTGACGCTCACGCAGGAACGCTGCAAGCTGCTGAACCTGCCGCTCATGACTTATCGCAACGGCACGCAGTACGGCACCGCGTTCACCGTCAGCATCGAAGCCGCGGAAGGCGTGACCACCGGCATTTCGGCGGCCGACCGCGCCCGCACGATCGCGACGGCGGTCGCGCCGGACGCCAAGGCCGACCATATCGTGCAGCCGGGACACGTGTTTCCGATCATGGCGCAGCCCGGCGGCGTGCTGGTGCGCGCCGGCCACACGGAGGCCGGCTGCGATTTCACCGCGCTGGCGGGCCTTACGCCGGCCGCGGTGATCTGCGAAGTCATCAAGGACGACGGCACGATGGCGCGCCTGCCGGACCTGATGGAGTTCGCCAGCGAGCACGATCTGAAAATCGGCACGATCGCGGATCTGATCCACTACCGCAGCCGTACCGAATCGATCGTCGAACGTATTTGCGAACGCACCATGCAAACCGCGCACGGCGCGTTCCGCGCGGTGATGTATCTCGACCAGCCGAGCGGCCAGCCGCACATCGCGCTGGTGCGCGGCACGCCGGATCCGGAGCACGAGACACTGGTGCGCGTGCACGAACCGCTGTCAATGCTGGATCTGCTCGAAGTCGGCAAGTCGACTCACTCCTGGACGCTGGATGCGGCCATGAAAGAGATCGCCCAGCGCGACCTCGGTGTGATCGTGCTGTTGAACTGCGGCGATTCGAAGGAGCATCTGGTCGACGTGTTCAAGGCGTTCGACTCGAAAGAGAAAGCCGAGGCGCTCAAACGCCGACCGGTCGACTTCAAGACGTACGGCATCGGCGCGCAGATTCTTCGCGAGCTCGGCGTCGGGAAAATGCAGGTGCTGTCGAACCCGCGCAAGCTGGGCAGCATGTCAGGCTACGGCCTCGAAGTCACCGGCTTCGTACCCATGCCGGGCAGCACCGCACAGCCGCCGCAACAAGGCTGATCCGACCATTCACGCGCTTAGGCGCCCACTCAAAACACTACGGAATTCACATGGAAATCGGACAATACCAACCGAATCTCGACGGCGACGGACTGCGTATCGGCATCGTTCAAGCTCGTTTTAACGAACCCGTCTGCAACGGTCTCGCGGATTCGTGCATTGAAGAACTTGAACGCCTCGGCGTAACCGGCGAAGACGTGCTGCTGGTCACCGTGCCGGGCGCGCTGGAAATCCCGCTGGCTTTGCAAAAACTCGCCGAAAGCGCGCAATTCGACGCACTGATCGCGCTGGGCGCGGTGATTCGCGGCGAGACGTACCACTTCGAGCTGGTGTCGAACGAAAGCGGCGCGGGCATCACGCGTATCGGCCTCGACTTCGGCATTCCGGTCGCGAACGCCGTACTGACTACGGAAAACGACGAGCAAGCCGTCGCGCGCATGACCGAAAAGGGTCGTGACGCAGCACGCGTGGCCGTCGAAATGGCCAATCTCGCCGTCGCGCTCGAACAACTCGGCGGTGACGACGAAGAAGAAGACGAAGAAGAGGAAGAGGCATGAAGAGCGCACGCCGACGCTCCCGCGAACTGGCCACGCAGGGACTTTATCAGTGGCTGCTGTCGGGTTCGCCCGGCGGTGAAATCGACGCGCAGTTGCGCGGCGCGCAAGGCTTCGACAAGGCCGACCATGAACATCTGGACGCCATCCTGCACGGCGTGATCCGCGATTCGGAAGCGCTTTCCGCGGATATCGCGCCGTGTCTCGACCGCCCGATCGACCAGCTTTCACCGGTTGAACGCGCCGTGCTGCTGGTCGCAGCGTTCGAGTTGAAGAATCACGTCGACATTCCCTACCGCGTGGTCATCAACGAAGCGGTCGAGCTCGCCAAGACATTTGGCGGCGCGGACGGCTATAAGTACGTGAATGGCGTGCTGGACAAACTGTCGGCGCAACTGCGCGCCGCTGAAACACAGGCAGCCCGCAAGCATTGAGAATACGGCGCGTGACCTGATCACGCGCCTGCTCCATGCCACAGCCCCACACAGCCGGGCGCTTACAAGGACGCCGCAGCGCACATGAGCCCATCCATGTGCCATGCGCCGTCCTGCTTTTGCTTCTGAACTGGATTTGATCGTATGAATTCCGTGACCGAACCCTTGATGCGGCTTGCTGCCCGCGTCGACGCCATCCAGCCGTTCTATGTGATGGAACTGGCCAAGGAGGCCGCGCTGCTCGAGCGCGATGGGCGCGACATCATTCACATGGGCATCGGCGAACCCGATTTCACCGCGCCCGACCCGGTCATCGAAGCGGCCGCGAACGCCCTGCGCCGCGGCGTCACGCAATACACCAACGCACTCGGTTTGCACGCGCTGCGCGAGGCGATCTCAGCGCATTACGTCGAGGTCTACGGCGTCAGCGTCGATCCGGCGCGAATCGTCGTCACCGCCGGTGCGTCCGCCGCGCTGCTTCTGGCTTGCGCGGCGCTGGTCGATCGCGACGATGAAGTGCTGATGCCCGACCCGTGCTACCCGTGCAACCGTCACTTCGTGATAGCAGCCGAAGGCAAGCCGGTCATGGTGCCGAGCGGGCCGGCCGAGCGCTTCCAGCTGACCGCCGCCGACGTCGAGCGCCTCTGGAACGAACGCACCCGCGGTGTGCTGCTGGCATCGCCGTCGAACCCGACCGGCACGTCGATCGAACCCGCCGAGCTCGAACGCATCGTCAAGGCTGTGCGGGCGCGTGGTGGCTTTACGATCGTCGACGAGATCTACCAGGGCCTGAGCTACGACGCCAAGCCTGTCTCGGCGCTCTCGTTCGGTGACGACGTCATCACCGTCAACAGCTTCTCAAAGTACTTCAACATGACCGGCTGGCGTTTGGGCTGGCTGGTGGTACCGCCCGGCATGGTCGGCGCGCTCGAAAAGCTCGCGCAGAACCTGTTCATCTGCGCGTCGGCGCTCGCGCAACATGCGGCGCTGGCCTGCTTCGAGCCGGAAACTATCGCGATCTACGAAGCGCGCCGCCTGGAATTCAAGCGCCGCCGCGACTTCATTGCGCCCGCGCTCGAATCGCTGGGCTTCTCGGTGCCGGTGATGCCCGACGGCGCGTTCTATGTGTACGCCGACTGCCGGACGGTCGCGCATCAGGCGGCCGGAGACAGCGCGGCGCTAACCAGGGCAATGCTGCATGACGCGGGTGTGGTGCTGGTGCCGGGTATGGACTTCGGCACGCACGCACCAAAGGACTACATCCGGCTATCGTATGCCACCGCCTTGCCGAAACTGGAAGAAGCGGTCGAGCGGCTCGCGAAGCTCTTCGGCCGGCACTGACCGGGCCGGCGGCCCGGCATAAGGGCTGCGGCTTGTGAGCAGCCCCACAAAAGGAAAAAGGACACCCAAGGGTGTCCTTTTTTCATACCAGCCGCTTTCGTGCCCCGCTGAACTGGGTTACGCCAAACTCAGGCACCCAGCTCCGAAGCCGACGCCACGTGCTTGGGCGCGTTGGAGCTGGCGTCGTCCTGCTCGGACACCGGCGTCTTCACCGGCGTTGCCGCGCTCAGCGGATGACCCGCATCGAGCGTCATCTGCACGCGCTTGCCATTAGCCGAGCCCGTAGCAGCCGTCGCCGGAGCCGTGTTCGACGCCGTGATAACCGGAGCCTGCGGTGCATTGATCGGCACCTTGCGGCCACGCGCCACATCGCGCAGACGGCCACGCTCGGCCATCACCTTGGCGCCGTAGCCGCCGTCGTCCTGCGAGGTCGAGCCGACGTAGAGACGCAGGCCGCCCGGCAGCGAACCGCCGCGTGCGATGCAATCCTTCAGCACCAGCGCGCCCACCTTGATGTTCGCAACCGGTTCGAGCGCGGCGCTCTGTCCACCGAAATACTGGAATTTGTCCGAGTGAACCTTGGACATTACCTGCATCAGGCCCTGCGCGCCCACGCCGCTCTCGGCGTACGGGTTGAAACCCGATTCGATAGCCATCACGGACAGCAGGAGAAGCGGATCGAGACCGACTTCGCGGCCGGTGTCGAACGCAGCCTTCACGAGCTCGCTAACGGGCTCCTGAGCGACGCGATAGCGCCGCGCCAGGTAGGACGCAACCAGATCCTGCTCGCGGGTCGAGACCAGCACGCGATCGTCGCGTGCGTCGGCCGAAACGCGCTGCGCCGGGATCAGCCGGGCCAGCGCTGAGACGCTCTGCATGGTGCGCGGGTCGAGGCCGTTCAATGCCGCCACGCCCATACCGGATGTGCCGCTGCCGTCAAAGGCGCCGTCGTAGCTGGTGTTGCTGACGGTGGCGCCGCCGTTCGTGCCGCTAGCGGTGTCGCTACCGGTCGAATTCGACGACAGCGAGTCGTCAGAAGACGCGCCAGGCGGCCCGAAGGCCGGCAGCGGGTGGCCCTGCAGCAGACGGGCGGGACCGGCTTGCACAGCGGCGGAAATAACCGGCATCAACCTGGCGGCAAGGGTGCCGCGCCAGGTGGGCATCAGCCACAGCGCGAGTGCCAGCACGACAGCGATACCGCCGACGATGCTGAACAGGTGATGACTCATTCGCGTCCCGCGTCGCAACGCACCACGCACAACTTGCGCGATACGTTCATCGGGACGCCACGATAACCAGGCGTTCATTCAGATCTCCCATGTTGCATGATCCACGAACCCCGCCCGTTGAACAGGCGGTAACACACGCTCGCAGAATCAAGACATCGCGCGCTCTGTCTGGTTAGGGCAGCAGCGACGTCGGGAAAACGGTACATACCGTTTGTGGGGAGCCATCTTCAAAAGATGTCCGCGGCATGCCAAAAAAACATGCAGGCGGGGGCTCCCACGCGAAAAACCAGCGTCAGTTGGCGCTGGCGAGGACTTCAGTAAGGCCGTCAGATACCGTGCAGGGGGTCGGTAAACGGTGACGCGTTGCGTCAAAAGGGACCTGGGGCAGTGGTAAAAAGGTTCACGCCCTGCAACCAATGTGGACGGATTCTATGCAGGGTTTTATAGATCGTCAACACTATAGATAGGCAAATGTATAACTAATTGTAATAATGAACAGTGTTCAGTCCGTTCAAAACCGCATGGCGCGCGCCTCTTGAGCTATCTCAATTACGCCGTCCGAAGCAGGCGATTTGGCCAATCTACGTGCGCATGCCAACACAGGTAAAATCGACAATCGTTCTGGCGTCGTGAAATCCTACGGCGCCCTACCTTTTTGCCGCTAGCCCGGCTCTCTACCGCACCAGATGAAATACAAAGACCTGCGCGATTTTGTCGGCCGTCTCGAAACGATCGGTGAACTGCGCCGCATCTCGCAAAACGTCTCGCCTGTCCTGGAAATGACCGAACTGTGCGACCGCGTACTGCGCGCCGGCGGTCCGGCGATATTGTTTGAGAGCCAGCAGCAGCACGCGTTCCCAGTCCTTGGCAACCTGTTCGGCACGCCCCGCCGCGTCGCGCTCGGCATGGGAGTCGACGCGCAGGCAGGCGAAGGCGATGGCGCCGCGCTCGAGTCGCTGCGCGACGTCGGCCGCCTGCTGTCCGCATTGAAGGAACCGGAGCCGCCGAAGGGGCTCAAGGACGCCGGCAAGCTGTTCTCGCTCGCGAAGGCAGTTTGGGACATGGCGCCCAAAACCGTAAGCGCGCCACCCTGCCAGGAAATCGTCTGGGAAGGCAACGACGTCGACCTCGCCAGGCTCCCGATTCAGACCTGCTGGCCAGGTGACGCAGGGCCGCTGATCACATGGGGCCTGACCGTCACAAAAGGCCCGAACAAGAGCCGACAAAATTTAGGCATATATCGCCAGCAACTGATCGGACGTAACAAACTCATCATGCGATGGCTCGCGCATCGCGGCGGCGCACTCGATTTCCGCGAGTTCGCGCTGCAGAATCCGGGCAAGCCGTATCCCGTGGCGGTGGTGCTGGGCGCCGATCCGGCGACCATCCTCGGCGCAGTCACACCGGTGCCCGACACGCTCTCCGAATACCAGTTCGCCGGGCTGCTGCGCGGCGGGCGCACCGAGCTCGCGAAGTGCATCACGCCGGGGGTCGACGGCTTGCAGGTACCCGCGCGCGCGGAGATCGTTCTGGAAGGCTTCATCTACCCGCAGGAAGGCACGCCCTCACCCGCTCCCGCCGGCGCGCCGCCGCGTCCGGCGAAGGGCGCGTCGGCTGCTTACGAACACGCGCTGGAAGGCCCCTACGGCGACCACACCGGCTACTACAACGAGCAGGAGTGGTTTCCGGTCTTCACGGTCGAGCGCATCACGATGCGGCGCGACGCGATCTATCACTCCACCTACACGGGCAAACCGCCTGATGAGCCCGCGGTGCTCGGCGTCGCGCTCAACGAAGTGTTTGTGCCGCTGTTACAGAAGCAGTTCACCGAGATCACCGACTTCTATCTGCCGCCCGAAGGATGCAGCTACCGGATGGCGATCGTGCAGATGAAGAAGAGCTACCCCGGCCACGCCAAACGCGTGATGTTCGGCGTGTGGAGCTTCCTGCGGCAATTCATGTATACGAAGTTCATCGTGGTGGTCGACGAGGACGTGAATATCCGCGACTGGAAAGAAGTGATCTGGGCCATCACTACGCGTATCGATCCGGCGCGCGACACGGTGCTGGTCGATCGTACTCCGATCGATTATCTGGATTTCGCCTCGCCGGTAGCGGGTCTCGGATCGAAGATGGGACTCGACGCAACCAACAAATGGCCCGGCGAAACCGATCGCGAATGGGGGCGCCCAATCGAGATGTCCGGCGCGGTCAAACAGCGCATCGACACCTTGTGGAATGAGTTGGGGCTGTAAAAGAACGGTCTCGATTCACGCCCTTGAATTTCCTGATTCTGTCGGCATCGAAGCGCTCCCGTCACACACCGGATCGCTCCCGCTCGAACAAGTCTGAATAACAAAACTGATGGAGCAGTTGCGCGGATGCATGCCTTTTCAATGATGTCGGATGGTTTTTTCCTGTCGTTGTCCTTGTGTCTGGATATCGGTCTGGTCAACGTCGCGATGATTTCGCTGACGCTGTCGCACGGCTTCAAACCGGGCTTCTGGCTGGGCCTCGGTTCCTGTTTCGGCGACCTGGTGTACGCGGCGCTCGCGCTCGCGGGAATGGCCGCGCTGCTGCAATTCGAATCGGTGCGTTGGGTTGTGTGGATCGGCGGCGCGGCGGTCCTGCTGTTTCTCACGTGGAAGATGGCGCGTGAAGCGCTGTTCCCGACTTCGGCGCCAGCCGTTGCCGGCGAAGCGGACGCGAATGCGCCGCACCTTTCCGCGCGGCGCGGTTTCTTGCGCGGCATGTTGCTGGCAATGTCGTCGCCCTCGGCGATTCTATGGTTCGCCGCTGTGGGCGGTGCGCTAATCGCGAAAGCCGGCGCCACCAGTGCGACGACTGCACCGGTATTTCTCGGCGGCTTCTTCCTGGGCGGCTTATGCTGGACGATCTTTATCTGCGGGCTCGGCAGCCACGGGCGCAAACGCGCCGGCACCGGTTTGCTGCGCGCGTGCCACGTGTTGTCGGCGCTGCTGTTCGCGTACTTCTCGTATAGCGTGATCGTGAACGGATACCGCGATCTGATCGTGCAGACCGCACAGGCGGCGAGCTAGAAAAAACGGCTCGCCAAGGCGAGCCGTCTTCCGTCACTTCCGTCAATGTCAACGAGCGCAACCTGGCGCGTTGCAAAGCTATCAGGCCAGATACTGCGCCAGCTTTTCCAGATCGACGTTGCCGCCGCTCACCACCACGCCGACACGTTTGCCCTTCACCGGCACGATGCCGTTGAGCACGGCAGCCGCCGCGAGGCATCCCGTCGGTTCGACTACGATCTTCATGCGCTGCGCGAAGAAACGCAGGGTTTCGATCAACTGCGCGTCGCTGACCGTTTCGATCTGCGTGACCAGCTTCTGAATAATCGCGAACGTGTAGTCACCGAGATGCGTCGCCGCAGCGCCATCGGCAATCGTGCGCGGCGCGTCGATATGCACGATCTCGCCGCGCGCCAATGATTGCTGGCCGTCGTTGCCTGCTTCGGGCTCGACACCGATCACGGTGCACCCCGGGTTCAAGGCCGCCGCCGACAATGCACTGCCGCCAATCAATCCGCCGCCGCCAAGGCAAACGAACAACATGTCGAGCGGGCCGGTTTCTTCGATCAGCTCCTTCACCGCCGTGCCCTGCCCCGCGATCACATGCGGATGGTCATACGGCGGAATCAGCGTCATGCCACGTTCTTCGGCGAGCCGCCGGCCGATTTCTTCGCGATTCTCGGTGTAGCGGTCGTAGCTGATCACTTCGCCACCATAGCCCTTGGTCGCCGCGACTTTGGCGGCGGGCGCATCGTGCGGCATGATGATCGTCGCGCGAATCCCGGCGAGGCGCGCCGATAGCGCGATCGCTTGCGCGTGGTTACCCGACGAGTAGGTCAACACGCCCGCTTTGCGTTGCTCCGCGTCGAAATGTGAAATCGCGTTGTAGGCGCCGCGAAACTTGAACGCGCCCATGCGTTGAAAATTTTCGCACTTGAAGAACACCGACGCGCCCGTGCGTTCATTGAACGTGCTCGACGTCAGAACGGGGGTGCGGTGGGCGACGCCCTCAAGACGCGCGGCGGCGTCGAGTACGTCATCGAAGGTGGGGGCGGGAAGTACTTGCATCGGCAAAACTCTCCAGAAGCGGTGGCGAAGCAGCCATTCTCCCAGCTTCGCCGGTGCTTTGGTATGCCGCGGTAAAAACACGAACGGCGTAACCCGGCGATCAAGCCGGCGTTACGCCGTCAACGCATTCGTGCTCTTGTTGCGATTAGCGGCGATAGTAGCCGTGACCGTAGTAACCGCGGTAGTAGCCATGATGATAATAAGGACGGCCATAGCCGCCGTAATACCCGCCCACCACGACCGGCGGCGGTGCGTAATAGCCGGGTGCATACACCACCGGCGGAGGCGGCGGCGGTGCGTAATAGACCGGCGGCGGCGCGGCATAAACCGGATACGCCGGTGCGATCGGAATGCCAATACCGATACCGACGGAAACGTGCGCCTCAGCAGCAGTAGCGAACCCCACGCCGAGTGCGGCGGCAACGACAAACGGAACGATCTTTTTCACTTTGTTCTCCTGGCGCGGCCCACTAAGGTCGCCGACTTCGCATGCCTTGCATGCCATGAATTCAATGTATCGAAAAAGCCCGTACATAGATGTGCACATTTGTTGCAAATTGCAATCGGTGGCAATAGATCGGAATTTGCATCGGCACGGCGCCGTCAGGACGCCTGGTGTAAGAGACTGACAACCAAGGGTTTGCCAGCGGGCGGGCGAACGGGATTCCACGGTCTTGCCGCGCCAGGCGCATCAGGCATGCATTTGCCAGTAATCTTTAATTACAAATTAGCTTCAATCCTGACGGCCCAAATGAAAAATGCCCGACGCAATCGCGCCGGGCATTTCTTACCTACGAGCAGACGGTAGCTTCAGCCTACCTTCACATAGGCGAATTCTCGGGAGACGTTCGGCGGGACATACGCACCGCTGATGCACACGCGTGGCGTCAAGCGCTTCTTCTGGTCCCACCAGCGACGGCGCTGCGAGTGCGTTAAGAACCGCAAGTGCTTTCGGTAAGAAAAAATATTCATCGTTACCTCCCGAATCTGACTGCGAGACGAAAAACCCAGAACAGCAACTACCAAACCAGCTCATGAAGGAAATTGTGAGCAGTTTTCAGACCCGCGGGGCGCGCACGGCCGGATGACCGACCGGACGCGTCATATCGCGCGCGCACTGATCAGAGGAATGCCCGCGGCGAGACACGCCACTGCCTGACGGATGCGCGATACTTCTGCTTTCCCGTTCAAGCATCCCGTCTGGAGCAGGCAACCATGTCCCAGCCCTCTCTGCCGCGCCTCGGCTTCATTGGCGCGGGCCGGCTCGCGCGCTGCCTTGCGCTAAGCTTTTCGCGCGCCGGCTATCCCGTCACGGCGGTGGCGAGCCGCACGGTGGCTTCGGCCAGCCGGCTCGCCGGTCAAATCGAATCTTGCGCGGCATTCGACGACCCACAACGGGTTGTCGATGCCGCCGATATCGTCTTTTTAGCGGTTCCCGATGACAGCATCGGTACGACAGCGCACACACTGCGGTTCACAGCCGACGCGGCAGGCGCCCCGCACGGCAAAGCGCTCGTGCATTGCAGCGGCGCCTCGCCAGTGGACTTGCTGGCCGCGGCGCGCGACCAGGGCGCTGTGATCGGTGGCTTTCACCCACTCTACCTCTTTAGCGGCGATCTCGCCGACCTCGACCGGATCGCCGGCTGTTCGGTGACGATCGAGGCAGACGGCGCGCTCAAGGACGCGCTGACGGCACTGGCCGTCGCCCTGCGCTGCCATCCACTCTCGATTCCTGCGGGCGGGCGCATGCTGTACCACGCTGCCGCGCATTACGCCGCCAGCTTCGCGCTGTGCAGCCTCGCTGAATGCGTCGCACTATGGCGCACGCTGGGCTTTGCCGAAGACGACGCGCTGCGCGCGCTGCTGCCGATGCTCTCCGGCACCATCGAAACCGCCCGCGACAAGGGTCTCCCCAATGCGCTCGCCGGGCCCGTCTCGCGCGGCGATACGGGCGTGGTGGAAAAGCAGTTGGCGTTGCTGGAAGGCCTTGGCGGAGACCACGCCGCGCTGTACGGTTTGCTGACGCGGCGCGCTGTCGGACTGGCCGAACGCCGCGCCAAACCGCCCGCCGCGATCGAGGCGATTGCCCAGAGCGTGGAAGAATCGCTTAACCGCTCGCTGAATCAGGCCGCAGCAGGTGCAAGCGTCAAGTAAGCCGTGATAATGTGACGTCCGGCGCCGCGCGCAATCCGCCTGCGCTGCGCTTCGGGACCAACAGACGAGAACGCACAATGATCAAGGTCAGCATCCTCTATCCGTATCGGGAAAACGGCCACTTCGACGCGGACTATTACTGCGTCACGCACATGCCGCTCGCGGCAAGGCTGTTCGGGCCGTCGCTGAAAGGCTGGTCAGTCGATGTCGGCATCAACGCCGGGCCGCCGGGAACGCCGCCGCCGTATGTCGCCGCGGGCCACTTCCTGTTCGAGAGCGCGGACGACTTCTACAAGGTCTTCAAGCACGCCTCGGAACAGTTGCTTGCCGACATTCCGAATTACACCGACGGCGGCAACGGCACGATTCTGATTAGCGAAATCAAGATTTCTGTGTGATATCCCATGGCCGCGTGTGGCTTGGCAGCCTACAGTTTGCCGATTAGTCTCACTCGAGGTCTGGAAATAGATCGACTGCGTCCCCACCTGGACGCATACGCGCCCTCGTATGGAAACGGCGCAGGCAATTCAAATGAACACGCCGGCGCACCGATCGGTCCGCGCCGGCACCCCGCGGCCGATCGACGGCCGCCATTCGAAGGATAAGGACACGAGATGTTTGGCGATATCGCCCGTTTTCTGCTCAATACCGTCTTCACGCTGTTCGGCGCCGCGTTGCTGCTGCGCGCATGGCTGCAGGTCGTGCGCATGCCGCCGTACAACCCGGTCACGAACGCCGTGCTGCAAGTCACCAACTGGATCGTGCTGCCCTTGCGGCACGTTCTGCACAGCACCCGCAATATCGACTGGGCGAGTCTCGCCGCCGCGCTGATTGCCGCAATCGTCTATGTGGTGCTGATGGTGGTGCTCACCGGCGCCGATCCGCTCACGCTGGTGCCGACGCTGCTGATCGTCGCCGTGCTGACGGTCATCAAGTGGGCGCTGAATCTGATCATCTGGATGACGATCCTGATGGCGCTGCTGTCATGGCTCAATCCGCGCTCGCAAGCCATGCCGATCCTGTACCAGTTGACCGCACCGTTCCTGAATCCGCTGCGCCGCGTGGTGCCGCAACTCGGCGGCCTCGACCTCTCGCCGATTCTGCTGTTCGTGATCGTGCAGGTGTTGCTGATGGTGGTGACACGTGCGGCGGTTCAGTTGACCTACTTCGTGATCTGAACGGCGCGCCTTGTGGGCTGCGGGCAAGGGGGCGGTGGCGTGATTTGCGCTAACCACCCCTTCCCGAGTAGAATCATGCGCTCTGCGGGCGTCGTATAATGGTAATACCCTAGCTTCCCAAGCTAGAGCCGTGGGTTCGATTCCCATCGCCCGCTCCAGATTCTTTCAGCCAGCCTGTCGATCGACCAGGCGGCTTCGCGAAAGAATCTGAATCTGCTGCGTTGCCCACCTGCTGCATACTCCCCGTCTGTTATTCAGGAAGTCGCTCAACCGCGCGATAAAGCCGCACGGTATTCAGCACCAGTGGTTCGCTTCCCACACCAGACGCGCTGACGCAGCCGTGTGATACCGGCCGAGAATATAGCGAATCCCACCCTGGCATTCCTCGACAGCATTCCCGAACGACTTTTCGCCATTCGGATTCAATTCACATTGAGACCGCAGCAATTGATACATGCCGCGTGTGGCCAGCTTCCCGTTGCGCCTGCCCACCGCGCCGCCCGACTCCTGCGCCATGATCCACAGTAAATCGTTGAATTGCGTGAGCGGCACGCCTTCCACTGCCATGGCTTTGCGAAGTGCGTTCTGAGAAGTAGTCGGAACGGCAGTCGGATCGACCGCGATCCAGGCCGCTTTGGCCGGTTTTGCCTGACGATGATTGTGTGCGTATTTACCCATGGTGGATTTTCGTTTTGATAATCGTTGCAAAGGGATGGCTTACAACGCGATTAAATCATACGAATCGTAATCATGGTTATGAAAACGTAATCTTGCCGCCGATTTCGGGCTCCCTTCCAGCGCACCCGCGTCTGGACGCACCCTTTTCCGGTGTGCTACCTTACGCGCACTTGCAACGCCCGCTCCACCTTCCTGCTGAGCCTTCAGCAGAATCCAGCACGAGCCGCCTCCCATGAAGGCGGCTTTTTTGTAGTGGCGGCGGCAAGGCATAGCGATCCGAGCGACCCGCGCCTGTGTACCGCGGCCCGTGCCGCGCACGCGCAAAAGGCGCTCGCAACACGCCGGGCAAGCCGCCAAGCCCTTACCCTTGTAGCAGCATCGACAATGATCCACGATCCAAACGACGCCGGCCTGCCGGACCAACTCCCGCCGCCTTCCACCGCAGCCGAAGACCAACCGGCCGATGCCGACGCCGATGCCGGCGCGACGCCAGAAGAAGCCCTGCACCGGCGCCGCATCCGCAGCTTTGTCACGCGTGCGGGTCGCGTGTCCACCGGCCAGCGCCGCGCGATGGACGATCTCGGCCCGCGTTTCGTACTGCCCTTCGCACCGCAGCAACCCGACTGGAACAGCGTGTTCGGCCGTGCTGCGCCGCGCGTGCTGGAAATCGGCTTCGGGATGGGCGCGACCACGGCGGAGATCGCCTCGCACCGTCCCGACGACGACTTCCTTGGCGTCGAAGTGCACGAGCCGGGGGTCGGCGCACTGCTAAAGCTGATGGGCGAGCAAACGCTGTCGAATATCCGCATCATTCAGCACGACGCGGTCGAAGTGCTTGAGCAGATGATCGCGCCGGACAGCCTCGACGGCGTTCATATCTTCTTTCCGGACCCTTGGCACAAGGCGCGCCACCATAAGCGCCGGCTGATCCAGCCGAAGTTCGTCGCGTTGCTGGTTTCGCGTCTGAAGCCGGGCGCGTATTTGCATTGCGCAACCGACTGGCAAAACTACGCCGAGCAGATGCTCGAAGTATTGGGCGCCGATCCCGCCCTGGAAAACACCGCCGACGGCTACGCGCCGCGTCCCGAATATCGTCCGGTGACGAAGTTCGAACGCCGCGGGCTGCGGCTGGGGCATGGTGTGTGGGATCTGGTGTTCAGGAAGCGCAGCGCGGCGTAAAACCGCACGCTATAGCTCGCCCGCAATAAGAAAAAGGTCCGCCAACGCGGACCTTTTTTCATGATTCCAGAAACCGGTGAGAACTCAGTCCGCCCAGCTCAATGCGCCGCTATAGCCGACCAGCAGGATCAACAGACCGAAGCCGATCCGGTACCACGCGAATACGGTGAAATCGTGCGCGGAAATATAGCGCAGCAGCCAGCGCACGCAGGCGAAGGCGCTGATAAAGGCCGCCACGAAGCCGAGCGCGAAACTGCCGAGCGCGTCGGCGGACAGCAGGTGCCAGTCTTTGTAGAGTTCGTAAGCCGTCGCACCGAAGATGATCGGAATCGCGAGGAAGAAGGAAAACTCGGTGGCGACACGCCGTTCGAGGCCGAACAGCATCCCGCCGATGATCGTCGATCCCGAGCGCGACATGCCAGGGATCAACGCGAAACATTGAGCCAGACCGACTTTCAGCGCATCCAGCGGACTCAGATCGTCGACGTGCTGAACGCGCGCCGCCGTGTCGCCCCGCGCGCGCTGCCGCGCTTCAGCCCACAGAATCACCACCCCGCCCGCCACCAGCGCGAACGCGACCGGCACCGGCGAAAACAGCGCCGCCTTGATGGCCTTCTCGAACAGCAAGCCCAGCACAACCGCCGGAATCGTTGCGATGATCACGTTCAGTGTGAAGCGCCTTGCGTCAGGCCGGCTCGGCAAACCGACCACCACACTGCCGATGCGGCGGCGAAACTCCCAGCACACGGCCAGAATCGCGCCGAGCTGGATCACGACATCGAAGGTTTTTGCGTGCTCATCCGTGAAATTGAGCAGACTGCCCGCGACGATCAAATGGCCGGTGCTCGATACCGGCAAAAATTCCGTCAACCCTTCAACGACGCCCAGAATCAGCGCCTTGCAAGCCATTAGCCAGTCCATCCGTGACCCTCATCGCTGTAGATAGTCGGAACGAACAGGGCCCGCACGATGCGCGCGGCCCTGTCGACCGCGCGTATCGTCATTTTTCGACGATTTGCACGCGTATGCCGTTTGTAAGGATCGTGATTGTACCGGGTTCGTAATTCACCCCGGCAAATTGCAACTGCTCGGGCTTGAAGGTGTAGATCGGGTAGTTGGTCAGCAACTGCGTGGCAAGCACCGCCGCCGCGGCATTGATCTGCTGCGTGTAAGCCTGCGCCTGCCCGCTCACACTGACGTTGTCGACGTTCGGCGACTTCAGCACGACGGATTTGCTGGCCGCGTCGTAGGCCAGTTCGCTCGACAGCGTGAATACGCCGTCGACCGGCTGCTGCATGAACGGGCTCGCGAGGCGCGCGTCGAGCTTCACCGAAACGCGGTTCGCGTCCGGCAGGAAGCCGACCACCGGATTGGTCAGCGCGACCTCGAACACTTGCGAAACCGTGCGTTGATACGGGAATTTGCGCTGCACTGCGTCCTGCACCTGTTGCTGCGAGAACGTGTAATGCGAGGGGATGAACGGAAAAGTCGACGTCGCACACGCTGCCAGCGACACGGTGATGCCAAGCGCGCTGCAGCCTGTCAGCGCTGCAAGCAGGAAGCGGCGCCGGGTCGGCGCTGCGGGTCGATTCATGCGAAATCTCCTGTGGAAGCCCTCTCGAGCATGCGGTTACGTTGGGTCGTGCCTGTCTGAACGGATGGCATGACGGGATCGTTCAGGCGCTAGCGGCGCACCGCCGGCTGCGGTTGAGTCTGCATTTCCAGTTGGGTGAGCCACGCGAGCGCTTCATTGCGGCTCGCGCCGCACATGTCCGTCTGCGGTTGCAGACCGGAACAACACGCCGGCCGCTCGGGCTGACCGAAGATCGCGCAGCGCAGATCGTCACCGAGTTGCACGCAGCGCACGCCCGCCGGTTTGCCGTTCGGCATGCCCGGGATCGGGCTCGAAATCGACGGCGCGATACAGCACGCGCCGCAATCGGGGCGGCATGCGTGACCGGTCACATTGAACGGGGACTCGCGCTTCAGAACGCTGCTCGACACATCACTCACGACATTTTTCCTGAACTCGAAAACAGGCAGCACAACACACAACGCAGCGCCAGACCCGCATTGTGCCATCGCGTCGCGTGCGACCTTTTTACACAATCCGGCAGGGGGTCACCCACGTAAACTTGGTGGCTACGAAAGGCCACGCTCAAGAGGCGTTTGCGCAGTTCGATCCGGTCCCGAGAATCCTCCGGTTCGTGCCTCTTCAGGGGTGGCTGTCAAACCCGAGCGCCTTATGACCACCGCCAATCTGCTGTTCCGCCCCGACCTGCTCGCCAAGTACAACGCAAACGGTCCACGGTATACGTCCTATCCGACCGCCCTGCAGTTCCGCGACTCGTTCGATCCCGCCGACTATCTACGCGCCGCCGCCGACCCAGGCGCATCTTCCACCGACCTGTCGCTGTACTTCCACATCCCCTTTTGCGACACCGTGTGTTTCTACTGCGGCTGCAACAAGGTCGCCACGAAAAACCGCGCTCACGCGCGTCCTTATGTCGACCGCCTGAAGCGCGAAATGGCGCTGCAGGCAGCGTGTTTCGACACGCGGCGCCCCGTGTCGCAATTGCACCTGGGCGGCGGCACGCCCACGTTCCTGTCGCATGACGAAATGGCGGAACTGATGGTCGCGGCACGCGAGCACTTCGCCTTGCTGCCCGATACCGAAGGCGAATATTCGATCGAAGTCGATCCGCGCGAAGCATCGCCCGAGACCATTGCGCATTTGCGCAGGTTGGGCTTCAACCGGCTCAGTCTCGGTGTGCAGGATTTCGATCCGGTGGTGCAGCAGGCGATCAATCGCATTCAGCCGCTCGATATGACCGTGTCGGTGATGCAGGCCGCGCGCGATACGGGCTTCCACTCGATCGGCGTCGATCTGATTTACGGGCTGCCGCATCAAACGGTCGGCAGCTTCAGCCGCACGCTCGACACGATGATCGAACTCGCGCCCGACCGTCTGTCGGTGTTCGCGTACGCGCACATGCCGCAGCTCTTCAAGATGCAACGGCAAATGGATGAGGCCACGTTGCCGTCCCCGGCCGTGCGGCTTGCAATCCTGCAACGGGTGGTCGAGCGGCTCACGGACGCGGGCTACGTCTACATCGGCATGGATCACTTCGCGCTGCCCACCGACGAACTCGCGCGCGCGCAGGCGCAGCGTACATTGCATCGAAATTTCCAGGGGTACAGCACGCGTGCGGAATGCGATCTGATCGGCTTCGGCGCGTCGTCGATCGGCAAAGTCGGCGACGTGTACGCGCAGAACGTCAAGGACCTGCCCGGCTATGGCGCGGCAATCGATGCCGGCAAACTCGCGATCACGCGCGGCGTGCGCCTCACCGCCGACGACCGCCTGCGTCGCGATGTCATCACGCAATTGATGTGCAATCTGGAGTTGCGTTTCGATGAATTCGAAGCCGCGTACGGCATCCGCTTCGCCGATGCGTTCGAGCCGGAACTGGAACGCTTGCGCGGCTTCGAGCAGGACGGACTGGTGTCGGTGAGCAACAGCAAACTAGAGGTGCAGACGGCTGGGCGCATGCTCGTGCGCAACATCGCGATGGTGTTCGACCGCTATCTCGGCCAGCAGGCGCTCGAACGGTTTTCGCGCACCGTTTGATGGCCAGGCGTGCGAAGAAGGCCGGCGACTTGCCCGCGGTCGAATTTTCGGCCATAATCTGCGTCTTCGCCGCGCGCCAAAGTCTGACGCGTGCGCTGCAGGACCTGCCCAGGTGGTGAAATTGGTAGACGCAGGGGACTCAAAATCCCCCGCCGCAAGGCGTGCCGGTTCGATTCCGGCCCTGGGCACCAAAGAATTCGATTGATTCCGATTGACCGCAGTTCAGCTTCATCTTCGAACCCCGCCAGCACCTGCTGCCCGCGGGGTTTTTCGTTTCTACTGCCCAGCCACCCGCGTGCCGCCATGCAGCGCCGCGCGCCGGCACTTGAACACATAGCCGGCCCACATCACGACGAGCCAGGCGGGCACGAGCCACACCGAGACCGAGAGGCCCGGCGTCATGGCCAGAATCACGAGGATCAGCGCCATGAAGGCAAGGCAGATCCAGTTGCTGACCGGGAACCAGAACGACTTGAACACGAGCGTCTCCCCCGCCGCCAGCATCGCCTTGCGCGACTTCAGATGCGTCAGGCTGATCAGCGCCCAGTTCAGCACGAGTGCGGCCACCACCAGCGCCATCAGCACGTCGAGCGCTTCGGCGGGAATCAGATAGTTGACGATCACGCAGGTGAACGTGGCGAGCGCCGACAAACCGATCGCCATATACGGCACGCCGCGCCGGTCGACCTTCATCAGCGCGCGCGGTGCGTTGCCCTGTTCCGCGAGACCGTAGAGCATGCGGCTATTCGCATACACGCCGCTGTTGTACACCGAGAGCGCCGCGGTCAGCACCACCACGTTGAGCACATTCGCGGTCAGCGTCGAGCCGATCTGCGAGAAGATCATCACGAACGGACTGCCGCCGGCCGCGACCTGATTCCACGGGTACAACGAGAGCAGCACCGCCAGCGAGCAGATGTAGAAAATCAGAATCCGGTAGATCACCTGATTCACCGCCTTCGGAATGCTCTTCTGCGGGTCGGCTGCTTCAGCCGCCGTAATCCCGATCAACTCGAGGCCGCCGAACGAAAACATGATGACTGCGAGCATCATGAACAGGCCATGAAAACCGTGCGGGAAAAAGCCGCCGTCGGCCCACAAATTGGTAATCGAGGCTTGCGGCCCACCATGGCCGCTGATCAGCAGATAGCCGCCGAACAGGATCATGCCGATCACCGCCACCACCTTGATGATCGCAAACCAGAATTCGGTTTCGCCGTACGCTTTGACGTTGGCGAGATTGATCGCGTTGATGAGAACGAAGCACACCAGCGCCGAGACCCACGTGGGCACCGCCGGCCACCAGAAATGCACGTAGGTGCCGACTGCGGTCAGCTCGGCCATGCTCACGAGCACGTACAACACCCAGTAGTTCCAGCCGGACAGAAAGCCGGGAAAGTCGCCCCAATACTTGTACGCGAAGTGGCTGAACGAACCGGCAACCGGTTCCTGCGCGACCATTTCGCCAAGCTGCCGCATGATCATGAAGGCGATGATGCCGCCGATGGCATAGCCGAGAATCATCGACGGACCGGCTGCCTTCAACACGCTGGCGGAGCCGAGAAACAAGCCGGTGCCGATTGCCCCGCCCAGCGCGATCAACTGGATATGGCGATTTTTGAGCCCGCGCTTCAGGCCCTCTTGCTGCTGTGCACTATTCAAAATTGCGCCCCAGTGTATGGATATCGTTCACCCGACCAGGCTTATGGTCTGCCCGGGCAGAACCTGAAATTTTACCGCGACCGATATTCGCTCAATACTGGGACCAACCCGCGCTTGGTTCTGCGCCGCACTTAACGGCGAGGATAGTGATTGTCACTGGCGGAGCGCTTCGGTATGTTGCCCTAGTCAAGGTCTCGCCCTGCGGAGATTCAACATGTCGCCCAAACACCTGCTTTGCGCCGCTGTTTTGTGTCTCTGCTTCGCTGGGGAGGCCGCTCTCGCGCAAACCGCGACCCCACCGGCGGAACCCGCCGCCGAACCGGCCGACACGCCCGCCATGGAGTCGAGCGCACCGGAAGCGCCGGCCCCGCCACCCGTCGAGCCGGCCGTGGTCCCCGCCGTGCCCACGACGCCTGCCGCGACCGCCCCTACACCCGCCCCACCCGCCACCCCAAGAGCCGCTACTCCCGCAGCCCCCGCGCCGCCAATGAGCGGCCCTGTGCGCAACGTCGTGCTGGTGCATGGCGCGTTCGTCGACGGATCGAGCTGGAACGGTGTCGTCGCGAAGTTGCAGCAGAAGGGCTATCACGTGAGTTCGGTGCAGAACCCGCTCACCTCTCTCGCCGACGATGTCGCGGCCACGCGCCGCGTGCTCGCGCGCCAGGATGGCCCGACCATCCTGGTCGGCCATTCGTGGGGCGGCGTCGTGATCACGCAAGCCGGTGCGAACGCACCGAACGTCGCGGGTCTCGTCTACGTGGCGGGGATTGCACCGGACCTGCATGAAACGACAGCGGACCTGATGAAGCGCGCCCCGCCGACGCCTGCGGGTCAAAGCATGGTCGCGGACCCGACGGGCTTCCTGTGGTTCGACCGCACGAAATACCACGCCGACTTTGCCGCCGACGTGCCCGAAAACCTCACGCGCGTACTGGCCACGGCGCAAGTCCCGATCGCCGCCACGGCCTTCAGCGAAACGGTCAGCCAGGTCGCGTGGAAGGAGAAGCCGTCGTGGTACGTGCTGACCACCAAGGACCGCGCGGTGTCACCCGCCGTCGAGAAATTCATGGCCGACCGGATGAAGGCGAAGATCGTGCCGATCGCATCGAGCCATCTCGCGCCGGTTTCGCACGCGGGCGCTGTGGCGGATGTGATCGATCGCGCCGCGCGGGAGTTGAGCCGGCAACAGTAAAACAGACAGTTCAGCGCAGCATGAACGACATGGCCGACAGGCAGTTCAGCATGCGCACCGCATGTTCCACTGACTCAGCGCCAAAGCGCAACGTGACGGCGTCGACGCGCGTAAGCGTCGGCCATTGGCAGAACAGGTCGGCCAGCGCGGTGGTTTGCACACGCAACTCGCATTCCACGGACTTCGACGCAGCGCGCGTGGCTTGCGGCGCATGGCCTGTGTCGATGTAATGCCGTACCACTTCGCGGGCCGCATTTTCAATCGCACCACGGGCGCTTGCCGGCGCCTGCGTCACGCCGCTCGCCTGCCCCGTGGCGCTCTTGGTCACAACGAAACGCGCGCCAGGAAAGCGCGGCGCGGTTTCCTCGGCGAATACATCGTCGCCGGACAAAAGCGCTACCTGTGCACCATATTCTTCCGCCAGCGCGCCATACAATCCGGCCTCGCCGACTTCGACGCCGTTCAGCAAGACACGTGCGAACGCGAAGCTGTTGATCGTATGCGAAAGAATGCCGCGCGTTTGTGAGCGGGCGTGATAGCCGATCATGAACACCAGCGCCGCGCCATACTCGAGGCCGGCCATCATGCCGAGTGTGCGCGGCTTGCCGAGCACCACCTGGGCACGTGCATCGAGTAGATCGGGCAGCAGATTGCGGAAGCCGCCGTGCGAATCGTTGACCCACACGTGGGTCGCGCCACCGGCGAATGCGCCCTCAATGGCGGCATTGGCTTCGAGCGTCATCCAGCGGCGTGCCGCTTCGTATTCGCCGTTACCCGCGCGCGTTTGCTCCGGGTGGAACACGCCGGCTACGCCTTCGATGTCGGCGGAAATCAGGACTTTCATCAGGAATGCTTACTTGAGAAGTTGAGCAAGATCAGGGGCGGTGTCGTGCAGCGAGAGACGACGATGACCGTCGCGCCCCGTGACGGTGGCCGCGCTCCAAAGCGCATCGACGATTGCTTGCTCGACGCTGTCCGCGCAGGCACGGAACAGCGGATCGAGGCGTGCATCGGCGAGCACGGGCGGCAGCGCGACAAAGTCGGATTCGTGGGGTACGGTGTAGGCCGTTGAGAACGCCAGCGCGATATCGCCGCTGCCGTGGCCGTACACCGAACCGGTTCGTGCGAGACCGGCTGCGGCACGCAACGACAGACGCTTGAGTTGACGAGCGTCGAGCGGTGCGTCGGTGGCGACGATCATGATGATCGAGCCTTGCTCGGGTTTCGAGTTGGCGTTCGAGTTGGCGTTCGAGTTGGCTTTCGAAGTGGTTTTGGCCGCGCGTTCGGCCAGCACGCGACCTAGCGGCGTGCCGTCGATCGTCAACATCGGCAGGCGGCCGAAGTTCGCCAGCACCAGCGCGCCGACGCTATAGCCCTGCCCTGCTACGTCGACCACGCGCGATGCGTTGCCGATTCCGCCCTTCAGATCGAAACACGACATGCCGCGGCCCGCACCGGCCGAACCGCTCGCGACGTCCACGCTTGCGGCTGCGCACGCGTCGTTGTAATGCCGTTCACTTACCGCCAACGCCTGAATATCGTTCAGGTATCCGTCATTGCATTCGAACACCAGCGGATTGAGCGTCGACCATTCACGTCCGATCCGCGGATTGGCATGAATTGCAGCACGGATCTGCGCTTGCGCGACCGCCGCGACGCCGAAGGTATTGGTCAATGCAATCGGCGTTTCCAGCACGCCGAGTTCTTCGACCTGCACGAGCCCGATGCTTTTACCAAACCCGTTGATCACCGAAGCCGCGGCCGGCACCTTGTTCAGAAAAGGATCGCCAGAATGCGGATGAATCACGGTGACGCCGGTTTGCACGGCGCCATCGTCCAACGTGCAGTGTCCCACCGTGACGCCCACCACGTCGGCAATCGACCCGCGCGGGCCGCTCGGCAAGACTCCGATATGCGGTGCGCCTTTACCCGCAGTTCCAGTCGGACTCATGGCCGGTCGAGTTTCGGGTCGAGCGCATCGCGCAAACCGTCGCCGAGCAGATTGAATGCCAGCACGGCGAGGAAAATCGCCAGACTCGGAAACAGCGCGATGTGTGGTGCGGTCACCATATCGGCGCGCGCCTCGTTGAGCATCGCGCCCCACTCCGGCGTGGGCGGTTGCGCGCCGAGTCCGAGAAACGACAGGCTCGCCGCCGTGATGATCGACGTACCGATGCGCATCGTGAAGTACACCACGATCGACGAAATCGTCCCCGGCAGAATATGCCGCACGATGATGGTCCAGTCCGACGCGCCGATGCTGCGAGCCGCTTCGATATACGTGAGTTGCTTGAGCATCAGCGTATTGCCGCGCACGAGCCGCGCAAACGCCGGGATGCTGAAAATCGCCACGGCGCAGATCACGTTGATCATGCCGTTGCCGAGAATCGCGACCACGCCAATCGCCAGCAAAATGCCGGGGAAAGCGAACAGCACGTCGGCCACACGCATGGTGATGCGGTCCCACCAGCCTTCGTAGTACCCGGCCAGCAAACCGAAGAACGTACCAATCACCGCGCCGATCGCCACCGACAGAAAACCGGCCTCGAGCGAAATACGCGAACCCGCCAGAATACGGCTGAAGATATCGCGGCCCAGCGAATCGACACCAAACCAGTGCGCGGCCGAAGGCCCCGCGTTCAACGCGTCGTAGTCGAAGAAATTCTCCGGATCGTACGGCACGATATGCGGCGCGAGAATCGCGACCACGATCAGCAGCAGCACGAAAATACCGGCGGCGAGCGCCACATGCTGCTTACGGAATTTGCGCCAGAACTCACTCCACGGCGTGCGGATCGCGCTTTCTACGAGGGCGGCCTTGGCCGCATTCGCCTCGGTAGCAGAGATGCTCATGCGGGCCTCACTTGAAACGGATAGTCGGGTTGATGACGGCATACAGCACGTCCACAACCAGGTTGATGATGATGAATTCAAGCGAGAACAACAGTACTTCGGCCTGAATCACCGGATAGTCGCGCATCGCCACGGCGTCCACCAGCAGGCGCCCGAGTCCCGGCCAGTTGAACACCACTTCGACCACGATCGAGCCGCCCAGCAGAAAGCCGAATTGCAGCCCCATCATGGTGATGACGGGAATCATCGCGTTGCGCAGGCAGTGTTTGACGATCACGAGCCGTTCGGGCACGCCCTTCGCGCGTGCGGTGCGCACGAAATCTTCATTCATCACTTCGACAAACGAAGCACGCGTGAAGCGCGCCATCACCGCCGCCACGGCCGCGCCGAGCGTGAGCGAGGGCAGCACGTAACTCTGCCAGGAACCGTCGCCGACGATCGGCAGCCAGCCGAGCTTCACCGAAAAGATCTCCATCAGCAGCATGCCGAGCGCGAACGCGGGGAACGAAATACCCGACACCGCGAGCGTCATGCCGAGCCGGTCCGGCCAGCGATTGCGCCACACCGCCGAAACGATGCCGATACCCATGCCGAGCACCACCGCCCACACCATGCTCGCGAGCGTGAGCAGCAGGGTCGGCATGAAGCGCTCGCCGATTTCCTGGCTGACAGGCCGCTTGCTGCGCGTGGACGTGCCGAAGTCGCCGTGCGCGATCTTCACGAAGAAGTTGGCGAATTGCTCCGGCATCGGCTTATCGAGCCCGAGATCGGCACGCACCAGCGCAACGGTCGCTTCGTCCGCTTCGGGACCGGCCGCGAGACGCGCCGGATCGCCGGGCAACAGATGCACGAACAGGAATACCAGCACGGCGACGATAAAGAGCGTCGGCAGCAGGCCAAAGATACGTTTGACGAGGAAGTTCAGCATGAAACCAATCCGGCAATGAGGCGGGCAACGAAGATTCGTCGAAAAGCGGCCGCCCGGGCCGCGTGTCCATCTGGACCACGCAGCACCGGGCGGTCAACTCATCACTTGATCGCGATCTCGTCGAAATTGAACGAGCCGTCCGGCGCGACATAAGCACCCGACAGACGCTTGCTGCGCGCGTACACGACCTTCTCCTTGACGAGGAAAATCCACGGCGCGTCGGCCCAGATGCGTTTTTGCGCGTCGGTGTAGAGCGCGGCCTTTTTGGTGCGGTCGGTGGTTTCGAGCGCCTGCTTCAGGTCGCTATCCACGGTGTCGTTCTTGTAGTACGCCGTGTTGACCATCTTCGGCGGGAACGAGACCGACCCGAGCAGCGGCGTAATCGCCCAGTCCGCCTCACCCGTCGACGACGACCAGCCCGCGTAGTACATCCGCACCGGCGCGGTCGCCGGGTCCTGTGCGCTTTCCACCTTCGCGACGCGTTGACCCGCTTCGAGGGCTTCGACCTGCGCCTTGATACCGACTTGCGCGAGTTGCTGCTGCACGAACTGGATCACCTTTTGTGCGGTCGAGTAGTTATAGGCGGACCACAACGTCGTTTCGAAACCATTCGGATAACCCGCTTCCTTCAGCAATTCGCGCGCCTTCGCCGGATCGTACGGCCAGGGGCCGAGTTTCACCGCGTAGTCCACGCCTTGCGGCACCACGCCGTCAGCCGGCGTCGCGTAACCGGCGAACGCGACCTTCGTCAACGCGTCCTTGTTGACCGCGTAGTTCAACGCTTCACGCACCTTCGGATTGTCGAACGGCTTCTGATTGACGTTCAGGCTGATATAGCGCTGGATGATCGACGGCGACGCAATCAGATCGACCTTCGGGCTCGACTGCAATTGCGCGGCCTGTTCGAACGGCACCTGAAACGCGAAATCCGCTTCGCCGGTGCGCATCAACGCCGCGCGCGTGTTGTTGTCAACCACCGGCTTCCAGTCGATCGCATCGATCTTCGGATAACCCTTCTTCCAGTAGCCGGCGAATTTCTTCACTGTCAGGTCGCCTGCCGGATCCCACTTCACCAGCTCGAACGGGCCCGTGCCGACCGGATGGAACGCAATGTCCTTGCCGTACTTCTTCAGCGCGTCAGGCGAAATCATGACCGCCGACGGATGCGCGAGCACGTTGACGAACGCCGAGAACGGCGCCTTCAGAGTGACCTTCACCGTGTACGGGTCGACCACTTCGGTCTTCTCGATCCGGTTGAACATGTTGTAACGCTTGAGCTTGTTCGCCGGATCGGTCACGCGATCGAAGTTCGCTTTGACCGCGGCTGCATTGAAATCGGTGCCGTCCTGGAACTTCACCCCATGGCGCAGCTTGAACGTGTAGACCGTGGCATCCGGACTCGCTTCGTAGCTGTCGGCCAGCACGTTGACCAGTTTCATGTCCTTGTCGAAACCGAACAGGCCTTGATAGAACGACTTGGCGACAGCCTGCGAAAGCGTGTCGTTCGCGTCATACGGATCGAGCGTCGTGAAGGTCGACGCCACAGCCATCACGGCCGTGGTTTCGGCGTGCGCCACATTGCCCGCGAGCATCGCGAACACCACCGCGCCGCCGCTGACCAGCGCGCGCAAACGAAACGGAGAAGACGGGACCAGCAGGTTCATGAGGTTGCTCCAGGCTGCGAATTGAAACAGGGTTATGTGCTGCGAGAGAAAATTGCTTGGCGTGGCTTTTGGTCTGGCACTTCGTTCGGGTCTGCGTATTGACTCAAATTCGGACTCAAATCCGGACTCCAATTCGGGCCTGCATTCAGACTTGCGCTCGCGTCTAGTACGCGCCGCCGACCCGATGCTGAGCCACGAAATGATCCGGTCCCACCGCAATCAGCGGCGCCACGAGCGGTTCGTCGTTCAGCGCGCGAATCGGGCTCGGAATCTCGTCGGCGGCGAGCATGCGTTTGGCGTGACGGCGCGCCGGATCGGCGACCGGCACCGCGCCCATCAGCTTCTTCGTATAGGGATGCTGCGGCGCTTCGAACACCGCGCGGCGCGGACCGATCTCGACGATCTGACCGAGATACATCACCGCCACGCGATGGCTGACGCGCTCCACCACGGCCATGTCATGCGAAATGAACAGATACGCAACACCCAACTCGCGCTGCAGATCAAGCATCAGGTTGACGATCTGCGCCTGCACGGAGACGTCCAGTGCGGAGACGGATTCGTCGGCGATCACGACCTTCGGGTTCAATGCTAGCGCACGCGCAATCGCGATACGCTGCCGTTGGCCACCCGAAAATTCGTGCGGATAGCGGCGCGCGGCTTCACGCGGCAAGCCAACCTTGTCGAGCAGCCACGCAACGCGCGCCTGTGCTTCTTCGCCTTGAGCAACGCCGTGCACGAGCAGCGGCTCCATGATCGAAAAGCCGACCGTCAGACGCGGATTCAGCGATGCGAACGGATCCTGGAAAATAAACTGAATATCGCGGCGCAGCGCTTGCAGCGCAGGGCCGGTGAGCGAGCTGATTTCCTTGCCGTCGAATTCGATCGAACCGCTCTGGCTTTCGACCAGGCGCAGCAATGAACGACCCGTGGTCGATTTGCCGCAACCCGATTCGCCGACCAGCGCCAGCGTCTCGCCGGGACGCAGATCGAAACTGACCTTCTCAACCGCATGCACGCGACCCGTCAGGCGTCCGAACACACCGCTCTTGACCGGAAAACGTGTGACCAGATCACGCACGCGCAAAATCGGCGGCGTGCTCTCGTGGATCAACGGTTGCGATTCTTCGGCGACCGCAGCAGCGGGACGCACGGCTTCATCGGTGCCATTCAAGGCGGCCTGTTCGACAGTCAGAATCGGAAACTTGGCGGGCTGATCGGTGCCCTCCATTGCGCCAAGACGCGGCACCGCTGCGAGCAAGGCTTTCGTATAGGGATGAGAAGGCGCGGCGAACAGCGTATCCGAAGCCCCCTCTTCCACCTTTTCGCCGCGATACATCACCAGCACGCGATCGGCCACTTCGGCGACCACACCCATGTCGTGCGTGATGAAGATCACGCCCATGTTCATCTCGTCCTGCAGGCCGCGAATCAATTGCAGGATCTGCGCCTGGATCGTGACGTCGAGCGCCGTGGTGGGCTCGTCGGCGATCAACAGTGCGGGTTTGCACGACAGCGCCATCGCGATCATCACGCGTTGGCGCATGCCGCCCGATAGCTGATGCGGAAAACGTGCCGCCACCCGGCGCGCTTCCGGAATCCGCACGAGTTCGAGCAGGCGCACCGTTTCGGCGTGCGCGGCAGAACGGCTCTTGCCCTGATGCAAGGCAATCGCTTCGCTGATCTGATCGCCGACCGTGAACACCGGATTGAGCGAGGTCATCGGCTCCTGGAAAATCATCGCGATGTCGGCGCCGCGAATCGAGCGCATCGTGCCGGACGACGCTTTCGCAAGGTCGAGCACGCTGCCGTCGCGGCGCCGGAAAGCGATGCTGCCGCCGGCAAGGCGCCCACCGCCATGCTCGACCAGCCGCATCAACGCGAGCGATGTGACCGATTTGCCCGAACCTGATTCGCCGACGATCGCCAGCGTCTCGCCCCGCTCGACCGTCAGCGAGAGATTGCGCACCGCGTTGAAGGTCTTGTCGCCGCTGCGAAACGCGACCGACAGATCGTCGACCGCGAGCACGCGTTGCGGCGGCAAGGTTTCGATAAGCGGACGGGCTGTGTGCGATGAAGTCGGCACGATGGTTCCTTTTGTTTCGGACGCGGCTAACAGTGGTTCAAGCGAAAACTCAAACGAAAATTCAAGCGGCAGTTCGTGCCGCGGCGCAACGAGACAGCCTTAGCGATAAATCGCCGTCACCGGCGTCTCGCCGATTCGCGCGAAGCCGCGATACATCCCATCGGTATTGAAAGGCAGCGTGATGTTGCCGCGCGCATCGACGGCGACCAGACCGCCACGTCCGTCGATCTTCGGCAAACGGTTCATCACCACGTCGTGCGCCGCTTCTTCCAGCGAGACGTTGCGGTATGCCATCTGCGCCGCGACGTCGTACGCGGCCACCATGCGCATGAACATCTCGCCGGAGCCGGTGGTCGAGACCGCGCAGGTTGCGTCGTCCGCATAGCAGCCCGCGCCGATCAGCGGCGTATCGCCGACCCGGCCGACCTGCTTGTTGGTGACGCCGCCCGTCGACGTGGCAGCCGCGACGTGGCCATGCTGATCGAGCGCGACCGCGCCGACGGTGCCGAACTTGCGATTCGGATCAATCGGTTCGTGCGGCGTGGGATCGTCATTCTTTGCGGCCAGCGTTGCGCCGTCGTGATCGAGCATGGCGCGTTGCTGACCGCGCGCGAGTTGCCATTGGCGATGACGCGCTTCGGTGTGGAAATACTCGGGCTCGACGAATTCCAGTCCTTGCGCGGCGGCGAACGCTTCCGCGCCTTCGCCAGTGAACAGCACGTGCTCGCTGCGTTCGAGCACGCGGCGCGCCGCCAGAATCGGATTGCGCAGGCGGGTCACGCAGCAGATCGCGCCGGCTTCGAGCGTGCTGCCGTCCATGATGGCCGCGTCGAGTTCATGCGTGCCGGCCGCCGTGT
The DNA here is from genome assembly GCF_046026025.1 of Paraburkholderia fungorum. Lineage (GTDB taxonomy): Bacteria > Pseudomonadota > Gammaproteobacteria > Burkholderiales > Burkholderiaceae > Paraburkholderia > Paraburkholderia fungorum_E. The sequence continues at coordinate 395,731 of NZ_JAQQFL010000001.1, read as the reverse complement.
AGACCGCGCCGCGGCCCGCGTTGAAGAGCGGGCAATCTTCAAGCAGGCGCACGGCTTCGCTGACGGCGTCGAGCGCGCTGCCGCCGTCGGCGAGTACCCGCTGGCCCGCGCTCAGCACGGCATGCAAGGCGGCGTGGTACTCGGCTTCGGCGCTGGCCGACATCGACGCGCGCAGGATCGTGCCTGCCCCGCCGTGAATGGCAATGACTGCGTTGGAGTTCATTTCTTGGCTTTGGTAGTACGGGTGGTACGGATAGCGGTGCGCACGGGCAACTCGCTTGTGCCGGCGACCGCGGCTTGCGGATCGGTGAGCCACGGCAGCACGAATTCGGTGACTTCGGCGGCGGCCTTCACCGAGCGTTTCGCCCGGTAGGCAATGGCGTCGCACAGCGCTTCGATCACGGCCAGCACGGCCGCATCGGCATTGGCCGCGAGCCGCCGCTCGGAGCGGATGTAGAGCGCGAGATCGGCGAATTGCGCGAGCGGCGAATGCGGGCCGTCGGTCAGTGCAAGTACGCGTGCCCCGCGGCTTGCCGCGCGCCGCGCGAGTTCGATCGTGTCTTCGACATAACGCGGAAACGCGATCCCGATCACCAGATCGCCTTCATTCGAAGCGAACAGGCGCCGCGCGGCATGCGACGGTCCGCCGACGAACGCTAGCGACTGCACATTGTCGTGATACGGCATCAGACCGTGTTCCATCAGGCCGGCGAGGAACGCGCTCGAGCCCGCGCCGAGCACGAAGACACGACGCGCGGAGACGATCGCTTCCACGGCGGCCTCGGCAGCGGCACTGTCGATCGCGGAACGCGTGGATTGCAGATTGGTTGTGGCCTGCTCGAGCAACGCGTCGATCAGATCGTCGCCGGAAGCAAGCGATTCCTGCGCGCTGCGCAGCCGCTCGACCGGCGCGAGCGTCGCTTCGAAGCCGCGTACCAGCGCTTCACGAAACTGCGGATAACCGTCGAAGCCGAGCGCGCGAGCGAAGCGATTCGCCGTCGCCACCGATGCCCCGACCACGCTCGCCAGTTCGTCGATGCGCATGGTCGCCGCGCGGAACAGATTCGCCAGCACGTAGTCGCCCATGCGCCGATGAATCGGCGTGAGGGTCGGCATCGCTGCGGCGATGCGCGCGGCGATGGCCTGCTCGGCAGGGTTGGAAGCAAGGGACGAGTGATGAATCATGCGAGCGAGCCGGCCGCTGCAACGCCGCGGCTGTAATCAAAATGAATGAAAGTATATTTACATAGAAATCGTCCAGGAAAAAATTCATTTTCATTTTCGAGGGTTTTCACGGATAACCGCACGCATCGTCGGCACGCCACGCGATCGTTCGATGAAAACCGGTTTTCATTGCGCGACTGCCGCGCCCTCCGGAATGTTCACGAGCCGGGCCGCCGGCGACATCACGATAATCAACGCCTGCACGAGGAAGGCCGCTGCAGCCGCGACCAGGCAGGCATCCATCCCCCAGCGCGCGCTGATCGCCGCGCCGAGCAACGCGCCCAGCGGCCGCGCGCCGAAGGTCGCGGTGCTGTTGAGCGCCGAGACGCGCCCCATCATCCGTTGAGGCGTAATCGCCTGACGCAGCGTGGTCGAACCGACCACCCACAGAATCGGTCCGGCGCCGAGCAGGAAGAAGCTCAGCATCGCCAGCCAGAACGACGGCGTGACGATCGTCGCCACCATCACGAGCGAGGCGAGCAAACCGCACGACGGTCCGATGATCAGCACGCGGCCGAACACGAGGCGCCGCGCAATGGCCGGTGCGGCGAGCGCGCCGCACACCATGCCGACGCCGTACGCGCCGAGTGTCACGCCGACCATCGACGCACTCAATCCCAGGCGATGCACGGCGTACGGCACATACACCGCTTGCAGCACGAAGAAGCCAAGATTGAAGAAGATCGCGGTGGCGAACATCGGACGCAACAGCGCGTCGCGCAGCACGAAGCGTGTACCGTCGCGCAGTTCCAGCAGGAAGTGACGCTGGGGAGCGGCCGCTCGCGGCGGTTCGCGCAGCCCCGCGAGCAACGCGACGGCCAGCGCCGACAGCCCCGCCGCGCAGCCATACGCCCATCCCGCGCCGATCCAGCCGACCAGCAGCCCGCCAAGCGCCGGCCCCGCCGAATACGCGACACTGCGCGCGAGTTCGAGCCGGCCGTTCGCCTGGGCATACGCCTCGCGCGGCACGATCGCGGGCACCAGCGAAGGCGCCGCGACGTTGTACGCCACCGTGCCGGTCGCGGCAATGAAGCCGAGCGCGGCGAGCAGCGGCAAGCTCAGCGAATGCGTCATCACAAGCAGCAGCACGCACAGCATCGCGACCACGCGCACGCTTTCGGCGAGCGTCATCAAGGTGCGGCGCGAGCGGCGGTCGGCCCAGACGCCGAGCGGAATCGACAGCAACAGGAACGGCAGCGTCTGCGCCGTTTGCAACAGGCCGGTCTCGCGCGCGCCGGCGCCGAGCGCGAACACGGCGACGAGCGGTGCGGCGGCGAGACTGATCTGCTCGGCGGATTGCGCGACCAGATTCGACCAGGCGAGCCGCTGGAATGCGGCCGGCAGTCGAGTCGCGGATGAAGACGATGAGAATGTGGCGTGCATCGATGAACTCCTGCGCTGTAACGTGGGGAGACCATCGTGGCCGCTATGGCGCGGCGCTCCGCTTCTTGCGGTGTTATTCTTCGCTCGCCATGAATCTCGAAAGCATCCTCTTCACTCAAGGTTTCGGCTCGCGCCGCCAATGCCGGGCGCTGATCGGCGACGGCCGCGTGAGTATCCGCGGCTCAGTCTGCGCCGATGCCGACGCCGATTTTCCGACCCATGACGGCACGTTCTGCTTCAGTGTGGACGAGGTCGTCTGGCCGTATCGCGAGCACGCCTACCTGCTGCTGAACAAGCCCGCCGGCTACGAATGCTCGCGCGATCCGCAGCATCATCTGAGCGTGTTCGGCCTGCTGCCGCCGCAGTTCGCCGAACGTGGCGTGCAATGCGTGGGCCGCCTCGATCAGGACACCACCGGCCTTCTGCTGCTCTCCGACGACGGCAAGTTCGTTCACATGTTCACGTCGCCGAAACGCAAAGTGCCGAAGCTGTATATCGCGACCACGCGGCATCCCATCGACGACACGCAACTGAGTGCCTTGCGCAACGGTGTCCTGCTGCACGGCGAGCCCAAACCGATCGCCGCCGTCGACGCAGAGGCGCGCGGCGAGCACGCGCTCGCCCTCACCGTGATGGAAGGCAAGTATCACCAGGTCAAGCGGATGATCGCGGCAGCCGGCAACCGCTGCGAAGCGCTGCATCGCGAGCGGATCGGCGGACTCGCCTTGCCCGCGACGCTCGCTGAAGGCGCATGGCAATGGCTGGACGAAACGGACCTCGGATCTTTACGGAGCGGGTAAACCGGTAGGTCCCCTTTAAGGCCTTGATGCGTCAGAAGAATCGTATGCGAGACCGCATACGGACCTTGAAGGACACCCAATTACACGCTGCGGCGCAGCATGCTCTTCCTTACAAGTCGCCCTATACTCGTTTAAACAAAGACTACAAAGGGTTCAAGGAGGGGCGCCATGGTCACCCACGACACCATCTCGATCTCGTATGTGATGATCGCTTTCGTGTGTCTCGGTCTGGTTCTGATCGGCGGACTGCTGGTCATGATGCGGCTGCGGCACACATATCATCCGAACCTGATCGGCGCGCTGATCGGCGCCATGCTGTGTTTCCTGTTGCTGGAGGCGTTGCCGGCGCTGACGTAAGCCTGCGAAGGCGAGCGCCTACGGAGCCGGGTGCAGGAAATCCTCGACGCTCGGATATCGCAGGCGCACGTGCAGCTCCGCTTTGAGGCGCCGGTTCACCAGGCGCCTCGATTCACGCATGAAGGACAGCAAGGTCGGCTCGATCTGCTGCTCCGCCTGCGCACGCGTGATGCGCGGCGCGCGCTCGAGGCCGAACGCATCGGCCACCACATCGAAGTATTCCCCCATTTTCAGCGACGTATCGTCGGACGCGTGGATCACGCGCCCCGGCCGCCCGTGCGTGGCGAGGCGCACGAGGATCGCAGCGAGGTCGTCGGCATGGATATGGTTGGTGTAGACGTCGTCGGCGTCGATCAAAGCGGGTGTGCGCTTTTCCAGCCGCGCGAGCGGAAGACGGTTGCTCGCGTAGATGCCAGGAATTCGCGCGATGCTGGCCGCGACCACGCCTCGCGCGGTGGCGCGCCGCAATTGCCGCTCGGCCGAGACACGGCGTTTGGCACGCGCATTGGCTGGCTGAGATGCACGCGTCTCGTCGATCCACGCGCCGCCACAATCGCCGTAGACGCCTGTCGTGCTCGCATACACCAATTTCACCGGCGCCTGCTGAGCGGCGGTCCGGCGTACCCTGTCGGGTACAATATTGGCTGCTTCAGATTCAGCCCACAAGGCACTCAGGTTGCGCAACCCGCGGCGTAGCCGCCCCACCGGCGCCACCGTGCCGCGCGCGGCACGCAGTGACCGATCGCGGCGCGCGCTCAGGGTAGCGAGCAGCGCACGGGTACGGCGGTCGTCGTCGCCGGTCTTTTGCGGCGGCGCGAGATGCAGCACCGTTTGCGCCAGGCCGGCAAGCCGTTTCAGGCTGCGGCGTGCGTCGAGATCGCCGACCAGCGGCGTGACCCCGGCGGCACGCAATTCAGCACTGCGTTCGGTGTGGCTGGTGAGCGCGAAAACATGCGCGCGTGACCGCAGCAAGGGCACGCAGCGCATACCAACGTCACCGCAGCCAACTATCAATACGCGCGGCCGGCGTAAATTTCGTGTCGCTTTCATGGTGGACGCATTGTAGCCGTCAAGCATGGCAGGTACCGCACAGTTGAACCAGCGGGTCCGATAACGATTACCGACTTTTTCGATTTCGAACACTCACTCTATGGCATTTAACGTCACGCTCCGGCAAAGCGGCCGGCAGTTTCAGGTAGAACAGGACGAACCGGTCCTGATCGCGGCATTGCGGCAAGGCATCGGCCTGCCGTACGGCTGCAAGAACGGCGCCTGCGGCTCCTGCAAAGGCACCGTGATCAGCGGTCAGGTCGAACAGCGTCAGCATTCGTCCTCGGCCCTGTCGAACGACGAGAAAACCCGCGGCATGGCGCTCCTCTGCTGTGCAACGGCATGCTCCGATCTCGAAGTGGATATCCGCGAAGTGGCCGGCGTGGGCGACGTGCAGGTCAAGAAACTGCCGTGCCGCGTGAACGCCGTCGAGCGCAAGGCCGACGACGTCGTCGTGCTGAAGCTGCAACTGCCCGCCAACGAACGTCTTCAATATCTGGCCGGCCAATACCTCGAATTCATCCTGAAGGATGGCAAGCGCCGCAGCTATTCGATGGCGAGCGCGCCGCACTCGGAAGGCCCGATCGAGTTGCACATCCGCCACATGCCCGGTGGCGCGTTCACGGATCACGTCTTCTCTGCGATGAAGGAACGCGACATCCTGCGCTTCGAAGCCCCGCTCGGCACCTTCTTCCTGCGTGAAGATTCGGACAAGCCGATCGTGCTGCTCGCTTCGGGCACGGGCTTCGCGCCGCTGAAGGCGATTGTCGAACACGCGGTGTTCAAGAATCTGAACCGGCCCATGACGCTCTACTGGGGCGCACGCCGCAAGAAAGACCTGTACCTGCTCGATCTGGCCGAGCAGTGGGCTCGCGAGATTCCGAACTTCAAGTTCGTGCCGGTGCTGTCGGAACCGGACGCGGGCGACGCGTGGACGGGCCGGGTCGGCTTCGTGCATCGCGCGGTAATCGAGGATCTGCCGGACCTGTCGCCGTATCAGGTGTACGCGTGCGGCGCACCGGTGATGGTCGAGTCGGCACAACGCGATTTCACCCAGCATCACGGTCTGCCGGAAGACGAGTTCTACGCGGATTCCTTCACCAGCGCAGCGGATCTGGCGAACGCCGTTTGACGCGATGAATGGGTTTGACTGCACGCCTTTCAACCCATTCATCAAACCGAAACAGGCACGCTGGCAGACTTGCATAAATCCGCGTTGACGCGAATTTGTGCAAATTCATGGTTTACACCAGCGCTTTTCTTGTCGTATTCTTTCGCGCATGAACCGCATCCAGTCCGAACTTCGACGTCGCCGCTCGCCGCTCCCTTAGGGGTGCCGCTGGCTTCGTCACGGATTCGCGCCGAACAACGGTGCAAGCAGTTCGAATCATGAAAGCCACGGCATGCCGTGGCTTTTTTGTTTGCGTTTTTTGTTCTCACCGGCCACTGCTTCATTTGAGGCCAACCGCTCACTCACCCTTCACCCCGCTGTCTGGAGCTTGCCGTCATGAATTTCAATGAGTACCCGATCGAGTCGCTGATGTACATCACGAACCGGCCCGAAATCGTTTTCACGCACGGCAAGGGCTCGTGGCTCTACGACAATAACGGCAAGCGATATCTGGATTTCATCCAGGGTTGGGCGGTCAACAGCCTCGGCCATTGCAACGACGGCATGATCGAAGCGCTGAACAAGCAGGCGCAACTGCTGCTCAATCCGTCGCCGGCGTTCTACAACGAACCGATGGCGAAACTCGCGGGCCTGCTCACGCAGCACAGCTGTTTCGACAAGGTGTTCTTCGCGAACAGCGGCGCCGAAGCCAACGAAGGCGCGATCAAGCTCGCGCGCAAGTGGGGCAAGAAATTCAAGGACGGCGCGTTCGAAATCATCACGTTCGATCACAGCTTCCATGGCCGCACGCTCGCCACCATGTCCGCCAGCGGCAAGCCGGGCTGGGACACGATCTACGCTCCGCAGGTGCCGGGCTTCCCGAAGGCGGATCTGAACGACATCGCGTCGGTTGAAAAGCTGATCAACTCGAAGACCGTCGCGGTGATGCTCGAGCCGATTCAGGGCGAAGGCGGCGTGATTCCCGCCACCCGCGAGTTCATGCAGCAACTGCGCGCGCTGACCAAAGAGCACAACCTGCTGCTGATCGTCGACGAAGTGCAAAGCGGTTGTGGCCGTGCCGGCACGCTGTTCGCCTACGAACTGGCGGGTATCGAACCCGACATCATGACGCTCGGCAAGGGCATCGGCGGCGGTGTGCCGCTCGCGGCGCTGCTGGCGAAAGCTGAAATCGCCGTGTTCGAGGCAGGCGACCAGGGGGGGACGTACAACGGCAATCCGCTGATGACCGCGGTCGGCTACTCGGTGATCTCGCAACTGACCGCGCCGGGCTTCCTCGAAGGCGTGCGCGCGCGTGGCGAATATCTGCGCGCCAGGTTGCTCGAATTGTCGGAAGAACGCGGTTTCGAAGGCGAACGTGGTGAAGGCTTGCTGCGCGCCCTGCTGCTCGGCAAGGACATCGGCAATCAGATCGTCGAGAAGGCGCGCGTGATGCAACCCGATGGCCTGCTGCTGAACGCGGCGCGTCCGAACCTGCTGCGCTTCATGCCGGCGCTGAACGTCACGAACGAAGAAATCGACCAGATGATGGCGATGCTACGTTCGATTCTCGACACGCTGTAAGCCCCCAGGAAAGCGCGTATGACGACGACCGAAACGTTATCGATCCGCCGCTTCGAAGCGAGCGACACCGATGCCGTGGTCGCGCTATGGCTAGAAGCGTTCCCGGAGTACCGGGACGTGACAAGGCCGCAGCGCAATCCGCATCTGTCGATCGCCAACAAGCTGGCGACGCAGCCGGAACTGTTCTTTGTCGCGGTGTTCGGCGAGCGCATCGTCGGCACGGTGATGGGCGGCTACGACGGACATCGAGGCTGGCTGTATTCGCTGGCGGTGGATGAATCGCTGCGTCGTCACGGTGTCGGCACGCGACTGGTCGCGCATGTCGAAACCGCGTTGACCGAACGTGGATGCCCGAAGCTGAACTTGCAGGTACTGTCCGCCAAGGCCGACGTGCGCGCGTTTTACGAGGCACTCGGTTATCGCGCGGATGCCGTGATCAGTCTCGGCAAACGTCTCGGCGAACTGGCGGAAACGCCGGCAGCTTAAACGCCAAGGCAGGCGCCTGAATAGAGAAAGGCCGCATGCGCGATTCAAGCGCATGCGGCCTTTTTTGCAGCCTATAAGCAAACCTGGTCCAGCTTATTCACCCAGATACGCTGCCCGCACCTTCGGATCGTCGAGCATCTGCTTCGCGTCGCCGGACATCGTCACCAGGCCCGAGTCCATCACGTAGCCACGGTTTGCCGCCTGCAACGCGAGACGCGCGTTCTGCTCGACCAGCAGCACGGTCATGCCTTCGGCCGAAATCGCCCGCACCACTTCGAAGATCTTCTCGACCATGATCGGCGACAGACCCATCGACGGCTCATCCAGCAACAACAGCTTAGGCTTGCTGATAATCGCGCGCGCCATTGCCAGCATCTGCTGTTCGCCGCCCGAGAGCGTGCCCGCGTATTGCGTGGCCCGTTCTTTCAGGCGCGGGAAAAAGCCGAACATGCGATCGACGTCCGCCTTGATGGCGTCCGTATCGTTGCGCAGATACGCACCCATCTGCATGTTCTCGACGATCGACATGCGCGAGAAAATACCGCGGCCTTCCGGCACCATCGCCAGACCGCGCTTGAGCAGTTCGTGCGCCGGGATGCCCTTGATCGACTCACCCATGTACTCGATGTCGCCTGCCGAGTACGGCTTCAGACCCGTGATCGCCTTCATCGTCGTGGTCTTGCCCGCGCCGTTCGCACCGATCAGCGTGACCAGTTCGCCCTGCGCGACTTCGAGGTCGATGCCCTTGACTGCCTGGATGCCGCCGTAATTGACCTGCAGGCCCTTGATTTTCAACATTGCCGTTGCCATTAGTGGACCCCCGCACCCAGATAAGCTTCGATCACCTTCGGATCCTTCTGCACGTCTGACGGCAGACCTTGCGCAATCACCTTGCCGTAGTCGAGCACCGTCATCTGGTTGCACAGACCCATCACCAGTTTCACGTCGTGCTCGATCAGCAGGATCGTCTTGCCGTCGCTGCGGATCTTGTCGAGCAGCTTGGTCAGCTCGACCTTTTCCGTTGCGTTCATGCCGGCAGCCGGTTCGTCGAGTGCGAGCAGCTTCGGATCCGTTGCCAATGCGCGCGCGATTTCCAGACGACGCTGGTGACCGTACGACAGGTTGCGCGACGTGTAGTCCGCGTACTGTGCAATGCCGACGTATTCCAGCAATTCGATTGCGCGCTCCTTGATTTCACGCTCTTCCTTGCGCTCGGCGGGCGTCTGGAACACCGCGCCCAGCAACCCGTGCTTCGTGCGCACATGACGCCCGACCATCACGTTTTCCAGCGCGGTCATGCCGCCGAACAAACGGATGTTCTGGAACGTACGCGCAATCCCCGCCTTCGCCACCTGATAGACGGCGGTCGGCGTGTATGCCGTATCGTCGAGTTTGAACTCGCCCGAATCCGGCGTGTACAGACCGGTGATCACGTTGAAGAAGGTCGTCTTGCCGGCGCCGTTCGGGCCGATCAGGCCGTAAATCTGGCCCGATTTGATCTGCAGGCCGACATCGGACAGCGCCTGCAAGCCGCCGAAGCGCTTGTTCACGCCTTTCACCGACAGGCGGATCTGGTCGCTGCCCACGCCGTTGTTTAGTTTATCGCTCATATGATTTCTCCCCGGGCCTCAGGCGCGCACCGGCTTCTTGCCGCTACGCTTCGCCAGTTTCGCAATCTTGTCTTCGTGCTTCGGCGCCGGCCACAGGCCTTCCGAGCGGTACAGCATGATCACGACCATCGCGAGGCCGTACAGCAGCTGACGGATCACTTCCGTATCGACGATTTCGTGCCCGAAGATCGCGTTCTGCAGCGGACCCATCGTCGAACGCAGGAATTCCGGGAACACCGAAAGCAGCACCGCACCCAGAATCACACCCGGGATGTGACCCATGCCGCCGAGCACCACGCACGCCAGCACCACGACCGATTCCCAGAACGTGAACGATTCCGGCGACACGAAGCCCTGGAACGAACCGAACATCGCACCCGACAAACCGCCGAACGACGCACCCATCGCGAAAGCCAGCAGCTTCACGTTACGAGTGTTGATGCCCATCGCCTTGGCGGCGATTTCGTCTTCACGGATCGCGGCCCATGCGCGGCCAATACGGGAGTGCTGCAGGCGCGTACAGACCCAGATCACCAGCAGCGAACACAGCACAAACAGGTAGTAGTACAAGTACACCGACGGGAACTGCATACCGAACAGCGAATGCGTCTGCGCGAGGCTGAAGCCACCTACCGACACCGGATCGATCCCCGTGATCCCCTTCGGACCATTGGTGATGTTCACCGGACGGTCGAGGTTATTCATGAAGATCCGCACGATTTCCCCGAAGCCCAGGGTCACGATCGCGAGGTAGTCGCCACGCAGACGCAAGGTCGGCGCACCGAGCAGGATCCCGAAGGTCGCGGCGAGCCCCATCGCGATCGGCACGATGATCCAGATCGGCGCATGCAGGCCGCCCGGGAACAGATGCGCGATCCACTCGAACTGCGAGGTCAGGTGCGGCGAAGACAGCAAAGCCGCGACGTACGCGCCGATTGCATAGAACGCGATGTAGCCCAAGTCGAGCAGGCCGGCGAAGCCGACCACCACGTTCAGGCCCAGCGCGAGCATCACGTACAGCATCGCGAAGTCGAGCACGCGGACCCAGTAGTTGCCGCCGGCCGCGCCAATGATCATCGGCGCCGCGATCACGAAGATCGCGGTGATGATGCCGACGGTCAGCGTCTTCGTCATGTTCTTTTCGGGGATGAGCGTCGTGGACGGCTCGATCGGTTGAATTGAGGTCATGTCTGTTTACTCCTTATGCTCGATCCGCAACACGTTCGCCCAACAGGCCCGACGGACGGAACACCAGCACGATGATCAGCACGATGAATGCGAACACGTCCTGATAGTTACTGCCGAACACACCACCCGTGAGATTGCCGATATACCCCGCCCCCAACTGCTCGATCAGGCCGAGCAGCACGCCGCCCACCATCGCCCCGCCGAGATTGCCGATCCCGCCCAGCACCGCCGCGGTAAAGGCCTTCAACCCTGGGATGAAGCCCATATAGAAGTGTGCGTTGCCGTATTCGGACGCGATCATCACACCGGCGAGAGCGGCCAGCGCCGAGCCGATCATGAAGGTCGCCGAAATCACGAAGTTCGGGTTCACGCCCATCAGGCTGGCGACGCCCGGGTTCTCGGCGATCGCACGCATCGCGCGGCCCAGCTTGGTCTTGTGAACCAGCAGCAGCAGACCGCCCATCACGAGGAACGCCACCACGATGATCACGATTTCAGTCATCGAAATCACGGCGCCCGGCGTCGTGTCGGTGGCCTTGATCACGTTGATCGGGTCGGTGGGCAACAGCTGCGGGAACGGCAGCGGGTTGCGCGACCAGATCATCATCGCGAGGGTCTGCAGCAGGATCGACACGCCGATCGCGGTGATCAGCGGGGCGAGGCGCGGCGCTTTACGCAACGGCCGGTAGGCCACGCGCTCGATCGTGTAGCCGACGACAGCACACACGATCGCGGCGATGATCAGCGCGATGCATAGCGTCGGCACATTGCCGAGGCCGGGGAAGTGGTTCTGCAGCACGCCTATGGCTGAGAGCGCAACCATCGCGCCCACCATCAACACATCGCCATGCGCGAAGTTGATGATGCCCAAGATGCCGTAAACCATCGTATAGCCCAGTGCGATGATGGCGTAAACGCTGCCAAGCACCAGCCCGTTGAGGACCTGCTGGATGAAGATATCCATTTAATGCTCCTTAGCCCGTGCGACTGGATTCGCGTTCTTCATCAGCCGGTGGGCGGTGATGCGGTACGCCAATCTCAACGGCACTGCGGGTACTGATGTAAAAGACCGGTAAGGGTTATCCGCCGCCCGGTTCGTCCTACGACTGTGATGCAGCCGGGGACTCGCCAATGGCGGATGCAAAAACGGCACCGTTGGGTGGTTTCGGTGCCGTCAGGCTGTACGTCCCGTCATCACATCTTCACGACGTCGAGGACCGCTTTCTTGCCGTCCTTGAAGTCGTAAAGCGTAATGGCGCCCTCTTTCAAATCACCCTTGTCGTCGAACGCGATGTGGCCGATTACCCCGTTGTAATCGGTGGACGGCATCGCAGCCAGCACCTTGGGCGCCTCGATCGAATTGGCGCGCTTCATTGCATCGACAATCACGTACACAGCGTCATACGTGAACGGTGCGTAAATCTGCACCGGTGTGTGGAAGCGGTCCACGTACTTCTTTTCGAAGTCCGCTCCCTTGTCCATTTTCGAAAGCGCGAGTCCCGCCTCCGAACAGACCAGGTTTTGCACGGCGGTTCCCGCCAGCTCACCCACCTTGTCGGTACACACACCGTCGCCGCCAAGGATTTTTGCCCTGATACCGAGCGCCGCCGCCTGTTTGGTAAACGGCCCGCCCGTCGCGTCCATTCCGCCGAACATGATCACGTCCGGCTGAACACTTCTGATCTTTCTAAGGACGGCCTGAAACTCCGTAGCCCTGTCATTCGTGGCCTCGCGCGCAACGATCTTCGCGCCGCTCGCCTGTGCTGCTTTCGCGAACTCGTCGGCCAGTCCCTTACCGTATACGGTCGAATCGTCGACGATCGCGATGCGTTTCGCGCCGAGGACCTTCGTCGCGTAGTTGGCCAGCGCCGGCCCTTGCTGGGCATCCGTCGCGACCACCCGGTAAGTCGTCTTGAAACCTTGCTGCGTATATCCGGGGTTCGTCGACGAGGGCGAGATCTGCACGATTCCGGCGTCGCTATAGATCTTCGAGGCCGGAATCGAGACGCCCGAATTCAGGTGCCCGACCACGGCGACGACGTGATCCTCGACGAGCTTCTCAGCCACCGCCGTTCCCGTTTTCGGGTCCGCAGCATCGTCCTGCGCGTCGAGTTCCAACTGGATCTTGTGGCCGTCGATAGTCAAACCCTGCGTGTTGATTTCCTCGACCGCCAGACGCGCGCCGTTTTCATTGTCTTTGCCGAGATGTGCAATCGCGCCCGTCAATGGGGCCGCATGACCGATCTTCACGACAATCGCTTCGCTTGCCGGAGCCGCTGCCACTGTGGCAGCCGATGCACCGGATTCCGCCTCACCATCCTGTTTCTTGCCGCACGCGGTCAACATCGCAACCGCGGTCACGATGGACACGGTGTAAGCAAATTTGACTCGCATTAAGTAGGTCTCCCGCGCCTTGCAAAATCCATTGTTCGGGACCCGGAGGCCTTGAGAACGCGCGCATTGTAACTCCAATTATGCGACGCGCAATATTGTTGAAACGGTGGGGTTTTCCTGCATTGCAACCTTATTTTGAGAGAGAAATCCCACTGCAGGCGCAACCCGGTTGCGACTATTTTTCGTGCACCAGTTGCACCACCGCTGCGCCCAATGGCATCAAGTGTTGCAGCGAATTGGCCCGATCCCTGATTGCACCGTGGTTCGCGTTAAGTATTACGTTTCCATTGAGACCCATGCGGGCGCACTATTTTAGTGCGTCAAAAATCGACACAACGCACCTGGTGCGATTTAAACGGGGTCATATCGATGAAAAGACGATTAAATGCCAAATCACAATTCAAAAGAATTCGTGTGGAAACACACTTAAACAGGCGCGACGTAGTGTTCTGGCACTATATTTTCGACAGCACCATTAATCTATGGACGAAAAAAAAGCGCGCCCTCAGGCGCGCCCTTCTTTCAGAAACGTCGGCTAATTGTCAGGCGGGCAGACCCAGCCCGCGCGGCAGCGGAAACGCGATGTTTTCCTCGATGCCCTCGAGCGCGCGCACGTTGCGCACACCGAGTTCACGCAACCGGCCGATTACCGCTTGCGCCAGCGCCTCCGGCGCCGAAGCGCCCGCCGTCACGCCGATCCGGCGCTTGCCCTCAACCCAGACAGGATCGATCTGATCCGGCGAGTCCACCATATAAGAAGGCACACCAAGCTTTTCGGCCAGCTCGCGCAAGCGGTTCGAGTTCGAACTATTCGGGCTGCCGACTACGATCACGACGTCGCATTTCGGCGCCATGAACTTGACCGCGTCCTGACGGTTCTGCGTGGCATAGCAGATGTCCTGCTTCTTCGGCTCGCGGATCGACGGATACTTCGATTTCAGGGCACCGATGATCTGGGCCGCATCGTCGACCGAGAGCGTGGTTTGCGTAACGAATGCGATCCGCTCGGGGTCAGCCAACTGCAAAGCCTGCACGTCCTCGATGTCTTCCACGAGATGCATGCCCTCACCCGCCTGCCCCATCGTACCCTCGACTTCAGGGTGGCCCTTGTGACCGATCATCACGATGTCGAAGCCGTCCTGGCGCATCTTCGCGACTTCGATATGCACCTTGGTCACAAGCGGACAGGTGGCGTCGTACACGCGCAGGCCGCGCGACTCGGCTTCCGAGCGCACCGCTTTCGACACGCCATGCGCGCTGAAAATGACGGTGTTGCCGGCCGGCACTTCTTCCAGTTGCTCGATGAAAATTGCGCCCTTCTTGCGCAAATCCTCGACGACATAGGCGTTATGAACGATTTCGTGGCGCACATAGATCGGCGAGCCGTGCAGCTTGATGGCTCGCTCGACGATTTCAATGGCGCGATCGACACCGGCACAGAACCCACGCGGCTGTGCCAGCAGGATCTCGGCTTCGGCAAGAGTCGTATCCGTGATGCTCATGTTTACAGAATCCCGATGATTTTCACTTCAAACGCCAGCGCCTGGCCGGCAAGCGGATGGTTGAAATCGAACAGCGCCGACGTTTCGCCAACTTCTTTCAGGACACCGGCATAGCGGCCGCCGCCCGGCGCGTTGAATTCGACCAGATCACCCGGCGAAAAATCCTCGCCGATCATGCTGTTTTCGCGCAGCGTGGCCAGCGAGACCCGCTGGATCAGCTCCGGATTGCGCGGGCCGAACGCCTGGCCCGGCGTTAGCTGAAAGGTCGAATGGTGGCCCACCTTCAAACCCAGCAGAATATCTTCCAGCGGCGGCGCCAGTTGACCCGCACCGAGCAGCAGCGTGGCCGGCCTGTCGGTAAACGTATTGATGACTTCGGCGCCATCGGCAAGAGAAAGCCGGTAGTGAAGCGTCACGTGTGAACCGGGTTTCACTTCGGAAATGTCGATGATGCTCATGCAATGCTCGCTCAGTCGAAGCGCGCTGCACGCGTGCGCCGCTGGCGCAGCCGACGCGTGTGGCAAACCGTCGTGGTGCCGTGCGCAAAGCGCCTATTGTAAGCCACATAGCGGGCGGCGGCTTGGGTCCGTCGCAGGTATCGAGGCACGGCCGGGCACCGCGCAACGCCCCAAACCCAACTGGAGGATACGTATCTAATATGGCTGATTACGCCTGCACGACAGACGAAGCGACACGCGATAGAAGCCTGCCTGAGCCGGCCGCGCCCGCTGCGGTGGCGCCCGCCCCGGCGCCACCACGCGCTTGCGCCGCATTTGACAATGCCGAAGCGAATCCGGGCGTTCGCCTCGCCGGGACGGCCGCGAGCGCCGGCACGCCGCCGGGCCGGCCGCGCGTACGCGGTAAATGGCTTAAAAGCGACATGCCGCGCGAGCGCCTGATCGAGCAAGGGCCGAGCGTGCTGTCCGACGCCGAAATGATCGTGCTCGTGCTCGGTTCGGGCCTGCCCGGTCACGATGTGTTCAACGTCGCGCGCACCCTGCTCGACCGGTTCGGCTCGCTACGGACCATGCTCGACGCCACCTATTCGGACTTCGACGGCCTGCGCGGCATCGGTCCGGCAAAGAAGGCACAGTTGCTCGCCATCATGGAGATGGCGCGGCGCTCGCTGGTTGATAAAATGCGCGATCGTTCGCTGATGAACTCGCCCGAGGCCGTGCAGGACTATCTGCGCCTACATATAGGCGGCAAGGCGCAGGAGGTCTTCGTCTCACTTTTTCTCGACGCCCGGCATCGGCTGATCCGCTGTGAAGAAAGCGCACACGGCACGCTGACACGCATGGCGGTCTATCCGCGCGAGATTGTGCGGCGCGCGCTGAGTCTGAATGCCGCCAGCCTGATCGTCGCGCATAATCACCCCTCCGGCGCCGTCCAGCCGAGCGCGAGCGACTGCCGGTTGACTCATACGCTGCGCGACGCACTTGCGCTAATCGACGTAAAGCTAATCGATCATCTGGTGATCGGCGCCAACAATACCTACTCGTTTGCCCGTGCCGGCTGGCCGTGAAACGGTCTGAACCTGGGGCCCGATAACATCGCGCCGAGTTCGGCATCGCAAATAAGGTTTGATTTTGCGGCTTTTTTTCTGCTAGAATTCCGGTTTGCCTATTTCCAACCCCCCTGTTCCGAAGCCACCAAGGCGTTCCGGAAAGGAAACGTGCCTCGAGTTTCAAACTCTCAAGCGCGGCTCTTTTCGGGAAACTTTCACGGCGTTCGAACTCAGAATTAGCGTATTAGGAGTGCTCTCATGGCACGCGTATGCCAAGTAACTGGGAAAGCGCCGATGAGCGGCAACAACGTTTCCCACGCGAACAACAAAACCAAGCGCCGGTTCCTGCCGAACCTGCAAAGCCGCCGTATTTGGGTGGAAAGCGAAAACCGTTTCGTGCGTCTGCGCATTTCGAACGCCGGTCTGCGCTTGATCGACAAGAACGGCATCGACGCTGTGCTCGCAGATCTGCGCGCACGCGGTGAAGCCTAAGGAGTAAATCATGGCGAAAGGCGCACGCGACAAGATCAAGTTGGAATCGACCGCAGGCACGGGTCACTTCTACACGACGACGAAGAACAAACGCAACATGCCGGAAAAGATGCTGATCAAGAAATTTGATCCGGTCGTCCGTAAGCACGTTGACTACAAGGAAACCAAGATTAAATAAATCTTGGCTCCTGCCTGACGAAGGCAAAAAGATCTGCAAAAAAGCCTCGCATTCGTGCGGGGCTTTTTTGTTTTCCGAGCTCCTCCATCGCACTATTTAGCTGTCCTTTAGCGGCCCTTTAGCTGCACTTTTCCTATCAGGACAGTCTTATCCTGTTCGGCCAGCTTTCCCTCATGCGTTGTGGCGCGTATCCTTTCTCGTTTTAGCGGCGTGCTGACGGCTCGCCGCCATGGCAAAACGAAAGACGGAGATGCGGGCGATGGAATTCGATGTAGCGATTGTCGGTAGCGGTCTGGCAGGGTTGAGCGTCGCGCTCAACCTCGCAGAGTCCCGGCGGGTGGCAGTGGTCGCCAAGCGATCGATGACCGAAGGTGCAAGCGATTGGGCGCAAGGCGGGATCGCTGCCGTACTGGATTCGTCCGATAGCATCGAAAACCATGTGCGCGACACATTGATCGCGGGCGGAGGCCTGTGCGACGAGACGGCAACACGTTTCATCGTCGAGCATGGGCGCGCCGCGATCGAATGGCTGATTGAGCAAGGCGTGCCATTCACCAAAGACGACGCAGCCGAACTCGGCTTTCATCTGACACGCGAAGGCGGTCATAGCCATCGCCGGATCATTCATGCCGCGGATGCAACTGGCCATGCCGTGGTCGCCACGCTCAGCGAACGTGTGCGACGTCATCCCAACATTACCCTGCTCGAAGACCACTACGCGATCGATCTGATCACGTCGGACCGTCTCGGTCTGCCCGGCCGTCGCTGCCACGGTTTGTACGCACTCGATCTGCAAAGCGGCCGCACCGTGACAATCGAAGCGCCGCATACCGTGCTCGCAACCGGCGGCGCCGGCAAAGTCTATCTGTACACCACCAACCCCGATACGGCGACCGGCGACGGTATCGCGATGGCCTGGCGCGCGGGTTGCCGCGTGTCGAACATGGAATTCATCCAGTTCCATCCAACCTGCCTGTTCCATCCTTATGCGAAGTCCTTCCTGATCTCGGAAGCGGTGCGCGGCGAAGGCGGCATTCTGAAGCTGCCCGACGGCACGCGTTTCATGCCGAACCACGACGAACGCGCCGAACTCGCGCCGCGCGACATCGTCGCGCGCGCAATCGACTTCGAGATCAAAAAGCGCGGCATTGATTGCGTATATCTCGACATTAGCCACCAGTCGCCGGAATTCCTGCGCGAACACTTCCCGACGATTCTGGCCCGCTGCCTCGAATTCGGTATCGACATCACCAAGGAGCCCATTCCGGTTGTGCCTGCCGCGCACTACACGTGCGGCGGCGTCGTGACGGATCTGGCCGGCCGGACCGATCTCGCGGGTCTCTATGCGGTCGGGGAAACGTCATGCACCGGCCTGCACGGCGCAAACCGGCTTGCCAGCAATTCCTTGCTCGAGTGCCTCGTGATCGGACGCTCCGCAGCGCAGGCTATTGAGGAAGAAGGTTTCAGCGCCGCCGTTCATGCCCCGCTGCCGGACTGGGACGAAAGCCGCGTGTCCGATCCAGACGAAGAAGTGGTCGTCGCGCACAATTGGGATGAGTTGCGCCGCCTCATGTGGAACTACGTGGGCATTGTGCGCACGGACAAGCGGCTCATGCGAGCCAAGCATCGACTCGCGCTGCTGCGCGATGAGATCCATGAGTACTACGCGAATTTCAAGGTCAGCCGCGATTTGCTCGAACTGCGCAATCTGGTCGACGTAGCGTCGCTGATTGTCGAAGGCGCTCGCTCACGGCGTGAGAGCCGCGGCTTGCACTTCAGCCGCGATTGGCCGGCCACGTTGCCGAAAGCGCTGCCAACGGTACTGTCACCAGAGCACGTGCGTAACCGCAACGTGTGATTTTCAAAGCCGCAGTGAAAAAGCCATCGCCGGTTTCCCAGCGATGGCTTTTTCATGACTTGCGAACGGCGTGGGTGCGCGGCCTAGACGATCCGCATCGAGTAATCCGTCGCGCGCACATCTTTGGTCAGCGCGCCGATAGACACGCGGTCGACCCCCGTTTCCGCAATGGTCCGCACCGTCTCGAAGTTCACGCCGCCCGACACCTCCAGCACCGCCCGTCCGGCGGTGATACGCACTGCGTCGCGCATCGCCTCGAACGAAAAGTTATCCAGCAAAATGGATTTCGCGCGATGCGTCAACGCGATTTCCAATTGAGCCAGCGTTTCGACTTCGATCTGGATCGACACGCCCGCATTCAGCGCAAGTGCCGCATCCATTGCGGCACCAACGCCGCCCGCTGCGGCGATGTGGTTTTCCTTGATCAGAATGCCGTCGTACAACGCAAGGCGCTGATTCGCACCGCCGCCCACGCGCACCGCGTATTTCTGCGCGAGCCGCAAGCCGGGCAAGGTCTTACGCGTATCGAGGACACGCGTCTGAGTGTGGGCAATTGCGTCGACATAGCGGCGCGTCGCGCTCGCCACGCCAGATAGCATTTGCAGGAAATTCAGCGCATTGCGTTCAGCGGTCAACAGCGCGCGGACAGGACCGTGCAGCTCGCAAACCGGTGTATCCGCTGTCATCCGATCGCCCTCGCGATAACGCCACCGGACGTCGATGCGCGGATCGACCTGGCGCATCACCGCGTTGAACCAGGGCACACCGCACAGCACGGCATCTTCGCGCACAATGATGCGCGCATCGCGCACATCGTCCACGGGAACGAGGCGCCCGGTCTGATCGCCTGCGCCAACATCTTCGGCGAGCGCGTCAGCAACGTTGCGTGCTAACGCGGCATCGAATGCGGCGCCGTACTGCGCCTGAATCTCCGCGAACAGCGGCGACACCGCCTCGGTCTGATTGTGCTCCACCGCCCCCATTACGCCGCTCCCACATTCGAATACAGTTGCGCGTCGCGCGCGAGGTCGCCGCTGGCTTGCACGCGCTTCT
Source organism: Paraburkholderia fungorum (assembly GCF_046026025.1). GTDB lineage: Bacteria > Pseudomonadota > Gammaproteobacteria > Burkholderiales > Burkholderiaceae > Paraburkholderia > Paraburkholderia fungorum_E. Next base: position 375,957 of record NZ_JAQQFL010000001.1, on the reverse strand, counting down.
TGTGACGCGCCGCGAAGTCGAGCATCCGGTCGATCGGCAGACGTGCGCGCTCGCCAATCGCCCGGTCGACGAAGATTTCGTTGTGACCGCGATCGAGCACGTCGGCCAGATTGGCGAGGCCGTTCATCGCCATCCATGGGCAATGCGCGCAGCTCTTGCAGGTCGCGCTGTTGCCGGCCGTGGGCGCGGCGATCAAGGTCTTGCCGGGCGCGGCAAGCTGCATCTTGTGCAGAATGCCGAGATCGGTTGCCACGATGAAATGCGTCGCGTCGAGTTTTTGCGCGGCATCGATCAACTGCGTTGTCGAGCCCACCACATCCGCTTGCGCCACCACGTTAGCCGGCGACTCCGGATGTACCAGCACTTTTGCGCCCGGATATTCGGCGCGCAACAGATCGAGCTCGATGCCCTTGAATTCGTCGTGCACAAGACACGATCCTTGCCACAACAGCATGTCCGCGCCGGTCTTGGTCTGGATATAGCTGCCGAGATGCCGATCCGGCGCCCAGATGATCTTTTCGCCCCGTGCGTGCAGATCGGCAACGATCTCCAGCCCGATCGACGACGTCACCATCCAGTCCGCACGCGCCTTAACGGCCGCGCTGGTGTTCGCGTACACGACTACCGTGCGATCCGGATGAGCGTCACAGAAGGCCGAGAATTCATCGACCGGACAGCCGAGGTCGAGCGAACAGGTTGCGTCGAGATCGGGCATCAGAATGCGCTTGTCCGAACTCAGGATTTTCGCAGTCTCGCCCATGAAGCGCACGCCCGCCACCACCAGCGTTTGCGCTTCATGATCGCGACCGAAACGCGCCATCTCCAGCGAGTCTGCCACGCAGCCGCCGGTTTCGTCGGCGAGTTCCTGCAGCTCTGCGTCGACGTAGTAGTGTGCGACGAGCACAGCTTTTTCGCGCTTAAGCAATGCGCGGATGCGCTCCTTCAGCGCCACCTTCTGCTCCGCCGACGGCACGTCGGGCACCTTCGCCCACGCCTGCCCGATCCCGCAGGTCGTGCCCTGCGCCTGCGGGCGGTCGTATTCGACGGCCCTGATCGTCTGCTGATCCATGATCTCCTCTGCCTTCGCTCTGCCGCCGCGGACTCTCAATCGCGTATCGTTGAAATTACCGCGGCCCAAAAAGCAAAACCCCGCCAACGCGGGGTTTTGTGACGTAACGAAATTTTAATAGATTTCGCGATCAGGCATACGATCAAGCATAACGGCGCAGGCGCATCGCGAAGTCTTGCAGCGCTTTGATACCGCTCTGTTCCGCGCGATGACACCAGTCTTGCAGCTGAACCAGTAGTTGATCGCGCGACGCATTCGAGCGCTCCCACATCGCCGCCAGTTCATTGCGCATGTCGATGTAGGTCTTCAGCTTCTGGCTGTTCGCAAAGATTTGCGGCAACTGGCGCTTCTGCGGCTCGTCAAGACCTGCTTCTTCCTTGTGGAACCAGCTACGCGCGCCACGCATGACCTGATACTTCTCGCGCGCGCCCACTTCTTTCAGATGCGCCAGTTCCTGGCGATATGCACGCTTGAGCGCCTTGCCGTAACGCGCCATCACTTCGTAGCGGTTTGCCAGCACGGCTTGCAACGTGTCCTGATCGAGTACCAGCTTGCCGGTAGTCAGACGCGGCGTAGGCGCGACCTTCTTCACCTTGGCCAGACGAAACGCCGACATGATGCGGATGTACATCCAGCCGATGTCGAATTCGTACCACTTGTTCGACAGCTTGGCCGACGTCGCGTAAGTGTGGTGATTGTTATGCAGTTCTTCACCGCCGATGATGATGCCCCACGGGAAGATGTTGGTGCTCGCATCCGACGAATTGAAGTTGCGGTAACCCCAGAAGTGCGCGAGGCCGTTGACCACACCGGCGGCCCAGAACGGAATCCACACCATCTGCACAGCCCAGATAGTCAGGCCGACGACGCCGAACAGCGCGACGTTCAGCACCATCATCAGGCTCACGCCGAGGATCGGGTACTTGGTGTAGACGTTGCGCTCCATCCAGTCATTCGGCGTGCCGTGACTGAATTTGCGCATGGTTTCTTCATTCTTGGCTTCGGTACGATACAGTTCCGCGCCTTCGAGCAGCACCTTCCAGATACCGCGCGTTTGCGGGCTGTGCGGATCTTCTTCGGTCTCGCACTTGGCGTGGTGCTTACGGTGAATCGCGGCCCATTGGCCGGTCAACATGCCCGTGGTCATCCACAGCCAGAAACGGAAAAAATGACTGACGACCGGATGCAAGTCCAGCGCGCGGTGCGCCTGGCACCGATGCAGATAGACCGTCACGCCAATGATCGTGATATGCGTCGCGATCAGCGTGTACAGCACAAGTTGCCACCACGAGAAGTGCAGCAGGCCGTGGGCAAGAAAATCGAGCAAGGAATTCAACAAGGCAATTTACCTGTGGAACAAGAGACGCCAGACACACGCAAAATACGTGTGTCAAGAAAGTGAAAGCATACAGCGGGATTGGACGATATTCTACTTGAAGCGTTCCAAGTGTTTGTAACAAATAGGGATTTTTTGTGCGGCATCAACCGGATAGAACGCGCCGAAGGTGGTTTTTCCACCTGCCGGCGGGTTTGAAGTGCCCGTCAGCGGGCGCTGTCGGCCTGATTTGCCGCCGGAGCAGTCATTGTTACCGCTTGCGGCATTGCGTCGCTCACGTTGCCCACGATTCGAACTTCGCGTTGCGCGAAAGGAATCGAGATGTCGTGTTCAGAGAACAAGCGCCAGATGTTGCGATTCACGGCCGAGCGCACGCCTGAAGTGCCTGTCGCCGCGTCTTCGATCCAGAAGCCCAATTCCAGATTGATACCGTCGGCGCCAAAGCTCACCAGATAGGGCGTAGGCGCCGGTTCCTGCAACACGCGCGCGACACCCTGCGCGGCCTCGGCGAGCAGCGCCATCGCCTGCTCGACGTCGCCGGAGTAAGCGACCTGCACGGCCACCTTGGCATAGCCGCGCGTCAGATAGGAGGACTGGTTCTGCACCACGTCCGTAATCAGCTTTTCGTTCGGGATCAGCGTTTCGATGCCGTCCAGGCCGCGCACTACGGTATAACGCGTGCGGATCTGCGTGACCATGCCCTGCAGGCCGCTGACGTTGATCGTGTCGCCGATGCGCAGCGAGCGGTCGATCAGAATGATGAAGCCCGAGACGTAATTGCTGGCGATCTTCTGCAGCCCGAACCCAAGCCCCACGCCCAGCGCGCCGCCAAACACCCCCAGTACGGTGATGTCGATGCCGACCAGTGACAGGCTGATCAGTATGGCCGCCAGCACGAACGCGGCACGGCCGACTCGCGCCACCACCACCTTGAGGTTGGCGTCGAGTGTCCTGGAGCGCATCAGGCGGTCTTCGAAGGTCGCGCCGAGCCACATCGCGACGACCATCGTCACGCACACCCACAGGAGGCCCGTGGTGAGCGAGAGCAGCGTCATGTGGGCATTCGCGACCCGGAAGCGCACGCTTCCCATCCAGGCGATCACGTCGTCCTGAATGCCCATCACGGTAAGGATCATGCCGGCCCAGACGACCAGCGAGACGATCTTCTCGACCAGGAACAGCCACGGATGATTCGCGCCGTCCTGGCTGAAAACCCGCCGCGCGAAGAAAAACACGATGTAAATCAGTCCGATGCCGAACAGGGGCACCAGCGCCAGGTCGAGCAGCGCAGTGTGCATGAACTGGCCGGTGATCGCCTGCGCGAGCCAGACGAGCGCGGCGCCGATCAGCGGAAAGAATGCACGGTTCAGGCTTTCCGCGCCGAAGCGCAGGGTCTGGTAACGCGTCTGACGGCGCAGATCGAGCGACCGGCGTACGAGACGCGCGAGCAGCCACGCGACGGCAAGCGTCCCAAGCAGTACGCCGACCTGCCACAGCATGACCGGTTGTCCGAAGTCACGCGCGAGGTCGCCGAACATGTGAGGAAAAATGCGGTTTAGCATGATGTCGCCGAAATCGCCGGTGCGCCGGGTTCAGAACAAGAACCGCGGCGCACCGGCAAATAGCGTTTAGCTCTGGCGTTCCAGAACGGCTGCGAAGAAACCGTCAGTGGCGTGCAGGTGCGGCCACAGCGACAGGTAATCGCCCATTTCCAGATCGATGCGCTGCTCGGCCAGCACGTCGCGCGCCGGCACCAGGGCGAAGTCCGGATGGTCGGCAAGGAACTTCTGCACGACGACTTCGTTTTCCGCTTCCAGAATCGAGCAGGTTGCGTAGACGAGACGGCCGCCCTTTTTCACCAGACGCGAGGCGCTGGCCAGAATCGACAACTGCTTCGGCGCCAGTTCGGCCACCGATTCCGGCGACTGGCGCCACTTCAGGTCCGGGTTGCGGCGCAACGTGCCCAGGCCGCTGCACGGTGCGTCGACCAGCACGCGGTCGATCTTGCCGGCCAGACGCTTGATCTTGGCGTCGTGTTCACTGTCGATCAGCACCGGATTCACGTTCGACAGCCCGCTGCGCGCGAGGCGCGGCTTGAGTTTGGCCAAGCGCCGCTCGGAGATGTCGAAGGCGTACAGACGCCCGGTAGAGCGCATCGCCGCGCCCAGCGCCAGCGTCTTGCCGCCCGCGCCCGCACAGAAATCCACGATCATTTCGCCGCGCTTGGGCGCGACCAGCGAACACAGCAACTGGCTGCCTTCGTCCTGGACCTCAACCCAGCCGTGCTGGAACGCGTCGAGCTTGGTGAGCGGCGGCTTGCCGACCACCCGCACGCCGAACGGCGCGAAGGGTGTCGCGCCACCTTCGATACCCGCTTTCGACAGCGCGTCCAGTACCTCGTCGCGGCTTGCCTTGATCGGGTTCGCGCGCAAATCGAGCGGTGCCGGATAGTTCAGCGCGGCGGCCAGTTGCGCCAGTTCCGCGGGCTCGAAACGCTTGGACAGCGCCTGGTAGATCCAGTCGGGCAGATTCAGGCGAATCCGCAACGGCAGGCTTTCAGGGTCGATCTTCGCGACGTGCTCGAGCCAATGCGATTCGGTTTCCGACAGGAACGGCTTGAGGGCCGTGCGGCCCGCCGTTTGCATCAGGCCGAGCAAGGCCATGCGGCGCGCCGGGCTGCCCGCGCCACCTTCGGCGAGGTGGGCGAATTCCATCCGGCGACGTAGCACCGCGAAGACCGCCTCGGCGATCACGCCGCGCTCGCCATGCCCGAGCTTCGGATGCGCGCGGAAAAAGCGGCTCGTGGTGGCGTCGGCCGGGCCGGTAAGTTTCAGGACTTCAGCCAGCAAAGTCTCGGTTTGTCCAATCAAAAAACCATGTAATCTCATGCGCCCTCTCCGGCGGTGTGACCGGCAAAGAGCCATTGCGGCTCCGGCGGCGTAAGCGTGACACGCAAGCCGTCGAGAGCAAGACGCCCTTCGACGAACCAGCGCACCGCGCGTGGATAGATAATGTGTTCGGTTGCCAGCACGCGTTCCGCGAGCATGGCGGGGGTGTCGCCAGCCTCAACGGGGACAGCCGCCTGCGCGACGATCGGCCCGTGATCAAGCTGCGACGTGACAAAATGCACCGACGCGCCGTGCAGCCGCACGCCGGCGTCAAGTGCCTGTTGATGGGTTTTCAGGCCTGGAAAGCTCGGCAGCAGCGACGGGTGCACGTTCAGCATGCGCCCGGCGTAATGGTCGACGAAACCGGGCGTGAGCACCCGCATGAAGCCGGCGAGCGCGACCAGGTCGGGCGCGAAGCTGTCGATTTCGCGCGCCAGCGCGGTGTCGAAGCTGTCGCGGTCGGGAAACTGGCGATGGTCGACCACCGCCGTGGCAATGCCGTGCGACGCCGCGAACGCAAGGCCCGCAGCGTCAGGACGGTTGGCAATCACGGCGGCGACTTGCGCCGCCCAACCCTCGCCCGCGCAAGCGCGAACGATAGCTTCCATGTTGCTTCCCCGCCCCGAAATCAGGATGACGAGTTTTTTCATCCGCGGATTTTATCATTCGGGGGACACTGAAACGGCGACACGCCGCCGTCTCGTGCGCCGAGCGTTTATAATCGTTTATTTTGCGGCACATTGCCCGCCCTACCTCAAACCCGCTATCGTGAGAGTCTTCCGCGGTCTTCCCAATGCTGAAAGCCGTGCGCCCTGCGCACTGACCATCGGCAACTTCGACGGTGTCCACCGCGGCCATCAGGCTTTGCTCGCCCACGTCCGGGCCGCAGCCGATGCACGCGGCCTGCCCGTCTGCGTGATGACCTTCGAGCCGCACCCGCGCGAGTTCTTCAACCCGGCCGGCGCGCCGCCCCGTATCGCCATGCTGCGCGACAAGCTAGAGGCACTGCGCACCAACGGCGTCGACCGGGTCGTGGTCGAGCATTTCAATCACACCTTCGCGAGCCAGTCGCCAGATACGTTTGTCGAACGGATCATCGTCAACGGGTTGCATGCCCGCTGGGTCATGATCGGCGACGACTTCCGTTACGGCGCCAGGCGCGCGGGCGATTTCGCGTCCCTCAAGACTGCGGGTGAGCAGCACGGTTTCGAAGTCGAGCAGATGGCCACTGTCGCCGACCCGTCGGGCGCGCGCATTTCCAGCTCGGGCGTGCGCACGGCGCTGGTGGCGGGCGACCTCGACTCGGCGCGTGCCGCGCTGGGCCGCGACTACCTGATCAGCGGCCACGTCGTCCACGGCATGAAACTCGGCCGCGACCTCGGTTTCCCCACGCTCAATCTGCCGATCGCACACAAGCGCCCGGCGCTCGCCGGTATTTTCGTGGTGCGCGTGCATGGTGTGGCGGACGAACCGTTGCCGGGCGTCGCCAGCCTCGGCCTGCGTCCCACCGTCGACGATTCCGGCCGTGTGCTGCTCGAAGTGCACCTGCTCGACTGGCACGGCGATGCGTATGGCAAACTCGTGCGCGTCGAATTCCTGAAAAAGCTGCGCGACGAGGAAAAGTACGTCGACCTCGAAACGCTGACCGCCGCCATCGCGCGCGACGTCGCCAATGCACGCGCGTGGTTCGCGGCGGCTGGCGCCGGCACGCCGGGCAGCCGTTCCACCGGTTTCGCCACTTCGGCCACTGACCGAATTAGATAGCCGCCGCGGTACATGCCAGCGCGCTGAGCGCTGCATGTACCCACTGCCGCGCGCATCGAAGGGCGTCCGTGGATCACGCGACATGCCTGCCGGGCGCGCCCCACGCCCTGCGCTTCGTGCGCATACCGCAGCCTCGCTGCGCTTAGAAAGAATTCACCGCGACCTCATCATGAGCAACAAGAAAGCCGATTCGAAACCGCAGTCACGCTATCCGGTCAACCTGCTCGACACGCCGTTCCCGATGCGTGGCGACCTGCCCAAGCGCGAGCCGCAATGGGTCAAGGAATGGCAGGAACGCAAGGTCTACGAGACAATCCGCGCCGCCAGCAAAGGCCGCAAGAAGTTCATCCTGCACGACGGCCCGCCGTATGCAAATGGTGACATCCACCTCGGCCACGCGGTGAACAAGATCCTCAAGGACATGGTCGTCAAGGCGCGCAATCTGGCGGGCTTCGACGCGGCCTACGTGCCGGGCTGGGATTGTCACGGCATGCCGATCGAAATCCAGATCGAAAAGCAGTTCGGCAAGTCGCTGCCGGCCGCCGAAGTGATGCAGAAGGCGCGTGCCTACGCGAGCGAACAGATCGAGAAGCAGAAGGTCGGCTTCCGCCGTCTGGGTGTGCTCGGCGACTGGGACAATCCGTACAAGACCATGAACTTCACGAACGAAGCCGGTGAAATCCGCGCGCTCGCGAAGATCATCGAAAAGGGCTATGTGTATCGCGGTCTGAAGCCGGTCAACTGGTGTTTCGACTGCGGCTCGGCGTTGGCCGAAGCAGAAGTTGAATACGCGGACAAAACCGATCCGACCATCGACGTGCTGTTCAGCTTCGCGGAGCCGGAAAAGACCGCGCAAGCTTTTGGCCTGACGGCACTGCCGCGCAACGAAGGCGGCATCGTGATCTGGACCACCACGCCGTGGACCATCCCCGCCAACCAGGCGCTGAACCTGCATCCGGAAATCGTCTACGCGCTGGTCGACACGCCGCGCGGCTTGCTGATCCTCGCCGAAGAACGTGTTGAAGCGTGCCTGAAACAGTACGAACTGGAAGGCGCAATCATCGCAACCGCGCCGGGCGCGAAGCTCGTCAACCTGCGCTTCAATCATCCGCTCGCCGCCGCGCATCCGGCCTACAAGCGTACGGCGCCGGTTTATCTCGGCGACTACGTGACGACCGAATCGGGTACGGGGGTAGTCCACTCGTCACCGGCATACGGCGTGGAAGACTTCGTGTCGTGCAAGGCGCATGGCATGGCTGATTCGGACATCATCAGCCCCGTGATGGGCGACGGCCGTTACATCGAATCGCTCGCGCTGTTCGGCGGCCTGTCGATCTGGGCGGCCAATCCGCAGATCGTCGAAGCCCTGCGGGCAGCCGGCTCGCTGCTGCGGACCGAGAACTATCGGCACAGCTACATGCACTGCTGGCGCCACAAAACGCCGATCATCTACCGCGCGACTTCGCAGTGGTTCGCCGGCATGGACGTGAAGCCGAACGACTCCGGCAAAACGCTGCGCGAAACCGCGCTCGAAGGCATCGAGAACACCGCCTTCTATCCGTCGTGGGGCAAGCAGCGCCTGTTCAGCATGATCGCGAATCGCCCGGACTGGACGCTGTCGCGCCAGCGTCAATGGGGCGTGCCGATGGCGTTCTTCGTGCACAAGGAAACCGGCGAGCTGCATCCGCGCACGCTTGAGTTGCTCGAAGAAGTCGCGCAACGCGTCGAGAAGGCCGGCATCGAAGCGTGGCAAACGCTCGACCCGCGCGAACTGCTCGGCGACGACGCCAACATGTACGAAAAGAACCGCGACACGCTCGACGTCTGGTTCGATTCGGGCACCACGCATTGGCACGTGCTGCGCGGCTCGCATAAAGACGAACTGCAATTCCCGGCCGACCTGTATCTGGAAGGCTCGGACCAGCACCGCGGCTGGTTCCACTCGTCGCTCCTGACCGCTTCGATGCTCGACGGCCGCCCGCCGTACAACGCGCTGCTCACGCACGGCTTCACCGTCGACGGCGAAGGCCGCAAGATGAGCAAGTCGCTCGGCAACGGTATCGACCCGCACGAAGTGGCCAACCGCCTCGGCGCGGAAATCATTCGCCTGTGGATCGCCTCGACCGATTACTCGGGCGAACTGGCCATCTCCGAAGAAATCCTGAAGCGCGTGACGGAAAGCTATCGCCGCATCCGCAACACGCTGCGCTTCCTGCTCGCGAACCTGTCGGACTTCGACTTCGCGCAACACGCGCGTCCGGTCGAAGACTGGCTCGAGATCGATCGTTACGCAGTGGCGCTGTCGGCGAATCTGCAGAACGACATCCTCTCGCACTACGACAAGTACGAATTCCACCCGGTGGTCGCCAAGCTCCAGACGTTCTGCTCGGAAGACCTGGGCGGTTTCTACCTGGACGTGCTGAAAGACCGCCTGTACACCACGGCGGCCGACTCCGTCGCGCGCCGCTCGGCGCAGACCGCGCTGTATCACATCGCGCACGGCCTGCTGCGTCTGATGGCGCCGTTCATGTCGTTCACCGCGGAAGAAGCGTGGAAGGTGTTCCAGCCGAACAGCGAAACTATCTTCGTCGAGACGTATCACGCGTTCCCGGCAGTGCCGCAGGCCGGCGACCTGCTCGACAAATGGACCCTGCTGCGCGCGGCGCGTAGCGACGTGACCAAGGCACTGGAAGAAGCACGCGTGGCGAACCTGATCGGCTCGTCGCTGCAGGCGGAAATCGAAATCCGCGCGAGCGGCGCGCGTTACGACGCGCTCGCGAGCCTCGGCGACGACCTCAAGTTCGTGCTGATCACCTCGGCGGCGAACATCGTGAAGGTCGACAGCGAAGCGCAAGAAGGTGTCGACGTGATCGCCTCGAAGTATCTGAAATGCGAGCGCTGCTGGCACTACCGCGCGGACGTCGGCGCCAACGCCGAGCACCCCACCCTGTGCGGCCGCTGCTTCAGCAATCTGTTCGGCAACGGCGAAACGAGGAGCGCGGCATAATGGCAAGAACCGTGTCGAAAACGTCGTCCGGAAATAGTTCGCTGGCGCCCTGGCTTGGCGTTGCGCTGATCGTGATTCTGTTCGATCAGCTCACCAAGATCGCGATCCAGAAGGTGTTTGCCTACGGTGTTCCGCATGAGGTCACGCCGTTTTTCAACCTGATCCTCGTGTACAACCGGGGCGCCGCCTTCAGCTTCCTCGCGATGGCGGGCGGCTGGCAGCGCTGGGCGTTCACTGCGCTCGGCGTGGTCGCGGCACTCGTGATCTGCTATCTGCTCAAGCGTCACGGCGGACAGAAGATGTTCTGCACGGCGCTCTCGCTGATTCTCGGCGGTGCGCTCGGCAACGTGATTGACCGGCTTGCGTACGGCCATGTGATCGACTTTCTCGACTTCCACGTCCGCACGTGGCACTGGCCAGCGTTCAATCTCGCCGACAGCGCGATCACGATCGGCGCGATCCTGCTCGTGCTCGACGAGTTGCGGCGCGTACGCGGCTCACGCTAACGGCGTCTAACGGTGCGGCAACCGCACCGTTGCCCGCCACTACGCTTTGTCGGAGGCTTTCGTTGGCAACCGCAGAACTCGCAGGAAAACACCTCGTCCTCGGCATGACGGGCGGCATTGCCTGCTACAAGATCGCCGAGCTCACGCGTCTCCTGACCAAGGCCGGCGCGACCGTCCAGGTCGTCATGACCGAAGCGGCCACGCAGTTCATCACCCCCGTCACGATGCAGGCGCTGTCCGGCCGGCCGGTCTACACGAGCCAGTGGGACGCTCGCGTGCCGAACAACATGGCGCATATCGATCTGTCGCGCGAAGCCGACGCGATTGTGATTGCGCCCGCCTCCACCGACTTCCTCGCCAAACTCGCACACGGCATGGCCGACGATCTGCTCTCGACGCTGTGTGTCGCGCGCGATTGTCCGCTGCTCGTCGTACCGGCGATGAACCGGCAGATGTGGCAAAACCCAGCCACCCAACGCAACGTCACGCAGTTGCGCGCGGACGGCATTGAAGTGCTCGGCCCCGATTCGGGTCCGCAAGCGTGCGGCGAAGTCGGCGACGGGCGCATGCTCGAAGCAGCCGCGACTTACGAAGCGATCGCGTCATTCTTCTCACCGAAGATCCTGTCCGGTCGTCGCGTGTTGCTGACCGCTGGGCCGACGTTCGAGCCGCTCGATCCGGTGCGCGGCATCACCAATCGTTCGAGCGGCAAAATGGGTTTTGCGCTGGCGCGCGCCGCGCAACAAGCCGGCGCCGAGGTACATCTGATCGCCGGCCCCGTTGCGCTGGAAACGCCGTGGGGCGTGTTCCGCCAGGACGTGCAAACCGCGCAGCAAATGCACGACGCGGTGATGCGCTCGGTCGCGGACGCCGACATCTTTATCGGCGTGGCCGCAGTGGCCGATTGGCGCGTCGATCACGCCAGCGAACACAAGATCAAGAAGACCGCCGAGCGCGCGCTGCCTACCTTCACCTTCGTCGAAAATCCGGACATTCTGGCTTCGGTGGCCAAGCTGCCGCATCCGCCTTTCGCGGTCGGCTTTGCAGCGGAAAGCGGCGACCTCGAAGTGCATGGTGAAGAAAAACGCGTGCGCAAGAACGTGCCGCTTCTGATCGGCAATCTCGGCCCGCTCACTTTTGGACTCGACGACAACGAGGTCATCCTGTTCGAAGCGGGCGGTGCAACCAAACTGCCGCGCGCCGACAAGCAGACGCTCGCGCGCGCCTTGATCGTCGAAATTGCGAAGCGTCTGCCCGACACAAGTCTGATCCGCTAAAGGCGCTCGCGGCGGCGCATGCGTTCACCGCGAGCGCCTCCAGCGCACCGAGTTATCTGTATCTGGAGCAGTACTGACATGACGCTACTTTCCGTGCTCGATCAAACGCCCGTGATCGACGGGCACTCGGTGGCGGACGCAATCGCCGCCACCCTCGAACTCGCGCAACTGGCCGACGACCTCGGCTACACGCGCTACTGGTGCGCCGAGCATCACGGCTTGCGCGGCGTGTCGAACCCGTGCCCCGAGGTGATGCTGGCGCGCCTCGGCAGCGTGACCAAACGCATTCGCCTGGGCTCCGGCGGCGTCATGCTGCCGTACTACAGCCCGTTCAAGGTCGCCGAGCAATTCATGATGCTCGAGGCGCTGTTTCCCAATCGCATTGATCTCGGCGTAGGACGCGCGCCCGGTGGCGACATGCGCACGGCGCAAGCGGTCGCGGCCGGCGCCTACAATCGCGGCGACATTTTCACTCAGCAGGTTGCCGATCTGGTCGGCCTGATGCACGGCACCTTGCCTGAAGATCACCTTGCGCATGGCGTGTTGCTGCAACCGCAGATCGCCACGCGTCCGCAACTGTGGATGCTTGGCTCGAGTGAATTCGGCGGCCTGCTGGCGGCACAACTCGGCATCCGCTTTGCGTTCGCGCATTTCATCAATGCGCATTTCGGGCATCAGGTGGCGCATGCCTATCGCGATCGCTTCAACGCGAGCCTGGAAACGCAGCAGCCCTATCTGGCCGCCGCCGTATTCGTGATCTGCGCGGACACCGAGCAGGAAGCCGCCGAGCTGGAAAAAGCCGTCGACCTGCGGCGCGTGCAAATGGCCTATGGTCTGAACGCGCCGATTCCAACCGTCGAACAAGGCCTCGCTCAGGAATACGGTGAGCGCGAGCGTCTGGTGATCGACCGCGAGAAGCCGCGCAGTATCATTGGCACGCCGGAAACCGTCACTGAGCGCCTGCATGCGTTGCAGGAACAGTTCCAGGCCGACGAACTGATTGTGCTCACCGTAGCGGGCAGCTACCGTGCCCGGCTGCGCTCCTATGAACTTCTCGCCGACGCGTTCCAACCCGGACGCCCGGCCTCCACGCCTTAACCCTTCGAACCTGCATGAAACTCGACCTGAAGATTCTCGATGCGCGCATGCGCGACCAACTCCCGGCCTACGCCACCACCGGCAGCGCGGGCCTCGACCTGCGGGCCTGCCTCGACGAACCGTTGACGCTGAAACCCGGTGAAACCGCGCTGGTACCGACGGGTCTGGCGATTCACGTCGCCGATCCGGGTTATGCGGCGTTGATTCTGCCTCGTTCGGGTCTCGGCCATAAGCATGGAATCGTGCTGGGCAATCTGGTCGGCCTGATCGATTCGGATTACCAAGGTCAACTGATGATCTCGACGTGGAACCGCGGCGAGACTACGTTCGTGCTGAATCCGATGGAGCGCCTCGCGCAACTCGTGATCGTGCCGGTGGTTCAGGCCGAATTCAATATCGTCGACGATTTCGAAACCAGCGAACGTGGTGCGGGCGGGTTCGGGAGCACAGGCAAGCACTGAGCAGGACCTGACTGATGCCTGGCTCAGACCGATAGGCGTTGAGGCTTCCAGCAAGCGCTTCGCACAACGCAAAAAGCAGAACGGCGCGGGGTTCAACCCGCGCCGTTCTGCTTTCAGAGATACGCTTGAAGCGTCCCTCGACTGACTTACTCGACCTCGACCGCTTCCGGATTCGGATTGCGCGGCGCCGGATGCTCGTCGAAGGTCAATTGCACCTTGTCTTCCGCATCCACGTCGACCGTCACGCGCCCGCCATTCATCAGCTTGCCGAACAAAAGTTCGTCCGCCAGTGCACGACGGATCGTATCCTGGATCAGACGCTGCATCGGCCGTGCGCCCATCAACGGATCGAAACCGTGCTTCGCGAGGTGAGCACGCAGTGCGTCGGTGAAGAGCGCGTCGACCTTCTTCTCATGCAGCTGATCTTCCAGTTGCATCAGGAACTTGTCGACCACACGCATGATGATTTCCTCATCAAGCGAGCGGAAGCTGATCGTTGCGTCCAGACGGTTACGGAACTCCGGCGTGAACATGCGCTTGATGTCGACCATTTCGTCGCCGGTTTCCCGACGATTCGTGAAGCCGATCACCGACTTGCCCATTGCCTCGGCGCCCGCGTTCGTCGTCATGATAATGATGACGTTACGGAAATCCGCCTTGCGGCCGTTGTTATCCGTCAGCGTGCCGTGGTCCATCACCTGCAGCAGCACGTTGTAGATGTCCGGATGCGCTTTCTCGATTTCGTCGAGCAGCAGTACGCAATGCGGTTTCTTCGTCACGGCTTCAGTCAACAGACCGCCCTGATCGAAACCGACATAGCCCGGCGGCGCACCGATCAAACGGCTCACCGCATGGCGCTCCATGTATTCCGACATGTCGAAGCGGATCAGCTCGATCCCCAGCGTGAACGCCAGTTGCTTCGCTACTTCCGTCTTGCCGACGCCCGTGGGGCCGGAGAACAGGAACGCACCGATCGGCTTGTCCAGCTTGCCGAGGCCCGCACGCGCCATCTTGATCGCGGCCGACAGCGCGTCGATAGCCGGGTCTTGCCCGAACACCACGCTCTTCAGATCGCGATCCAGCGTTTGCAGCTTGCTGCGATCGTCTTGCGACACGCTTTGCGGCGGGACGCGCGCAATCTTCGAGATGATTTCTTCGATCTCGTTCTTGCCGATGGTCTTCTTCTGCTTCGACTTCGGCAGGATGCGTTGCGCCGCGCCCGCTTCGTCGATCACGTCGATCGCCTTGTCCGGCAAATGACGATCCGTAATGAAGCGTGCCGACAACTCCGCCGCTGCCGACAGCGCGCCCGACGAATACTTCACGCCGTGGTGCTCTTCGAAGCGCGACTTCAGGCCACGCAGGATCGCCACCGTCTGCTCGACGGTCGGCTCGGTTACGTCGACCTTCTGGAAACGGCGCGACAACGCCGCGTCTTTTTCGAAGATGCCGCGATATTCCGTGAACGTGGTCGCGCCGATGCACTTCAGCGTGCCCGACGACAACGCCGGCTTCAGCAGATTCGACGCGTCCAGCGTGCCGCCCGATGCGGCGCCCGCGCCGATCAGCGTATGAATTTCGTCGATGAACAGAATGGCGTGCGGACGTTCCTTCAATTCCTTGAGGACCGTCTTCAGGCGTTGTTCGAAGTCGCCGCGATACTTGGTGCCGGCCAGCAGCGCGCCCATGTCGAGCGAATACACCTGGGCATCGGCCAGAATATCCGGCACTTCGCCGCGCGTAATGCGCCAGGCGAGCCCTTCGGCGATCGCGGTCTTGCCGACGCCGGCCTCACCGACCAGTAGCGGATTGTTCTTGCGCCTGCGGCACAGCACCTGCACCACGCGCTCGACCTCCGACTCGCGCCCGATCAAAGGATCGATGCGGCCGTCTTTCGCCATCTGGTTCAGGTTCTGCGTGAACTGGGCGAGCGGCGTTTCCTTCTGCGCGGCGGCTTCGTCGGACTCGGCATTCGCGTCGCTCGCTTTCGCGGCGTCGGTGCTGCTGGTCTTCGCGATGCCATGCGAGATGAAATTCACCACGTCGAGACGCGTCACGCCCTGCTGTTGCAGGTAGTACACCGCATGCGAATCCTTCTCGCCGAAGATCGCCACCAGCACATTCGCGCCGGTCACTTCCTTCTTGCCATTCGAGGTGGACTGCACATGCATGATCGCGCGCTGAATCACACGCTGGAAGCCCAGCGTGGGCTGCGTGTCGACGTCGTCCGTGCCAGGCACGGTAGGCGTGTTGTCATGAATGAAATTGCGCAGGTTCTGGCGCAGATCCTCGATATTGGCCGCGCATGCACGCAACACCTCCGCCGCCGTTGGATTGTCCAACAGTGCCAGCAAAAGGTGTTCGACCGTTATGAACTCGTGCCGCGCCTGGCGTGCTTCCATGAACGCCATGTGCAGGCTGACTTCCAGTTCCTGGGCAATCATGCTTCCTCCATCACACACTGCAGCGGATGCCCGGCCTGCCGTGCGTGGGTAACGACTTGCTCGACTTTGGTCGACGCGATGTCCCGCGTATAGACCCCACAAACTCCCCTGCCCTCGCGATGCACCTTCAACATCACCTGCGTTGCGGTTTCACGATCTTTATTGAAATATTCCTGCACGATCATCACGACAAATTCCATTGGCGTGAAGTCGTCATTCAGCAGCACCACCTTGTACATGGATGGCGGCTTGAGCTTCTTCTCCTGCCGCTCCAGTACGGTGCTGTCCTGCTTGTCCGGGATAATCGCCATACACCCATTCTAAACAACTAGGACAGGCCCGCAATCCTGTCAAAACCCGGCCGACCGGCCGGTGAGCCCGTTCGCCACCGCCTTATGGGTAATTACCCCCACGGCGTTGCGTCATTCGACGAGCCGATTGCAGAGCCGGCCCCTATCCTGTGAAGCGTCGCAGTCTTGCTGCGCCGCAGTCGGATCGAGTATCGCACAACCTGCCAGTACTGGCTGAAGGTGCTCGCCCCGCCTGCACCGGTAGTTTGTGCAACCCGCAGAACAGCATGTGAGTCGATTATGCGACTTTTCAAGACACCCCGCTCGGGCAACCGCACATAACAAAACAAAAGCCGGAAAAACCCTGGAAACGCCTGTTTGCAACACGACAACGACGTCTCAAAATTTTCTTGACACTCGAATTAAGAGCCTCAACAATCAAGCTGGCACTTTTTTCACTGAGCCATAAATCGAAAAAATGCCGATGGTGAGCTTGTGAGGAGGGAGCGGCTGCATCACGCGGTCGTCGAGCTTTTCGAGGGCTCGTGGTAGTGACATGAGTTACAGGGGAAGTTGGAATGGCAACTGGTACGGTCAAATGGTTCAATGACGCAAAAGGTTTCGGATTCATCACGCCTGACGAAGGCGGCGAGGATCTGTTTGCACACTTCTCGGCCATCCAGATGAATGGGTTCAAGACCCTCAAGGAAGGTCAAAAAGTAACCTTCGAGGTCGTGCAAGGCCCGAAAGGCAAACAGGCATCGAACATCCAGGCACCTGCCTGAAACTGTTCGATACCCGTCCTTTGAAACCCGGCTTCGTGCCGGGTTTCTTTTTTTGGGGGCAAGCCTCTAAACCTGCCTCTGGTCGACGTCGCGTGGCGGATAGACGCTAACGCCGGGTGCGCGACGTTGCCGGCCCCGAATCTTACATTTCGGAAGACTCGGGGGCACGACCGGCCGCAGCGTCGGCCGGCCGCCGACTGCGTTGTACCGTCAGGCTGCGGGCGAGATCGCCTTCGTACACCGCAATGCCCTGGTGGCGCAGATTCGAGCGGGTATCCACCGCGGGCGTGATGCCAATACTTTCGATCAGCCGGCAAAATGCATAGTCCTCCGACAGATACAGGCCCGACTCGGGGTCGATCGTCGTGTCAAAGAACGCGTAAAGGAATGCCGCCGCGGCGCCCGTATCGAACTCCGGCCGCCCCGCGAGCTTTGAGCGGCATTTCAACTCGGGAAACCGCTGCATCAGCGCGAGAAACACCTCTCGCTTGATCAGCATGAAGCCGGTCGGCGCATAAAGGACATCGAGAAAACCGTCCGCGTCTGATTCGAGTGCATCGTTGCGTACCACGGCGGGATACATGGCGTAACGCGCCCGGAAGTCGGCTTTCGTCGAACCGGCGGGGATCGGCTCGTCCAGACCGGCGGCGGGCCACCCGTCGATCTTCAAGGGATAGACCCCCGCCACCACCGGCCGATCCGCCTGCAGAAGGCGAACGACGTCGTCCCCCTTGAAGCCGATATCGCCATCGATCCACATCAGATGCGTGAATCGATCGTCCGCGAGAAACTCAGCGACCATCGTGTTACGCGCGCGGGTAATCAGACTGTCGAAGCTATTGAAGTTGATTTGCATGCCAAAGCCGTGTCGAGCCGCCGCGTCGTAGAGGTCGAGCAATCCGAGCGCATAGTCGGTCGTTACGACAGCGCCATAGCTGGGTGTGGCGACATACACTTTGGCAAAGACATTCTTGTAGGTCATTGTTTTGTCACTCGCGTGGAGGGAAAGTGGTTTGGCTGACAGGCAGGTGGGCGCGCCGCGCTGACAGGCAGGCGCGATTTCCAGCCCGGCCTACCGTACCCGACCGAATGCGCGAAGCATCTCAATATCGGTCGGAGTCGACCTCTCGAAACGTCGCAATGGGAAGTTGAATTTTGAGTGAACGCTGTAGGAATGCGCGATGCGGGCACAGACGCGCTTGAGCGCTGCAAAACGAAAAACCCCCGGTCGCCTCTGGGCGCCGGGGGTTTGAATTCAAGCCGGACGAGCCGGCGCGAATCGCTTACATATTCTCGATCAACACCTGACCGAAGCCCGAACAGGACACTTGCGTCGCGCCTTCCATCAAACGCGCGAAGTCATAGGTGACCCGTTTTTGCAGAATCGACTTTTCCATCGACTTGATAATCAGATCGGCAGCTTCAGTCCAGCCCAGATGACGCAGCATCATCTCGGCCGAGAGAATTTCCGAACCCGGATTCACGTAGTCTTTACCGGCATACTTCGGCGCGGTGCCGTGCGTGGCTTCGAACATGGCGACCGAATCCGACATGTTCGCACCCGGCGCAATCCCGATCCCGCCGACTTGCGCGGCCAGTGCGTCCGACACATAGTCGCCGTTCAGATTCAGCGTGGCGATCACGTCATATTCCGCCGGACGCAGCAGGATCTGCTGGAGGAACGCATCGGCGATCACGTCCTTCACCACGACATCGCCACCCGTTTTCGGATTCTTGATCTTCATCCACGGGCCACCGTCGATCAGTTCCGCGGCGAATTCCTTCTGCGCCAGCGCATAACCGTAGTCGCGGAAAGCGCCTTCCGTGAACTTCATGATGTTGCCCTTGTGCACGAGCGTGACCGAGCGGCGATCGTTGTCGAGCGCATACTGGATCGCCTTGCGCACAAGGCGCTCCGTGCCTTCACGCGACACCGGCTTGACACCGATCCCCGAGGTTTCCGGAAAGCGGATCTTCTTTACGCCCATTTCTTCGCGCAGGAACTTGATGACCTTCTTCGCGTCTTCCGACCCGGCGGGCCACTCGATGCCCGCATAGATGTCTTCCGAGTTCTCGCGGAAGATCACCATGTCGATCTTCTCAGGCTCACGCACCGGTGAAGGCACGCCCTTGAAGTACTGCACCGGGCGCAGGCAAACATACAGATCGAGTTCCTGACGCAGCGCGACGTTCAGCGAACGGATGCCCCCGCCGACCGGCGTGGTGAGCGGCCCCTTGATCGAGACGACGTATTCCTTCAGCACCTGCAATGTTTCTTCCGGCAGCCACACGTCCGGGCCGTACACCTTGGTCGATTTCTCGCCGGCATAGATTTCCATCCAGTGGATTTTCTTCTTGCCCGCGTAGGCTTTTTCTACCGCCGCATCCACCACTTTCAACATCACCGGCGTGATGTCGAAGCCCGTTCCGTCGCCTTCGATATACGGAATGATCGGCTGGTCGGAAACGTTGAGCGAGAAATCTGCGTTGACAGTGATCTTGTCACCGCCGGTCGGAACCTTGATGTGCTGATACGGCATGATCGGACTCCAGTGAAGGCTGTGCTGAAAGCTGATGGGAGACTGCGGAAACTGGGTGCTCCTCGCTACGCGCAATGCCGGACGCCCGCGAGCGGCCTGGTCGCCTATTCTAGCCCACGCCGACGCGGCAACGAGGCCGGAACGGCTCGGGGTTTTCCAACATTGTCGAGAATCAAAATCAGCGAGGCGTCTTACTCTTATGTCTTATATAAGACATAAGATTTATAGAAACCGATTATGCATTATTATTCCGCGATTTACTATCGGTCCAGCGTCCCTCCCGGCTTGTGCGGCATGCCACCGCAGCAGGCAGCGCCGCCCGGCCTTCATCGACTCCCTTATGCGACTTCTCGCCCTGAACAAACCGTTCGGCACCATCTGTCAGTTTTCGCCGCACGAAACACGGGCGTCGCTGGCCGACTGGGTGAAAGTGCCCGGCGTCTATCCGGCGGGCCGGCTCGACTCCGATAGCGAAGGCTTGCTGCTCCTCACCGACGACGGCGCGCTGCAAGCCCGCATCGCCGAACCGCGTCACAAACTGGTCAAACGTTATTGGGCGCAAGTAGAAGGCGCGGTCGACGACGCCACGTTGAAGAAGCTCGCGCGCGGCGTCGATCTCGGCGATTACGTGACCCAGCCCTGCCGCGCCGGGTACGTCGAGCCTGCGGACTCGCTCTGGACCCGCACGCCGCCGATCCGCTATCGCGCCGCGATTCCGACCACGTGGATCGAATTGTCGATTACCGAGGGCAAGAACCGTCAGGTGCGGCGTATGACCGCTGCGGTCGGTTTTCCGACGTTGCGTCTCGTACGCGCCGGTATCGGCGCACTCGATATTTTTTCGCTGGGACTGCAGCCAGGAGAGAGTGTTGAGTTATCGCTAAAGGCGCCATGGGATGGCATCGTTTGACGTTGTTCGTCTGCGCGCCATGTCCGCATCGAACTCGCATCGAACTCATCTCAAGCTTGTATCTGGAATCGCGGCGAAAAGGCTAACTCGTTGTATCCACAAACAAAAATAGCGCGTGAAACCAACGTAAAAACGCGTGAAACAATTGCGTTCGCGATCGCCGCTCAGCCATTCATTTCCACCAGCACGTCGGCATATAAATTTTCCACAAAAAACACGTCAACCAGCGCGCGCGCTCACGCGTTATTCGACGCAGATGCCGCCCGAAGCTATCCGGCATTCAGCCTTAAGGGCCTTTGCACAAGCCGTTCGCGCGGTGAGTACTGGGAGTCTGAGCGCTAAGCAGACGCGTCGAAAAAAATGTCGATGCGGCTGTCAACCGAAAGGTGGATGGCACGTTTACCGACATGACTCTACATATAACCGGGTCATTTGGTTAATTAACTCAAGCTGAGGATTTACAAAATGAACAAACTGATCGCCGCTCTGGTCGCTGGCCTCTTCGCAACGGCAGCATTCGCACAAGCTTCGGCACCGGTGGCAGCATCGGCAGCTCCGGCAGCAGCAGCTTCGTCGGCAAAGAAGGCTGAACACAAGAAGTCGCACAAGAAGTCGCACAAGAAGGCAGCAGCAGCTGCAGCTTCGGGCGCATCGGAGTAAGTTTGTCGTAAAAACGCAGTCAAGAACACGCTTCATTGCCGTTCTTACGACGTTGAAAGGCAGATCACCGCAAGGCGATCTGCCTTTTTGTTTTTGACGCGCTCGCGTAACATTCGCGGGTTAATTTCCAGCAAGGAGTCATGCCGTGCGATTTCCCATGCGCTCGTTGATTGCGCGTTTCGCTGTTGCCGTTGCACTGCCGCTCGCCGCGATATCGTTCGCCGCGACCACTGCTGCCCCCGCTCATGCGCAACAGATGCCGGCCGGCGCGAAGCAGCCCGGCGACTTTCCGCGCGCGAAGCTGACAGCGGGCATGTTCGTGATCGACGCAGCCGTCGCCGCCAACGACGCGGACCGCGAACAAGGCCTGATGTATCGCACGACGCTTGCGCCGAATGAAGGCATGTTGTTCGTCTTCAATGAGAACGCCGTGCATTGCTTCTGGATGAAGAACACGTTGATCCCACTGTCGATCGCTTTCATGCGCGCCGACGGCACGGTCACCGACATCGACGAAATGCAGGCCGAAACCACCAACAATCACTGCCCGAAGAACAACGGCGTGTATGCGCTGGAAATGAGCAAGGGGTGGTTCTCGTCGAAAGGCATCAAACCGGGGATGAAAATCCAGGGGTTGCCGGCCGCGCAATAAACGCGCGCCGCCACGGCGACATCCTGCCGCTTCTTCTGCGGCCTCTTTCCGGAAAAGCCGGTGCCTTTCGCGAGGCGCCGGCTTTTTTGCGTTCCAAGCGGAACGAGGCAACGCCGGGCACCGCGCGATGGCGCCCCGGGCCGCGCCGGGAGCCTTACCAGCAGGCCGTCACGCGCGGCTGGCAAGATTCCTGCAAAAGACAGGCCGACGCGCTATCCTAGTATTCTTAGCAAAGCAGCAAAGAGGCTCCCCGGACGGCACAGACTGTTGTCCGGCAAGCGTTTCAGGCGCGCCATTTCAAGGAGGTTCACGTGCCCCGCAAGACTCCCATCGAGCGCTACCGGAATATTGGCATCAGCGCTCACATCGACGCCGGCAAAACCACCACTACTGAACGCATCCTGTTCTACACAGGCGTGACCCACAAGATCGGCGAGGTTCACGACGGTGCTGCGACGATGGACTGGATGGAACAGGAGCAGGAGCGCGGCATCACCATCACGTCGGCGGCTACCACCGCCTTCTGGAAGGGCATGGCCGGCAACTATCCCGAACATCGGATCAACATCATCGACACCCCGGGCCACGTCGACTTCACGATTGAAGTGGAACGCTCGATGCGCGTGCTCGACGGCGCGTGCATGGTGTACGACTCGGTCGGCGGCGTGCAGCCGCAGTCCGAAACCGTGTGGCGTCAGGCGAACAAGTACAAGGTGCCGCGCATTGCGTTCGTCAACAAAATGGACCGTGTGGGCGCGGACTTCTTCCGCGTGCAGCGGCAGATCGGCGATCGCCTGAAGGGTGTCGCCGTGCCGATCCAGATTCCGGTCGGTGCGGAAGATCATTTCCAGGGCGTGGTCGACCTCGTCAAGATGAAGGCGATCTACTGGGAGGAAGAAAACCAGGGGATCAAGTTCGAGTACCGTGACATCCCGGCTGAACTCGCGGATACCGCGAAGGAATGGCACGACAAGATGGTCGAGGCGGCCGCTGAAGCGAGCGAGGAACTGCTCGACAAGTACCTCCACGGCGGTGTGCTGACGGAAGAGGAAATCAAGCACGGCATTCGTGTGCGCACCATCGCCAACGAGATCGTGCCGATGCTGTGCGGCAGCGCATTCAAGAACAAGGGCGTGCAGGCCATGCTCGACGCGGTGATCGACTATCTGCCGTCGCCGGTCGACATTCCCGCCATCACGGGCCACGACGAATACGACAAGGAAATCGAGCGTCATCCGCGCGACGACGATCCGTTCTCGGCGCTCGCCTTCAAGATCATGACCGACCCGTTCGTCGGCCAACTGATCTTTTTCCGCGTCTATTCGGGCGTGGTGAATTCGGGCGACACCGTCTACAACGCGGTCAAGGAGAAGAAGGAACGTCTCGGCCGGATCCTGCAGATGCATGCCAACGAGCGCAAGGAAATCAAGGAAGTCTACGCGGGCGACATCGCCGCCGCAGTCGGCCTGAAGGAAGCGACCACGGGCGATACGCTGTGCGATCCGCAGCACGTGATCGTTCTCGAACGGATGATTTTCCCGGAACCGGTGATTTCGCAGGCCGTCGAGCCGAAGACCAAGGTCGACCAGGAAAAGATGGGCATCGCGCTCAATCGTCTGGCGCAGGAGGACCCGTCGTTCCGCGTGCAGACGGACGAAGAATCCGGTCAGACGATCATCTCCGGGATGGGCGAGTTGCACCTGGAAATTCTGGTCGACCGGATGAAGCGCGAGTTCGGCGTCGAGGCGACCGTCGGCAAGCCGCAGGTGGCTTACCGCGAAACGGTGCGCAACAAGATCGAGGATGTCGAAGGCAAGTTCGTCAAACAGTCGGGCGGCCGTGGCCAGTACGGCCACGCGGTGATCACGCTCGAACCGGCGCCGCAAGGCAAAGGCTACGAGTTTGTCGATGCGATCAAGGGCGGCGTGATTCCGCGTGAGTACATTCCGGCGGTCGACAAGGGCATTCAGGAAACGCTGAAAGCGGGCGTGCTGGCGGGCTATCCGGTGGTCGACGTGAAAGTGACGCTGACCTTCGGTTCGTACCACGACGTCGACTCGAACGAAAACGCATTCCGTATGGCCGGTTCGATGGCCTTCAAGGACGCGATGCGCAAGGCCAGGCCGGTACTGCTCGAACCGATGATGGCCGTCGAAGTGGAAACGCCGGAAGACTTCATGGGCAACGTGATGGGCGATCTGTCGAGCCGTCGCGGCATGGTGCAGGGCATGGAAGATATCGCCGGGGGCGGCGGCAAGCTGGTGCGTGCCGAAGTGCCGCTCGCGGAGATGTTCGGTTATTCGACATCGCTGCGTTCGGCCACACAAGGCCGCGCGACCTACACGATGGAGTTCAAGCACTACGCTGAAACGCCGAACAACGTCGCGGAAGCCGTGATCAACGCGAAGCAGAAGTAAGGCGCCGAAGGCTGCTGCATGCCAGGTGCAGCAGCCCGCGACGCGATGAAGGCAGACAGCAAAAGGCCCGTCCTCTGTGGATGGGCTTTTTTTTCGTCCCCGAAACCACCCGCGGCCGCAGGCAACACACACGTTTTTGAACGTGCAAAAATGCCGCAAGGCGCCGCGCCCGGCATCCGGACGCCCGTCCACGAGGAGACACACCATGAGCCAGGATCACGAACACCCGCATTACAAGGAAGAGCAGCCGCCGGCGCCGATCGACTGGCGCGAACACGGCGTCAAGGTCATCAAGGCCGACCAGCTCGACAGCAATACCGCGCAAACACCCGGCATGAATCGCGCCGCGGCGATCAACGCGGCGCGCGTCGGCGCGCAGAAAATCTGGGCCGGCACCGTGACAATCCATCCGAATGCGAAGACCGGGGCGCATCATCACGGCGCGCTCGAAAGCGTGATCTACGTGGTGCGCGGGCAGGCGCGCATGCGCTGGGGCGAGCATCTGGAGTTCACGGCCGAGGCCGGCCCGGGCGACTTCATCTTCGTGCCGCCGTATGTGCCGCATCAGGAGATCAACGCGCGCACCGACGAGCCGCTCGAATGCGTGCTGGTGCGCAGCGACAATGAAGCGGTGGTGGTGAATCTGAACATCGACGCGGTGGAAGCGCCGGAAACGGTCTTCTGGGTCGATCCGATTCACAAGCATCCGCACGACCACTAAACCTTTTTCACGCCACTCATGACGCCGACTGCCTCGCTGCGCCCTCGCCTCATCACGCTATATGCCGTCCTGATCGCCGCCAATCTCGGTGCATGGGCGTGGGCGCTGATCGCGTTTCGCCACTATCCGCTACTGCTCGGCACGGCGCTGCTCGCGTATGGCTTCGGTCTGCGTCACGCGGTTGACGCGGACCACATCGCCGCGATCGACGCCGTCACGCGCAAGCTGATGCAGGCGGGCAAGCGGCCGCTCGGCGTGGGCCTGTCGTTTTCGCTGGGCCATTCGACGATCGTCATCCTGGCGACGGCCGGCATTGCATGGACCGCGCATTCGCTGCACGGCCGCTTCGAGAGCTTCAAGGCGGTGGGCGGAACGATCGGCACCGTCGTATCCGCGGTGTTTCTGCTGGTGCTGGCGTGCGTGAACCTCGTGATTCTGCGCGACGTGTGGCGCCGCTATCGTCATGTCCAACGCGGCGGCGAACTCGCTGCTGAAACTGCGGCCAGCATCGCGCCCGCCGGTCTGCTGTCGCGCGCGCTGCGGCCGATGTTCCGGCTCGTGACGAAAAGCTGGCACATGTACCCGGTCGGCGTGCTGTTCGGCCTCGGCTTCGACACCGCGACCGAGATCGGCCTGCTGGCGATTGCCGCGTCCGAAGCCGGCAAAGGTCTGCCGCTGTACTCGATCCTCGTGTTCCCGGCGCTCTTCACCGCCGGCATGACGCTGGTCGATTCGACCGACAACGTGCTGATGGTCCACGCCTACGGCTGGGCCATGGACGATCCGAAGCGCAAGCTCTACTACAACGCGAGCATCACGTTCGTCTCGGCGGTGGTGGCGATTGTCATAGGCGGCGTTGAAGCGTTGGGACTGCTATCGGACAAACTCGGTCTGAACGGCGGCGTATGGGACGCGGTGGCGAGCCTCAACGAGCGCTTCGGCGAACTGGGCTATGGCATCGTCGCCACCTTCGTGGTGTGCTGGATCGGCTCGGTGCTGGTCCATCGCTGGCGCCGTCCTCGCGCCGTTGCACGGTAAATCCAACTTGCTTTCGCAAAACGATCGGTAACGTTTCCACGGCGACGACGGCGGCGGCGGCGCAGCAGCGATTCCCGCGCTGCGACATCCTGCGCTTTCGTGGGCGTCTGATGAGACAGGCCGCCGAGCGTTGTGACGACGACACACACCGGCCCTTTTATCCGCCATCCGGAGACCGGACCGCGCGGCAGGCGCTCCGAACCGCAGGGCAATCGCTTACACTGAACCCGCATTCCAGCATGGCGGCACAGTGCAGTTTTTCGTCATGGCAATCAGCCGCCCGTCGCGCGCATCCGGCGCGGCCCTTCAGAACCGACAGCAGAACGGACTGGACACTCCACCAATGAAGACTCCCGCGGATCGACTTCCCGAACTCGAGCTGGCCCGCCGCACCGCCGACGCTTACGGCAATCACGCCATCGACGAATTCATTGCCGGCCGTATCACGCGCCGCGATCTGCTGCGCTATGCCGGCGTGATCGGTTTGTCGCTGGCCGGCGGCGGCGTACTGAATGCACCGCTGGCGCGTGCGCAAGGCGCACCGAGCCCCTCTAACCAGACGATCCGAGTGGCTCACCTGACGCCGGCCGGCGCGGTCGATCCGCTCACCGTGACGGATGCCGCGAGTCTCGCGCTACTGGACCAGACCGGTGAATTCCTGATCGACGACGACGGCGAAAAGCTCGTGCTGAAGCCGGCGCTTGCCTTGTCGTGGAAGCCGAACGACAAGGGCGATGTGTGGACCTTCACGCTACGGCCGAACGTCAAATTCCACGATGGCCAGACATTCGGTGCCAAGGACGTCGTCGCCACCTTCGATCGTCTCGCCGATCCGGCGAGCGGTTCGGCGGCGCTCTCGGTGCTCAAGGGCGTGCTCTCGAAAGGCGGCGCGAAGGT
Source organism: Paraburkholderia fungorum (assembly GCF_046026025.1). GTDB lineage: Bacteria > Pseudomonadota > Gammaproteobacteria > Burkholderiales > Burkholderiaceae > Paraburkholderia > Paraburkholderia fungorum_E. Next base: position 349,197 of record NZ_JAQQFL010000001.1, on the reverse strand, counting down.
GGTCGACGAACACACGGTCGCCTTCCATCTCGACGCCCCGAACGGCAACTTCCCGTACTACGTTTCGTCGGACAATTACAACGCTGTGATCCTGCCCGCGAACTATGCGGGCGGTTATGAAAAGAGCTTCATCGGCACCGGTCCGTTCAAGCTCGAAAAGTATCAGGCGAAGGTCGGCGCATCGTTCGTGCGCAATCCCGATTACTGGGGCGACAAAGCGTTACCGCAACGCGTACAGTTCTCTTTTTACGCCGACGAACAGGCGCAATTGCTCGCACTGCAAGGTCATCAGGCCGACGTGATGGGCACCTTTACCGTGCAGGGCGGCGCCGGCATCCTGAACAATCCGGACTACAAAGCGGTCGGCGTGAAGTCGAGCGCGCATCGCCAGATTCACATGCGCAACGACAGTCCGCTGTTCAAGGACAAGCGCGTACGCCAGGCACTGGCGTTGTCGCTCGATCGCGACGTGCTCGTGCGAGGTCTGTTCAAGGGCCGCGCACAACTCGGCAACGACAGCCCGTTCGCGCCGGTGTTTCCGTCTTCCGATGCCGGCGTGGCGCAACGCAGGATCGACATCGCGAAAGCGAAGCAACTGCTCGCGCAAGCGGGCGTGCCGAACGGCTTCGACGTCACGCTGACCACCGAAAAGTACATGGAGATTCCCGATCTCGCGGTGGTCGTGCAGAACGCGGCGAAGGCAATCGGCGTGCGCATCAATCTGAAAGTGGAAAGCCAGTCGCTGTACTACGGCGCGGGCACGCCGGGTAAATCGGACTGGCTCGACTCGCCGCTCGGCATCACCGATTACGGTCACCGCGGTGTGCCGAACGTGTTCCTGAATGCGCCGCTCACCAGCACCGGCACGTGGAACGCCGCGCACTTCAAGAACCCGCAATACGATCAACTGGTCGCGCAGTTCGTCGCGGCGATCGACCTGGGTACGCAGCGGAAGATCTCCGGACAGATCCAGACGCTGTTGCTCGACGAAACGCCCGTCATCATCCCGTTCTTCTACGATCAACTGATTGCCATGCGCAAGGGTGTAAATGGCGTGCGCTTCACCGCGCTCGCGCAGCTCTATTTCGATCGCGCGGTGCTGAGCGCGTAATGTCGAACGCAGGGCAATTCTCCGGCAGGAGTTCACGATGTCGACCACGGTGACCCCTTCCGCTTCCCCGGTCTCGAGCGGCAGCACCGGCCGCGTCGTGCGATTTCTGGCGACGCGACTCGGTTTGTCGCTGATCACGCTGTGGCTGCTGTCGGTGATCGTGTTCGCGGGCGGCCAGTTACTGCCTGGCGATATCGGCCGCGCGGTGCTCGGGCCGCTCGCCGATGCGCGCGCGGTCGCCGCGCTCAATCACCAGCTCGGCGCGGACCGTCCGCTCCTGACGCAATACGTGGAGTGGATCTCGCATTTCGTGCGCGGCGACATGGGGCTCTCCTACGCATACCGCGAACCGGTCGGCCCGTTTATCGCCGAGGCGCTCGCGCATTCGGCCAGGCTCGGCCTGCTCGCGTTTATCGTCGTCGTGCCGCTCGGCATTGCGGGCGGTGTGTGGTCGGCGATGCATGCGGGGCGCTGGCTCGATCGCACCATCAGCATCGCCGGTTTGTCGGCCACCGTAGTACCGGAGTTCGTTTCGTCGATCGTGCTGATTCTGGTGTTCGGCGTGTGGCTGCGCTGGCTGCCGACCGAAGCGTCGTATCCGCCCGAAGCGGGCGCGCTCGAACAATTGCGGCATCTGATTCTGCCGGTGTTGCCGCTGGTGCTGGTGTTTTTCGGCTACATCGCGCGGATGGCCCGCGCGGGCACCGTGGAAGCACTCGACGCGGATTACACCCGCACCGCGATCCTCAAAGGCTTGCCGCGCCGCACCGTGATCTGGCGGCACGTCTTGCGCAATGCGTTGCTGCCGACCATCACCGTCGCCGCGACGCAACTCGGCTACATGATCGGCGGTCTCGTGGTAGTCGAGACGCTGTTCCACTATCAAGGCATCGGCTCGCTGATCTACAACGCCGCCAAGGCCAAAGACTTCCCGATGCTCGAAGCGGGCGTGCTGACGATCGGCGTGGTCTACACCGTCGCCAATCTCGTCGCCGATGCGCTGCACGTCCTGCTCAATCCGCGGTTGCGAGTGAGGAGCGCCGAATGAGCACCATCGTTCCGCCGGCCGCACCACCCGCGCCACGTCCGGCTGCCGAACCGCGCTTCGACCAGTTGCGTGTGCTGCTGCGCTCGCCCACGTTCGTGATCGGCGTGTTGATCGTCGGATGGTGGATCGCCTGCGCGATCGCCGGGCAATGGCTCGTGCGGATCGACCCGTATGCCTCCGATCCGCTCAACTCGCTGACGCCGCCCGACGGCACGCATTGGTTCGGCACCGATCAGCTCGGCCGCGACGTGTTCTCGCGCGTGATCGTCGGCGCGCGCGACATTCTGACCATCGCACCGCTGGCGACCCTGCTCGGCACGGTCGCCGGAACGGCCCTCGGCTTGATCGTCGGCTACTTCGAGGGCTGGGTCGACAACGTCGTGGGCCGCGCGATCGACGCCGTGCTCGCGCTGCCGCTCGTGATCGTCGCGTTGCTCGCGCTGGCCGCGGTCGGCGCGTCGAACTTCACCGTGATCCTCGTGATCGGCATCACCTTCACGCCGATCACCGCGCGTACGGTACGCGCCGCCGTGTTCGCCGAACGGCATCTGGACTACGTGGCCGCCGCGCAACTACGCGGCGAGCGAGCGCCGTACATCATGTTCGCGGAGATTCTGCCGAACGTGTTGCCGCCGATCATCGTGGAGGCGACCGTGCGGCTCGGCTATGCCATTTTCGCGGTCGCCACGCTGTCGTTCCTCGGCTTCGGCATTCAGCCGCCTTCCGCCGACTGGGGACTCGCGCTGTCCGAGTCGTACACGCTGATGGCAGGCGGTGCATGGTGGACGGTGGTGTTCGCGGCCGGCGCCATCGCCTCGCTCGTGGTCGGCGTGAATCTGATCGCCGATAGCGTGCAAGGAGTGCTCGACCGATGAACGGCCCGCCGCCCGCCTCGTTCCCGGCCTTCGACGTGTCGAAGAGCGATCGCAGTGATGCGCTGACCGTAGTAGGTCTGACGGTCACGTACCGGATGCGCGGACGCGATCGCGAAGTGCTGCAGGACGTTTCGTTTCGCGTGCGACGGGGCGAAGCCTATGGTCTCGTCGGCGAATCGGGTTGCGGTAAATCGACGGTCGCGATGGCGGCGCTGCGCTATCTCCCGCGCAACGGCAAGGTGAAGGCCGGCAAGATCATCATCGCCGGCCAGGACGTGCAGAAGCTCGACGCCGACGCATTGCGCACGATGCGCGCGAACGCGATTTCGATGGTCTATCAGGACCCGGGGCGCGCATTGAATCCGTCACTGACGATCGCGCGCCAGGTCACGGAAGCATTCGAGGCTGCCGGGGTCTCACGTGACGAAGCGCTGCAACGCACGGTCGAGATACTGCAGCGTGTGCGCATCGCTTCGCCCGAACGCGTGATGGACAGTTATCCGCATCAGTTGTCGGGCGGCATGCAGCAGCGCGTGGTCATCGCGATGGCGCTCGCCTCGAACCCGGCCTTGCTGATTCTCGACGAACCGACTACCGGGCTCGACGCCACCGTCGAGGCCGAGGTGCTCGATCTGGTGGCGCAGTTGCGCAAAGAACTCGGCACCGCCGTGCTGTTCATCAGCCACAACCTCGCGGTGATCGGACGGATGTGCGAGCGCGTCGGCGTGCTGTATGCCGGCAAGCTGGTCGAGGAAGGCGCGACCCAGGACGTGTTCGCGCGGCCACGTCATCCCTATACGGTTGGACTGCTGCGCTGTTTGCCGGGCGCGGGCCGCAGCAAGGACACTGAGCGGCTCGATACCATTGCGGGCAATCTGCCCTTACCAGGCTCGGTCACGCAAGGCTGCATCTACGCGGACCGTTGCCGCCTCGCCGACGAACGCTGCCGCCGCGAAGCGCCGCCGCCGTATCGGGTGAGCGCCGCGCATGGCGATCAGATGTCGCGCTGCCATTATCACGAACGCGCAATCGAACTGCCGCGTGCGTCCGCGGAAGCATTGCCGCTGCTCGACGGCGCATTGCGCGACAGCGAGCGCCCTGCTCTCGTGCTGCGTGCGGACAAACTCTCGAAGACCTTCCACGTATCGGGCGCCCCGCTGCGCGCGGTCGACGGCGTCTCGATCGATCTCGCCAGTGGCGAAACGCTCGGCCTGGTGGGCGAGTCCGGCAGCGGCAAGACGACGCTCGCGAAACTGATGCTCGGCCTGCTCACACCGGACGCGGGCAGCGTACTCGAACTCGACGGTTCACCGCTCGCCGCGCGTGTTACGCGACGCAACGACGAACAGGTCAAGTCCCTGCAGATCGTGTTCCAGAATCCGGACTCGGCACTCAATCGCGCACATTCGGTAAAGCGGCTGATCGGCCGCGCGTTATCGCGCCTCACCGCCTTGCGTGGCGCCGCGATCGACGAACGGCTTGCCACCTTGACGGCGGCGGTGCGCTTGCCCGAGCGCTATCTCGGCTCGCGCACGCGCCAATTGTCCGGTGGACTCAAGCAGCGCGTGGCGATCGCCCGCGCGTTTGCTGGTGAGCCGCGCGTGGTGGTCTGCGATGAACCCACATCCGCGCTCGACGTCTCCGTGCAAGCTGCGATTCTCAATCTGCTCGCCGATCTGCAACGCGAGCGCGGCGTGAGCTACGTATTCATTTCGCACGATCTGCACGTGGTGCGCTATCTGTCGGATCGCATCGCGGTGCTATACCTCGGCCGGCTGCTGGAAATCGGACCGGCAAGCGCGGTCTTCGGCGGCCCGCATCATCCTTATACGGAAGCGCTTCTGTCTTCGGTGCCGACGCTCGACGCCCACGACAGCCGTGCCCGCATCCGCCTGTCCGGCAATCTCCCGAGCGCGGCATCGCCGCCGTCAGGGTGCGTGTTCCATACGCGCTGCCCGCGCAAGCTGGGAGCAATTTGCGAGCAGCAAGACCCGCCCTTCCTCGAAGCCGGTAGCGGCGAGTCTGCCCAGCCGTCCGCGCATCGCATCCGCTGCCACATCCCCGTCGACGAACTGCGTGTGCTGCAAGCCGCCTCGCGCGACGACACCGGCCAAGCCTCCATTAATGGGTCGGAAAACGCCGCGCGCAACGAATAACGCGGCTTTCCGGGGGTGCGTTTCATCGCCGAAACGTTTTCATGCGTTTTTTCCGCCCCGCCATCGCAGCCCCCTATTCGACACCCGTCGCCGCAAGGCTTTGCGGCCAATGGCATGGATATCGCTAAGTACTGACCAGACATTCGGGACCAAAGAGATCGGGAAATCGTCTGAAGCGCCGCTTTTGGAAATCGCCATAACAAGAAGCGATACGTGACAAAAAGCGCGCCGGGACGGTATCGGCTGACGCGCATGCAAGCGCTTGTCAGCGCACCGGCTACGGAGCCGGGAAGGCAGTGATGGTGCTTGACTTGCATCCGCAAGCCAGAGTCCGGGGGGACGGTGTGGCCCGCGTTCAGACAGGCCCGCCGTCGAGGAATCAGCGTGGGAAATGACGGCAGCGAGGTGTCGGCGTTCCCTCGGGAGAGACGTGATGAAAACCAGAAAATTCAATCAGTACTACTGCGGGGTTCTGCGAAGTGCGGCGATCGTGGCAGGTGTGGCTTTACTCGTCACCCAGGTCGCGTATTCAGCGTCGACGGATGTGATCCCCAAGTGGATGCCGACTGCCGGTGCGCCGCAGCCGGCAAGCAGCGCGCACGGCGCGACGCAACTCGCTCAGGACGACAGCGCGGCGGCGGGCGCAGCGGCCGCCGGCACCGCGCCCGACGAACCGACCGCCGCCGACGATGCGGCCGTAGTGTTCAGTCCGCGCAACTGCATCACCACCAGTGTCGGCGGCTGCACGCGTTATGCCGGCGGCAACGGCCCTGGCAGCGGCAGTGGAGCAGCGAGCGCGGGAAGCAGTAGCGGTGGTGCGAGCGGCAATGGTGCCGGCGGCGCGGCAGGCTCGGGCGCGGCCGGTGGCGGCGGCAGGGGTAGTGGCAGTAGCGGTGGCGGAAGCAGCGGTGGCGGAAGCAGCGGCGGTGGAAGCAGTGGCGGTGGAAGCAGCGGCGGTGGAAGCAGCGGCGGTGGTAGCAGCGGTGGCGGAAGCAGTGGCGGCGGAAGCAGCGGCGGTGGTAGCAGCGGCGGCGGCAGCAGTGGCGGCGGAAGCAGCGGCGGCGGCAGCAGCGGCGGTGGTAGCAGCGGCGGCGGCAGCAGCGGCGGCGGAAGCAGCGGCGGTGGTAGCAGCGGCGGTGGAAGCAGTGGCGGTGGAAGCAGCGGCGGTGGCAGCAGCGGCGGTGGCAGCAGCGGCGGTGGCAGCAGCGGTGGCGGCAGCAGCGGTGGTGGCAGCAGCGGCGGCAGCAGCGGGAGCGGCGGCTGCGGTTGCGGTAGCGGCCCCGGTGGTGGTTTTGGCGGTGGCTTCGGTGGCGGGTTCGGCGGCGGCTTTGGCGGAGGCTTCGGCGGCGGTCACGGAGGCAAGGGTAGCGGCGGTAACGGCGGCGGTGGCGGTGGCAATGGCGGAGGAAACGGGCACTAGTATTGGCCTGGTTCCCGGGTAGGGGGCCCCCGCGCCCTACCCGACGCTAACGACAACCTTCCGTATCCCGCCCGCAGTCCCCCGGCAACGGCGGTGATGTCTCGATCCCCCGGTCGAGCGTCACCGCCCGAGGCCGGTTTGTTCCGACGGCGCTCGCAGCGCGGCTGACAATGCGCACGAACCGCCAAAGCTGACAAGCGAACAAGCGAACAAGCGGCTCGAGCACAGGTTTAAAACCCAAACGATCAATCGCGTCACCCGCCGCCGGAACCAAACCGAAGCGATTGCCTCATATCAGATTCAACGTTCGATATGAGGGCACCACAACATGCAACGAAACGTCCCCCACCCCATGGCGCGCACGGCCGCCGGCCTGCTGATGGTCACCGCGCTCGGCCTCGCATCGCTCGCTCATGCTCAAACCCCGGCTCAAACCCCGGCGCAGGCCCCTGCCACGTCGGCCGAGCCGCAGCCACAAACCCTGTCGCAAGCCGCTCCGCCCGTCGACCCCACCTTCTCCGCCTATTCACTCGCACAAACCTGCAAACTGAAAAACGACAACGTCGCGCAAGGTCAGTGCGTCGGTGCGATCCGCGGCATCATCCACGGCTATCAGTACGGTGTGCTGTTCCTCGGCCAGCGCGCATCGCTGCCGCCTAACGAAACGCAACGGGTATCGCTGTGCTTGCACAAGACGCCGGTGTCGTCGATCGTCGACGAATTCATCGCCGACGCCGCCCAGGTCAACGAAGATTCGCTCAAGCACACGCCCGCTGAAGTCGCCGTTCTGGGTTCCGTCCACCTGCATCACGGCTGCAATTGATAACGCCGGCTCGGCGAGCCACAGCCGCGCAAGCGCGCCCCGCCGATCTTCGTTAGCAGCCCCTTCACGACCTGATAACGGCCCGCCAGCAGCCGCCACGGCACTTACAGCATTTCGAGTGGCCGCTTGCTGCGTGGCGGTTTGAAGTATGTGTCGAGGGCGGCGAGTTCATCGGCATCGAGTGACAGTTGCGATGCCCTATGGTTGTCGCGCACATGCTCGACGCGCCCCGTTTTCGGAATCGCGAACACGCCGGGCTTTTGCAACACCCACGCTAGCGCAACCTGAAATATCGAAACACCGCGTGCGTCGGCGATGTCGTCGAGCGGCGAGCGCTTCGGCAGGCGCGCGTGGTCGACCGGGCTGTATGCCATTGCCGGCATGTTGCGCGCGGCGAGCCACGGGAACAGGTCGAATTCCGCTCCACGGCGCGCAACGTTGTAGAGAATCTGATTGGTCGCGCATGCCTCGCCGCCGGGCGTGGCGACAAGCTCTTCCATATCATCCGTGTCGAAATTGCTAACGCCCCAGTGGCGAATCTTGCCCGCGCGGCGCAATGCCTCGAATCCCTCGACGGTTTGCGCGAGCGGCACCGAACCGCGCCAGTGCAGCAGATACAGATCGAGCCGATCCGTTTTCAGGCGCTTGAGGCTCTGCTCGCAGGCCGCGATCACACCGCGCCGGCTGGCGTTATGCGGATAGACCTTGCTGACCAGAAACACCTGATCGCGCAGTCCCGCCAGCGCTTCCCCCACGAGCGATTCGGTGGCGCCGTCGCCGTACATCTCCGCCGTGTCGACCAGCGTCATGCCCAATTCGATACCACAGCGCAGCGCGGCGATTTCCGAGGCGCGGCGCGCCGGCTGCTCGCCCATCTCCCAGGTGCCCTGCCCCAGTTTGGGAATACGCTCGCCGTCGGGCAGGCCTACGCTTGCGATATCGGTCGTCATGCTTTTTCCTCGAAGTGGCTAAAGGTGGAAGTGGCTAAAGTGGCAAAGATGGCTAAGCGGATCGCCACGCGCGCGCGGACAACGCATGGTCGTCGATGCGGCTGCGCAGGCGAATGCGGGCGCGCGCTACGGCAATCATAGGGACGAGTTTAGCGGTTGCCCGAGCATCGGATCGGACGCCAGGCAAAAGCCTGCTATAACGGAGCGCGCCGATGTCTTAGAATTGCCGCTTGCCCTTCTTGCGTGAGCCCCATGACCTCTGCCTCGGAAGACCGCTGGCGCGACCTGCGCCCGGACCCGGAAAACGACACGCCGCTGTATCTGCAACTCGCGCGCAAGCTCGGCACTGCGATTCACGAAAACCGTTGGAACGCGGGCGAGGCGCTGCCCTCCGAGCGCGTACTGTCCGAAGCGCTCGGCGTATCGCGGATCACGTCGCGCAAAGCCATTGCCCTGCTGGTCGAACAGGGATTGATCCGGCGCACTCAGGGTGCGGGCAGCTTCATCACGCCCCGCTATGAAGATCCGCTGTCGCGTCTGTCGAGTTTCAGCGAAATGCTGCGGCGACGCGGTTTTACGCCGAGTTCAAAATGGTTGTCGCGCGAAATTTCGCCGGCTAACCGCGACGAGGTGATTCAACTGGGCTTGTCGCCGGCGGCGGCTGTCACCCGGCTGCGCCGCTTGCGCCTCGCCGACGGCATCGTGATGGCCGTGGAGAATTCCACCTTCCCTGCTGCGGTGATTCCCGATCCTCAGGCAATTGGCGATTCGTTGTACTCGTACCTGGAAAATCGCGGACTGACGATTGTGCGCGCGCTGCAGCATTTCCGTGCGGTGAACGCGAATGAAGAGATTGCGCAGCAGATGAGCATTGCTCATAACGAAGCGCTATTGCTGATCACTCGCGTCGGATATACAGCGGATCAGCGCGCGATCGAGCTGACCGACACTTACTGTCGCAACGATTACTATGATTTCGTGGCGGAGTTGAGGAAGTAGTCTTGCGGCCACACGGCGGCATTGCGCGGCGCCCGTGGCGAGGCGCCGTACGCACACAACCCGGCCCCGCGCGAGTAACAGCAGGCGCCGGACCGGCCCGCTGTCTTCACGCCCATGTCGCCTCGTGCGCCCCGATCCGGGCTGGCGGCAACGCGAAAAAGGCGGGCGTCTCATCCAGCCGCTCGGCCGGCAGCACTCCCAGAACACGCCCGAACTCGGACTGAACAGTCGCGAGGCAATCCTTCACGTCGTCGCTCGAAACATCCGGCGCTTTCCAGCCGTCCGGCAGCAATCCAAACGACTGCAGCCACCGTCCGGTCTGCGCGAGCGATACCCGCACGTGCCAGCTCCCACCTTCGGTGGCACGTCGCGCCAATGCGGCCATCGCGCCGAAAGCGGCCAGATACCCCGTCGCATGATCCAGCGCCTGACAAGGTAAATGCTTGGGTTCAGTCCATCCCGCCGCGTCGCGCTCGGTTAAAGCAATCCCGCTCGCCGACTGCACCAGGCTATCGAAGCCGCGCCGCCCGGCCCAAGGTCCCGTGTGCCCATAAGCGCAAACCGACACATAGACGATCCCCGGCCGCACCCGCGCCAGTTCCTCGGCGCCAAACCCGAGCGCCGCCAGGGCGCCTGGCCGATATGCCTGCAAAAACACATCGGCCCCGCCGGCAAGGGCACGTAATGTTTCCCGCCCGGCGGCATCGCGCAGATCGACAACCGCCGAGCGCTTGCCGCGCCCGTTGTCGATCACCAGCGGCGCAATGTTCGGCAAATGCGGTCCGTTGATCATCAACACGTCCGCGCCGTGCTGCGCGAGCGCGCGCCCCGCCACCGGCCCGGCGATGATGCGCGACAGGTCCAGCACCCGCACATCCGCCAGCGGCCGTTCTACCCCGTCGCGGCGCGGCGGTTCGACCGGCGCGTCGCCAATGCGCTCGATCTCGAACAAGGGCAGCCCCGCAATCGCTTTCGCCTGATCGAGCGCGGCCCACTCGTCGGGTGAGCGAATCAGGGCCGCGCACAAGCCGGCGTCGGCGAGCGTCTGATCAAGCGTCGCACCATCCCAGCCGCGAATCGCCTCGGCCACCGCCGCGCGATCGTTCGCGCAGCCGAGCACCTTCAGCACCCCGGCAAGATGATGGGGAAAGTTTGTGTGCAGTTGAATCCAGCGCTCGTCCCGCGTTGCGTAGAAGCCCATCACCGGATCGCGCAAAGCGGGCGGCGGGCCCTCGTCGATGCGCAGATAGCGCTCGCTGCGAAACGAGGCCAACGCGCGCCGCATCTCCACCGTGACGTGTTGCCTGCGCCCCGTGCGCAAGCGCTGGTATTCGGCCGCAGCAAGACCGGCCGCGGCGATGGTCGCCGAGGCCAACGTGCCGACCCGGTAGACCGACGGCAATCCCGGATCGGTGCCGGCGAGCGAAACGGACCTCAGCGCAGTCGGGTCGCATTCCGCTGTCGTCCAGATATGTTTGAGCGCAAGTTCAGGCGTCATGGTGTTCATCTCGTTCAGGTTGTGTGTGTCAGAACAGGAAGAAAGTGACCCGAGTCTAGAATTCCGCCTTGCGGCAATCAATCTTGATTATGATAATCAATATATATTGATTTCTTCGGTTTCCACGCGTTTCCATGCCACCCTCCTCTACCCTCACCGCTGCCGAAGCCGCCGCCGCGCTCGGCATCAGCCTGCCCACCCTGTATGCGTATGTCAGCCGCGGCATGCTGAACTCGTCGCCGGATGCACAAGGCAAGCACCGCCTCTACGACGCCGGCGAAGTACGGCGGCTCGCGCGGCGCAAGGAAGACGGCAAGCGCGCCGGCAAGGTCGCGCAAAAGGTGCTGGACTGGGGCGTGCCGGTGCTCGAATCGTCGATCACGCTGGTGGCCGACGGCCGCCTGTCATATCGCGGGCATGACGCGATGGAACTGGCGCGCACGGCATCGCTGGAAGATGTCGCGGCGTTGTTGTGGGAATGCAGTGCGAGGCGTATCGCCGAGGCGCCGGCCGTGCCGTTCGCCGCCGCTCAGTGGGCGGCGTGGCTCAAGCTCTGGAGCGACAGCACGCCGCTCGATCGCGCGCTCGTGCTGCTGCCGGCCGCCGCGGCGCAAATGCCGCGCGTATGGGCGCTCGGCCAGGATGCGCAACTCGATACCGCGTGCTCGGTCATGCGCTTGCTGGCGGCGGCCATGGTCTCGGCAGCGCCGTCGAACGAACCGCTGCACAAGCAGTTGGCTTCAGCGTGGAATGTGCGCAACCGTCAGCAGGCGGGGTTGCTGCGCGCGGCACTGGTGGCCTGCGCGGATCATGAACTGAACGCGTCGACCTTCACGGTTCGCTGCATCACGTCGACAGGGACGCATCTGTTCGGTGCGGTGGCGGGCGGTCTGGCCGCGTTGGCCGGGCCGCGGCACGGTGGCGAGACGGTACGCGTCGCCGCGCTCCTCGATGAAGCGTCGCGCGCCCCCGATCTCGATCGCTATCTGGCGAACCGGCTCGCGCGCCACGAACATAGCGCGCATCGGCCGGTACTGTCGGGTTTCGGGCATCTGCTGTATCCGGAGGGTGACCCGCGCGCGCGTCTGCTGCTCGAAATGCTTGCGGACTGCGCACCCGCCCGCTCGCGGCTAGGTGAAGTAGAGGCGCTCGCACGCACGGTGCGCGACACAACCGGCGTGAAGCCAAATGTCGACTTTGCGCTCGCGGCGATCGAACGGGTACTTGGCCTGCCCGCCGGCGCCGCCTTCACGCTGTTCGCGCTCGGCCGGGTGGTCGGCTGGATCGCCCATGCCATGGAGCAGACGCGCGACGGCCGGTTGATCCGGCCACGCGCGCGCTATATTGGGGAAGTTGACGCGCCGGGAGGTTGACGCGCGGGAAGGCTGACGCGCGTGGAACCTGAGGCGCGGCGTGATTGAGACGGCCGATTGAGGCTGAAACGCGGGCGAAGGTTAGGCCACGCCCAACCAACGCGGTAGCCGGTTCAACACCGACAACCCGCGCAATGGCCGCATCACAGCGCGTTCCGATCCGCTGGCCAGTGCGAAACGCGCACCGGGCCGCCCTGCACTGACCCACGCCATCGAGCCGCGCGGCAGCTCGATCGATTGCCCCGTTGCCAGCCAGTGATCGCCATGTTCGCCTTCGACGGTCAGCCAGATCTCGCCCGAGATCACCTTGAAGACCGACGGACGCGCGACACGCCAGGCCGCCGCGGGCTCGTCATGTTCCATTTCGAAAATACGGACTTCACGCATCGCTTTTCTCCTTCAAAGAACTTTCCTGTTGTAGCCATTATTGACGTGCGATCATCGGATACCCATGCACAGTTCCGAACACTTTCATCGGAACTGTTCAGTCGAAAAAACGGACAGTTGGGGTAAACGCGCCTCTCGTGCGCACGCGCGGCGCATGCCTTACAAGCGGTTCGGCGCACCGTCTATCCGTTGGAGGAAAGCACCGCATGAAACTCGAAATCCAACTCGATCGGGATAGCGGCGTACCGCTCACCGAGCAGATCGTCGCCAGCGTCACTACCTGGATCCGGTCGCGCACGGTTCACCCCGGTGCAAAGCTGCCGTCGATCCGTCAGTTCGCCGCCGACTACGACGTGAGCCGTTTCCCCGTGATCGAGGCTTACGACCGGCTGGTGTCGCTCGGCTATGTCGACTCGCGCCATGGTTCGGGCTTCTATGTCTCCGACCGCCAGCCGGCCAGCACGCATTGCCAGGGCACCTCGGACCCGCGCCGCGCCGAGGACGAATCGGGACACCTTCTGCAGCAGTTCAATCACCCGGGTGAGACGCTGAAACTCTGCAGCGGCTTCATCCCCGATGCGTGGCGCGACATGGATAGCCTGGCTCAGGCGATCCGCCACGTGTCGCGCACCGACGCCGCGGCCATGGTCGATTACGCAACGCCGCTCGGCAATCTGACCTTGCGCGAACATCTGCAAGGCCGCATCGGCCAGTTGGGGATTCAGGCGGACGCGTCACAGATTCTGATCACGAATGGCGCGAGCCAGGCGCTCGACCTGCTCATGCGCTACCTGCTCAAGGCCGGTGACACGATGTTCGTCGAGGACCCCGGCTACTACAACCTGTACGGTCTGCTGAAGCTGCACGGCGTGAAGCTGATCGGCATTCCGCGTACCCGCAACGGCCCCGATCTCGACGTGTTGCAGGCGCAGTTGAAACTGCACCGCCCGAAGCTGATGTTCATCAACACGGTGTTCCACAATCCGACCGGCACCACGGTCGCACCGCCGGTGGCGTTCCGGCTGCTGCAACTGGCGCGCGAACACGGCTTCAGGATCATCGAAGACGACATCTACGCCGACTTCCAGACCGACGCCACGGACCGTCTCGCGACCCTCGACCAGCTCGAACACGTGATCTACGTGGGCGGCCTGTCGAAGACGCTGTCGTCCTCGTTGCGCATTGGCTGCGTGGTGGCGAGCCACGCGATCATCAAGGATCTGGTCGACATCAAGATGCTGACGAGCATCGGCGGTTCGCGCTTTGCCGAGGCGGTCGCCGTCTCGCTGCTGGAACGCGGCGCGTACCGCAAGTATCTGGAGCGGCTGCGCCGCCGCATGCGCGACGCACTCGGCTCGACCATCCAGACACTCGAAGACGCCGGCTGGGAGCTGTTCGAAAAGCCCCTCGGCGGCAAGTTCGTCTGGGCACGTGTACCCCACGTCGACAACTCGGAACGATTCGTGGCATGCGCCGCACCGCTCGGCGTGACGGTCATTCCCGGCAGTTACTTCCGGCCGAACACGGCAGTCAGCCCGTGGATCAGGATTCACGTCGCATTCGGCAACGAGCCGCGCGCGCAGGCATTTTTCCATGCGGCCGTGGCGTTGCCCGCCGCCGCCCGGGCGGCATGACCGGTCGGCGCGCCTCGCGCCTATCCGCTGCGCCGGGTCGCGCTTTTCCCTAGAATAGCGAGTCCCACAGCCCGTCCCTGCGCGCCCCGCCGCCCCCAATGTCCACGCCGCCGACCCTGCCCGCCTCCGCCCCCGCCCCCGCCCGCGCCGCTTCGGCCCCCTCGCCCCGTTCGCTCACCGTGATGCTGTGGCTCGTCGCCACCGGCTTCTTCATGCAGACGCTCGACTCGACCATCGTCAACACCGCGCTCCCCGCGATGGCGACGAGCCTGGGCGAGCTGCCATTGCGCATGCAATCGGTGGTGATCGCGTATTCGCTGACGATGGCGGTAATGATCCCGGTGTCCGGCTGGCTCGCGGACAAACTCGGCACGCGGCGCGTATTTTTCAGCGCGATCCTCGTGTTCGCGGTCGGCTCGCTGCTGTGCGCCAACGCACATACCCTGAATCAGCTGGTGATCTACCGGATCGTGCAGGGCGTGGGCGGGGCGATGCTGCTGCCCGTTGGGCGGCTCGCGGTGCTGCGCACCTTCCCGGCGGAACGCTATTTGCCGGCCTTGTCGTTCGTGGCGATCCCAGGCCTGATCGGGCCGCTGATCGGCCCGACGCTCGGCGGCTGGCTGGTGAAAATCGCTTCGTGGCACTGGATCTTTCTGATCAATGTGCCGGTGGGGATCGTGGGTTGCATCGCCACGTTTATCTTCATGCCGGATAGCCGCAACGAGCACACCGGCAAGTTCGATCTGAAAGGCTATCTGCTGCTGATTTTCGGCATGGTGGCCATTTCCTTCGCGCTCGACGGCCGCACGGAGTTCGGCATCCAGCATGCCACCGTGCTGGTGCTGCTGATCCTGAGCCTCGCCTGCTTCGTCGCCTATGGCTTGCACGCCGTGCGCGAGCCCGCGCCGATCTTCCCGCTCGATCTGTTCAAGATCCACACCTTCAGCGTCGGTCTGCTCGGCAATCTGTTCGCGCGGATCGGCAGCGGCGCGATGCCGTATCTGATTCCTCTGCTCTTGCAGGTGAGCCTGGGTTATAGCGCCTTCGAGGCCGGCATGATGATGCTGCCGGTGGCCGCCGCGGGCATGGCGGCCAAGCGCCTCGTCACGACGCTGATCATCAAGTACAGCTACCGGCAAGTGCTGATCGTCAATACCGTGCTGGTAGGGCTGACCATGGCGAGCTTCGCGCTCACCACCGCCGGCCAGCCGCTGTGGCTGAGACTCGTGCAACTGGCATTCTTCGGCGGCGTCAATTCCGTGCAGTTCACCGCGATGAACACGCTGACGCTCAAGGACCTCGGAACCGGCGGCGCGAGCAGCGGCAACAGTCTGTTCTCGTTGGTGCAGATGCTGTCGATGAGTCTCGGCGTGACGGTCGCCGGCGCGTTGCTCGCGACCTTCACCGGCCTCCTGCCACGTGTGACGGCCGCCAACTCGCTGCCCGCGTTCCACGCGACGTTCCTGTGTGTCGGCATCATCACCGCCGGCTCGGCGTGGATCTTCGCGCAACTGTCGCCGGACGTCCGCACGCCCGCGAAAAAGACCGATCCTTCGGAGCGGACCTGAGTTTTGCGCCGGGCGGCGGTGGCGTTGCGGTAACTCGCCGTTATCCACCGTCACCCACCGTTATCCGCCGCCGACCCGCAACGGGGCGCGGGCCGCACCACGGAAGTGCGAATCATCGCTTTCGCGGCCGCGCTGGCGCACAATCGGCGTACTCAACGTGGTAACCGGGCACGCGCAGTGTGTTTCCGCTCGCGCATAGTTCTTGCTCGCCTATCCTGTAAACTCACAATTTGCGCGTGCGGACTCGTGCCGAGCATAGAGGCGCGCCGCCACCTCCAGACGACTGACATGATGAGCATGCTCGAACTCGATCCTCCCGGTTTCCAGCCGCCGCGCCCGATGGCCGGCGACGAAGGCTCCCGGCGCACCGTTCTGTACGGCGGCTATACCGTTTTCAGCGTGTTTCAACCGGTTTTTTCGGTGTCGCACCGCCGCGCGATCGGTTATCACGCTTCATTGCGCGCACACGACGAACACGCGCTGCAAGTGCCTTCACACGAGGTTTTCACGCAAGCGGCACGGCGCGGCGACCTGCTGGAACTCGGGCGGCTCGCCGAATCGCTGCATCTGGGCAATTTCAATGCATTCGACAGCCACGACGAATGGCTTTTCCTGAGCCTGCACCCGGCGGCGCTGATGGACACCAGTTATGGCGATGCGCTGCTCGCCGGCCTCAAGGCGCTGGGCCTGCCGCCGCAACGGGTGGTGCTGGAAGTGTCGGAGCAGGCAGGCGGTGAAACCACGCGCTTCGCCGACATCATCGACGCGTTGCGCAAATCCGGCTTCCTGATCGCGCTGGACGGCTTTGGCGCGAAGCATTCGAACATTGATCGCGTGTGGAATCTGCGCCCGGACATCGTCACGCTCGACCGCTGCATTCTCGCGCAAGCAAGCGAGCACTCGCATATCGAACGCGTGCTGCCGGGCCTCGTCTCGCTACTGCACGAATCCGGCCAACTCGTGCTGATGGGCGGCCTGAGCACCGAACGCGATGCGCTGATCGCGCTCGAATGCAACGTCGACTTCGTGCAGGGTGCGTTCTTCGCGGGTCCGAGCGTCGAGCCGGTGAAACCGCAAGCGGCGGCCGGTTTGATGGACTCGCTCTCCGCGGCACTACGCGAACGGGTCGCCGCGCGCGAACGCGCACAGTCCGCGCGGCTCGCGCCCTACGTCACGGCGCTGGAAACGGCGGCTGCCCAACTCGTGGCCGGGGAATCGGTTACCCAGGCAACCGTGCCGCTGCTCGCGCTCGGCGAAACGGCACGCTGCTTCGTGCTCGACGGTTCGGGCCGGCAGATTGGCGACAACGTGCTGCCGCCCGGGCGTACTTCGCAACGTGCCAAGCGCTTCCGGCCGCTGCTGCATTCGGAAGGCGCGAGCTGGGAACGCCGGCCGTACTTCATTCAGGCCATGCGCGTGCCCGGCCAGGTGCACCTCACGCCGCCCTACCTGTCGATCAATGAAGCGCATTTGTGCGTGACCGCCTCGATCGCCGCGCATACGCCGCACGGCACGCAGGTGCTATGCGTCGACATCAACTGGGAAGTCGCTGCGCATCGTAATTGACGCGATGACGTTCTGCTGGATTCGCGCGAGCAGTTTCAGGACGGCCGCGCGCCCCAGCAGGCGGTTGGCGGCCCGCAAACGCGCCGCGCTGGTGACCGCGCGCAATGCGACGATCTTTGCCGAACCGTCCGCAAGCGCTTGCGTGGACACGTCGATCAGCCCGATGACCTCGCCTTCGAAGAGCAGTGCAATACCCATTGCGCCTTCGACCGACACCACTTCTGCATGGCTCGCCTGGTGCGCGAGCGCTGTCACCGTCTCCATCCAGGCCACTGGCGCCAGTTCCTCCGTGCACACCGGCGCGTCGCTGACCACGTCTGGCGCGTCGCTAAAGAGGCGCAGCAAGCCCACGCGATCCTGCGCCTCCAGCGCCGTGCGCAAGCGCTCCACGATGCGTGCATGCGCGGCTGGATCGGGCCGTTCCAGCGGTGCGCCCGCACGCTGCAAACGCGCCTTGGCGCGGTGGACGATCTGACGGCAACTGGCCGGCGTACGCTCAAGGATTTTCGCAATCTCCGCGTAGTCGCAGTCAAACGCCTCGTGCAGCACGAATGCCGCCCGCTCATCGGGCTTCAGGCGCTCGAGCAGCAGCATCACGCCGTACGACAGCTCCGCCGCGCGCAAGGCCAGTTCCTCCGCCGATGGCGCCACCTCGTCGAGCCATGGCTCCGGCAACCAGCCGGCGGCCTGTGACGCGCGCTCGCGCTGCACGTGACGCAGCCTGTCGATAGCCGCGCGCGTGGTGATCGTGGTGAGCCACGCGGCCGGTGTCTGCACCTCGCGCGTCTCGGCGAGATGCCATTTGAGCCAGACGTCCTGCACCACATCTTCCGCTTCGGCGCGGCTGCCGAGCATCCGGTACGCCAGCGCGATCAGCCGGGCGCGCACGGCCTCGAAGCTGGATGCCTTGTCGATTCCTTGTTCCGTCATGCGTACACCTCCAGATCTGCACCCGTTTTACCTTGACGCCCGAGCCTTCGTCGATGTGACAGCCCGATGAAAAAATATTCCTGTCACGCCACCGGCCTCCTCCTCGTCATAGGAGCAACAACCGGTGCAATGGGCCCGCGGTTGTTCGAATCGATCGCCGCTATCGGCTACTGGCAACTGACCGCCCCAAACGAGGCAAACATGCATTCCAGCTATCCTTCCATCACCGGTCTGGGTCTCGTGCCCACCGTGATCGAGCAGTCCGGCCGCGGCGAGCGCGCCTATGACATTTATTCGCGTCTGCTGCGCGAACGGATCGTTTTTCTGGTCGGTCCGGTGAATGAACAGTCCGCGAGTCTGATCGTCGCCCAATTGCTGTTTCTGGAATCCGAGAATCCCGACAAGGATATTTCTTTTTACATCAATTCGCCGGGCGGCTCGGTGTACGACGGCCTCGCCATCTACGACACGATGCAATTCATCAAGCCTGAAGTGTCAACCTTGTGCACGGGTTTTGCCGCCAGCATGGGAACGTTTTTGCTGACCGCCGGCCAGCACGGCAAACGGTTCGCGCTGCCGAACGCGCGCATCATGATTCACCAGCCGTCAGGCGGCAGCCAGGGCACCGCTGCGGATATCGAAATCCAGGCGAGAGAGGTTCTCTATCAGCGCGAACGCCTCAACGCGATGATGGCGAGGCACACCGGGCGCAGCATCGAGGAGATCGTCCGCGACACCGACCGCGACAACTTCATGTCGGCCCACGAGGCAAAGACGTATGGCCTCGTCGACGAGGTGCTGGAAACACGCGCGGCCTTAGGCAATCCCGTTGAGCCGGTCCTTGAGCCGATCCGTCACCGCGACATGTAGCGCGGCAAGGCAGCACTGAGCGCTTGCGCACCGCCCCGCTGGGTCCGTCCTGCTGGGGGTCGTCCCACTACGTCCGCAAGCGCGCGCCGATTTTCTCCGCGTAACGGGTGCGCACCACCGCCGCCTGCGTACTTCCCGAGCGCCCTACCCCGGACAATTTTCGCTCGCCGTATCGGTGCGCGAGGAACACAAAAGCTGATCACCGACGCAGGAATCGCTATCATGGTCGCGATTCGTCGAATTCGACGATCGCTTCAATGGAGATATTCATGGCGTCATCCAACGAAACCGTCAGCATGGCGCTATTCTGCGACTTCGAAAACGTTGCGCTCGGTGTGCGCGACGCGAAGTACGACAAATTCGACATCAAGCTGGTGCTCGAACGTCTGCTGCTCAAGGGCAGCATTGTCGTGAAGAAGGCGTATTGCGACTGGGACCGCTACAAGAGTTTCAAAGGCGCGATGCACGAGGCTAATTTCGAACTGATCGAAATTCCGCACGTCCGCCAATCAGGCAAGAATTCGGCCGACATCCGGCTCGTGGTCGACGCGCTCGACCTCTGCTACACGAAATCGCACGTCAATACCTTCGTCATCATCAGTGGCGACTCGGACTTCTCGCCGCTCGTATCGAAGCTGCGCGAAAACGCCAAGCAGGTGATCGGCGTCGGTGTGCAGCAATCCACCTCCGATCTGCTGATCGCGAACTGCGACGAATTCTTCTTCTACGACGACCTCGTGCGCGAGAGTCAGCGCACGGTGGCCAAGCGCGAGTCGTCGCGTCCTCAACAGAGCGCGCAGCAAACAGCCAAACGTGCGCCCGACGAAGAAAAGTCGCGCAACAAGGAAGACCTCGAAAAGCGCCGCACCAAAGCGGTCGAGATCGCGGTGCAGACGTTCGACGCGCTGGCGTCCGAACGTGGCGATAGCGGCAAGATCTGGGCGTCGGTACTGAAGAACGCGATCAAGCGCCGCAAGCCGGACTTCAACGAGACGTACTACGGTTTTCGCGCCTTCGGCAATCTGCTGGAAGAGGCCCAGGCGCGCGGGCTGCTCGAGTTCGGCCGCGACGAAAAGTCGGGCGCGTACGTTTATCGGGGCACGGCTGCGAACGTGGTCGCCGAAAACGTGAGCGAGCCGGGCGAATCGGGCGAATCGGCGGAACAGATGGTTGAGGCGCAGTTTGCCGAAACAGTCGTTGCCGAGTCGGGCGGCAAGCACGAGTCGCGCCGCCGAAGCCGTGGTAATCGCAAACCCGGTCGTGGCCAACAGGACACTGCGCACGAAGAACGCGCGGCAGTCGAGCAAGGCGGCCATGCGCGAGATCACGCGCAAGCCGAAGCGCTGCATACGCCATTGGCTGTCGAGCCCGTTTTCGAACAGCCGCAAGCGGCATGGGCAGAGCCGGAAGCCTTCGCGGCTGAACCCGTTGCGCTAGCCGGCGAGCCCGCACAGGAAACGAACGGCACGCAACCTGAACGCCGTAAGGAACGCGCACCGCGCAAGACCGCCGCGAAGAAAACGAAGAAGGCAACGCCGCGAAAGATCGATGAGGTGCCGGAGATCGCGGCGCCCGCTGAAGCACCCGCGGCACCCGTTGCCGGAAAGAAAGCGCCCGCTGCCAAAAAGGCCGCGCGCAAAGCGGCTCCGCGCAGTCGCCGCCCACGGAAGACAGCGGCAACGAGCGACGCAGAGTGAGCGCCTCACATTGAGTAATACGTACTGCGCGCGATACGTACTGACGCAATGTGAGTGACGCGGCACATACACCACTGCAAACAGAAAGCCCCTGCTCGCAATGAACAGGGGCTTTTTCATTTCCGCTCCGCGACGCTGCGCTCAGGCGAACACGGAAACGGAAACGGAAACCAACGCTGAAACGGCCACCGCGCCGCCTACAGCAAACCAAACACCGCCACCCCATTCGTCGCGCCGACATACACTTTGCCCCGCGCGATCATCGGCGTGATGAACTTGTTGCCCGCCCCCCATTGATCACGCGTGCCGGCCTGATTGCTGTTGTATAGCTCGTTCGCGAGATTGCTTGCGGCGTACGCATGCAAGGCACCCGTCGAGCCGTTTTCCGCGGCCCAGACGATGCCGTTGCCCGTACCGTTGGCGGACACCGCGGGTGTCGCGCCGGGGTAGGCAAATGTGGTGGGGCTCTTCGACGCGGCGGTGGTCGCGAGATAGGCGCCCGACACCGGCAGCGCCTTCAGGTTGTCACTCCAGCCGCCGTAATAGACCACGCCGTTGTAGTAAGCCGGCGAACCCCAGATGCCGCCCGCGAGCGTGCCGGTCAACTCCTGCCAGATATGGTTCGCGGCGGGATTGAATTCACCCATCGCGTCGCGATCGACGACATAGATGTTGTTGTCCTTGCCGGCGGCTACCGCCAGATGTTTGACTACGCCGGCCACGGTCGTCTGATCCGGCAACAGCATGACGCCGCCCGAGCCGAAATCGTTGTCGGCGGCCGACTGCGCCACGACGTCGTACATCGCGAAGTAATCGGTGACCCGCAGGTTCCCCAGCGACAGCTTCATCAGCGAGTCCCCAAAATCGCCGTTGACGGGAAAGCCCTGCGCGTTGAGGGTGGTATCGAACGTGCCGTTGCCGTCCACGACATAGAGCGACGTACCGTCCGACGCCATGCCCGAGCCGGCCATCCAGATCGAGCCCTGACTGCCGTTCGGCGTGATGTTGAGCGCGCTGACCTGCTTCAGCGCATCGGCGCTGTAGGCCATCAGCCAGCCGGTGTAGGCGCCGCCCATGCAATGCGAGGTCCAGCCCAGATAGATGTTGCCGCCGACCAGCGTGAGCGCCGCGCGCTCGGTATGCAGCGAGGGATTGAAGGTAATCACACCGTTGACGCTGCCCGCGCCGTTGCCCGGATAGGTTGCGGCGATCTCGGTCGGGCCGCCCAGTATGTCGGCACCGGTAGTCAGATCGAGCGCATGCAGGCGGTGATGGTACGCACCGCTGCCGTCTTTCGTCATCGCCACGGCGTATAGGACGCCGTTCGCGCCGCGCGTGCGGTCAATGACCGGCGTCGACGTAATGCCGATTTCCGGCGTGAAGTCTGGACAGCTAAAGTCGTCGCTGGGCGTTTCGCCGTTGCCGATCAGGGAGACTTTCCACAATTGCGCGAAGCTCGTGGCGTCATAGGCGTACACGCTGTCATGCTCGGTCGCGACATAGACCACATCGTGCGACGTGCCGCCGATAGCCAGACTGGTGACGAACAGCGGTTGTGCGTCGACCTTGCCGTCCGCGGGGAGAAACGCGACTTTGCCGAAGCTCGCGGAATTGACGTTTGCAAGCGTCAGCGTCGTCTCGGCAAGCATCTGGCCCGTGCGGGCGAGATCGTTGTGGTGCATCAGCACATCGGTGGCATAGGCTGCCGTGCTCATGGACATGCCGCCTGAACCGGTCGAGCCGGTCGCTCCCGTGCTGCCGCCGGTAGTCGAGCCACCGCTCGTGGTGCCGCTGCCGGCCGCCGAACCCGCAGGGGTACCCGGCCCGCCTCCCGAGCCACCGCCACAAGAAAGGAAGCAGGCGGCAATGACAGCAAGCGCCAGCCACTCGCCCACCCGGAACCACACATTCGGATCGAAGGTGCCGGTTTGCGGTCGCTGCATGGTGCGCCTCGTTTGCACGATGTCCTGCCAACTCCGCACGTCGGGCGACGTCGCACGGCGAAGTCAGAAACGGGCTGCGCTGGCAGGAGCGGAATGGCGTTCGCGGGCTGCGCGCAACCGCTGGACAAGCGGCGCCCTTGGCCCTCGATCCAAACGTACGCCCTTTGCCGCGTGGTTAGCGGCCATCGTTTCGTGTGTTTCCGCCAGACATGACAAACGCTTTACAGCAACAAGCTTGCCTGATGTCCGGCGCAAACGAGGCGTCCCGGCATCGCGAGAGCGCCGGTCGAGCTCGGTAATAAGGCTAAGTAATAAGCCTCAGTAATAAGGATAAGGCGCGTACATCACCGGAGGCGGCGCGACATACCTCGGTGGCGGCGCGTAGTAGTACGGCTGTGGCGGGTAATAGGCCGGCTGCGGTGCGTAGTAGGCCGGCTGCGGCGGCTGCGAGATCGTGTTGCCTTTCGAGGTCATGCACTGCGCGTAGGCGGTGTCGTAACGTGCCTGCAAGCCCGCGGCGGAATACTGCGCGCCATTCGCGCCGTTCGCGCCGCCGAGCAACAAGCCGCTGCCCGCACCGATTGCCGCGCCCGCGCCGGCATTGCCCGCGGCCGCGCCGATCAGCGCGCCGACAGCCGCGCCGCCGAGCGTGCCCAGCGCCGCGCTGTTCACGCTGTTGGTGGTTGCCGCTTGCGCGGCGGTCCCGTTCGGATCCGTCGAGCGATTCGCGTAGTCGCGGCATGCATAGTCGTCCTGCTGGAACTGACCGAGCGGCTCGCCGCTGCGCGGCAGGGCAACCACGCTCGGACCGCTCGGCGGCATCACCGCGCAGCCACCGAGCGCAAGCGCGACGGCCGCAGCAGGTATGACAATGCTTATCGACTTGGTGCTGGAGATCATGTTGGTACGTTTCAGAGACATTGGAATTCAAACGTTAGGCCAATCGCTACCGTCCTTGGTTACGAGATCGTTACAGAAAGTTTTTCGCTTACATTCGGGCCAGAGCCCGCGCTGCTGTTCGCCTGCTGCTTCGTGCAGTGCGGAAATAGCGCGCCGAGCGCCGACCCGACGGCGTTGACGGCGTCATATGAAGTAACGCTTGTAAGCGCGACGGCAATCCGATTTCACACCGCGCCGCCTAAACTGCCTGACACCAACGCCGCGCGATCTGGCCGCCAGAATTCGCGGCCCCGCATTGCATAGCGGTGTAACCCGGCATGCGCACCCACATTGGCTGGAGCCCCACCAATCAATACCGTAGAGAAAGAGGATCGTTCAATGAACCGGCTTGTTTTCGCAGTGGCAGCGGCGTGCGCAGGCTGCATATCGCCCGTCTTCGCGCAGTCGGACGCGCCGTTGCAGAGCAGCGTGCTGGTCGCGCCGACAAGCACTTTTCCCAGCGCCTCAATCGCGCAGAATTTTCAGTACATCAATCATCCGCCGCCTCCCGCGCCGGCGAGCACGGTTGCGTCCACGGGTGGCACACACGGCCACCGGCGTCGGCAGATGTCGACGGATTCCGATTCGACCGGCGCCGCGTCCACGCAGCCTTGATTGAACGCGCGCGAGGTCTGAATCGGCGCCGGGCCCGGGTCCGATTCAGACCTCGCCGCAGTTACCATCTGTGACAAAGCTTGCACTCATCGCCAGCCCGGCAGGCACCGAGCTGACTCGTGATGGCGGACTTCGCCATCGTGGCAACGCGTGTTTGCGCCTGAAACTGGGCGCGGCTGGCGAGCGTTCGCGCGTCAGTGCACCGGGATAGCGCGCTCGCGTCCAACTGGCGCTCTACGGTGAGCCTGCTCACACCACGCTGACCAGACGCTGCGGTAAACAGCCTCGACGTGCTGTGCGAAACGCGCGCCGTCCATCAGCGGCGAGGCAGCGAGCCGCGCCCGCAGCGTTTCACGCATCTCGCGCAGGCGCGGCAGATCGCGCACCAACTGAACCGCGGTTTCGACAAAACGTGCGTCGCTGTCCGCCGCGAGTTCGCGCAAACCCAGATTCTCCAGTTGGCTCAGCCCCGCGCGCCCCACCGACGTGCCGCCAACCCGCGTGACGACCGGAACGCCCATCCAGTACGAGTCGAGGCTCGTCGTATGGCCGTTGTACGGAAACGTATCGAGGCCGACGTCGATCTGGTGATACGAGCGCAGATAGTCCGCGCGCGGGCGGAACGGCGTAAAAGAAACCCGCTCCGCGACGATCCCACGATGCCCGAGCCGTTCGAGCAGACTCGCACGGGCCGCGCCTTCTGGGGCCATGAGCAGAAGCCGGGCGTCCGCCACTTCGCGCATCACGCCGCCCCACAGCCGGAACGTCGCATCGCTCAGCTTGCACGGGTTGTTCAGACAGCCAAACGTCGGATAGCCATTCGTTAACGCCGGCAACGCGTTGACCTCCGGCGTATCGGTCAATGGGTCGTAGCACCAGAACGAATCCGGCAGACGGATCGACTGTTCGCTGTACTGCGCATCGGTGCCGGCCGGGTCGAGCCATGGATCGGTCAGCCGGTAGTCGATCGCGTCGATGCCGGTCGTCCCCGGATAGGCGAGCCACGCAATCTGCACCGGCGCGGGCTTGCGTGCGAACAGCAGCGGCCGGCCATCGGCCATATGCATGGTCAGGTCGATCAGAATGTCGATGCGGTCCTCACGGATCATCTGTGCGAGCCGCTCGTCGTTGAGTTCGCGTACGTCGCGCCATACGTCGGCATGTCGCGCCACGCGCTGTGTCACATCGTCGGGACGGGTCACGCTCGCATAGCAGAACACCTCGAACTGCTCGTGATCGTGATACGACAGCAGCGGCAGCGTGAAGAGCGACTGGCAGTGCTCGCGAAAGTCCGGCGACACGTAGCCGATACGCAAACGGCGCGACGGTGTCGCATCGTTCGAATGCAGCTTAAGCGTGTAGCGCCAGGACGCTTCATGCCGTGCCGACCATCGGCGGCATTCCTCCAGCAACGGCTGGGGTTGCTCCGCCTGAAAGCTCAACGCATAGGCGAGATTGCTGTGGGCGACGACGCTCGACGGATCGTACGCGAGAGCATGGCGATAGCAGTCGATGCCGTCATCGAGGCGCCCCTGATCTTTGAGCACGTTGCCCAGGTTGTTGTGCGTGACGGCGTGACGTGGATCGACGGCGAGCGCTTCGCGCAAATGAGATTCCGCCTCGGCGAAGCGGCCAAGCGTGCGCATCAGGGTAGCGGCATTGTTGAGCGCGGCCACGAAACCGGGGCGCAGGCGGATCGCCGCGTCGAACGCCTGCGCCGCCGCCTCGCGCGCACCCGACTCCTGGTAGACGATACCCAGGTTGTTGTATGCATCGGCGTGAGTGGGCACCTGCTCGATGGCCCGCTGATAGGCGAGCGCCGCTTCGCGCCGCCGGCCCAGCGCGTGCAGCGCATTGGCCAGGTTGTAGGCGGCTTCGGGGAACGCGGGGTCCAACTCGAGCGCGCGCGTCAGCAATGCAGCGCTCGGCTCGAATTCGCCGCGCCGGTGAAGCGCGACGCCGAGGTTCACGAGGCCGCACGGCGAATCGGGCGCCACGCGCACCGCTGCCTCGAGCAAGGGCACGGCTTCGTCCAGACGGCCGGCCGCCTCCAGCAGCGTGCCGAGATTCGTCAGCGCGTTGGCGTCGCCGGGTTGCGCCGCGATCGCGCGGCGGTAAGTAGCTTCGGCCGCCTTCACGTCGCCCTGCTGACGGTGGCAGTTCCCCAGGTTGTTGAGCGCGTCGACGTGATTGGGCTCAAGCGCCAGCAGCGATCCGTAGGTCTCGATCGCGGCAGCATCCTCGCCGACCGATTGCAGCGCGGCGGCCAGTGCGAACAACGCGTCGGTGGAATTAGCTTCGAATGACAGCGCTTGCAGATAGGCGTCGATCGCCTCGGCGAACCGCTGGGCAGCGGCAAACACTTGCCCGCGAACGAAGTGATAGCGCGCGTTGTCCGGCGAGCGAGTCAGCGCACTATCGAGCCACGCAAGCGCGGCGTCGTACGCGCCGCCTTGCATGTCGAGCACACCGAGACGGAACATCACGTTCGCGTCGTCGGGCGCAACCGCCAGCGCATCTTCGTACAGCGCGCGCGCATGATCGAACTCACCCGCGAGATGATGTGCCGTCGCGCGTTCCAGAATCTGAGTGGTGTCCATCATGCCCCGCGGGTGAACTGCTATTTCGTCGATGTCGCGTCGACCCGGACCGCTTGTCCGCATCACGTCGATGTGATGCCGTCGCGCGAGGCGGGCTGCAGGCTGCAGGCCGCGCGAAGGGGAATGAACGCCAGCGAACGATAGCGAGCCAGTTCTTACCGATGTTTACCGGTGCTCACCCGCTGAAACATGTGGGAACACAGTTACGCGACGCCCAGCCGGGCGGCTGAACATCGCGGAAACTTGGGGGGTGCGAGGCTGTAAGCGAACCCGGCGGGTACGCCGGGCATGCCCAGCAAGGTGCGCGCCATGCCTATGTGATGGCGGAGGAGAGGACGATTCTTTCGATGATGAGACCGCAAGCTTTCGACAAGACCCAATCCTTAATTCGGAATGCCGACGAAGCTTGCCAACTGCAAGAAATATTCAGTAATCCGTCAGTAACAATGGGCGTGGATCGAGAAAGATTTGACGCGCGAATGCGACAGCGTGGAGCAATGCACGCTCCATCTATTGAGCCGCCGCCGTGCACGGGCTTGTGCCGGCGGCAACGCATTCCGTCATCGCGATCCGGACGCGCCTAAAACCTGTCCATTTACGGTTTGACCGTACATCGAGTACGGCGAGTCGTGGAATTTTGCGCGCGTCGCTGCAACTGAGCCCTTGAAACGCGGATCTTGCGGACGTTCATGGCTGTCCATAAACGTTGCCACGTCCCACGCCTGCTGGTCCGTCAGCGTTCCCGCCACGCCCAAGGGCATATTCGCCTTGATGAAACCGGCTGCGTTCTGGATGTCGCCCATTCCCGCTCCCCAATTGAACGATTGAGCGCCCCACAGTGGCGGGAAAACGGTTTGTCCGCCACTCGACTGGCCTCGTCCATCGGCACCATGACATAAAGCACAGTGCTGCGCATAAACGGCGCTCCCTCTCGCGTAGTCCGCCTGTTGGGCAGGCGCGGGAAGTTTGGGATAGCCTTGTCCTGGCAGCTTTTCACCGATGGGCGCGCCTTTCGCGAGCCAGTAAGCGTACGACTCCAATGCCACCAGCACAGGATCGCCCAGCGGTGGCGCCTTACCGTTCATGCTGTACATGAAGCATCCCTGGAGACGCTCGGCGAACGAGTTCACATGACCGTTCTTGCTCCGATAGGCCGGGTACAAAGGATAGGCGCCCCATAGCGGGCTCGAATTCGCCTTGCGGCCGGCATCGAGGTGGCAACTGGCACAGTTCAGCGTATTGCCGACGTACTTCCCGGCGAACGTTTGGGTATGCGTAAAGATCTGCTCGCCCAGTTTGGCTGATTGGCCGAAGCCATCGGTCGGCATGCTCGATTCTGCCGGTGGCGTGAACGGCTGGACCGGCGACACCGCCGGGGCTTGCGCGGAAGAAGCGGACAACGGAGGCATCTCGCCGCTGGCAGCGAGGCACGAACCTGCAATGACGCTCAACATGCTTGCGGCGACGCCGCGATACAACCCGGTTCGATTGATCATGGCTGGCTCCCGTTCGCGGACGTCGCTTCGGCCGGCGCGTCAGTTCCGCTGTAGTAGGCGGCGACTGCCGTGATATCCGTGCTGGAGAGCTTGCTCGCGACAGCCGGCATGAGCGCCATGGGCCCGGGCGGTCGGGTGCCGCTCTTCCAGTTGTTTAGCTGGCTTGCTATGTAGGACGCCGGCTGGCCGGCCAGTGGCGGGAACGTGGCGCCCACGCCGATTCCGCCCGGCCCATGGCATTGCACGCAGGCAGGCAGACCCGCGTCCCAGCGCCCGCGTGTGGCGATCCATGCGCCAACGTCTGCGGGTTTGACTGACTCGTTGTCGCTCGCTTTTCTGCCGGGAGACGGCGGTAGTCCGGCGAAGTACTGCGCAACCGCATCACGCTCGCGCGCGGACAGCAATTTCGCCATCGGCTGCATGATCGGGTTCTGTCGACTCCCGTCGGCGAATGCCGTCAACTGGGCCGACAGATAGGCCGCGCTAATGCCTGCAAGACGCGGAAAGCCGGCCGCGGCGTTGCCCTCACCCTTCGCACCATGACAACTGATGCAGGCGGCGACACCCTGCGCCGTACCGTGCATCGCAATCGCTTTTCCGCTGCTCAGGTCGTCAGCGTGAGCACCGGACATCGCCAACACCGTGCTCGCCAACGCCAGACGCATGATCAGGCATCTGCGCCGCGTTCTCATGGCCGAATAGTCCACATCGTCTCCTTCAGATTGTCGCGAGTTGAAGCCCGCTCTTGTTCTTGGTCTGGCATCCAGCCGGCTAGCGTTCGACTGTTCTTGTCGAATCGCAACGACGCGTCATTTCATTGCGTGGCCGAACTCGACGCCGGTTCGTACTTGCCGAAGCCGTATCGCTCGAATATCCGAAACGCGGCAGGTGATCGAATGAAGCTGAGCCAGCGGCGCGCCGCCTGCGGATGCGGTGCGCCGTTGACCTGCGCGCCCGCGTAGATCGCGGTCGTGTTTTCATCGGCGGGAATGTCGACATGCGCAAGAGGATGCCCGATCTGTTCCTGAAACAAGGCTTCGGATTTCCACAGTACACCAGCATCAGCGCGATCCTGCATCAGAAACAGCGCGGTTTGCCGATGATGTATCTGCGTCAGTACGGTCGATCCGTCCCGCACCTTATCTTCATAGACGGCCTTGGCGAGTGCGTCGCCGCCCGCTTTCACCAGCGATGCCTTGATCTGCCGCGTCACGCCTTCAAATTCCGGATTGGGCATGGCGAGTCGCAACTCGGGCCTCGCCAGATCCTTGAGCGACATCACGTGCTGAGGATTGTCCCGGCGCACCATGATCGTCAATTGGTTCGTCACGTAGGGAACGGCGGGCGCCGTTAGCGTGCCGTCCGCAATGAGCTCGTTCACCTTCGCCAAACCGGCGAAATAGGCATCGGGTTTGACCGTCCACGTCATGTTGCCGACCGTGATCGTACCGCCGGCCTTCATCTGCTTGACCAGCAAACCGGGGGGAATCGTTTCCCAGAAAATCCGCCCACGGTAATCAGGGTTGTCTTTCTCGAACTGCGCGACAAGCGGCGCCATCGCGAAGAAATAGTTGCCTCCCACGAACAGCACAAGTTTGGGCGCTGCCAGGTTGCCGTGAAAATCGGCCAGCACGTCGACCTGCGGGACAGTGAATTCGAGCCCCCGATCAAGCGAGTCGTTATTTTCTCCATGCTGCCACGGCGGGAAAACGTCGGCCTCCGCCGAAGCCGGTGAAGCAGACGCGATTCCGACAGTACAACAGAGCGAGCACAGCGAGGCCGCGAGCGTTAAGCGCAAGAACCGCCGGGCCCCGTGCAACGGATTGTGAGCGCGAGTGAATGCCATGGAGGGTCCTTAACTTGCGTAGTGAAAGCCGACCTGCTGAAGCTCGACCAGGGTCGCCACCGCGCCGGGTGTCACGATCGCACTCGGGATGACATGGTTGGTCAGATCGGCGGCGAGCGCGTCCAGCGGCAACTTGTCCGGATTCGCGTTGGCGACGAGCAATCGCTCCGCCAGTTCCCAGATCGCGTTATGGCACGACAGAAAGACAGCGCCTCGTTTCAGCAACGCCGAAATGCTGTTGTCGTGCGACGAAAAGGCACCATCGGCGCTTTCATGATCGCCGTTACCGTTACCCATCGCCTCGGCCGGCTTGCTGTCGAGCAGTGTGTTGGCCGCGAGTTTATTGCCGCTCATTTTCGCGAGACCGTACTTGTCCCACGCCGCCTGGTCGAACAACGACAAATGGGCCGACCCGTGCGTAGCCGATACCACGAGGAAATCCGGATGCCGGTACGACCAGATCTGTGCATTGAGGGAATTGCGCATCAGGTTCAGCCACGGTCCGCCAAGCTCGGTGTTGTCCCAAACCTGTTTTGGCCCGCCTCGATACCCGATGACGGTAGACAGCGCCTCGTGATCCCATTGATCAGGACGCTCGAGAATCATGGGTACCGTTTTGAAGTCACGCCGCCTTGGCGCCGCAGCCAGCCGTTGAGTCAATTCGGCCAGACTATTTGCCCCTCCAGGCAGCAACGACGCCGTGTCGGCAGCCATTACCTGCGATTGGCCGGTGGCGCTCAAGAGCGCCGTACCGGCAGCGAGGCCAAATGTCTTTAACGCATTGCGGCGCATTGTCGGGTTAGTCATGCCTGTCTCTCCTTGTTGTTGTTCGAACGGCCGATGCCGCGAAAATGCGCGCGCACGAGTGATTCAATCGGCATGACAGCAGCCGTATTAACGTCTGCCCAGTCTAGGGATATCTGATCGATAAAAGAAATCGTGAATTCAGATTTAATGTATTTGCGTGGCCGATGATTCAACCGACGGCTGGCTGCACCCACTCTCCAGACGCCCAAAAAGCAGAAAGCCCTCGCGAAGGAGGGCTTTCTGTTTTACTACCTGTTCCAGACTTCATTGCAGCGAGCCATGCGGATTTTCAATTTGCCTGGAAATCCGAACTATCCTGTCACGCTGCATCCGGCAATCTCACGCGAAATTCTTCGACGCGAATTCCCAGTTGGCGATGTTCCAGTACGCTTCAACGAACTTCGGACGCGCATTGCGGTAGTCGATGTAGTACGCGTGTTCCCACACGTCGATCGTCAGCAGCGCCTTTGCGTCCGTGGTCAGCGGCGTAGCCGCGTTGCTCGTCGACACCAGGTCGAGCGAACCGTCTGCCTTCTTCACCAGCCATGCCCAACCCGAACCGAACGTGCCGACGGCCGTCTTGGCGAATTCTTCCTTGAACTTCTCGAACGAACCCCACTTGGCGTTGATCGCGTCAGCCAGTGCGCCGCTCGGTGCACCGCCACCTTGCGGCGACAGGCTGTTCCAGAAGAACGTATGGTTCCACACTTGAGCCGCGTTGTTGAACACGCCGCCCGATGCCTTCTTGACGATCTCTTCGAGCGACAGGTTCTCGAACTCCGTGCCCTTGATCAGATTGTTCAGGTTAGTCACATAGGTCTGGTGATGCTTGCCGTAGTGATAATCGAGCGTCTCTTCCGACATGTTCGGAACGAGTGCGTTTCTGGCGAACGGCAGCGGCGGGAGCGTATGTTCCATGGTGCTTTCCTTCAGTCTGTATCTGTTGTGGGGGAGTCTGCGGATAACGCTATTGAGCACTGGATTGTAGGCGAGTTGGAATAACCCCGCAAACCAACGGACTTTATGTCCGGCATCGGCGAACATGCCGCACACATAGCGTAATTAGTGCTTCCGCATGAGTTGTGCCTGCCCCACGCGGATGCCGAAAATACACCTTGGGGCCGCTGCCGGCGACCTGTCAGAAACCGTCGGTCAGGCGCGGTTGCACATCGGCGATAGCAATGTCCGCGGCCCCTTCGGCAAGATGCACGGTCAGGCGTCGCCCCGGTTTCAGCGACGACGGCGCGCGCACCGCGCGGCCGCTCTGCGCGTCGAGCACGGCGGCATAGCCCCGCTCCAGCGTGCGCTTCGGACTCAGTACTTCGAGCCGCGCGGCCAGCGTGCCGATCCGCGCGGACTGACGTTCATGCTGGCGTAACAATGCAGCATCCAGACGTTGCGAGAGATTGCCGAGCTTTGCCTGATGCGCGGCGAGATCGGGGCGCCAGCGCTGCCAGCGCATCTGCAGCAGAGAAAATCGCGCTCGGGCGTCACGCACGGGACGCCCGCCCGCCGAGGCCAAACGCACGCTCAATTGCTGCAAATGCGTGCGCTGCCGCGCAAGCCGCTCAGCCGGAGACACCAGCCGGCGCGCGAGCCAGTCGAGTTGCTGGGCGCGCCGTTCCATCATGCGGCCGAAACCGCGGGCAAGCGTTGCATGTCGATGATCGAGCTCGCGCAGCAATAGCACGCGCTGCGGGCTGACGAGTTCGGCGGCGCCGGTGGGCGTCGGTGCGCGCAGGTCGGCGGCGAAATCGGCGATCGTGAAATCGGTTTCGTGCCCCACGCCGCTCACCACCGGTATAGCGCTTTCAGCGATCGCGCGCGCCAGCACTTCTTCGTTGAACGCCCACAGATCTTCAATCGAGCCGCCGCCGCGGCACACGATCAGCACGTCGACTTCGCGCCGCGCGTTGGCGGCGTCGACCCTATCCGCCAGCTTGACGCTGGCGCCCACGCCCTGCACTGGCGCCGGATAAACGATCACCGGAATATGCGGCGCGCGACGCGACAACGTAGTCAGGACATCGCGCAATGCAGCCGCCTGAAGCGACGTCACGATGCCGATCGCGCGCGGATGGGCCGGCAAAGCACGTTTGCGTTCGGCGGCAAAGAGCCCTTCGGCTTCGAGTTGCGCTTTCAGCTTGAGAAAGGCTTCATAAAGACGCCCCTGCCCGGTGCGGCGCACGGCCTCCACATTCAGTTGCAGCTCGCCGCGCGGCTCATACATCGTCACCAGCGCGCGCACTTCGATACGGTCGCCTTCGCGCGGCGTGAACTCGGCATATTGCGCGCGGCCGCGGAACATCACACAGCGCATCTGCGCCTGGGCGTCCTTGATCGAGAAATACCAGTGGCCGCTCGCGGCACGCGTGAAGTTCGACACTTCCCCGGCCACCCAGACGAGCGGAAACGAGCGTTCGAGCATCGTGCCGATCGCCCGGTTGAGCGCGGAAACGGGGACGACAACTTCACCGCCGGGCGTAGCCGACGAAGCAAAAGGGCTTTCGGGATTCATGCGAGGAATATCTGTGACTGGCCGGACAGACGATAGACCGAGTGGCCATCGGCGTCCAGCGCGGCAGCCAAATTGTCAAAAGTGTCCACATGCCGGGACCCATTAGACGAATACCGCCCAGATAGCCCGCCAGGCCGCGTCAATTGGAAGCATGTTGTTGATTTATATGAGATTTACATCCCATTAAAGGGAGTGATTACCGATACGGAGCGCTCGGCGCGGCCTTTCCAGCCCATCGACGGGGCGGTTCTCCACAAAGTTATCCACAGGCTGCGGGTATCGCCCGGAGCCGCCGCTTGCCGCGCGGCGCGGCGCGCGTGACTTGCCGGGCAGGACGCCCGCGCGCTAGAGTGGCGGGTTCGACAGCATGCCGAAAGCCCCACGGGGGCTCGCCATTGCGGCAGACTGGCGGCACACTGCGCGAGCCCATTGGCTGCTGCGGCGGCCGCCCCCGCCGCATCTTTTTGCTGCACTTTTCGATTGTCCGGAGAACCGCGTTGATGCTTGCCCCGCGTATCGCACCTGGCGCTTCCATGCCGCCGCGCCGCCCTCTTCGGGCGTGCTGTGCATCGCCCGTCCTTGCGGCTCGCCGATGAGCGGCGTGACCCACCGTCTCGAAGCACGCCTTGCGCGTGAATGGCAGCAACGTGGCCCGCTTGCGTGGGCCCTGATGCCTTTCGCGTGTGTGTTCGGTGCGATTGCCACCGCGCGCCGTGCTGCTTTCTCGTTCGGCTGGCTGAAATCCGTCCGCATTGGTGTGCCAGTGGTCGTGGTCGGCAACGTGACGGTCGGCGGCACCGGCAAAACGCCGACCGTCATCGCACTAGTCGAAGCGTTGCGCGCCGCCGGCTTCAAGCCCGGCGTGGTGTCGCGTGGCTATGGCGCGCGCGTCAAGGCGCCGACGCCGGTTCTCGCGAGCTCGGCGGCAAGCGTCGGCGGCGACGAACCGCTGCTGATCGCGCGCCGCACCGGCGCACCGGTGTGGGTCTGTCCGGATCGCGTCGCGGCTGCGCAGGCGCTGTGCGCGGCGCACCGCGAAATCGACGTGATCGTCAGCGACGACGGCTTGCAGCACTACCGCCTCGAGCGCGACGCGGAACTGGTGGTTTTCGATCACCGGCTCGGCGGCAACGGTTTTCTGCTGCCGGCCGGCCCGCTGCGCGAGCCGCTGTCGCGCCGCCGCGATGCGACTCTGATCAACGATCCGTACGCCCGCACGCTGCCCCCGTGGCCGAACACGTTCGCGCTGCAACTCGCGCCCGCCGACGCCTGGCATCTCGACAACCCCGGTCTGCGCCGCCCGCTCGCGCAATTCAGCGGCGATCGCGTGCTGGCCGCGGCCGGCATCGGCGCGCCGGAGCGTTTTTTCGCCACGCTGCGCGCCGCCGGTCTCACGCCCACCACCCGCGCGCTGCCGGATCACTATGCGTTCGAACGCAATCCTTTTACGGACGTCGACGCGGACACCATCCTGATAACCGAAAAGGATGCGGTAAAATTGGGGTCCTGGCACGACGCGCGCATCTGGGTTGTCCCTGTCGAAGCCGCGCTCGATCATCGCCTCATTGCATTAGTTGTGGAGAAAGTCCGTGGACGCTCGCCTGCTTGAAATTCTCGTCTGCCCGATCTGCAAGGGCCCGCTCAGCTACGACCGTTCTGCGCAGGAGCTGATCTGCAACGCGGACAAGCTTGCCTATCCAATCCGCGACGGCATTCCCGTGATGCTGGTCGACGAAGCGCGCCAGACCGTCGAAGGCACGCCGGTCGATCTGAATCCGGGCTCGGTCGCCTGAGCAGGCGTTGGCCCGGCGCGGGTCACAGGTGCGGGGGCAGCGAGATTCGGCGCGCCCCGCTACCCTGATCCGCCATTGCCTGTCCTGCTGGTCTTCTCATTTGCCATTTTTCCCATCAGCGCCCGCAGCGCACTACTTGCGAGCGCTTCCTTCCGGTTTCATCGCCGCTCGTCCTTCCGATGACCCACGCTAACGTCACCGCTCCTCCGTTTGTCGCCGTCGTGCCGGCCCGGCTTGCCTCGACGCGTCTGCCCAACAAACCGCTCGCCGACATCGGCGGCAAGCCCATGGTGGTGCGGGTTGCCGAACGCGCACGCGAATCGGGCGCGCAACAGGTGCTGATCGCCTCCGACGCGCAAGCGGTGCTGGATGTGGCCCGCGAGCACGGCTTCGAAGCCGTGCTGACGCGCGCCGATCATCCGTCGGGCACCGACCGTCTTGCGGAAGTGGCCGCGCAGTTCGGCTGGAGCGACGAGACGATCGTGGTGAACGTTCAGGGCGACGAGCCGCTGATCGATCCGGCGCTTGTGCGGGGTGTGGCGTCGCACCTGGCATCGAGCCACGGATGCGCGATCGCCACCGCGGCGCATCCGATCACCGATCCCGCGGAAATTTTCAACCCGAACGTCGTCAAGGTCGTGCTCGACGCGCGCGGCGTCGCGCTGTATTTCTCGCGCGCGCCGATTCCATGGGCCCGCGACGCGTATCAGCCGCATTGGCCCGACGTGGCGTCGATGCCCACGCCGCCGGCGCCCGCAGTCGTCTACCGGCATATCGGCCTGTATGCGTATCGCGCCCAATTCCTGCGCACGTATCCGAATCTCGCGATTTCGCCGATCGAGCAGGTCGAAGCACTCGAGCAACTGCGCGCGATGTGGCACGGCGAGCGGATCGCGGTGCTCGTCACTCAGGATGCGCCGCTGCCGGGCGTCGACACGCCCGCCGATCTCGCGCGCGTGCAGGCTTTATTCGGGGCGTGAGCGTAAAAACCCATGGCATAATCGGACGGTTATGCGCGCCTCCCGTTGAACGCGAGAGTCAGGGTTTGCCCCGGTCGCACCGTTGTCGTCTTGCAGCGCCGTCATTGTCGACGTGCAGCGCGAGACTCGAAACGACAGCCGACGCGGGTCCCTCGGCGAATCGTGGGATGGCTGCAGCACCACCAAAGAATTCACATAGATCTGGAGATATCACATGCGTTTGATCCTTTTGGGTGCACCCGGCGCGGGCAAGGGCACTCAGGCAAACTTCATCAAGGAAAAGTTCGGCATTCCGCAAATTTCCACCGGTGACATGCTGCGCGCAGCCGTTAAGGCGGGCACGCCGCTGGGCCTCGAAGCCAAGCGCTTCATGGACGCTGGCGAGCTGGTCACGGACGAGCTGATCATCAATCTGGTGAAGGAGCGCCTGCAACAGCCGGACTGCGCGAACGGTTATCTGTTCGACGGTTTTCCGCGCACCATTCCGCAAGCCGAAGCGATGAAGCAGGCCGGCGTCGCGATCGATTACGTGCTGGAAATCGACGTACCGTTCGACGAGATCATCGTGCGGATGAGCGGCCGTCGCTCGCATGCCGCGTCGGGCCGTACGTATCACGTCAAGTTCAACCCGCCGAAGGTTGAAGGCGTGGATGACGTGACCGGCGAGCCGCTGATCCAGCGCGACGACGACAAGGAAGAAACGGTTAAGAAGCGCCTCGACGTGTACGTTGCGCAAACCAAGCCGCTGATCGAGTACTACAACAACTGGGCGCAGAACGGCGACCCGGCGACCGCATTGAAGGCGCCGCAATATCGCCGCATTTCGGGCCTCGGCGCGGTCGAAGAAATTCGCAACCGCGCGTTTGATGCGCTGAAGTAATCTCGCGCTTGTAGTTGCCGTATAAAAAACCCGCCCATGCCGGCGGGTTTTTTTATGGCGTGCGGCATGGCAAGGCGTGTACCCCGAGCCGCCTGATCCGCCATATCCAGTTTTAATTAGCCATCCATACCAGTTTGATCGCGCCCCTTGATCTCCCGCACGGACTCAGCCCGGTTAGTACCCACTTCACTTTCCGCATTGCAGCATAGCCGTTACAATCGATCATCGAAAAGATATTCGATCGAGACATTACTGAACTGAAGCAAAGGAGAAGACATGGAGATTCGCGACAACGTATTC
The DNA here is from genome assembly GCF_046026025.1 of Paraburkholderia fungorum. Taxonomy (GTDB): domain Bacteria; phylum Pseudomonadota; class Gammaproteobacteria; order Burkholderiales; family Burkholderiaceae; genus Paraburkholderia; species Paraburkholderia fungorum_E. The sequence goes on along the minus strand of NZ_JAQQFL010000001.1, from coordinate 311,575 downwards.
CTGATCACCGGCGGTGCATCGGGTCTGGGCGCGGCCACAGCGCGCCTTTTCGTCGAGAACGGCGGCAAGGTGGTCCTCGCCGATCTGAATGTGGACGCGGGTGAAGCGCTCGCGAAGGAACTCGGCGGCGTGTTCGTCAAATGTGACGTGAGCCGCGAAGACGACGCCACGCAAGCCGTCGAAGCCGCCACCAAACTCGGCACACTGCGCGGCCTCGTGAATTGCGCGGGCGTTGCGCCCGCCATCAAGACGGTCGGCAAAGATGGCCCGCATCCGCTCGAGTCGTTTTCCCGCACCATCTCCATCAATCTGATCGGCACGTTCAACATGATCCGGCTCGCCGCCGCAGCCATGTCGAAGAACGAACCGAATGCGAATGGCGAGCGTGGCGTGATCATCAACACGGCGTCGGTCGCGGCCTTTGACGGCCAGATCGGCCAGGCCGCTTACGCGGCGTCCAAGAGCGGCGTGGTCGGCATGACCTTGCCGATCGCCCGTGACCTGTCGCGCAATGCGATTCGTGTCATGACGATTGCACCGGGCATCTTCGAAACGCCCATGCTGCTCGGCATGCCGCAGGAAGTGCAGGACGCGCTCGGCGCAATGGTGCCGTTCCCACCGCGTCTCGGCAAACCGGCAGAGTACGCGATGCTGGCCAAGCAGATCTTCGACAATCCGATGCTCAACGGCGAAGTGATTCGTCTGGACGGCGCGATCCGGATGCAGCCGAAGTAACCGTGCTTCCAGCCGCCCGCTTTACGCGGCTGCGGCAATGAAAAACGCCTGCGCGTGAATCAACGTGATTCACGCGCAGGCGTTCTGTTTTGAACGGTTGAAACGTTTTTAGTCGCGGTCGTCGTACTGGGTGCGTTGACGCAGTTCGTGCAACTGCGACTCCACCACGGTCGCGTCTTCGGCGTCCGGCCGGTCGCCCAGATAGCGTTCGAGATCCTCGAGCGCAGGGCGCAGATAATCGAGCCGCGCATACGCGAATCCGCGATCGCGCACTTCTTCAATACTGTCCGGCAGCAGGATCACGAGACGCTGCTGCACAGCCAATAGACGCTGCCAGCGTTCTGTCTGAAGATAAGTCGACTTCAGATTGCGCAGCATGCGGGCGATGATCTCGCGGCGCGTGGCCGGTTGCAGTAACATGCGCAACGCCCGGCTCACCGACTCGCCCGCCGATGCGACATACGGCTCCAGCATATCCACCATCTGCGATTCGGACAGCGAATGCCCGTTGGTCGGATCGAGCATCACGTCGCCATCCGGCGTGGTCACGCGCAACAGAAAGTGGCCCGGAAACGACACGCCGCGCGCCGGAATACCGAGCTGCTCGGCCATCTCCAGATAGAGCACCGCCAGCGAAATCGGAATGCCACGGCGCCGCTTCAGCACTGCATTCAGATGGCTGTTGTCTGGGTCGTAATAATCGTTGAGATTGCTGGCGAAACCCAGCTCGCGGAAGAAGAACCGGTTCAGAATGCCGACCTTCTGCCTGATGTCGGCGTCGTCCGGCATGCGGCGCTGCAAACGCACGACCAGCTCGTCGATCTCGGCCAGCGTGCCTTGCAAATCGAGATCGGGATAAGCGTCCTGCGCGAGCGAGAGCGCCGCCTCGGTCAGCGGCAGGCTGTCATCTTCGGCAACCAGCGTACTGAAATAGTCGAGAACTCGCGTCATCGTGATCACTTCACTCGCCTTTTGAAATACGCGTACTTGAAGCCCATCAGCCAAAGCATACCGAAATATAGCGCGGCGAACAGAACGAGGCACGCCCCCAGCAACACGATTCGATCGACCGGCCGGCTATGCAGGCCGATCCAGTCGAAGCTGATCGCGAGCCAATGCATCGCACCGGCCAGCACCAGACAGGCGCCGAGCAACTGCACGAAGAACTTCAGCCAGCCGTTCGACGGTGTATAGATGCCGCGCTTGCGCAAGCCGAGAAACAGGAACAGCGCGTTGACGCAAGCCCCAAGCCCAACGCTCAGCGTAAGGCCGGCATGCGCGAAAATCGGCACGAACAGATAATTGCTCAACTGCGTGACGATCAACACGCCGACGCCGATCTTCACCGGCGTCTTGATGTCCTGCTTCGCGTAAAAACCGGGTGCGAGAATCTTGATGAGAATCAGGCCAATCAGGCCAATGCCGTAGGCAGACAACGCGCGGGCGACCATCACCACCGAATTGCCGTCGAACTTGCCGTAGTGAAACAGCGTCGCGGTGAGAGGCTGGGCGAAGAAAAACAGCGCGACTGCGCTCGGCGCGGCCAGCAGGAAAGTGACGCGCAACCCCCAATCGAGCAGCGACGAATACTCGTGCGAATCGGCGTCCACGTGCGCTTTCGACAGGCTCGGCAGCAGGATCGTGCCGAGCGCGACGCCGAGCAGCGCGGTCGGAAACTCCATCAACCGGTCGGCGTAATTGATCCAGGAAACCGCGCCCGGACCGATGCGCGATGCAATATTGGTGTTGATGATCAGGCTGATCTGCGCGACCGACACGGCGAACATCGCCGGCACCATCTTCGACAGGACCCGCTTCACGCCGCGGTGCGCGAGCGCTTTCAGCGGATTCAGGCCGATGCGCGGCAACATGTCGATCTTCTTCAGACCCGGCAGTTGCACGATGAATTGCAGCACACCGCCGGCGATCACCGCCCACGCGAGCGCATAAACCGGCGTTTGCAGGCGCGGCGCGACAAACACCGCCGCGGCAATGAACGCGACGTTCAGCAGGACCGGGGCGAAGGCGGGCAGTGAAAAGTTCTTGTACGTATTCAGCACGCCGGACGCCAGCGACGTCAGCGAGATGAAAATGATGTACGGGAACATGATGCGCGTCATCGTGACCGCGAGCGCATAGGCCTGGCCTTCGTGCGCGAGCCCTGACGCGACGATGAACACCACACCCGACGCCCCAACCACGCCGATCACCGAAAGAATCGCGAGCGCCCAGGCCAGCACGGTCGAGGTGGCGTCGACGAGCGCCTTGGTGGCGTCGTGTCCTTGCTGGTTCTTGAACTCGGCGAGAATCGGCACGAAGGCCTGCGAGAACGCACCCTCGGCGGAAATGCGGCGCAGCAGGTTCGGAATGCGGAAGGCGACGTAGAACGCGTCAGTATATTGACTGGCGCCGAACGCGCGGGCGATCAGCGTTTCGCGGGCCAGTCCGGTCACGCGCGACAGCAACGTGAAGCCGCTGACCGTCAGCAGAGCTCGGAATAGATTCATGGGGCGCTTATTATACGGGTGCCACAGGGGCGAACGACGAGCCGGAACGCGAATCGGACCGATTTACGCCGCAGAGGTTCGTTCGGATGAGCGAATCGGACCGTTTTTTGTTTGTTTTTTTTGTTGCCTGCCGCACGCCTTGCGTCGCGAGCCTGCCATCCGCTTACCCGTTGCAGCACAGTCGCCGGTACGCCCGCAGGCTACCCCATCCCGGTCAGGCTGACAGAATGCCGGAGCTCGCGTGGCAGCCCGGCACACCGGAATTGACGATTCTCCGTTGCCACGTGCCTGATTTTGTTGCTATAATCGCCGGTTTCGAAGCTCGCTCAATTTTCGGACGGGGTTGAGGTCGGCAACCAAACTGCCACGCCTATCCTCGAAACACACCGGAATACGGGCCCGCCTTCGCGTAGTCCGATCGATTATTTCGACACTTTTTGCGCTCTTGGGCAATCGCTTCCAAGAGTTCGATCTAAAAGCAGCACCTACCACTTGAAGGTCAGGTACTGGAAACAGGAACAGGATAAGGAACCGTCATGGCTAACACCGCACAAGCACGCAAGCGCGCCCGCCAGGCCGCCAAGGCTAACTCGCACAACTCGGCACTGCGCTCGAAGTTCCGCACGGCTATCAAGGCTGTCCGCAAGGCAATCGAAGCCGGCGACAAGGCCAAGGCCCTCGAGATCTTCCAGGCATCGTCGAAGACCATCGACATCATCGCCGACAAGAAAATCGTTCACAAGAACAAGGCAGCTCGTAACAAGAGCCGTCTGGCTGCAGCCCTCAAGGGTCTGCAAGCGCCTGCAGCGCAGTAAATTCGGTCAGCCCGCTTCGGTGGGCTACCTCCTGTTTCCGCTGCAACGGAAAGGCTCGCTTCGGCGGGCTTTTTTGCTTGGCGCCGCCCGGACCGGATACTGACTCACCCCGTTCGCGAGTCAGTTGGCTGCACGTCGAAGCCACCGCTTTGGAGCCGCCGCCTCGAAGTCATTGCTTCAGGCACAAAAAAACCCGCTACCGGCGGGTTTTTGCTTTTGCCGATCCAGCAGGCTCCTGCTAGATCACGTGTCTTTTCTCTTGCGGCGTAGCGTGCTCAAGTTGCAACTCGCACGCCTCGGTCACGAGAAGGTCATTGTCTTTCGCGAAGTTCAGGACAAAATCGAAGGCCATCGGCTCGATATCGCGCAGGCGCGAATCGAGAATCACGCATTTGAGGTCGCCGATCATGGTGGGCCGCACATACAGCGAGTATTGCAGATAAGCGTTCGGCCCCTTCCCGCCCGGGCTGGGACCGAAGCATGCCATGACGCCTGCGAGCCGCTCCGACCAGTCGCTCGGCCGGAATTTTTTCCCGGTCGACGTGATGCCCTGAATGAAATATTCGGTTGGAGCTGCTTCGGCCATGTAGGAATACCTGTGTGACTGCCCAGCGGGATGACGGCAAAGCTGACTGCAAAGCGGCTTTGGGATGCCTGAACACGTGGCCACGCCTGATTGGCGAGCTGTGCCGCCAGATGTTGCGAAGGGCCGGAGAAACCGCCGCGGCGCTCATCATGACGGCGCACCGCGAAGAAACTTTCAGGAGCGCGCGAGCCGTGTGCCGCAAGCTCAATACCGGCCTGCTGGGCTTAGGGATAACCGGTAGATTATAGCGCAGCGGACCTTTTTCCGCAGCGCACACAAGCCTCGTTTGAGGGTTGCGAAAGGCTTTCGGACAGCTTGCCCGGCCTTTTGGCCGACTCGTCAAACGGGGCGAAATCCTTTATGCTGCATTGAGTTACCACAAACGACGGCGTCGCCGTCCGGCAATCCTGCCGGGTGAGACCGCCGTATTTGTTTCATGACCGCCAAGAAAATTCGCCACTACCTGCAGTTCAAGGATTTCTCGCTGGAAGACTACGAGTACGTGCTGGAACGCGCCCGCATTCTGAAACGCAAGTTCAAGAACTACGAGACCTACCACCCGCTGCACGACCGCACGCTGGCGATGATCTTCGAGAAAAATTCGACGCGCACGCGCCTGTCGTTCGAAGCCGGCATCTTCCAGTTGGGCGGCCACGCCGTCTTCATGAGCACGCGCGACACGCAACTCGGCCGCGGCGAACCGATCGAAGACGCAGCGCAAGTGATTTCGCGCATGGTCGACATCATCATGATCCGCACGTTCGGCCAGGACATTCTCCAGCGCTTCGCCGAAAACTCGCGCGTGCCGGTGATCAACGGGCTGACCAACGAATATCACCCGTGCCAGGTGCTGGCGGACATCTTCACGTACTTCGAGCATCGCGGTCCGATTCGCGACAAGACGGTCGCGTGGGTTGGTGACGCGAACAACATGCTGTACACGTGGATCGAAGCCGCCCAGATTCTCGGCTTCAAGCTGCGCCTGTCCACCCCGCCAGGCTACAAGCTCGACCCCGCCATGGTCGCGGCTGAAAGCGCACCGTTCTATCAGGAATTCGACGATCCGAATGAAGCCTGCACGGGCGCCGATCTGGTCACCACCGACGTGTGGACCAGCATGGGCTTCGAGGCTGAAAACGAAGCCCGCAAGAAAGCCTTCGCAGACTGGTGCGTAGACGCCGAGATGATGGCGCGCGCCAATGCCGATGCATTGTTCATGCACTGCCTGCCCGCCCACCGCGGCGAGGAAGTCAGCGCGGAAGTGATCGACGGCCCGCAAAGCGTCGTGTGGGACGAAGCGGAAAATCGTCTGCACGTGCAAAAGGCGTTGATGGAATACCTGCTGCTCGGCAAGCTCAATCACTGAGCGAGCCGCTGTTCAGCACCTTAAGCAGCACCTTAAGCAGCACCTGCGTGAAGCGCGACGGGGCCTTGAATACGAGGCAAGGCATCCACGTTTAGCGCCACGCATCGTGTCGGCGTCCGCGGTTGCAAGCGGGCCGGCTCACCCACCGCGCAGTTCCAAAAACGCGGGCAAGCGGTGGTTTAGTGTCAAAATAGTGGTTTTCCGCGCTCCGGAACCGCCGGCGCGCCTTGTTTTCCAGCTTTCTCCAGCTACGAGTTCACCATGAGCGATATCAACAAAGTCGTGCTCGCCTATTCGGGCGGCCTCGACACCTCCGTCATCCTGAAGTGGTTGCAGGACAACTACGACGCCGAAGTCGTCACGTTTACGGCCGACATCGGCCAGGGCGAAGAGCTGGAACCGGCGCGCAAAAAAGCCCTGCAACTCGGCATCAAGCAGGACAACATCTTCATTGAAGACCTGCGCGAAGAATTCGTGCGCGACTACGTGTTCCCGATGTTCCGCGCCAATACGATCTATGAAGGCGAGTACCTGCTGGGCACGTCGATCGCGCGTCCGCTGATCGCCAAGCGTCAGATCGAAATCGCGCGCGCCACCGGCGCGCAAGCGGTCTCGCACGGCGCAACCGGCAAAGGCAACGACCAGGTTCGCTTCGAACTCGGTTACTACGCGCTGGAACCGGGCATCAAGGTGATCGCCCCGTGGCGTGAATGGGATCTGCTGTCGCGCGAAAAACTGCTCACCTACGCTGAAAAGGCCGGCATTCCGATCGAAATGAAGCATAAGCAAGGCGGCGCGCCCTACTCGATGGACGCGAACCTGCTGCACATCTCGTTCGAAGGCCGTCACCTGGAAGACCCGAAGGCCGAGGCCGAAGCCGATATGTGGCGTTGGACAGTGTCGCCGGAACAGGCGCCGGATCAGGCCGAATATCTCGACATCGAATACGAACACGGCGACCCGGTCGCGATCAACGGCAAGCGTCTGTCGCCGGCTGAAATGCTGACCGAATTGAACCGTTTGGGTGGCAAGCACGGCATCGGCCGTCTGGACCTGGTCGAAAACCGTTACGTCGGCATGAAGTCGCGCGGCTGCTATGAAACGCCGGGCGGCACGATCATGCTGAAGGCGCACCGCGGCATCGAGTCGATTACGCTCGACCGTGAAGTGGCTCACCTGAAAGACGACCTGATGGCGCGTTACGCTTCGCTGATTTACAACGGCTACTGGTGGAGCCCGGAGCGCCGCGCAATCCAGGTGCTGATCGACCACACGCAAGAGAAGGTCAACGGCTGGGTGCGTGTGAAGCTGTACAAGGGCAGCGTGTCGGTTGTCGCGCGCGATTCGAAGGAAACGCTGTTCGACAAGACCATCGCCACGTTCGACGACGACGGCGGTGCTTACAACCAGGCCGACGCTGGCGGGTTTATCAAGCTGAACGCGCTGCGTATGCGGATTGCTGAGAACGCGCGTCGTCAGCGCGATTAAAAGCATACGCTTCGGCGGCGGCTAACTTTGCGTGAGCGAAGTTAAGCGCCGCAAGGCGCAGCCGACACGGAAGCGCAGCAATGAAAAAAGGCGCCGGGAGTTTTCTCCCGGCGCCTTTTTCTTTGCTGCCAATCCTCTACACAATCACAAACAAACCGGCTCCGCTTCCAGCTCCACGCCAAATCGCGCCAGCACATCATGCTGGACCGCCTTCGCGAGCGCCAACACCTCCGCGCCGCTCGCTCCGCCGAGATTCACCAGCACGAGCGCCTGCCGTTGATGCACGGCCGCGGCACCCATCGCCCGGCCTTTCCAGCCGCACTGATCGATCAACCAGCCCGCCGCGAGCTTCACGCGGCCGTCCGGTTGAAGATAAGACACGACCTCGGGCTCCCTGACCTTCAGCGCCTCGAACTGCGTTGCCTCCACGACCGGGTTCTTGAAGAAACTGCCGGCGTTACCAAGCTGAAGTGGATCGGGCAGCTTGGCGCGCCGCACTGCGACTACCGCGTTGAAAATTGCCTGCGCGCTCGGCGCGGCATCGGCATGGCCGCCCGCGGCCAGTTCACGCGCGATATCCGCGTATCCGGCGCGCGGCTGCCACACCTTCGGCAAACGAAAAGTGACCGACGTAATCACAAAACGGTCGCGCCCTTCCCGCTTGAAAAAACTGTCGCGGTAGCCGAATCGGCACGCGTCGGCATCGAGCTCGACGACGGCGCCCGTTTCGAGCTCAACCGCCCGCAGCGACGCAAACCGCTCGCACATTTCCAGCCCGTACGCCCCAATGTTCTGAATCGGCGCGGCCCCGACCGTCCCGGGAATCAGCGCGAGGTTCTCCAAGCCTGGCAAACCTTGCGACAAAGTCCAAGCGACAAACTCATGCCACGGCTCGCCGGCCGCCGCCTCGACGTACCAGGCTTCGTGGTCCTCGCGCACCACGCGGCGGCCTTGCAGCGCCACCAGCAACACCAGCCCGGGGAAGTCGTCCGTCAGCACGACATTGCTGCCACCGCCCAGCACCAGTCGCGGTAAGCCGGCGGCGCGCGAATCGCGCACGGCAGCCATGAGTTGCGCTTCGTGCTCGATCCGGCACGCGAACCGCGCGCGAACATCGAAACCGAAGGTGTTGTGCGTCTTCAGCGGATAGCCGGCAATGAACGCGGCAGAATCGGATAGGGACATCGGAATGAGAAGAATCGAACAACGACGGAGACGGCATCTGGCCCCTGGCTGCGCGACAATGCGCGGCGGCCTTAGGCAAAAGGGAGTGGCATCGGTAAAATGACACCAGCTTCGTGATTATAGCGAGTGCCCCGTGAGCAGCCGACCGGCCGCGCCACGCACCGCAGCACCAATGGGAGAACACAATGCCATCGTTTGACGTCGTCTGCGAAGCGGACATGGTCGAAGTCAAGAACGCGATCGAACAGTCCAACAAGGAAATTTCAACCCGCTTCGACTTCAAAGGGTCGGACGCGCGCGTCGAGCACAAGGAAAGCGAAATCACGGCCTACGCCGACGACGATTTCAAGCTCAGCCAGGTAACAGACGTCCTGCTGTCGAAAATGGCCAAGCGCAATGTGGACGCGCGCTTTCTCGACTACGGCAAGATCGAGAAAATCGGCGGCGACAAGGTCAAGCAGGTCATCAAGATCAAGAAAGGCGTGTCCGGCGACCTGTCGAAGAAAATCGTGCGTCTCGTGAAAGACAGCAAGATCAAGGTCCAGGCAAGCATTCAGGGCGACGCGGTGCGCATCACCGGCGGCAAGCGCGACGATCTGCAAAGCGTGATCGCGTTGCTGCGCAAGGACGTCACCGACACGCCGCTCGACTTCAACAACTTCCGCGACTGACCGCGCATCACGCCCGGTAGCGGGCGTGCGTTGTGTCTCGGCGCTGGGCGCATGTTGAACGCCCGGCAACGCGCTGCGTTAGGGCCCACCGCGGAGCGCCTGGCTGCATTGAGATTCAGCACCCGGCCGGACGCCCCCCGCCCGCGCTCAAGATTCGTTTCCGCCCGCCGCGCTACCCGCCGCGTCAGTTTTCTTCTTGGCGCCGATGCGGCTTTCCTGGCCGCGCATCAGCTTGGCGATGTTGCCACGGTGACGCCATACCAGCAGCGAACTCATCACCACAATCGCCAGCGCGATGACATGCGGCCCGAACAGAAAGCCGTCGAAGAGCGGCGCGAACACCGCCGCGGCCAACGCCGCCAGCGAAGAGTAGCGCGTGAAGAACGCCACGATCAGCCATGTCAGCAAGGTGGCGATGCCGAGGATCGGGTTGATCGCGATCAGCACACCCGCTGCCGTCGCCACGCCCTTGCCGCCTTTGAAGCGGAAGAAGATCGGATACAGGTGGCCGAGAAACACCGCGACGGACGCAATCGCAACCGACGTATCGTCGAGGCCGTAACGCGCGCCGAAATGCACCACGAACCACACCGGCAACCAGCCTTTGAAGGCGTCACCGATCAGGGTGAGAATCGCGGCTTTCTTGCTGCCGCTGCGCAGCACATTGGTGGCGCCCGGGTTGCCCGAACCGTACGAGCGCGGGTCGTCCAGCCCCATCGCGGCGCTCACGATCACGGCAAACGACACCGAGCCGATCAGGTAGGCAACGACAGCAACGATCAGGTTTTCCATCTGGGGACTCTTATAAGGATCGGCGGTCTGAAACTCGATACTCCAACCGCAACAGGGAACGCAACAGGCAACAAGGCGGCGCACATTCTACCGAACACGCCTGCCGGGCAAACATTCAGACAAACGTCAATCGACGCTCGCACACTGAACCGGCTTCGCCGCCACCAGATCGGACAGAATCCTGGGCTCGATGCTGACCAGAAAACCGCGCCGGCCGCCGTTCAGCCAGATCGTGTCCATCTCGAGAATGCTCGACTCGACGTACACCGGCATCTGTTTGCGCGTGCCGAACGGCGACGTGCCGCCGATCAGATAACCCGAATGCCGGTTCGCCACCTCGGGCTTGCACGGCTCGACGCGCTTCGCGCCAATCTGCCGCGCCAGATTTTTCGTGCTGACGGTGCGGTCGCCGTGCATCAGTACGATCAGCGGCTTGGCGTGCTCGTCTTCCATCACCAGCGTCTTGACGACATGATGTTCGTCCACGCCGAGCTGGCGCGCCGATTCTTCAGTGCCGCCGTGCTCCACGTAATCGTAAGGGTGTTCGCCGAAAGTGACGCCGTGACGGCGCAGAAACTGCGTCGCGGGCGTTTCGGAGACGTGTCTGGATTTGCTCATCGGCGCATTGTAATAGCGAGTTTGCACAACGGCTATTTGCCGAACGGCCAATTGTGCGGGCACGGCGATTGTGGCACGATCGTTCGCAAATGTTCCGGCGCACAGCATGCCGGGTACCGAATTGCTCTTGGGAGACAGCGTTGAGCCTCGATTCATCCACCCGTTCCACGATTGACATTCCCGCGCTGCTGGCCGGCCTGCCCGCGCGTATCGCTGAAATTCCGGCGCTCGCCGCCGCGCGCGATCCGCAGCACGTCGCCTTGATCGAGGACGCGCGCCACCTCACCAACGCGCAACTTCTGAAAGCTGTCGATGCCGCCGCCGCGCTGCTGCACGAATGGGGCGTGCGTGGCGGCGATCGCGTGATGATCGTGGCCGAGAACAGCATCGCGCAGATCGTGCTGCTGTTCGCGACCGCGAAGCTCGACGCGTGGGCGCTGGTGTCGAACGCACGCCTGTCGGCGGCCGAACTCGACGCGATCCGTGCGCACGCGCAGCCTCGCGTGGTCGCGTATGCCGTCGAAAGCTCTGCGGATGCCCAACAGCATGCTGAGCGGCATCAAGCCGTCACAGCGACTGCCATCACGCCGGATATCGGTGTTTGGTCGTACACGATCGACGCCAACGCGAAAGCCGAACCGGTCGAAGTCGCCAATCACCGTCAATGCGCCGCGCTGATCTACACCACGGGAACCACCGGTGCACCGAAAGGCGTGATGCTGTCGCATCGCAATCTGCTCTTCATTGCGGCCGTGTCGAGCCGCTTGCGTAAAGTCGGTCCTGACGACGTGGTGTACGCCGTTCTGCCAATTTCGCACGTGTACGGCTTTGCCTCGGTTTGTCTCGGCAGCCTGCACGCCGGCGCGACCTTGCGTCTCGCGCCGCGTTTCGCGCCGGAGGCGGTGCGGCGCGCGCTCGTCGAAGAGCGCGTGTCGATCTTCCAGGGCGTTCCGGCCATGCACGCCAAACTGCTCGAACATTTGCAAACGCATGACCATGCGTGGTCCGCGCCGCACCTGCGCTTCGCCTATTCGGGCGGCTCGCCGCTCGACGCCGCGCTCAAGGCGCGGGTCGAAAGCGTCTACGGCCTCCCACTGCATAACGGTTATGGCATGACCGAGAGCAGCCCGACCGTCTCGCACACCATGCTCGACGCGCCGCGCAGCGATTGCTCGGTCGGCGAAGTCATTCCTGGCGTTGACGTGCGGTTCGTCGGCCCCGACGGCGTGGATGCCGCGTCGGGTGAAATCGGCGAACTATGGGTGCGTGGCCCGAACGTGATGCTCGGTTACTACCGCAGCCCGGAGCAGACCCGCACCGCCGTTACCGAAGACGGCTGGCTCAAGACCGGCGATCTCGCGCGACAAGATGCGGACGGCGCGTTGCATATCGTCGGGCGCAGCAAGGAGCTGATCATCCGCTCCGGTTTCAACGTGTATCCGTCGGAAGTCGAGCATGTGTTGAACGCGCATCCGCAGGTGGTGCAGTCGGCGGTGATCGGCCGGCCGGTGGAGGGTAACGAGGAGGTGGTCGCGTTCGTCGAATTGATCGCGGGGGCGCAAGTGTCGCCGGCCGAGCTGATCGCGTGGTGCGGCGAGCGTCTTGCGCCCTACAAGCGCCCTGCCGAAGTGAAGGTGCTCGCTGCGCTGCCGGCTGCGTCGACGGGCAAGATTCTCAAGCATCGGTTGCGCGAGTTCATGTAACGCAGGAGCCGTTATGGCAGCGGCCTTTGCATTTCCAGACAAACGATATGGCCGCGGTAGTCTCAGTCACGCGCATGTGACGGCACGGGCCAAGGCGAGTGCCCGCGCAAGCGCCGGTCACCCGCGCGGATGATGCTGCGCATGCAACGACTTCAGCCGTTCGCGGGCCACGTGCGTATAGATTTGCGTGGTCGAGATATCCGTATGACCGAGCAGCAATTGCACGACGCGCAGATCGGCGCCATGGTTCAGCAGGTGTGTCGCGAATGCGTGCCGCAACGTATGCGGCGAAAGCGGCGCGTGCACATCGGCCGCCGCCGCGTGACGCTTGATGATGTTCCAGAACTGCTGGCGGGTCATGCCCTCCGCGCGGCTGGTGACGAACAGCGCATCCGTCGCGCGCGCCCCCAGCAACGCCGGACGCGCCTCGCGCAGATAGCGCTCGATCCAGCCATGCGCCTCTTCGCCGAACGGAATCAGGCGCTCTTTCGAGCCCTTGCCCATCACACGCACCACGCCTTCGTTCAGGCCCACTTCCACTGTCTTCAGCGTGACGAGTTCCGTGACACGCAAGCCGCTCGCGTACATCAACTCCAGCATGGTGCGGTCGCGCAGGCCCAAAGGCGTGTCGACATCCGGCGCGCCGAGCAGCGCTTCGACCTGCGCTTCGGAGAGCGTCGACGGAAAACGCGGCGGCTGCCTGGCTGAACGGATGCGGACCGTTGGATCGGCCTTTGCGCGATGCTCGCGCACCGCCCAGCCGTAGTAGCGGCGAAACACCGAGAGCCGCCGGTTCGCCGAGGTGGATTTGTCTTTCTGGCGCGCCGCGCTATAGGCGTTGAGATCGGCTTCGCTGGCGGTGTCGAGCGACGCGTTGCGGGTCTGCGCGAGCCATTCGCAGAAGAGCCGCAGATCGCGCCGGTACGCGTCGAGCGTGTTGCGCGACAAGCCGTGCTCGAGCCACAGCGCGTCGCAGAACGCATCGATCGAGGCAGAGCTCGTCACAAACAAAGGTGACGCGACAAGCGCGTCTTCAGTCACGGTGTCGCTCATGCGTAGGGAATGCCTTCATGCGCGAGAAGCCAGCGCTTGACGTTGCGAAAGAAGCCATCACCGGCATGATGTGCGAATCCGCCGATGCCGCTCGAACTGACCACCCGGTGACACGGAATCACGATCGGAAAGTAGTTGGAGCCGCACGCCTGGCCGACCGCGCGCGGGACGCTGCCGAGTTGCCTCGCCAGTTGCCCATAGGTCAGTACGACGCCCGGCGGGATGTCGCTGATCGCTTGCCAGACGCGCCGCTGATACTCGGTGCCGACCTTTGCCAGCGGCAATTCGAACTTCGTGGACGCGCGCTCGAAATAACGCTCGATCTGCCCGGCAGCCTGCCTGGCCAGAGGCGTGTCCGGTGCGACGCTACGCGTCGACGCCGGCAGATAGACGATTTCGCGCACAGCCTCACCCTCGATGCGGATGCCGACCTTACCGAAAGGTGCATCGATTACTGCGTTGAACATGATTGCTTGCCTCATGACTGGACCGCTGCCCTGTAAGCGTCACGGCAGCGTACCTGCATGGGGATGCAGGCGCTTCGCCCAGAAAAACCGTCCCACCGGATTGCCGCTACTCTACGCTGCTTCCAACGCCCATTCCACATGCTCGCGCACCACGGCCGAGGGGTCTTCGATGCGTAACCTCAGCGCGTCGACAATCGCCTCGCGCGCATCCGCACTCAGATTTTCCGAAGGGGCCCGCAGCGCATTACCCATTCCCACTGCCAGATTGCGCAGCCAGCTTTCATAGCCAATACGGCGAATCGCACTCCCCTGCATGCGGGTGTCGAACTCCTCCGCGCTCCATGCAAACAGCTCGACCAGCGTCGCACGATCGAGCCCATGGCGCACGTCGAAGTCGGCGACCGGCGCGGCCTGCGCAAACTTGTTCCACGGACAGACGAGCTGACAATCGTCGCAGCCATACACACGATTACCGATCAGCGGCCGCATTTCCAAGGGAATCTTGCCCTTCAATTCGATCGTCAGATACGAAATACAGAGGCGTGCGTCGACCTTATACGGCGCGACGATCGCACCCGTCGGACACGCGGCGATGCAGCGCGTACAACTGCCGCAATGCGCGCCCGGCGTTTCGGGCGCATCCTCGGGCGACGTCTCGGCATCGGTAGGCAACGGTACGTCGACGTAGATCTCGCCGAGAAAAAACAGCGAGCCCGCATCGCGCTGCAGCAGCAACGTGTGCTTGCCGCGCCAGCCGATCCCGGCCTTCTGGGCAAGCTCGACTTCGAGCACCGGCGCCGAATCGGTAAATACGCGGTAGCCGAACGCGCCGATCTCCGCCTCGATTTTCTCGGCCAGATGTTGCAGACGGTTACGCATCACCTTGTGATAATCGCGGCCCCGCGCGTAGATCGAGACCACTGCCGCCGACGGGTCCGCGAGCCGCGCATGTTCGGCTGCGCGCCAGTCTCGCGGTGCATGCGGCGAGTCCTGCAAAGCGCTTTCGTGTGCCTTTCCGCGCAATGTCTCTACGGGCAAATAGGCGATGCGCGCGGTAATCACACGTCGCGTGCCGGCCACAAGCTCGGCGGGACGCGCGCGTTTCATGCCGTGTTTCGCCATATAATCCATCTCGCCGTGGCAACCCGCGTCCAGCCATGCTGCAAGCGGCGCTTCGGCAGCGGAGAGATCGGTGTCGCTGATACCGATTGCCCCAAAACCCAGTTCACGGCCCCACGTTTTGATGTTGAGCGCGAGCGCGTTCAGCGCCGCTTCATCGAAATGACGCTCGGCACGCGCATCGTCGTCAGACGCAGGCGTGCTGGAAACAGGGGACTCCGGACTTCGGTTCATCACGCCATTTTACGAGAATGCCCGTCAATCCCGATCTCGCGATCCAACCGTCCGCCGATGTCCTGCTCGAACGCTCCTTCGCGCTCGCGGACGAGGCCGCCAGCAACGCATTCGGCGAGCGCTTTGCACGGGCAATCGAAAGCGTGCGCGAGCTGCAGCGAGACCCGCAACCGAAAACGCTGCAAGCCACTCCGGGCACCGAAGCGCGTCCGGCATTCCAGGGCCTGCAAGTGCAACTCGTCGGCGACCTCGGCGCCGGCAAAACCACCCTCGTGCGCGCGACCTTGCGCGGCCTCGGTCATGCCGGCCGCGTGCGCAGTCCCACTTACACACTTGTCGAACCCTACGTGCTCGAACGGCCCGCTGGGGAACTCGCGCTCTATCACTTCGATCTGTATAGATTCACCGACCCGGCAGAATGGGCCGACGCCGGTTTTCGCGAGTACTTCGACAGCGGCGCTATCTGCCTCGTCGAATGGCCGCAGCGCGCCGGGGGTCTGCTTGGCGTACCGGATCTCGTCTTCGCGCTCGACCTGGATCAGGCGGGCGAAGGCCGGGTACTCGTTGCACGGGCATACAGCGAACCAGGAAAGGCATGTCTCGAAAGATGTTAATCAAACCGTTCCGCTCGATCGAATCGGCGGCCACCGCAACGCATAACTGGCGTCGCCGGCAGATTCTGCGCGCGGGCGCCTCCACGCTGGTGCTCGGCCTCGTCGCTCCGCGTCTCGCGTGGGCGAGTTCGGTGCTGGGCGTGCGGGTCTGGCCGGCGCGCGATTACACGCGCGTGACGATCGAGTCGGATCAGCCGTTGCAGAACGCGCAGCACTTGCTGCAGGGTCCGGACCGGCTGGTGGTCGATCTGAGCGGCCTCGATCTCGATCAGGCGCTGAAGGATCTGGTATCGAAGATCACGCCGAACGATCCGCAGATTCAGTCGGTACGCGTCGGCCAATACCAGCCGCACGTCGTGCGCATGGTGTTCGATCTGAAAGGCTCGGTGAAGCCGCAGGTGTTCACGCTGCCGCCGGTCGGCACGTACAAATACCGGCTGGTGTTCGACCTGTACCCCGCCGTCGCACCCGATCCGCTGATGGATCTGCTCGCGCAGACCGAGCACAAGCAGCAAACGCTGGACGAAAACAACGCGCCGCCCGCCACGCTAAGCGGACCGGGCACCACGCCGCCCACCGCCGACAACAGCGAAGCCTTCTTCGAGCGTTATGCGCAGAACGGCAGCAGCGGGACGGCGCCGGGCGTGCCGCGTCCGCCCGCGCATCTCGCGCCGACGCCCGTTCCGCCCATCCTCGGCAAGCCCGCAGCGCCGAGCGCACCGCCCGCGCCGCCCACCGCAATCGCCCGCAACAAGGGCGGCAACACCGCGGGCAACCTCGGCGGCGATGACAGCGACAGCGACGATAACTACGCCTTCACCAACCCGAAAACCGGCAAGAGCAATACGGTGCGCCTGCTCACCGTCGCGATCGATCCGGGTCACGGCGGCGAAGACCCCGGCGCGATCGGCGCTTCGGGCACCTACGAGAAGCACGTCGCACTCGACATTGCGAAGAAGCTGCGCGCGAAGATCGACGCACAGCCGAACATGCGCTCCATGATGACGCGCGACGCCGACTTCTTCGTGCCGCTGAACGTGCGCGTGCAGAAAGCGCGGCGCGTGGGCGCGGACCTGTTCGTGTCGATCCACGCGGACGCGTTCACCACGCCCGAGGCGAAAGGCTCGTCGGTGTTCGCCTTGTCGGACCATGGCGCGTCGAGTGCCGCGGCGCGCTGGATGGCGAACAAGGAGAACTCGTCGGATCAGATCGGCGGGATCAACATCAAGTCTGCCGACGCCACGGTCAATCGCGCGCTGTTCGATATGTCGACGACCGCGCAGATCCGCGATTCGATGCGCTACGGCAACTTCGTGCTGAAGGAGATCGGCGGCATCAACAAGCTGCACAAAGGTTCGGTCGAACAGGCCGGGTTTGCCGTGCTGAAGGCGCCGGACATTCCGTCGATCCTGGTGGAGACCGCCTTCATCAGCAACCCGGATGAGGAACGCCGCCTGAACGACGACGCGTATCGGGAGAAAATGGCCGATGCGATCATGACCGGCATCAAGCGCTATTTCGCGGCGAATCCGCCGTTGGCGAAGAACCGCATGACTTGACGGCACGTGGCGTCGCATCAGGTCATGCAGAGGCAACAAAAAAGGGTCCGCACGGACCCTTTTTTCTGCGCCGCGCTTAAGCGCCATTCAACGCGCTGGCGAAAACCGCTGCACGACCCAGCCGCCGAACACATTCACCACCAACCCCGCCATCACCAGCAAGGCGCCCACGATCTGCACGGTGGACAGCCGCTCGTCGAGAAACAGGGACGCCGACGCCAGCCCGACAATCGGCACCAGCAGCGAGAACGGCGCGACCTGGCTAGCCGGATAGCGCGACAGGAGCCGGCT
Source organism: Paraburkholderia fungorum (assembly GCF_046026025.1). Classification (GTDB taxonomy): domain Bacteria; phylum Pseudomonadota; class Gammaproteobacteria; order Burkholderiales; family Burkholderiaceae; genus Paraburkholderia; species Paraburkholderia fungorum_E. Next base: position 293,772 of record NZ_JAQQFL010000001.1, on the reverse strand, counting down.
CCACAGCCCGTAGCCGATCAAGGTCGCGATAAACGCGAGGTACACGATGGCGAAAATCGACATCGCGCTGATCCCGGACAGCGCAGCGACAATCCGTTGCGGCCCCTCGAATGCGTACGACAGCGCGAAAAACGGCAACGGCGGAATCAGGCTGCCCCACACCACCAGCCCTACCAGATCGACCTTGCCGACCTTCTTCGTGACGATGTTGCCGAGCGCCCACGAACACGCGGCGCACAACGTGAGGATGAAACCGGCCAGTGTCATCGCGTGGCCGCCTTGCATGCCGATGACCGCAAGACCACCCGCCGCGATCAACAAACCGACCACGTTCGGCACGCGCAAGCGCTCATGCAGAAACAGGGCCGCGAAAATCAGCGTGAAGAACGCCTGTGCCTGCAAGACGAGCGAAGCGAGCCCCGCCGGCATGCCGACATACATCGCCGAGAACAGGAAAGCGAACTGCCCGAACGAGATCGTCGCGCCGTAAGCGAACAGCCAGCGCCACGGCATCTGCGGCCGTTTGACGAAGAACACCGCCGGCACCGCGGCGAGCGCGAAGCGCAGCGCGCCGAGCAGCATCGGCGGCACGCCGTGCAGGCCCACCTTGATCACGACGAAGTTGACGCCCCACGCCACCACGACGACCAGCGCGAGCAATAAGTCCCTGGGCGACATCCCCGTCTCCATTTCATGGTTTGATCCGGCAGTTTAGCGGAGCCAGCCGCGTCAGGGGGCGGCGCACACTACGGAATCCCGAAGTGGCAATGCGGCGCGAAACAGGCGGCGCAAAACGTCAGCATTTCGCCCTCCGCAGTAGAATCGTCTATCGAGCAAAAAACCGACTCCCCCTTTCAACCGAGCCTGCCCATGTCTTCCTCGATCAAAGCCGTTCTCAAACCGCACTTACGCGACGTCGGCAGCCTCACCGTGCGGCGTGTGCTGCCGGCCATGGCGGCGCGCCTGATCGGCCCGTTCATCTTCTTCGACCATATGGGCCCCGCCACGCTCGATCCCGGCGTCGGACTCGACGTGCGTCCGCATCCGCACATTGGCCTTGCAACCGTCACGTATCTGTTCGAAGGCGCGATCATGCATCGCGACAGCCTCGGCTCCGAGCAGAAGATCGTCCCGGGCGACGTCAACTGGATGACCGCGGGCCGCGGCATCGTCCATTCCGAGCGCTCACCGGCCGAAGACCGCGCGAGCGGCCAAACCATGCACGGCATCCAGACCTGGGTCGCGCTGCCGCTCGAAGACGAAGACATCGAGCCGTCCTTCTCGCATCACGCGGCCAGTACGCTGCCGGTGGTCGAGCGCAACGGCGTCACGTTGCGCGTGATCGCGGGCACCGCGTTCGGCGCAACCTCGCCGGTCGAGACCTTTTCCGGCACGCTCTATGTGGCCGCGGAGTTTGCCCCGGGCGGCGCCTTCGCACTCGAACCGGAGCACGAGGAACGAGGTGTCTATCTGGTGGACGGCGATCTGGAGATCGACGGCACGCCGCTCGAAGTGGGCCAGATGGCCGTGCTCGCACTCGACGAAACCGTCACGCTTGCCAGTACCCACGGTGCACGCACCATGCTGCTCGGTGGCGAGAAACTGGACGGCGAGCGTTTTATCGAATGGAACTTCGTCGCCAGTTCGCGTGAGAAAATCGAAGCCGCGAAGCTGGCGTGGACCCATCAGGAGATGGGCAAGGTGCCGGGTGAAACCGAATGGATTCCGCTCCCGGTCAAAAAATAGGCGCGTAGCCGTACACGTAAAAGTGCGCGCGGCACGCATTGAATTCGTCGCGCCCGGCCCCACGTAGCGAACAACTGTTTTATCGACGAGGACGTAATGGACACCACGCTGGCCACTTTCGAACGGGACGTCATTACGGCGTCGACACTGGCCCCTGTGCTGGTCGATTTCTGGGCGCCGTGGTGCGGGCCCTGCAAGACGCTCGGCCCGATGCTGGAAAAGCTCGAAGCCGAAGCCGCCGGTAAATGGAAGCTCGTCAAGGTGAACGTGGACGAGAATCAGGAACTGGCCGCGCACTTCCAGGTGCGCAGCATTCCGCACGTCATGGCGTTTGCCGACGGCCAACCGGTCGATCAATTCGTCGGCGTGTTGCCGGAAGGCCAGTTGCGCGAATTTATCGAGCGCCTCGTCCCGCAAGGTGCGGATGCATCACGTCTTGAAGCGCAAGCCGCGTTGGCTGAAGGCCGCCGCGAAGATGCCTACGATGCGCTGCAAGCGGCGCTCGCCTACGACCCGGGCTTCGACGAAGCACGCATGGACCGCATCGAGATGCTGCTCGAAGATCAACGCATCGACGAAGCGCGCAATGAAGTCGACCTGTTGTCGCCGAAAACCACGCAAGGGATCGACGCCCGCTTCAACGCGATCAAGACCCGGCTCGATGCGGTAGACGCGGCGGCCGATCTGCCGCCGACGGATGCACTCGAAACCAAAGTCGCGGCGAACCCCGACGATCTCGAAGCTCGCTTCGATCTGGCTAGCGCACTCATTGCCCGCCGCAAATACGATGGCGCGCTCGAGCATCTGCTCGCCATCGTGCAACGTGACCGCACGTTCCGCGAAGACATCGGCCGTAAAACGATGCTGTCGGTGTTCGATCTTGCCGCTCACCAGCCGGAACTGGTGTCGAAATGGCGGCGCAAGCTGAGCGCGCTGCTGTTCTGATCTGTACGGTGTTCGGGCGCGGCGAGCAAGCCGCGTCTGAATGCGTTGCCGCATATACGGCATTAACCGCCCTACCGCATCAACTCGCAGCTTGCCTGGCTAAAGCCCGCAACACATGCGCGGCCGCGGCGAAACCGAAGCTCGCGGTCACGCACACGCTCGATCCAAATCCCGCACAGTTCAAACCCACCGGTCCCGTATGCCCCGGCGACGTAGTGACGTGCTCCGCTTCCTCGTCGATATCGCACACGGCGGCTTCCGGGTAGATCAGCGGTTCGTCGGAATACACCGCGCTCACCTTGAACTTCGCCTTGGGGCCGCGTGGGAAACCATGCTGTTTGCGCAACTGTCCGCGCACTTTCGATAGCAACGGGTCCTGGATGGTCAAGGCGAGATCGTCGATACGAATGCGCGTCGGATCCAGTTGACCGCCCGCGCCGCCCACCGTAATCAACGGCTGCTTTTGCTCGACGCACCACGCGATCAACGCGGTCTTGGTGCGCACGCTGTCGATCGCATCGATCACGTAGTCGAAACCACCGCCGAGCGTGGCCGCGAAATTGTCCGGCTCAACGAAGTCTTCCACCAGCCGCACGTCGCAGAACGGATTGATCGCCGCGATACGTTCGGCCATCGCCTCGACTTTCGGTTTTCCGTAGTTACCGTCCAGCGCGTGGATCTGGCGGTTAGTGTTGCTCTCGGCGACGTTGTCCAGATCGATCAGAGTCAGCGTGCCGACCGCGCTGCGCGCCAACGCCTCCGCCACCCACGAACCCACCCCGCCGATGCCGATCACGGCGACGTGTGCTCCTTCGAACGCAGCGAGCGCCGGCGCCCCGTACAGACGGGCAACGCCGCCGAAGCGACGCGCGCGGTCGGCGGTTTCGTTCCCGTCGAGGCTGGTAGTAAGATCGGAAGGCGCGGTGGTGCTGGACATGGTGGAAGGCTCGTTCAAAGCAGGCAAAACACAAAGTGATGAAAACGGGTACGCCCTGGCGCTCCCAGCCGTATTTTGCCTGATCGCGTCAATCCGCATGACCGCGCCAACCTGGAGGCACGAATGGCGGCTAACGTGCTGGCGTGCATATCCACACAGCGCGGCGGGCCTTGATCTGGTCGCGGGCAAAAAATTCACGCCCTGGCTATACTAAATAGACTGAAGCGTTCGCATAAGAATATGACCTCACTCGCCGAACTTCGAAAAAATTATTCGCTAGGTTCTTTAGACGCTGCCGATATCGACCGCAACCCGTTTCGTCAATTCGACACGTGGTTTCAGCAGGCGGTAGACGCGCAACTGCCCGAGCCGAATACGATGACGCTGGCCACGGTCGACCCGCGCGGCCGTCCGTCGGCGCGCATCGTGCTGATCAAAGGTGTCGACGAACGCGGCTTTGTGTTCTTCACCAACTACGAAAGCCGCAAGGGTCGCGAACTGGCCGGTAACCCCTACGCAAGCCTGCTGTTCTACTGGATCGAACTCGAGCGCCAGGTACGCATCGAAGGGCGCATTGTCAAAACCAGCGCGAAAGAAAGCGATACGTATTTTGCGTCGCGCCCGCTCGGTTCACGCATCGGCGCGTGGGCATCCAATCAAAGTCAGGTAATTGAAAGCCGTTCGCAGCTCGAAACACGTGAACGCGAAATCAGCCTGCAATACGGCGACCAACCGCCACGCCCACCGCACTGGGGCGGCTATCGTTTGGTACCCGAAGTAATCGAATTCTGGCAGGGCCGGCCGTCGCGTCTGCACGACCGCCTGCTCTACACACGTTCAAGCGAAAACAGCGACTGGCAGATCTCCCGCCTTTCGCCTTGAATCGGAATACGGCACCGTACGCGCGTTGCCAACGTAGCAGCGCGCGCCGGTCGGACTGCGTCTCGCGGCATGGGAGTTGCGTCGCATGGAGCCGCAATCCACACAGGCTTTGCTTTAGTTCAACAGACACGGAGAGATCACATGTTCTGGGAGAAAAAGCTGGCGCAGTGGGTGGAAGAGGTAAAAACCAAGGCTAACCTGCCCGCACGCCTTGTGCTGTGGGACGGTCAGCAACATGACTTCGGGCAGTTCGCCGCGCCCCAGGTCACGCTACATGTCAAAAGCGCCACGGCGCTGCCTTATCTGCTCGAACCGAGCCTCGACAATCTGGGCGAGGCGTATGTGAAGGGCAAGATCGATATCGAAGGCAAGCTGTCGGACATCATCAACGTCAGCTATCAACTGGCGCGCAACACCGTCACCAGCGCGAGCAAGCTGGCGCGCGTACGGCGCTATTTCAGTCACTCGAAATCGTCGGACAAGAAGGCCATTCAGTATCACTACGACGTCTCGAACGAGTTCTACAAGCTGTGGCTCGACGAGAACATGGTGTACTCGTGTGCGTACTTCGAGAATGGCAATGAAGATCTCGCCACCGCGCAGATCAAGAAAATCGACCACATCCTCACCAAGATCGAGTTGCAACCCGGGCAGCGCCTGCTCGATATCGGCTGCGGCTGGGGTGCGCTCGTCCTGCGAGCCGCGCAGAAATTCGGCGCCAGGTGTGTCGGCGTGACGCTGTCGCAAAACCAGTTCGATCTCGCTACCGCACGGGTGAAGGCCGCGGGTCTGGAAAACCAGATCGAGATTCGTCTGCAGGATTATCGCGACATCGAAGGACAATTCGACCGCATCACCAGTGTCGGCATGTTCGAGCACGTCGGTCGCAAGAATCTACCGGGCTACTTCCAGAAACTGCACGATCTGCTTGTCGACGACGGCATCGCCCTGAATCACGGCATCACGTCGAGCGATTCGGACAGCGGCGAAACCGCGCTGGGCGGCGGCGAATTCATCGACCGTTATGTCTTTCCGGACGGCGAACTGCCGCACATCAGTCTTGCGCTCGAATCGATGCAGCGCGGCGGGCTTGAAGCGGTTGACGTCGAAAGTCTGCGCCGTCACTATGCGCACACGCTGGGCATCTGGGCGGAAAACTTCGAGACGCACGCGGACGAAGCTCGCAAGCTGGTCGACGACGAAAAATTCCGCATCTGGCGCGTGTACCTCGCCGGCTGCGCGTATGCGTTCGAAAACGACGACGTCTCGATCTACCAGGTGGTGTGCCGTAGAGCCGGCCGCAGCGCAAAGACCTTGCCGTGGTCGCGTCACTATATGTACGACAAAACGTTGTGATACGGTTGCGCCGCGGCGACTTGCTGTCGCCGCGCGCCGGGGCTACGTGCATTGACGAGCGGGCCGATGCGGCGCATACCCTAAACAACAGCAGGTCGAACAAAGATGGACGAGAGCGGGACAAGCGAAGTTGAACAGCCGGTGGACGGCAATGACGCACCGGTCGACGCCGTGCAGTTCGATCTGTTCGGGATGCCGGTGGAACGGCCGGCAGCCCCGGCACCGAAGGCTGACGCGGGCGCAAAACCACCGCGCGCGGCTGCGCAAGCCGAAGCAGCGCCGGCAACTGTCGATACGCCCCGGAAACGCCGCTCGCGCGACGTGCTCGCCGCGCCGCCCTCTCCCGAACTCCTCACGCTCGCCGCCGAACTGCCGCCGCAGGTCCATCTCGGCACATCGACATGGTCGTTTCCGGGCTGGAACGGCATCGTCTACGGCGACGAGTACAGCAATAGCAAACTCTCGCGCGAAGGTCTGACAGCTTACGGTGCGCATCCGCTGTTAAAGACCGTCAGCATCGACCGGTCGTTTTACCAGGCGCTCACCGTCACCGAGTACTTGCGCTACGCACAGCAGGTGCCGGAGCACTTCCGCTTCATCGTCAAGGCGCCGATGACGATCACCGACGCCACCGTGCGCGCCGAACGCGGCGAGCCGGTCTCGCTGAACCCGTGCTTTCTGAACGCGCAAATGGCGATCGACGAATTCGTCACGCCATGCCTTGAAGGCCTCGGTGCGAAAGCCGGCGCACTGGTGTTCCAGCTCTCACCGCTGCCCGACCAGATGCTCGCGCAGCCAGCGGCATTCATCGAGCGACTCGCAGAGTTCCTGGCAGCGTTGCCGACACTGCCTGAAGGTACCTGCTATGCGATCGAAATCCGCGACGCGTGTCTGCTCACGCCGCGCTTCATCCGCACGCTGAAAGCGGCGGGCGTGCGGTATTGCGTGGGGATTCATGCGCGGATGCCCGACCCGCTGCGTCAGGCGGCAGCGCTCGCGCTGCTGGACGGCGAGCCCGCCGGCCCGCTGATCGTGCGCTGGAGTTTGCACGGCGGCTTCAAATACGAGCAGGCAAAAGCCAAGTACGAACCGTTTAACCAACTGGTCGACCAGGACCCGGGCACCCGCGCCGCGCTCGCCGAACTGGCCGCGCGCTACGCGCTGGCCGGCCAGCCGGTGGTGATCGCTGTCAACAACAAGGCGGAAGGGTCGGCGCCGCTAAGTTGCGTGGAACTGGCGCGGGAGATTATCGAGGCATATGCGCGCCTCGTTCATGAACACGAGCATGAACATGACAGTCCGCAAACGGTGTCCGAAGCGACGCTGCCGCCGGACCAGGGGGAGCGGCGCGAAGGCGGCGAAGACGGCGAAGGCGGCGGCCAGCGCTGAGCTATCGCCGCGGACAAAACAGGCCGCCCTCGCGCCACCGCCAAAACCTCAGCTCGCCTTGATCCGATGCGCGAACTTCTGCCGGAATTTCGCGACCTTCGGTGCCACCACGAACGAGCAGTAGCCCTGATTCGGATGCTGCGCGAAATAGTTCTGGTGATACGCCTCGGCCGGCCAGTAGTTGCCGTCGAGCGGCAGCACCTGGGTGACGATCTGGCCGTCGTAGATGCCCTGTTCGCCGATCTCGCGGATCGCCTGCAGTGCCGTTTCACGCTGCGCGTCGGAGTGGGTAAAAATCACCGAGCGGTATTGCGTGCCAACGTCGTTGCCCTGCCGGTTCAACTGGGTCGGATCGTGGATCGCGAAGAAAATATCGAGAACCTCGCGATAGCTGATCTTCGCCGGATCGAAGTCGACGTTTACGACTTCCGCGTGGCCGGTCACGCCGTCGCATACCTGTTCGTAGGTCGGGCGTTGGGTCTGGCCGCCCGCGTAGCCTGACTCCACCGAGTTCACGCCTTCAACGCCCAGATACACCGCTTCGAGACACCAGAAACACCCGCCACCGAGGGTGGCGACTTCGCCTGTCTGACTCATGCTGCTTGCTCCTTGATACCCATAGCCGGCCGATGCCGGTCCCAGTTAGCCGCAACGCTCATGCCACTGCCAAGACTTTCCAGCTTAGCGGTTTTTCCATCAACCGGCAGAGCTCGCGGCCAGTGCACCGCGATTGCAGTTAAAATTGGGACAAATCGACGATTTTCACTATGACTTTTGAATCATTTGTTTCCGGCCGCACACCCGATGGGTCCGGCGCGGGTTTCACCCGGCCCGGCATAAAGGCTTCCGCCCGATGAAGCGCGCCAGCCCGCCCAATTTCGACCAGCAAGCCTTTAAACAGGCGCTCGGCCAATTCGCCACCGGCGTCACCGTCATTACGACACGCGCGGCGTCCGGCCAATTGATCGGCATCACGGCCAGCTCGTTCAATTCGGTTTCGCTCAATCCGCCGCTGGTGCTGTGGAGTCTCGCCACGCGCTCGGCGTCAATGCCGGTGTTCCAGGCGAACAGTCACTACGTGGTCAATGTGCTGGCCGCTTCGCAACTCGATCTGTGCAAACGCTTTGCGACGGTGAAGGGCGATCGTTTCGAAGGTGTGTCGCACGCCGAAGGCGACACCGGCATGCCGGTACTCGACGGCGCGCTCGCCTGGTTCGAATGCCATAACCGTAGTCGCTACGAAGAAGGCGACCACGTGATTTTCGTCGGCGAAGTGGAACGTTGCGGCGTCCACGAGAATGCGGCGGAGATTGCGCCGCTGGTGTTCCAGAACGGCCAGTTTCACGGACTCAAGCTGCTCTGAACGCGGCGCGGCCTTCGGACTGGCGGCGGCTGCGAGCCCATGCTCGCCGAGGCGAGGCGGGGCGGGGCTGGGCAAATGGCCCCGCCGCCCGCACTCAGCTATGCGACGTGCTGTGCCCGCTGGTTTTCGTCACGAGCGACACCGGCACACCTGAATCTTCTTTCAGCGTCTGCAGCACGATATTCGAACGAATATCCATCACGCCCGGCGCCTTGTAGAGGCGTTGCAGAACGAAATCCGAATAGTGTTTGAGATTGTGGGCGAGCACCCGCAACAGATAGTGAGTTTCGCCGGTCACAACAAACGCGCCGACCACCTCCGGCCAATCCCGCACCGCCTCCGCAAAACGCTCGTGCCAGTTCTCCTGGTCGTTGCGCATCGACACTTGCACAAACGCTTCCAGTTCGAAACCCAGCACTTCGCGGTTCAGACACGCGCGGTAATGTTCGATGACGCCCTGCTCTTCCAGCAGGCGCAGACGTCGTAGACAGGCCGATGGCGACAGCGAAATGCGCTCCGCCAGATCGAGATTGCTGATCCGTCCTTCCTGCTGAAGCACCGTCAAGATACGGCAATCGGTGGCGTCGAGCGAGATCGCGTTCATATTCGGTCTCCCTTTCCCATTTGTCTCAAATTATGTTCCAAGACACGGCTCAGAAGGAGATTTTTTCGCAATCACATTTCGCGACAAGCCACCTATCATTCGTGGATAGACACAATCCGCTGATGGAGACATGGACACACTCTGGGACATCACCCCCGCCGTCGATACCGCGACACCCGTCTGGCCAGGCGATACGCCGGTCGGCATCGAACGCGTGTGGCGCATGGAGGCGGGCTCGCCCGTCAACGTCGCGCGCCTGACGCTGTCGCCACACACGGGCGCCCACACCGACGCCCCGCTTCACTACGACGCCAAAGGTGCCGCGATCGGCCAGGTCGCGCTCGATGCGTACCTTGGACGCTGCCGTGTGATTCATTGCATCGGCGCTTCGCCTGTTGTGACGCCACAACACCTGAGCGGCTCGCTCGACGACCTGCCGCCGCGAGTCTTACTACGCACTTACAAGAATGCGCCAATTGCGGTCTGGGACAGCGCGTTTTGTGCGGTCGCGCCGGAAACGATCGACTTGCTGGCCGAGAAGGGGGTGAAGCTGATCGGCATCGACACGCCGTCGCTCGATCCGCAGGAATCGAAGACGATGGACGCACACCACCGGATTCGCGCGCACCGCATGGCGATCCTCGAAGGCATCGTGCTGGATGCCGTCGCACCCGGCGACTACGAGTTGATCGCGCTGCCGCTCAAGCTGACCACGCTCGATGCGAGCCCCGTGCGCGCCGTGTTGCGGGCGCTGCCCGAATCTGACTGATCACCCGCGATCCGCAAAACCCAATCACCGCATTTACCCTACGCCCCAATTTTTTTGACTGGACCATCATGAACCATCGTGACGAAGCACTGGCGCTCGATAGCGCCGACCCGCTCGCGCCGCTGCGCGACCAGTTCGCGCTCTCGCCGAGCACCATCTATCTCGACGGCAACTCGCTCGGCGTGCCGCCGGCCGCCGCCGCACAGCGCGCGCAGACCGTGATCGGTGCCGAATGGGGCGAAGGTCTGATCCGCAGCTGGAACACTGCGGGCTGGTTCGAATTGCCGCGTCGCCTCGGCAACAAGCTCGCGCCGCTGATCGGCGCAGCCGACAACGAAGTGGTCGTCACCGATACGATTTCGATCAACCTGTTCAAGCTTTTGTCGGCTGCCGTGCGCCTGGCGAATGCACGCGACCCGAAGCGTCGCGTGATCGTTTCTGAGCGTTCGAATTTCCCGACCGATCTGTACATCGCACAAGGGCTGATCGAACAGCTCGACCGCGGTTATGAATTGCGCCTTGTGGACGACCCCTCCGAGTTGCCTGCGGCGATCGGCGACGACACCGCGATCGCGATGATTACGCACGTGAACTACCGCACCGGCTACATGCACGACATGGCTGCGCTCACGAAGCTGATCCACGACAAAGGCGCGCTCGCACTGTGGGACCTCGCGCACTCGGCGGGTGCGGTGCCGGTCGATCTGAATGGCGTTGGCGCGGATTACGCCGTGGGGTGCACGTATAAGTATCTGAACGGTGGCCCAGGTTCGCCGGCATTCGTGTGGGTACCGAAGCGGCATCAGAACGATTTCGCGCAGCCGCTGTCCGGCTGGTGGGGACATCGCGCGCCGTTCAAGATGGACCCGGCGTATCAACCGGATGACGGTATCGGCCGTTTCCTGTGCGGCACACAGCCGATGGTGTCGATGTCGCTGGTCGAATGTGGACTCGACGTGTTCCTGCAAACGGATATGCAGACGATCCGCGCGAAGTCGCTCGCATTGACCGATCTGTTTATCGAACTGGTCGAAGCGCGTTGCGGCGAGTTTCCTTTGAAGCTCGTGACGCCGCGCGAACACGCACAGCGCGGTTCGCATGCGAGCTTCGAACATCCGCATGGTTACGAAGTGATGCAGGCGTTGATCGCGCGTGGCGTGATCGGCGACTATCGCGAACCTCATGTGTTGCGGTTTGGTTTCACGCCGCTGTACACGCGCTTTGTCGATGTGTGGGATGCGGTGGAGACGCTGCGCGATGTGCTCGCGCAAGAGTCCTGGCGAGCACCTGAATTTGCCGCTCGCGGCGCCGTGACCTGAGGAGCGCGCGATGACCACCGATCACATGCAAACGCCGGGCTTGCCGGAAGAGAAACCGGCACAAGGCTGTCCGTTTGGGCACGGCAGTGGGGTTGCCCCCTCGGCATCGGCTACGGCCTCTGCCGATTCCGGCGAAGGCTGGCATGACGCGCAGCTCGATTTTTCGGAATCGATGAGTTATGGCGACTATCTCTCGCTGGGGACGGTGCTGGATGCGCAGCATCCGTTGTCGCCGGATCACAACGAGATGCTGTTCATCATTCAGCATCAGACGAGTGAGCTGTGGATGAAGCTCGCGCTGTATGAGTTGCGTGCCGCGTTGAAGGCGGTGCATCGCGATGAATTGCCGCCGGCGTTCAAGATGCTCGCCCGCGTGTCGCGGATCATGGAGCAACTCGTGCAGGCATGGAGTGTTCTCGCGACGATGACGCCGTCCGAATACACGGCGATGCGGCCTTATCTGGGTAGCTCTTCCGGGTTCCAGTCTTACCAGTATCGGCAGATCGAGTTTTTGCTCGGTAATAAGAATGACCAGATGCTGAAGCCGCATGCGCACCGGGCGGATGTTCTTGCCGAGGTGACGGCTTCGCTGGAAGCGCCTTCGTTTTACGACGAAGTGGTTCGACTGCTGGCGCGGCGCGGGTTTGCGATTTCACCCTCCAGGCTGGAGCGGGACTGGACACAGCCGACTGTGCATGACACTTCCGTCGAGGCGGCCTGGCTGGAGGTCTATCGGAATCCTTCGCAACATTGGGAGTTGTACGAGATGGCGGAGGAGCTTGTCGATCTCGAGGATGCGTTTCGTCAGTGGCGGTTCAGGCATGTGACGACGGTTGAGAGAATCATCGGCTTTAAGCAAGGGACCGGTGGGACGAGTGGCGCGCCTTATCTGCGGAAGATGCTGGATGTGGTTTTGTTTCCTGAACTTTGGCATGTGCGGACGATGCTTTAAGGCGTCGGTATGAACGTTGCCGATACGCGATGTATTGGCAACGTTCATACAACGCATGGCGCCCCGTAGACGCATCGGTTCAAATGTAAAGATTGGTTGTAGTTCGCGCATTTAGCCTGTGTGGTTGATCGTCCTAAAAAACGGATCGGTTAGATTTCTATGTGCCGTTGGACGAAACGGCCGGGTGTGAGAGCCCGAAGCAACGAAACGCACCACTTGCGAAAGTAGGTAGTGCTCGATCACGTATGCCTTTTCTATGGGCGGGCCGTGGTGAGTGGGTCGCAAGGCTCGCCGGTTTCGTTTTGTTGCCCGGTCTCTCAAACTCGCTACGTGCCCGCTCACCCCAACTGTTAGTAGGCGGGTGTCGGGCGAATCACGAACGCACCGGAAATCGCACATGGCCAAAACCACCAAGAAAACTCAACCTGCATCACGCCCCCCTGTTGATGCGATCCAGTACGAAAAACTTGCACTATCGGCTTTTGGAGCATGCGACCGGCAAATCCGGCAGCTTCGAACACTGATTGATCTCGCGGCGAGCATCACCCGATGCCCGGCTACAACGGTTGAAGAAAGACGCCGTGAGCGCAACTTGCTGGAACACCTGCTCTATACGGTGGAGCAATACCAGCAGGAAGTTGAATGCGACCGTGACCTGTACCAGGTGATTGCACTCGATGCGAAGGGGGTTCCTCATAGTCGTATCACCGCAAAACTTGCGACGAAACTTTTGGCAGATGCGACAGAGGCGGGGCGAGAAGCCGGGGAAGCTGCAGCCGAAGCCGAAGCTGCATCGGATAGCAAAGCTGTAACGCGTAAGCAGGAGCGCGTAAAGACTGCGGCGCGTGCGCGGGCAAGTGAACAACGAACAACAGTGAAGCACTAACGTGAAGCTGCGGCCATCGCGCCGCAACAAAGAATGAGGCGCGAATCGTTCGCGCCTTTTTATACGTACCAGCTCGACGGAACCAGCGCTCGTTGAAATTCAAGCAGTACCACCTTACTCTCAACATCCATCAGTCCACGTGTCGTCGTGATCAACGTTCAACAATCGATTCAGAAGTTAACGTGATTGGGCTAGTTATCGGGTACGTTGCCAGGTTCACAAAGATTCATCGATTTCATGGGCACTGCGCCTGGAATATTTTCCCTCGGCACGAGAGAAAACGCAGACCAATCGGTTGCTTTCACATAGGCAACACCAGCCTTGCGTCGAATATGCGCCTGCTTCTGATTGGCACGCGCTGTTTATGCAGAAGCGTATCCGTACAAATATAAACCGACGATACCAAAGGTGGCAGTTGCAAAATATGCAGCCCACCTTCGTACGCGCCAGCGTTTCCATGCAATTGCGTTCAAAGAACCCAACAGCAAGGAAGGACCAAAAATATAAGCAAAAAGCCCTGCCATCGCCCACCACTGTGCTGCACATTTACCCAGCTCATGGCAACCTTCAACGACGCGATTCGATTTCGGCCATTGAATATGGCTAAACATGTAGAGACAGAACCATGTCAAAAATGCCCCAAAGATCACACCAGCGAAGCTAACGACAGCTCGTCTCACCTGATCTCCCAGAAGAGAATACTCTTCGACCTGCTTAGGTCTGAGTAGCTCAGTTCGCCCAACACGTTCGCTCCCTGTCGAAAAGAAGCCACACCGAGAAACCGGCCAATAGTAGCGAATCCGTCGGGCACACTACTGATGGTCAGCCGCTTGCCATTCCAGAGATCGATATGACCGCCGCTTGCCTCCGCCGCACCTTCTCCTGCACGGGACCAATATCGCGAGAACTGGATGATACCTGTCCGTCCTTTGACCTTCGCTTCCCAGTCCGCGCCCGTAATACTCTCTGCCTTAGGCAGGCCGGCAAACGGACGCAGGTTCAGCCATTCACCGAGTTCATCGGCACGCGTGGCAGTGGCCTTACCATCAAGCAATATTCGCCCAATCGTCGGTGCACCGGAGAGCGGTTTCACGAGTTTTTCTGAAAACGACTTCATTTCAATACCGACACGGTGGAACATCACGCTCATACGAATTGCACATTGATCTTTGTATTTTGGATCATCATACGGTTTGCCCGTCGGGTAGTTGTCCCATAGTTCCCGGAACGTTAGTACCTTCAGTTCCACCAACTTGATTGAGCCAGGCGTCGAATTCGTTCTCACCACAGTTTTCATGTTCGGCATTGCTTAGACTCCAACCCGTCTCGCAACGGCTTCATCCTTGGCATGAACCTTATAGTTGACGGCATCCTGCTTCTCGAAACGAGATAAGCCGTCGTCGACATCGGTACTGTCAGAGCCATCGATAATCGATCCGACTGTTGGCGTCACTATCCGTCCGCCTCGTCCTGCGTGTGAACCGATGGTTGCGAACAGATCGGCCGCTCCGTTGACTGTTGTGTTTGCCACGAGTCCGTCTCCCACTGAGTTGAACAAACTTACCCGTAGAGACTGGGGCTTTCTTGCAGGGTGAGAAATCAGTCATGCTCGAAAAATGCGTGCGGCAATTCTGAATTCATGTAAGGTTCAGACGCTTCAACGTCGGAGCCTCCTGAGCACATCGAGTGTTTTCCTTCAAGCATCGGACACGGGTCGGGTCGGCAAATCGGACTAGAAACCTCATTCACATGCCGCATGCATGACATTGTTATTTTCGGAGTCGTCTTATAGAGATTGAATTCAAATGCGGCGAGTCTCCGCCAAATGGTTTTTTCAACCACCAGCAGGAGACAGCACATGAAGGACAAGGACCGTGAAGAAGCAAAATATCCGCTCGCGACAATCGGCTCACTAGCGGGAAAAGACGGAAGCCGGAGCAGCGGGAGGCATAACCATGCGTAAAGCGGCAGTACGAGACGGTGACTCAACGACGACGGGCGGTCGTGTTATGGGTTCCTCAACGGGGTATACCGACCACGGCAAAAAGCTTGCACTAGATGGTGACGTCGCGACGTGCGGCAACTGCAAGGGACTGCACAGGATCTTCGGAGCCGGTAAGGGAATTTCCGACAGAGGGCGTAACGTTGTTGTTGATGGTGATTCGGTACTCTGTCCGTGTGGAAAGAACCGGGTAATCGTCGGTAGCAATCCGGGGTATTTTCTCAATTCGGATCCCGGCTCATCGAGTGCGCGCAATGCCGCTGTGGCAGTTGAATCGGCGTCTTCTTCTCTCGCAAGCGGTACGTTTGACGAACAGGTCCGCATTGCCGCTCGAGGCATCCCTCTCAAAGGCTATCCGTACTTCATCGAAATAGCGGATGGTCGAACTTCATACGGTCGAACCGATGCGAACGGCAACCTGCCCCGCATCGAGACACAGGAAGCCAACGACTACACGATCTATTGGGGCGATGCCGCCTTTGCGAAACAACAGGGAATCTGACAATGCCGAACAAACCGACTGTGGTTCGAACCAATTCGACACCGGGTTCTGTCAAGGTCGTAGAATTTAAAGCGGTCACGTTCTCTGAATTCTGGACGGACTACCCCAAAAACGAGTCGTGCATAAACCCGTCAAAAGTGTTGATTTCATGGACACTCGCCTTCTCACATGTCTCGAGCGAAGGAAGTAGCCGAGTGGCTAAATCGGCGCCCGTTTGCTGGTTGTCCCGTTGCGGAGACTGTAACCGGTAGAGACTGGCAGACACATGTGAAAGGCAGAACAGGTATTATTTTCTTCGGCAGCTACTGGCGTCGCTCTCTCAAAGAGCGCAACCCTTCGGGCGATCATATCGACTTGTGGAACGGAGAACGGCTAACGCCAAGTACGGAAACCACCTTAAGGTTCGACATTTGGATTCCGAAGCTATGGAATCCGCTGTCTGTCATCGGTGTCGGGCCGGAGAATCTGTTTTCTAATCTCGCGGACGCAAAGCAGATCTCCTTCTGGGAAATAGCATGAAAACAGCAATGCTCGTCCTTGCACTATTCGTCAGCGGGGCTATCGTCGGTGGTTTGATTGGACTGTCCCTCGCCTTGCCACATTCGACAGTCGAATGTGGCGACGAGTGCGGCGTGCGCGCTTTGGTTTTCGCCCTTCGCTGTGCATTGGCCGGTGCTTTCGTGCTTGCACTCGCTGGCTGGATCATCGCCAAAGTGCGCCGTTTGAGCCACCAGAGTTAGTCCCGGCGGAAGTCGAATGAATAGACGTTTCTTTACAACGGCTTGTTTCGGCCTTCTCGGTTTCGCGAGCGTACTTGCGTGGGGCGCTATCGACGTCAGATTGTGCGAGGCTTATCCAAGCTACTACCGACCGAAACCCGGCGTGTGCGGCGGCATTGACGTATGCAGTAGTGACGCGCACATGATCGTAGGTCTTGCACTGCTCGTGCTCGGGCCGCCCTTTTTATTCGCAATCCTCGGTTACCAGTTGAGCAGGAAAAATGTGAGCGCCCGGCAGCTATTCTTGTGCGCTCTTTTAGCCATTGTCATTGATTGGTCGCTCACGCTCGTTGGCACGCGAGTCGTGCCGTTGTAGGCCAAACGCACAACCCCCATCACCTCGCCGTATACCCCCCATCAATCGGCAAACAAACCCCACTAATCATCGAAGCCGCATCGCTCAACAAAAACATGATCGGTGCGGCAACCTCAGCGGACTCCGCGAAGCGGTGCAACGGAATCGCCTTCAAAGCCGGATCTCGCTTCGCAGGATCACTCCACGCCTGCACCGCCATCGGCGTTAGCGTCACCGTCGGGTTCACACTATTCACCCGAATTCCGAAAGGTCCGAGTTCGACACACAAAGCCCGCGTAACAGCATCCAGCGCCGCTTTGGAAGCCGAATAACTCAGATGATCATCCAGCGCCACAAGCGCGGCCTGACTGGAAACATTCACGATGCTGCCGGCGCGCTTCGCTTCGATCATCCCGCGAGCCACATGCTTGGCAACCAACACCGCTCCACGCGCATTCACCCCCATCACGCGATCGAAACTGGCACCAGTCGTATCCACCGCACGCTCAAGCAAAGCGATCCCCGCACAGTTCACGAGTCCATCGAATGCATCGAGCGAACCTAATGCCTCATCAATAGCCGCTTCATCGCCCACATCCAGCATCAAAGGCTCGCATCCTGTTTCCTCAGCCAGGCGCGCGAGCTCATTCACATTCCGCGCCGCAGCGACCACACTCGCACCGGATGCGCACAACGCTTCCACCGTCGCGCGTCCAATTCCACTCGACGCGCCGGTCACAAGAATCGAGCGGCCAGAAAAATCAAAAGTAGCATTCATGATGTCTGCAACCGATGCATGACCGGTTTCAACGCCGGATACAAATCCGTATAAACACCGAACCGCTGCTCGTACATCGCCATCCGCTGCGCGTTCGGCTCCGCACGTTCAATCAGCGTGACCCATCCACTCTGCGCCTCTTCACGCGACACGAGACCGACGCCGACACCGGCCAGCAACGCCGCGCCCATTGCCGCCTCCACGTCCTGCTCGATCGTATAGACCGGATAGCCGGTAATGTCCGCAATGATCTGCATCCAGAGATCGGAATGCGCTGCACCGCCCACCACGATCAACTTGTCATCGAGCGACTGCGCGCCTTTACGTCCCGCCTCGATGTTGTGTTTCAACGCGAACGACACGCCCTCCAACACCGCGCGATACAGATGCGCCCGCGTGTGAAACAGGCTCAATCCGACAAACGCGCCGCTCGCCTTCGCATCCCACACGGGGCTTCGTTCGCCCATCAAATACGGCAGGAAAATCACGCCATCCGAGCCCGCCGGGACTTGTGACGCACTCTCTTCAAGCAACCGATGCGGATCCCCATCCGGCATCGCGCGCGCCGCCTCGGTCTCCGCATGGCAGAACTGCTCGCGATACCACGTCACCGAAGCACCCGCCGTAATCGCACCGCCAAACACATAAATATCGCGCTGACCGTTGAACACATGCGGCATGCTGATCAGACCATGCCGCGCATCGACGGTCTGATTGATATATCCCCAGCACATACTCGTGCCGATCATGGCAACGTGTTGCCCCGCGCGCGTGACGCCCGCGGCAAACGTCGCCACCGCGGCATCCACGCCGCCCGCGACAATCGCCGTGCCCGCCTCCAACCCAAGCTGCCCGGTCCACTGCGACAACAATCCACCCACCACGTCCGACGATTCCACCAACCGTTCCGGCATCATCGTTGCAGGGATACCGAGCATGTCGAGCGCTTCATCCGACCAGTCGCGCTTGCCGATGTCGTAAATGCCACCGATATTCCCCGCCGAACTGTGATCGACGGCGACCTCACCCGTCAGCATATAAATCACATAAGCATTCGGCGGCAGGAAGTAACGCGTGTGCGCCCACACATCCGGCTCATGATCGCGCAACCACAACATCTTCGTGTAGCCGTAATAGCTGTCCACACCGTTGCCCGTAATGGCATACAAGCGCTCGAGATCGATGTTTGCACGCACCCATTCGACCTGATCGGTCGCCCGCCGGTCCATCCAGATCAGGCAGGGATAAAGCGGCCGCATCTCGCTGTCGACGGGAATCCCCGAGCCGCCATACAAGCTGCTCACGCACAGAGCCTTAATCGACTTCGCCGCGACGCCCGCCTCCTTCCCTTTATCGACGCACGCGGCGATGCATTCCACCACCGCCTTCAACCACACCGCCGGCCATTGCTCGGCCCATAGCGGCTTGGGCGTATCCGGCTGATAGCTCGACGCATGCTGCGCGACGATCGCGCCGTGCTGATCGACCAGCAGCGCCTTGGTGCTCTGCGTGCCGATATCGACGCCGATGACGTAGTCCATACAGTCTCCGTTTATGTGCCGCTCGTCCACGACCTGCGTCGCGCTCGATCGTCAGGCCCGCGGCTTCAACAACACCTTGATCGAATCGAGCGAGTTGGCGACCTTGATCGCTTCATCCCATTCTTCCAGCGAAAAACCGTGCGTGACAATGCCCTTCGACGTCACGAGCCCACGCGCCAGCAAATCGATCGCAATCGGATAACAGTATGGCCCGAGATGCGCGCCGCGTACATCAAGCTCCTTACGGTCGCCGATCACCGACCAGTCCAGCGTCGTCTCCTCACCAAACACCGAAAACTCGACAAAGCGCCCCAGCTTGCGGATCATCTCCATGCCCTGGTTGACGCCGATCGGTGCGCCGGTCGTTTCGATGTAGACGTCGCAACCGTAGCCGTCCGTCAGTGAATGAATAGTCGCCAGCGCGTCGTCCTGTTTCGGATTGATCGTTACGTCCGCGCCGTATTCGCGCGCGAGTGCCAGACGCTCCTCAACCAGATCGATCACGACAAGCTTCTTCGGTGTTTTCAGGTGCGCGACTTGCGTCATCATCAAGCCAAGCGGGCCCGCGCCCGCGATCACGACCACATCGTCGAGTTGCAGGTCGCCACGGTTCACCGTGTGGATCGCACATGCGAGCGGTTCGATGATCGCCGCGTCTTCGAGCGAGATGCCGTCGGGAATCTTGTGGACGATTGCCGTCGGCGGAATACGCATGTACTCGGCCATGCCACCGTCCGCGACTTCGCGCTGGAAGCCGAAGATGTTGTGCACTTCGCACATCCAGTACTGGCCGGATTTGCAATAGCGGCACTTGCCGCACGGCACGATCTGTTCGGCGATCACGCGGTCACCGATCTTCACGCCGAAATGATCGGCCGCGCCCTCCCCGATTTCCTCGACAAAACCGAAGAACTCGTGCCCCGGAATCACCGGCGCTTTGACCCACGGGCTCGGTCCGCCCCAGAACATCTTCGCGCCCGAATGGCATTTGCAATCGCTCGCGCAGATACCGCACGCGGCGATGCGAATCACCAGTTCATGCGCCCGCGCCTTGGGTCTGGATACCTGTTCGACGCGATAGTCTTTCGGCGCGTGGCAAACGATCGCCGTCATGTTTTTCTTATCGGATTGCGTGGATTGAGTCATTGCATGGTCCTGCTAAAAAGAGGTCGTTTGAGAGTTACTTTCTGCGGTCGCGGCTGATGTAGATCGCCAGCAAAATAATTCCGCCCTTGATCACGTTCTGCACATACGGATTCACGCCGACCATGTTCAGCCCATTGTTCAACACGCCCAGCAGCAACGCACCGATCAAGGTTCCGATGATCGAACCACGTCCGCCGGAGATCGATGTACCGCCCATCACCACGGCGGCAATGGCGTCGAGTTCGAAGCCGACACCCGCGTTCGGCTGGCCGCTCATCAGACGTGCAGTCAACACAATGGCGGCGAAAGCGGAGGTCAAACCGGCAAGCGTGTAGACAATCAGCTTCACGCGCGCCACGCGCACGCCCGAAAGACGCGTCGCCTGCTCGTTGCCGCCAATCGCATACACGTAGCGGCCAAACGGCATGCGTTCGAGCAACACCCAGGCAATGGCGTAGATCACCACCATGATCACGACCGGCGCCTGGACACCGAGGATCTTGCCGCTGCCGAAGAAGCTGACCCAGTCCGGCAGACCGTCGATCGGATAGCCACCCGTATAGATCAGTGCAAGACCACGCGCGATCCCCATAGTCGCAAGCGTGACGATGATCGGTGGCATGCCGGCGAACGCGACGAAGAAACCGTTCGCGGCGCCAAAACCCAATCCGACCGCTATGCCAACCGCCAACGCGGCCACCGCGTTCATTCCAGCGACCATCAGACCCGCGGCAAGCGTGCCCGACAAAGCCATCACCGAGCCAACCGACAGGTCGATGCCGCCAGTCAGAATCACGCACGTCATCCCGACGGCGATGATCGCGTTGATCGACACCTGGCGCAGCACGTTCTCGATGTTCGCGGCGGAGAGGAAGCTGTCGCTCGCGAACACCATCACGATGCACACCACCAGCAGACCGATAAACGGATAGAACAGCGTCGAGCGCTTCAACGCGGCCCACGTAAAGCGCACCGGCGCGCCCGGCGTGTCCCCACTGACGGTCGACGTTTTCGGCGATGAAGAAGGATTAGGCGTGTTCATGAGTTGCTCCACGGGTGCCGGCTGTGGCATAGGTCATCACAGCGTTCGAGTCGATCTGATCGCCTTCGAGCATGGCTTCGATGCGGCCCTGCCGGAACACGGCGACGCGGTCGCACATGCCGACAATCTCCGGCAGTTCGGACGAGATCATGATGATCGAGTAGCCGCGCGCCGTGAGTTCGCGCATCAGCAGATAGATTTCGGCTTTGGCGCCGACGTCGATACCGCGCGTCGGTTCGTCGAAGATGAGAATGTTGGTGTGGTGATTCAGCCAGCGCGCGATCACCACCTTTTGCTGATTGCCGCCGGAGAGGGTGGCGACTTCGGTGTGCATCGTCGGGGCTTTCACGCCGACGCGTTTCATGATGTCCGCCGTGGCGCGCGCTTCGCTGCGCTGGTCGATGAAGAAACGCAGCGAGCGGTATTTGCCGAGGTTGTTGATCGAGATGTTCTGCTTGATCGAGAAATCGGTGATCAGGCCTTCGGTCTTGCGGCTCTCCGGCAGAATGCCGACGCCGGCGCGCAACGCATCGGCGGGATCGGACAGTTTCGCCGCCGTGCCGTTGATACGGATCTCTTTCACGTAAGCCGGGTCTGCGCCGATCACGGCCAGCGCGGTTTCCGTGCGGCCCGAACCGACCAGTCCCGCGAAGCCGAGAATCTCGCCTTCGCGCAGCGTGAAGCGCAGCACCGGGCTGTCTTTGAGCAACTGCAACTTCTCGACGTCGAGCACGATCTTCGCATCGGCACGCAGCGGTGGTTTCGGTGGAAAGCTGTTTTCGATGCGGCGCCCCACCATCATTTCCACAAGATGGTTCACATCGGATTGCGCGACTTCCGTCATGCCGACGTACTGGCCGTCGCGCAACACCGTAATGCGGTCGCACACCTCAAAGATCTCTTCCAGATGGTGCGAAATAAAAATCATCGCGACACCCTGCTTCTTCAGATCGCGCATGATCGTGAACAGATGCTCGGCTTCGGCCGGTGTTAGCGTGGCGGTCGGCTCATCCAGAATCAGAATGCGCGCTTCTAAAGACAACGCTTTGCCGATTTCAACAAACTGCTGTTGCGCGACCGACAATTCGCGAATCGGCACCGATGGATCGATCGCCACGCCCAGTCGCTGAAAAATAGCGGCGGCCGCGCGCCGCATCTTGCCGCGTTCGAGCAGACCCAACCCGTTCTTCAGCTCACGGCCGAGAAACATATTTTCCACCGCGTTCAGATACGGAATCAGGCTGAATTCCTGAAACACGATACCGACGCCCGCAGCAACCGCGTCGTGGTAATTCGTGAAGTGGCGCGCCTCGCCCGCGATCGTGATCGTGCCTTCATCCGGCTGATAGATGCCGCACAGGATCTTCATCAACGTCGACTTGCCTGCGCCGTTTTCGCCGAGCAAGGCGTGGATCTCACCGCGTGCAATTTCCAGATGAATGCCTTGCAGCGCTTTCACACCGGGAAAACTTTTGGTGATGTTGTCGAGCTTGAGTATCGTGTCCATCGGGTGCTCCTCTACTGCTCGCCGCCGTGTTCATCGAAGAAGCATAGCGACGAGCATTTGGCTTACCAGCTAAAACCCTTGGCATTGCTCTTGTCGATCATCTTCACGTCGACCGGAATGGTTTTCGGCACATTGGCGCCCCACTTCTTCGCGAGCGCAATGCCGAGCGCGATCCGCACCTGGTCGGCCGGGAATTGCGCGGACGTTTCGATGAACTTCGAGTTCGGTTTCTGGATCGCGGCAATCGCTTCCGGCGCGCCGTCGACGCTGGTCAGCTTGATGTCCTTACCCGACGATTCGATCGCCGAGAGTGCGCCCATCGAGCCGCCGTCGTTCACGCTGAATACGCCCTTCAGATTCGGATGGGCCTGAATCATGTTTTCGGTCACAGACAACGCCGTCGCGCGTTCCTGCTTGCCGTTCTGCGTGTCCACGAGTTTGATGCCCGGCACTTTCGCGAGCGCCGCCTTGCAGCCGCGGACACGTTCGAGAATCGGCACCACCGGAATACCGTCGAGAATCGCCACTTCGCCGCTGCCGCCAATTGCCTTCGCCAGATAGTCACAGGCCATCTCACCCGCGTCGAAATTCTTGGAACCGACAAAAGAATCCACCGGGCCGTTCGCATTCGCATCCACTGCGACCACCACCACGCCCGCTTTCTTCGCCGACGTCACCGCCGATTGAATGCCGGTCGAGTCGGTCGGATTCACGAGCAGGATGTCGATCTTCTTTTGCAGCATGTCTTCAACGTCGCTGACCTGCTTGCTGACGTCGTGATGCGCGTCGGTCACCACCACCGTCGCGCCGATCGACGCAGCCGCATCGTTCAGCGCCTTTTGCATCGTCACGAAGTACGGGTTGTTCAGTTCCTGAAACGTCATGCCGATCTTGAGCGGCGCGGCCTGTGCTGCCGGCGCGGCGATGAATGAAAAACCGAACGCGAGCGTCGCAAGAGCGGCCGTGCTGCGCACAAAGGTTTTCAGCGATACCTGCTTCGAAGTGGATTGCGTCATGGTTGTCTCCGTTATTAAAACTAGTCGATGAAGTGAGCACGTCCCTCACGCTGTCCGCAGACAGCGCGATAGGTGTTGAAACGCGGGATGAATTGAAACGCTTTGGGCCTAAGCGTTAGCTGGGACTACGTCGGTGGATACGCAGCCGCCGCGGCGGTGCGCGGCAAATCGGGTGCAAGCACGATCGCGGGCGCATTGTCGATGCCCGCGCCGCGCGCGGCGGCTTCTTCGGAGGCGTCGCGGCTCGCGTCGTTCAGTTGCTGATAGCGGCGAAATTTCGAAGGCGCCATGCCTTTGACCGCGAGAAACTGCCGGTTGAAATTCGACAGATTGTTGAAGCCCGCCTTGAAGCAGATATCGGTGACGCTCAGTTCATCGTCCGTCAGCAGTTGGCAGGCGAGATTGATACGCATGCGGTTCACGTACTGCACGAACGGCAACCCCGTATGCCGGCGAAAGTAACGCGAGAACGCACTTACGCTTTGCCCGGCCAGTTGCGCGAGATCCGATTCGCGCAGATCGTTGGACAGATTCTTGCCGATATAGGAGAGCGCGTGATTGATGCGCGTCGAGGCGAAACCGGTCGGGTCAGCCTGATAGGCGGGACTCGCGAGCGTCTCGCGATCCTCGGCGTTCATCAGGATCTCGAGCATCGACATGAACAGCACAAGACGGCGCAGTCCGCGCGCGGCCAGCAATTCGAGGAACAACGGCTGGATCGCCGCGCTCGTTTGCGGACCGAACGACACACCGCGACGCGAATCGGCAAGCAGCGTCTCGACCTGGTGCCACTCCGGAAAACTGCCCATGCAACTCGACACGAACTCCTGCCCGAATTGCACGACCAGATTGCGCTGTGCAATCGACTCGCCCTCCGGCACGTCGCTCACCCAGTTGTGCGGCAGGTTCGGCCCCATCAACACGAGGTTGCCGGGCACAAAGCTGCTGATATGGTCGCCGACGAACATCTTGCCGGTTGTCGCCACGATCAGATGGATTTCGTATTCCGGATGAAAGTGCCAGCGCACCGTACGATACGGATAGCCGTGCGACCACACTTTGAAGGATTCGTCGCGCCGTACGGCGACGACTTCCAGATCGGGTTGCATTCGCGTCTTCCTCCATGAAGCGGCGTGTTGCGGGTGCCGCTGAACTTCGTCTTGTATAGCGAAAAGTAGCCCTCTAAAGCCCGATCCACCACTAAAAATCAAACCGCGGACCGATACTTTTTTGCATTCGGGTTAGTCCTGGCGCGGCGAGCGTCAAATTTGATGCAATGCAATACGCGCCGTGACACGCGTCCGACATACGTCCCGCAACGCGCAGGCACCTCGCGAATCGCACCGAAAGTCCCGCCGCGCCGCGCTGCGCCACGAAAAGCCGTTGATGTCGCCTTGACATTCGATTCGCCGGGTACGATCATTCGCTCACAGACAGAGCAAATGCTCCAACCCAAGAAAAAACGCAGGCTTCGAGCCGTGCGAGCGAAGACATTCAGGAGACGCACATGAATAGCGGACAAGGCAGCGGCGCGGCCGCACACGTGATCCTGCACATCGGCGCGGGATCGTTTCATCGCGCGCATCAGGCGTGGTATCTCCATCGGCTGAACGAGGCGAACGTGGCGGGCGAACCGCATTGGTCGCTAACGGTCGGCAATATCCGCAACGATATGAACGCGGTGCTCGACGCGCTTGCCGCGCAAAACGGCGTCTATACGCTCGAGACCGTCACGCCGCAGGGCGAGCGCGCGTACGAGACGATTCGCTCGATCGACCGGGTCCTGCCGTGGACCGAGAGTCTCGATGCGCTGATCGAGGCAGGCGCCGATCCGGCCTGCAAGATCATTGCGTTCACCGTCACCGAAGGCGGTTATTACCTCGACGAACACGATGAACTCGACACAGCCAACGCGGATCTCGCGGTCGATCTGAACGGCGGTCACGTCACGATTTACGGCGCACTCGCAGCCATTCTCGACGCCCGTATGAAGCGTGGCGGCGGCCCGGTCACGCTGCAAACCTGCGATAACCTGCGCAGCAACGGCGAGCGTTTTCATGCGGGAATGAGCGAGTTTCTCGAACGGCGCGGCGCGAACGATCTGGCGCAATGGTTCGACGACAACACGGCGTGCCCGAGTTCGATGGTCGATCGCATCACACCGCGTCCCACGCCCGACGTGCGCGAACGCGTCAAAGCCGCCACGGGTGTCGACGATGCCTGCCCGGTGATGGGTGAATCCTTCATCCAGTGGGTGATCGAAGACCGCTTTATCGCCGGACGCCCCGCGTGGGAAAAGGTCGGCGCTGAACTGGTCGACTCGGTGCTGCCGTACGAGGAAGCGAAGATCCGCATCCTCAATGCCACGCATAGCTGCATTGCGTGGGCGGGCACGTTGGTCGGACTGAACTACATTCATGAAGGCACACTCGATCCGGACATCAACAAATTCGCCTTCGATTACGTGACCGAAGACGTGATTCCGTGCCTCACGCCGAGCCCGCTCGATCTCGAACGCTATCGCGACGTGGTGCTCGAACGTTTCGGCAATCCCTACATCCAGGACACCAACCAGCGGGTCGCGGCCGATGGCTTTTCGAAGCTGCCCGGTTTTATCGCACCGACACTCGCCGAATGCTTCGAACGCGGCGTCACGCCTGCGGCGACGGCGATGTTGCCGGCGCTATTCTTCCGCTTCCTCGAACGGTGGAACGCCGGCACCTTGCCGTATGCGTATCAGGATGGCGTGATGGACGAGCGCGTCGCGCGCGGCTTCTTTAGCGCGCCCGATCCGTTGCAGGCGTTCGCCGCAGACCGCCTGCTCTGGGGCGGCATGGCGCAGACGCCGGCGCTCGAATCGGCGTTGGCGGGCGCGCTGGCGCGTGTCGACGTATGGCTGGCGAAGCGCGGCGCCGCTTGAACCGCGCTATAGCGAACGACATGCGCCACACGAACCACGCCGGTGCCAGGCTTAATGCGCATGGCACCGCTCGCCCTATGCGGCTAAAGTAGCGCATCCCTAACGACGAAGGTTTCGCGCCCATGTATCTCGGCATCGACCTCGGCACGTCCGAAGTGAAAGTCCTGCTGCTCGCCTCCGATGGACGCGTGATCGGCACCGCGGGCTCACCCTTTACCGTTTCGCGTCCGCATCAGCGCTGGGCCGAACAGAATCCCGCAGACTGGTGGGCCGGCACGCGCGCGGCGCTGGCCGCGTTGCGCGCTAAACATCCGGACGAGTTCGCGCAGATTCGCGGCATCGGCCTCTCGGGGCAGATGCACGGGGCCGTGCTGCTGGATGCGGAGAACCGCGTGTTGCGGCCCGCGATCCTGTGGAACGACATGCGCAGCGATAAGGAATGCGCCGAGCTGACCGAGCGCGCGCCAGAGTTGCATAGCGTGGCGGGCAATCTCGCGATGCCGGGTTTCACCGCGCCCAAGCTGCTATGGGTTGCGCGCCACGAGCCGGAAATCTTCGCGCAGACGGCCTGCGTGCTGCTGCCGAAGGACTACCTGCGCCTGCAACTGACGGGCGGCAAGGTGTCCGATCCATCGGATGCGGCGGGCACGTTGTGGCTCGACGTCGCCAAACGCGATTGGTCCGACTCGCTGCTGGCCGCCTGCAACATGACGCGCGCGCAGATGCCCAGCTTGTGCGAAGGCAGCGCGCCGTCCGGCACCCTGCTGCCGGCTGTGGCGCGCGAGTTCGGTTTGAGCGACGGCGTGATCGTCGCGGCCGGCGGTGGCGACAACGCGACGAGCGCGATCGGCATCGGCGCGACGCAACCGGGCGATGGCTTCGTTTCGCTCGGCACCTCCGGCGTGTTGTGCGTAGTCGGCGACAGTTTCCGGCCGAACCCCGCTTCCGCGGTGCACGCGTTCTGTCACGCGATTCCGGATCGCTGGCATCAGATGAGCGTGGTGCTGTCGGCGGCCAGTTGTTTGCGCTGGGTCTGCAAGCTCACCTCAACCGACGAACCTACGTTGCTCGCCGAAATCGAAGCGCTGCCAGCGGAAGCATTGGCGAGCGCGCCGCTGTTTCTGCCTTATCTCTCCGGTGAACGCACGCCGCACAACGACCCGTATGCGCAAGGCGTGTTCTTCGGCATGAATCACGCGACCGATCGCGCGTTGCTCGGCTACGCGGTGCTCGAAGGTGTGACGCTGGCACTCACCGACGGCCTCGACGCCTTGCGCGCGGCCGGCACCGAAGCGAAGGCGTTGTCCCTGCTCGGCGGCGGCGCGCGCAGCGACTACTGGGCACAACTGCTCGCGGACGCGCTCGACACCACCACCCGCAAGCACGGCGGCGGCGAAACCGGCGCGGCGCTCGGCGCCGCACGTCTGGGCTGGCTGGCCGCGGGCGGCGACCCGGCCAGGGTGCTGACCAAGCCGCCGATCGAAAAGGAGTTCACGCCGAACCCGCAGCGCCACGCCGAACTGCGCAACCGGCTCGAAGCGTATCGCGCGCTCTACCGCCACGTGCGGCCGCTGTTCGACTCCGCGCGGCAACCGCTCGCCTAACCGGCAAACCGCGGCCGGGTCCCGTTGAGACGCGGGCACCGGCTGCTATCATCGGCGCACCTCAAGCGAACCGTCACCGTGCCCAAGTCCACAGAAAAATTAGATCTTGCTACCCGCGCCGCGTGGCTTTACTACGTCGCCGGCAATACCCAGAACGAGATCGCCGAGAAACTCCAGGTGTCACGCCCGGTCGCGCAGCGGCTGGTCGCCTTCGCGGTGGAGAAGAACCTGATTCGCGTGCGCGTCGATCACAAACTGGCTGATTGCCTTGCGCTCGCCGACCAGCTCTCGAAGCGCTACGGTCTGAGCATGTGCGAAGTCGTACCGATCGACAGCGACACATCGGAAGAAGTCGACCGCAAGCTGGCGGTGGCCGGCGCGCAGGTCATGGAACGCTATCTCGTCGAAGAAAAACCGATGGTGGTCGCGGTGGGCAGCGGCCGTACGCTGAAAGCCGCGGTCGATCAGATCGCGCAACTGGAGCGTCCGCAGCATCGGTTGGTATCAATGGTCGGGGCGATCGCCTCGGACGGCTCCTCGAACCGCTACGACGTCGCGCTGCACATTTCGGAGAAGACCGGTGGCAAGCATTTTCTGCTGCCCGCGCCCTTGCTCGCCGATAGCGAGGCCGAACGTGCGCAGTGGTGCAATCACCGGCTTTACCGGATCGTCGAATCGCTCTTGGCCAAGGCGGATGTCGCCTTCGTCGGGGTCGGCAATATCGGGCCGAAATGTCCGTTGCACGAAGACGGTTTCATCACCTCCGCGGAGGTGAAGGAGTTGATGCAGAACAGTGCGGTGGCCGAAATGCTCGGCCTGCCGATCGATGCAGCCGGTGCGCACGTCGAATCGTCGACCGGCCGCCGCGTCACCAGTATCGCGCTCGATTCTCCGCCGAATCGACCCACCATCGGCTTTGCCGGCGGCGAGCGCAAGCGCGAAGCGCTGATCGCGGTGCTCAAAGGCGGCTGGTTGTCGGGACTGGTGACCGACGAGTTGTGCGCGCGGGCGGCGCTCGAAGCCTGAAGGCGGCGCACCAAGACGGCCCGCCCGCGCGCGAACCTGTCGCGACGCGTTGCCCAACGCTGGCGTCGCTCAAAACCCACGCCATGGTGGCTTATCCAGAACGAGCTCACAGGAAAGCGGCGCGCCCGCCGCTTTCCCATTCATTCACTGGCTCATTTCATTAACTTAAGCAGCCAGCACTTCGACGATCTTCCGCTGGAACGCTTTCCCTTCGCTGTCGAACAGATGGCAATGCTCAGGCGTGGCGCCGAGCCGTTGCGTTTCGCCTTTGCTATGGCGTTCGAGCGGCGGAATCCGCGCAATCAGGCCATCCGGCGCCACGCTCGATTCGGCATACAGATACGCCGCGTCGCCGAGCGATTCGACCGCCATGGTTTTCGCCGACACGCCGTCGTCGGCCATACCCACGTGCAGATGCTCCGGACGAATGCCGACGGTGACCTTGTCGCCCTGCTTCACCGCGCCCGGCTCGACAGCGACACGCTGCGTCTCGCCGGTTTCGTAGCGCACCGTGACGCCGTCATGCGTGACCGATTGCACGACGCCTTCCATGAAATTCATCTTCGGCGAACCGATAAAACCGGCGACGAAACGATTGGCCGGCGCGTGATACAGCATGGTCGGGCTGCCGACCTGCTCCACATTGCCCGCCGACAGCACGACGATCTTGTCGGCCAGCGTCATGGCTTCGACCTGATCGTGCGTCACGTAGATCATCGTGGTCTTCAGTTCGTCGTGCAAACGCGCGAATTCGAGGCGCATCTTTACGCGCAACGCGGCGTCGAGATTCGACAGCGGTTCGTCGAACAGAAACACTTTCGGCTTACGCGTAATCGCGCGGCCGATTGCAACACGCTGGCGCTGACCGCCCGATAGTTGCTTCGGCTTGCGATCTAGCAGATGGTCGATGTGCAGAATCTTCGCCGCATTGCGCACGGCGGCATCGATCTCCGGCTTCTTGGTGCCGGCCAGTTTCAGACCGAACGCCATGTTGTCGTACAGCGTCATGTGCGGATACAGCGCGTACGACTGAAACACCATCGCGATGCCGCGCTTGGCGGGCGGCACGTCGTTCACGCGTGCGTTGTCGATGGTCAGATCGCCGTCGGTGATGTCCTCGAGGCCGGCGATCATCCGCATCAACGTCGATTTACCGCAACCGCTCGGACCCACGAACACAACGAATTCGCCGTCCAGAATGTCGAGGTTGATGTCACGCATGACCTCGTTGTCGTCGTAGGCTTTTCTGATGTTGCGCAGAGTTACGCTTGCCATGATGTGTCTCCGTGTATTGCTCTTGCTGCGTTAATTCGTTTATCCAGGTGCTGTGCCAGATACAGTGCCGAATACGGTGCCAACGCGGGCGCTCACGGCGCCGCTGCCGTCGCGCTCAGCGTCCATTGCGCGACCAGTTCCGGCAACTGCAGCATGTCGTCGAAAACGTGACGCGCGCCGGCCGCATGTAATGCGTCGATCTGCGCGTCACTCGCATGACCGCCGCCGATGAAACCCAGCACCGTCATACCCGCCGCATTCGCCGCCGTCACGCCCGTCACACTGTCTTCCACTACAAGGCAGGCGGACGGCGCGAGGCCGAGACCACGCGCTGCAGCAAGATAGACATCCGGCGCGGGCTTCGGATTCGGCACCGCATCGGCGCAGAACAGCCGATTGCCGAAGAACTTCACGAGGCCCGTGCGCGCCAGCACGTTCTCCACATATGGCCGGAAACTGTTGCTCGCGCATGCCTTGGTGAGCGGCACCTGCGCCAGCGCGGCCTCGATTCCAACCACAGCCGGCGCCTGCATGGCCGCCGCTTCCACGGCGCGGCGAATCGCGTCGACATCCTCAGCGGCGAGGCTCTTGCCCAGTTGCGCCGCCGTGTCTTGCAGTACCTTTTCGATGCGCAAGCCGAGCAGCGGCAGCACCACCGGTTCGACATCGGCATCGGGCCAGCGCGCTTCGAGTTCGTGAACCAGCATGGCCGCCGCCACGGCTTCGCTGTCGATCAGCACGCCGTCGCAATCGCAGATCAAGGCAAACTGACCTACATTCGTGCTTGCCGTCATTTGACCGCCCCGAACGTAAGACCGCGTACCAGTTGCTTCTGCGACAGCCAGCCGACGATCAGGATCGGTGCGACCGCGAGCAGCGACGCCGCGGAGAGCTTCGCCCAGAACAAACCTTCAGGACTCGAATACGACGCGATGAATACGGTCAGCGGCGCGGCGTTCGAACTCGAGAGGTTGATGCTCCAGAACGCTTCGTTCCACGACAGGATCACCAGCAACAGCGCAGTGGAGGCGAGCCCCGGCAACGACATCGGCATCAGCAGATAGACGATTTCCTGCCACGTGGCCGCGCCGTCGATCCGTCCGGCTTCAAGAATGTCGCGCGGAATTTCAGCGAAGTACGTGAACGACATCCACACTGCAATCGGCAGGTTGATCAGCGTGTAGACAATGACCAGACCCGACACGGTATCGAGCAAGCCGCTGTTCTTCCACAGCAGATAGATCGGCACCAGCACGCCGACCGACGGCATCATCTTGGTCGACAGCATCCACAGCAGCACTTTCTGCGTGCGGCGCGTCGGAAAGAAGGCCATCGCGTACGCGGCCGGCACGGCAAGCAGCAGGCACAGCACCGTGACACCCAACGAGATCAGAATCGAATTCCACGCGAACGAAAAGTAGTTACTGCGCGCGAACACCTCGCGGAAGCTATCGAGCGTCGGGATGAAAAACAGCGATGACGAATACGCCTGCTGCTCCGTCTTGAATGCCGTGATCGTCATCCAGAAGATCGGGAAGAACAGCAGCAGCGCGACCAGCCATGCAATCACGCCGGGAATGCCGCGGCGAATCGCGTCGAAGGGCGATTTGGTCGACACATGAACGGACACTGCAGCGGTCGTGGTGGACGCCGGTGTAGAGGTAACGTGGCTCATTTTTCGTACTCCCCTTTCAGGTTCTTCGCGAGCATCCGCACGAGGAAGAACGACACGATGTTAGCCAGCACCACAGCCAGAATGCCGCCTGCCGAAGCAAGGCCGACGTCGAACTGTTGCAGACCCAGCGAATAGATCAGGTACGACAGATTGGTGGTCGCGGTGCCCGGACCGCCGCCCGTGGTCGTATAGATTTCGGCGAAGATCGACAGCAGGAAAATCGTCTCCATCATCACCACCACCGCGATCGCCCGTTTCAGGTGAGGCAGCGTGATGTAGAAGAACATCGAAAACGGACCCGCGCCGTCGATGCGCGCCGCTTCCTTCTGCTCCTGATCGAGCGACTGGATTGCGGTGAACAGAATCAGGAACGCAAACGGCAGCCACTGCCACGCGACGATCATGATTACGGCTGTCAGCGGATAGTCGGCGAACCAGTCGATCGGTTGCATGCCGAGCGCGCGCATGCCCTGGGCGATCAGGCCATACACCGGGTGCAGGATCATGTTCTTCCAGATCAGCGCGCTGACCGTGGGCATCACGAAGAACGGCGCGATTGCCAGCAACCGCGCGACGCCCTGCCCGTAGAACTTACGGTCGAACAGGATCGCCATCAACACACCGCCGACCACCGTGATCACCAGCACCGAGATAATCAGTTCGAGCGTGTGCCCGATTGACGGCCCGAATGATGGATCGGTGGCAAGGTACTTGTAGTTGTCGAATCCGGCGAAGCCTTTGAGATCCGGATTCAGCAGGTTGTAACGCGAGAACGAAAACCAGATCGTCATCGCCAATGGAATAGCCATCCACAGCACGAGCACCGCGACCGAGGGCGACACAAGCCAGCGGGCGGAATTGGCTTTGCGGGTTTCGCGTTCTTTTTCTGTCTGGGGATGGGCATGCATGAGAGGTAGGCGCAGAGGACGCATGATTGACCACCTGTTCGGTAAAGCGCGGGCTGCCCGGCGAAGACACCGCCTTAGCTGCATCATTCACCGCGACGCCAGGCGATGTCGCGGCGCGTGAATGGCGAATAATCAGCAAATAAGCGGCAATTAAATGACGAGGACAACCCGCTGTGCTGCGTGGGCCGGCTGACGGGCGTCAGCCGGCGCGTTTCACATTACGTCGCAGTACCTGGCTTCAGTACTGATGTTGCAGCTTACTTCTGATAACCGGCCTGCTGCACGGCGCGATTCGCCGTTGCCTGCCCGGCTGCCAGCGCCTGATCGATCGTCATCTGACCGGCAACCGCGCCGGAGATGCTCTGACCGACCACGGTGCCGAACGACTGGAACTCAGGGATACCGACGAACTGCACGCCGGTGTACGGCACCGGCTTGAGTGTCGGATGATCCGGATCCGCCGTTTCGATTGCCTTCAGCACGAACTCGCCGAACGGCGCTGCCTGCTTGTATTCAGGACGCGCGTAGGTCGATTGACGCGTTCCAGGCGGCACCGAGGCCCAGCCTTCGTCCTTCGCGACCAGTTCGATGTACTGCTTCGAGGTGGCCCATGCGATGAACTTCTTCGCCGCCTCAGTCTGCTTCGACGACTTCGGAATCGCCAGTGCCCACGCCCACAGCCAATGCGAGCCCTTCGGCGTGACGGCGATCGGCGCTGCCGCAAAGCCCACCTTGTCGGCGATCTGCGACTGCTGCTTGTTGTAGAGCATGCCGGCGGCGACGGTGGCGTCGATCCACATCGCGCACTTGCCCGAGGACATCAGCGTGAGGTTTTCGTTGAAACCGTTCGAACTCGCTCCCGGAGGGCCGTCTTTCTTCAACAGATCGACGTAGAACGTGATGGCCTTCTTCCATTCCGGCGAGGTGAGTTGCGCTTGCCACTTTTCGTCGAACCAGCGGCCGCCGAAGGTGTTCACCACCGTCGTCGCGTATGCCATGTTTTCGCCCCAGCCGGCCTTGCCGCGCAGGCAGATGCCGTACATGCCGTTGGCCTTGTCGGTGAGCTTGTCGGCGAATTGTGCAATCTGCTCATAGGTCGGCTGATCGGGCATTTTCAGGCCCTTGGCCGCGAACAGGTCCTTGCGGTAATACGTCATCGAGCTTTCGACGTAGAACGGCAACGCGTACAACTGGCCGCCGCTCGAGAGACCGTCGCGGGCCGTCTTCACGACGTCGTTCAGATCGTAATCGGCGGGCAGGCCCGTGAGCGGCGTAAGCCAGCCGCGCTTGCCCCATTGCGGTGTTTCGTACGCGCCGATCGTCATCACGTCGAACTGGCCGCTGCCGGTCGTGATGTCGGTGGTGGCGCGTTGGCGCAGCACATTTTCTTCGAGAATCACCCAGTTGAGCTTGATGTCCGGATTGGCCTGCTCGAAAGCGGGCGAGAGCTTTTTCAGCTCGATCATGTCCGGATTGTTCAACGTGGCAATGGTCACCGTCGCCGCCGACGCGCTCAGCGCAAAGCACGCCAGAGCGCCGGCACTGAGCGCCTTCAGCGCGGATTGAGTAGCTGGTTTCATGTGTTGTCTCCTTTCTCGTACGTTATGTAGTGCTGCGTTTGTTCTACGAAAATGACGAAGGGTGAAGCGGATCGGTCAAGCCGGTTCGGCTCATCCACACTGCTGTCCGCTCAGCTCATCCAGTTCCCACCGTCCACGTTCAGGGTCTGCGCGGTGATGTAGTCGGCGTCCGCCGACGCGAGAAACAGGGCAGCGCCGGTCAGATCGTCCGGCACACCCATACGGCCGAGCGGCACCGCCTCACCGACCAGGCGCTTCTTTTCGCCGAGCGGCCGGTTTTCATAGCGGGCGAAGAGCGCGTCGACCTCTTTCCACATCGGCGTGTCGACGACGCCCGGCGCGATGCCGTTCACATTGATCTTATGCGGCGCAAGGGCGAGCGCTGCAGATTGCGTATAGCTGAGTACGGCGGCTTTGCTTGCGCAGTAGTGCGACACCAGCGCCTCACCGCGGCGGCCGGCTTGCGACGACATATTGATGATCTTGCCGCCGCGGCCCTGCTCGACCATTTTCCGGGCGACGGTTTGCATCAGGAAGAACATGCCCTTCACGTTGACCGAGAAGAGGCGGTCGAACACGTCCCAGGATTCATCGAGGAGCGGGCGCATATCGAAGAGCGCCGCGTTGTTGAACAGGATATCGACCTGGCCGAAGCGCTCCAACGTGCTCGAGAGAATGCGTTCGATGTCCTCGCGGCGCGTCACGTCGGCACTGACAGTTAATACACGGTCGCCGTACCCGGCGACGAGCGCGTCGCCAAAGCTGTCTGCCGGCTTCACATCGACCAGCACGCAACGCGCGCCTTCGTCCAGATAACGCCGGGCCACGGCCTCACCGATTCCGCTTGCCGCGCCCGTCAAAATGGCCACCTTGTCTTGCAATCGTGCCGCCACTGCCTGTCTCCGGTTCGTTTCGCTTCTTGAGGCGCGGTGAGCGAACGCTCGTTGCGCGAACAATTGCTCTGTTTGTGATCGAATGATCGGATACGGACCGGGTCATGTCAAGGCGCCCGAGCAGATTTCGATGGTGCAGCGCGGCAGGACTCGCTTGCAGCGCTGATGTGTCCGTCGCGCACGCGCTCCCCGCCTTGATCAACACGCCTGCGGAAACAGGAATTCGAAGCCGGCGCGACTGCGCTCTGTTCAAGCCGCTGCCAAAAAATCGAGATACGTTATATCATTTCGAACTCGCTCTACGCCGGGCCGCACTGTGCCGTTATTCCCAGCCACGGCCCGACGGCATACGTGCACGAGCGACTGCAAGAACACCGGAGCGTGCCGCTCCTTACGTTTGTCATTCATTCAACTCTCACGCAGCAGGAAACGACAATGAAGAAATTCGGCTCGATGTTGAACGGGGCGCGCCGTGCGCTGACGCTGTCGAAAACCGTCGCCATGGGCGCGACGGCTGCTGCCGCTTTCACGCTCAGCCATGGCGCGTTTGCCGCGGATGCGAAAATCCCGGTGGTGGCGGCGGAAAATTTTTACGGCGATGTCGTGCAGCAACTGGGCGGCGACCGCGTCGACGTCACGAGCATCCTGAGCAATCCGGATCAGGACCCGCATCTGTTCGAAGCCAGCCCGAAGACGGCGCGCGCCTTGCAGCATGCGAGCCTTGTGGTCTACAACGGCGCCGATTACGATCCGTGGATGGCGAAATTGCTGGCCGCCTCGAAGAACGCCAGGCGCACCACAATCGTTGCCGCGGATCTCGTCGGCAAGAAAGGCGGCGATAATCCGCATCTCTGGTACGACCCGGCGACCATGCCGAAAGTGGCGCGCGCGGTGAGCGAGGCGCTCGTCGCGGCTGACCCGGCGCACAAGTCGGCGTACGATGCGAACCTCGCGAAGTTTCTCGATTCGCTGAAACCCATCGACGCCAAGGTCGCCGATCTGCATGGCCGTTACGCCGGCGTGCCGGTCACGGCGACCGAGCCGGTGTTCGGCTATATGTCGGATGCGATCGGCCTCTCGATGCGCAATTTGCGCTTCCAGTTGGCGACGATGAATGACACTGAAGCAAGCGCGGGCGATATCGCCGCGTTCGAACGCGATCTGCGCGAAAAGCGCGTGCGCGTTCTGATCTATAACAGCCAGGCAACCGAGGCCCTGACCAAACGCATGTTGAAGCTCGCGCAGCAATCGAAGGTGCCGACCATGAGCGTCACCGAAACCGAACCGGCCGGCAAGACCTATCAGACGTGGATGCTGACGCAGCTTGACGCGCTTTCCACGGCACTGGCTGCGGGCGACGCGAGCGCGGCGAATGCGGCGGCCACTCCGCCCAAAGGAAAACCCCAATGACCGAGACTGGCCGCAGCACGCCAGCTAATGCATCAACCGGCGCACCGACCAGCGGACGCGCCGCCACGCCCGTGCTCGAACTCGAGCGCGTGACACTCGAACTCGGTGGCCGCACGATTCTGCGCGACACCGGCTTCGTCGTGAATCAGGGCGAATTCATCGGCGTGCTCGGGCCGAACGGCGCGGGCAAAACCACGCTGATGCGCGCCGTGCTCGGTCTCGTGCCGGCCGCGAGCGGCGCGATCCGCGTGCTGGGACAGCCGGTCGAACGCGGCAACGCGTCGATCGGTTATATGCCGCAAACGCGCAGCGCGCTGGCCGGGCGCCGCGTGCGTGGCCGCGATTTCGTCGCGATGGCGGCCGACGGACACCGCTGGGGCCTGCCCCATGCGGACAGTAAAACCCGCGCGGATGTCGAGCGGGTGCTCGATCTGGTGGGCGGCCGCCAGTTGGCCGAGCGGCCGTTATCGGAGCTGTCGGGGGGCGAGCGCCAACGTCTGCTGCTCGCGCAGTGCCTGCTCGGCAACCCCAAGCTGCTCCTCCTCGACGAACCGCTGATCAGTCTCGATCCGCATCATCAGAAAAGCGTGGTCGAACTGGTGCGGCGTGTGCAGCAGGAACTCGGCATTGCCGTGCTGTTCTCCGCACACGAACTGAATCCGCTTCTGCACGCGCTCGATCGCGTGCTGTATCTCGGCAGCGGCGTCGCCGCGCTCGGCACGGTCGATGAAGTCATTACGAGGCCGGTGCTGTCGCGCCTTTACGGTTCGCCGATCGACGTGATGCGCGTGAACGGGCGCATCTTCGTGATGTCGGGCGACGTCGAAGTCGAAAAACACGATCACGAGCACGAACACGACGAGAACGGCGGCCATAGCCACTCGCACGGGCATTCTCACGATCACGGCCACTCACACCAGTACGACTCACGCGACGGACACACGCACGATGTTTGAATACGATTTCATGGTGAACGCGTTCGCGGCGTCGGGGATCGTCGCGGTGCTGGCAGGCGTAGTGGGCTATTTTCTCGTGATGCGCGGACAGACCTTCGCGGGCCACGCGCTCTCGCACGTCGGCTTCACCGGTGCGACCGGCGCGGTGCTGATCGGCATCTCGCCGATCTGGGGGATGATCGGCTTCACGCTCGCCGCGGGCGTCGGCATGGGCGCGCTCGGCGAGCGGCTCGCCGGGCGCGATGTCGCGATTGGGGTGATCCTGTCGCTGTCGCTCGGCTTCGGCTTGCTGTTCCTGCACTTCTTCACCGCGTACGCGACCCAGGTCACCGCGCTGCTGTTCGGCAATGTGCTCGGCGTGAATGCGTCGACGCTCGGCGTGCTGGCGGGCCTGGGTGTTGTCAGTCTGCTGGCGCTCGCGGCGATCATGCGGCCGTTGCTGTTTGCTTCGTTGCAACCGGAATTGGCCGAGGCCAAGGGCGTGTCGTTGCGCAAGGTGTCGGTGCTGTTTCTCTCGATCGCCGCGCTGGCGGTGGCGGCGTGCACGCAAATTGTCGGCGTGCTGCTGGTGTTCACGCTGATGGTGGGGCCGGCCGCCGCGGCGCAGAACATGACGACGCGGCTTTCAACCGGTCTCGTGCTCGCCGCCGTGTTTGCGCTGGTGCAAGCGTGGCTGGGTCTGACGCTGGCGTTCTATACAGATTGGCCGACGAGCTTCTGGATCACCGTGCTGTCGGCGGTGGTGTATGGCGGGAGTTTATTGCGGCGGCGTTGAAGCGGTGGGTGCCCCACGGAATTTCAACCCAGCAGCACCTTCGCGTGATGCACGATGTGATCCTCGATAAAGGTCGAGATAAAGTAGTAGCCATGGTCATAGCCGGCATGACGACGCAACGTGAGCGGCTGTCCCGCGGCCTTGCAGGCCGCTTCGAACAGATCCGGATTCAGTTGCTCGGCGAGGAACTGATCCGCGAGCCCCTGATCCACCAGAATCCCTTCCTTGAACTTGCGCGATGCGCGGGCGACCAGTTCGCTCGAATCGTACTTCCGCCACCCTTCACGGTCTTCGCCGAGATACCCGCTGAACGCCTTCACGCCCCACGGGCACTGTGAGGGCGCGGCGATCGGCGCGAACGCCGACACCGACCGGTAGATCTCCGGGTTGCGCAGCGCCAGCATCAACGCGCCGTGCCCGCCCATCGAATGCCCGAAGATGCCCAGGCGGGCACCGTCCACCGGCAGATTCGCGAGCACCGTTTCGCGCAGTTCATCGCGCACATACGAGTACATCCGGTAGTGCTGCGCCCACGGCTGCTGCGTCGCGTCGACGTAAAAGCCCGCGCCCACGCCAAAGTCCCACGCCGCGCTTTCGCCCGGCACGCCCGCACCGCGCGGGCTGGTGTCCGGCGCGATCAGCGCGATGCCGTGCCGCGCGGCGAAGCGCTGCGCGCCCGCCTTGACCGGAAAGGTTTCTTCGGTGCAGGTCAGCCCGGCGAGATAGAACAGCGCGGGCACATTTGCATTGGCCTGCAAGGCGTGGGGCGGCAGATAGACCGAGAAGCGCATCGGCAGACCAACGGTCTGCGAGTCGTGACGGTAGATGCGCTGCTCGCCACCATGGCAGGCATGCGACGACAGGAGTTCAAGCATCGACATGTTCCTTTGCGTACTGGTTCAGCGCCGCGTTAGTACAGCACGACCGAGCGGATCGACTCGCCCTTCTTCATCAGGTCGAAGCCTTCGTTGATGCGCTCAAGCGGCAAACGGTGCGTGATCAGGTCGTCGATATTGATCTTGCCTTCCATGTACCAGTCGACGATCTTGGGCACGTCGGTGCGTCCACGCGCGCCGCCGAATGCCGAACCCTTCCACTCGCGGCCCGTCACCAGCTGGAACGGCTGCGTGCTGATCTCCTCACCCGCCGCCGCCACGCCGATGATGAACGACTGCCCCCAGCCCTTGTGCGTGCACTCCAGCGCCTGACGCATCACCTTCGTGTTGCCGATGCATTCGAACGAGTAGTCCGCGCCGCCGTCGGTGAGTTGCACGATGTGGTCGACCACGTTCTCGACTTCGTTCGGGTTGATGAAGTGGGTCATACCGAACTTCTTCGCCAGTTCAATACGGCGCGGGTTGAGATCCACGCCGATGATCTTGTCCGCGCCGACCATCTTCGCGCCCTGGATCACGTTCAGGCCGATGCCGCCGAGACCGAACACCACCACGTTCGCCCCCGCTTCGACCTTCGCTGAATACACGACCGCACCCACCCCCGTCGTCACACCGCAACCGATGTAGCAGATCTTGTCGAACGGTGCATCTTCACGCACCTTCGCCACCGCGATTTCCGGCACGACGATGTAGTTCGAAAAGGTGGACGTGCCCATGTAGTGAAACAGCGGCTTGCCGTCCAGAGAGAAACGCGATGTGGCGTCGGGCATCAACCCCTTGCCTTGCGTCGAACGAATGGCCTGGCAAAGATTGGTCTTGCGCGACAAGCAGAATTTGCACTGGCGGCATTCCGGCGTGTAGAGCGGAATCACGTGATCGCCCTTCTTCAGCGTGCCGACGCCCGGACCCACGTCGACGATCACGCCCGCGCCTTCATGGCCGAGAATCGCCGGGAAGATGCCTTCCGGATCGGCGCCCGAGAGCGTGTAGTAATCGGTGTGGCAAATCCCGGTGGCTTTCACTTCGATCAGGACTTCACCGGCGCGCGGGCCTTCCAGATCCACTTCCTCGATCGTCAACGGCGCGCCGGCTTTCCATGCGATTGCTGCTTTGGTCTTCATCGTGAATGCTCCTGTGAGTCTGTGAATGCGTGGCGCGTCGCGGTGAGATATCGCGCGGCGTGCCGGTGTCGTGGTGTCGCGGTTCACCTAGGGCAGGTTCGCCTGCCGCAGTTAATTCGTGTGCCCGCCTGCGGACGGACCATGCGGCTCTCGCCCGGCATCACGGGCCGTCCTATACCTTAGCGTGCGAAAGCCGTAATGGTATTGCAAAGTACGTCGCGGCATTGTCTATAGCTGACATCGCGCCGCTTACCGAAGCGAGGGGCCGTCGAACCATGATTCGACACGGCCATACAGATCGAGAAAACGCGCATAACGTTCAGCGAGCGCTGCATCGCCTTGCGGCTCGGCAACACGCGTCGCGCCTGGAGCCAGCGCGGCGAGATCCCTCGCGTGCCAATGCCCGCTCGCCAGGCCGCCGAGGATCGCCGCGCCGCGTGGCGCCGCGTTGGGACAATCCACGGCATCGAGTTCGACGTTCAGCGCGTCGGCAAGCAACTGCCGCCAACGCGCATCGACGGAACCGCCGCCCGCAAGCTTCAAGGCCGTCACCGTCGCCCCGCTCGCGCGGATCGCATCGAGCCCCGCGCGCAACGAGAACGCGACGCCTTCGAACGCCGTGCGCATCATCGTGCCGCGCGTGTGATCGAGCGCGAGGCCGAGCCAGCCGCCGCGCGCCGCCGGGTTAAGCCACGGGGTGCGCTCGCCGGTGAGGTACGGCAGGAAGGTGAGACCGGCGGCAGTAGCGCTGGACGCATCGCCGAACGCGTCTCGATAGGCATCGGCCCATTCATACGACAGCCAGCCCCGCACGCGTTCGAGTGCGACACCGACGTTCTGCATCGCCGCCATCCGGTACCAGTGATCGCTCGCGGCTCGATAGCGATGCAAGCCCCTCACGGCTTGCGGTGCATGCTCGGCGAGCACGACGATTTGTCCGCCGGTGCCGGTGGTGAGCAAGGCGTCGCCGTCACTCGCGAGACCGCTGCCTAGCGCGGCACACGGTGTATCGGCTGCGCCGATCGCGAGCACGATGCCGGCGCGCAGACCCAGCTCCTGCGCTGCTTTCGGCGACAGAATGCCACCCGCCGCATAGGAAGGCGCAAGCGGCGCAAACCATTCATGCGGCAATTCGAGCCGCTCGAGCAGCGCCAGGTCCCACACGCCGGCGGGATCGGCAAGCGCGGTTGCGCAGGCGTCGGAAGGATCGGTTGCGACCACGCCACCCAGCGCGACGCGCAGCCAGTCTTTCGGTTGCAGCGCCCAGCGCGTCTTGCGTGCGGTTTGCGGTTCGTTCTGCACGATCCAACGCAGCAAAGGACCGGCCATGCCGGGCGCAACCGGATTCGGCTGTGGCTCGGGCCACTGCCCGAGCAAACTCAACGCGCGCGTGTCGGGCCAGAGCATCGCGGGGCGCACCGCTGCGCCACTGGTGTCGATCAGAACAACGCCGTGCATCTGCCCGGAGAAGCCAATTGCCTGCAC
Source organism: Paraburkholderia fungorum (assembly GCF_046026025.1). Classification (GTDB taxonomy): domain Bacteria; phylum Pseudomonadota; class Gammaproteobacteria; order Burkholderiales; family Burkholderiaceae; genus Paraburkholderia; species Paraburkholderia fungorum_E. The sequence goes on along the minus strand of NZ_JAQQFL010000001.1, from coordinate 251,492 downwards.
CTCACGGCGCAAATCCTCAGGCAAACGCGCGGCCGCTTCACAAAGCGCGCGCCACCAGGTTTGCACCGAGATTTCGGCCCATCCGGGATGCGGCGTTTCGAGTGCATAAGCGACACTCGCCGCAGCCTGCTCGCGGCCGCTTTCGTCGACGATTGCAACTTTGAGCGAGCCGGTGCCGAGGTCAATGCCAAGAAAACTCATGAGCAATAGAACGTCAATTTGAGCGTGGAGATAAGCACGCGAAAGGTGCCTGGAGCGGTGTATTTTCCATCACTATTGGGTCGCCTCGGAAGCGCACCCCAATGCACGCCGAAAAGCCGGAATCGCGGGTTAACCCCGCCCCGTCGCGAGCCGCATCAAAACAGCACTATGCGTCGAGCGAGATACACCTCATTGATTCTCACACATATCACGTTGAGGCGGGCGCGCGTGGCGCGTGAGCGCCCATCGCCACTGCAAGGGGCTGACGGCCGATTTGTGCGCTGCGGGCATTTCTTTTGGCTTTCAAACGAGCCTCATGCATATCGTCACCGGGAATGCCGGAATAGGCCCCAGTGGTCTTGTTGCACTTTTTCGTTCCGCATACCTTGGAGTCATCCCAAAACGAGATGGTGGAGAGAGACAAAATGCAATCGAACACGGTTCACCCGTGCGACGAGCGACTGCCCGCGGGCCAGTTGCTGACGCTCGGCATTCAGCACGTTTTGGTGATGTACGCAGGCGCAGTTGCGGTGCCGCTCATCATTGGCGCCGCGTTGAAATTGCCGAAAGACCAGATCGCGTTCCTGATCAGCGCCGATCTGTTTTCCTGTGGCATCGCTACGCTGATTCAGACGCTCGGTCTGTGGATCTTCGGCATTCGTCTGCCGGTCATCATGGGTTGCACGTTCGCGGCTGTCGGTCCGATGGTCGCGATCGGCACGAATCCGTCGCTCGGCATTCTCGATATCTTCGGCTCGACGATCGCGGCCGGCGTTATCGGCATCCTCCTCGCGCCGGCGGTCGGCAAGCTGCTGCGCTTTTTCCCACCCGTGGTGATCGGCGTGGTCATCTCGGTGATCGGTCTCTCCCTGATGGAAGTGGGTATCAACTGGGCGGCCGGCGGCGTAGGCAATCCTGATTACGGCAATCCGGTCTACCTCGGCCTGTCGCTGCTCGTGCTGATGCTGATTCTGCTGATCAACAAGTTCGCCAAGGGCTTCATGGCGAATATCTCGGTGCTGCTCGGCATCATCGCGGGCTTTGTGATCGCGCTGGCGCTCGGCCGCGTCAACATGGACGGCGTCACGCACGCTCCGTGGGTCGGTTTCGTGATGCCGTTCCACTTCGGCCTGCCGCATTTCGATCCGCTCGCGATCGCGACGATGGTTACCGTGATGTTCGTCACCTTCATCGAATCGACCGGCATGTTCCTCGCGGTCGGCGACATGGTGGATCGTCCGGTGGATCAGAAGACGCTCGTGCGCGGTCTGCGCGTCGACGGTCTGGGCACGCTGATCGGCGGCATCTTCAACTCGTTTCCGCATACCTCGTTCTCGCAGAACGTCGGCCTGATCGGCGTGACCGGCGTGAAGAGCCGCTTTGTCTGCGCGATGGGCGGTGTGATTCTGGTGCTGCTGGGTCTGTTTCCGAAGATGGCGCAAGTGGTCGCTTCGGTGCCGGCCTTCGTGCTGGGCGGCGCGGGCATCGTGATGTTCGGCATGGTTGCGGCAAACGGCATCAAGGTGCTGGCCAAGGTCGACTTCGTGAAGAACCACCACAACCTGTTCATCGTCGCGGTCAGTATCGGTATGGGTCTGGTGCCGGTGGTGTCGCCGCAATTCTTCTCGAAGCTGCCGCCTGCACTCTCGCCGCTGTTGCATAGCGGGATCTTGCTGGCGTCGGTATCGGCGGTGGTGCTGAACCTGATCTTCAACGGTGTGAAGAGCGAGAAAAAAGCACAGTGCGAAATTCGCCGGGCCGGGCATGATTTCGATGGACGCGGCGGGAATGAGCCGCCGGCAGGCGACGAGCTGCTGCGTGCTGCGGATGCGCACTGAGCACCTGACTGAAACCGGTGCCGCGCGGCAGCGATCGCGCTGAGCGCGAGCGCCGGGCTGAGTAGCGATCAGGTAAGTTGGGTTGAGCAGAATAAAAAAAACGCCACGGCATGCCGTGGCGTTTTTTTGTTTCCGGCTGCTTGAGGCCGCTTTCCCGATAGAACCGAAAGCTGCCCCAAGCGCCTGCTGCTACAAGACTACAAGACGTTAACCCGCCGTTGCTGCGGAAGCCGCCACCGGCGCACTTGCCGCGCCGTAGTCGACCGGCGCATCCGCCGGACGCGGCTGCTCGCCAGCCTGCTGGATCCAGCCGCCGCCGAGTGCCTGGTACAAATCGACCAGATTCTGGAGACGCTGCATGCGCGCGGTAATCAACGACTGCTGCGACGAGTACAAATCGGTCTGCGCGGTCAACACCGACAGATAGCTGTCGACACCGTTCTTATAACGCAGGTCCGACAAATCCAGTCGACGCTGTTCAGCAAAGGTATTGCGCTCCAGCGCCTGGATCTGCTGATCGTACGTGCCGCGTGCCGCCAGTCCGTCCGCCACTTCGCGGAAGGCCGTCTGGATCGCCTTTTCATACGTCGCGATCTGGACTTTCTTCTGGATGGTGGCGAGATCGAGGTTGGCAAGGTTCTGCCCGCCTTCGAAGATCGGCAGCGTGATCGACGGCGCAAAGCTCCACGCCGCCGAACCCGGCTTGAACAACCCGCCGAGCGTCGGGCTCAGCGTGCCGAAGCTGCCGGTCAGCGAGACCTTGGGGAAGAATGCCGCACGTGCCGCACCGATATTCGCGTTGGCCGCCAGCAGGTTCTCTTCGGCCTCCATGATGTCCGGACGACGCGTCAGCAGATCGGACGGCAAACCGGCCGGAATATCCGTGAGGAGATTCTGGTCGTTCAATGTCAGACCCGGCGGCAAATCGGCCGGCAAAGGCTCGCCGAGCAACAGCACCAGCGCGTTTTCACCCTGCGCGCGCAGACGTGCCTGCGCCTGCAGGTTCGCGTTGGCCTGCTCGACCACGGTTTGCGATTGCCGCAAATCGAGTTCCGAACCCGTGCCGTTATCGAATTGCAGCTTGGCAATCCGATACGACTCCTGCGACGTCTTCAGCGTGTTCTGCGTCACCGTCAGCAGATCGTCGAGCTCGAGCACCGTCAGGTACTGATCCGCGACTTGCGAGACCAGCGAGATTTCCGCCGCCTTGCGTGCCTGAGCGGTGGCCAGGTACTGCGCCAACGCCTGATCCTTCAGGCTTTGAATCCGCCCGAAGAAGTCGATTTCCCAGGAAGCGTTCAGACCCACCGAATACGAGTTGCTGATCGTCAGGCCAGTGGACGACAGATCTTTCGGCGTGCGCTGCTTGGTTTGCGACGCTGCGGCGTCGAGCGTCGGGAACAGCCCCGCACGAACGATGCGGTACTGCGCCGCCGACGCCTGCATGTTCAGCACCGACACACGCAGATCGCGGTTGTTCTTCAGCGCGATCTCGATCAACCGCTGCATGCGCGGATCGACGAAGAAATCACGCCAGCCGATATCGGCCGCCGCCTGACCGTTCGCGGTACGTGCCGCAACCGACGTGCCCGTTTGCCCGGCGCCTGGCTGGGTCGCGCCCGGCTGCGTGTCGTACACGCCGCCGGTCGGGAAGGTGCCCGTCACGGGTTCGGCGGGGCGCTGGTACTTCGGCGCCATCGTGCAACCCGCGGCGAACAGCGCAACCGCCACTGCAATCAAAGAGTGTTTTTGCATCTCAATGTCCGTCCTTGCCCGAGCCTGCATCCGTCGACCCGCCAGCGGACCCGCCACCTTGGCCGTCATGCGGATGGTGCTGGTTGTAGTGTGCGAGCGCCTCATCCGGGTCTTCCTTCTCACCGCCGAACTTCGCGCGGATCACAACGAAGAACATCGGGATCATGAAAATCGCGAGGAACGTCGCCGTCAACATCCCGCCGATCACGCCGGTACCGATTGCGTGCTGGCTGGCCGAACCCGCGCCGTTACTGATCGCGAGCGGCATCACGCCGAGAATGAAGGCGAGCGAGGTCATCAGAATCGGGCGCAACCGCAGACGCGCTGCTTCGAGCGCGGCCTCGACCGGCCCCATCCCCTGACCCTGCTGCAACTCGCGGGCGAATTCCACGATCAGAATCGCGTTCTTCGCCGACAGCCCCACCGTGGTCAACAGACCCACCTGGAAGAACACGTCGTTCTCGAGCCCGCGCAGCGTAGCGGCCAGCAGTGCGCCGATCACGCCGAGCGGCACCACCATGATCACCGAGAACGGGATCGACCAGCTTTCATACAGCGCCGCGAGACAGAGGAACACCACCAGGATCGAGATGCCGTACAGAATCGGCGCCTGCGAACCGGACTGGCGTTCCTGCAACGACAAGCCCGTCCATTCGTAGCCGATACCCGCCGGCAGCTTCGCCACGAGTGCTTCCATGGCCGTCATAGCCTGACCGGTCGACTTGCCCGGGGCAGCCGCGCCCTGGATTTCCACTGCCGAGATACCGTTGTAGCGTTCGAGCTTCGGCGAACCGTAGGTCCACGAGCCGCTGGCGAACGACGAGAACGGCACCATGGTGCCCGCCGTATTGCGAACGTACCAGGCGTTCAGGTCTTCCGGGTTCATCCGGAACGGTGCGTCGCCTTGCAGATACACCTTCTTGATCCGGCCATCGGTATCGAGGAAGTTGTTCACGTACTGCGACGCCCATGCGATCGAGAACGTCTGGTCGATCGCCGACAGCGACACGCCGAGCGCGGAAGCCTTCTCGTGGTCGATGTCCACCTTGAACTGCGGCGTATCGTTCAGGCCGTTCGGACGCACCTGAGCCAGCGTCGGATCCTTCGCGGCCATGCCAAGCAGCATGTTACGAGCTTGCATCAGCTTCTCGTGACCGACACCCGCACGATCCTGCAACTCGAAGTCGAAGCCCGCAGCCGTGCCGAGTTCAGGAATCGACGGCGGATTCACCGGATACACCAGCGCGGTCTTGTAGCTCGAGAAGTGCATGAAGAGGCGGCCAACCAGCGCCTGCACCTTCTGATCCGCGTGCTGACGCACCGAGTAGTCCTTCATCCGCACGAACACGAGACCCGCGTTCTGCCCGCGACCGGCGAAGCTGAAGCCGTTCACGGTGAAGGTCGATTCGACGATGCCCTTTTCAGTGTTGAGCAGGTAGTCGGAGACGTCCTTCAGCGCGTGCGCCGTGGTTTCCTGGGTCGAGCCGGACGGCGTTTGCACCAGCACGAACATCGTGCCCTGATCTTCATCAGGCAGGAACGACTTCGGCAACTTCACGAACAGCAAACCGACCGCGAAGATCACCACCATGTAGATGATGAGCCAACGGCCCGAGCGCTTGATCACGTGGTGAACGCCCGAGTGATACTTGTCGCGGCTCGTTTCGAACGTCCGGTTGAACCAGCCGAAGAAGCCCTTCTTGACTTCGTGATGGCCCTTCGGAATCGGCTTGAGAATCGTCGCGCACAGCGCCGGCGTCAGAATCAACGCGACCAGCACGGACAGCACCATCGCCGCCACGATCGTCAGCGAGAACTGCCGGTAAATAGCCCCGACCGAACCGCCCGAGAACGCCACCGGCACGAACACCGCCGACAGCACGAGCGCCACGCCGATCAGCGCGCCGGTAATCTGGTCCATCGCCTTGCGGGTTGCTTCGCGAGGCGATAAACCTTCCTCCGCCATCACCCGCTCGACGTTTTCCACCACCACGATCGCATCGTCCACCAGCAAGCCGATCGCCAGCACGAGCCCGAACATGGACAGCGTGTTGATCGAGAAGCCCACCAGACCCATGACCGCGAACGTGCCCAGCAGCACCACCGGCACGGCGATCGTCGGGATCAGCGTGGCGCGCAGGTTCTGCAGGAACAGGTACATGACCAGGAACACCAGCACGATACCTTCGAGCAGCGTCTTGACCACTTCTTCGATCGACAGGCGCACGAACGGCGTGGTGTCGTACGGATACTTCACGACGAGACCGTGCGGGAAGTACTTCGACAGTTCGTCGATCTTCGCGCGCACTGCCTTGGCGGTTGCCAGCGCGTTCGCACCCGTGGCGAGCTGAATACCGAAACCGGCCGTGGGCTGACCGTTGTACTTGGTGTCGAAGTTGTAGTTTTCGCCACCCAGTTCGACGCGCCCCACGTCCTTGATGCGGACCCGCGAGCCATCCGGGTTCACCTTCAGCAGCACGTCGCCGAACTGTTCAGGTGTGTTCAGCAGCGTGGCTTCCGTGATGGTGGCCTGCAGCACCTGGCCCGGCACCGCCGGCGTGCCGCCGAGCGAACCGCCCGCGACCTGCACGTTCTGCGCCTGCAAGGCGGTCTGCACATCCACCGGCGTAAGACCGAAGTTGGTCAGCTTGTTGGCGTCGAGCCAGATCCGCATGGCGTACTGCGAGCCGAACAGCGTCACCGTACCCACGCCGTCGATCCGGCTGACCGGGTCTTCAACGTTCGACGCGACGTAGTTCGCCAGGTCGTACTTGTTCATGCTGCCGTCTTCGGAATTGAAGGCCATCACGAGCAGGAAGCTGCTGCTCGATTTGGTGACCTTCGTCCCGAGTTGCTGCACGGCTTGCGGCAACAGCGGCGTGGCGAGCTGCAGCTTGTTCTGCACCTGCACCTGCGCGATGTCAGGATTGGTGCCGGCTGCGAACGTCAGCGTGATGGTTGCCGTACCCGAATCGTCCGAGGTGGACGACAGATACAGCAAGTGGTCGAGACCACTCATCTGCTGCTCGATCACCTGCGTGACGGTGTTTTCCACCGTCTTCGCCGAGGCGCCCGGGTACGTTGCGCTGATCTGCACGGCCGGCGGCGCGATGGTCGGATATTGCGCGATCGGCAGCGTAAAGACCGACGCGATACCCGCGAGCATCAGAATAATGGCGATCACCCATGCAAAAATTGGGCGATCAATAAAGAACTTTGCCATGTGGCGGGCTCCCTGTTATTACGCGCCCGATGCAGCAGAAGCGGGTTGAGCCGTCTGCGTAGCACCGCTGGCGGCCGGCGCACCCTGAGCGGATGTGCCGGAAGCGGGTGTGGCGGGAAGTTGCGCGGCAACGGCCTTGACGTCCTGCCCCGGATGCGCCTTGTCGGTGCCCTGAACAATCACGCGGTCGCCGGCCTTCAGGCCGCTTTCCACCACCCAGTTCGAACCGTACGTGCCCGAGGTGACGAGCTGGCGCAATTCGACCTTGTTCGCGCTATTGACCACGAGCGCGGTAGGCGTGCCCTTCTGGTCATGCGTGATGCCGACTTGCGGCACGACGAGCGCGTTGTCGTTGATGCCTTCTTCAATCTTCGCGCGCACGAACATGCCCGGCAGCAGCACCTTGTCCGCGTTCTTGAAGATCGCGCGAACCGTCACGGAACCGGTGCTCTGGTCGACCGTCACGTCGGTGAACTGCAGCTTGCCCTTTTCCGAATAGGTGCGGCCGTCTTCGAGAATCAGCGAGACCTTGGCGGCGTCCGGGCCGCTCGTCTTCAAGCGGCCTTCCTGCACTTCACGGCGCAGCTTCAGGCCATCGAGGCTGGACTGCGTCAGGTCCACGTAGACCGGGTCGAGCTGCTGAACCGTTGCCATCAGCGTGGCGGCGCTCGCCTGCACATACGCGCCCGGCGTGACTTGCGACACGCCGACCTGGCCGGTCACCGGCGAGATCACGTCGGTGTAGCCGAGGTTGATCTGCGCGGTGTCGACCGCGGCCTTGCCGGCAGCCACGTCAGCCGCGGCCTGGCCTTCGGCGGCCACCGCGTTGTCGTAGTCCTGCTTGCTGACCGCGTTGGCGGCAACCAGCACCTTGTAGCGGTTGGCTTGCGCGGTGGTCGACGCGAGGTTGGCCTGGGCCTTCGCCAGCGTTGCCTTCGCGTTGTTCAACGCCGCGATGTAAGGCGCCGGATCGATCTTGTACAGACGCTGACCCGCCTTGACCTCGCCGCCTTCCGTGAATTCACGGCGCAGCACGATGCCGTCGACCCGTGCACGCACTTGCGCGACGAGGAAGGCACTGGTGCGGCCGGGCAATTCGGTGACGACGGGCACAGCCGTCGGCTGGACGGTGACTACGCCCACTTCGGGCGTTTGTTGCGGCGGGGCAGATTGTTTTGGTCCGCACGCTGCCAGCAATACGGCAGCCGTCGCGGCACTGATTAAGCGGAATGGAACCCGTTCGACGCGCATGGAGCGACCTCTGTCAATGACTGAGAATGAAAAAGTGCGCGCATCCCTACCCCGGGGACGACAGCGCACACATGCGTCTTGCGACGCCTGACCGGAAGCCCGAGGATGCAAACACACCTGCAAGGGCATCCTGAGCGAAATGCGCCATACCGGGGAAATGCCGCACGGCGCCGCCCATCCGGGCACAGCGCAAGAGCGTTTTGAAAGGCAACAGTGACGGATATTAACCGGTCGTCACGGCTTGGGCTATCCGATCGTGGGGTGCTATTATATATACATCCACGAATGGATGTAAAAGTGCGTTTCAATCTTCGCAGGCGGGAGGCCCGCAAGATCGATTCGCAAATTGCTTAACCCCAGACAGATTGTCATCGAGCGTACTTAAAAGCGCCCGGGAAAACCCCACAATCAGGGCAGGTCACACCCATATGGTAAGAAGAACGAAAGAAGAGGCGCAGGAGACACGCAACAGCATTCTCGACGCGGCCGAACGGGTTTTCTTCGAGAAAGGCGTATCGCGCACGTCGCTCGCCGACATCGCACAGGCTGCGGGCGTCACGCGTGGCGCGATCTATTGGCACTTCGCGCATAAAAGCGATCTGTTTACCGAAATGTTCGACCGCGTGCTGCTGCCGCTGGACGAACTCAAGGCTGCCTCGCAAGACCCCAATGAACCCGATCCGCTCGGCCGTCTTACGGAAATCTGTACGGTCTGCCTGCGCGACACGGCCAACGACCCGCGCCGCCGGCGGGTGTTCGACATCCTCTTTCTGAAGTGCGAACTGGTCGAAGAGATGGGGCCGGTGATGATTCGCTATCAGACGAACATGCGCGAAGGGCTGCAGAAGATCGAAGGCGGTCTGCGCAATGCGATCTCCAAAGGGCAATTGCCGGCCGATCTCGACACCCGGATCGCGGCGGCCATGGTGCATGCCTTTGTCAGCGGCTCGCTGCGCGACATGCTGTTCTTGCCGGACGCGACCGATTTCGGCAAACATGCGGAGCAGATGATCGCCGGCATGTTCGATGCGCTGCAGCTAAGTCCGGCCTTGCGCAAAGGCAATCGGGCGGCGCCGGCCGCCCGGTGACCCAGTCAGACTAACTAGATGGAGATCTACGCGGCAACCCGGCGGGCCCGCGCTTTCTGGTTGGACGTGTAGATGTCGCCGCGCGCGAGCTTCGCCCCGCCCTGCACCGCCTCGATCCACTGCTGCGTGCTCGCCACCGCCGCGAAGTTCGACTGCAGGACCACGCTGAAAACCTGATGAATCTGCTGCGCGCTCACAAAGCCCGCGCTGTTCTCATAGGGCAGCGAGCCGGTTGCGTCGTGCAGAAACTCAACCGCGAATCCTGCGTGCGTTGCGTGGTTGATCGTCGACGCGTCGCAGTTGTGCGTCATATAGCCGACGATCGTCAGGGTATCGATCTGCTGCGCGGCCAGCCAGTCGGCCAGATCCGTGCCGGTAAAGGCGCTCGCCATCGACTTCTCAATATAGTGATCGCGCGCCCGCGCACCCACCACCGGATGCAGCTCGGCGCCTTCGCTGCCGCGCGCGAACACCGGTGAGCCGGCCGACGAGAAATGTTGCACCACCACCACCGGCACGCCGGCTGCGTGTGCCGCGTCGATCGCCCGGCCTATGTTGGCGAGCGAGGTTTGCACATCCGGATATTCGATCGGCAGATCGCCGGTGACGTATTCGTTCTGCACATCGATGACGATCAGCGCGCGGCGGGATGCGGTCATGGCAAGACTCCTAGTTGGTTGAGCGGTTCGGGCTCGCGCCGCGCGGCCCGGGAGGGGCCTTGAACAGGCAGCGGCGATGACTGCATTGTTTGCCCGCCGCCGTTTTCCCGATAGCGACCCGAATGACAATATTCGCTAGAATCGGGCCATCGTTGAATTTCGCAAGGCGTGGCAACCCATGGCTATCTCTTCATCCATCGCGGAGTGCGGCGACGCGCCCCGCCACGTCGTCGCGGTCATTGCGTTCGATCGCATCAGCCCGTTCCATCTTTCGGTGCCGTGTGTGGTGTTCGGCGAGGATCGCGCCGGCGGCGGCTTGCCCGAGTTCGACTTTCGCGTCTGCGCCGCCGAACCCGGCCCGCTGAGCACCACCGCCGGCTTCTCGATCGCCGTCACGCATGGGCTCGAAGCGCTCGCCGACGCGGACACGATCATCGTGCCGAGCTGGCGCGACCCGGACGAGACGCCGTCCGCCGCCCTGCTCGACGCGCTGCGCGCCGCCCATGCACGTGGCGCGCAACTGGTCGGGCTGTGTCTGGGGGCATTCGTGCTGGCCGCCGCCGGCATCCTCGACGGCCGGCCAGCCTCCACCCATTGGGCCTGCGCGGACGACTTCGCGCGCCGCTATCCGCGCGTGCTGCCCGATCCCGACGTGCTGTATGTGGACGACGGCAACGTGCTGACCTCGGCCGGCACTGCCGCCGGCCTCGACTGCTGTCTTCACGTGCTGCGCAAGATGTGCGGCGCGCAGGCGGCAAACTACGTCGCGCGCCGGCTGGTCGTGTCTCCGCACCGGCAAGGCGGTCAGGCTCAATTTATCGACCAGCCCGTGCCGCCGAACGTGCGCGGCGACCGCTTGTCCGGTCTGCTCGATTGGGTAAGCGGAAATCTGGATGCGCCGCACACGCTGGACACGCTCGCCGAGCGCGCCTTGATGAGCCGCCGTACCTTCACGCGACGCTTCCGGCTCGCCACCGGTACGACCGTCGGCGCATGGCTGCTGGCGCAGCGGCTTGCTCGCGCGCAGCAACTGCTGGAAAGCTCGGATGAGTCAGTGGAAGCGATCGCGGGAATCGCCGGTTTCGGCTCGACCGCCTCGCTGCGGCAACATTTCGCGGAGGCGTTCCGCACTTCGCCGTCCGCGTGGCGACGGGAGTTTCGCGGCGTGTGAGGGTGCGGGTGCCTGCGAGTGCCTGCGATTGCGTACGAGTTCGTATGAGTGCGCATGAGGACCGCGCGGCCAACGTCGCCAGTAGCGAATCACCGGGACATCGTCGCGGCGCTGCTCAATCTGAGCGCCGCGTCACTGTTCGCTGAACCAGCGCGCCACGTACAACAGCAGCGCGACCAGAAAGATCATCGCCGCCCATGCCCAGTTCGGCACCGCGTGTGGACTGGAATCATGATGCGAAACCCCATGCGACACACCGTGGGATCCCCCATGCGACGCGCTCGCCGCCCGACCGGTCAGCGTATGGCCATGATCCGGGCGAGTCCGTCGCGCGATGCCGCTGAGCGCGATCGGCCGCAGAAACACGTGTTGCCGCCGTGCCGCGGAACCCCGCGCGCGGTTCGGTCCTTGCCCGTGCTTGGCGCGAACCACCGCACCGAACTCGTCGAAGAAATCGTCGGCCAGTTGATGCAGCGCGTGTTCAAGTTGGCGCGTGGGTAGTTCGGCGAGCGGCCCGGACGAGGTTGCCCAGATCGTGTAATCGATCCGTGTGCCGCGCTCCCTGCCGATGCCATGCGAGGCGTCGTCGGCGCGCAACTTCACTTCGATCTGTCCGCGCAACGCGCCGATGCCCTCGGCGCGCGCCTTGAAATTGATGGTGCGGCGCTGCGCATCCGCCGGCCCGGAATCCTGACCGGCCACGTGGGCTCGCGCTTCGTAGCGCGCGCGCAACGGCCCGAGCGGCACGGTCATGGTGAGCGCAAATTCACCGTGGCCAAGCCGCGTGAACGACTCGCAATTGTCGAGGCTGGCACGTAACAAGGCGAGGTCCTGCAACGCCTCCCAAACGTCGGACGGCGCAAGCGGAATCCGTAACGCGTCGTTCAGTTCCATGGCAGCCTCCCCGATGAACGCGCGACAGCCGGTCAGGATGTCTGATCGATACGGTCGACGCGCGATGCGTAAAACGCGAGATACCCTTTTATTCGTGCCGCTGGCTCGAGCGGCGTCTCATAGCTCCACACGGCGTTTTCGATCAGACCGTCTTCGGTGCGCAGATGGAAGTACGAAGCCTCGCCCTTGAACGGGCAGTGCGAAGTATGCGTTGAGCGTTCGAGGCGCGCCATGTTCACGTCGCCGCGCGGAAAATAGAAAACATCTGGCAGACCGGTTTCCGTGAGCGTCAGGCCCGACTGGGTGTCGGCCATGGTCACGCCGCCATGGATCACCCGCACCCGGTGGCCATTGGCGCGAATCGCGATGGCATGCCCGCCCGTGCTTGCGCCAGGACTTCCGTGGGGTGTCAAGGCATCGCTCATGTCTCGGCTCCGGGGTGGTATGAGGCTCGCTGTGCGCTCGCACAAATGTAAAAGCCACGGGGGTATGCCCGTGGCTTCATTATCGGCCAAACTTCTGCCGAATGCGCGGCCTTCCTGCATGCCGCCGGGCCGTCTCGCCCGGCGCTGCTCAGGAAGGCGAGACGCTCGCTTCTTATTGCGTCTTCCAGTAGAACGCCGCCTTGGCGGTGCCCTTGGCCGGGACCGTCACCGTCTGGGTCTGGTCGTGACTTTCGTATTGCGCGTGCACGGTGTAGCGGCCGGGGCGCAGCTTGACCAGCATGTACGGCCCGCGCGAGGTCGCGTCCAGTACATCGCCCTCGTGGGCGTCGACGATTCGCACGCGAACGTCGGCGAGAAAATCGGAGCCGGGACCCGTGAAGCGCAGCGACAGCGGCCACTGGCTTTCTGCGTGCCGCAGCGCGGTGGATTCGTCGAGCCCGACGCCGCCCGACACGAACGAGATACCGCCTTTATGCTGGATTTGCGGCATGCCGCCGCCATTGGCGTTACCCGCGCTGCCATTATCCGTGGTCGTACCGCCCGCTACGTCGCTCGCCTGCGCATAAGCGCCGCCCGCCAGACCGAGCGTGAGCGCCGCGCATACCGCGGCGGCTACGATCCTTCGCTGATTGCGTTGGGTTTTCATCGGTTCGCTCCTTTTTTAAGGCCTTGTCGTCCGGGTTCCCCCGTGGGTCCGGACAAAGGTAGACGCAACCTGCATGCCAGACATCGGCTTGCGTCGTCGGAAAACTGCTGCTGCGCCACGCCATGTGACGCAGAGCGCCCTTTCTCACGGCTTAGGCTTGACGCAATGGGTAAAAAAATGCCGGTCCGTCGGCAGTAAGTGCAAAAGGACCGGCACACGTTACCTCAATCCCCGCTTAGCCGAGATCGACCGGCACGAAGATCTGCGCGTTGTCGCGCTGGATCAGCAACGCGATGCTGTTGCCCGCGCTGGCGATCATCTGCTTCAACTGATCGACGCTCGCAACCGGCCGGCCGTTGACCGCGAGAATCACGTCGCCCGGCTGGATACCTGCATTTTCAGCCGCGCCGCCCGATTGCTGCACCAGCAAACCGTGCGATACCGAGGCGCTGCTCTTCTCTTCCGGCGTCAGTGGCCGCACCGCCACACCGAGACGGCCTTGCATCTGGGTCGGCTGATCGGCCTTGTCCGAGGCCACCTTCGCGTCCGACAACGAACCGATCGTCACCGTCAGGTCCTTGGTGGCCTTGTCGCGCCACACCTGCACGGTGGCCTTGCTGCCCGGCGCCAGACCGGCGACCTGCGACGGCAGATCCGACGAGTCGCTGACCGGCTCACCGTTCACCGACAGAATCACGTCGCCTGGCTGCAATCCGCCCTTGGCGGCCGGGCCACCCGGATCAACCGAACTGACGAGCGCGCCTTGCGGCTTCTGCATGCCGAATGAATCTGCCAGCGTCTGATTCAAACCCTGCACCGCGACGCCGAGACGCCCGCGGCTCACGTGGCCGGTCTTGACGAGGTCATCCTTGACCTTGATCGCTTCGTTGATCGGGATCGCGAACGAAAGCCCCTGGAAGCCACCCGTCTGCGAATAGATCATCGAGTTGATGCCGATCACTTCGCCTTGCAGGTTGAACAGCGGGCCGCCCGAATTACCCGGGTTCACCGGCACGTCGGTCTGGATGAACGGCGTGTAGTTCTCGTTCGGCAGCGAGCGCGACTTCGCGCTGATGATGCCCGAGGTCACCGTGTTGTCGAAACCGTAAGGCGAGCCGATCGCGACCACCCACTGGCCGACCTTGCTCTGGCGCGGATCGCCGATCTTCACGGTCGGCAGATTGCTCGCGTCGATCTTCAGCACAGCGACGTCCGACTGCTTGTCGGCGCCGACCACTTTCGCCTTGAATTCGCGCTTGTCCGTGAGCTTCACCGTGACGACGTTCGCGCCATCCACCACGTGCGCATTGGTCAGGATGTAGCCGTCGCTGCTGACGATGAATCCCGAGCCCAGGCTCGCGCTCGGCTGATCGGGCGCATCGCCGCCGTCGCCGCCTTGCATCCCCGGCATGCCGCCGAAGAAGTGCTTGTAGAACTGATAGAAGGGATCGCTCGGATCGATCGGCAACTGGTTGCTGCCGTTGGCGCCGTTGCCGCCGTTACCACCGCGGTATGCCGTCTGTTTGACCACATGCTTCGCGCTGATGTTGACGACGGCCGGGCCGTAGGTTTCGACGAGGCCCGAGAAGTCGGGGATGCCCGTTTTCGCGGCCGCTTCAGCAGGCATCATCGCGGCCTGCGCCGGCGAGATCACCTGGGGCGCGGGCACGTCGCGATGCCCCGCCACATAGCCGGCGGAAAGCGCCACGGCGACAGCCACTGCAACAGCGCTGCGGGACAAGGTTTTCGCGTTCATCGTGTACTCCTGACTGGAGAAAGAGGCTTTGGAATGAGATGAAGCGTACGTGGCATCGCTTAAAAGAGTCTTAAGCAGCGCCAGATCGCGTCGAGCCCGTTTTTAAGCCTCGCTTAAGCCCCGTTCGAATCACTTTACGAACAGAAAGCCTCACCTTCAGAAGCGCACGTCGACCTGCAAACCACCCGTGGCGGATTCGTCGAGCGTCACCGCCGCATGGTGCTGCGTCGCGATACGGCGCACGATCGCAAGGCCCAGGCCGCTGCCCGCCACATCGGTGCGCGCGCGGTTCGCGCCGGCGCCGGCCCGGTAGAAGCGATCGAACACGCGCTCGCGCTCGGCCGGCTCGATGCCCGGCCCGCTGTCGGCAATCCGCACCACCGGACGCCCTTCTTCGACCGACAGGCTGACGTCGACGCGGCCGCCTCGCGGCGTGTATTTGGTTGCGTTATCAACGAGATTGTTGAACATGACGCGCAACGCGTCGGCGTCGCCGGCCACCGTCGCGGGCTCGCTGGCATCAATACCGAGATCGACACCGCGATTCTGCGCAAGCGGCGCGTACGCCACCACGCAGTCCTGCAACAGCGCGCGCAAATCGATTGCCTTGGTGGCGGCGAGACCGTCCGGCTCTGACCGGGCGAGCGCCAGCAATTGTTCGGCAAGACGCGTGGCGCGCGTGACACCCGCCTGCAGATCGGCCAGCGCCTCGCTGCGCGCGGTGTCGTCTTTTGCGCGGGCCACCAGTTGCGTCTGAATCTGCACGGCGGCGAGCGGTGTGCGCAATTCGTGCGCGGCATCGGCGACAAATGCTTTCTGGATATCGAGCGCGGTCGCGAGCCGTTCGAGCAGGCCGTTCAATGCGCGCACGAGCGGCTGAACTTCGAGCGGCAGACCCTGATCGGGCAGCGGATCGAGCGCCTCGGGGTGGCGCGCGTCGAGCGCGCTGGTCACCCGCCGCAAGGGCCGCAGCCCGCGTCCGACGGTCACCCACACCGCCAGTCCCAACAGCGGCAACAACACGATCAACGGCCACAGGGTTCGCAACGCGACATTCGCCGCAAGCCGGTTGCGCACCGAAACCGGCTGCGCCAGTTGCACGACGTTATCGCCGACGATCGCGCCGTACACCCGCCAGTCGCCGCGTTCCGTACGCTCAGTCGAAAAGCCGAGTTCGGCGCGCGGCGCGAGCGGCGCACGCGGCCGCGAGTAGTACATCAACACGCCGTTGCGATTCCAGATCTGCAGCACGATGCCTTCGTCGCCAGTGTCGCGCGAACCGAGCACCTGCGAAAACGGTTCCGACGGCAGCGCCGCGGCGATCTGCTCCAACTGGTAATCGAACAGTTCGTTGGCTTCGGCAAGCGCTTGCCGGTAAATCAGCCAACCCGCAATGCCGACGCCGAGCAACACCAGCGCCAGCAGCCAGAACAACAATTGACGGCGAATCGAACGCATCGGCTCAGGCGTCCTTGGCGATCATGTAGCCAAGACCGCGCACATTGCGGATCAGCTCCGCGCCGAGCTTCTTGCGCAGCGCATGAATGTAGACCTCGACAGTATTGCTGCCGATCTCCTCGCCCCAGCCGTACATTTTTTCTTCAAGCTGGCTCTTGGAGAGCACTGCGCCCGGCCGCGCGATCAACGCTTCGAGCAGGGCGAATTCGCGTGCCGACAAGGCCACCGGCGCGCCGTCGAGCGTGACCTGATGCGAGGCGGGATCGAGCGTCAGGTTGCCGTGGCGAATCGTCGAATCGCTGCGGCCCGATTGGCGACGAATCAGCGCGCGCATGCGGGCGCCGAGTTCGTCGAGATCGAAAGGTTTGACAAGGTAATCGTCGGCGCCGGCGTCGAGGCCTTTGACGCGATCGGCAACCGCGTCGCGCGCGGTGAGGATCAGCACCGGCGTGGCGTGGCCTTTGGCGCGCAAGGTGCGCAGCACGTCGAGCCCGTCGCGTTTTGGCAGGCCGAGATCGAGCAGCACCAGATCGTAAGGTTGGCCGGTCGCCGCGCTGAGCGCCGCGTCACCGTCTTCCACCCAGTCGACCGCGAAGCCTTCACCGCGTAGCGCCTTGCGCACACCTTCGGCGATCATCCGGTCGTCTTCGACTAGCAATATGCGCATGGTTCGGTTGGTCCTGAAACATTTGATGATGCCGCATTCTAGCGCCCGGTCCCGACGTACGCGCCACGCAACGCTTTTTCACCGCAGTTTCGCGGCATGTCTCTACAATGAGCGCTTTGCGTCGCGCCGCGGTTTTCCGCGCGTGACGCGACGCTTCGACACACTCTGGCTTGCCGCGCATCGCCGCGCCCCGAAATCCTGCTTCCTCGCCTGTCCATGACGCACGCTTTTTTCCCTGCTTCTTTGTCCGCCCTTCTACGTTCCGTTGCTCGCCGTGTCGCGCTGCGTTCACGCTCTGCTGCCTCTGCCGACTGTGCCGCCTCCCCGCCGCGCCGCTTCGCGCCGCGCACGGCGGCGTGGCTGCTCGCCTGCGCCGCGCTGGGTAGCGGCGCGGCGCTGCCGCTTGCCGCGCAGGCGCGCCTCAAGGCCACCCATCCGAGCGTCAACGTCACCACGGTGCTGCCGCAAGCGGTCATGGTCGGACTGCAGCGCGCGCACGTGCCCTTGTCGTCGATCAGCGTGGTGGTCGAAAAAGTCGGTGACCGCACACCGATCGTCGCGCTGAACGCCGGCAAGCCGATGATGCCCGCCTCGACGATGAAGCTCGTCACCACCTACTCCGGCCTGTCGATCCTTGGCCCGGACTACCGCTGGCGCACGAGCGCCTATGCGGACGGCACGCTCGACGCCAACGGCGTGCTGCACGGCAATCTGTACATTCAGGGCACGGGCGATCCGAAACTCGTGCCCGAAGAACTGATCGACCTCGTACAGAAGATCCACAAGGCGGGTATCACCGGTATCGACGGCGCGCTGGTGCTCGACAAACGTTACTTCGACACCTCCACGCGCGATCTGCCGCCATTCGACGACGACGCCACCGCGCCGTACAACGTCGGCCCCGACCCGCTGCTGTACGCCTTCAAATCGCTGTCGTTCACGCTGACGCCCTCCCCGGACGGCAGCGTCGCGATCGACGTGCTGCCCGCGCTCTCGCAGTTGCAGATCGACAATCAGATGCACGCCGTCAACGGCCCGTGCCGCGGCGACGCCGCCTCTGTCTCGCCCACCGTGACACCGCAGCCCAATGGCACCGTGGTGGCGTCGTTCGACGGCGACTACTCGGTGCGCTGCGGTCCGCGCACGATCAACGTCGCGGTGCTCGACCACACCGCGTTCTTCGCGGGCGGCTTTCTTGCGCTGTGGCAGCAAACCGGCGGCACCTTCAACGGCGTGACCCGCGAGGGGGCCGTGCCGGTCGGCGCGCGCCTCGTCGCCACGCATCAGGGGCCGGTGCTGTCCGACATCGTTCGCGACATCAACAAGTTCAGCAACAACACGATGGCGCGCAACCTGTTCCTGACGATCGGCGCGACGGAAGAAAAACCGCCCGCCACGCCCGCCAAATCGGCGCGCGCGATCGAGGCGTTTCTACGCCGCGACAGCGTCGATATGCAATACCTGGCGCTCGACAACGGCTCGGGTTTGTCGCGCGACGAGCACGTGACCGCGCTCTCGCTTGCCGATCTGCTGCAGCGGGCCAATGCGAGCCCGGTCGCCCAGGTGTTCGTGGAGTCCCTGCCGATTGCCGGCGTCGACGGTACGATGCGCAACCGCCTGACCAACCAGGGCGCGGGCGGCAACGCGCACATCAAGACCGGCACCCTGCGCGACGTGCGGGCGATCGCCGGCTATGTGGCATCGGCGGACGGCAACAGCTACGTGGTGGTGAGCCTGATCAACGACCCGCATTCGGAGGCCGCGCGCGCCGCGCATGACGCCTTGCTCGAATGGGTCTATCAGGGTCCGTCCCAGGGATTCACGAAGGTCTCCGATACCGTCGCCGAGCCGCGCGGCAGCAAGCCCAGGAAAAACCCGCACAAGCGCGCAGTCCATTGAGGATTCCTTCTATAGAACCCGCGCGCCGCAACGCGCCCAAGCGTGTACGCTGTCGGGCAGTGTTTGAGGTGCGCGTAAAACGCAACACGTAGCGCACGGACCGCGCACCTGTTACGCAAGCGTGGCCCGATCAAACAAAAACGACAACGTCCGCTGCGGCAAACGCAGCGCCAGGGACCACGGAGGAAGACACCATGCAATTCGATGCCGAATTGCTGCTGCTCGCCATGGCGCCAGTCTTTCTCGCATGCATTGGCTGGGAGGCGTGGCACCTGCGGCGTACGCGCCCCGGCGCGCAGCTCTATAGCTGGCGCGACACGTTCTGCAACGCCGCGCTCGCGCTGATGCAGCAAGCCGCCGACAAGCTCGCGTGGCTCGCGATCATCCCCGTCTATGCGTTCTTCCACGATCGCTATCGCGTCACCACGTGGCCCGCGACCTGGGTGTCGTTCGTCGTGCTGTTCGTCGCTCAGGATCTGCTTTATTACTGGTTTCACCGCTGCAGCCATCGGGTGCGCTGGCTGTGGGCCGCACATGTCGTGCATCACTCGTCGGAACGGATGAATTTTTCGACCGCGTTCCGGCAGAGCCTGATGTATCCGATTGCCGGCATGTGGCTGTTCTGGATTCCGCTTGCCGTGCTCGGCTTTCCACCGAAGCAGATCGTCGCCATCGTGCTGATCAACCTCGGCTTCCAGTTCTTCGTGCATACCCAGGCGATCGGCAAGCTCGGCTGGCTCGAATACGTGTTCAACACGCCGTCGATTCACCGCGTGCATCACGCGCGCAACGACCGCTATATCGACCGCAACTATGCCGGCGTACTGGTGATCTGGGATCGCCTGTTCGGCAGCTATGTCGACGAAGATCCGCTCGAGGCGCCGGTGTACGGCATCGTCGAGCCGCTCCATACGTACAACCCGCTGAGGGCGACGTTTCACGAATGGGCGTCGATGGCCGCCGATTTCGTGAGCGTGCAAGGCTGGCGCAACAAGTTGCGCGCCCTGTTCGCACCGCCCGCATGGGCCGCGGATTATCACGCAGGCCGCGATGCCGGTGCGAGTACCCGCGTTGTGGCATCCGGGGGCAATTCGAATATCGAAGACAAGCATACGGCCGCGCTTCAAACCCCGCGCAGGCCGTAGAAGATTCTGTAAGCTGTCGTCACGCCGCCGACGCGGTGGGCGCTGCCTGCAACACATGGCATCAGGGCCACACATACGAGGAGATGTAGTCAACATGAAACAAACAGCATCGAAGCAACGCAATTTCGTCCGCGTCACGCAGATCGCGATCGCCAGTGCTGCGTTTGCGCTACTCGCGGCTTGCGGTGGCGGCGGCAGCGATAACAACAATTCGAGCGGCAGCACGCCGGCGGGCGGCGTGAAATTGCAGGTCGTGTCGTTCGGCGACAGCTTGTCGGATGTCGGCACGTATGCGCCGGTGATTCAGTCTAGCTTCGGCGGTGGCCGCTTCACGACCAATCCGGGCGAAGTGTGGACCCAGAAAGTCGCCGAGTACTACGGCGGCACGTTGACTGCGGCGTACGTGGGCGGCTTCGGTCAACCGCTGGTCGCGACGGGCGGGTTGGGCTACGCGCAAGGCGGCTCGGACGTCGTCAATCCGCAAGGTGAAGGTTGGGCGCCGAACAACATGGCGGCCACGACGGTGCCGGTGGTGACCCAGGTGGCAAACTACCTGGGCGCGCATACGAGCTTCAACGCGAATCAGCTCGTGCTGGTGAACGGCGGCGCGAACGACATCTTCCAATTCTCGACCGCTGCCAACCTGACGGCGCTCGGTACCGCGCTGCAGACCGCCTTGGTGAAGGGCCAAGTGCCGAACACGCAGGCGGGCCAGGTCGGGTTCATTGTTGCCTACCTGCAGCAGCAGCCGAGCCCGCAGATCGCTCAGGCCGCCGCCCAACTCGCCGCGCAAGTCCAGAACATCGTCAATTCGGGGGCGACCCACGTGGTGGTGTCGACGGTGCCGGACATCGGCAATACGCCGCAAGGTGTCCAGGCCAACCTGGCCTCGCCGGGCGCGGCTGCACTGCTGACGGGGATTACCGCAGCGTATAACTACATGCTGGTCCAACAGATGACCACGCTCGGCCTGCTCGGTACGGGCAAGGTCATCGTGGCCGATGCGTTCACGTGGCTGGATCAGCAGTTGCCGAACTACCAGGCGCTGGGCTTCACGGTATCCAACACGGGTACGGCGTGTAACCTGACGTCGATGATAGCCAACGCAACCAAGTACGCTACCGCCAATCCGAGCGCGACGAACGGGTTGACGCCTGCCCAGTACGGATCACAGTTCGGCTCGTCGCTGTTCTGCTCGCCGCAGACTTATACGGTGGCTGGCGCTGACCAGACGTATATGTTCGCGGACCTGGTGCATCCGAGTACGCATACGCATGCGTTGTTCGCGCAGTTTGTGCAGCAGCAGATTGCGGCGACGGGTTTGGGGAAATAACTTGAGGCGGGGCCACGGTGTGGGTGTGGTTTTTGCCTGCGGCGGTGGCCTTTTCTTGAGGTGGTTGCCTTCGCGGCGCTTTTTGTTTGTGTGCCTGTGGCGTTGGCCTTTCCTTGAGGTGTTTGTCTTCGCGACGCTTTTTGTCTGTGTGCCTACGGCGTTGGCCTTTCCTTGCTTTGTTAGCGGTCTATTAGCGTTCCCCCTGTGCGGGGGGGCACCTACTTTTCTTTGCCTGCCGCAAAGAAAAGTAGGCAAAAGAAAGCGGCTCAAACCGCTAATTCTTAAGCGGGTCCCCCGCGCAGTCACGGTAGTGGTGCATCTGGAATCCGTGCTCTCGCACTTTCGGCGTGAGTGACAAGGCACTCATTCTTCCGGCGGCGCTGCGCGCGCCGAACCCTACTTCATAAAACCACCCGCGGAGCGCTCGCTCCCGCGGATTCACCCAGTTCCCTGATTCGTCGTTGCGTCGTTGCGTCGTTGCGTCGTTGCGTCGTTGCGTCGTTGCGTCGTTGCGTCGTTGCGTCGTTGCGTCGTTGCGTCGTTGCGTCGTTGCGTCGTTGCGTCGTTGCGTCGAGCATAACTGCAGCCGCCGCAGCGAATGCAACGCATCCACATTTCATTTGAAGTGAGGTTCGCCGATAACAGCGAGAACGCCTCGCCGAGGCGAAGCCGATGGCCCCCACCGCTGCACGAAACGAAGCACCCGGTTTCTCTGGCAGACCCGTCCGCGACGCACGCAGTGCGGAGTGGGAGCTGATGAGCCCTTTGTCGCTAACGGGGAATGTGCGAGAGCACGGATTCCAGATGCACCACTACCGTGACTGCGCGGGGGACCCGCTTAAGAATTAGCGGTTTGAGCCGCTTTCTTTTGCCTACTTTGCTTTGCGGCAGGCAAAGAAAAGTAGGTGCCGCCCCGCACAGGGGCAACACTAATAGACCACTAACAAATCAAGGAAAGGCCCAAAAATTCAGAGCAAGGAAAGGCCAACCCCGCAGGCATACAACCAAAGCCCCGCACAGGCAAAAAAAAACCACACCGATCACCCTTGCGCATCAAAAGCAGCCGCAGCCCGCCCTAACCTGTCATTAACAGCAATCCACTCAATCGTATCAGGCAACTTCTCGATAAGAATCCGCGACACATTCGCGCGATCCAGCGCCCTTAGCAAGCCATACAACTCACGCGCATACACGTGCGGATCCTCAGGTGCAGCAATAAAATGCACCCCCGCCGCTTCCGCCCAAGGTCCGGCACGTGACGCACGCGCGACCAACGCAACACGCTCGCCCGCTTCGCGCGCGGCAAGCAAAGGCTCGAGCGCGCCAAACGGCAACAAAGCCAACGGCGTACGCGGCGCATAGTGCGCCTTCAACGTACCGGACGCGCGCGGAGCCGTCGCATCCGACCCATCGGCCAGACGCGGCGCCTCGCCGAGCACATCGGCAATATCCTGCGGCGTCACACGACCCGGCCTCAGCAGCGCCGGAAACCCACGTGACAAATCCAGAATCGTCGATTCGATCCCGACGTCCGACGCGCCACCATCCAGCACATGAATCGCGCCGCCGAATTCGTCGCGCACATGCTGCGCCGTGGTCGGACTCACGTGACCAAAACGGTTCGCCGACGGCGCAGCAACCCCGCCATGCCCGCCGCGCAACGCGCTAAATGCTTCCAGCAACGCCTGGGCAACCGGATGCGACGGGCAGCGCAAACCCACCGAATCCTGCCCACCGCTCACCGCCGCATTGATTCGCGCCGCGCGCTTCAGGATCAATGTGAGCGGGCCCGGCCAGAACGCGTCGATCAAGCGCTGCGCCTCCGCTGGCAAATGCTCGACCCAATAGTTCGGATCGCCCTGCGGCGCCAGATGCACGATCACCGGATGATTCGCCGGCCTGCCCTTCGCCGCATAAATGCGCGCGACGGCATCCGGACTTTCGGCATCGCCGCCAAGTCCGTAGACCGTCTCCGTCGGGAACGCGACGAGGCCGCCCGCATCGAGCAGTGCGGCGGCGTGCTCGATCTGCGCGGCGCTCACCGGTAAGGCGCTCGCGGCGCCGCCTTCGGCAGGTTTGCTGTGATCCGGCATGGCGTTCGCGTCAGCTCGTGATGATGTGCAGGAGCCGCGCGCAATCGCGCGCCGCCGTGCGGGCTTCTTCGAGCGTCGCGGCCGTGAAGTTCACGTGACCCATCTTGCGGCCGCAACGTGCTTCTTCCTTGCCGTACAGATGCAGACGCGCCGCCGGCATCGCGGCGACTTCGTGCCATGGCGGCGTGAGCGCCGCACCCTTCGGACCGCCCGGAAACCAGACATCGCCAAGGATGTTCAGCATCACCGCCGGCGAATGCTGGCGCGTATCGCCAAGCGGCATGCCGGTCATCGCGCGGACCTGCTGTTCGAACTGGCTGGTCGCGCAGGCGTCGACGGTGTAATGGCCCGAGTTGTGCGGACGCGGCGCCATTTCGTTGGCGACTAGCGTGCCGTCTTCGAGAATGAAGAACTCCACGCACAGCACGCCGACATAGCCGAGTTTGTCCGCGATTTGCAGCGCGGCCTGCTGCGCTTGCTCGACCAGCGTCGAGCTTGCATCCGGCGCGGGCACGATGGTGTGCGACAGCACGCCATCGCGATGCGTGTTCTGCGCCAGCGGATACACCACCGACGCGCCGCTCGCCGCGCGCGCGATCAGCGCGGACACTTCGAACTTCAACGGCAAACGCTTTTCCAGCACGCACGGAACGCCCGCCAGCGACGCATGCGCCTCGCGCACTTCCTCGGCATTGCGCACGCGAATCTGGCCTTTGCCGTCGTAGCCCATGCGTGCCGTCTTGAGAATGCCCGGCAACACCGCTTCGAGCTTCGCATCGTCTAGCGCGGCCAGCGCGTCCGACGATTCGATCACCACATGCGGCGCCACCGTCACGCCCGACGATGCGATAAAGCGCTTCTCGGCGATCCGGTCCTGCGCCACGGCGACGCAACGGCCGGCCGGGCTGACAAACGTGGTTTTCGCGAGGAAGTCGAGGCTCGCGGCCGGCACATTCTCGAACTCGGTCGACACCGCCGCGCACAACCGCGCGAGTTCGGTGAGCGACGCTTCGTCGTCATAAGGCGCGCGGATGTGGCGGTCGGCAACCGCGCCCGCAGGACTATTTTCGTCCGGGTCGAGCACGGCGACACGATAGCCCATCGCCTGAGCGGCAAAGCAGAACATGCGGCCGAGCTGGCCGCCACCGACCATGCCAAGCCATGCGCCGGGCAGAATCGGTGAAACCGGTGTGTTGTCTGGATTCATCTTAGTGGTCGGTCACGGCCGGATGCGCATGCAAAACGTGCAATAGCGGCACCCGGCCGGGGGTCAGACATGGGGACGTCTAAAAGCAATCAGCCTTGGCGCTTACAGCGCCGGCAGCACCATTGCGTGGGCCGCTTCGTTCTGGCGCACGCGGAACGCAGCCAGTTTCTCTGCATATTCAGCGCTCGTACCGCTCAGAATCGACACCGCGAACAGCGCCGCATTCGCCGCGCCCGCCTCGCCGATTGCAAACGTGGCGACCGGCACGCCCTTGGGCATCTGCACGATGGAGTGCAATGAATCGACACCCTTCAGATACTTGCTCGCCACCGGCACGCCAAGCACCGGCACCGTGGTCTTGGCGGCCAACATGCCGGGCAGATGCGCCGCGCCGCCCGCACCCGCGATGATCGCGCGAATGCCGCGCTCACGCGCGCGCTCGGCATATTCAAACATCTCGTCGGGCATCCGATGCGCGGACACGACCTTGGCTTCATACGGCACGCCGAATTCCTGCAGAATCGCGACGGCGTTCTTCATTACTTCCCAGTCGGAACTGGAGCCCATCAGCACGCCGACAACGGGCGCGTCATGTGTATGGGCAGTCTGGACTTCACTCATCTTACGGCTTCCTGGTTTCTTGAGAACGCCCCCAGACCTGTCGCTTCGCGCCATGCCCCCCGGAGGGGGTGATCCCCCAAGGGGACTTCCATCGGCGCGGACAGCCTGGGGCGGTCCGGCGTTGTCTCACACTGCGCGGATCTAACGAGGTGCGCTCAAGCGAGCTTGTGTCCCGTCAGACGTTCGAGCGCTTCCTGATACTTCTCGCCCGTCTTCGTGACCACGTCGTCCGGCAGCTTCGGCGCGGGCGGCTCTTTCTTCCACGGTTGGGTTTCGAGCCAGTCGCGCACGAACTGCTTGTCGAACGACGGCGGGTTGGTGCCGACCTGATACTGGTCAGCCGGCCAGAAGCGCGACGAATCGGCGGTCAGCGCCTCGTCCATCA
Organism: Paraburkholderia fungorum; assembly: GCF_046026025.1. GTDB lineage: Bacteria > Pseudomonadota > Gammaproteobacteria > Burkholderiales > Burkholderiaceae > Paraburkholderia > Paraburkholderia fungorum_E. Next base: position 225,756 of record NZ_JAQQFL010000001.1, on the reverse strand, counting down.
GGTACAGCTGGCCGTGGTTGTCCAGACCGAATTCGAACTTCGTATCCGCGATGATGATGCCGCGCGTGGCGGCGTAGTCAGCGGCTTCCTTGTACAGCTTGATCGAGATGTCGCGGATCGTGGCCGACAGTTCGGTGCCGATGCGGCGCTCCATCTCGTTGTACGTGATGTTCTCGTCGTGGTGGCCCATTTCGGCCTTGGCTGCCGGCGTGAAAATCGGCTCAGGCAGCTTCTGCGCGTTCTGCAGACCCGGCGGCAGTTCCACGCCGCAAACGGAACCGGTTGCCTGGTAGTCTTTCCAGCCGCTGCCGGCCAGATAGCCGCGCACCACAGCCTCGACGAGGATCGGTTCGAGGCGTTTCACCACCACCGCGCGGCCCTTGACCTGTTCGACCTCGTCAGCCGCCACCACGGATTCGGGCGCCACGCCCGTCAGGTGATTCGGCACCACATGCTTCAGCTTCTCGAACCAGAAGTTCGCCATTTCGTTGAGCACACGGCCCTTATTCGGAATCGGCTCGCCCATGATGACGTCGAACGCCGACAGACGGTCGGTCGTGACGATCAGCAACTGGTCGTTGCCCACCGCATAGTTGTCGCGGACTTTACCGCGGCCGAGTAGCGGCAGCGAGTGGAGCGTGGATTCGTAAAGGGTAGACATCGTCGTGGTTCGCTAAAAGTGGGGCAAAAAGTGTGACCGGAACAAAAGGGAAACGCCGTTCCCCGGATGATGCGGGAACGGCGATCGAACGACAACCTGGCCAATCAGCCAGGTGCAGAGCCTGGTTATAGCTTAGCGGACGACTTGCGCAAGGTCGCCCGATTTGTACTTTTCCGCGATTTTATCAAGCGAAACCGGCTTGATCTTGCCAGCCTGGCCTTCGCAGCCGAATTGTGTGAAGCGTTCGAGACAGATCTTCATCGCGGCTTCGCGCGCCGGCTTCAGGTAGTCGCGCGGATCGAACTTGCCCGGATTGGTCGCCATGTAGCGGCGAATCGCGCCGGTGATCGCCAGACGCAGGTCGGTGTCGATGTTGACCTTGCGCACGCCGTGCTTGATGCCTTCCTGAATTTCCTCGACCGGCACGCCGTAGGTTTCCTTCATGTCGCCGCCGAATTCGCGGATTTCCGCGAGCAGTTCCTGCGGCACCGACGACGAACCGTGCATCACCAGGTGCGTATTCGGAATGCGCTGATGAATTTCCTTGATGCGCTGGATCGACAGGATGTCGCCCGTGGGCTTCTTGCTGAACTTGTACGCGCCGTGCGAGGTGCCGATCGCGATCGCCAGTGCGTCGCATTGCGTCTGCTTGACGAAGTCGGCAGCCTGTTCCGGGTCGGTCAGCAGTTGCTCGCGGGTCATCGTGCCTTCCGCGCCGTGGCCGTCTTCCTTGTCGCCCTTCATGGTTTCCAGCGAACCGAGCACGCCCAGCTCCGCTTCCACCGTGATGCCGATCGAGTGCGCCGCTTCAACCACCCTGCGCGAAACTTCGACATTATATTCGTACGATGCGACCGTCTTGCCGTCGGCTTCGAGCGAACCGTCCATCATCACGCTGGTGAAACCGCTGCGGATCGCCGCCATGCAAACCGCCGGCGATTGACCGTGGTCCTGGTGCATCACGACCGGAATATGCGGATACGACTCGACTGCCGCTTCGATCAGATGACGCAGGAACGGCTCGCCCGCGTACTTACGCGCGCCGGCCGATGCTTGCATGATGACCGGAGCATTGACCTTGTCGGCCGCAGCCATAATGGCCTGCACCTGCTCCAGATTGTTCACGTTGAATGCCGGAATGCCGTAGCCGTTTTCGGCGGCATGGTCCAGCAATTGACGCATTGATACGAGAGGCATGCTGTAACTCCTTAGATTGAAACGAATTCTGTGCCGTCGGCATCTTTTGCGGCGATTTTATCGCGAAGCAAGCTGCATACCCGTTCACACATTCCCTAAAGCGCATCACTTGCGGACCTTTACCGCACGCGCGATTGGAGTCTGTGCGCCGCCTCTCGCGGGGCATGACAGCCTGCTTCGCTCAATCAAGCCTGCGTGCCGATCGAGCAATTTGCCGTGTCGGCGGGGGCGAGTGCTTTAGCACTTACTCCCGCCCCACACACAGTGCGCCGATCAATACGGCTCGCCGACGCGCACGATCTTCAGCGTGTTGGTGCCGCCGGCCTGACCCATCGGCTCGCCGACGGTCAGCACCACCATGTCGCCGCGCGACGCGTAACCCTTGCTGACCACGGTTTCCAGCGCCTGCTGCAACGCGGTGTCGCGGTCGCTGCTGGTGTCCAGATGCAGCGACGTGACGTTGCGATAGATCGCCATGGCCCGTTCGCTGCCGACACGCGGTGTGAGCGCGAAAATCGGCACGTGCGTCCAGTGACGCGACATCCACAACGCCGTCGACCCTGACTCGGTCAACGCGACGATCGCCTTCGCACCCAGGTGGAACGCCGTGAACAGCGCGCCCATGGCGATGGACTGGTCGATTCGCGTGAACGTGCGGTCGAGGAAATCCTTGTCCAGCTCCGACTGTTCCGACTTCTCGGCTTCCACGCAGATCGCCGCCATCGTCTCGATGGTCTGCACCGGATACTTGCCCGCTGCGGATTCGGCCGACAGCATCACCGCGTCCGTGCCGTCGAGCACCGCGTTGGCGACGTCCGACACTTCGGCACGGGTCGGCACCGGTGCGTAGATCATCGACTCCATCATCTGGGTCGCGGTGATCACGAACTTGTTCGATTCACGCGCCATACGAATCATGCGCTTCTGCAGTGCGGGCACTGCGGCATTGCCCACTTCCACGGCCAGATCGCCGCGCGCGACCATGATGCCGTCCGAGGCGTCGAGGATGCCTTGCAGCGCCGGAATCGCTTCCGCGCGCTCGATCTTCGCGATCATCTTCGGCTTGATGCCGTAGGGCGCGCCCGCGATGTTCGCGAGCTGGCGGGCCATTTCCATGTCGGTGGCGTTCTTGGGGAACGATACCGCGACGAAATCCACGCCGAGCGACATCGCCGTGCGGATGTCTTCCATGTCTTTGGCCGTAAGGGCCGGCGCCGTCAGACCGCCGCCCTGGCGGTTGATGCCCTTGTTGTTCGACAGATCGCCGCCGACCTTCACGGTGGTGTGGATCTCACTGCCGAGCACGCGCACCACGTCGAGCACGATCAGGCCGTCGTTGAGCAACAGCACGTCGCCCGGTTTCAGGTCGCGCGGCAGATCTTTGTAGTCGAGACCGACACGGTCGTCGTTGCCCAGCTCGCACTCGGCATCGAGGATGAACGGATGGCCGGAAACGAGCGTGGTCTTGCCGTTTTCAAACTTACCGACCCGAATCTTCGGGCCTTGCAGGTCAGCCATGATGGCAACTTCACGGCCAGCCTGGCGGGCCGCCTCGCGCACGAATTCGGCGCGCTGGCGGTGGTCGTCGGCGGTGCCGTGCGAGAAATTGAGCCGCACCACGTCGGCCCCTGCCTGAATCATTTGCAGCAGGATTTCCGGCGTGCTGGAAGCCGGTCCGATGGTAGCGACAATCTTGGTGGCGCGATGCATGAGTCTCCTCGTCTGGGTGAGATCGCTGGAATGAGCGCTGCGAGTCGGATGCGGAGGCTGCGCACCGAAGGGTGCTGCTGGGGGCTGCGCGCCGGTTGAAACCAGCGTCGCTTTATGGGGTGAAGCGGTATTCGACACCGGCGCGGGGCGCGCCGATAGGGGGGCGGGTGCGACTTCTACGTCCGGGAGTTCAGCCGGCGAGTGGGCGGTTTGTCCGTTGGACAATTCCGCTGCCTCGCCGACCGTGGTCAACTCCGCGAGCGCGAGGGGCGACCCGGATTCTTCCTGCTCGATTGTCACAACCGCTACCGCTTGTGACACAGGGGTGGAGCGCGCTTCGCGCTCCACCGCCGTTGCTGCTGCGGTATTGCGCGGCTTGCCGCCGCGCGCTTTTGCAGACTTCGCTGAGGGGGAGCGCGTCGCCACGTTAAGCCCGCGATTCCAGAACAGCGACCGCCGGCAGCGTCTTGCCCTCGAGGAACTCAAGGAAGGCGCCACCGCCCGTGGAAATGTAGCTGACCTTGTCGTGGATGCCGTACTTGGCAATGGCCGCCAGCGTATCGCCACCGCCGGCAATCGAGAACGCCGACGATTTGGCGATCGCTTCAGCCAGGGTTTTGGTGCCGTTGCCGAACTGATCGAACTCGAACACGCCAACCGGCCCGTTCCACACGATCGTGCCGGCCTTTTCCAGTTGTGCGGCGAGCACCTTGGCGGTTTCCGGTCCGATGTCGAGGATCAGGTCGTCGTCTTGAACATCCGCGACGGCCTTCACTTCAGCCTTGGCGGTCGGCGAAAATTCTTTCGCCGTCACCACGTCGGTCGGGATCGGCACCGAGGCGCCGCGGGCTTTCGCAGCCTCGATGATGACTTTGGCTTCGCTGACCAGATCGGCTTCGGCGAGCGACTTGCCGATCTTCAGGCCGGCCGCCAGCATGAACGTATTGGCGATGCCGCCGCCGACGATCAACTGATCGACCTTGTCGGCGAGCGACTTCAGAATGGTCAGCTTGGTGGACACCTTCGAGCCGGCGACGATCGCCACCAGCGGGCGCTTCGGCGCGCCCAGCGCCTTGCCGAGCGCTTCGAGCTCAGCGGCGAGCAGCGGGCCTGCGCAGGCGACCGGTGCGTACTTCGCGATGCCGTGCGTGGTGGCTTCGGCGCGGTGCGCAGTGCCGAACGCGTCGTTCACGTAGATATCGCAGAGCTTCGCCATTTTCTGCGCGAGCTCGTCGGAATCCTTCTTTTCGCCCTTGTTGACGCGGCAGTTTTCCAGCAGCACGACCTGGCCCGGCGCGACGTTCACGCCGTTTTCGACCCAGTTGGCGACCAGCGGCACATCACGGCCGAGCAGCTCGGCCAGACGCTTCGCGACCGGCGCGAGCGAGTCTTCCGGCTTGAATTCACCTTCGGTCGGGCGCCCCAGGTGCGACGTGACCATCACGGCGGCGCCTGCGTCCAGCGCGGCCTTGATGGCCGGCACGGAGGCGCGGATGCGAGTGTCTTCGGTGATGTTGCCTTGATCGTCCTGCGGCACGTTCAGATCGGCGCGGATGAACACGCGTTTGCCGGATAGCTTGCCTTCGGCGATCAGATCGGAGAGACGCAATACCTTGTTCATGGGCGTGTATGTGCGAGTTGATGAGAAGGCGGTGGCGGACGACGCGCCAGGAACCTGGCGCGGCAGACTCCAGCGCTTCGGCACGGCAGCGGCTCCACCGAATCGGGCGCCGGCGGCCTGGCCGCGGCTGTCGCGCCATGCAGCGGGGCGCTTGTCCCAGAAACGAGCATTTTAACTGATCCCCACGGCCTTCTGACCCGCAACCAGGCGAATGTCCCGTATTTGGAGAATGCGCCACGCATGCCGCAACGCAGCATTTCATTCCCAATCAACTACATAAAGAGGCGCAAGAGCGTGAACACGACCATTCCCACCACAATAGTACCGAGCATGGTGCGCCGCCACATAAACCACGCGAGACCGGACAGCGTCGCGTAAAACTCGTGGTTCGACGGTGCGAAGGAGAGCCCCTCCGGGGTTGCCAGCACATCGGGCAGCACGACGGCAGCCAGCGCCGCGGCCGGCGCATAGCGCAGCATCCGCTGCACGCGCTCCGGCAAAACCGTGCGCTCGCCGCCGATTAGAAACATGGCGCGTGTCACGGCGGTGACGAAGGTCATGCCGATAATGGCCAGCCAGATCTGCGTGGATGTCATTGGGAATCTCCGGCGCTGTTACGGATGCGGCGCAAGTCAGCACGCTCGACCATCAGATCGGCTGCACTGCCCGCGACAATCGCCGCGATCACCGCCAGCGGCAGCGCGAGCCGGTACGGCAGGTCGAACGCCAGCAGCGACACCACGCCGGCAATGCTGACGGCGACCAGCGTGGCAAGCGTGGCGATCGCCGACACCATGATGGGCAAGAGCGCCAGCGTGCCCGCGAGCGCGAGGCCCCAGTTGTCCGGAATCAGGCTCGCCAGCAGGATGCCGACAATCGACGAGACCTGCCACGACAACCAGCTGCACGTCGCCATGCCCCAGAAGTACGCCTCCTTTCCCGGTACGTAGCCGGTCTGGAAGCTCTTCTTCTGGAACAGCAGATAGATCACGTCGCCGTTGAAATAGCCCAGCACGATGCGCCGCCACATCGGCAAATAGGAAAAATGCGGAGCAAGACCCGCGCTGAAGATCACAAAACGCGTATTGACCATGGCGGCCGTGAGCAGCACGGTCCAGATCGGCAGCTTGGCGGCCAGCAGCGGCAGCACCGCCAGTTGCGACGAACCGGCGTAGCACAGCAGCGACATGGAGAGTGCTTGCGGCAACGTGAGCACGGACTTGCTCATCGCAATGCCGGTGACGAGACCCCAGGAGAAAATCGCCATCAGCGTGGGCGAATAGGCGCGCACGCCCTCACGGAAGGCGCGGCGATCGGTATCTGACAGGCAAGCGAGCATGAGGCGAAGCGGACGCGAGGCGGCGCCACAACGAAGGGAAGTCGGCGCCAGGTCGTCAAGCACCCGCTGGCGCATCCGGATTTGAATTATGCGTGCGCCGAATTATAGCGCCCGGCATGCGGCCAAATGCCCGTTTCGTGTGCAAAAGACGCTAAAATGACGCTCTTTCACCGCACCCGCTGGAGAATCTTATGTCAATGGCCGACCGCGACGGCAAGATCTGGATGGATGGCAAGCTCATCGACTGGCGCGACGCCAAGATCCACGTGCTTACCCACACGCTGCATTACGGCATGGGCGTTTTCGAAGGCGTACGCGCCTACAAGACGGCGGACGGCGGCACGGCAATTTTCCGCCTCCAGGAACACACCAAGCGCCTGCTGAACTCGGCCAAGATCTTCCAGATGGACGTGCCGTTCGACCACGAAACGCTGGCAGCCGCACAGCGCGAAGTGGTCCGCGAAAACAAGCTGGAATCCTGCTATCTGCGCCCGATCATCTGGGTCGGCTCGGAAAAGCTCGGCGTGTCGGCCAAAGGCAACACGATCCATGTGGCGATCGCCGCGTGGCCGTGGGGCGCTTACCTCGGTGAAGACGGCATTGCCAAGGGCATTCGCGTAAAGACTTCGTCGTTCACGCGCCATCACGTGAACGTGTCGATGGTCCGCGCCAAGGCGTCGGGCTGGTACGTGAACTCGATCCTCGCCAACCAGGAAGCGATTGCCGACGGTTACGACGAAGCGCTGCTGCTCGACGTAGACGGCTACGTGTCGGAAGGCTCCGGCGAAAACTTCTTCCTCGTGAACAACGGCAAGCTGTACACGCCGGATCTGGCGTCGTGCCTCGACGGCATCACGCGCGACACGGTCATCACGCTGGCGCGCGACGCGGGCATCCAGGTCATCGAGAAGCGCATCACGCGCGACGAAGTCTATACCTGCGACGAAGCGTTCTTCACCGGCACCGCCGCGGAAGTCACGCCGATCCGCGAACTCGACAACCGCACGATCGGCTCGGGCACACGCGGCCCGATCACTGAGAAGCTGCAATCGGGCTTCTTCGATATCGTGAACGGCAAGAGCGACAAGTACGCGCACTGGCTCACCAAGATCTAACGCGCGCTGCGCCGGCCCTTCGGCCCTCGGCTTTTTTTGCCGGCGCAACGCACGCACCCTGCATACAACGAGAAAGTCCCCATGAGCGAAATCAAGGAAATGCCGCTGGTCGAACTGACGGCAAAAGACCTGCCGGCGTACTGCCCGAATCCGGCCATGCCGCGCTGGAGCGCGCATCCGCGCGTCTTTATCGACGTCACGCACGGCGAAGCCAAATGCCCGTACTGCAGCACGCGTTACAAGCTGCGCGAAGGCGAAGTGGTCAGGGGTCACTGATCTTGAGCACTGCGCACTGAGCGCTGATCGTTTGCTGCGCTCCTTGCTGGCGCGCCTGCTGTCTGGTTCGTCATGTGACGGGTCGACTGAGCTTTTGCAGCAGGTGGCGGCAACGCAATCGCTTCGCAGCAACGCCGCAGCCGCGGCGGGACCGGTCACGCCGGATCCGCGCCGCAAGGCGCGCGGCTTTTCCCCTTTTACCCAATCGAAGGCCACGCGCATGGTTCGCGCGGCGCTTCGTTTCGACACCGGACACCCACTCTGATGCGTCGCGCGTTGGTTATCGCACCGAACTGGATCGGTGACGCATTGATGGCGCAGCCGCTGTTTGCGCGCCTCGTGAAATTGCATCCGCGCATCGTGATCGACGCAGTCGCGCCCTCGTGGGTCGCGCCCGTGCTCGAACGGATGCCCGAGATCCGCGACGTCTACGCAACCGACCTGGCGCACGGCAAGCTGCAGATGCTGCGCCGCTGGCAACTGGCGAGCGACTTGCGCGATGTCGGCTACGACGCGGCCTATGTCCTGCCGAACTCGCTCAAATCGGCACTGATTCCATGGATGGCGGGCATTCCGCTACGCATCGGCTACACCGGCGAAAGCCGCTACGGCTTGCTGAACGTGCGTCACGCGAATCCGCGCAAGGACGAGCGCCCGCCCATGGTCGGCCAGTACGCCGCCCTTGCCTACGCGCCGGGCGCCAAAGTCCCCGACGACCTGCCCATGCCGCGCCTGGACGCGGACCTGAACGAAGCGTCGCGGGTCTCGGCACGCTTCAATCTGGATACGCGCGTGCCGCTGCTGGTGTTCTGCCCGGGCGCCGAGTACGGTCCGGCCAAGCGCTGGCCGCCCGAGCATTTCGCCGCGCTCGCGCAGATCGTCGGCCAGTCGTTCCCGTACACGCAGATCATCGCGCTCGGCTCACCCAAAGACGCGCCGCTTGCCCAGGCGATTGCGGATAAAGCGCCGAACGTCCGCAACCTGTGCGGCCAGACCGCGCTGGGCGAGGCTTGCGCGCTGATCTCGCGGGCCAACGCGGTCGTCACCAACGATTCCGGGCTGATGCACGTGGCCGCCGCGCTGCGCCGGCCGCTGGTGGCCGTGTACGGTTCGACCGATCCGCGCCACACGCCGCCCTTGTCCGAGCTTGCGAAGGTACAATGGCTCCATCTCGAATGCAGCCCCTGTTTCCAGCGCGAGTGTCCGCTCGGGCATCTGAACTGCCTGAAGCAGTTGAGCGCCGAGCAGGTATTCGGCGATTTGCGCGGCATGTTGCTTGCGCAACGTTGAATTAGGCTGATACTTGCACGCAACACCGCACGCCCCAGAGCGCGTCGCGTCATGTTCGCGCCTTGAGGCGCGGGCATTCTCGCGCTTGGGTGCGATTGTCCGGTGCTCCGGACTGTCCCGCTGACCGCTGCCCCGCAACCGCGCGCCGCGCACAAGAGACTGACGAGCCATGCCACGTTTTGCCCATATCTTCGAAGCCGCCGCCGATACGCTGAACGCCTATTACCAGGCCGTCGCCGAGATGAATATCGACAGTTTGATGGGCCTGTGGATCGATGAGGAGTTCGTGAGTTGCATTTGCGCCGACGGCTCCCACCTGCACGGCCTCGACAGTATTCGTGCCGGCTTGCAGATCCAGCTCGAAGCCGCGCGCGTTGCGATTGAACCGCTCGATATTCGCGTCTATGACAGCCTCGGCACCGTCGTCTACGCCATTGCCGAAGCGCACCGCCCGGCCGATCCGAAGGCGGCGCCCGCCATGGTGTTCACCACTTACGTGATGGTCCACGAGCGTGGCGAGTGGCGGATCGCGCATATTCACGCGAGCCCGATGCCGAATGAGGCCGCCAGCCAGTTCGCCACCAAGATGCGGCATGGCCAGGGGTCGCTGCACTGACGCCTGGCAGGTGTTTTTTCGCCTGTTTCACCGGTTCACCCTTTTGGCTTCGACGCTGGCATGAGTACGCCTCGCAGAAAGTCCCCGTGGGGGACGACGCACGATAATTCCGCTTCCGCCGGCGCGCCGCGCGCCGCGGCCGCTGTCGGGACCACCATCGAGAGCACCGTCGATCTGCTCTACCGCGCGCCGCTCTGGCTGCCGAACCGGCATGTGCAGACGATTGTCCCGTCGCTGTTTGGGCGGCGTCCGGCAATCACGTTCCGGCGCGAGCGGTGGGATACGCCGGATGGCGACTTCATCGATCTCGATTGGGTCGTGCATGACGGCCAGGCGGCTTCCGCACTGACGTCCTCGCTCCCGCCCTCCCCGCCGCACGTTCCCGCACAAGACGCGCCCTTGCTCGTCCTGTTTCACGGCCTCGAAGGCAGTTCCAGCTCGCACTATGCCGCCACGTTCATGGCGGCCGCGCGCGAGTACGGCTGGCACGGCGTCGTGCCGCACTTTCGCAGTTGCAGCGGAGCGCTGAACCTCCTGCCGCGGTTCTATCATCTCGCCGACAGCAACGAAGTCGACTGGATTCTGCGCCGCCTGCGCGCCGCGCATCGTGGACCGATCGTGGCGGCGGGCGTGTCGCTCGGCGGCAATGTGCTGCTGAGCTGGCTCGGCGAACGGCGCGAAGATGCGTCGCAGGTGCTCTCGGCCGCTGCGGCGATTTCCACGCCGATCGACGTGCATGCCGGCGGCCGTGCGTTGTCGCAGGGCATCAACATGATCTACACGCGCAGCTTTCTGAAGACGCTGAAGCAGAAGGCCGAACAGAAGCTGGCGCAGTTTCCGGGGCTGTTCGACCGCGACGCGATGCTGGCGAGCCGCACGATGTACGATTTCGACAACGTCGTAACGGCACCGCTGCACGGTTTTCGCGATGCCAACCACTATTGGAGCAGCGCGACCACACGCCCGTTGCTGCCAGGCATCGCCGTACCGACCCTCGTGCTGAACGCGCGCAACGACCCGTTCTTGCCGGCCGAAGCGTTACCCGCTCAGCATGAGGTGTCGGCCTCGGTGGAACTCGATCAACCCCGGCATGGCGGCCACGCCGGCTTTATGACCGGACCGTTCCCGGGCCGTATCGACTGGTTGTCGCGGCGCGTGCTCGGCTATCTGGAGCGGTACGTCGATCATGGATGACATCGTCAAGCAGGCCCTGGCCAAATGGCCGAACGTGCCGAGTTGCACCGGCTGGTTGATGCTGGACCGGCGCGGCAACTGGCGCATGCGTGATGAAGCCGCTCAGGCCGGCGGTGCACCGGGTACGCCGATTCGGCATGAGGCGCTGCTCGGATTCATCAACCGGAATTACGACGTCGATGAACATGGGCAATGGTTTTTCCAGAACGGGCCGCAGCAGGTGTATGTGGAGTTGGGTTACACGCCATGGGTGGTGAGGTTGTCAGCCGATGCCGGGGGGGTGCTTTCCTTGACCGACCAGGCCGGTGGGGCGTTCGAGCCTGTCGCTGTGTTTGTCGACGATGAAGGTGGAATTCTGTTTGTCGACGGCTCCAAACCAACGAGGATCGCTGTTCTGCACGATCACGACCTCGAGGTTTTCTCCGATCACGCAACGTTGGGCGATGACTCGATGAGTGGCGTGTTTCGCTGGAACAACGGGGTAGCGTTGCCGTTGCAAGGTGTGCAACGAAATGAAGTGGCCGCTCGGTTCGGGTTTGTCGAAAGTCCGGCGGCGAGTGCCTAGATCGTTTGCACGCCTACCGTCTGGTTGCGTTGCGTTGCGTAGGCGCATTGTAATCAGATAGCGAAGCCGCCTAACTCTTCTCGTCCAGCCGCTCCTCTTTATAACGGCTCTCCATTTCATGTAAGCGGGCATCGACGGTCGCGAGATCGTAGTAGCCGATTTCCTTCATATCCCGCGCTTCCTTCAGTTGCCGGATGGCCGACGGCCATGCGCCCTCGAGCGCGAACTTCTCGGCCAATGCCCGACGCCGCGTCAACGTATCGCCGCTGCCGGCACTCGCCTGCGCGAGATACATCCACCACGCAGGCTGATCGGGTTGCACGCGCGTTTCCTGCAAAGCCAGGGCCTGCGCGTCGGCAAATCGCTTTAACGTCAGCAAGGTCTGGATATGCATGTCGATCGCGGCGTTCGACCGCGGCCAGCGCCTCTGCGCAAATTCGGCAAGACGCGCCGCCTCGTCGTCGTGCCCGGCGCGGCGTGCGATGTCGGCCGCCAGCACGTCGAGACTCGGCGAGCTGCGCATGAGCTCACCCTCACCGCCCTCATCGCGTTCGCCGCGTTCACCGGCTGCAAACGCAGCGCGTGACTTAAGCAGCGACGCCGCCGCCTCGTCATAACGTTCGAGCAGCATCTGCCCATAGGCAATCCCGTACCAGTTCGCGGCGACGTTCACCGCCGTACGGTCCTCGATTTCGGAGCGTAGACGCGAAATCTCATCGGCGTATTCGCCGCGCGAGCGCTCCTGCAGCAAGCGCGCCCGCGCCCGCACAAAACCATATTCGGACGTCTGATGCGGCTGCCGGTAAGGCGCGCGACGCGCACGGTCTTCCATGTCGGCAATCCGTTCGCCGGTCAGCGGATGCGTGCGAGCGTAGGCCGGGATGCCCGTGTCGCTCATGGCCGCGTGATCGAGACGGCCGAAAAACGTCGTCATCGCGTAGGGGTCGTAGCCGGCGCCGGCCAGCAGCAGAAAGCCGACGCGGTCCGCTTCATGCTCGGCGGAACGTGAGAAGCGCAACTGGTTGTCGACCGCATAAGCCTGGCCGCCAATCGCGATCGCGCTGCCGAGGTCGCCGCTGTGGGCGAGCACGCCCGCCACAATGCCGAACAGCAGGCCGGCGAGCGCCGCATAGGAGCTGCGCTCGCCGGTGGTGATCATCCGCGAAATGTGCCGCTGCAAGACGTGCCCCATCTCGTGGCCGAGCACGGACGCGAGTTCGGACTCGGTTTGCGTCGTCACGATCAAACCGGTGTTCACGCCGATAAAACCACCTGGCAGCGAGAAGGCGTTGATCTGCGTGTCGCGGACCGCGAACAGCTCGAAGGCAGGACGATAGCCGCCGATGTACAACGCGCTCGCTGCCGAGGAAAGTTTTCCCGCAACCGAATTCAGGTAGTCGCGCACCAGCCAGTCGTCGAGATAGTCGGGGTCGCGGCGCAACTCGCGCATCACGCGCTCGCCGAGCTTGCGCTCGGCTTGTGGCGTCAATGAGCCGGAACCGCCGTTGCCGAGGTCGGGCAGTTGCTGCGTGACGATCGGCGCGCGCCAGCCGGTTGCCGCGCCACTATTGCCGGAGAAGCGGCTCTGCGCGCCGCCATACACGCCGAATACGCCTTGGGCGATGTCGGGCGGCACGATCGGGTCGGCGAATGTTTCGGCCGGACCGCTTACCAGCGGCGGTTCCGCGGACTGCGTGTTGAGCGCGAGGTTCGTGTCCGAAGCAGCGCGCGATTGCGCAAACACACCCGGCGGAACCGCGAGTGCGACGGACAACAGCATCACAAGAAACGGTTTCGAACGCATCGCGAGGTCGATAAGACGAAGTCGAAAAGCGACGCCCGTCACTCGGACTAAGATAGCGGGCACAGGGCAATTGTAATCATCCCGGCCCGCCTGACCACACTGCTATGATAGGCGCCCCCTGAAGGAGCCCAACCATGCCTGAACTCACTCACTTCGACGCCGCCGGCCAGGCGCATATGGTGGACGTCGGCAGCAAGCAGGAGACCAAACGCATCGCGGTTGCGCGTGGCTCGATTCGCATGCTGCCGGAGACCTTCGCGCTGATCCGTGACGGCAACGCGAAGAAGGGCGACGTGATCGGCATCGCCCGCATCGCCGCGATTCAAGGTTCGAAGCGCACCGCCGATCTGATCCCGCTATGTCATCCGCTCGCGCTCACGCGCGTCAAGGTGGACTTCGATCTCGATGAAAAACTGCCCGGCGTGCATTGCACGGTGCAGGTGGAGACGCTGGGGCGCACGGGTGTGGAGATGGAAGCGCTAACCGCCGTGCAGGTCGGGCTGCTGACGGTGTACGACATGTGCAAGGCGGTGGATCGCGGCATGACGATCACCGATGTGAAGGTGTTGGAGAAGCACGGCGGGAAATCGGGGGATTGGGTGGCGGGTTGACGACTGGCAAGGTCGTCGCCCCGCTTCGCCTCTGAAGCTGAAGCTACGGCTACGGCTTCAGCTACGGCTCGGCTCGGCTCGGCTCGGCTCGGCTCGGCTCGGCTCGGCTCGGCTCGGCTCGGCTCGGCTCGGCTCGGCGATAAAACGATAGCGCGACTCAATCGTCGTCGCTGTCGTCGTCCTGATTGATGTCGACAGGCGGCATGCCATAGCGCTTGACCAGTTCCGCCTTGAAACCGGCCAGCGTCTTCTGCTCGTCACACAGCCCATACAGATAGGCCAACTGCGACGGCCAGTCATGCAATTCCTGAGCAAAGATCTTCAGGCGCTCGACGGTGTCGAACGCTCCCGCCGTATCGCCGGCCAGCGCCTGCAGCACCGCATACCGGCGCAGCACGGTTTCACCCGGCAACAACGCGATCGCCTGTTTGTGCGCGGCGAGCTTGTACTGCAGGTTCATCGAATTCATCGGCTCCAGCGTCGCCATCCCATACTCGCCCCATGCCCGGAACAGGAATGACGGATCCGCCCGGTACTGCTCGGCGGGACGCGAGCCGTAATACAGCACCTCGGCGCGCGCGTAGTCGCGATACACCGGATATAGCGCGGCCAGACCACCGAACACGACCACAACAAACGCACCGAAGGACAGGCGCCCAGGCACGAGGCGCAACGGCCGTGTTTCGAGCAAGCCGAACACGAACATCGCCGGCAGCAGGAAGAACATGTACTGCTGCGGATACTCGACCAGCGCATGCATGACCAGTACGCCGATCAGCGCGATACCAAACACGCGCGCGGGGGTCTGCGGCGCGCGAACCACGCGCACCAGCCACGTAATCAGGCCGAACAGCACGATCGCGAGACCGATCAAGCCGGTTTTGGCGAGCAGGTCGATGAAGATGTCGTGCGAGTTATTGGCAATCTCGACGCCGCCCAGCGACTTCACATACTCGAACTGATAGCTCGGAAACTCGCCCCAGCCGACACCCAGCAGCGGATGCGTCTTGAACATCGTCCAGCCGTATTTCCACAATGCGAGGCGCGGCGCAATCTGGCCGGCGTCCTTGAAGCGCTCGGCCGCCGACTGCGCGAGCTCGAGGTGATAGTGCACATTGGCCCAGCGGATCAACGCATTGACGACGAAGAACAGCACCGCCAGCGCGATCGGAATCAGCCATTCGCGATTGCTACGACGCAGAAGCGGTTGGTTACGCGTCTGCGCGAAGGCCATCCAGAAACCGGCCACCACGATCACGCCCATCTGCAGCCAGGGGCCACGCGACACGGTGAGCGCGAGGCCAACGGCGAAAATCGTCGACACGAGCAACCAGATGCTGATGGCAATGCGGCGTGTCTGCACAAGGAACAGCGCACCCGCCATCGCGAACGCGATATAGCTGGCGAGGTGGTTTGCCTGCGCCATGTTGCCGAACGGCCGGCGCTCGATGGTCACGTTGTAGGCGACCACTAGCGGCGACACACGCGTCTCGAGGTGAAACAGCTGGATCACCTGACAGAACACCGCAAACAGGCCGCCGACGATCAACGCCCCGGCGGCCCAGCGCAGTGCTGTCTCGTTCAGCTTGATGCGTGTGAAACCGTAGCCGGCGTGCGTCGCCATCAATGCAGCGAGCAGGTAAGCGCCGCCCAGCCAGTTCATCGACGGCTGCGAGACCGGCAGCAGCACCGACTGCGCCACCAGCACCAACCCGAACAGCAACGGCACCAGCGCGACAACCGGCGACGCGAATGTCACGCGCGGCCTCGCCGTCCACACCAGCAGCACGACGCCCGCGCCCGTCAGCAGATACAGTGCGAGCGCCGTGAATTCAGCGTAGAAGGTCGGAATCGGATAGGTATGGCCGACGACTGCATAAGGCAGCACCAACGCAAGAGCCAACAGAATGAAAGACAGGTAGCGCGCAAATGGGGTGGGCATCGAGTAACCGGTGGACGTCAGCGACCGGCGCACTATACAAAAAAATTCTTCCGCTGTGCGCCGGCTGGGCTGAAATATCCCGAAAATCAGTGTTTTACGTTCGGATAACAACTCCCCGATCGCCCACCCAATTGCTTACGAACGGCACTCCGGCGGTGCAAGATTGGACGGCAAGGACGGCGCATCGGCAGGTGCGGGCCCGACGCCGGGAGCCGGCAACGAGGAGGCCGTTTTACCGCCGGTGAAACACTCCCAGGTCACCGCCCCCGCCTGCACGACGCCCTTGCTCAACGCGATGCGTGCAGTCGGCGCATCGGCGTTGTCCGGCACCGAGGGCACAAGCGTCAGCGTGTTCGAACCGGCGGGCGCGACGCGCGTCGTGAAGGCGACGGTGATCTGGCCGGTGTCGTCGTCGACATGAACGGATTCGACGTTGCGCGTGGAGGGTGGCGACGCATAACCACCACCGAACGCATTACCACTGGCCGCGTTTTCGGACACCGCGAGGCGTGCGGACGAGGCCAGCGAGAGCCCCTCGCCCACGCGGCTGCGGGCTAGATAGTCCTGATACGCAGGAATCGCATAGGCCGCGATGACGCCAACAATCGCGAGCACGATCATCAGTTCGATCAGCGTGAAACCGAAACTGAAGCAGCGGCACGCACGGGCGAGCGGCGTGCTCCAGCGCGCTCGTTCGAAGGCGCGCCGCAGGGACAGCGTGGACTGTGAATAAGGGGAATACGGCAAAGTAACGATCATCGGCAGGCTCCTGAAACGAAAAACGCCTGCCCCTCGAATCGGGGACAGGCGTTTCAATCGTAGCCAGCGAGGCTCGTTCCACACAGTCAGCCAGATGGCTAACGTTGCGTTAGCGTCGCGTCATGGTTCCATGGTCAGGCGGCCGCACGCTTCGCGTTGCGGCGCTTGAGCAGATAACCGAGGATCACGACAAACAGCGCACCGGCGATGCTCGTGCCGTACTCGGCCGCCGGCGTATCGAGGATCGGCCAACGGTCGCCCGCCGGGTCGTTGATGATCAGGCCGCCCGCGATCCAGCCGAGCAGCGCCGCGCCGAGCGTGATGACGACCGGAAAGCGGTCGAGCAGCCTCAGCACCAACTGGCTGCCCCACACGATCAGTGGAATACTCACCACCAGCCCGAAAATCACCAGCGCGAGACGATGTTCAGGATCGGCCGCCTCGGCCGCGCCCGCAATCGCGATCACGTTGTCGAGGCTCATCACCGCATCCGCGATGATGATGGTCCTGATTGCCGACATGAGCTTGTCGGCCGGCTTCACGTTCTCATGAGCGTCATGCGCGGGCGCCATCAACCGTACGCCGATCCACAGCAGCAGCAGACCACCCGCGAATTTCAGCAACGGCACGTCGAGCAGCGCGACCGCGAACGCAATCAGCGCCACACGCAGCACGATCGCACCGGCCGTGCCCCACAGCACGCCCTTGGTACGTTGAGCAGGCGGGAGATTGCGGCAGGCGAGCGCGATCACAACGGCGTTATCGCCACCCAGCAGGATGTCGATGACGATGATCTGGATGACTGCGCCCCAATGAAGGGTGGCGAAGAACTCGAGCATGAGAAGAAGAATAAGAAGGAATCGGACGCGCAGCCAACAAAAAAGCGGGGGAGTTAAAAACTCCCCCGCTTTTTAGGACTGCACGCTTACGAAAGGGTTTCGTAAGCGTATCAAAAACGCGCCACAACTGCGCGCGAATTTTGTTCTTACAGCATCGCCTTCAGAAGACGCGCCATTTCCGACGGGTTCTTCGTGACGGTGATACCGCAGGCTTCCATGATTTCCAGCTTGGCTTCAGCCGTATCCGCACCGCCCGAGATCAGCGCGCCGGCGTGGCCCATGCGCTTGCCCGGAGGCGCCGTGACACCGGCGATAAAGCCAACCACCGGCTTCTTCATGTTGTCCTTGATCCACTCCGCAGCGTTCGCTTCGTCCGGACCACCGATCTCGCCGATCATGATGACGGCGTCCGTTTCCGGATCGTCGTTGAACATCTTCATCACGTCGATGTGCTTCAGACCGTTGATCGGGTCGCCGCCGATACCGACTGCCGACGATTGGCCAAGGCCGATCGCCGTCAACTGGCCGACTGCTTCGTACGTCAGCGTGCCCGAACGCGACACGACGCCGATGCGGCCCTTGCGATGGATGTGACCCGGCATGATGCCGATCTTCAGTTCGTCCGGCGTGATCGTGCCCGGGCAGTTCGGTCCAAGCAGCAACGTCTTGCTGTTCTTTGCGCGCATGCGTGCCTTGAGCTCGATCATGTCACGGACAGGAATGCCTTCCGTGATACAGATTGCGAGATCCAGGTCGGCTTCGACGGCTTCCCAGATGGCAGCAGCAGCGCCTGCCGGCGGAACGTAAATCACCGACACGGTCGCGCCCGTTTCAGCCTTGGCTTCAGCGACGCTAGCGTAGATAGGAATGCCTTCGAAATCTTCGCCGGCCTTCTTCGGGTTCACGCCTGCAACGTACGCTTCACGGCCGTTTGCATATTCACGGCAAGCACGCGTATGGAACTGACCGGTCTTGCCGGTAATGCCCTGCGTGATGACCTTGGTGTCTTTGTTAATCAGAATCGACATGTATTGACCTCTGTTCGTTTGGCGTCGCGCCGATGCGCCACGGAACGGGATGTTCTCCGCCCGCGTCGCTCACGCGCCGCCATTC
This sequence comes from Paraburkholderia fungorum, assembly GCF_046026025.1. Classification (GTDB taxonomy): domain Bacteria; phylum Pseudomonadota; class Gammaproteobacteria; order Burkholderiales; family Burkholderiaceae; genus Paraburkholderia; species Paraburkholderia fungorum_E. Next base: position 207,104 of record NZ_JAQQFL010000001.1, on the reverse strand, counting down.
GTAATCCTGGTGAACGTCCCGGCAGGCTTACGCCTTGCCCGAAGCGGCCGCGACGACCTTCTGAGCCGCTTCTTCCATGCTGTCAGCCGCAATGATCGGCAGGCCGGATTCAGCGAGCATCTTCTTGCCCAGGTCTTCGTTCGTGCCCTTCATGCGGACCACGAGCGGCACCTTCAGCGACACGGCCTTCGACGCCGCGATCACGCCTTCCGCGATCACGTCGCAGCGCATGATGCCGCCGAAAATGTTGACCAGAATCGCCGTCAGGTTCGGGTTCTTCAGCATGATCTTGAACGCTTCCGTGACCTTCTCGGTCGTGGCGCCACCGCCCACGTCCAGGAAGTTCGCCGGTTCGCCGCCGAACAGCTTGATGGTGTCCATCGTTGCCATTGCGAGGCCAGCGCCGTTCACGAGGCAGCCGATGTTGCCGTCGAGCGAGATGTACGCGAGGTCGAACTTCGATGCTTCGACTTCAGCCGGATCTTCTTCGTCCAGATCGCGATACGCGACGATTTCCGGATGACGGAACAGTGCGTTCGAATCGAAGTTGAATTTCGCGTCCAACGCAATGACCTTGCCGTCGCCGGTCAGGATCAGCGGGTTGATTTCGGCCAGCGATGCGTCGGTTTCCCAGAATGCCTTGTACAGGCCTTGCAGGATCGAGCGTGCTTGCGGCAGCGAAGCGGCGGGCACGCCGATCTTCGTTGCGAGCTCGTCGGCTTCAGCGTCTTTCAGACCGGTCGACGGGTCGACGGCGATCTTGTGGATCAGCTCAGGCGTCTTTTCCGCGACTTCTTCGACGTCCATGCCGCCTTCGCTCGATGCCATCACGACGATTTTCTGCGAAACGCGATCGATCACCAGGCCGACATACAGTTCCTTCTTGATGTCAGCGCCTTCTTCGACCAGCAGACGATTCACCTTCTGGCCTTCCGGACCGGTCTGGTGCGTGACGAGCTGCATGCCGAGGATCTGTTCCGAATACTCGCGAACCTGTTCCAACGACTTGGCGACCTTCACGCCGCCGCCCTTGCCACGGCCACCCGCGTGGATCTGAGCCTTCACGACCCATACCGGGCCGCCGAGCTCTTGCGCGGCCTTGACCGCATCATCCACCGAGAAGACCGGCTTGCCGCGCGGTACCGCGACGCCGAATTTCCGCAGGATTTCCTTACCCTGGTACTCGTGAATCTTCATGCGTGATTCCCTTCAGTCTGAGAGTTGGATTGAACATCGTTTCCGCTGCCGTCGTTCATGCCGGACGCGTTGCCGCCCTCACCTGTCTGGCGGGCTGCCGCGTTGCCTGACGATGCCGCGCGATCCGCTGTATACGGAGCGCGGCCATACCAGCGCGGATAAAACTGCTGCACCGCCTCGCCGTCGAAACGCAGCGCGTGGCAGCGTCCCAGCTGGAATGGCGGTTTGTCGTTGGAATGCTCGTCTGTGCTGTGTGACGAATCGTCTCCTGAACCTGCTTTCGCGCCTGGCGTACTGTCACCGGTGTTCCACACGTCGCCGGCGAACGCCTGAATGGCGGCGGTCGGCAGAAGCGCGCACAACTCGGTGAGATGCGTGCAGCCAGCCGTGCCGGCCAGCAAACGGGCAGCATCGCGACGGAAGTTGTTGAACAGATTGAGCCCGATGAGGGCACGGTAGGCGGGATTGCTGGCCTGGCACAAACCTGGATAGGGCACCCAGTCGGACGACGCTTCGGCGTCGACGACATTGAGCTTGCGATCGATGGTGATGCGAAGCCAGAGTTCATGGATCGGCTGACCATTGGGCCGGACGCCCGACGCAAGCACCACATCGCGCGGCTTTTCGTCGGTCAAGCACGCTTCCACATCCCACAGGCCATCGGCTCGCTCATAAGCTTCCGCTCGGATTGCGCGACGATGGCGCAACTGACGGGATACTGGTGGAGAGAGCGGCATGCGGAAAGGAAAGGCTGGATTGGAAAACCCCCGAATTTTAGCATACTGGGTATTTGAGACAGTCCGGAATGCGCAGGGCCGCCCGGCGGGCCGGGGCGCGCGGCAGACGCTATCTCAAAGTGCGGGCGCGGGGGGCGGGGGAGGGCAAAGCGCGGAGGTTTTCGCGCCGGGACCGGTGCGGCACCTGGCTAGTCGCCGCCCTACTCCTCGTCGAACCCTTTGAGGATTTTGCCGATGGTCGCGCCGGAGAAACCACGCGACGCCAGAAAACGCGCCTGCTTGGCCCGCTCGGCGGCTGTTTCGGGAAGGCGATCGAATTTCTTCCGCCAAACGGCTTGAGCGCGCGCGAGTTCGGTTTCGCGCAGTTGCGCACTGGCTTCTTCGACCAGCGTTTGATCCACCGCGTGCTGCTTCAATTCGCCGACGATCCGGCTCGCGCCCAACCGCGACGAGCGCCGATGGATCAGGCTTTCAGCAAAGCGCGAATCGGACAGCCAGTTTTCGGCTTCCAGCGAATCGAGCAAGGTATCGAGCGAATCGGTTTCTTCGACGAACGGCTTAAGCTTGCGCGCCAGTTCGGAGCGGCTGTATTCACGCCGGGACAAATAGCCGAGCGCACGTCCTTTTAGCGAACGGGCTGGGCGTTGGGATTTTTTTGCATCGTCCTGCCCAAGCTTCGCCTCGCCGGGTGTGCGACGCGAGCGGGTGTAGGTGGTCTCGGACGGGTCCGCTGCAGCTTGAGCGGAAGAGTCGGACCGCGACTGGCGGCCTTCGGCGCGATCGTGCGCGTCGAACGACTCGAAGGGATCGAACGAATCATCGTCACCGATACGCGGGCCGTCCGCGTTGCGTCCAGCGTTGACAGCCTTGGACAGCGGCCGGCCCTTGCGTATCACGTGCGGGTTACTCTTCTTCGTCCGCGACTACAGCGCCTGCGCCGGTCACCGCTTCCGCCATGGCATTCACGCCCAGCGATTCACGGATGCGGTTTTCGATCTCACGGGCGATGTCCGGATTTTCACGCAGGAATTCGCGCGCGTTGTCCTTACCCTGACCGATACGTTCGCCGTTGTAGCTGTACCAGGCGCCGGCCTTGTCGACGATCTTCGCTTGCACGCCGAGGTCGATGACTTCGCCCTGACGGGAAATACCCTCGCCGTACAGGATGTCGAAAATTGCTTCACGGAACGGCGGCGCAACCTTGTTCTTCACCACCTTCACGCGTGTTTCGTTACCGATCACTTCGTCGTTCTTCTTGATCGAACCGATCCGGCGAATGTCCAGACGCACCGACGCGTAAAACTTCAGCGCGTTACCACCCGTGGTGGTTTCCGGGTTGCCGAACATCACACCGATCTTCATGCGGATCTGGTTGATGAAGATCACGAGGCAGTTCGTGCGCTTGATCGTGCCGGTGAGCTTGCGCAGCGCTTGCGACATCAGACGCGCTTGCAGACCCGGCAGCGAGTCGCCCATTTCGCCTTCGATTTCAGCCTTCGGCACGAGTGCCGCGACTGAGTCGATCACGATCATGTCGATCGAGCCCGAGCGTACCAGTGCGTCGGCGATTTCGAGCGCCTGTTCGCCGGTATCCGGCTGCGAAACCAGCAGCTCGTTCACATTTACGCCGAGCTTGCCCGCGTACTGGATGTCCAGCGCGTGCTCCGCGTCGATAAACGCTGCCGTGCCGCCGAGCTTCTGCATTTCAGCGACGACTTGCAACGTCAGCGTGGTTTTACCGGACGATTCCGGGCCATAAATTTCCACCACACGGCCACGCGGCAAACCGCCGACGCCCAGCGCGATGTCGAGGCCGAGCGATCCGGTTGAGACCACCTGGATATCTTCAACCGCCTCACCTGCGCCGAGCCGCATGACCGACCCTTTGCCAAACTGTTTTTCGATCTGCGCGAGTGCGGCAGCAAGTGCCTTGCTCTTTTCTGCAGTCAGTCCAGCCGAGCCTTTCTTGCTTTCTTCCATGAATCGTCCTTTGCTATGATGAACGGCGTCTGAGGCGGATGTGCGGCCCCGAGTTTCAACCCGAGTTTGGTTTGTCCGCAAAGGACAGCACACGAAACCCAGACACTGTATAAAAAAACAGTAGTTTTGGCAAGCGCGATTCTCATGCGAACGCGCATTTTTACCGTCACGCCGCCCAACTACCCACAATAATTTTCGGAGACCGCTGTGCGCCCGGGAGACACCCCACGGTGCCGGCACCGCCAGGTTGGCGCACCATGCGAATTCTGATTGCCGAAGACGACAGCATACTCGCGGACGGTCTGGTTCGATCACTCCGCCAATCGGCCTATGCCGTCGATCATGTGAAGAACGGCGTCGAGGCCGACACCGCCCTGTCGATGCAAACTTTCGACCTGCTGATCCTCGATCTCGGTCTGCCGCGCATGTCCGGGCTCGAGGTGCTGCGCCGCCTGCGCGCCCGCAACTCGAACCTGCCGGTGCTCATTCTCACTGCCGCGGACAGCGTCGACGAGCGCGTTAAAGGCCTCGACCTCGGCGCCGACGATTACATGGCCAAGCCCTTCGCGCTGAACGAGCTCGAAGCGCGCGTGCGCGCGCTGACCCGGCGCGGCGCGGGCGGCGGTCCGACGGTGGTGCGGCATGGGTCGCTGTCGTTCGATCAGGTGGGCCGGATCGCCTACGTCAACGAGCTGGTGATCGACCTGTCGGCGCGCGAACTCGGCCTGCTCGAAGTGCTGCTGCAACGGATCGGGCGGCTGGTATCGAAGGAACAACTGGTCGACCATCTGTGCGAATGGGGCGAGGAAGTCAGCAATAACGCGATCGAAGTCTACGTGCACCGGCTACGCAAGAAGATCGAACCAAGCGGTGTGCGCATCATCACCGTGCGCGGCCTTGGGTATTGCCTCGAGAAAGCCGCCCAGCCCTCCAGCATCAGCGCCGGCACGCCCGCGCCGCCCGCCTCCGCCGAGCCCGAATCGACGACGGCGACGGCAGCGCCGGCAACGCCCCCGTCGGCCGCGATGCCGGCGAGCCATCACTACAAATAGAGAACGCCCATGTCCGCACGCGCAGATCGCGCTACGGCGCACGCGGCGGACCTCGACGAGGCGCGCGACGAGCGCTACGCCAATCCGTTCGCCCCGCCCGACGAGACCGAAGCGGCCGCTGAAGCACGCCCGCGCTCACTGTTCGGCGAAATTCTCGACTGGATGCTGGCGCCGCTCCTGCTGCTTTGGCCAATGAGCCTGGCGGTCACCTACCTGGTCGCCAAGTCGATCGCCAACGGCCCGTTCGACCGCGCGCTCGAAACCGACGCCTACGTGCTCGCCCGGCAGATTCACCCGCTCAACGGCGTGGCGGAACTGTCGCTGCCCGACTCAACCCGTGATTTTCTGCGCGCCGACAATGTCGACAGCGTGTTCTATCAGGTGCTCGGCACGCGCGGCGAACTGGTGGGCGGCGAGCGTGACATGCCCCTGCCGCACGAGGAAGACCGCCCGCAGCCCGGCCTCGTCGAATTCCGCGACGACGTGCTGCGCGGCAACGATATCCGCGTCGCCTATACGACCGTCGAGTTTCCGCAAACCCCCGGCGCCCAGCCGGTGCTGGTGCAGGTCGCCGAGACGCTCGACAAGCGCAGCCAGCTTGCCAACGACATCATCAAAGGCGTGATCCTGCCGCAGTTCGTGATCCTGCCGTTGGCGATCGTGCTGGTGTGGTTTGGCCTGTCGCGCGGGCTTGCGCCGCTGCATGCGCTGCAGGCGCATATTCGCGCGCGCCGCCCGGACGATCTGTCGCCGCTCGAAGCCCGCCGCGCGCCGCCGGAAATCGAGCCGCTGGTGACGTCGTTCAACGATCTGCTGACGCGTCTCGAACAAAACATGGAGTTGCAGAAGCGCTTTATCGCCGACGCCGCGCATCAGATGAAAACCCCGCTGGCCGGCCTGCGCACCCAGGCCGAGCTTGCGCTGCGCCAGGACGCCTCCGCGGAAGTCCATCGCTCGCTCGAACAGATCGCCACCAGTTCAGAGCATGCGGCGCGTCTCGTCACCCAGTTGCTGGCGCTGGCGCGCGCGGAAAACCGCATGTCGGGCCAGATTTTCACGCCCGTCGAGGTGACGGAAGTCGCCCGTAGCGCGGTGCGCGACTGGGTTCAAGCCGCGCTCGCCAAGCAGATGGACCTCGGCTACGAAGCGCCCGAAGAGCCGGTCGAAGTCGACGGCAATCCGGTCATGCTGCGCGAAATGCTGTCGAATCTGATCGACAACGCGATCCGCTATACGCCGGTCGGCGGCCGGATCACCGTGCGGGTACGGCACGACGTGACGGCGCGGCGCGTGCATCTGGAAGTGGAAGACACCGGGCTCGGCATTCCGGTGGCCGAGCGTTCGCGGGTGGTCGAGCGGTTTTACCGGATTCTCGGCCGCGAAGGCGACGGCAGCGGCCTCGGGCTCGCGATCGTGCGTGAGATCACGACAATGCACGGCGGGGAGATGACGATCGACGATAACGTCTACCAAACCTCCCCGCGGCTTGCCGGAACGCTCGTGCGTGTCAGCTTGCACGTGCGCGAACGGGCACAGGACTTACCCTAGGGACCCCAGGACACCCGCAACCATCACAGCCATATTGAGATGATGTTATCCAATCTTGCGTGATTTTAGACTGACGTTGCTGAATTTTAACGAATTTCCCCCATACACACCCGATACTGACATTTGACCCTTCCAAGTCAGTACGCCGTAAGTTTCCACTCCAATAATCGGTTCCACGGGAACGCCTTGCCGGCGGACCACGTGTACATATCAATATTGGAGACGACATATGGCTACCGTTGGCGGGCAACTCTCCCATGCGCCGATGACGCACGATGAGAAGCGGGTGATCTTCGCATCGTCGCTGGGTACGGTTTTCGAGTGGTACGACTTCTATCTGGCCGGCTCACTTGCGCTCTACATCAGCAAGAGCTTCTTCTCCGGCGTCAATCCGACTGCCGCCTTCATCTTTACGCTCCTCAGCTTTGCTGCCGGCTTCGCGGTGCGGCCGTTCGGCGCGATCGTGTTCGGGCGGCTCGGCGATCTGGTCGGGCGCAAATACACGTTCCTCGTCACGATCGTGATCATGGGTCTGTCGACCTTCCTGGTTGGCTTCCTGCCAGGCTACGCATCGCTCGGCATCGCGTCGCCGGTGATCTTCATCGCGATGCGCATGTTGCAAGGTCTTGCACTCGGCGGCGAATACGGCGGTGCGGCAACCTACGTCGCGGAACATGCGCCGCCGGGACGCCGCGGGTTCTACACCGCGTGGATCCAGACCACCGCCACACTCGGCCTGTTCCTCTCGCTGCTGGTGATTCTCGGCGTGCGCACGGCTTTGGGCGAAGACGCGTTCGGCGCCTGGGGCTGGCGCATCCCGTTCCTCGCGTCGATCATCCTGCTCGGCGTGTCGGTGTGGATTCGCCTGCAACTGAACGAATCGCCGGTGTTCGCGCGCATCAAGGCTGAAGGCAAAACCTCGAAGGCGCCGCTGACCGAAGCATTCGGCCAGTGGAAGAACCTGAAGATCGTGATCCTTGCGCTGATCGGCCTGACCGCCGGCCAGGCCGTGGTGTGGTACACGGGTCAGTTCTATACGCTGTTCTTCCTGACGCAGACGCTGAAGGTGGATGGTGCAACGGCCAACATCCTGATCGCGATCGCGCTCCTGATCGGCACGCCGTTCTTCCTGTTCTTCGGCTCGCTGTCGGACCGCATCGGCCGCAAGCCGATCATCATGGCCGGCCTGCTGATTGCCGCCTGCACGTACTTCCCGCTGTTCAAGGCGTTGACTCACTACACCAACCCGGCGCTCGAAGCGGCAACGGCCAAGTCGCCGATCGTCGTGATCGCGAACCCGGACGAGTGCTCGTTCCAGTTCAATCCGGTCGGCACGGCGAAGTTCACGAGCTCCTGCGATATCGCCAAGAGCGCGCTCTCGAAAGCCGGCTTGAACTACGAGAACGTCGCGGCGCCGGCAGGATCGCTGGCGGAGATCAAGGTTGGCGATACGGTCATCAACACGTATGACGGCAAGGCCGCCGACGCCAAGGACCAAGGCAAGGCGTTCGACAAGACGCTCGCGACCACGCTGAAGACCGCCGGCTATCCGCCGAAGGCCGATCCGTCGCAGATCAACTGGCCGATGAGCGTGGTGATCCTGACGATCATGATGATCTACGTGACGATGGTCTACGGGCCGATTGCGGCGATGCTGGTGGAGATGTTCCCGACGCGCATCCGCTATACGTCGATGTCGCTGCCGTATCACATCGGCAATGGCTGGTTCGGCGGCTTCCTGCCGGCGACCGCCTTCGCGATCGTGGCGGCCAAAGGCAACATTTATTCGGGGCTGTGGTATCCGATTGTGGTGGCGCTCATCACGCTTGTGATCGGCATGCTGTTCGTCAAGGAAACCAAGGATTCGGATATCTACGCGAAGGACTGAAACGCCCGACGGATGGGGTGATTTAAAAAAGTTGCACGGCGGGGGTTGACAGCCCCCGGCCCTATCCTCATAATCTCGCTTCTTTCGGCGAATTAGCTCAGTTGGTTAGAGCGACGGAATCATAATCCGCAGGTCCGGGGTTCGAGTCCCTGATTCGCCACCAGTTGCAAGAAAAAGCCGCTGATCCACAAGGTCAGCGGCTTTTTTGTTTTGGTCTTCCGTTCGGTCTTCCAAACAGCAACTTCAAGGAGGTTTCTTGATGACGTCCCGCACCGCCGTACTTGCCGCAACTCTCGCGCTTCTCGCCGCCGCATCATCACTCACCGCCAGCGCCCAAACACCGCCCGACAGTCAGTGGCGCAGCAGCTCAATCACACTGCCGACCTTGCTGCAGGACGGCTACAAAATCGTCGCCGTAGTGAACAGCGCCCACGTCAATGGCGGCTCGGCCGATACGATTTTCGTTCAGCGCGATCAGAGCGCGTTCAAATGCATCGACCCACAGCAACCAGACGCGAAAACGAAGGCCCCCGCCACGCTGCCGGCCTGCTTCGAACTGGTCCAGCCGTCCACTGCAACCCCGGCCTCCGAGACCAAATAGCCATAAAAAAAGGAGTCAGCCGAAGCTGACTCCCTCAAAAGCCACTCCTCGCGCATTCAGCGCGACACTGCTATTGCTCTAACTCGCCACGCCCATGGCCGGATCGCTGACGCTGTCCTTGCCGGTTTCGACGCGGCCCGCAAAGCGCCGCGTGAAACCGCCCGCAGCGGCAAGCGTGAAGTCGTACCAGCCGCCCACGGCGCTCACCGACCAGTACGGTTCGACCTGCATCCCCGCCGGCACCGCGTAGGTCCACGGGCCATCGCTGCGATACGCGTTCGATGTGACGGTCACGTTGGCCGTCGCGTTACCCGTGTTCATGATCGTCAGATAGACCGCGTTGTTGACGACGTCGTAGCAGACCCGCACCTCCGGACTCGGCCCGCTCACGACCGTCGTGACGCTGCCCTGAAACGATCGATGAAAGCCGTTCGGCCCGAGCACCCACAGGCTGTAGTTACCGTGATCGTCGGCGAGCGCGGCCCACGAATCCGATAGCTCCTTGCCGGCTTCCACGGTATAGCGGCGCGGCGGCCGGTCGAGATGCAACTGGTCATACACATGGAACACGGCACCCGCCGTGCCCGTGTTGCTGAAAATCAGCCAGATCAGGCCGTCCTGTCCATCCGCATTAGCGCTCACATGCAGCAGGTATGGCAAAGCACGCGACGGCCGCGCCATCAACACCTGTTGCGGCATCTGCTGACTCGCCGCCGCCGGCACCGGCACCGCGCCCAAGGCGCTCTGCTGGGTGTGCTGCGCATCGGCCTGGGCCTTGGTCGGCGCGGGCAGCGCCGCCACCGGCGCATCGTTCGGATTGCGAAAGTTGAATGCCGAGGTGAGATCGCCGCACACCGCGCGCCGCCACGGGCTGATATTGGTTTCGGTCACGCCGAAACGCTGCTCCAGAAAACGCAGCACCGACGTATGGTCGAACACCTGCGAATTCACCCAGCCACCGGTGCTCCACGGCGACACGACGAACATCGGCACACGCGGCCCCGGTCCGAAGCATTGTCCGTCCGGCACGATCGGCGACGAATCGCCGGGCGGGTTGGCCTTCGTGAAGTACTCGTACTGCGCATTGACAGTCGATTTGCCCGCGAAGGTGCCGTCGGCATTCTTGCTCGGCGCGTCGGGCGGCGGCATGTGATCGAAGAAGCAATCGTTCTCGTCGTAATTGACGAACAGCACGGTCTTGCTCCACACGTCCGGGTTGGCCGTCAGCGTATCGAGCAGCAGTTGCAGGTAGTAGCCGCCCTGCCCCGGCGTCGACGCGCCCGGGTGCTCGCAGTAGGCCTGCGGCGACACGATCCAGCTCACCTGTGGCATCTGCCCGGCCGCGATATCGTCTTTCAACGCCTGCAGGAAGCCGCCGTCGGGCATCGTATTGCCAATGCCCTTGTACAACGGCGCGACGGCTTCCAGCGACTGCGTGTACGGCAACAACGGCGAACCCGGCAGCGTCTCGTTGACCTTGCGGTAGGTCGCAAAGCCGGCGAGCGAATTGTCCGTGTAGTTGTCCGGCATGTTCTGGTAGACCTTCCAGCTCACACCCGCTGCCTGCAGACGCTCCGGATAGGTCGTCCATGTGAGACCGGTCGCCGACGCGCCAAGGCCATCCCAGCCGTCGTTGTTGACGACCGGATTGGAGCCGGCGCTCGCGCCGTTGGTGCCGGTCCAGAGGAAGATGCGGTTCGAGTTGGTACCGCCATGCAACGAGCAGTGATAGGCATCGCAGATCGTGAAAGCATTCGCCAGCGCGACATGAAACGGCAGATCGGCCTGCTTCAGATAGCCCATCGACACATCGCCCTTCGCTTTCGGCCACTGCGTCATGCGGCCGTTGTCCCACGCCTGATGCGCGTCGCTCCACGAATGCGGGCCGCCTGCGAGCAGCGCGTTGCCCTTGGTGCTGTCGAGGTAAAACGGCAGCACGGTGCGCGCGCCGTCGTTTTGCTGGAAGACGGTCGTGCCGCCCGGCTGCGGAATCGTGAAGCGGTCGCTAAAACCGCGCACGCCCGGCAGTGTGCCGAAGTAATGATCGAACGAGCGGTTCTCCTGCATGAAGATGACGACGTGCTGGACGTCGTTGATGGTGCCGGTCGCGTTGTTCGCGGGAATCGCAAGCGCGCGGCGGATCGCGGGCGGAAACAGGCTGAGCGCGGCAGCGCCCGCGGCGCTGCGCAGGAAGGTACGGCGGTCCAATGAGGTCATGTTTGGCGTGTTGGGGTCGTCAGGATCTGTGCGCTTGCCGGACCGTCGCCACCAATGGCTCGACGGACAGGCGGCAAAGCGCACGCGGCAAACAGCACGTCAGGGCGCGCAGACGAGTTGCGTGTTCTGCAACGGCTGCGCGGCGCTCGCGCCCGATGCGGCGCACGCACCGGAAGCCGGCGCCGCGACGATCGGCACCGGCGCGCTTGCGCCGCCCGCGCCGGCCGCCGCGCTGTTCGCGGCGGTGCCGGAGCCGCCTGCGCCGTTGCTCGTGCTGCTGCTCGAACCGTCGCCGCAACCGGCCATCGACACGCACAGCGCACAGAGGGCGGCGGCCGTCAGCAGGACGCGCACAGGTCCCCGCCGGTTGCGGGGTTGCGTTTGATGCGCGCCACCGGCGTCAAACACCGCGCTCGTCTCGAGCGCTTTCGAAAAGGAAGCCGTTGGGTTCATCGCGTGACTCCGGTCAGTGGGTAAGCGTGGACAACGGTTGGCCCGACCCGAAGATCGACTGCAATTCGGTTTCGGTGACGACACGGGTCCACAGCGCGAGGTCGCCGAACGCCTGCACATCCGGCGGTGTCGCCGCGCACTTGCCGACGGTGTAAGGCGGCGTGTAGCTACAGGCATTCATGTAGTAGTGGCCGGTGCCGTCTTCATTCAGACCGAACACACCGAGGCCCGGCAGCTTGGCGATGTTGACGCTCAACGATTGGCCCAACACTTTCTGCTCGCCGAGCACCGGATCGAAGACGTAGGCGTTGATCTTCTTCGCGGCGGTGTCGATCGTCAGCGCGAGATAGGTCCACTTGTTGGCGCTGACGTTCAGGCTGTTGACGTCGTTACGCGTGCTGCCGTCGCCGAGATTGAAGCGGATGTTGCAGCTCGCGCTCGACCCAGGGAACAGGCCGATCGCGATGCCGGGATTGCCGCCCGAGTAGTAGTTCTTGTTGGAGAACACCGGCGTGCCGTTGCCCGTGAGATTCACGCACGAGGTGTAAAACCAGAAGCCGATCGTGAATTGCGCGTGGGTCGTGACGTCGTTGGTCTGCGTGAGCTTGTAGCCATCGAAGCCATTGCTGTCGACCGTATGTGTGTCGATCTGCAGGCCCTTGCCGCCGAACGGGTCGGCGACCAGCGAACCGCCATCGGCGTCCGCGGCCCACGGTCCCATCGTGCTGGCGTTCAGGCGGTCGGCCGGCGGCAGCGCCCCGAACGGGAAGTAGCTGGACAGGCCGTTGGTCAGCGTGGTCGCGAGCGGCGGCGGCGGGGGCGGAGGCGGTGGCGGTTGCACGTACACGACCTGGGTGATCGTTGCGAGCGGCGCGCTGCCGGCCACCACCGTGTAGTTGAACGGGTAGACGCCGGTCGCCGTCAGGCCGAGCTGGCTGTCGGTATAGGTCGCGGTGCCCGCGGGCAGACTCGCGATCAAGGTGCCGTTGCGCAGCACACTGATTGCACCGGTAGCAGGCGCGCTCCACGTGAGGACGAGGCTGGCGTTATCGCTGCCGGTGGCGCCGAGTAGTTGCGATACGGGCGTGGCGCCAACGAACTGGCCGCCGTCGAGCGCATAGGTGGTGGGATCGGGCACCAGGCCCCTGTAGGCAAGCAGCGTCGGCGTGATGTCGGCGATGCTCGCGCGCGTGTAAAGCGCGGCCATCGTGGTCGGCGCCGTGGTGTTGCCGAGACGCGTATTCGGCGCCTGGTTCAGCGCGATGAAGCTGGTCGATTCGGGCGGCAACGGCAAACCGTCGGTACCGCCGGCCGCGTTCAGACCGTGACTGCTGGTCACCACGACCAGCCAGTTCTCGTTGCTGCGTTTTGCGGTTTCGGCGACGAGCGTGCCGAGCGCGACATCCAGTTGTCCCAGCGTGCTCGCATAGTTCGCCGACGACAACCCGTCGTTCAGCGCGGCGTCCTGAGCGGAGTGATATTGCGCGAACACCAGCGAGTAGCCATTGTCGATCAGGTTCACGCTGTTCTGCGTGACACAGGCATCGACCGATGCGCAATTCACCAGCGTGTCGAGATTGCCGGCATTCTGATCCGGCGCCAGCAAGGCCGCGAGACCGTTCGAATCGACGGCCGCTCCCGCCGTGCCGGCACCCGCGGTCTTGAGCATCTGGAACACGGTGCTGCTGTGCGAAGCCTGGTTGGGCGCGTCGGAATTGATCTGGTGACGGTCGGCCCAGGTGCCGGTCAGAACAGTCGCCCAGCCCGGAGTATCGAGATTCGGTTGCTGCGACAGCGTGCCGTTCACGCCACCGCTGTACGCGGGCGCCACGGTCAGCTTCGCCAGATTGGGCAGTTTGCCGCCGGCGATACCCGCGCTCAGCGCGCTATACGTTACGCCGTCGAGTTCGACGAGCAGCATCTTTTTGGCCGCCGGCGCGCTGGGCGTGGCCGGCGTACCTACACCGGCTTGCGAGTTGCCCGCGCCGTTGCTGGAACTGCTGTCGCTGGAATGCGATACGCCGCCGCAGCCGCTCAGCGCGGCCGTTGCGCCCAGCGCGCCAAGCAGCGCCAGGCCGCATGCGAATTGCACGACGGTGTGCCGTCTCATGTGTGTCCCCTCTCGATGCCGATATGCGCCGGACCATCCGGCGAGTCGTTGCAACGATAGGGAACGCGGGCGACGCGGCTATGTCGTTCTGCGCAAGCTGGCCGATACCGGCATCAGCATTTTTTAGAGACCGTTTTTAGAGGTCGTTTTTAGAGGTCATTAAGCGGGCATGCCGACGTTCGCCATGAAGGCGGTGATGAGGCGTGAGCCGGCCCGCGCCTCGAGGTAATACAGATATTCCTGCAGGACCGGCGCGTCGACGTCCAGCGGTAGTTGACGCAGATCGGGGTGCGCCGGCGCCTCGCCGAGCGGCATCAGCGTGCAGCCCATGTTGTGGCGAATCGCTTCGTAGATCGCCTCACGGCTGCCGATCTCGATCAGCGTGGCCGGCGCCAGGCCAATGCGTTTGAGCGCGGTTTCGGTGGCCTCACGCGTGCGCGAGCCGGGTTCGCGCAGCAGCAGCGTATGCGCGGCGACGTCGGCGAGCCTGACCACCTTCTGCGCGGCCAGCGGATGTCTGCAATGCGCGACGACGACGAGCGGATCGTCGGCAATCGTACGGCGTGCGAAACGTGGATCGTCGACCCGTTGTGACGACACCGCGAGATCGACGCGAAAGTCGAGCAGCGCATCGAGGATCTGCTGCGAATTGCCGATCTCGACACAGATTTTGACCGCCGGATACTGCCGATGAAACGCCGCGATGGCCGGCAGAATGTAATAAGGCCCGGTCGCGCCGACCCGCAGATTGCCGGCGGCCAGTTCGCGTTCGTTACGCAGCGTGAAGTCGATATCGCTTTCGGTTTGCTGCATGCGGTCGATCAGCGGCATCAGCGCAGCGCCGGCGTCGGTCAGGTCGAAACGGCTGCCGCGCCGATGGAACAACTCGACGCCGTACTGCTTTTCCAGTTGCTGGATGCGCGCCGTGATGGTCGGCTGACTGACTTCGAGCCGCTTGGCGGCGGCGGTGACACTGCCCTGCCGGACGGTTTCATAAAAGGCAACCAGAAGCGGAGCAAGCATGGAAGGCCAAAGGCAAAACTTCCAACTTATTACCGCGATGTGACAATACCGTTACGAACAGCTTTTGATTTTGTAATGAATTGAAAGCGCCACCACGCCAATGCGTTAATGCGTCAGTGCGGTGCCATGCGTGTGCGCTCAGCGGTCCACTAGGCGGCTGAGATTGCCGCGCACCCGTTGCAGCAGCGAGATGAGCTGCTGCGCTTCTTCGTCGGTAAAACCGTTCAGCGCTTCGAGCTTGACTTTGTCGCCCACCTTGCGGGCCTTGCCGAGTGTGCGCTCGGCCTTTGGTGTCATGCGCACCTGACGCTCGCGGCGATCCTGCGGATTGGCCGTGCGCTCGATCCAGCCGCCCTCTTCCATACGGTCCAGCAAACGTCCCGCCGAAATCGGCGCGACTTCGAGCAGGTCCGCGAGCCGCGCCTGGTTGACGTCGCCGTAGTGCGCGAGGTTGGCCAGCACGCGGCACTGCGCGCGCGTCAGATCGACCGATGACTTCGCGAGGTCGTCGAAACGCTTGCCTGTCAGGCGTCCGACGTCGGAAATCAGAAAGCCGAAGCGTTCTTCGAGTTGGATGGTCATGGGCGGATTATACGAAGGCTTTCGTTTTTCATCGTCGGAATGTGTGCCGAATGAACCCTCAACGGAAACGAAACGGGCGCAATTCAGGCTCCGCATAACTCCTGATGGGCGCCCCGGTTTGCGGCCGATATACTAAGCATGCTTACTATATTGAAGACCCCGCTCCCCCATGCCCTCCGATTCCACGCCGACGAGCGCCGCCGCCCCGCTCAACCGGCCGATGATCACTGTCTCGATCATGCTCGCGACGTTGATCCAGACGCTCGACAGCACGATCGCCAACGTCGCGCTGCCGCACATGCAAGGCACGCTGTCCGCGTCGCAGGATGAGATCACCTGGGTGCTGACCTCGTATATCGTCGCGGCGGCGATCGCCACGCCGCTGACCGGCTGGCTGTCCGACCGGCTGAGCGTCAAGCGGCTGCTGATCTACGCGATCGGCGGCTTCACGGTGGCCTCGGCGCTGTGCGGGTTGTCGGAATCGTTGACGCAGATCGTCGCGTCGCGCTTGCTGCAGGGGATTTTCGGAGCCTCGCTGGTGCCGCTGTCGCAATCGATCCTGCTCGACATCAATCCGCGCGAAAAGCAGGGCCAGGCGATGGCGGTGTGGGGCATGGGCGTGATGGTCGGACCGATTCTCGGGCCGACGCTCGGCGGCTGGCTCACCGATAGCTACAACTGGCGCTGGGTGTTTTTCATCAACGTGCCGATCGGCGCGTTCGCGCTGTTCGGTGTGGCCACGTTCCTGCCCGCGCGTGAACCCAAGCACGATGCGAAGTTCGACGCGTTCGGCTTTGCCACCCTGGGTCTCGCGATCGGCGGGCTGCAGGCGATGCTCGACCGCGGCGAGCAGCTCGACTGGTTCGGCTCGCACGAGATCGTCATCGAGGCGCTGGTCGCGGCGATCAGCTTCGCGTTCTTCCTCGTGCATACGGCAACGGTCGGCAAGAAATCGTTCTTCAAGTACGAGTTATTGAAGGACCCGAACTTCGCGACCGGCACGTTCTTCATCTTCGTGATCGGCGCGGTGATGTATGCGACGCGCGCATTGCTGCCGCCGATGCTGCAGAATCTGATGAACTATCCTGTGGCGACCACGGGTCTTGTCACAGCGCCGAGCGGCGCGGGAACCATGGTCGCGATGCTGTTCGCCGGGCGGCTGCTGAAGCGGATCGACGCACGGCTGTTGCTGCTCACCGGCTTCCTGATCTCCGCGTTCGCGCTGTGGCAGATGATGCATTACACGATCGTGCTATCAGAGTCGGACATCGTCTGGCCTGGCGTGATCCAGGGCTTCGGCCTGGGTCTCGTGTTCGTGCCATTGAGCGCGCTGACCTTCTCGACGCTGACACCCGAACTCCGCGCGGACGGCACCGCGACGTACAGCCTGATGCGCAATATCGGCAGCAGTATCGGCATTTCGATTGTGCAGACGCTGATGACACGCAACACGCAGGTCTCGCACGCCGACCTCGCCGCAAATATCACACCGTTCAATCCGGCGATCCAGCCGATGCTCAGCGGCGGTTCGAATTACGACCTGGCGGTGTTGAACGCGTCAATCACGCAGCAGGCCTCGATGATCGCCTACCTGAACGACTTCAAACTGATGTTCATGGCCACGCTGCTGGTCATTCCGCTGCTTCTGTTGATCCGTCCGGCGCGCCAGGCACCGGATGCTTCAGTGGCGCATGCGGCGATGGATTAAGCGCGAGCATCGAAGCAGGCAGGAGCGGCGCCCCCTTCACCCCTCGATTCTTCCGCGCGTCACACCCAGCAATCCCGCCATCGCCGCTCGCGCGGCCCCGGCATCACGCTCTCGAATCGCTTCGAACACCGCCGTGTGTTCCGCCAATGACGCGTTGAACACGTCCGCGCGTTTCGCATTCAGACGTAGCTGCGCTTCCAGCGTGCGCTCGATCAGCGTGCCGAGCGGAATCAGCAATTCGTTGCTGCATGCGCTCAGCACGCTCAGATGAAACTGCAGGTCGGCGCGGACCCATTCGTCGACATTACGCGCCGCGACCATCGACGCATGCGCCGCGGCTAGCGCGTCAAAGGTCTCGCCCGTATGCGAAGCCGCCGCCAGACTCGCCGCGTACGGCTCGATCATCTCGCGCATTTCCTGCAGCTTGAGCGCGAAGGCCATCGGCTCGGCGACGCGCGAATACCAATCGAGCACATCGGCATCGAGCAGATTCCACGCGTGTTTCGGCCGCACCCGCGTGCCCACCCGGGGACGCGATTCGATCAGCCCTTTCGATGTCAGCGTGCGCAGCGCCTCGCGCAACACCGTCCGGCTCACGCCGAAGGTGTCCATCAACTCGGCCTCGCGCGGCAGGATCGAGTCGGGCGCATAGTCGCCACGCAGTATCGCGGTCGCCAGCAGATGGGCGACGCGCCCATGCAGATCGTGCTGAATAGTTTTCTCCCCGCAGCCTCTCGGCGCTATTGATATCGGCCCTGAGCCCAGGACGAGCGCGATTATCCGGCATCTCAGCCGGCCAACCTCTCTACCGGCACCTCGCCAATATTTGGCCAATAGTACTATTAATAGTACTTAAACATGCTTTTGTTGTAGCATGTGAATCCTCGAAATTGTCCGCATCCGCAGACGCCCAGGCCGCCAGGAGACGCACACCATGAAAATCACCAAGCTCGAAACCTTCATCGTTCCGCCGCGCTGGTGCTTCCTGAAAATCGAAACTGACGAAGGCATCGTCGGCTGGGGCGAGCCGGTGGTCGAAGGCCGCGCGCACACGGTGGCGGCTGCCGTCGAGGAACTGTCCGACTATCTGATCGGCAAAGACCCGCTCCTGATCGAAGACCACTGGCAGGTGATGTATCGCGCGGGCTTCTACCGCGGCGGTCCGATCACGATGAGCGCGATCGCCGGTGTCGATCAGGCGCTGTGGGATATCAAGGGCAAGCATCATGGCGTGCCGATTCATGCGCTGCTGGGCGGCCAGGTGCGCGACAAGATCAAGGTCTATTCGTGGATCGGCGGCGACCGTCCGAGCGACGTCGCGAACAACGCGCGCGCCGTGGTCGAACGCGGCTTCAAGGCGGTGAAGATGAACGGCTCGGAAGAGCTGCAGATCATCGACACCTTCGACAAGGTGCAAGGCGTGATCAACAACGTCGCCGCCGTGCGCGAAGCGGTTGGGCCGAACATCGGCATCGGCGTGGACTTCCACGGCCGCGTGCATAAGCCGATGGCGAAGGTGCTGGCCAAGGAACTCGACCCGTACAAGCTGCTCTTTATCGAAGAGCCGGTACTGTCGGAAAACGCGGAAGCGCTGCGTGACATCGTCAATCAGACCAACACGCCGATCGCCTTGGGCGAGCGCCTGTATTCGCGCTGGGACTTCAAGCACATCCTGTCGGGCGGCTACGTCGACATCATTCAACCGGATGCGTCGCACGCGGGCGGGATTACCGAGTGTCGCAAGATTGCGTCGATGGCCGAGGCGTACGACGTCGCGCTCGCGCTGCACTGCCCGCTCGGCCCGATCGCTTTGGCTACCTGCCTGCAGATCGACGCCGTGAGCTACAACGCGTTCATCCAGGAACAGAGCCTGGGCATTCACTACAACCAGGGCAACGACCTGCTCGATTACATCAAGAACCCCGAAGTCTTCAAATACGAAGACGGCTTCGTGTCGATTCCACAAGGCCCGGGCCTCGGTATCGACGTGAACGAAGAGAAGGTGCGCGAGATGGCGAAGGTTGGCCACCGCTGGCGCAATCCGGTGTGGCGTCACGAGGATGGCAGCGTCGCGGAATGGTGATGGTGTAGTAGCTGAACGCCGCCTGCGGGCGGCGTTTTCTTTGGCTCGCCCGCTGTACCGCTGCACCTGCTGCACCTACAGAAAAACCAGCAAGAGGACCGCCTCAGTGGAGACAACCCACCTTCGAACGCAAGCCACCGGCAAGCGCCACCGTTTGCTTGCGATGCTGTTCGTCACCGTCGTCATCACGTATCTCGACCGCAGCAATCTGTCGATCGCGGCGACCGCGATCGCCCGCGACCTGCAACTCGACCCGGCCCATATGGGGCTGGTGTTTTCCGCGTTCGGCTGGTCGTACGCGTTACTGCAGATCCCCGGCGGCGTCCTGGTCGATCGCACGCGGCCGCGGCTCCTGTTGGCACTCGTCATCGGGCTGTGGTCGCTGGCGACAATTCTGCAAGGCTTCGCCGGCACGTTCGCGATCCTGCTGTCGCTGCGCGTGCTGCTCGGCGCGCTGGAAGCGCCGGCCTATCCGACGTTGAATCGCGTCGTCACCACCTGGTTTCCCGACAGCGAACGGGCTCGCGCGATTGCCACGTACACATCGGGTCAATATGTCGGGCTCGCGTTTCTCACCCCCGTGCTCGTTCTCACGCAGGCGCATTTCGGCTGGCAAGGCGTATTTTTCCTGACCGGCGCGCTCGGGGTCGCGTGGGGTGGCGTCTGGTATGCGTTGTATCGCGAGCCGTCGGAAGCCCCGGACGTGAATGAAGCCGAACTCGAAACGATCCGCGCCGGCGGCGGCCTCGTCGAACTGGGCGACACGCGCCGTGCCCGCACGCGCTACACGGCCGCCGACTGGCGCGCGGTGCTTGGCAACCGCAAGCTATGGGGGGTGTATATCGGCCAGATCGCGGTGACTTCGACGCTGTGGTTTTTCCTGACGTGGTTTCCCACCTACCTCGTCAAATACCGGCACATGGATTTCCTGAAGGCGGGCTTCATGGCGGCGGTGCCGTTTCTCGCCGCGTTCGTCGGCATTCTGAGTTCAGGGCTGCTGTCGGACTGGATGGTCAAGCGTGGCGTGTCGGTCACCGTCGCGCGCAAGGTGCCGATCGTGACAGGCTTGCTGTTGTCAACCGCGATCGTCGGTGCAAACTATGTCGAGACGCCTTCGATGGTGATCCTCTTCATGGCGATCGCCTTCTTCGGCAGCGGCTTTTCGTCGATCACGTGGGTGCTGGTGTCGTCGATGGCGAAAAAGGAATTGCTCGGCCTCACCGGCGGCATGTTCAATCTGATGGGCAATCTGTCGTCGATCTGCGTGCCGATCGTGATCGGCCTCATCGTCAGGAACGACGACTTCAAACCCGCGCTGGTATTCATGAGCGCCGTCGGCCTGCTCGGCGCGCTGTCTTATCTGTTTCTGGTCGGGCGAATCGAACGGATCCGCTAACCCGCCTTTCAAAGCGCTTTCCCGGCGCCTGGCACGCGCGTTACGGTGGCGTGACGCGCGCGCCGTCGCAGTTACGTAACATCACGGACCGGAACGGTTCGAAACCGCACTGTCCGGCCTTTCGAACGCGCTTCTCCGCATTGCGCAAAGCCTTTCCCAGAAAGGCTTTGCCGCCTTATGTCCGGCACCGGACATACACATGGCCCGCTCCTTGCTCAAATGTGTTCAAACGACACAAGCAACGGGGAACATCATGGGCGAATTCCTTCCAGACTATCTGATCCGAGAACAGGCCGCCGTCGGCGCGCTGGTGGTATTCGGCGTGCTTCGCATCATCGGCGCGATGCTCGCCTACGAACGCGGCTGGCGCATTTCCGTGGTCGAAAAATGCTTTATCGCGGCCGCGGTGCTGTACTGCCTGCCGCAACTCTTCGATCTGCTGACGCACATGTACGGCTCGCGTGCCGCAGGCGCCGAACTCGAAGGCAAGGCGGCCGGCTGCGCGATCGCGCTCTTCTGCGCGCCGATTGTCGGACATCGGCTCGGCCTCGAATAATCGTGCTCCTCGAACGGATGCTCACCATGCGACTGGGAATGCGATCTGCCAGGCCCGCGAAACCCACGAGACCCGCGAGACCCATCTACCGCGCCGGCGACGTGCTGACGCTCAAGTCCGGCGGACGCCCAATGACGGCGACCTGGAGCGGGCCGGTGCTGTTCGCGCCGGGCAACTGGCTGATCTGCCAGTGGTTCGGCGAGGACGGCGAACTGCAGCAGGAAATGTTTCCGGAAGAGACGCTGGAACGGACGCACAACGCGCTCGCTGCCTGAAAGGGCAGTAGGACAGCACCAGGGCAGTAACGGATCAGTCGGCCACCGCCGAGCGACCGTGTGTATTGCGCCGCACGCAGTTTCCGTGCGGCGCTTTTTTTGCTCTCAGCCCAATGCGGCGAATGCCGGCACGCTGTGCGACAACACGGCCGCTGCGACGAACACGCCGATCATCGCCAGCGCTTCCAGATACAACACATTGACGAAGGTATGCGCGTCCATCGTCGAGGCTGTGCGGCGCAAGCGCGGCAGCGCCGAGAAACGGTTGAGTCCGCCGAGCACCAGCGCGAGCGCGACCAGCGTCAGTTTCAGCGTCAGCACGTGGCCCCACGTGCTCATCTGGATCGCCTCGAACGAGCCGCCCGAACCGCGCACCGCGTTGAAAATGCCGGTAAGCAGCACCAGTCCGACCGCCACCACCGAGACGTGCGACACCTGCGTCGCCGTGCGGATCAGCATCCCACGGGCGGTCGAGGTGCCGAGCGCGGGCAAAACCGAGAGCCCCGCCGCCATTGCCAGCCCGCCCCACACGCTGGTGACCAGCACATGCAGCGTCTGCATGGCGATCGCCGCCGAGAGCGGCCCGGCATCGGCCGCATGCCCGAGCGACGCCTTGCCCGCCGCGATCGCGATCACCGCGAGCCACAACAGCGCATTGCGCAGCATGCCCGTGTGACTGGCCATGGCCGTGCCCAGCAACACCAGCGCGCCGGCGAACGCCACGCTCCAGCCATAGCCGACATGGGTTTGCGTCAGGACGGTCGGCACCACGCCGATGGCCGCCGGCAACGCGACGCCGCTCATCGACGCCGCCTGATACAACAGCCAGCCGAGATCCGCGAGCACCAGCACGACGGTGGCCGTCAGCATCGACCGTTGCGCGCGCAACCAGGCGGGCCGGGCCGGCGCGATCTTGACCTGCGCGTCTTTAGCGAGCCACGCGCCGAGCAAGGCCGAACCGACGGCGAACGCAAACGCGACATTCATGAGCGCGGCCATGGCGACCTGCCCGATCCACAATCCGTCCATGCTCATTTGACGATGAAAGCGAAGTTGCCTTGCGTGCGGTGGCCGTCCGTGGCAACCGCGGTCCATTGCACGGCATAGCGGCCGGCCGCCAACTGCGGCAGCGCCAGGTGCATCACCTTTGCATCACTTTTGTCGACTTGCGACGCAGCCGGCGCGGCGGGCTTGCCACTCGTGTCGCTCAGCTCGATCCGACTAAAAGCCGGCTCGAGCGGCTCGGTGAAATGGATCGTCACTTCAGTGGGAGCGGCCACTTCGGCGTTCGCTGCCGGCTCGCTCGACATCAGATGGGCGTGCGCGAAAGCCGTCGACGTCACGACCAGCGCGGCGGCGCCGAACATCAACGCACGCAGCGCCGGGCGGGAAAAATTGAATAGCTTCATGTAAGGCCGATAGCGTGTGGAAAGTGAAACGGTGGACGTTGAGCCGGGGGCATGGGCGCCGGACAGACGCCGGCGCGCCCGGAAGTGTACGCTTCGATAGCCGGCGCGCGCGTCGGTTCAACCGGCTTTGTCACGCAAAGCGGCGCGAACCAGGCGCGCACCCGCAACCGTTCGGACAAAATCGAGACGGCCGGCCCACTTGCCGCGCGGTGGCACGGTCGCGCGGCAAACTGTCGCATAGCTGTGACACCAGGAACCTTCTCTAATGTGGCAAATAGTCACCATCACCCTTCGATGATAGAATGCTGCGTCGCCGCAGCGCCGGCTGCCCTTCACACCGAGCCGCTCGAAGTTCGGTCAGGTCCCCGATTTTGATGGAGTTACGCGTGTCTTCAAGACGCATTTTCCGCCCGTTGCTTGCCCTTCTGCTGATCGGCTCCGCGGGTGTCTATAGCGCTGCGAAAGCGCAGACTCAACCGAAGGCCCCCGATACGATGGAAGCGCGCGTGCAGGGCTGCACGGCCTGTCACGGCTCGCATGGCCAAGGTACCGACAACGACTACTTCCCGCGTCTGGCGGGCAAGCCGGCCGACTATCTGTACAACCAGCTGCAGAATTTCCGTGAAGGGCGCCGCAAGTACCCGCCCATGAACTACCTCGTCACGTATCTTTCTGACGACTACCTCCATCAGATCGCCACGTATTTCTCGCAACAGCGTCCGCCGTACCCGGCGCCGGCCAAGCCGACCGTGTCGGCGGCCATTGTTGCGCGCGGTCAGCAGATCGTGCTGCACGGCGATGCATCCAAACAGATTCCGGCCTGCGCGGCCTGCCACGGCAAGGCGCTGACCGGTATGGAACCCGCTATCCCGGGTCTGGTCGGTCTGCATTCGGACTACATCAGCGCGCAGTTGGGCGCATGGCGTTCGGGCTCGCGTCATGCCATCGCACCTGATTGCATGCACACCATCGCCACCCGTCTGACCGATGACGACGTGAACGCCGTCGCTTCATGGCTTGCCACGCAAACGGCCCCACAAAACCCCGTGCCGGCTCCGGCCCGCTCGATGAAGACTCCGCTTGCCTGCGGCAGCGAACCGCAATAAGGCACCGGGAGAGACACTCAAATGAAACGCAAGTCTTTGTTCGCCCTCTCGGCAGTCGTCGTCGTTGCGGCTGCCGCACTCGTTCCCGTCCTGTGGTCGGGCGGCGACAACCTGCATAACGGCTCGGCTATGGCGGCAACGCCCGCCGACCAGGCCGCGCTGATCAAGAAGGGCGAGTACCTCGCCCGCGCCGGCGACTGTATCGCCTGCCACACGGTGCGCGGCGGCAAGCAGTTCGCCGGCGGTCTGCCCATGGCTACGCCGTTCGGCACGATGTTCACGCCGAACATCACGCCTGACGACCAGTACGGTATCGGCAAATGGACGCAGGACGACTTCTACCGCGCCATGCACACCGGCCGTTCGAAAGACGGCAGCCTGCTGTACCCGGGCTTCCCGTTCACGAGCTACACGAAGGTCACGCGCGCCGACTCGGACGCGATCTACGCGTACCTGCGCTCGGTCACGCCGGTCAATGTACCGAGCCGTCCGCACGAACTGAAATTCCCGTTCAACCAGCGCAACATGCTGATCGGCTGGCGCACGCTGTTCTTCCGCGAAGGCGAGTACAAGGCTGATCCGACCAAGTCGGTCGAATGGAACCGTGGCGCGTACCTGATCGAAGGTCTCGGCCACTGCGGCATGTGCCACACGTCGATCAACGCCATGGGCGGCCCGGTCAGCTCGGCGGCATTCGCCGGCGGCTTGATCCCGCTGCAGAACTGGTACGCACCGTCGTTGACGTCGAACAAGGAAGCCGGTCTCGGCGACTGGGAAACCAAAGACATCGCCGACCTGCTGAAGACCGGCGTGTCGAACCGCGGCGCGGTGTTCGGTCCGATGGCTGAAGTGGTTCACAACAGCCTGCAGTACATGTCGGACGAAGACATCAACGCAATGGCTACGTACCTGAAGACGATTCCGCAGAAGAGCGAGGCGCCGGAACCCCTGCAACTCGAGACTTCGGAAAAGTTCGGTGGCGAACTGTTGAAGCAAGGTCAGAAGATCTACGCTGACAACTGCGCGAAGTGTCACGCGACGAACGGTCTCGGCATGCCGCAGGCTTTCCCGCCGCTGGCGAACAACCAGTCGATCCAGATGCCATCGGCGGTCAACCCGATCCGTATGGTGCTGAACGGCGGTTATCCGCCGAGCACGGAAGCCAACCCGCATCCGTACGGCATGCCGCCGTTCGCACAGGCGCTGTCGAACACGGAAGTGGCAGCCGTCGTGACGTACATTCGTATGTCGTGGGGCAACCACGGTACCGCTGTATCGCCGCAGCAAGTGTCCGATCTGCGTTCGGCGCCGCTCGACTAAGCAGCGTGAGATGCACCTGGGGCGCGGCCTGCGAAACTCGCGGCCGCGCCCTTCGTTTTTTCAGGACCGGTATCATGTGGGGATAAACCCTTATGAAACCGCGCAGGAGGAAAGAGCCGTGCATGTCGGTGAGCGTTTCAACAGCATTACCCATCTCGTCGGCGCCGTACTGTCGGTGGCGGGTCTCGCTGCGCTCGTGACAATGGGCGCGCTCGACGGCGACGCGTACAAGGTGGTGAGTTTCAGTGTCTACGGTGCGATGCTGTTCGTGCTGTATGCTATCTCGACGCTTTACCACAGCGTGCGCAACCCGCGCGTCAAAGCGGTTCTGCAGAAATGCGACCATTCGGCGATCTACCTGCTGATCGCCGGCAGTTACACGCCGTTCACACTTGTTACCTTGCGTGGGCCGTGGGGCTGGTCGCTATTCGGCGTAAGCTGGGGGCTTGCCGCTCTCGGCATCGTGCAGGAACTGACGCTCGGGCGACGCACCCGCAGCGTTTCGATGGTGCTGTATGTCTTGATGGGATGGCTCGCGCTCGTTGCCGTCCGCCCGCTGGTTCAAGCTTTACCAGCAGCGGGTACCGCCTGGCTCGTGGCCGGCGGGATCATCTATAGCGCCGGCATCTACTTCTTCATCAACGACGAGCGCATCCGGCACGGACATGGTATCTGGCACCTGTTCGTACTGGCGGGCAGTCTGTGTCAATTCGTCAGTGTCGCGCGCTATGTCGCGTGACACCCCACGGCGGCGAAATGCAACTTAAGGCCAGTCAACGTGTCTGCATAGCGCGTTGAAGCATTCGGCACGCATTTGAGCGTGCCGCCGATTTCTCTGCGACCGGAACCGGGCTTCGGCCTCGAATGCGCCATACGGGCGTGTTCATGCCGTGCTTGTACCAGCTTGTACCTGCCTCGTGCCCATTTGGTGCCACCTGGTGCCGTTCGCGAAACTGCATTGCAAAGAGCATTTATGTCTTTTGATTCCCTCGGCTTGTCCGAACCGCTGGTCCGCGCTGTACACGAACTCGGCTACACCACCCCGACTCCGATCCAGACGCAAGCGATCCCCGCCGTGCTCAACGGCGGCGACCTGCTGGCCGGCGCGCAGACCGGCACCGGCAAGACCGCCGGCTTCACGCTACCGATCCTGCAGCGCCTGAACACCATGCCCGCCGTCACCACGGCGTCGGGCAAACGTGCCGTCCGCGCGCTGATCCTCACGCCGACGCGCGAGCTGGCCGCACAGGTCGAAGAAAGCGTGCGCGCCTACGGCAAGTATCTGAAGCTGAAGTCGACCGTGATGTTCGGCGGCGTTGGCATCAATCCGCAGATTGGCGCGCTGCGCAGCGGCGTGGACATCGTCGTCGCGACGCCGGGCCGCTTGCTCGATCACATGCAGCAAAAGACCATCGATCTGTCGCATCTCGAGATTCTCGTGCTGGACGAAGCCGACCGCATGCTCGACATGGGCTTCATCCACGACATCAAGCGCGTGCTCGCAAAGTTGCCGCCGAAGCGTCAGAACCTGCTGTTCTCGGCCACTTTCTCCGACGAGATCAAGACGCTCGCCGACAACCTGCTCGACTCGCCGGCACTGATCGAAGTCGCCCGCCGCAACACCACGGCTGAGCTCGTCGCGCAAAAGATTCACCCGGTTGACCGCGACAAGAAGCGCGAGCTGCTCACGCACCTCATCAAGCAACACAACTGGTTCCAGGTGCTGGTGTTCACGCGCACGAAGCACGGTGCGAACCGCCTTGCCGAACAGTTGACGAAAGACGGCATCAGCGCACTGGCAATTCACGGCAACAAGAGCCAATCGGCCCGCACGCGCGCGCTCGCCGAGTTCAAGGACGCCACGCTGCAAGTGCTGGTCGCCACCGACATCGCCGCACGCGGCATCGATATCGATCAGTTGCCGCACGTGGTCAACTACGATTTGCCGAACGTGCCGGAAGATTACGTGCACCGCATCGGGCGTACGGGTCGTGCAGGCGCATCGGGCGAGGCGATTTCGCTGGTGTGCGTCGACGAACTGCAACTGCTGAAGGACATCGAGAAGCTGATCAAGCGCCAGGTGCCGCAGGAAGTGATCGCCGGTTTTGAGCCGGACCCGACTGCGAAGCCGGAACCGATTCTGCGCCGTGGCCAGGGTGGCGGCGGTGGCGGTGGACGTTCGCCGCGTCAGGGTCAAGGCGCACCGAAACGCGAGGGTGGCCAGCGTGACGGTGGCCGCCGCGACGGCGCAGTGGCGGCCAAGCCGGCACAGCGTTCGGGTCAGCGCCCGGCGAATGGTCAGCAGCAGCCGAAGCCGCAAGGCGCGAAGCCGGCCGGCAACGGTGGCCAGCCACGCCGCGACGGCCAGCGTCACGACGGTCAACCGCGTGCAGCAGCGCACGAAGGCAGCGCCGCGCAACATGCACCGCGCAAGCCGCAGGGCGCGAAGCCGCAAGGCGGTAATCCGGGTGCGTTGCTGGGTGGCGCCAAGCCGCGCAACGACGCGCCGCGTGGCGGCCAGCCGACGCGCAGCGGTCAACGCGGCCGTTAAGTTCCAGGCACTGCCTGCTCGCTAGCGGTGGTCTCAGACTACCGGCTAGCCGCGGCGGCAGCTTGCTTCAGGTGCTCGATCTGCCGTTCCCATCGATCGAGCACCACCTCCCCTTCTCCTTCCAGTTCAAACGTAATGCCGCTTGTCAGGCGCGCATAACGCACGCTCTGCGCCTCGCCTGTGTCGATCGAGCCGCTGACGTACACGAGGCCACTGCTGTCGCCTGTCACGGCCGCTAGCGGCGTCAAACGCAACTGCACCTGATAGAACGCCTCGTCGCAGACGAAGGTCAGCGCGGCCCGTCCGCTTTGCGCGATCACACGCGCCGCCCGCGCCTGTGGCCACAAAGCGATACATAACGAGCGCGAATCAGGCGCGTACAACTCGCCGACACCGAGCAGCGAAGTACGCACATGGTCATTCGCATCGACGGTGAGCAGCGACGCGGTGAACCCCGTCTTGCTCGCCAGCGAAGCACCGTCGAATAACGTGCGGACCGCGTCAGGCCATTCGTCGAATACGTTCTGGTCGAGCGGACGTTCGGGTGAAGGAATATCGCTCATCGTATCGATCCGGTCAGAAGCAGGTTGCGAGGGTTGCGCGTATCACCGGCAGCATCAGCGAAAGAACACGTGCTGCGTGATCTTGGCGAGCGGGTAATGCACCCCAGGCTGGATCTTGGCCGGAATATCGAGCGGCTTGAGCAGCATCTTCACGCACATGTCCGCCGACAGATTGCGCCGCACCAGCGCATTGATGCGCGCCGCGCGTTCACGGTTATAGGCCGAATCGTGCACGCGCTCCGGATAACGAATCGCAAAGACATGGCGCAATGCGATCTCCGAGTCTTCGTTCTTGATTTCCAGCACGCGGCGCATCAACGCGCCGAGAACCGCAAGACGCCCATTGCCTTCGATCTTGTTGTACTTCTTGAAGAACTTGAAAAAGTGCTTGTAGTGCCGGACTTCGTCAGTGCGAATGTTGTCGGTGATCTGTTTGAGCACGGGCTCATCCGAACATTCGCCGATCGCGCGATACAACGTGGCCGTACCCGTTTCCACCACACAGCGAGCGACCATTTCGAGCGCGCGGGTCTTTTCGAAATCTTCCACCGAGCAGGTCAGCGAATACTCTTCCATGAAATTGCGGAACGCAGTGTCCCAATCGAACTCCGGCCAGACGTACGCGATATACGTCTTGAGGGCCCGGCCATGCTGCATTTCTTCGGGCTCCCATTCCTGATTGAGCCAGGCCGAAACTTCCGGGTCGCCGTCGAAGAAGGTGCTCAGATTACTGGTGTAAAGATCGGTACCGCTTTCAATAAACGAAGCTGCGCACAACAGAAGCAGTAGATCTTCGTTAGCGACTGCTTTCTGTCGATCTATGCGGGTGAGGTCGATATCCTCGATCCGCCAGGGCATCACATGGTTCAGCTCAGTGTGCATTGTGTCATTGCTCCGAAAGCTGTATCGACTCGTGGAGCGCGCCCGGAACCGCCCGCTATTGCAAGGACGATCCGCCGTGCCAGATACAGCGCCTTGAATTAGAGTTAACCCCTTGTATCTTGCATCTTAGCCGGTGTTTAGCAACTCTGCAGATAACCCAGCACAGACCGTACCGGACCGTCGCAGTTCCAATTTCACGGTAGTCGAATGCTTCGGTTGATTACAAACGAGGCACGCAAGGCGAAAAAAAGCCAGCTTCGAAGAGCTGGCTTTGAGTTGAACCAGGTGCGCGTCAAGCGCGACAAGGCTCACTGCGGAGCACAACGGGCGCTGTCCGAACCGTCATGCGAGCTGGACGCCTTCAAGGTGCCGGACGCGCCGCATACGCCACGCAACCACTGCAAGCGACAACCCCGACAACACGGCGGCAATCAGGACGTAGTAACTTGGCGCAAGCTTGTCGCCGGTCAAGTGAATGAAGGTCTCCACGATCGTCGGTGCAAATCCGCCGAAAATCGTCACCCCAATGCTGTAACCGATTGAAAGACCCGTGGAGCGCACCTGGGTCGGGAAAATCTCCGACATCAACGCGGGCATCGGTCCGGAATATGCCGCCTTGAAAATACCGGCGGTACCTTGCAAAAGAAGCAGCCAGCCGATCGTCGGGTGCGATTGCAGCAAAGCGAACATCGGATAGATCGACACCCCCATCAGAATGGACGTCGTCAGCATGATGCGGATCCGGCCGATGCGGTCGGACAATGCGCCCATCACCGGCGAGAGCAGGAACTGCAAACCGCCGTTAAGCACCACCACGCCGAACGACGCCGCGGCCGGCATGTGCAACTGCTTGACCGCGTACATCGGCATATAGAGTTGCAGCACATAAACGCCAACCGTTGACTGAGCGACGATGCCCACGGCCAGCAGCAGATTCACCCATTGATTCTTGAACGACGCGCCCTTTTCCTGATGCGTCTCCTGGCGCTTGCCCACCGCCTCACGCGCCGCTTCACGTACTTCACGCGCTTCACGCAGCGCGAGAAACTCCGGCGTCTCGTCGAGATGCGAACGGATGTAATAGCCCACTGGCCCGACCAGCAAACCGAACACGAACGGCAGGCGCCAGCCCCAGCTATTGAGTTGCTCGGGCGGCATCCACGCGGTCAGCAGCGAACCGAAGGCCGCCGCGGTGATGGCCGCGAGACCCTGACTCGCGAACTGCCAGCTCGCGTAATAACCACGACGCGACGCGCTATGCTCGACCATGAACGCCGTCGCACTGCCAAACTCACCGCCCACCGCGAAACCTTGCACGAGCCGCGCAAGCAGAATCAACACGGGCGCCGCAATACCGATCGACGCATACGGCGGCATCACCGCCATCGTGAAGGTGCCGACCATCATCAGCGCGATGGCGAGCGTGAGCGCCGCCTTGCGGCCCTGGCGGTCGCCATAGACGCCCAGCACGACCGCGCCCAACGGCCGCATGAGAAATGAAATGCCGAAGGTGGCAATGGCGAGCAACGTCGAGAGCCACTCGTCCTGCATCGGGAAAAACTGTTTCGCGATGATCGTCGCGAAGTAGCCATAGACCAGAAAGTCGAACCACTCGAGCGCATTGCCGATTGACGACGAAAACACGATACGCCGCACCATCGCTTTGGAAAGCGGCGCGGACGTGGAATGGGGGGAAGCTGTCGCGGCTTGCGACGCGGGGATGTTCATGATGTCTCCTGCCCTGCCTGATATTTGACGCGCTGCAAGCGCTGGAGGCGCTCGATGCCCGGCTGCCGCGCGCGGCCCATTACGATTGCGCGCGACGCCTTGCTTTAATCGCTTGATCGGTTTGCTACTCGACAATGCGTCATGCATCGTCAAAGGATGCAACGAGACGCGGCCGCTGCACAGGCAGCGCCGCGCTTCGCTTGAGTCGTTCAGAACCCGGCTGCCAGCCCGTCTCGACGACTGTCGCTCGCCGCCACGTAGCCACGGTCCGGATCGTTACGGTCGAGCTTCCAGATGTATTGGCCGGAACCGAAATCCATGTACGGATCGTCGACCGACTTGATCGTGTGGCCCAGCTTCTGCAAGGCCTCCGCAGTCTTCGTATCGAGCGTCGATTCGATGTCGATGGTGAAGTCGCGATTGACCTTCCAGCGCGGCGCATCGCAGGCGGCCTGCGGCTGCTGACCGTAGTCGAGCATCCGCACGATCGATTGCAGGTGGCCTTGCGGCTGCATATCGCCGCCCATCACGCCAAAGCTCATCACCGCTTCCTGCTTGCCGTCCACCTGCTGCGTGAGGAACGACGGGATGATGGTGTGGAACGGCCGCTTGCCGCCTTCCACCACGTTCGGCGACTTCGGATCCATTGAGAAACCGCAGCCGCGGTTCTGCATCGCGATGCCGCTGTCCGGCACCACGATGCCCGAGCCGAAGCCCATGTAGTTCGACTGGATGAAGCTGACCATCATGCCGCGTTCGTCGGCCACCGACATGTAGATCGTGCCGCCGGCCTTCGGCATGCCGAAGTCGAACTGCGTGGCGCGCTTGTGGTCGATCAGCTTCGCGCGCGACGTGAGGTACGCGTCGTCGAGCATCTGCTCGGGCGTCACGTCCATCGAACGTGGATCGGCGACGTAGCGGTAGACGTCGGCGAACGCCAGCTTCATGGCTTCGATCTGCAGATGCTGCGACTCGACGTTATCGACGGCGAGTTCCTTCACGTCGAACTTTTCGAGGATGCCCAGCGCGATCAGCGCCGCAATGCCCTGACCGTTCGGCGGAATTTCATGCACGGTGTAGCCGCGATAGTCCTTGCCGATCGGCTCGACCCAGTCCGCTTTGTAGTTGCGCAGATCGTCGAGGGTCAACGCGCCGCCGCCTTCACGCGCAAACGCCGCAATCTGTTCGGCGATCTCGCCTTCGTAGTACGCACGCGGACCTTGTTCAGCGAGCTTGCGCAGCGTCTTCGCGTGACCGGGAAAGCGCACCAGTTCGCTCACTTCCGGCGCGCGGCCGCGCGGCATGAAGGTTTGCGCGAAGCCCGGCAGGTCCTTCAGTTCCGGCACGGCCGCCGCCCATTTGTAGGCCACGATGCTCGCCACCGCATGACCGCGCTCGGCGATTTCGATCGCCGGCTCCATCAGATCGGCGAACGGCAGCGAGCCGAACTTCTGATGCAGCGCTTCCCAGCCGGCGATCACGCCCGGCACCGTCACTGCGTCCCAACCGCGCTTGGGTTGCTTCGCGAGACCATTTTCCTCACCGTACTTGCGCTTGAAGTAATCGACATTCCACGCTGCCGGCGAGACACCCGACGCGTTCAGGCCATGCAGTTTCCTGCCGTCCCACACGAGCGCGAAAGCGTCACCACCAAGCCCGCACGACACCGGCTCGACCACCGTGATCGCGGCGGCCGCTGCGATCGCCGCGTCGACGGCATTACCGCCTTTCCACAACATCCGTAGGCCGGCTTGCGCGGCAAGCGGATGCGAACTCGAAACGATGTTGCGCGCGAATACAGGCAGACGCGGCGTCGGGTAGGGGTTTTGCCAGTTGAAGCCAGTCATGTCGAACACTCTCGAAAGCGCGGCCCGGCGCGTTCTTGAACGCCGGAAGCCATGGGAAACGGGTAAGACTCGGATAAAAACCGGGTAACACGCGGGGTCATACGCGGAACCTTGGATTGCAGCGCGATCCGGTGCAAAAAACAAATTCATTTATCAAATGAATAAATGCACAAATGATCTGAATAGATCGCAGCAGCGTCGCTCAGGACCCGAACCATGACGCACGAGTTGGCAGACAAGACGTGCGATGGTCTTACAATACGCTCACCCTCGTTCACGCATTACCCGTTTTCCGGCCCGGCTTTTCGCGCCGGCAGCGGGCAGCGCCGATAAAAACCCACGACCCGAGACACATGACCCGAGACCCCCGCCTGACTCTCAACGCCCGGCAGCAGGAACTGCTGGAGTGGGTGCAACGCGACGGCTTCGTGACCGTGGACGACCTCGCGGCCCACTTTGACGTGACGCCGCAGACGATCCGCCGCGACGTCAACTGGCTCGCCGACATGAACCTGCTGCGCCGCTATCACGGGGGCGCCAGTCTGCCGACCAGCTCGGAGAACGTCTCGTACACGGCGCGCCAGCGGATGTTCCATGAAGAGAAGCGGCGGATTGCGGCGCTAGTGGCTACTCACATTCCTGACCAGGCATCCCTTTTCATCAACCTCGGCACGACCACCGAGGAAGTCGCACGGGCCCTCAACCGGCATCGCGGCCTGCGCGTGATCACCAATAATCTGAACGTCGCCAGCATGATGAGCGGCTATCCGGATTGCGAAGTACTGGTGACGGGCGGGATCGTGCGGCCATGGGACAAGGGTATCGTCGGCGAACTGGCGATCGACTTTATTCGGCAGTTCAAGGTGGACTTCGCGATCATCGGTACGTCGAGCATTGAAACGGACGGCACGCTGCGCGATTTCGACACCCGCGAAGTGCGCGTGGCCGAGGCCATCATCCAGCACGCACGCACCGTGTTTCTCGCCGCCGACAACTCCAAGTTCGGCCGCCCGGCGCTCGTGCGCCAAGGTCATCTCGACCAGATCGACGCGCTTTTCACCGACGCCGCGCCGCCCGCCGAGATGAACGAAACGCTCGCTGCCGCCAACTGCCAGGTGTATATCGCCGAGTAATCCAGGTGTCTTCGGCCATGTTGCAGTGCACGCGAAACTTCGAGTGAAATCAAGGATTTGGCCGCCGCCCCAAACCGCCTCTGAGCGTGCCAATTGTCAAAGGGAAAATTTACTGGGGCCCCTTTGGTGTTTATCTGGCGGTTGACTACACTCCAGTTCCCCAGCGTCCGTTCCGCGCTACACGGCACGCTGGCGGTGTGAACCTGTGTGTATGAGCCGTACCTCCCGCCTGATCCTCTAGCGGACTTCACTGGCATCGTGCCAGTCGCCGGCAAGGCTGTCCGCGTTAGCTTGACATGGAGAGAACGATGCTGAGTCCGCATGAATTCGCCACGCTGCTGCTCGTCAAGGACGCCCCCAATCAAGTCGACATGGAGCGAGAAGAACTCGATGCCCTGCTGGAACGCCAGTTGGTGCAACTCGAACGGCTCGCGTCGGGCAACGAACAATGGCGCGTGACCGAAAGCGGCGACAGCGCACTCCGTGCCATCAAGCGTTTCTCGTAACAAGACTGAGGTTGGATTTGAAGCGGCCGCCCAAACGGCCGCTTTGTTGTGTCCAATTCATTTACACAGTAAATTGACGCGACGGACCTTCTTCCCTCGCGCATGCCAAAAACACTCTCCTCCGACGACATCCAGCAATTTCGCGAAGCCATGCGGCGCGTCGCTGAAAATGCGTTCGCCACCCGCGGCGCGCAAGGCGTGACGATGCGCGAACTGGCGAAGGAGCTGGGTTGCAGCGCGATGACGCCCTACCGCTATTTCCGCGACAAGGACGAGATCCTTGCGATGGTCCGCACAGCGGCCTTCAAGCGCTTTGCGGCGCGACTCGAAGCGGTGGCGAAACAGGCCCTTTCGACCGACCGTTACGCGCTCAGCGATGCCTACGTGGCGTTCGCATTCGACGAGCCGCACGCCTACCGTCTGATGTTCGACCTGGCCCAGCGGGAAGATCCCTACCCGGAACTCGCCGCCGCATCGCAACGCGCCTTGCAGATGCTCGGGACGCATTTCGAGAAGCTGGTTGCCGCGGGCGTTCTGGAGGGCGATCCGCACCTGATCGGCTATGCGTACTGGGCGAGTCTGCACGGGTTCACCATGCTGGCGCTGGCCAATCAATTGCCTTTGCCGCAAGCGCAACAAGCCGCTGCGAGCACCGCACCGACGCGCGAAGCCGTGTTCGCGCAGATTCGCCGGATGCTGTGGCGCGGAGCGCAGCCGCAACGCGGCTAGCCCCATGTTGGCCTCGAGCTAACCCCGCACACACGCAACGCCGATTGCCGGATGAAAAGAACGGGACGAAGAGAACCTGAGGCGACGCTCAGCCCGCGCGCAAGGTCGGGTCGGCCGCCGCACGCCAACTCAACGCCCTGGCTCGCTGGTCGGTGAAGAACGTCACCCACTGATTTCGCACCTGCGGATCGGTACTCGCCCCCTGGCTCGCGTAGCGCTGCGCAAGCGACGCCTGGAATGCGCAGTAATCGTCCTTCGACAACTTGCCGCGCCGGTTCGCTACATACGCGTCGAACAGCGTCGTGTAGACGTTTTGCGCGTCGTTGCCGTAGTCGACCGTCTGGGCGCTGCACATCTGTTGCAACGATGCGAACGAGGGCGCGCCCATCGTCCCGTTCAGGCTCGGCGAGCTGATACACCCAGTCAGGAGCGCAACGCCACCGATCATCCAAAGTCCACGCATGAATTCACCTCGAAATGGCTACTTTCGAGAGTATCGTCCGTGGCCGCGCGTTGCGCCACCACCTCAGCCAGGGCACTAGAGGAATGCCTAAGAAAACCGAACTTTACTTTTTCGAATATGTTCATTAAAGTTCGCAAACGAACACTATCGGCTCGATAGTTTTTCTAAACCACTTCCGGATACGACGCAGGGGACACAGCAGGTGACGCAAGGCTCGAGATACGATTTGCTCGTCGTGGGCGGCGGGATCAACGGCGCAGGCATCGCACGCGATGCGGCGGGCCGCGGCCTGTCGGTGCTGCTCTGCGAACAGGACGATCTGGCGGCCCATACGTCGTCGGCCAGCACCAAGCTGATCCACGGCGGCCTGCGCTACCTCGAATACCGCGAGTTCGGGCTGGTGCGCAAAGCGCTGCAGGAGCGCGAAACGCTGCTGCGCGCAGCGCCGCACATCATGTGGCCGCTGCGTTTCGTGATGCCGCATATGCCCGATCTGCGTCCGGCCTGGCTGATCCGCGCCGGCCTGTTCCTTTACGATCACCTCGCGAAACGCGAACTGCTGCCCGGTTCGCGCGGTATCGTCATGCGCAATCATCCTGCCGGCGCACCGCTGGTCGATTCCATCAAACGCGGTTTCGTGTACTCGGACGGTTGGGTGAATGACGCGCGTCTGGTCGTGCTGAATGCGCTGGATGCACAGGAGCGCGGCGCCAAGGTCCTCACGCGTACCAAACTGCTGAGCGCGGTGCGCGCCGGTGGCGAATGGCGCGCACAACTCAAACGCGCGGACGGCACGATCCTCGACGTGCGCGCCGGCTCGATTGCGAATGCGGCCGGACCGTGGGTGGGCGAATTGCTGCACGGCGCGCTCGGCCGGGAAGCGACGCACAGCGTACGCCTCGTGAAAGGCAGCCATATCGTCACGCGCCGCCTGTTCGAACACGATCACGCGTACATCTTCCAGAATCCCGACAAGCGGATCATCTTCGCGATTCCGTACGAACACGACTACACGCTGATCGGCACGACCGATCTCGAGTATCGCGGCGACCCGTCGCAAGTCGCGATCAACGCCGACGAAACGCAGTACCTGTGCGACTCGATCAACCGCTACTTCAAGCAGAAGATCTCGCCGCAAGACGTGCGCTGGACTTACTCGGGCGTGCGTCCGCTGCTCGAGGAAGAAGGGGCGGACAATCCGTCGGCAGTCACGCGCGACTACTCGCTCGAACTCGACGCGCCCGCGGGCGAAGCACCGCTTCTGTCCGTGTTCGGCGGCAAGATCACGACGTTCCGCAAGCTGGCGGAAGAAGCCGTCGACAAACTCGCGCACGCGCTGCATAACGGCACGCCTTCGTGGACGGCCGGTGTGCCGTTGCCCGGTGGCGATATCCCGCAGGCCAACTTCGAGCGCTTCCTCACCGGCTTCAAACAGCAGAATCCGTGGCTGCCCGCCGATCTGGCCCACCGTCTCGCTCGCGCATACGGCACGCGCGTGAAGCATGTGGTCGGCAATGCGCGCTCAGTGGCGGATCTCGGCCGCGCCTTCGCGCCAGGCCTCTACGAAGCCGAACTCACGTATTTGCGCGACACCGAATGGGCACGCAGCGCGCAAGACGTACTCTGGCGCCGCTCGAAACTCGGCCTGCACATCGAACCCGGCACACTCGATTCGATCACACGCGACATCGACACGTGGTTCGCCCTCGAGCCGACCCGACAGAGCGCCTGATCGGGTTACCCAGGACACTTATTACTGAGTTGGGCTTCCGGGTCAAACCACGTGGCCGGGCTATGGCACCACAGCCCGGCAATGCGGATGAGATGCCCCCTCTTGAACCGAATCGATTTTCACCCCTCGGCTACTGACCAAACCGGGACGCACAAGCTCAACCTGTTGCAGCCCGCTTAAAACAACAAGCCGTTCCCGTCGCCGGTCAGCAGTCCGGCGATTCATAAAACGCATGGAGAAGAGACAATGCAGGATCAGTACGTCCTAGCGCTTGACCAAGGCACCACCAGCTCGCGCGCAATGCTGTTCGACCGGCTCGGCAATGTCGTATCGAGCGCTCAGAAAGAATTCCAGCAAATCTACCCGCGTCCGGGCTGGGTCGAGCACGACCCGCAGGAAATCTGGTCGACCCAGGCCGGCGTCGCCGCC
This sequence comes from Paraburkholderia fungorum, assembly GCF_046026025.1. Classification (GTDB taxonomy): domain Bacteria; phylum Pseudomonadota; class Gammaproteobacteria; order Burkholderiales; family Burkholderiaceae; genus Paraburkholderia; species Paraburkholderia fungorum_E. Next base: position 169,300 of record NZ_JAQQFL010000001.1, on the reverse strand, counting down.
GAAGCGGTTACGCGGGCCGGCATGAACGGCACGTCGATCGCCGCAATCGGCATTACCAACCAACGTGAGACCACCATTGTGTGGGACCGCGAAACCGGCCATCCGATCTATAACGCGATCGTCTGGCAAGACCGCCGCACTGCCGACTTCTGCGATCAGCTCAAAGAGCAAGGTCTCGAAGAAAAAGTCCGCGCGAAAACCGGTCTGCCGATCGATTCGTACTTCTCAGCGACCAAGATCCGCTGGATTCTCGACAACGTCGAAGGCGCACGCGAAAAGGCCAAACAAGGCCGCCTCGCCTTCGGCACGGTGGATAGCTGGCTGGTGTGGAATTTCACCAAGGGCGGCCTGCACGTCACCGATGTGACCAACGCGTCACGCACGATGCTGTTCAACATCCACACGCTGAAGTGGGACGACGAACTGCTCGAAGCGCTCGACATTCCGCGCAACATGCTGCCGGAAGTGCGTGCGTCGTCGGAAGTGTACGGGCCGACCAAGACTACCGTATTCGCCTCCAAGATTCCGCTCGCGGGCATCGCCGGCGACCAGCACGCGGCCCTGTTCGGCCAGATGTGCACGGAGTCGGGCATGGTGAAGAACACCTACGGTACGGGTTGCTTCCTCGTGATGAACACCGGCGACAAGCCGATCGAATCGAAGAACAATCTCGTCACTACGATTGCCTGGCAAATCGGCGATCAGATCAACTATGCGCTTGAAGGCAGCATCTTCATTGGCGGCGCGGTGGTGCAATGGTTGCGCGACGGTCTCGGCATCATCAAGAACGCCGCTGAAATTGAAACGATGGCGCGCAGCGTGCCGCATAGCGACGGCGTGTATCTGGTGCCCGCGTTTGCCGGTCTCGGCGCCCCGCACTGGAACGCCCGTGCGCGCGGCACGCTGTTCGGCGTGACGCGCGGCACAAGTTCGGCGCATATTGCCCGCGCCGCGCTCGACTCGATCGCCTATCAATCGCTCGACGTGCTGAAAGCGATGGAAGCCGACTCCGGCATTCGCATCGGCGAATTGCGTGTGGACGGCGGCGCTTGCGCGAACAATCTGCTGATGCAATTCCAGGCGGACATTCTCGGCGTCGACGCCGTGCGGCCAAAGGTATCGGAAACCACCGCCTTGGGCGCGGCGTATCTGGCCGGTCTCGCGGTTGGCTACTGGAAAGACGTGAACGAGCTGAAGAGCCAATGGGCGCTCGATCGCCGTTTCACGCCTGCCCTGCCGCACGCCGAGGTCAAGGAATGCCTCGACGGCTGGCAGCGCGCGATTCGCGCCGCGAAGGCCTGGGCCGACACGCCCTGATCCCGGCTTTCACACATACGTTCTCGACATAACGAAGCCGCTTATCCCGCGGCTTCCCTAACAACTATATTTCGGATAACCAACGATGTCTCCTTACATTGCAGAATTCATTGGCACCGCGCTGCTGGTGCTGCTCGGTAACGGCGCGGTCGCCAACGTGCTGCTTGCCCGCACCAAAGGCAAGGGCGCGGATCTGATCGTGATTGTGATGGGCTGGGCGATGGCCGTGTTCATCGCCGTGTATGTCACGGCGTCGTATAGCGGTGCACATCTGAATCCTGTCGTGACAGTCAGCCTCGCACTGGCCGGCAAATTCGCGTGGGCCAAGGTGCCGGGCTACATCGCCGCGCAGATGCTCGGCGGCATGGCCGGCGCCCTGCTCGTGTGGATCGCGTATCGTCAACACTTTGCGAAAGAAGGCGATGCCGACGTGAAGCTCGGCGTGTTCTGCACCTCGCCCGCCATTCGCAGCGTGCCGCATAACCTGCTCACCGAAATGATCGCGACTTTCGTACTGATTCTCGGCGTGCTGTATCTGGCTTCGCCGCAAGTCGGCCTCGGCGCGCTCGACGCACTGCCGGTCGGCCTGCTCGTACTCGGCATCGGCATTTCGCTCGGTGGCCCGACCGGTTATGCGATGAGCCCGGCGCGCGACCTGTCGCCGCGTCTGATGCACGCGCTGCTACCGATTCCCGGCAAGCGCGATAGCGACTGGCGTTACTCGTGGATTCCGGTGTGCGGTCCGCTGCTGGGCGGCGCGCTGGCAACGGGGCTGTATCTGTACCTGCACGCGCATTGATCCTGCGGCGTCCGATCTTGTGCCGTCCATAAAACTCGCATAGCTGCATGGACCGGGCGGCGCAGCAAACGCCCTGAACGCACGCTCAAGGCGCAATCAAGCGCCGGCGGAAAGCGATGGCGCCGCGCACGCGGCGCCAAAGCACGTATCATGATGCTTTCAATCTCCGCGCATGAGCTTGCAACTGCCTCGCTCGCGTGCCTCTCGCTTCCCGTCTTAAAGCATGATCGACCACCTTATCTGTGACTGCGACGGCGTACTCGTCGACAGCGAAATCATCGCTGACCACGTGATGCTCGAAACGCTGTCCGCCACCTTCCCCGGCCTCGATTTCGAGCCGATCGTCAAAACAGCGTTCGGCCAGCAGACCTCGCGCTTTCTCGAAGGTATCGAGAAGTCGTTCGACATCACACTGCCGCCCGATTTCTTCAATACGATCGAACACAACGTCGAGCTCGCCCTCGCCGCGTCGCTCAGCCCGATCAACGGGGTGCGCGACGCATTGCAGCGCGTGACGCTGCCGGCCGCGGTGGTGTCGAACAGCCGCCTCGCTCGCGTCAATGCGTCGGTGCGCCGTGCCGGCTTGCAGCAAATTTTCGGCGAGCGGATTTTCAGCGCCGAACAGGTCGCGCGGCCAAAGCCGTTTCCGGATGTCTATCTGTTCGCGGCGCAAGCGTTAGGCGTCGAGCCTTCGCGATGCGTGGTCGTCGAAGACAGCGTGGCCGGGTTGAATGCGGCGCGTGCCGCGGGCATGAAAACGATTGCCTTCGTGGGCGCGAGCCATATCCCCGACGGCTATGCGGATGCGCTGCGCAAGATGGGCATGACGCGCATCATGAAGCATATGGATGAGCTGCCCGCGCTGGTTGAAGCCGGCGTGCGCGGCGAGTTTGGCGACGTGCAGTCTTAACGGGCTTAACGAGCTTAACGGGCGCGGGCGCGGCCAGAAAAAAGCCGGCTGCAATGGCCGGCTTCAAACCCCAAACTGCAGACTAACCCCACGTCTTTCCGAGCGTGGGGCTATTTTCTCAAACATCAAACCTCGTCGGCCACGCATTCGCGCGCCGTCGCGAGGGCCTGGCGGAATTCCACCAACTCGGCAATCGTCAGCATCGGCAGATTGTGTTGCGCCGCGAAGCGCTCCACGTCCGCGCCGCGCGTCATCGTGCCGTCCGCGTTCATCAGTTCGCACAGCACGCCGGCCGGCTTCAGACCGGCGAGAATCGCCAGGTCGACCGTGCCTTCCGTGTGGCCGCGACGCGCGAGCACGCCGCCCGGCTGCGCACGCAGCGGGAACACGTGGCCTGGGCGCACGATATCGGCGGGCTTCGCCGTATCGTTGATGGCCGCGCGAATTGTCGTCACGCGATCGAGTGCGGATACGCCGGTGGTCACACCATTGCGGGCTTCGATCGAAACCGTGAACGCCGTGCCATGACGGCTTTCGTTATTGACGGCCATGGGCGGCAGTTCGAGCGCGCGGATTTTGTCGTCGGGCAGACACAGGCAGACGATGCCGCTGCATTCGCGGATCAGCAAGGCCATGGTTTCGACGGACAGACGCTCGGCGGAGACGATCAGATCGGCTTCGTTCTCACGGTCGTGATCGTCTTGCAAAACGACGGCACGGCCATCGCGCATGGCTTGCAGCGCGGCTGCGATACGCGGCGGAACGGGCTCGGTGGCGAGCAGCGGGAGGTCAAGTGATGCGCTATCCGCAATCACCGTCGGAGCAGGAAAAGTAGCAAAGGACATAGTTGAAACGCTCATCGCAAAAGTTGGGCGAAAAACGTTTCAGGGCATTGCAAACAGACAAAGACGCGCCGTTGAACGCCGCGCAAAGCGACGCTCGCGCCCCGCTCCAACTGCTAGCGGCGCCACGGAAACGAACATGACTATCTGCACATCTTCTTCCATCCGGACTCTAACCGTCGGCTCTGGCTTCTCACCAGATCTGCTGACCCCATGTCGACCAGAGTTAGTGCAAAGCACTTACCCCCGTCCCATGCAACGTAGTTGCACAGATCCAAACACATTGACGACACGGGCGCTCGCGGGCTCACCGGCTCACGCTTTCGCGCTGCCGGCATACCGCCGGTGGGGAATTTCACCCCGCCCTGAAGACGCACTGATTGCCGGATCAACCGGCTGGCAAAGAATACAACAGTCGCGCAAGACCTGCAGCGCAACCCCTACTGATTAGACGGACATCTCTGCTTTACAACCGGCCTTCACAGCCGATCCTGGCAGACCGCCCGCCTGAAAATCGTATTCGTCAGACCGGTGCGGCCTGCCGCGGCAAATCGTGCGGCGCCGGCACATCCCAGCGCGGCGGCGTTTCCGCCTTCAGCGTCACGCGAAACGCGCGCGCTTCGGTGTCGCCGGGATTGCGCAGGCTGTGCGGCTGGTCGGCGTCGAACACGATCGCGTCGCCCGTTGCCAGCAATTGGCGCTGATCGTGCACGCTGACTTCCAGCGTGCCTTCGCTCACCACCAGATTCACGGTGGTGCCCGGCGCGCGGCGCGTGCCGGTCTCGGTATGCAAGGGCGCGATGCGCAACTCGTGAAACTCAGCGGCGGTCGGCTCGGCATCCGGATACAGCGGCCGGGCCGAGTAGCGCCCATTCGAACTGACGACGCGTGACGAACGCTCCGCCGGCAAATGTTCGAAGCCGTTGGTCGCATGGCGCCGCAAAAATGCCGCCACCGATACCTTCAATGCCGACGCCACCTTGCACAGCACCTTGATCGACGGCACGCTGCGCGCCGACTCGATCTGCGCGAGCATCGCTCGCGAGACGCCGGAAGCACGGGCGAGCGCATCAAGCGAAAGTTGGCGCTCGGCGCGCAAGCGGGCGAGGTTCACGCCGACCAGATGTTCAAGAGCATCGAAAGGTTCAGCAGCACGCGGCGACGCATTGGTGTCAGCCGTGGGATCGCGAACCAGCGCAAGCGGGGAATGCATGATTGCCTCCAGAAGCGCCGCCGGACGGCGGGCAAGCGGTTAGTGGAAGCAAGATAGCATCGCGACCCGCCACGCCCAACGAAGTTATCTTCACACTGTTATCAGCATTGCGGAGGACGATTCTCGCAAAGCTTGTGCGAATTTTTCATATGGGCGTGGTCGGGCGCGGAAGCGCTCAAGCGCGCCCCGCACACTCACGCCCGCTGCGCGACGGCCGCCGCCGGCGCATCCATCCGCGCCGCGAACCACGTGAGCATCAACGCCGCCACACTGACCGCCGCGGCGACCCACGGCAGGGTATCGAGCGCATAACCGTGATTGATTACCAGACCGCCTAACCACGCGCCGCCCGCATTGCCAACGTTGAACGCACCGATGTTCAGCGTCGAAGCCAGATTGGGCGCCGCGGCGGCCTTCGCGACCACCCGCATCTGCAACGGCGGCACCGTGGCGAACGCCGCAATGCCCCACACGAAAATGGTAATCGCCGCGGCCACCTGCGAATGACTGGTGCGCGCGAAAATCGCCATCACAATCGCGAGCGTCACCAGGATGCCCATCAGCGAAGGCATCAGCGCACGGTCCGCGAGTTTGCCGCCCACCGTATTGCCGATAGTCAGGCCAACGCCGAACAGCACCAGAATCAGCGTCACGCCACGCGGCGAGAAACCGCTGACCTGCTCGAGAATCGGCGCGATATAGGTGAACACGACGAACACGCCGCCGAAGCCGAGCACCGTCATTGCGAGCGCGGTCCAGACTTGCGGGTCCTTCAGCACGCGCACTTCATGGCCCAAGCCGACCGGACCGGAATCGTGACGATTCGGCACCAGCAGCGACACACCCGCCAGCGACAACACACCAAACGCGCTGACGATCCAGAACGCCGCACGCCAGCCGAATTGCTGACCGATGAAGGTCCCAAACGGCACGCCAAGCACATTCGCGAGCGTCAAACCGGTGAACATCAGCGCAATCGCGCTCGCCCGCTTTTCAGTCGGCACGAGCGAAGCCGCCACCACCGCGCCGATCCCAAAGAACGACCCATGCGCGAACGACGTCACCACGCGCGCGATCATCAGCACCGAATAACTGGACGCGATCGCGCATAGCGTATTGCCGACGATGAACACCCCCATCAGCAACTGCAACGCCAGCTTGCGCGGCATCTTGCTGGTCACCACGGCCAGCAGCGGGGCACCGACCGCGACGCCGAGCGCATAGCCGCTCACCAGCAAACCCGCCGACGGAATCGATACCGCCAGATCGCGCGCGACCTCGGGCAGCAAGCCCATGATCACGAACTCGGTCGTGCCGATCGCAAAAGCGCTGATCGCTAGCGCCAGTAATGGAATGGGCATTTTTCTACTCCAGTTTCTAAAGTTAAGCGTGTTAGCTACGACGAGCGTGTCATCGCGCGGTCACAAATTCGATGACCACGCCGGGCGCGAGCGCGACGAACAGTTGCACTTCGGCTTGCTGCGGACCCATCTGCGGTACATCGGCGAGCTGATAAGGCGTGTCTGCCGCATGCAAGCGCTGCAATAGCGCCTGCCATTCGTCGGCGCTTCCCAGCCGGAAGGCGATATGGTCGATGCGCGGCGCCGCCCTGCCCGCTACGGCGGGCACCGTCGCATCGATCAGATGAATCACCGGGCGGTCGTTGGCGTACAACCAGTAGCCATCGATCGAAAACGGCGGACGCGCGCCGTCCGTCAACCCGACGACGTCGACGAAGAACCGTTGGGCAGTGTCGAGATCAGCGGTGACGATCGTTGCGTGATCGAGTTGCATGGCGTGGGCGGCACGGAGCGCAAAGGGTTTACGAGGAGTGGATTGTGAGCCCGGTACGGCAATTTGATAATTGGCGTAGCATTTGAAGCATTTTCAAATTCTGTTGAAAGATCGCCATGGATAGCCTCGGTGACATCCGCCTGTTCGTCGAAGCAGCGCAGCAGGGCAGCCTCTCGGCCGCGGGCCGCAAGATGGGCCTGACACCGGCTGCCGCCAGCGCGCGCCTCGCCAAGCTCGAAGCCGGCCTGAAAGCACGCCTGTTCGAGCGCACCACGCGCCAGCTCAGGCTCACGGACGAAGGCCGGCTGTACCTGAACTGCTGTCGCCAGGCGCTGCAATCGCTCGACGACGCCGAGGCCGCCCTGCAAGCCGGCCAGGGCGTGGTGCGCGGCAAAGTCCGCATCTCGGCCACTTCGGACTTCGGCCGCAATCTGCTGATGCACTGGCTCGACGAGTTCAACGCGCTTTACCCGGAAGTCACGTTCGCGCTGACCCTGTCGGACTCCCTATCGAATCTGGTGCAGGAAGACATCGATCTGGCGATCCGCTTCGGCGTGCCGCAGGACAGCTCGCTGGTGGCCCGCAAGCTGGCGCCGAACCGGCGCGTGCTGTGCGCGTCGCCGGACTACATTGCGCGCAAGGGCGAGCCGAAAGACCCGCAGGATCTGGTGAATTTCGATTGCATCGTGCTCGGCACCGCGTCCGGACCCGTCAACGAATGGCGCTTTACGCGCGGCGATGAAGTGCAGAACTACACCGTACCGTTCGAGACGTCCCGGGAGACCAACGACGGCGCCGTGGCCCGTGAATGGGCGCGGCGCGGCTACGGGATCGTCATCAAGTCGATGTGGGACGTGGAAGCGGACTTGCGGGGCGACTGCCTGAAAATCCTGCTGCCCGAATGGCGCTATCCGGACGCGCCCTTGCACGCGCTCTACCACCGCAACCGTTTCATGGCGCCGCGCGTGCGCGTGCTGCTGGATTTCCTGAGCGAGCGCTTCGCGCAGGTGTCGCACGAACTGGAAGCCCTGCTGGGCCTGCCGCCTGAGCAGCCGCGGGCCATGGCCGCGGCAGAAATCGCAGCCGATGAAGGGCTATAATATTGAGCTACGTTGCGAACGTGCATCATTGAACGTGGACCGAAACTGGCCCCCAGCGGGTTAAACGGCCTTAGACGAGCTCAAGCGGGCTCAAACACCGCCCCGTGGCCCGTCCGCACACTACCCGCACGTTCGACCCCTCTATACCTTTTAAACGACGCCCCCAGGTTAACCACTGCGACCGGCGAAAATCGATGACCAAGAAAGTTTATGTAAAGACCTACGGCTGCCAGATGAACGAGTACGACTCCGACAAGATGGTCGACGTACTCGGCGCGGCTGAAGGCCTCGTCAAGACCGACACCCCGGAAGACGCGGACGTCATTCTCTTCAATACCTGCTCGGTGCGCGAAAAAGCGCAGGAGAAAGTCTTCTCCGAACTCGGCCGTGTGCGCGAGTTGAAAGAAGCGAACCCGAATCTGATCATCGGCGTGGGCGGTTGCGTGGCGAGCCAGGAAGGCGCATCGATTGTGGCGCGCGCACCGTATGTCGATCTGGTGTTCGGCCCGCAAACGCTGCACCGTCTGCCGCAAATGATCGACAAGCGCCGCGAAAGCGGCCGCGCTCAGGTCGACATCTCGTTCCCGGAAATCGAAAAATTCGATCACCTGCCGCCGGCGCGCGTCGAAGGCGCGAGCGCCTTCGTGTCGATCATGGAAGGGTGCAGCAAGTACTGCAGCTACTGCGTCGTGCCGTACACGCGCGGTGAAGAAGTGTCGCGTCCGCTGGACGATGTGCTGACCGAAATCGCCGGTCTCGCCGACCAGGGCGTGCGCGAAGTCACGCTGCTCGGCCAGAACGTGAATGCCTACCGTGCCGGCATCACGCTCGGCTCAAGCGAAATCGCCGACTTCGCCCAGTTGATCGAATATGTCGCGGATATTCCGGGCATCGAACGGATTCGCTACACCACGTCGCATCCGAAGGAATTCACGCAGCGCCTGATCGACACCTACGCCAAGGTGCCGAAACTCGTCAGCCATTTGCATCTGCCGGTGCAGCACGGCTCCGACCGCATCCTGATGGCAATGAAGCGCGGCTACACGGTGCTCGAATACAAGTCGGTGATCCGCAAATTGCGCGCGATCCGCCCGGACCTGTCTTTGTCGACCGACATGATCGTCGGCTTCCCAGGCGAGACGGAAGAAGACTTCGACAAGATGATGGCGTTGATCCACGAGATGAAGTACGACACCAGCTTCTCGTTCATCTACAGCCCGCGTCCCGGCACACCGGCCGCGAATCTGCACGACGACACGCCGCACGAGGTGAAGCTCAAGCGCTTGTACCATCTGCAGGCCACGATCGAAGAAAACGTGCAACGCATCAGCGATTCGATGGTCGGCAAGGTCGAACGGATTCTGGTCGAGCGCCCGGCGCGCAAGGACCCGAACGAACTCGCGGGCCGCACCGAAAACAACCGCGTGGTGAATTTCCCGGCGCCGATCGCGTCGCACGCACGGCTGATCGGTCAGATGGTGGACGTGAAAATCGTCCACGCGTACCCCCATTCGCTGCGTGGCGAGCTCGTGCTGGTGCACGACGACGCAGCCGCAACCACCCACTGAGCGACGCCAGCCTGCGTCACGAACCCGACAGGATCGATCCTCCGCCTTGAAGACCACTCAGCAGCATCTGGAATTCACCGCACCGCGCGACGACAACGCGCGGCTCGCCAACCTCTGCGGACCGCTCGACGAAAATCTGCGGCAGATCGAGCAGGCGCTCGACGTCACACTGCAACGCCGTGGCCACCGCATCACGATTCGCGGGCGCGGCGCGAAACTCGCGCTCACCGCGCTCGAAAGGTTCTACGACAACTCGCAGAAGCCCCTGTCGGTCGACGACATCCAGCTCGCGCTCGTTGAAGTGCGTCAGCCGGCACGCCATCGCACGAACGGCAACGGTCATGGCACGGAAACGCTGGACTCGCGATTCCCCGGCAACCCGGATCATCCGTTCGACCAACCCGCCGACACCGGCGAAGACGACCTCGAAGAACTCGGCCCGAAGCTGTACACGCGGCGCGCCGATCTGCGCGGCCGCACGCCGATGCAACGCGAGTATCTGAAGCAGATCATCTCGCACGACGTGACCTTCGGCGTCGGTCCGGCGGGTACGGGCAAGACGTATCTCGCGGTGGCCTGCGCGGTGGACGCGCTCGAACGCGATCAGGTCAAGCGCATCGTGCTGACCCGGCCGGCCGTGGAAGCGGGCGAGCGCCTCGGCTTCCTGCCGGGCGATCTGGCGCAGAAGGTCGATCCGTATCTGCGTCCGCTGTACGACGCGCTGTACGACCTGCTCGGCTTCGACAAAACCGCCAAGATGTTCGAGCGGCAGATGATCGAAATCGCACCGCTCGCGTACATGCGCGGCCGCACGCTGAATCACGCGTTCATCATCCTCGACGAAGCGCAGAACACCACGCCCGAACAGATGAAGATGTTCCTCACGCGGATCGGCTTCGGCTCGAAGGCGGTGGTCACCGGCGACACCACCCAGGTCGACTTGCCGCGCGGCGCAAAGAGCGGGCTGATCGAAGCGCAGCAGGTGCTGTCGGACGTGCGCGGCATTGCGCTCACGCGCTTCACGAGTGCGGACGTGGTGCGGCATCCGCTGGTCGCGCGAATTGTGGAGGCGTACGATGCGCATTCGCAGAAAACCGCCAATCCGGCGGATTCACGCTGATTTGCGCCACTAAATTGAGCCGCTAAATTGAGCCGAACTCCACTGGATTTGCCGCAGCAAACCAGGCAACACACTGATCACGCATGAGCCGCGCACCGAAACTGACGTTGAATCTGCAATTCCCCGCCGCCAAGACCTGGCCGGAGCACAAGGCGCTGCTGCCGCGCGCCACCGTGGCCGGCTGGATCAAGGCGGCGCTCTTCGCGGACGGCGAGTTGACCGTGCGTTTCGTCGACGCCGAAGAAGGCCGCACGCTCAACCGCACTTATCGCGGCAAAGACTATTCGACCAACGTGCTGACGTTCGCGTACGCCGAATCGGAAGACGATCCGGTAACCGGCGACCTGATCCTGTGCTGCCCCGTGGTGGAGAAAGAAGCCGCCGAACAGGGCAAACCGCTGATCGCGCACTACGCGCATCTGCTGGTGCACGGTACCCTCCACGCACAAGGCTACGACCACGAGGTCGAGGAAGAGGCCGAAGAAATGGAAGCGATCGAGACTGAAATCCTCGGCAAGCTCGGTTTCCCGGATCCTTATCAATAGCCTTTGCCATCACCGCTAAAAATTACCGTGAGCACGTCCTCCCCTGAAGCCGATCTTCGCAACACGCCCTGCCCGGACTATCCGCCCGCGCTAGGTGAATCGCGGCTACTGACGGACGAGGAACTGCGCGCGTCGCTCGAAAGTACGTTGCGCGACTGGGATCGCAAGCGCGATCTGTGGTTGTTCGGCTATGGTTCGCTGATCTGGAACCCCGGCCTGCCCACCGTCGAAGCCGCCCGTTCAAAAGTGCATGGCTATCATCGCGGACTGTATCTGTGGTCGCGCGTGAATCGTGGCACGCCCGAACAGCCGGGCCTCGTGCTCGCGCTCGATCGCGGCGGCTCATGCTCCGGCATCGCCTTCCGCCTTGCCGCCGAGGGTGCGATGCCGCATCTCGAAGCCCTGTGGCGCCGTGAAATGCCGATGGGTTCGTACCGCCCCGCGTGGCTGCCCTGCGTGCTCACCGACGGCAGGCGCGTCGATGCGCTCGCGTTCGTGATGCGCCGCGACGTGCCGACTTACACCGGCAAGCTGCGAGACGAGGTCGTCAAAGCCGTATTCGGCTGCGCTAGCGGCCGCTACGGCACGACACTCGACTATGTCAGCCGCACCGTCCACGCGCTGCGCGAAAGCGGCATGCCCGACCGCGCGCTCGAAGCGCTGCTCGAGCGCTGCCGTGAAGAAAGCCGCGAGGCCGGCCAGGAATAAAGCGAACGCGGATAACCACGCTTTTTTGGTCGAAAACGCTTTTTCTCGCGCAATCAGTTAGGATTGACCCACGCCCGGCCGCTCGCGGCCGGGCGTTTCCTTCACCGCTTCACTCATCGCCCAGCCAGGCGGGACACGGTCCTGCCATGTGCCTGGTGTATCCTTAATGCTCTGCAACAGCGCGCCCAGTCTCGCCGGGCGCACTACCATGAACGACACGTATCCCAGTCGACGCCAAACCGACAAAATGCAAGAAAAACGCTCACTCCTTGAGCGTCTGACCGACTTCATCTCGCCTGAGCCCGACTCTCGGGCGGAACTGCTGGAAATCCTGCAGGACGCTCACGAGCGCAACCTGATCGACGCCGACTCGCTGTCGATGATCGAGGGCGTATTCCAGGTGTCCGAGCTCAGCGCGCGCGACATCATGGTGCCGCGTGCTCAAATGGACGCGATCAACATCGCGGACAATCCCACCGAATTCATTCCGTACGTGCTGGAAAAAGCGCACTCGCGCTATCCGGTCTACGAGGGCAATCGCGACAACATCATCGGCGTGCTGCTCGCGAAAGACCTGCTGCGCTATTACGCCGAAGAGGAATTCGACGTGCGCGGCATGCTGCGCCCTGCCGTTTTCATCCCGGAATCCAAGCGCCTGAACGTGCTGCTGCACGACTTCCGCGTGAACCGCAATCACCTCGCGGTGGTGGTCGACGAATACGGCGGCGTGGCCGGCCTGATCACGATCGAAGACGTGCTGGAACAGATCGTCGGCGATATCGAGGACGAATACGATTTCGACGAGGAAAGCGGCAACATCATCGCCTCGCCGGACGGACGCTTCCGCGTACGCGCGCTCACCGAAATCGAGCAGTTCAACGAGTCCTTCGGCACGCATTACTCAGACGATGAAGTCGATACGATCGGCGGACTCGTCACGCATCATTTCGGACGGGTGCCGCATCGCGGCGAGAAAGTCCGGCTCGACGATCTGATCTTCGAGATTCTGCGCGGCGATGCCCGCCAGATTCACATGCTGCTGGTGCGCCGCGACCCGCTCGCCGGTCAGCGTGAGCGCGAAGCGCAGCACGTGCAGACCTGATGCGGTTCTGATCCGCTTCTGGCCCGCTTCTGACTCGCTGCTCTGTTCGCTCCCTCAACTCCTCACGCCGACCGCGCAACAATGGCCGACCCGATTACATCCCGTTCGCGCCGCGGCGTGAGTGCCCCTGCCGCCCCCGCCACCCGGGAAGCGCGCGGCCGGACACTGCCCCGCTGGCACTACCTCGTTGCGTTGGCCGCCGGTGCGGCCAATACGCTGTCGTTCGCGCCGACGCCGCACGGCGGCTGGCTCGAACTCGTCATCTTCGTGTTCTTTTTTGCGTGGCTGACGCGTACCACCAGTTGGAAAAGCGCCGCGCTGACGGGCGGCGCTTTCGGCTTCGGTAACTACGTCACCGGTGTGTGGTGGCTGTACGTCAGCATGCACGACTACGGCGGCATGGCCGCGCCGCTCGCGGGGGCGGCCGTCGCGCTGTTCTCACTGTATCTGGCCGTGTATCCGGCGCTCGCTGCCGGCATCTGGTCGTTCTGCGCAGGGCACGCGCGCAACGGCGCGTCCGGCACCGACCAGCCGTTCTCGCCGACCTGGCACGGCGCGCTGGCTTTTGCGAGCGCGTGGGCGATCGGTGAATGGTTGCGCGGCACGGTGTTCACCGGCTTTCCGTGGCTTGCGAGTGGTTATGCGCAGGTGGACGGGCCGCTCGCCGGGTTTGCGCCAGTGGCGGGCGTGTACGGCGTCGGCTGGATGCTGGCACTGGTGGCGGCGTTGATCGTACAGGCGCTGTTGCCGCTGCTGTCCTCGCGCGGGCAAGCCGATGCTGAAAACGGCGGGAATGCTGGCAATGCGGCAAAGCGTGGCATCGCGCGTATCGCGATACCGGCAGGAATCGCAGTTGTGCTGATCGCGGCCGGCCTGCTGCTGCCGCTCGTGCAATGGACCCTGCCTGCCAACGCGCCGCTGACGGTGCGCCTGCTGCAAGGCAACGTCAAACAGGAAATGAAGTTCGAAGAATCCGGCATGCGCGCCGCGATCGACCAGTATCAGCAGATGATTACGTCGAAGCCAGCCGACCTGATCGTCACGCCGGAAACCGCAATTCCGGTGCTCGCCCAGCAATTGCCGCCGCAGTTCGCGTCGGCGGTGCGCAACTTCTCCGATACGACGGGCACCGCGATCGTATTCGGCGCGATTGGCGGCACGATCACGCCGGAAGGCCAGGTGATCGACTATACGAACAGCCTGTTCGGCGTCACGCCGGGCACGCGCGACGTGTTTCGCTACGACAAACACCATCTCGTGCCGTTTGGCGAATTCGTGCCATGGGGCTTCCGCTGGTTCGTGAATCTGATGCGCATTCCGCTTGGCGATTTCGCGCGCGGCGCGCCGGTGCAGAAGCCGTTTATCGTGCATAACCAGCCGGTCTCGGTCGATATCTGCTACGAGGATATTTTCGGCGAGGAAATCGCACGAAACATCCGCGAGAGCGACACGCCAGCGGGTGTGCTGGTCAACTCGACCAATCTCGCCTGGTTCGGCGACACCATCGCGCTGGATCAGCATCTGCAGATCGCGCGCATGCGTTCACTGGAAACCGGCCGGCCGATGCTGCGCGCCACCAACACCGGCATGACCGCCGCGATCGACGCCCACGGCAAGGTGATCGGGCGCCTGATGCCCTACACGATTGGCTCGCTCGACGTGACGGTGCAAGGAACCTCGGGCAACACGCCTTATGTGACGAGCGGCAATAACACCGTGCTGGCGGTTTCGCTGTTCCTGCTGGCGTTCGGGTTTGCGTTCGGACCGGGCATTACGCGGCGGCGGAACGGCAAGCAATAAGCCTTACCCGGACTGCATACGCTGCAAGCAGTCCGGCCGCGCGTCCCCACGCGCTGGTTGAATCCCTGCGGGAACCCGATCCCATGAAAAAACGCGCGCTCCGGAATACCTGGAGCGCGCGTTTTGCAAAGAAAGTCCCGCTTTACCGATCCGGGTTCAATCCGCCGGCACGGTATCGATAAACGACTGACGCAACGAGAGCTTCTGGAAATGCTTATCCAGATTCGGATAGCCTTCGCGCCAGTTCAACTCAGGCATGCGGAAATCGAGGTAACCCAGCGCGCAACCCACCGCGATGTCCCCGAGCGTGTAGTGATTGCCCGTGCACCACGGCTTGCTGCCGAGGCCTTGCGACATCGCGATCAGGCCTTCGTCGATCTTCCGTTGCTGCCGGGCAACCCACGCGTCCACGCGCTGTTCGGGCGTACGCTGCGTGCTTTCGAGGCGAATCAGCACAGCGGCGTCCTGCATCCCGTCGGCGAGCGCCTCCCAGCACCGCACCTCGACGCGCTCCCGGCCTGACGGCGGAATCAGCTTGCCGACCGGCGAGAGCGTATCCACGTATTCGCAGATCACCCGCGAGTCGAACACCGCTTCGCCGTCTTCCATCACGAGGCATGGCACCTTGCCGAGCGGATTGAAGGTGTGAATCGTGGTCTGCGGCGCCCAGACGTTCTCGGGCACGAGTTCGTAGTCAATCTTCTTGTCGGCCAGAACGATCCGCGCTTTGCGCACGAACGGGCTGGCGAGCGAACCGATGAGTTTCATCATGACCATCTGCCTTTTCTTGAATTCGGCGAAAGTATAAGTGGTCGGCGGCCTTCACGAACATGGCGAGGTTGCTTCACAAGCCGCGCGGGTGCTCGCTGTGGATGGATTGCAACATTGCCGCAACGCCCGCGCGCCGTCTACCCGGCCGAACGGCTAACGCGGCCGGGACGACCGCCTTCTCCCCATCAGTATCCGTGCAAAATAAGTCTGCGCATTGGGCGCTACAATCGCGACATGAACCAGCCGACCGAACTCACCATCGCCGTCGACGTCTACCGCACGCGCCGCGAGCGCGTACTCGCCGCGCTGCGCGCAGCGGGCGGGGGCGTTGCCATCGTCCCCACCGCGCCGGAAAAGCTGCGCAACCGGGACGCCGACTATCCCTACCGGCACGATAGCTACTTCTACTATCTGACGGGTTTCACCGAACCCGAGGCCTGGCTGGTGCTCGACGCGAGCGCCGCGCCCGGCGAGCCGGCTTCGATCCTGTTCTGCCGCGAGAAGAATATCGAGCGCGAGACGTGGGAAGGCTTCCGTTTCGGGCCGGATGGCGCGCGCGAGGCGTTCGGCTTCGACGCCGCATTCGCCGTAAGCGAACTCGATACGCAACTGCCGCTGATTCTCGCTGACAAGCCTTCGCTGCACTATGCGCTCGGCACGTCGGCGAAACTGGACGAGCAGGTGCGCGGCTGGCTCGACAGCGTGCGCGCGCAGGGCCGCAGCGGCGTGGCCGCGCCCACCGTCGCGGGCGATCTGATCCCGTTGCTCGACGACATGCGGCTCATCAAGGATCACCACGAACTCGCCATCATGCGCCGCGCCGGACAGATTTCGGCGCAGGCGCATCGCCGCGCGATGGCCGCCTGCCACCCCGGCGTGCGCGAGTACGAACTCGAAGCCGAATTGCTCTACACATTCCGCAAGTTCGGGGCGCAGGCGCCGGCTTACACGTCGATCGTCGCGGCGGGCGCCAACGCCTGCGTCCTGCACTATCCCGCCGGCAACGCGATTGCCCAGGACGGCGACCTGATCCTGATCGACGCCGCCTGCGAACTCGACGGCTATGCATCCGACATCACCCGCACCTTCCCGGCGAGCGGCCGCTTCACGCCGGCGCAGCGCGAACTGTATGACATCGTGTTGGCCGCGCAGCAGGCTGCCGTCGACGCCACGCGCGTCGGCGCCACGTTCGACGATCCGCACCAGGCCGCCGTGCGCGTGCTGTCGCAAGGCTTGCTCGACACCGGCATCCTCGATTGCACGAAGTTCGCCTCGGTCGACGACGTGATCGCCGGGCGCGCCTACGCGCCGTTCTACATGCACCGTACCGGCCACTGGATCGGCATGGACGTGCACGATGTCGGCGACTACCGCGAACGCGGTGCGCCGCGCGACGAAGCGGGCGCACTGCCGTGGCGCACGCTGCAGGCGGGGATGACGTTGACCATCGAGCCCGGCTTGTACATCCGCCCGACCGAAGGCGTGCCCGAGCGCTACTGGAACATCGGTATCCGCATCGAGGACGACGCGATCGTCACCACGGCCGGTTGCGAGCTGATCACGCGCGACGTGCCGGTGGCCGCCGACGAGATCGAGGCGTTGATGCAGGAAGCCCGCGCGGCCCAGCCAACCGGGCAATAGGCCAGGCAATGAGCCAGACAGCCATTCAGGTAGTGAGCGAAGGAAGCAACCCGCAATGAACGACGTTTCCCAGTCGACGGTGATTCTGAAACCCGCCGCGGCCGACCGCGCCTTCGATTTCGACGTGACGATCGTCGGCGCGGGGCCGGTCGGGCTCGCGCTCGCCGGCTGGCTGGCACGCCGCAGCGCGACTCAGGCGTTGAAAATCGCGCTGATCGACGCGCGTGAGCCGGAAGATTCGATTGCCGATCCGCGCGCGATCGCCGTGTCGCAGGGCAGCCGGATGATTCTCGAACCGCTGCGCTGGCCCGCCGACGCCACGGCGATCCACCGCATCCACGTATCGCAGCGCGGCCATTTCGGCCGCACTTTGATCGACCACAGCGAGCACGGCTTGCCGGCGCTCGGCTACGTGCTGCGTTACGGTGCAATCGTCCATGGTCTCGCCGAA
Source organism: Paraburkholderia fungorum (assembly GCF_046026025.1). GTDB lineage: Bacteria > Pseudomonadota > Gammaproteobacteria > Burkholderiales > Burkholderiaceae > Paraburkholderia > Paraburkholderia fungorum_E. Next base: position 151,619 of record NZ_JAQQFL010000001.1, on the reverse strand, counting down.
GCGGTTCACGCGAGCGCGGTGCACTGGTTCCGCTCCACCTCCGCCTCGGCGCCGACTCAGGAGCTCGACGGCGTCACGCTGCCGATCGAAACCGCTGGCGTCACACGCACTCTGCGCACGCGGATTCTGGTCAATGCCGAGGGCGGTCTGTTCGGCGACCAGAAAACCGCCGGAGGCGCGGGCAGCAGCGCGGGCGGCGGTACGCGCGATTACGGACAAACCGCGCTGGTCGGCACGGTCACGGTGTCGGCGCCGCAGCCGCATGTGGCGTGGGAGCGCTTCACGTCGAAAGGGCCCATCGCGCTGCTGCCAATGGGCGGCGTGCGCGGCGCGAATTACGCGCTGGTCTGGTGCTGCGCCCCCGAAGAAGCCGCGCGGCGCGCACAGCTCCCGGACGACGAATTCCTGCGCGAACTCGGCGCCGCGTTCGGTAGCCGAATGGGGAGCTTTACGCAGATCAAAGGGCGCGCGTCGTTCCCGCTGGGGCTGAACGCGGTCGATACGCTGGTGAACGGCCATGTCGTCGCCATTGGCAATGCGGCGCAGACGCTGCATCCGGTGGCGGGTCAAGGTCTGAACCTGGGCTTGCGCGACGCGCACGCGCTTGCCGATGCCTTGTCGGCGGAAGGCCCCACCCCGCTGGCTCTCGCGACGTTCGCGCAACGCCGCGCGCTCGACCGGCGCCTGACGATCGGCGCGACCGACACGCTCGCCCGGCTTTTCACCGTCGACTTCCCGCCGCTCGCCGCCTTGCGCGGCCTCGCCCTCACCGCGCTCGAATTCGTGCCGCCCGTGAAAACCGCGCTCGCGCGGCAAATGATGTTCGGCCAGCGCCGCTGAGCGCGCCGCCCGCTCGCACTCCACAGCCGCTGCAGCCTTCGCTGCAGTCTTTTTAAGCAGCGCACACGGCGGCGCCCGAGCGGGTCCGGTTCTATGAACCGGACCACTTTCATAGAAGATTTAATGAGTTACGACAGGCTCAAGTCGGGTGCCGGCTATCCGTTAACGCTAAAATAGCAGTTTTCCCTCGCATTTCGCGAACGCTCCGATTGACAGATTCTGAAAAGAAACTGAAGCGATCGGTCGCGGGCGCGTCCAAGTCATGCCCACTCTCGGCTCCCACAATCTGCGTAATAACCTGTTCGTCGCCCCAATGGCCGGCGTGACCGACCGTCCGTTCCGGCAATTGTGCAAACGGCTGGGCGCAGGCTATGCAGTGTCGGAAATGGTCGCGTCGAATGCGCAGCTCTGGAAAAGCGAAAAGACCATGCGCCGTGCCAACCACACGGGCGAGGTCGAGCCGATTGCCGTACAGATCGCCGGCGCCGATCCGGCCATGATGGCCGAAGCCGCGCGCTACAACGTGGCGAACGGCGCGCAGATCATCGACATCAACATGGGCTGCCCGGCCAAGAAGGTGTGCAACGTGGCCGCGGGCTCCGCCTTGCTGCAGAACGAACCGCTGGTGCAGCGCATTGTCGAGGCCGTGGTGGGCGCGGTGGGCGTCGGGCCCGACGCGGTGCCCGTCACGCTGAAGATCCGCACCGGCTGGGATCGCGACAACAAGAACGCTTTGACGGTCGCGCGTCTGGCCGAGGCCGCCGGCATTTCCATGCTGACCGTGCACGGCCGCACGCGCGCCGATTTGTATCACGGCGACGCCGAATACGAGACCATCGCTGCCGTCAAAGCGGCGGTGCGCATTCCGGTGGTTGCCAACGGCGACATTACGTCGCCGCAAAAAGCCCGCGAAGTGCTTGCCGCCACCGGCGCCGACGCCATCATGATCGGCCGCGCCGCGCAGGGGCGGCCGTGGCTGTTCCGCGAGATCGAGTATTTCCTGCAAACGGGTGAGTTGCTGCCGCCGCCGCGCATCGACGAAATCCAGCAGGTGATGAACGAGCATCTCGAAGATCACTACGCGTTCTACGGAGAGTTTACCGGCGTGCGCACTGCGCGTAAGCATATCGGCTGGTACACTCGCGGCCTTTCTGGCGCCAACGTGTTCCGGCACCGCATGAATACGCTGGACACCACGCGCGAACAACTCCTCGCCGTCAATGAATTCTTCGACGCCCAAAAGGCGATCTCGGACCGCCTCGTCTACGTCGACGAGGCGCTCAGCAAGAACGACGGCGAGCCGGACCATACCGACCGACTAGCAGCATGAGCAAGAACAATATCGAACAATCTGTCCGCGACAGCCTGGGTATCTATTTCCAGGATCTCGACGGCTCCAATCCGCACGACGTCTACGACATGGTTATTTCATGCGTGGAAAAACCCTTGCTCGAAGTGGTGCTCGAGCAGGCCGGTGGCAATCAGTCGCTGGCCGCCGAGTATCTCGGCATCAACCGCAATACGTTGCGCAAGAAACTGCAACAACACGGTCTCCTGTAGCTCGTTGTAGCTCGTTTTAGTTTCTTTCGCGCCCTGCCACGTTTCCCTTCGGCTTTTCGTCTTCATCATGATCAAGCAAGCGCTCATATCCGTTTCCGACAAGTCCGGCATCGTCGACTTCGCCAAGTCGCTGTCGGACCTTGGCGTCAAGATCCTGTCGACCGGCGGCACCGCGAAACTGCTCGCGGACGCAGGCCTTCCCGTCACCGAGGTCGCCGACTACACGGGTTTCCCGGAAATGCTGGACGGGCGCGTGAAAACGCTGCATCCGAAGGTGCATGGCGGCATTCTGGCGCGCCGCGACCTGCCGGAACACATGGCAGCGCTTGAAAAGCACGACATCCCGACCATCGACCTGCTGGTCGTGAATCTGTATCCGTTCGTGCAGACCGTGTCGAAGGAAGAGTGCTCGCTGGAAGACGCGATCGAGAACATCGACATCGGCGGTCCGACCATGCTGCGTTCGGCCGCGAAGAATCATCGCGACGTGACGGTGGTGGTCGATCCGGCGGATTACGCCATCGTGCTCGACGAAATGCGCGCGAACAGCAACGCGGTTTCGTACAAGACGAACTTTCGCCTCGCCACCAAGGTGTTCGCGCACACCGCCCAGTACGACGGCGCGATCACGAATTATCTGACGAGCCTCACCGACGAATTGCAACATTCGTCGCGCAACGCTTACCCGTCCACGTTCAACCTGGCGTTCAGCAAGGTACAGGACCTGCGCTACGGCGAAAACCCGCATCAGAGCGCGGCGTTCTATCGCGACCTGGCGGTGCAGCCGGGGGCGCTGGCGAACTACAACCAGTTGCAGGGCAAGGAACTGTCGTACAACAACATCGCCGATTCCGACGCTGCGTGGGAATGCGTGAAGACGTTCGACGTGCCGGCTTGCGTGATCGTCAAGCACGCGAATCCGTGCGGCGTGGCCGTGGGCGCCGACGCGAACGGCGCATATGCAAAGGCGTTCCAGACCGATCCGACTTCCGCGTTCGGCGGCATCATCGCGTTCAACCGTGAAGTCGATGAGACGGCGGCCCAGGCCGTAGCCAAGCAGTTCGTCGAAGTGCTGATCGCCCCGTCGTTCAGCGCGGCGGCTCGCCAGGTGTTCGCGGCCAAGCAGAACGTGCGTCTGCTGGAAATCGCTTTGGGCGAAGGCCATAACGCGTTCGATCTGAAGCGCGTCGGCGGCGGGCTGCTGGTGCAGTCGCTCGATTCGAAGAATGTGCAGCCGCGCGAATTGCGCGTCGTCACGAAGCGTCACCCCACCCCGAAGGAAATGGACGACCTGCTGTTCGCATGGCGCGTCGCGAAGTACGTAAAGTCGAACGCAATCGTGTTCTGCGGCAACGGCATGACGCTCGGCGTCGGCGCGGGCCAGATGAGCCGCGTGGACTCGGCGCGTATCGCCAGCATCAAGGCGCAAAACGCCGGTTTGACGCTGACGGGTTCGGCCGTGGCGTCGGATGCGTTCTTCCCGTTCCGTGACGGTCTGGATGTGGTGGTCGCGGCAGGCGCGACCTGCGTGATTCAACCGGGCGGCTCGATGCGCGACGACGAAGTGGTCAGCGCGGCAGACGAGCACAACATCGCGATGGTGTTGACCGGGGTGCGTCACTTCCGGCATTAAAGGGCAGGCCTGGCGAACGGCGTACCCTGCTTTGTGATGCGCCGGTCGCTGGACTAATTTGAACGGAACGGCTCGGTGGATTTTCCACTGGGCCGTTTTGTTTTGGAGGTACATTTTTCGCGGTGCCGATTCCGTACGCATCGACGCCTGAATCGTCGCTGAGGTTTCGATCGTTCTTCATGTGCGATCGCCGCTCTCAACGCATGCAGCAACAGTTTTTATTCCGCCAGCGTCGCCGCACACCGCCCGCCGCACGGCGCGTTCGTTGTAGTATCGCAAGCACCTGGTTTTTACCGCCTGTGCGGCACCTCATGAGAATTCTCGGCATCGACCCCGGCTTGCGCGTCACCGGCTTTGGCGTCATCGATCAGACCGGACACACGCTCAGCTATGTCGCCAGCGGCGTGATCAAAACCGCCGACGCCGATCTGCCGTCGCGTCTCGGCACCATTTTCGAAGGCATTTCGACGCTGATCCGCCAGCACGCACCGGATCAATCAGCGATCGAAAAGGTGTTCGTCAACGTCAATCCGCAATCCACCCTGTTGCTTGGCCAGGCGCGCGGCGCGGCAATCTGTGGACTGGTGGCGGGTGGTGTGCCGGTCGCCGAATACACGGCCTTGCAGTTGAAGCAGGCCGTGGTCGGCTACGGCCGCGCGACCAAAGAGCAGATGCAGCAGATGGTGGTGCGGCTCCTCAACCTCTCCGGTGTGCCCGGCACCGACGCCGCCGACGCCCTGGGCATGGCGATCTGCCACGCGCACAGCGGCTCGACGCTTAGTACGTTGGGTGGCATTGCGCCTTCGCTGGCGAAGAAAGGTTTGCGGGTGAGGCGCGGGCGGTTGGTGGGCTAAGAGAAGGCACGACGCCGACGCAAGCGACGCAGACCCGTCACATTCGCTCGCGCTTGCACGCAACCGCCGCTCAAATGCGGACGCATGCGCCGCTCAGTTCCGACTCGCCAGCGCCAGCCGGCAAGCCAGTCCGGCGAACACCGTCCCCAGCAGATACTGCGGCACGCGCGACGGCCGGCGCCCCGCCGACAGCTTACGGCTCAGCTTGCTCGCCATCAGAATCACTGCGCCATTCACACAGAAGCCGATCAGATTCAGCACCGTCGCGAGCACCATGATCTGCAACGCCACCGAGCCTGCCTCGGGCCGCACGAATTGCGGAAACAACGCGAGCACGAACAGCGCGACTTTGGGATTCAACAAATTGGTGAAGAGACCCTGACGGAAAATGCGGCCAACCGGATAGCGGCTCATCGACGCATTCGGCGACAGCACCGTGCCTTGCGTGCGGAACGTCTTCCAGGCGAGATACAGCAGGTAGGCGGCGCCGGCGAAACGCACGACGTCATAGGCCATCGGCACGGCCAGAAACAGCTGCGACAGACCGAATGCGGCAGCCAGCGCATGACAGTACGTACCCACCAGAATACCCGCCAGCGAGGCGAACCCGGCAGGACGTCCCTGGCTCACACTGCGCGAAGCAATCAGCAACATGTCAGGGCCGGGTGTGGCGGTCAACGCGAGACACGCGCCTGCAAACAGCGCGAGAGTGGTGAGGCTCAGCATGGAAGCTCCTTCTGGTTGTGCCGGGCAAGAACCCGCCAAAAGGGATCTCAGTCTAGGGGGCTGCAACGCGCCGGTCAACCGCGATTGCGCGTAGCGCGCCGCGCGATTCCGCGCCTTCTCGCTGCCGCGCCTCCACGTCCGCGCATTCACGAGCGACCTGGCTCCTCCGGCTTCGCCGCTCCTCAACGCTCTTTTGCATCTCACCACTGCCCACACGCTGCGCTACACTCGCCCTTTCTCTCGAGATTGAATTCGCCATGATCGGTCGCATTGCCGGCGTTCTGCTGGAAAAAAATCCGCCGCATCTGCTCGTCGACTGCAACGGCGTCGGTTACGAAGTCGATGTGCCGATGAGCACCTTTTACAACCTGCCTTCGAACGGCGAACGCGTCGTGCTGCTCACGCAAATGATCGTGCGTGAAGACGCGCATTTGCTCTACGGCTTCGGCACCGCCGAGGAACGCTCGACCTTCCGCGAATTGCTGAAGATCACCGGCATCGGTGCGCGCATGGCGCTTGCCGTACTCTCCGGCATGAGCGTGCACGAACTGGCGCAGACCGTCACCATGCAGGACGCAGCGCGCCTGACGCGCGTGCCTGGCATCGGCAAGAAAACAGCGGAACGGCTGCTCCTCGAACTGAAGGGCAAGATCGGCGCCGACCTGGGCGCACTGGCCGGCGCGGCGTCGGCATCCGACCATGCCTCCGATATCCTGAACGCGCTGATCGCCTTGGGTTACTCCGAAAAAGAAGCGTTGGCGGCCATCAAGAACGTGCCGGCGGGCACCGGCGTTTCCGAGGGGATCAAGCTCGCGTTGAAGGCACTCTCCAAGGGCTGATAGCTCACGCCATGACAGCGACGCCGCGTGCGACAGGTAGAGCTTCGCATGCGGCGGCGCGATGCACACCCTGGCCGTTCGGCCGGGTTTCGCAACGGGCGGCGCGCGGTACAATGAGCCCATGATCGAAACCGACAAACTCGCCGCCGAGCGCATCATCGCGGCCACGCCCGTCTCGCCGAACGAAGAAGCGTTCGAGCGCGCGTTGCGCCCGCGCCAGCTTGACGAATATGTCGGGCAGGAAAAAGTGCGCGGTCAGTTGGAAATCTTCATCGAGGCCGCCAAGCGCCGCAAGGAATCGCTCGACCACGTGCTGCTGTTCGGCCCGCCGGGTCTCGGTAAAACCACGCTCGCGCACATCATCGCGCGGGAAATGGGTGTCAATCTGCGGCAAACTTCCGGCCCGGTGCTCGAACGCGCCGGCGACCTCGCCGCGCTGCTCACCAACCTCGAAGCCAACGACGTTTTATTCATCGACGAAATCCACCGGCTCTCGCCGGTGGTCGAAGAAATTCTGTATCCGGCGTTGGAGGATTATCAGATCGACATCATGATCGGCGAAGGACCGGCCGCGCGCAGCGTGAAGCTGGATCTGCAGCCTTTCACGCTGGTCGGCGCCACCACCCGTGCGGGCATGCTGACCAATCCGCTGCGCGACCGCTTCGGGATCGTCGCGCGGCTCGAGTTTTATAACGCGGAAGAACTGGCACGCATCGTGACCCGGTCGGCGTCGTTGCTGAATGCGCAGATCCACCCGGACGGCGCGTTCGAAATCGCCAAGCGCGCGCGCGGCACGCCGCGGATCGCGAACCGGCTACTGCGCCGCGTGCGCGATTTCGCCGAGGTGAAAGCCGACGGCAACATCACCGCGCAGGTGGCCGACGCGGCGCTCAAAATGCTCGACGTGGACGCAGTCGGCTTCGACCTGATGGACCGCAAGCTACTCGAAGCGATCCTGCACAAGTTCGACGGCGGCCCGGTCGGCGTCGACAATCTGGCGGCGGCAATCGGCGAGGAACGCGACACGATCGAAGACGTGCTCGAGCCTTATCTGATCCAGCAAGGCTTCCTGCAGCGCACGCCGCGCGGCCGCGTCGCCACGCTGCTCACCTACCGGCATTTCGGCCTCGCCACGCCGGACGCTTCGAGCCCCATACCCGGCCTGTGGGATTCGGCCGCGAGCTGAGCGTCACGCCGACAACCGGCAACGGGCCCACACGCTGGAGCCGCGTCGCTTAACGTCCCGGTTCCGGCACCCGCTTGAAGCTATCGTCCGCGCTGGGCGCGTCGAGATGCGAGACATCCGCCCACGAGGCGACCGTTGCCTTGCTACCGTCGTCGGCATAATCCACCACGTTGACGCTCGTGTTCAGCAACGCATAATCACGCGGCGCTTCGAGCGACAAACCACACGCAAAACGACGCACGCAATCGAGCACACCGCCATGTGCGACGACGGCGATCCGCGCGCCCGGATGTGCCGCCACCAGAGGTTCGATCGCATGCAGCACGCGGTGGTAAAACACGCGCTGCGATTCGCCCTCGGGGGGCGCGAAACCCGGATCGCGGGTTTGCCAGTGCGCGTATTCATCGGGGAAACGCACGGCGATCTCGTCGCTGTCATGCCCCTGGAATGCGCCGTATGAGCGCTCGCGCAAGCCTTCACGCAGTTGCAGCGGCAAGCCGAGCGCATCGGCGATCGGCTGCGCAGTCTGCTGTGCGCGTTGCAGATCGCTCGAATAAATCGCATCGAGCCGGGCCCCCTCTTTCATCTCGTTCGCGATACGGCGCGCAAGGCGTTGTGCCTGCGCGAGGCCGGTTGTCGCGAGCGGGATGTCGATGTGGCCTTGAATGCGCTTGATACGGTTCCAGTCGGTCTCGCCGTGGCGGATGAACAGAATCTGCGTGGTCATGGGATGCGTGGGCGCCAGTAGCCGGTTATGCCGAGCCGCTATTGTCGCAAAAAGCGGCTGGAGAAGTGGATGCGCGCGGCTGCGCCCGTTGGAATTCAGGCGTTGGTCTGAAGCCAGAAGGTGACCGGCCCGTCATTGACGAGCGACACCTGCATATCGGCGCCGAATTCGCCTGTCTCGACGATTGGGTGCTTTGTACGGGCCGCCGAGACGAAGTAGTCGAATAGCCGCCTGCCCTCGTCGGGCGGTGCGGCGGGTGTGAAGCTAGGGCGCAGGCCGCTGTTGGTATCCGCCGCCAACGTGAACTGCGAAACGAGCAGCAGGCCGCCTGCGCGCCCGGCGCCGTCGAGATTCTGTACGGAGAGGTTCATCTTGCCGGCCGCATCGCTGAAGACGCGGTAGCCGAGCACCTTGGCCAGCAAACGGTCTGCAGCGGCCTCCGAGTCGCCGCGCTCAGCACAGACAAGCGCGAGCAGGCCCGCCCCGATCGCGCCGGTCACGCGCTCGCCCACGCGCACTTCCGCGCGCCGCACGCGCTGGATCAGCGCGATCACGAGCGCGAGTCCTGCTGCATGGCTGGAATCATCATCGCGTTATCGCTGCGTTATCAGGCCATCAAGCCGTCAGCGTGACGCGCGCAAAACGGCGCTTGCCGACCTGAACGACGTACTCGCCGGCTTCGACCTTCAAGCCCTTGTCGGACACGGTCGTACCATCGACCTTTACACCGCCCTGCTCGATGTTTCGCAATGCCTCGCTGGTCGACGGCACCAGGTTGGCCTGCTTGAGCAACTGGCCGATGGCAAGCGGTGCGCCCGCGAGCGTCACGGCAGGAATATCGTCCGGCACACCGCCCTTCGCGCGATGATTGAAGTCCTCGAGCGCGCGCTCGGCGTCGGCTTGCGAGTGGAAGCGCGCAACGATTTCCTGACCGAGCATCACCTTGAAATCGCGCGGATTGCGGCCCGCTTCGATCTCTTTCTTAAAGCCGGCGATCTCGTCCATCGGACGGAACGACAGCAGTTCGAAATAACGCCACATCAGGACGTCGGAGATGCTCATCAGCTTGCCGAACATGTCGGTCGGTTTTTCGCTGATGCCGATGTAGTTGTTCTTCGACTTCGACATCTTCTCGACGCCGTCCAGACCTTCGAGCAAGGGCATCGTCAAGATGCACTGCTGCTCCTGACCGTACTGCTTCTGCAGTTCGCGGCCCACCAGCAGGTTGAACTTCTGGTCCGTGCCGCCGAGCTCGAGGTCGGCATTGAGCGCGACCGAGTCATAGCCTTGCATCAGCGGGTACAGGAGCTCGTGGATCGAGATCGGCACGCCGCCCTGGAAGCGCTTGGTGAAGTCTTCGCGCTCGAGAATACGCGCCACCGTGTAGCGCGACGCGAGCTTGATCATGCCATCGGCGCCGAGCGGCATCGACCATTCGCTGTTGTAGCGGATTTCGGTCTTGTCGCGATCGAGCACCAGTGCCGCCTGCTCGAAATACGTCTTCGCGTTCGACTCGATCTGTTCGCGCGTGAGCGGCGGGCGCGTGGCATTGCGTCCCGACGGATCGCCAATCAGCGAGGTGAAGTCGCCGATCAGGAAAATCACCGTGTGCCCCAGGTCCTGCAACTGGCGCATCTTGTTCAGCACGACCGTGTGGCCGATGTGGATGTCAGGCGCGGTCGGATCGAGGCCGAGCTTGATACGCAGCGGCGTGCCTGTCGCCGCGCTCTTCGCGAGCTTTTGCGCGAATTCTTCTTCGATCAGCAGTTCGTCGACGCCGCGTTTGGTGACGGCGAGCGCGTGACGGACTTCGTCGGTGATCGGGAAGGCGGGACTGGACTTGGTGGACTCGGTGCTCATGCTGGAAACGTGAAGTCGCGAAAAAAGGAGATTGTCCCATAGATGCGCGCCGCCGCGCCCACAGACTCGGCCCTATGCGCCCCGCCGACGCATGATTTCGGCTCATCACGACACGCCATTGGCGTCATGCCGCTTTATATTCGACCGCGCTGGGGTCGATAATCTGCTAAAACAGATCGAAACGAATCATCAAGAGGAGCAGCAACGTGGCACAAGACCCCGCAGACGGCGTCTACTTTGGATTGATGTCCGGCACGAGCATGGACGGTGTCGACGGTGTGGCTGTCCGATTTGCCCGAGGGAAGCCGCCGGTGGTGCTGGCCGAGGCGTTTGTCGGCTTCGCGGCAAGTTTGCGCGAAGCGCTCTTCGCGCTTCAACAACCGGGGGACAACGAAATCGAACGCGAGGCGCTAGCCGCCAACGCGCTCGCCACGCGCTACACGGTGTGCTGCCACGAATTGCTGCAAGCCAGCCGCGTGTCGGCCTCGGAAGTGCGTGCGATCGGTGTCCACGGCCAGACGGTGCGCCATAGGCCGGAAAAGGGTTACACGCGGCAGATCAACAATCCCGCGCTGCTCGCGGAAATGCTGCACATCGACGTAGTCGCCGACTTCCGCAGCCGCGACGTCGCGGCCGGCGGTCAGGGTGCGCCGCTCGTGCCGGCGTTTCACGCCACGGTGTTCGGCGCGAAAGACGAAACGCGGGTGGTCTGTAATCTCGGCGGTATCAGCAACATCACGATCCTGAACGCGACCGGCGGCGTGCGCGGGTTCGACTGCGGGCCGGCGAACGCCCTGCTCGACGAATGGGCCCAACGCCATCTTGGCAAGCCGTTTGACGAAAACGGCCATTTCGCCGCGAGCGGACAGGTCGACCGGCCTTTGCTGAACGCGCTGCTCGACGAACCCTTTTTCTCGCAGCAACCGCCGAAAAGCACCGGCCGCGACCTGTTCAATGCGCAATGGCTGGATGCCAAGCTTCAACCGTTCGCCGCCCTCGCTCCCGCCGACGTCCAGGCCACACTGGTCGCGTTGACCGCGGTAACGGTGGCTCGCGAAATCGAACGGCATGCATCGGACGCCAAGGCAGTCTATGTATGTGGTGGCGGCGCGCGCAATCCGGAGATTATGAGAGCCCTGCAACAGGCCTTGGAGGACAGCGGCGTAAGCGGCGTGCCCGTGATGACGACCGACGCGCTCGGTGTACCGCCGAGCCAGGTCGAGCCGCTGGCGTTCGCGTGGCTGGCCATGCGCTGCATGGCGCGCTTGCCGGGTAATTTGCCGGCCGTCACTGGCGCCGCAGCGGAACGCGTGCTGGGGGCGATCTACCCGCGCTAAGCCAGATGCCCGGGGTTTTTATCAGCCAATAAAAAACGGGGCGAAAGCCCCGTTTCCTTTTACAACCTGCCGCGCAACCGGCCAGCCGTCAAACCGAGAACGACGAGCCGCAGCCACACGTGGTGGTCGCATTCGGGTTCTTGATGACGAACTGCGCGCCGTTGATGTCGTCCTTATAATCGATCTCAGCGCCGACCAGATACTGGTAGCTCATCGAATCGATCAGCAGCTGGACACCGCTCTTGTTCATGACGGTGTCGTCTTCGTTGACGGCTTCGTCGAACGTAAAACCATACTGAAAGCCCGAGCAGCCGCCGCCCTGCACGAAAACGCGCAGTTTGAGGTCCGCATTGCCTTCTTCTTCGATCAGTTGCTTGACCTTGTCAGCCGCTGCGTCGGTAAAAACGAAGGGGGCGGGCATCTCGGTCACGGGTGTGTCGGTGACTGCGTTCATTCGAACTCTCCAAAAAGCTTCTAACCGCTATTGTAGGGCTGATCTCAATATCGTGCTGAAGCCCACAAAATCAATGGGTTCTTCCAGGAAACGCTATCGATCGGCGCGCTGGCCGCTGTCAGCCTGACTGACCGGACCAAACCACCGCTGCAACGCGAGAACCGTTGTCGCCAACCCACGCGGAAAAACCATAAAAAAAGCCGCCTTCGCGAAAGCGTTGGCGGCTTTTGCAGCGCTCCAGCCCGAAAGCCGGATCGCACACGAAGCGATTAACGCTTCGAGAATTGCTTCCTGCGACGTGCCTTGTGGAAGCCGACCTTCTTACGTTCGACTTCACGAGCGTCACGCGTAACGAAGCCAGCCTTCGACAGTTCCGGCTTCAGCGTTGCGTCGTAGTCCATCAGCGCACGGGTGATACCGTGGCGAACCGCACCGGCTTGACCCGTTTCACCGCCACCGTTCACGTTGACTTTGATGTCGAACGTGACGCCGTGGTTCGTGAGTTCCAGCGGCTGACGCACGATCATCAGCGACGTTTCGCGCGAGAAGTAATCGGCGATAGGCTTGCCGTTTACAATGATCTCGCCCTTGCCAGCCTTGATGAAGACGCGTGCGACGGCGCTCTTGCGGCGGCCCGTGCCGTAATTCCAGTTACCGATCATGTGGGCTCCCCTTAGATCTCGAGCGCTTTCGGCTGTTGTGCCGAATGCGGATGCGTTGCTTCAGCGTAGACCTTCAGCTTCTTGATCATCGCGTAGCCGAGCGGGCCCTTCGGCAGCATGCCTTTGACCGCTTTCTCGAGCGCGCGGCCCGGGAAGCGTTCTTGCATCTTGCCGAACGTCGTTTCATAAATACCGCCCGGGTAACCCGAGTGACGGTAGTACTTCTTGTCAGTAGCCTTATTGCCCGTGACGCGCAACTTGCCGGCGTTGATAACGATGATGAAATCACCGGTGTCGACGTGCGGAGTGAATTCAGGCTTGTGCTTGCCGCGAAGACGGTGTGCCACTTCGCTGGCGACACGCCCGAGAACCTTATCCGTCGCGTCAATCACGTACCATTCACGCGTAACCTCATGGGCTTTTGCGGAAAACGTCTTCATGATCGATCCAAAAAAAATGCTGCGCCCAATGTGTTTTTTTCCTGCTTGTAGTGTGCGCATCGAGGCGCGTGCAGGCTCTCCCTGGTTCTTCCTCCGCGGGCGCGGATGCGGAAAAGCTCTGAATTATAAAGGAATTTGTCGCGTCAAGTCAAAGCTTGCGGGGTTTTGGGTGGCAAGCCGTGTTTGGCAGCGGCGGAATCGCACCATTTGCCGTTTCGCGTGACCCACCGAACGGCATCGGCACGGGACCTGGGCGCGGGCGAAAAAAAACCCGAACGAGCGGTTCGGGTTTAATCCACCAAAGGAGGAGGTGGAGGAGACAGCGGAGGTTGCAGAACTGCTGCAACCGATGGAAACGATTATATGAGGCACCCTTGTGCGACGCAAGAACATTTGCATTGTGAAATCAGACTTCACAATGTAGTAGCGTTCCCCGCAGATCAAAAATCTGAAAATTCCCTTTAAAATCAATCACAAAACTTTTTTCAAGCCACTACCGGAGTGGACATCGACTAGAGTAAAACCCCTAAAGCAGTCAGGACATTCCCGAATCCGCGAAACATGCCGCACTGCAACACGCAAGCAGTCATTGGGCATAAGTTCCAGCGAAAGTCCCTCCGGGCGGACACGCAAACACCGGGCTACAATGCCGTTTTGATATAAGCACAGCGCGGTGGAGCACAGCATGGAATGCAAAGTTAGCTGGATGGGGCAAGACGGCATGGCGTTCGCCGCCGAGACTGGCAGCGGCCATCTGGTCATGATGGACGGCGCGCCGGAAGGCGGCGGCCGCAATCTGGCGCCGCGTCCGATGGAAATGGTTCTGCTCGGCACGGGCGGCTGCACGGCCTACGACGTCGTGATGATCCTGAAGAAAAGCCGCCAGGAAGTGGCCGGCTGCTCGGTGACGCTGAAGGCCGAACGCGCCAGCGAAGATCCGAAGGTGTTCACCAAAATCCACTTCCACTTCACCGTGACCGGCAAGAATCTGAACCCGGCAACCGTGGAGCGGGCGATCAATCTGTCGCACGACAAATACTGTTCGGCGTCGATCATGATCGCCAAGACCGCTGAGCTCACGCACTCGTTCGATATCGTCGCGGGCTGAGCGTGGCGCGGCGGCGGCGCAAGCAGCCGAGGCGCGCACAAAAACAAAATGCCGGCGTCCATGCGAACGCCGGCATTTTTCATTAGGTGGCAAAGCAGGCCGATAAGCCGGATTCTGTGCACGCGCCGCGTCCGAAAACGTGACGCGCGTAGCAGTCATTCCTCTAGGCACGCCATTACTGACGCGCTCAAGCTTCCTACCCGCAGACGTGACGGGGGCCCCGTCCTGCATCTCGAAGATGCTAGCCTGCCTACTTGGAATTGCTCCGGGTGGAGGTTACCGTGCCGGTCTGCCTTGCAGCAGCCGCGGTGCGCTCTTACCGCACCGTTTCACCCTTACCTGATCCCGGCTTGCGCCGGGCCATCGGCGGTTTGCTTTCTGTTGCCCTGTTCCGCGTGTCGCCACGGATGGCCGTTAGCCATCACCCTGCCCTATGGAGTCCGGACTTTCCTCGCCCTCTTTAGCCGAAGCCGCAGAGGCCGCGACTGCCTGGCCTGCTTTGCTGGGGCGCATTTTAACACTGTGGCGAAGAAGGAACGGCTTCAACACGTTCGAGTGAACCGCGAGCCTTCAGCGCGAACGCCGTCCCGCACGAAATACGGATGCGTCATCGTAAAACGCGGGCGATTCGTTCTCCGCCCACCAGCCCGGAATCCCCAACACGGGCAGCGGCGCAAACATGCGGCTCGTCAAAGCATCGGTGCCCAGGAGCGCCGCGCCGACGGACTCGTCGAGCCATGCGTCACGCGCCGGGGCGCTCCACCCAAAGTATTCAAACGGCACGTCGACGATCCACGCGTGGCCCGTGCACGCCTTGAACGGCACGATCAGTTTTTCCAGCAGCGCGTGACCGAAGCAACGGATTTCGCAGCGCTCACCCCAGGCGTCACGGCGGTCAACCAGCAGCGTCTGCCAGTCGAACCCACGCAATGCCGCGCTCAATGCCGGGTCGGCGCAGGCGAACAGCAACGCGTTCTCGTCGAATAAGGTCAACGCGTCGCGCACGCCGCCGCGGGTCGGTCCAACGCCCAATACGTCGATCGCCGCCGACTGCCGCGCGTTCAACGCCGCCTTGATACGCGGAAACGCGAACCACATCGACCCGTTGAAGAAGTCATGCAGGTTATGACGCGTCGGCACGCAACCGGTTGACGCGATGTGCGCCTCGTAAGCCGCACCTGGCGGCAGGTCGTCCTGCGCGATGAACGCGAGGCGCTGGCCGCGGCCAGTGCGCTGCTGCATCGCGCCCGCATCCGCATTCATCTCAGCGAGCAATGCCGTATAGCTTTGAAGCGCGGCCTGCTGCCAGCGCTCGCCGCGTGCCGCGAACTGCGCGAACCACGGCTTCGACCAATCGATGTCGGCGAAACCAAAGGCCACGCGCGCCGCTTCTTGCACCTGCATCTAACGCGACCTCAGATAAGGCGCCAACCGATCGATTCACCGCCGCGCAGTGGCACAACCGGCGTGTCGCCGACCGGCAATTCGGCCGGCAGCGTCCATTCCTCGCGACGCAGCGTGACCTTCTCTTCGCTGCGCGGCAGGCCGTAGAAGTCCGCGCCGAAGAAACTGGCGAAGCCTTCGAGCTTGTCCAGCGCACCGGCTTTGTCGAATGCTTCCGTATAGAGTTCGAGCGCATGCAGCGCCGTGTAGCAACCCGCACAGCCGCACGCATGCTCCTTCAAACCCTTCGGATGCGGCGCGCTATCGGTGCCGAGGAAGAAGCGCGGATTGCCCGAGGTTGCCGCCTCGACCAGCGCCACACGATGCCTCTCGCGCTTCAACACCGGCAGGCAGTAATAGTGCGGACGAATGCCGCCCTGGAAGATCGCGTTGCGGTTGTACAGCAGATGGTGCGCGGTAATCGTGGCGCCCAGCAGCCCCGGCGCCACGCCGGCTTCGCGAATGTAGTCGACCGCGTCTTTCGTGGTGATGTGCTCGAACACCACCTTCAGCGCCGGAAAGGCGCGGCGCAGCGGCGTCATCACGCGGTCGATAAACACCTTTTCGCGATCGAACAGGTCGATCGACGAATCCGTCACTTCGCCGTGCACCAGCAGCGGCATACCCGTTTCCTGCATCACTTCGAGCGTTTTGGCGCACTTCATGACGTCGGTGACGCCCGCGTCCGAGTTGGTCGTGGCACCCGCCGGGTACAGTTTCACGCCATGCACGAAGCCGCTTTCGCGCGCGCGACGGATTTCGTCGGGAGGCGTATTGTCGGTCAGGTACAGCGTCATCAGCGGCTCGAACTTCGCGCCGGCCGGGATCGCGGCGACGATGCGCTTGCGATACGCCTGCGCCATCGCCGTCGTGGTAACCGGCGGCTTCAGGTTAGGCATGATGATCGCGCGGCCAAACTGGCGCGCGGTGTCCGGCAGCACGGCGGCGAGCATCTCGCCGTCGCGAACGTGCAAATGCCAGTCGTCCGGGCGGGCGAGCGTAACGGAGTCGATGGAGTCGATGGAGTCGACGGAATCGAGGGAGGCGTTGGAGGCAGTCATGGCGAGAGGGGAACGAGATTCGGCGGCAATAAATCGGATCGGCGTGGTGAAAGCGGTACAAATCACAGCAAATCGCAGCGCTAGAGCCTAAACACACGTCAATTTTGCTATTTGGCGCTTCTGGCTCGGTGATATGCTTGGAAAATCATCATTGTAACGGCTCGTCCCGTTCACAGGCTTACCTGCAACATGTGCCAACTTCTCGGAATGAACTGCGCCGCGCCAACGGACGTCACGTTCTCGTTCACCGGCTTTGCGGCGCGCGGCGGCGTCACCGATCACCATGCGGACGGCTGGGGCATCGCCTTCTTCGAAGACAAAGCCTGCCGCCTGTTCATCGACCATCAATCGTCGGCCACCTCGCCGATCGCCGAAATGGTCAAGCGCTACCCGATCAAATCGAAAAACACGATCGCGCATATTCGCAAGGCGACGCAAGGGCATATCCTGCTCGAGAACTGCCATCCGTTCATGCGCGAGCTATGGGGACGCCACTGGATCTTCGCGCACAACGGCGACCTGAAAGATTATTCACCGGCGCTAAACGGCGTCTATCAGCCGGTCGGCACAACCGATAGCGAACTCGCGTTCTGCGCGTTGCTGCAAGGTTTGCGCAAGGCTTTTCCCGGCTGCCAGCCGCCGCTGGAAGAACTGTTCGCGGCGCTCGAATCCCTCACGCGCGAGATCACGCAATTTGGCGTGTTCAATTTCCTGATGTCGAACGGCCAGGCGCTGTTCGCGCATTGCTCGACGCATCTGCATTACATTGTGCGGCGCTGGCCGTTCTCGACTGCACATCTGGTCGATGCGGATGTGTCGATCGATTTCGCCAAGTACACGACGCCGGAAGACCGCGTCGCCGTGATCGCAACCAAGCCGCTCACCGATAACGAAGTGTGGTCCGCCTTCAAACCGGGCGATCTGCTGATGTTCCAGCACGGCGAAGTGATCGGGCGGGTCAACGTGCCGGTGCCGGCTTCGGTGCTGGAGAAGC
Organism: Paraburkholderia fungorum; assembly: GCF_046026025.1. Taxonomy (GTDB): domain Bacteria; phylum Pseudomonadota; class Gammaproteobacteria; order Burkholderiales; family Burkholderiaceae; genus Paraburkholderia; species Paraburkholderia fungorum_E. The sequence goes on along the minus strand of NZ_JAQQFL010000001.1, from coordinate 133,895 downwards.
TGCGCAATCCGGCGTTGGATGCGTCGGCTTCGGCGACTACGGTTGCGGCCTCGGTTGAGGCGGTGGCCACGGCCGAGGTCGACCTTGAAGCGGCGGACGACGCCGCGGCTTTCGAATCCTGATCCGCGCCGCGCGGCGTTCGCGAAAGCCTGAAACGTCATCAGATACAAAAAAGCCGCTTCTTTCGAAGCGGCTTTTTTTCTGCCCAGGCCACGCCAACCAACCCGCGCGGCCCAACAACACCCTCAGTGCAGGATCTTCGCCAGAAAGTCCTTCGCACGATCCGACTTCGGATTCGCGAAGAAGTCTTCCTTCCTGTCGTCTTCGACGATCAGGCCCTTGTCCATGAAAATCACGCGATGCGCGACTTTCTTGGCAAAGCCCATTTCGTGCGTGACGCACATCATCGTCATGCCTTCCTGCGCGAGTTCGACCATTACGTCGAGCACTTCATTGATCATTTCCGGATCGAGCGCGGAAGTCGGCTCGTCGAACAGCATCGCAATCGGATCCATCGACAGCGCGCGTGCAATCGCCACACGCTGCTGCTGACCGCCCGACAACTGCCCCGGAAACTTATCCGCATGTGCGCGCAGACCGACGCGATCGAGCAGCTTGTAGCCCTTTGCCGTGGCTTCGTCCTTCGAACGGCCGAGCACCTTGATCTGCGCGAGCGTCAGGTTCTGCACGATCGACAGATGCGGGAACAGCTCGAAGTGCTGGAACACCATGCCGACCTTCGCGCGCAGCTTCGACAGATTGGTTTTCTTGTCGGTCAGCGACTGGCCGTTGATAACGATCTCGCCCTTCTGGAACGGCTCGAGGCCGTTGACGGTTTTGATCAGCGTGGACTTGCCCGAACCCGACGGCCCGCACACCACCACCACTTCACCTTTTTTGACTTCCGTCGTGCAGTCCGTCAGCACTTGAAACTGACCGTACCACTTCGAAACATTCTTGATAGAGATCATCTTGCGACCTTTTTCTGAAGACCTTTGACGAGGCTCGACGCGATCACGCAGACCACGAAATAACACGCGCCCGCGAACAGTACCATTTCGACATTCGTGCCGTCACGGTCGCCAATATTCGTGGCGGTGCGGAAGAAGTCGGCGAGACTGATCACGTAGACGAGCGACGTATCCTGAAACAGCACGATACCTTGGGTAAGCAGCAGCGGCACCATTGCGCGGAACGCCTGCGGCAGCACGATGAGGCGCATTGCCTGCGGGTAGCTCATGCCGAGTGCGAACGCGGCATTCACCTGCCCGCGCGGCACCGCCTGAATGCCGGCGCGGATGATTTCCGAATAGTACGCGGCCTCGAACAGCGAGAAAGCGACCATTGCCGAAGCCAGCCGGATGTCGATATCCGGCGACAGGCCCAGCACGTTTTGCAGCACCTGCGGCACGATCAGGAAGAACCACAGCAGCACCATCACCAGCGGGATCGAACGGAAGATCGTGACATAACCCTTCGCGAACCATTCGAACGGCTTGAACGGCGAGAGCCGCATGATCGCGAGAATGGTGCCCCAGATAATGCCGATCACGATTGCAAGCAGCGTGATCTTGATGGTGACGATAGCACCGGTCCATAGCGTAGGCAGTGCGCCCGGAATACCGCTCCAGTCGAAATGATGCATCACTTACCTCCGATATAGCCGGGCAACCGGGTCTTGTGTTCGACCCAGCGCATCAGTTGCATCACGACCAGGTTGATCAGCACATACGCCAGCGTGACCGCGATAAACGACTCATACGTCTGCGACGTATAGTCGACGAGCTGCCGCGCCTGAGCCGACAAGTCGAGCAGACCGATGGTCGACGCGACCGCCGAGTTCTTGAAGATGTTCAGAAACTCGGACGTAAGCGGCGGCACGATGATCCGGTACGCGACCGGCAGCAACACGTAGCGATACGTCTGCCATTGCGTGAAGCCCATGGCCAGACCCGCGGCGCGCTGGCCCTTCGGCAACGCGTTGATGCCCGAGCGTACCTGCTCGCACACGCGCGCGGCAGTGAAGAGCCCGAGACAGATAATCGACGACGAGAAAAACTGCGCACCCGGCGGCAGTTGCTTGAACCAGTTGCCGATCGAGGCCGGCAGCAACTCCGGTATCACCAGATACCAGATGAAGAACTGCACGATCAGCGGGATGTTGCGGAAAATCGCGACATACAGCGTGCCGATACCCGACGCCCATTTGTTCGGCACCGTGCGCAGCACGCCAAAAAACGAACCGACGATGAGCGCGATCACCCATGCCGACAGCGACACGGTAATCGTCACCCAGAAGCCGGACAGCAGCCATCCCAGGTAGGTGGTCGGCTCGCCGGTAGAGACCGGACTCAGCAGAATGCCCCAGTTCCAGTGATATGACATGACGAAGACTCCAGCAAAAAGAAACGGAAGAAGCGCGCGGCCCCTTCCGTCTCGTTTGGCGTTTCAAAAAAACAGCTAAGGTTTAATCGATTGCCTTGTCATTCGGGCTCTTGTAGAGCGCCTTGATGTCATCGCTTTCCGGGAAGTTCAGGTTCAGGCCCTTCGGCGGAATCGGCGATTCGAACCACTTCTTGTAGATCGCATCGGCTTCGCCCGAAGTTTCGACCTTCGCGATTGCGTCGTCCACCACCTTCTTGAATTCCGGATCGTTCTTGCGAATCATGCAGCCGTACGCTTCATGCGATTGCGGCGTGCCGACGATCACGAAGTCACCCGGGGTGTTCGACTTGGCGCGTTCGCCTGCCAGCAGCGCGTCGTCCATCATGAACGCGGCAGCGCGGCCGGTGGAAAGCGTCAGGAACGACTCGCCATGATCCTTCGCGCTGATGATGTTCATGCCCATGCTCTTGTCCTGGTTCATCTTGCGAAGCAGGCGCTCGGAGGTGGTGCCGGCCGTCGTGACGACGGTCTTGCCCTTCAGGTCCGCGAAGTCCTTGATGCCGGAGTCTTTCTTGGTCATCAAACGCGTGCCGATCACGAAGATCGTGTTCGAGAAGGCAGCCTGTTGCTGACGCTCGGCGTTATTCGTGGTGGAGCCGCATTCCATGTCGACGGTGCCGTTCTGCACCAGCGGAATACGGTTTTGCGACGTGACGGGCGTGAGCTTGACCTTCAGGTTCGGCATGTTCAGCTTCTGCTTGACCGCCTCAACCACCTTCAGCGCGAATTCTTGCGAGTAGCCGATGACATTCTGCTTGTCGTCGTAATACGAAAACGGGATCGACGATTCGCGGTGACCCAGCGAAATGACGCCCGTGTCCTTGATCTTTTTCAGCGTACCAGCGTCTTGCGCGTGCGCGCCGACCGTAAACAGTCCGAGAGTCGCGAGCAGCAGCGCAGCTTTTTTAACCTTCATGTGTGATCTCCTTGGCAAGAACCGGCGCCAGTTTAGCAAAGTAATTATTCTGAAAGTATTGCTATAAACCATGTTTGTTGTGCGTGCCTCAAGGTGACCGCCCCGGCGGCGTCGCTACGCGGATTATCGCTGTAGACAGCGCTTGCGGGATAGTCAGTCAACCTTTCCGGATATACGAAGGCGGGCGGCATCGATACGATGCCGCCCGCCGGGTCAGACACGCGGTCTTTTGAACCGCGTCGAAGCAAGGTTCGGCAAGGTCCGCGAGGTAGCGGACCCGCCGTTTCACGCAATCAGATCAGGGGTACAGACCGCGCAGTTCGCGCGCTTCCAGGATCCGCTTACACGCGACGATAAACGCCGCGGTCCGCACGGATACCTTCTGTTCGCTCGACACTTGCCACACGGCGGCAAATGCTTCACGCATCACGCGTTCGAGACGTTGATTGATCTCGTCTTCGGTCCAGAAGAAGCTCGAGAAGTCCTGCACCCACTCGAAGTACGAGACCGTCACGCCGCCGGCGTTGGCTACCACGTCCGGAATCACGAGGATGCCGCGATCGTGCAGAATGTCGTCCGCTGCCGTGGTGGTCGGGCCGTTGGCGCCTTCCACGACGATCTTCGTCTTGATGCTGCCCGCGTTCTTTTCGGTGATCTGGTTTTCCAGCGCAGCCGGAATCAGGATGTCGGATTCGACCTTCCAGAATTCGTCGTTCGCGATGGTATCGGCTTCCGGGAAGCCGCCCACGCCGCCGTTCTTCGCCACGTAGTCCGCCAGCGCGACCGCATCGATACCGGTCGACTTGTACAGCGAGCCGGTGTGATCCTGCACCGCGACCAGCTTCGAGCCCGCTTCCTGGAACAGGCGCGCGGCAATGCCGCCCACGTTACCGAAGCCCTGCACGGCAATACGCGCGCCTTCGATGTCGACGCCGATGCGGCGCGCGGCTTCGGAGGCAACCACGAACACGCCACGGCCGGTTGCTTCACGGCGGCCCAGTGAACCGCCCAGCGCGATCGGCTTGCCGGTCACCACGCCCGTCGCCGTTTGGCCCTGGTTCATGGAGTACGTGTCCATCATCCACGCCATGATCTGCTCGTTCGTGTTCACGTCCGGCGCGGGGATGTCGGTATTCGGTCCGATGATGATGCCGATTTCGCTGGTGTAGCGGCGCGTCACGCGCTCCAGCTCGCCACGCGACAAGGTGCGCGGGTCGACACGGATACCGCCCTTCGCGCCGCCGTACGGCACGTTCACAGCAGCGTTCTTCACCGACATCCACGCCGACAGCGCCATCACTTCCGACAGCGTCACGTCCTGGTGATACCGCACGCCGCCCTTACCCGGACCACGCGACACGTTGTGCTGCACGCGATAGCCTTCGAAGTGCGCGACCGTGCCGTTATCGAGTTCGATAGGCACATCGACGATCAGAATGCGCTTCGGGCGCTTCAGGGTTTCGAGCCAGCGGGACAGGGAGCCGAGGTACGGCGCGACACGGTCCACCTGGCGCAGGTAGTTGCCCCACGGGCCGAGATCGTCTTTATTCAGGTAGGAGGGAACGGACTGCAACGTTGATGCGGATTGTGCGGCGTGTTGCTGGGATGACATGAACGCTCCGGCGTTGATCGAGTGACAGCATTGTCGAAAAACGCCGTTTTGAAATCCAATGCCGTTTCCTTATCCGATTATGTTTTTTTTGCATAACCATCAAGAAGCCGCAAATTCGCGTCGTGGCGACGCAGGTTTTCAGACAGACCCCATGCCCTGCGCCAACTCCTCCGACACCACATCCCACAACTGCCGCACGAGTATCTGCCGCGCATCGTCGCCTTTCGCGGCCAGCTTGTCGCGATAGAGGCGAATTTCCATGGTCAGCGTGAGCTGCCCCTCGGGCGTGCCACGCGTGGCGCGATCGAGGCGGATCAGCTTGCTGTCGGCAACCGCGTCCTCAACCGCGCTGTAGGGCAGGAAGGCAATGCCGTGGCCGGCCAGCGCCATCGCCTTGAGGCCTTCGGCCATGTCGGTTTCGTACAGCCGGTCGAGGTAGAGGCGCTCCGGCGCATTGGCGAGGATCACTTCGGTCATGCGGCCCAGATACGCATTTGGCGTATAGGTCAGATAAGGCGTAGGCGCCTCTGCCGTACCTGGCAGCGTGTGCCGCGGCCGGCCGGCGCGGCCCGGCGCCGAGAACGGACTGATCGGCTCGTTGCCTAGCGTGAGCATGTCGTAACGCGCCGGATCGAGCGCGATGGGGTGGCTCGGATGGTGATAGGCCATCATCAGATCGCAGCCGCCTTCCACCAGCGCCAACGCCGCATCGTGCACGTTCAGCGCCCGCAGCCGGGTGTGGATCGGGCCCATCTGCGCTTCGATTCGCTGCAGCCAGCGCGGGAAGTACGTGAGCGACAGCGTATGCGGCACCGCGAACTCGATGGTCGCCTGCGGCGTCGCCGTGTGTCCGCGCAGCAGAGCACGCGCCTCGTGGAACTGGGACAGCATGGCGAGCGCCTGCTCATAGAACACCTGACCTGCCGCCGTCAGACGCGTCGGATAAACCGAACGATCGATCAATTCCGTGCCGAGCCACGCCTCCAGGGCCTGAATCCGCCGCGAAAACGCCGGCTGCGTAACGTGGCGCGATTCGGCCGAGCGGCTGAAACTACGCGTCTCCGCGAGCGAAACGAAGTCTTCGAGCCATTTCAGTTCCATGCGAAGCCTGCTGCCAGCGGGAGGGAGGAAGTCAGCATTCTAGCGGCGCGGCTAGGGCGCCGGGGTTGAGTGGTAAAATCCGCGATTCCCTCCGTTCCCGATCCGCTCCCCGAGCGTTCACGCCCCCATCATGTCCGACACCCGCCCCGACACCCTGTTCGCGCTGAACGCGCTCTCCCCGCTCGACGGCCGCTACGCCTCGAAAACCGAAGCCCTGCGTGACTGGCTCTCGGAAGCCGCATTCATGCGCAATCGCGTGACGGTTGAAATCCATTGGCTGATCGCACTGTCGCAAGCCGGTTTCGCCGAAGTGCCGCGTTTTTCCGAAGCCGCCGAACAATTCCTGCTGCAACTGGCCGAGCGCTTCACCGCGCACGACGCCGCCCGCATCAAGGAAATCGAACGCGTGACGAATCACGACGTGAAAGCGGTCGAGTACTGGCTGAAAGAATCGGTGAAGGGTCAGGAAGAACTGGAACGCGCGAGCGAGTTCATTCACTTCGCGTGCACGTCGGAAGACATCAACAACACCTCGCACGGCCTGATGCTCGCCGGCGCACGTGAACACGTGATCCTGCCGGCGCTGCGCTCGGTGCATCAACGCCTCGTGGCGCTGGCGCATGCGCAAGCCGAACAGCCGATGCTGTCGCGCACGCACGGCCAGCCTGCCAGCCCCACCACGCTCGGCAAGGAAATCGCCAACGTCGCCGCGCGTCTGGAACGCGCGATCGACCGCATCGCGAAGGTCGAGTTGCTGGGCAAGATGAACGGCGCGGTCGGCAACTTCAATGCGCACCTGTCCGCGTATCCGGAATTCGACTGGGAAACGTTCTCGCGCGAAGTGGTCGAGCAACGCCTGAAGCTCACGTTCAATCCGTACACGATCCAGATCGAACCACACGACTACATGGCCGAACTGTTCGACGCCGTCTCGCGCGCGAACATCATCCTGCTGGATCTGGACCGCGACGTGTGGGGCTACATCTCGGTCGGTTACTTCAAGCAACGCACCAAGGCCGGCGAAATCGGTTCGTCGACAATGCCGCACAAGGTCAATCCGATCGACTTCGAAAATTCGGAAGGCAATCTGGGTCTCGCCAACGCGACCCTGCGCCATCTGGCCGACAAGCTGCCGATTTCGCGCTGGCAGCGCGACCTCACCGACTCGACGGTGCTGCGCAATATTGGTGTCGCGTTCGGTTACTCACTGCTCGCCTACGACTCGCTGATCCGCGGCCTGGACAAGCTCGAAGTGAACGCACAGCGTCTGAACGAAGACCTCGACAACTGCTGGGAAGTGCTGGCCGAGCCGGTGCAAACGGTGATGCGCCGTTACGGCATCGAGAACCCGTACGAGCAGTTGAAGGAACTGACGCGCGGCAAGGGCATCACGCGCGAAGCGCTGCAAACGTTCGTGAGCGGTCTCGCGATTCCGCAAGATGCGAAGGACCGTTTGCTCGCCATGACGCCGGGTTCGTATATCGGCAAAGCGGTCGAACTGGCGAAGCGGATCGCTTAAGCTTCAGTCATTACCTCACTGCTAAAGGCACAAAAAAGCCGCTTCGAAAATTCCGAAGCGGCTTTTTTTATTCTGCGACGTGCGCGGCAAAGCGGGCTTGAAACCTCACCGCGCCGCCATCTGCTTCAACACGTCGTCGACGATTTCTTCCGGCGACAACTCGATGCTCACCGTGATCGCCTCGTCAGGACCCGGCTCTTCGAGCGTATCGAGCTGGCTTTGCAGCAGCGACGGATCGAAGAAGTGACCGGTGCGCGTGGTCAGCCGCTCGCGCAGCACCTCGAACGAACCCTTCAGATAGACGAAGCACACGCCCTTATCGCCATTGCTCCCGCCGCGCAGAACATCGCGATACGAGCGTTTCAGCGACGAACACGTGAACACCGCTTTCTCACCCGCCTGCTGCTTCTCTTCGATCGCCACCCGGATGGTTTGCAACCACGGCCAACGGTCTTCGTCGGTAAGCGGAATGCCGTGGTGCATTTTCTCCTTGTTGGCGACGCTGTGAAACGCATCGCCGTCGGTGAATGCGCAGTGCAGGCGTTCCGCCAGCATTTCGCCAATTCTCGTTTTGCCGGCGCCCGACACGCCCATTGCGATCAGAATCATCAAAAACTCCTTACACGACCGTCGCGAGCGCGAAAGTCAAACCCAAGCCCATCAGCGAAATGATGGTTTCGAGGAGCGACCATGTCTTGAAGGTCTGCCCCACCGTCATACCGAAGTATTCCTTGACCAGCCAGAAACCGCCGTCGTTCACGTGCGAAAAAATCAGCGAGCCCGAACCGGTGGCGAGCACCAGCAATTCCGGCGTGACCTGCACCCCGCTCGCCGAGGCAATCGGCGCGACGATACCGCAGGCGGTGGTCATCGCGACTGTCGCCGAACCCGTGGCCAGACGAATCAGCGCGGCCACCAGCCAGCCGAACAGCAGCGGTGACAGATGCATGGCCGTTGCCACACCGACGATTTCCTTCGAGATGCCGCTATCCATCAGCACGCGCCCGAAACCGCCGCCCGCGCCCACGATCAGCGTGATGCCCGCGATGGGCGCCAGACAGTCGCCGCAGAACTTCTGGATCTGCTCACGAGTGAAGCCGCGGCTCGCGCCGAAGGTCCAGAAACTGACCAGCACGGCGATCAACAGGGCGACGTCAGAGTTGCCGACGAAACGCAGCAGATCGTTCGCCAGGGTCTTCGGCGTAAACACGAGGTCGGCCCAACTGCCGATCAGCATCAGGATCACCGGCAGCAGAATCGTGAACAGCGTAATGCCGAAGCTCGGCAGTTCGCGCTTTTCCTTTTTCTCTTCAGCGGCGCCGAGAAACTGCGCGGCGAGCGGATTGTTCTCCGGCAGCTTGATGTAGCGGCTGATCAACAGCGCGAACAGCGGACCGGCAACGATCGCTGTCGGCACGCCCACGATGAGCCCATAGGCAATCGTCTTGCCGATGTCCGCGTGATACGCCTGCACCGCGAGCATCGCGGCCGGATGCGGCGGAATCAAACCGTGGACGACGGACAGACCCGCGATCATCGGCAAGCCGATCAGCAGCAGCGACTTGTTGGTGCGTTTCGCAACGTTGAACGCGATCGGAATCAGCAACACGAAGCCGACTTCAAAAAACACCGGCAAGCCGACGATGATCGCCACGACCATCATCGCCCAGTGAATGTGCTTCTCGCCGAACTTGTCGATCAACGTGGTCGCGATGCGCTCCGCGCCGCCCGATTCGGCCATCATCTTGCCGAGCATGGTGCCGAGGCCAACCACGATCGCAATGTGGCCGAGCGTGTTGCCGTTGCCGGTTTCGAACGATTTGACGATGGTGCCGATCGGCATGCCGGATACGAGACCCAGCAACAGCGAGACGATGATGAGGACGAGGAACGGATAGACCTTGTAGCGGGTGATCAGCAGGATCAGCAGTGCGATGGCGATCACCGCGAAGACCAGCAGCGTGCTGCCGTGGACAGCTTCCATGAAGCGCCTCCTTTGCGTTATTGATGTCGGTGCGGAACACGGCTGGCACCCGTCTCACGGCGACCTGCAGCGGTGCCAGAAAACCCGGCAAGCCGCGCGGACGCTGAATTTTACTGTTTGTTGTCCCTAAAAGCGCGCGAATCCGGCGCGCATATCGAAAAGGAGCCTCGCCGTGGCAGCCTCACAGGCTGTTTCGACGAGGCTCCTTTGCGTAGAACCTGACTGACGAACTAGGGTAAGCCGATGCAGTTCAATGCGCGGGCGCGGCCAGTTGGCTGGCGGCACGCGCCAGACGCGTGACTTCGTCCCAGTTTTGGGCGGCGAGCGCGGCCTTCGGCGTGAGCCACGAACCGCCCACGCACACCACGTTGGGTTGCGCGAGGAAATTGATGGCGCTTTCGGCCGTGATGCCGCCGGTCGGGCAGAATTTCAGTGTCGGGAACGGGCCGTAAAACGCCTGCAGCATCGGAATACCGCCGGCTTGCTGCGCCGGGAAGAACTTGACGATCTCGTAGCCTAGTTCGAGCGCCGCGATGATGTCGCTCGGCGTCATGACACCTGGCAGCAGCGGCAAGCCCGCATCCTGCGCGGCCTTGTGCATGTCTTTCGTCAGACCCGGCGACACGCCGAACTGCGCACCCGCTTTCTTTGCCTGAAAACAATGCTCGGGCTTCGTAATCGTGCCGACGCCGACCACGATGTCTTCGGCCAGTTGGCTCGCGCGCTCGATCGCTCCGAGCCCCGCAGCCGTGCGCAATGTGATCTCGAGCACCTTCACGCCACCTGCGTGCAACGCGCGCGACACGTTTTCGCCCTGTTCGACCGAGTCGAACGCGAGCACCGGAATCACCGGGCCGAGGCGCACGATATCGCTTACTGTTTTCGCCGTCATAGTCAGACTCCTTGTTTCTGCAGCGTTTAGCTGGCTTGAGTGGTGCTTGTGTGTTCTTCGGTGCGTGCCTGGGCCCGTTCACCATGATGCACCGCGCGCTCGCCCACCATCGGGCCGAACACCGAAGCACCCTGCTCCGCGGGCGCAGCGGCCGCACGGAACACGCCGAACAGTTCGCGGCCGAAGCCGACTTCATTTTCCGCCTGATGCTGCGGCAAAGCTTCCGGCCGCGCCGCCCATTCGGCCGCATCGACTTCGATGTCGAGCACGCCCGCGTCCGCGTCGATCACCAGCATGTCACCGGTGCGAACCTTGCCGATCGGGCCTTGCAGCAAGGCTTCCGGCGACAGGTGAATCACCGCCGGCACCTTGCCCGACGCGCCCGACATGCGGCCGTCGGTCACCAGTGCGACGTGGAAACCTTGATCCTGCAACACACCAAGCAGCGGCGTCAAACGATGCAGCTCGGGCATGCCGTTTGCGCGCGCGCCCTGGAAACGCACCACCGCGATGAAATCGCGCTTCAGCTCGCCGTTGTCGAACGCGGCCTGCACCGCTTCCTGCGAATCGAACACGATGGCGGGCGCCTTCACCTTGCGATGCTGCGCCGCCACGGCCGAAATCTTGATCACGCCACGGCCGAGCTTGCCTTGCATCAGACGCAAGCCGCCGTCCGGCTGGAACGGTTCCTTGATGCCGCGCAGCACCGCCGTGTCTTCGCTCTTTGCCGCGCCCGGCACCCATTGCAGCTTGCCGTCGATCAGCTTCGGCTCTTCCGTGTAGTGATGCAGACCCTTGCCGGCGACGGTATTCACATCTTCATGGAGCAAGCCGCCTTCCAGCAGATTGCGGACGAGGAACGCAACGCCGCCAGCAGCGTGGAAGTGGTTCACGTCGGCTTTGCCGTTCGGGTAAATCTTTGCGAGCAACGGCACGGCTTGCGACAGCGTGTCGAAGTCGTCCCAGTCGATCACAATGCCGGCCGCACGCGCGATCGCAACCAGGTGCAAGGTGTGATTGGTCGAGCCGCCCGTTGCCAGCAACGCGACGATGCCGTTGACGATCGCCTTCTCGTCGACCACATGGCCGATCGGCGTGTAATTGCCGCGCTCGACAGTCAGATCGAGCACCCGGCGCGCGGCCTGCGCGGTCAACGCGTCGCGCAGCGGCGTATGCGGATGCACGAACGCGGAACTCGGCAGATGCAGGCCCATGACTTCCATGAGCATCTGGTTGCTGTTCGCGGTGCCGTAGAACGTGCAGGTGCCCTGGCTGTGATACGCGGCGGCCTCTGCTTCGAGCAGCGCGTCGCGGCCGCACTGGCCGGTGGCGAATAGCTGACGCGTCTTGGCTTTGTCGTCGTTCGACAGGCCGCTGCCCATCGGGCCGGCCGGCACGAAAATCGTCGGCAGATGGCCGAATTGCAGCGCGCCGATCAAGAGACCCGGCACGATCTTGTCGCAAATGCCAAGGCACAACGCCGCGTCGAACATGTTGTGCGTGAGCGCGACCGCCGTGCTCATGGCGATCACTTCGCGCGAGAACAGCGAAAGCTCCATGCCCGCGTTGCCTTGCGTGACGCCGTCGCACATGGCCGGCACGCCGCCCGCGAATTGCGCGACGCCGCCGTTTTCGCGCGCGGCTTCCTTGATGATGTCGGGGTAGTTTTTGTACGGCGCGTGCGCGGACAGCATTTCGTTGTACGACGACACAATGCCGATGTTCGGTTCCCGGATCGCCTTGATCGCGAACTTGTCGCGGCCTTCGAGGCCGGCAAAGCCGTGGGCCAGATTGGCGCACGACAGCGCACCGCGCGCCGGAAACTTGCCTTGAGCCTGTTCGATGCGGGCCAGATACGCCTCGCGAGTGGGCTTGCTGCGCTCGACCACGCGTTGCGTGACTTTCAACAATTGCGAATGCGGGGAAACCATCGGAGCTCCTTCGTCGCTGGCTTGAGGCGCGCACGCACTTTGCCAGGCAGGTATCGCGGGGGATGTCGAATCAGTCGACGTCGCAATATTAGTAGAAAAACTACACGATCGCAATGGTGATTCCTGTTGCGTCGCGGCATCTTTGAATGGCCGCAATGCCATGCTGGCGCTACCTTAGCGCCATGGCAACTCAAACCTAGGGATTACACCTAGAACCAGATATGTAGTTTTTGTACCTTATCCGGCAATCAGATATAGTCCACGCATTCTTCAGCATAGTGCGAGTTTTCCGATGATGCTCTCCCAGGTGGAAGAGATGCGCGATCAGTTGCGCCCGTCCGAGCGCAAGCTGGCCGATTACGTGATCGAGGCGCCGCGCGAGGTGCTCGACCTGTCGATGACCGAAGTGGCCGCCCGCGCGGGCGTCAGCCAGCCGACCATCGCCCGGTTCTGTCACGCGCTCGGTTTTTCGGGCTTTCGCGAGTTCAAGATCCGGCTGGCGCAAGGCATCGCGGCGGAAGTGCCCGCGGTCTATCGCGACGTGCGGCCGGACGAGCCGACGCCCGGCGTCGCCGCGAAGGTGCTCGACCGGACCATCGGCGCGCTTATCCAGGTGCGCAACAATCTTTCGTCGGACAGCGTGGGGGCGGCGATCGCGCTGCTGGCGCGGGCGCGGCGCATCGAGTTCTATGGCGCGGGCGGCTCGGGCATTGCCGCGCTGGATGTGCAGCACAAATTTTTTCGCCTCGGCATGCCAAGCGTCGCGTATTCGGATCCGCACACATTTCTGATGTCGGCGGCGCTGCTGGGGGAAGGTGATGTGGTGGTGGCAATTTCGAACACCGGCCGCACGCGCGATATCGTCGATGCCGCGAAGTCGGCTCTCGCAGCGGGCGCGAAGGTGATCGCGATCACCCATGGCAATTCGCCCCTGGCGCGGCTTGCTACGGTGGGCTTGTTTGCCAACGTCGACGAAGACACGGATATCTTTTCGCCGATGACTTCACGTGTCTCGCATCTGGCGATCGGCGATATTCTCGCGGTGGGTGTCGCGCTCAGCCGTGGGCCGGAACTGATTGAGAAGCTCGCGCAAGCGAAAGAAGCGATCAACCGCAGGCGGATCGATCCGCGTGCGTAAGGCAGCAGGCTGCGTGCAGCTTACGCGCAGCGCCGCGTGAGTGTCTTAACGGTTCGTGCTGTCGAACGGATGCCTCGCTCATAAGACTCGCGCTGCGCCAAACGAAACGGGCTTCCCAAGGGAAACCCGTTTCAATTGCACTACGAAGAGCACTACGGCCAGATCAGATCCAGCTTGGGAAAGGGAAAGGCGGCCTGACTGCGCCGCTTCCCGCGTCCTTCACGTGCTTACCATTGATACGACGCACCTGCGCCAACCGTCGTTTCGCTGCCGCTGATGCCTGCACCTACCTTGACCTTCAGGTTCGGCGTGATGCGCGCCGACGCGCCCACCGCCGCTGCCTGATAACCCTTGTAGGTCGCCCCAGCGACGCCGACTGCCAGCGTCTTGCCCGCGTCGACTTCCGGGATCATCGTCAGCGCGGTGGCGGCTGCGACGCCGCTGTAGGCCGCGCGTGCCGTATCACCGATAGCCGACTGCATCTGGCCGAGGTTCACCGCATCCGTCGCCGTCTTGCCAGGAGCGACGTTCGTAATGCGACGCTCGTTGCCTTGCGAACCGACCGACACCGTGTTCGCCTCATCAGCCACCGAGCCCGAGCCGATCGCCACCGAGTTGTCGCCGCTGGCCTGCGAGCCGCCACCCAACGCCATCGCATTGGTGCCGGTCGCCGCTGCTGCCGGACCGCTACCGGCGTTGAGCGACATCGCATTGTTGCCGGTCTGCTGCTGGTTCTGCACGGATTGCGACAGATCGGACAGTTGCTGGTTGGTGTTCCACAACTGCGCGCCGGTCACTGCATCAGTACTCGTCGCCGACAGTTCACCGTCCTGCAGGTTGGTCAGCTTCACCTTCGGCGCGTTGGCCGCACCACCCAGCGTGACCTGGTTGTGTGCCGACGTATCGTACGACACCGCGTTCGCCACCGAGCCACTGATCGATCCGACCGTGGTCTGCAGGCTGGCGATATCGGACGTGTTTTGCGTCACGCGGCCATCGAGGTTGGCGACGGCTGCGCCGACGTTGTTCACCGTCGTGCCGCCCACGCTGTAGGACGGCGCGGAGATCGTGCCGTCCGCGTTGACGGTCGATCCGCCGCCGAGCGCCGCCGCTGTGCTGGCTGCGTTCGCATGCAACTGCGAGCCGTTCACCGCATCGACGCTATCCGCGTTCACCGCGCCGGCTGCCACGCCCGTCACGACGCGATTGCCCGCCGTGCCGGCCATGTTGACCCGCAGGCCGTCCGTTGCCGCGCCGACGAGGATGTCGCGCGAAGTCGAATCCTGCGTGACGATACCGATGCTGCCGTTGTTGATCTGCGACTCCAGCGAGGTCAGGTTGGTGTCGAGCGTATCTAGCGCGCCGCCGACCGTGTTCTGCGTGCCGCCCTGCATGTGATACGTAGGGCTGACAAACGAACCATCCGCGTTGACTTGCGCACCGCCGCCGAGCGACGCGACAACCGGGTTCAACTGGCCCAGGTTGACGGCCGAGTTGCTGGTGGTGCCGGCTGCGACGCCGATCAGTTCGCGCGGACCCGCACTGCCCACGAAGTTGACATGCGTGCCGCCGGTGTTGCCGGCAACCGTCAGATCGCCCGATCTCTGATCCTGCTGCACGAGGCCTACTGTGCCGCTGCTGAGCTGGTTGGTCAGATCGCTCACCGAACCTTCGACCGTCGAAACACGCGTGTCGAGTTTGCCGATGTCGCTGGTGTTTTGCGCAATATCGCTCGTGTTCTGTGCGATGTCGCTTGCGTTTTGGGCAATCGCGCCGGTGTTCTGTGCGATGTCGCCGGCATTCTTCGAAATGTCGCTGATGTTTTGCTCGATATCGCTGGCGTTCTTCGTGATGTCGCTGGTGTTCTGCGCAATCGCAGCGGCATTCTGCGCAACGTTCTGGTTCGTTGCATACAGTTGCGAACCGTTCACCGCGTCCGCGCTCGCGGCTGACACCTCTCCCTTCGCCACGTTCGTGAGCGTCGTGCCCGACGCGCCGGCGAGCGTCACCTTGTCTTGCGCCGCCGTGTCGTAGGCCACCGCGCCAGCCACGCCGCCTCCCAGACTCGCAAGCTGCGAGTTGAGGGTGCTGATGTCGCCCGTGTTCTTCGTGATGTCGCTGGTGTTCCGCGTCACCCGGCCGTCGATGCCTGTGACCTGCGTGCCGAGCGTGGTCACGCTGGCGTTGGTTTCGTTCAACTGCGACATGTTGACCGCGTCGCTGTCGTTCACGCCACGCGCCACGTTGGTGATCGTGGTGCCACCGACCTTGGTCGCGCTATCGTACGCGGTGCCGCCCAGCGTCACCGTGTCGTGCGCCGACGTGTCGTATTTCACGGCATCGGCCATTTCGCCGTTGAGCGTGCTCACCTGCGTGTTCAGCGTGCCGATGTTGGTCGTGTTCTGGGCGATGTCGCTGGTGTTCTGCGCAATATCGCCTGCGTTCTTCGAGATGTCGCTGGTGTTCTGCGAAATATCGCCGGCATTCTTCGAAATGTCGCTGATGTTTTGCTCGATATCGCTGGCGTTCTTCGTGATGTCGCTGGTGTTCTGCATGATCGCAACGGCATTCTGCGCAACGTTCTGGCTCGTCTCGTACAGTTGCGAACCGTTCACTGCGTCCGTGCTCGAGGCGGATACGTCACCCTTCGCCACGTTCGTGAGCGTCGTGCCCGACGCGCCGACGAGCGTCACCTTGTCTTGCGCCGCCGTGTCATAGGCCACCGCGCCAGCCACGCCGCCTCCCAGGCTCGCAAGCTGCGAGTTGAGGGTGTTGATGTCGCCCGTGTTCTTCGTGATGTCGCTGGTGTTCTGCGTCACCCGGCCGTCGATGCCGGTAACCTGCGTGCCGAGGGTCGTCACGCTGGCGTTGGTTTCGTTCAACTGCGACATGTTGACCGCGTCGCTGTCGCTCACGCCACGGGCTACGTTGGTGATCGTCGTGCCACCCACCTTGGTCGCGCTGTCGTAGGCGGTGCCGCCCAGCGTGACCTTGTCGTGCGCCGACGTGTCGTATTGCACAGCATTCGCCATCTCGCCGTTGAGCGAGCTCACCTGCGTGTTCAACGTGCCGATGTCGGTGGTGTTCTGGGCGATGTCGCTCGTGTTTTGCGTGATATCGCTGGCATTCTTCGCGATGTCGCTCGTGTTTTGCGTGATATCGCCGACGTTCTTCGCGATGTCGCCAGTGTTCTGCGTGATGTCGCTGCTGTTTTGTGCAATCGCGGCGGCATTCTGTGCAACGTTCTGGTTCGTCGCGTACAACTGCAAGCCATTGACCGCGTCCGTGCTCGATGCCGACACCGCGCCCGCCGCCACGTTCTTGAGCGTCGTGCCCGATGCGCCGCCCAAGGTCGCAGCGGCTTTGGTCGTGTCGTCGTAGGCGACGAACGCGTTGGTGGCGTTGCCGCTCGAATCGGTTTTCAGGCCGGCTGCCTGCAACTGACCGTAATTGACTGCATCGGTAGCTTGCGTACCCGCCGCCACATTCACGACCTGGCGCTGCTGTGCGGTACTACCCACAGCAAGGGCGTAGGCGCGATTCGTGGATGAACCTTGGCCCAACGCAACGGAGTAGTCACCGCTGACTGAGGCGCCCTGCCCTATGCCAATCGAAGCAAGCCCGCTGGCTTTGACGCCTTGACCAATAGCAACGGATGCTTGAGTTGCTGCCGTGCTGTCAGCACCGATGGCGATGGCCCATTGGTCTTGCGCCTGATTGTGAGCCCCCATAACAATGGAAGCAGAACCCGATGCATTGGAACTGGAAGCGGACGTACTAACTGAGATAGAGTTCGCACCGCTTGCAGTTGAGTTCGTACCGATAGCGATACTTCCTTGGCCCGACGCAACAGAATCAGGACCACTCGTGGTCATACGGAAATGCGGGATGCCAATATTTGTGCCCGACGTGCTGGCAATGGCGTTCACCGTACTCTGCATCGCCGCGATATTCGTGGTGTTCGTGGTCGTCCGGCCATCGAGATTGGAGAGGGCCGCGCCAACGTTGTTCACGGTCGTGCCCCCCACGACATACGACGGCGCCGTGATCGCGCCGCTCGCCGTCACGCTCGAACCGCCGCCGAGCGCCGCTGCGTCGCTGGCGGCCAGCCCGTACAGTTCCGAGCCGTTGACCGCGTCCGTGCTTGACGCCGACACCGTGCCATTCGCCAGGTTGGTGATCTTCTTACCACCCATATCGAGCGTATTCAGCACAAACACACCGCTGTTCGTGATCTTCATCTGATCGACGCCGCCCGCGCCAATATGCGCGGTGTTCGGATCGGTCACCGTGAAATACGCACCTGCCGTGCCGCTGCCGTCGTAGGAAACAATCCCCGCCTGCTGCGTAGCCGCGCTGCAATCGCCGTTGGTCACGACCACCGCGCCGTCAGCCGAAGAAATGCAGTCCGAGTTGGTCGTATTCGTGCCCAGGATACCCGCGGCGAACGAGTTCGGCGTCGCCGCCGCCTCCGACTTCACCGCCGTGCCAAAGCCAACCCCTGCGGCCAGCAACGCAGCTACCAGCGCCTTGGTATTCCGGCTCGACTTGCCATGGCTCTTCGTCACTTCCGACGCGGCCACATACGTTCCGGTGGTTTCATTCCATACGGTTTTGTACGACTTGTTCATGATTTCGTCCTTCTGAAGGTCTTGTATCGGTCAGTGCCGCGGAGGCGTCTCAATGAAAATCAGCGCGCGTCAGTGGGGTAGCAGAAGGATTGAAATCAGGGTCGTCGTGAAGAGTTTTTCCGGACCATCCCATTAATCCTTCCGGGGATGTCACGACTATAAAATTAAGAATTTCGCTGTTTAATAGGACGATTCTTAAACAAAATCCGACACGAGTCGTATTTTCCTTACTTTAGAGTTCATCAAATACGACTTTTAGACTGCCAAATCCAAGTCAAGCAAGGCAAACAGCCGACAGAAAGCACACGATGAACGCATAGGAACGTGACTAAGCCTCGTCCAGAATCAGAAAATTCCGAACGAAGAAATCAGTCGAATGGGAGCGATTGGAAGAGAGGACGGCGCGAAAACGGCCTGGACAGAATCGACGGCGGCGCTTAAATATCACTCAAAAATTAACCGACGATCGATTCACTCCGTCGTGTGGCGATAAATGCCACATGACGAATTAATACTTAATCAAAAAAAACAAATAGGAATATTCCTATTCTTAAAACGGCTTGATCACAACCAAAGCCACCGCTGCCAGCATCCCGAGCACCGGCAGTTCATTGAACATCCGATACCACTTGTCCGTGCGACGGTTCTCGCCGCGCTCGAAAGTCCGCAGCAGCACGCCGCAGTACGCGTGATAGATGATCAGCAGCACCACCACGCCGACCTTGGCGTGAATCCAGCCCTGCCCGCGCCCGATGCCCACCGCCAGCCACAACCACAGCCCACATGCGAGCGCCGGCACCGCGATGAAGGTCATGAAGCGAAACAGCTTGCGCGCCATGATCAAAAGCCGCGCTGTGGCGGCGGGTTCTGTCTCCATCGCCAGATTGACGAAGATGCGCGGCAGATAGAACAGGCCGGCAAACCAGGAAGCAATCAAAACGATGTGAAACGTTTTTACCCAAAGCATCAGCGGTCCTTGTGCGACTTGTATCGTGGAGAACAGCGCTCCTGGCGGCGCGTGCGTCGGGAAGCGTGTCCGCATCCCGACGCAGCAATTGCGCGACTAAGGCGAGCTTTACTGCCGCCCTTCGCCGTGCCCGAGCACGATGTATTTGAGCGACGTCAGCCCTTCCAACCCCACCGGTCCGCGCGCGTGCAGCTTGTCGTTCGAGATGCCGATTTCCGCGCCCAGACCGAATTCGAAGCCGTCGGCAAAACGCGTCGAGGCGTTGACCATCACGCTCGCCGAATCGACTTCGCGCAAGAAACGCATGGCGCGGTCGTGATCTTCGGTGACGATCGCGTCGGTGTGCTGCGAACTGTATGTGTTGATGTGCTCGATCGCCGCATCGAGGCCGTCGACCACCTTGATCGCCAGCACGGGCGCGAGATACTCGGTGCGCCAGTCTTCTTCGGTGGCATCGACGAGCGGGCCGACGCCCGCCGCCGACAACACCGCGCGCGCAGCAGCATCCACCCGAAGCTCGACTTCCTTGCCGCGATACAGCTTGCCCAAAGGCGGCAACACTTCCGCCGCGATGCCGCGCGCGACCAGCAGTGTCTCCATCGTATTGCAGGTGCCGTAGCGGTGCGTCTTGGCGTTGTCGCAGACGGTCAGCGCCTTGGTCAGATCCGCGCGATCGTCGACATACACATGACAGATGCCGTCGAGGTGCTTGATCATTGGCACGCGTGCTTCGTTCATCAGCCGCTCGATCAGGCTCTTGCCGCCGCGCGGCACGATCACGTCGACGTATTCGGTCATCGTAATCA
This sequence comes from Paraburkholderia fungorum, assembly GCF_046026025.1. Classification (GTDB taxonomy): domain Bacteria; phylum Pseudomonadota; class Gammaproteobacteria; order Burkholderiales; family Burkholderiaceae; genus Paraburkholderia; species Paraburkholderia fungorum_E. The sequence continues at coordinate 113,953 of NZ_JAQQFL010000001.1, read as the reverse complement.
GCTTGCCGACCGCGGCACGATCCGAAGTAGCCACCACTTGCACGGCGTCCTGCGGCAAACCGGCGGCTTCCAGCCCTTCGCCAATCAGTTTCGCCAATGCCGTATTGCATTCGAGCGCTTCCGAACCGCCACGCAGAATCGTCGCGTTGCCGGACTTCAGGCACAGCGCCGCGGCGTCGATGGTCACGTTCGGACGCGATTCATAGATGATCCCGATCACGCCGAGCGGCACGCGCATCTGGCCGACCTGAATGCCGCTCGGGCGATATTTCAGGTTGCTGATCTCGCCGATCGGATCGGCCAGCGCCGCAACCTGGCGCAAGCCTTCGACCATCGTATTCAACGCCTTGTCCGACAACGTCAGACGGTCGATGAAAGCCGCGTCGAGACCTTTGTCGCGCGCACGCGCCACGTCGCGCGCGTTGGCTTCTTTCAGCAACGCAGCATCGCGTTCGATCGCGTGGGCGACCGCGGCGAGCGCGGCGTTCTTCGCCGCCGTCGACGCCCGCGCCATCGCACGCGAAGCGTGACGGGCGCGGCGGCCGAGGTCGGTCATGTATTGGTCGATATCCATGGTGATTCTCGTGGTGCCGCGCACATCGAGGTGCAACGGACAGGCAGATTTAGACAAATGATCAAACGATTGTAAGTCGAGTAGCGGCGCTTTGCTTAACCCGGCGCCCGGCGAGCCTAGGGACTTCAGGCTCCGCACTGCGGCGTGACGCGAGGATGCGACCATCGAAGGTCTATCGCACCGGCACTGGATTCGCGGGATAAATCGCGGGACAAACGCGGTACGGCTGATGCCCAAAGTGACCGCCGCCGCAAAACCTGGAGAGACTGGCGGCGTGACTTACATCCCGCCCCCCATACATTCCACCGCGCGAAGCCACCAGTGCAAGCAATGCCCTCAGCCCGTCCTTCGAATCGGCGCGCCTGCCCCAACCCGAGGCCGCGGTGGCGGCACAGGCGCCGATTTAGCTGGCGAAGCCACCGTCATCGCCAGATCGAACAACCCGTCCCACGGATCGGGCGGCGGATCATTGCGATGATTGCCCGGCGTGCCGCCGGACAAGCCTTTCACCTGCCGATCCAGCCGCGCCGCCAAAGCCAGCGCCTTTTCAAGCGCACTTTCCGTGACGCGCGACAGCGCCGGCCCAATCAGCCGTTCGCGCGGACCCCATACGCGGTTCTCACGCACCAGCATCGCAAGCGGTTTGCCCGCTGCAACGCCGCGCTTGATCCGCAACAGTGTGCGCACTTCTTCGACAACCGCCCACAGCACCAGCACGGCGGCCTCGCCTTCGCCGCGCAAGCCGTCGAGCATGCGAGCCAGGCGGCCGACATCGCCCGCCAGCATCGCTTCGTTCAGCTTGAAAACGTCATAGCGAGCGACGTTCAGCACAGCGTCCTGAATCTGTTCGAAGCTCAACGAACCGGCCGGATACAGCAGCCCGAGCTTCTGTATCTCCTGATGCGCGGCAAGCAGATTGCCTTCAACACGTTCGGCGATAAACGCCAGCGCGCGCCGGCCTTCTTCGCCGGCAACGATCCGCTGACCCTGTGCCGCGAGCCGCTGACCAACCCAATTCGGCAACTGCGCCCGCTCGACAGGATCGATTTTCAGCGCCACACCGGCGTCGGACAGCGCGGTGAACCATGCCGACTTTTGCGTGGCCGCGTCGAGCCTCGGCAACGTGATCATCGTCAGCACGTCGTCATTGACCGCAGCGGCGAGCGCCTTCAACGCGTCCGCGCCTTCCTTGCCGGGTTTGCCCGACGGGATGCGCAATTCAACCAGTTGGCGGTCGCCGAACAGCGACATCGACTGACTCGCACCCAGCAGCGAACTCCAGTCGAAACCGCGCTCGACGGTGAACACCGAACGGTCGGTAAAACCGGCCGCACGCGCCGTCGCGCGAATCCGGTCGCACGCTTCCTGCGCGAGCAGGTGTTCGTCGCCGTACACGACGTACAGTCCGGCGAGTCCCTTGGCGAGATGCGCTTCGAGCGCGTCAAGTCGCAGTTGCATGGCTACCGATCGGCAAGGTTAACGAGTGCATGAGCGAGTACATGAGCAAGCGCGGCATGCTAAACAAAGACACAGCGCGATGCTCACAGCGGCGGCGGCGGCAACGGCGCGCGCGGCGCAACTGCCGGCACTTGCTGACCCGGCTCCGGATGCATCGAGCGCACCATCGACAGACGGCGCGTAAGCTGGTCAATCGCGTCGTTTTCCATGTCCGCGTACAGAATGTCGGCTTCCGCAGCCTTGGCCTGCGAGTACTGGTCGCTATAGGTCATCGCGCGATTCAGCGCGATCACGCTCGTCGGAATCAGCACCGTGCCGTCCTTGCCGATCAGCGTGTAGCTCATCGACAGATTCATTGCATATTCTTCGACGACACCCAGCGAGTTCAGCGTAAGCGTGCTCGTGTTGCGGCCTTCGGTAATCTGCAACGTTGCGTCGGCATTCGCGACGGACGTGACCACCACCGTGTCGCTGCCACCTTGCACAAGGCGGGTCAGCCGCGCGCCGGCCGCCGCCGAACCGCCGGATATATAGAGTCGTTTGAATGCGTAGTCCTGCTGGCCGCGCAGCTGGAAGCCGCAGGCGGACAACATCAACACGCTGCACACCAGCGTCAATAACGATCTGCGAGTCACATTGGCTCCTGGTTCGCAGTGGATTCCGCGACGAGAGACACGCGCCGCCATGCGCGGCGGCGTCCTGCCTGCTGTCATGTTCCGGCGGGCGGTCAAACGACCACGTTCACGAGACGGCCCGGCACCACGACGATCTTCTTCGGTGGCTTGCCTTCGCTGAACTTCTCGACCGCCTCATGCGCGGTAGCGAGCTTTTCGATCGCTTCGCGTGTCGCGTCTTTCGCGACCGTCAACGCGCCGCGCACCTTGCCGTTCACCTGAAGCACGAGCTCGATTTCGGCCTGTTCGAGCGCCTGTTCATCGACCTTCGGCCACGCTGCGTCGAGCAGCGAGCCGAATTCGTCGGCGTAACCGAGTTCCTGCCACAACTGGAACGTCTGATGCGGCACGACCGGGTACAGCACGCGCAGCATCACGCTATACGTCTCGCGCAGGACCGCCGGCTGAGCACCCTTCGCGCTGTCGAGCGCATTGAGCATCTTCATCGCCGCCGACACCACCGTGTTGTACTGCAAGCGCTGGTAGTCGAAGTCGGCCTGCTTCAGCACGCTGTAGATTTCGCGGCGCAGCACCTTGTCGACTTCGCCAAGTTGCGCAGCATCGAACTTGCCGCCGGCGCGCAACGCTGCTTCGTTCGCGTGACCGAAGCTCCATACACGGCGCAGGAAGCGGCTCGCGCCTTCCACGCCCGAACCGGACCATTCGAGCTGCTGCTCGGGCGGCGCGGCGAACATCACGAACAGACGCGCAGTGTCCGCGCCGTGCTGATCGATCAGCAATTGCGGATCGACGCCGTTGTTCTTCGACTTCGACATCTTCTCGACGCCGCCGAGCACGACCGGCTGGCCGTCCGCGTTCAGCACGGCACCGACCGGGCGGCCCTTGTCGTCGAACGAAACGGTGACGTCAGCCGGGTTGTACCAGGTCTTCTTGCCCGCGTCACTTTCGCGATAGTAGGTTTCGTTGAGCACCATGCCCTGCGTGAGCAGGTTCTTGGCCGGCTCGCCGAAGTTGACCAGACCCATGTCGCGCATCACCTTCGCCCAGAAGCGCGAGTACAACAGGTGAAGAATCGCGTGCTCGATACCGCCGATATATTGATCCATCGGCGCCCAGTAATCGGTGCGCTCGTCGACCATGGTCTTCGCGTCCGGCGCCGCGTAGCGGTAGAAGTACCAGGACGAATCGACGAAGGTGTCCATCGTGTCAGTTTCGCGTTTGGCCGCGCCGCCGCAGGTCGGGCAGGCGCAGTTCACAAACGCTTCGGATTTCGCGAGCGGATTACCCGTGCCGTCCGGCACGAGGTCTTCCGGCAGCACCACCGGCAGATCTTTTTCCGGCACCGGCACGTCGCCGCACGTCGGGCAGTGAATGATCGGAATCGGCGTGCCCCAGTAACGCTGGCGCGACACGCCCCAGTCACGCAGACGCCACGTGATCTGTTTGTCGCCGAGGCCGAGTTCTTTCAGGTCGGCGGCGATCTGGTCGACCGCCTGCTCGTAGGTGAGACCGTCGTACTTGCCGCTATTGATGAGCGTGCCGGTCTTGTCGCCGTACCATTCTTGCCAGGCATCGGTCGAATATTCCTTGCCTTCAACCGTCACCACCTGCTTGATCGGCAGACCGTATTTCTTCACGAACGCGAAGTCACGCTCGTCGTGCGCCGGCACGCCCATCACCGCGCCTTCGCCGTAGCTCATCAGCACGTAGTTGCCGATCCACACTTCGACCTGTTCCTGCGTCAGCGGATGCGTGACGGTGAAACCGGTAGCCATGCCCTTCTTTTCCATCGTCGCGACGTCGGCTTCAGCCACGCCGCCGCGCTTGCATTCCTCGATAAAGGCCTGCAATTCCGGCTTGTCTTGCGCGAGACGCGTGGCGAGCGGATGCTCGGCAGCGACCGCGCAGAAAGTCACGCCCATGATCGTGTCGGCGCGCGTGGTGAACACACGCAAAAGCTTCTGCTCGCCGTCGATTTCATACGGGAAACCGAAGTTCACGCCGAAGCTCTTGCCGATCCAGTTCTGCTGCATGATCTTGACGCGCTCGGGCCAGCCGAGGCCTTCGAGGTCGCTCAGCAGTTCATCCGCGTACTGCGTGATACGCATGTAGTACATCGGGATTTCGCGCTTTTCGATCAGCGCGCCCGAACGCCAGCCGCGACCGTCGATCACCTGCTCGTTGGCAAGCACGGTCTGATCGACCGGGTCCCAGTTGACGGTGCCGGTCTTCTTGTACGCGATGCCCTTTTCGAGCATCTTCAGGAACAGCCACTGGTTCCACTTGTAGTAATCCGGGCTACAGGTCGCAACTTCGCGCGACCAGTCGATCGCGAGGCCCATCGACTGCATCTGCTTCTTCATGTAAGCGATGTTGTCGTAGGTCCACTGCGCGGGCGGCACGTTGTTGGCCATCGCGGCGTTTTCCGCCGGCATGCCGAACGCGTCCCAACCCATCGGCATCAGCACGTTGTAGCCGTTCATCCGCAGGTAGCGGTACATCACGTCGTTGATCGTGTAGTTGCGCACGTGCCCCATGTGCAGCTTGCCCGACGGGTACGGCAGCATCGAGACGCAGTAGAACTTGGGCTTATCAGTGGTTTCCGATGTCTTGTACGCGTCGATAGCGCGCCATTGCCCCTGCGCGGCGGCTTCGACGTCGGAGGGAACGTATTTTTCGTGCATGGTGTGATGAGATCGCTGGGTTCGGTGCTTTCGCACCGGCCGCTTTGGTGCTCTGCTGGATGAAATGGCGTCGTTTCCCCTTCGGCGGGGGAAAGGGCTGATTATACCGTTCGCGGACGGGTGCGCCGCGCGGCGTGGTGTGCGGGTTCAGCGGGGTTGCGTCCGAACGGGCGCGGTGCCGCCGGCGCCGCTATGGCTTCGCGCCGGGCGGCGGTGGATCCGTTACGAAACCGATCCGTTCGAGCCCGGCCTGTTGCGCCGCCCCCATCACCTGCGCAATCACCTCGTAGCGCGTGGAGCGCTCGGCGCGCAACTGGATCTCAGGCTGGTCGGCCTGCCCCGCTTTGCCCGCCTCCACGAAGCGCGCGCGCATCTGCTGGAGCGTGATGACGGTGCCGTTCCAGTACAGCTTGCCGGCGGCATCGATTGAAAGGGAAATGGTTTGCGGCGTTTGCCGCGCGGGTGCTGCCGCGACTTTGGGCAAATCGAGCCGGATCGCGTGCGTGAATAAAGGCGCGGTAATGATAAAAATCACCAGCAGCACGAGCATCACGTCGATCAACGGCGTCATGTTGATCTCGGCCATCGGCGCAGCCGTCTGCTTTTTCTCGAGTCCGCCGAATGCCATGTCGCCTCCCTCCGTCTGCCGGTCTCAGCTTTGCGCCGAATGAGTCCTGGGCTGGGCTTGCTGCGCTTGAGGCTGGGGCCGGGCCTGATCCGCCGGCGCACACACATAGGCGTGCAGATCGTGCGCGAAGCCGTCGAGTTCTTCCGACAACTGCCGCACCATCCGCCCAAGCACGTTATAGGCGAGCACCGCCGGAATCGCGACCACGAGGCCGAAGGCCGTCATGATCAGCGCCTCGCCGACCGGTCCGGCGACGTTCTCGATCTGCGCCTGACCGCTTGCAGCAATGCTGCCGAGCGCGTGATAGATGCCCCAAACCGTGCCGAGCAGGCCGACGAACGGCGCCGTGCTGCCCACCGAGGCCAGCAGCACCTGGCCGAACTCGAGCCGCCGCTGCGACGCGTTGAGCGCCTGACGCAGCGCCCGCAACACCCGTTCGCCACGCTCGACGCGGGCGAGCAGCACGCCGGGAATGTCCACTTCGCCCGCATGCAGCGCTGCCTCGGCGAGCGGCGTGAAGACGCGCTCGCGATCCACGCGCTTCAGTGCCGCGACCCCGTCCGCCAGTGTCGGCGCCTGCCAGAACTGCGCGATCGCCGGCGTGGCCTGGTGTTTCGCGCGCGTGAGGATCCAGCTTTTGACGATCAGAAAGCACCAGCTCGCAATCGACATAGCCAGCAGCACATACGCGACGCCATGCGTGATCGCGTCGCTGGTTTCCAGGTAATGGAGGATGCCGCTGCTGCCTGCCATCTGGCCTCGCCGGTGGAAAGTGATTACAGGGCGCTACAAAAACGCAGAACAGGGCCGCACCCGGCCCCGAGGCACGCTCAACGCAGGCCGAGCACGTCCTGCATGTCGAACAGGCCGCTTTTGTGGCCTTCGAGGAAACGTACAGCACGAAGCGCGCCTTGCGCGTACGACAGGCGGCTCGCCGATTTGTGCGTAATTTCGATACGCTCGCCGATGCCGGCAAACAGCACCGTATGATCGCCGACGATGTCACCACCGCGAATCGCCGAAAAGCCGATCGTGGACGGATCGCGTTCGCCGGTCACGCCTTCGCGGCTGTAAACCGCGCAATCTTCGAGTTTGCGGCCGAGCGCATCGGCAATCACCTCGCCCATGGTCAGCGCCGTGCCGGACGGCGCGTCGACCTTGTGACGGTGATGGGCCTCGATGATTTCGATGTCGTAGCCGGTCGCGAAATGCTTCGCAGCGTATTCGAGCAGCTTGAGCGTGACGTTGACGCCCACGCTCATGTTCGAAGAAAACATGATCGCGATCTGGTCCGCCGCGGCGTGCAGTTGTGCTTTCTGCTCGTTGTCGAAACCGGTCGTGCCGATCACCATTTTGACGTTGTGGCGCCGCGCGGCTTCGAGGTGCTTCAGCGTGCCTTCGGGACGCGTGAAGTCGATCAGGTAGTCGGACTCGGCAAACACACGCTCGATATCGTCCGTCAGCAGCACGCCGGTCTGTTTGCCGAGAAACGCGCCGGCGTCCTGACCGAGTTGCGGGGAGCCTGCACGATCGAGTGCGCCGGACAGCGTGGCGCCGGAATCGTTGAGGACGGTTTCGATGAGCATCCGGCCCATACGGCCCGATGCGCCAGCAATGGCAATTTTCATGGCTACGAGGGTTCGAAAGGGGTAAACGCGGCAAAAACCCGTCAAACGCGGGCAAAAACGGCGGCGGGCAGCACGCCTTGGCGCCGCACTGACTGAAACAGCAGAATACCTGACGGCCGCCACGCACGGCGTGTTACCCGTACGTGGCGCCTACGCGGCGTTTTCGCCGTGCCTTATCAAGACACGGACAGCCCGATTAGTTGCCTGTTCCCGAAGATGCGGGAGAAGCGGGCGCAGCGGTCAACGGTGCGTTCAACGTCGGACCACCGCTGCCGGTTTGCGAGCCCGTTGGTCCCACCGGGTTCTCCGAGGTGCCGGAAACCTGCGGCGGCGGCGGACGGTGGAACTGGAACTGCGGCTGTCCGGCCGCCGTTGGGCCCTGCGACGGGATACCGCCGCCGTTGGCGGTCGGCACGGCCGGGCGCACGGAAGACTGCGCATTCGACGGCGTCTGCACCGCATTGGTCAACCGGTTGGCGGCCTGCGCGGCTTCAGCGTTAGCGTCTGTTGAAGGCAGGGCCGCTGCGGCAGCGGCTGCGTCGGCGGACGGCGAACGCGTGGTGTCCACGGTAGCCGGCGCCGCAGCCACCGCCGCGCTGGCGCCAGTTGCTGCGCTTGCCACGTTCGGCACCGGGGCCTTCTTCTTGCCGAGTTTGTCGCCGTCGATTTCAGCCAGCAACTCGAGGTTGGAAGGCAGATCGTCGCCACCCGACCAGCTGGCGACGCGGTCACCCGCGAACAGGATCACGAAATCGCGCTGTTGCACGACGTTCGTCGAGCCGCGTTTGAAATAGAACACGTAGTCCCAGCGGTCCGCGTGGAACATGTCAGTCAGGAGTGGCGTGCCGAGCAACTGCTTCACCTGCGCGCGCGACATGCCGACCTGCATCTGTGCAGCCGCTTCCTTCGAGACGAAATTGCCTTGCACCACCGTAATACGATACGGCGTAATGCTTTGGGCAATACGCTGCGTCAAACTGTCGTAGGTGGAACATCCGGCAAGAACCGCGACAGTCGCAACAGCGATCAAGGTACCCCGCATGCGGCTCCCCCGGTAGATCAATTGAGATTTTGAAATCATTTCACTCACCGTGCGGGCCCGTTGACGAGCCGCGCGAGTTTCATTCCATCGAAGATGACCAGAACGGCAAAAACACATTACTATGAGAGCCCAGCATTGTACTCTAGGGATCCCTTGCCATGACCAATCCAACCGATCTCAAGAATATCGGGCTCAAGGCGACCCTTCCGCGCCTCAAAATCCTTGAGATTTTCCAGCATAGCCCGGTGCGCCATCTGACTGCAGAAGACGTCTACCGCAACCTTCTGCACGAAGAACTCGATATCGGTCTTGCAACCGTGTATCGCGTGCTGACGCAGTTCGAGCAGGCCGGCCTGCTCTCGCGCAGCAATTTCGAATCGGGCAAAGCCGTGTTCGAATTGAACGAAGGGTCGCACCACGACCACCTCGTCTGCCTCGATTGCGGGCTCGTCGAAGAGTTTTTCGACTCCGAGATCGAGAGCCGTCAGCAGTCCATCGCGAAGGAACGCGGCTTCAAGCTGCAGGAACATGCGCTGGCGCTGTACGGCGCGTGCACCAAGGAAAATTGCCCGCATCGCAAGCACTGAAGCTGGATTAGTGCGATGTCGGCCGCGTCGGGGTGCGCGGCACGGCAGTAACGAAAAAACCCGGCCGATGAAAATCAGCCGGGTTTTTTGCGTGTGCAGCACGACGGCCGCGTCAGGACGCTCGCGCCACCTGGCATGCCCGGCGTGGCCGCCGGGCGGCGGCGCCAGCTCAGTCCACCAACTCTGCGCTCGCTTCAAACAGCAGCCGCCACGGCTCTGCCAACGATAGTTCATCGCAGTTGGGCTGCTCGCCGCCACGATCCACCACCACAAAATCGCTCACCTGGTCGAGTGCAAGCAGCGGGTGATGCCAAACACCTTTGGCATAGTTCACGCCTTGCCAGCCGTCGCTCCAGAACGCCCGCATCCGCGCCGGATTCAATTCGCCGGCCGGCGCGACAACCACCAGATAGCGGCCCGCCGTTAAGGGAATGAAAGCCTGACTGCCCAGCGGATGCCTTTCCAGCATGGCGATTTCGATCGGCAGCGCGCGCGGCTGCGCCCGAAACAGATTGATCAGCGGCCGGCCGCCGTTCTCCGTGACGTCGACGTTCGCGAGGTCGTGATAGCGCTCGGTCGTGCCGCCGTTGATCGGAAAATGGCGTGCGCCGTCCAGTTCGATGACGTCGCCGAACGGCGCGAAAGCCGCCCGCGTCAGGCGTTCCACATGCAAGGTCTTCATCGGCGCGACTCCGTTACGCGATCTCGCCCCACAAGCGCAGGCGCGATACGCCTCCGTCCGGGAAGACGTTGAACCGCACGTGCGTCACCGGCCCGAGGGACGCGATGCCGTCCGAGAACGTGTGCACATGGTCCATCTGCAATTTCTGTTCGCCGATCAGCACCGGCCAGAACATCGCCTGCGTGATGAGCGAATCGTCGGTTCCGCCCGTCACCGAGGCCGCCTGCAGCGAGCAGCGATCCGGGTAATTGCCCTTGAAGTGCGCCGTATCCACTTCGATCTTGCGAATCACGCCCGGCCGCGCCAGTGCGACGATCGCCCAGTCGTTGCCTGGCTCGCGACGGCGCCGTGTTTCCCAGCCATCGCCCATATTCACGCCCCGCCCTGGCATCAGCATCTGCGAAGCCGGCCCGAAATGCTGATTGTTCGCGGCGACAAGGTATGCGCCGTTTTCGATCGCGGCGAGATCCAGCAGCGTGCCGCGCTCAACGCGCTCCCAGTCGCGCTTCGGCTGGCCATACACACGCAGACGCGCGAGACCGCCGTCTGGATACAGATTCACGCGCAGATGCGTGAAGGCGCGGACGTCGTTCACTTCGACGTAATGGTGCTGGTTGCCCTGTAGCGTGGTGGCCGGCACGAGCGTTTGCCAGTCGGCATTGTCGGGCGGAAGCTCGCCGTCCACGTAACACGCGTCGATCGACGCAGCCGGCGGGAAGTTGCCGGTGAAGTGACTCGTGTCCAGATCGACGCCATGCACGACGCCCGGCCGCGCGAGCCGGATCACGCAATAGTCGTGGCCAGTGGTGCGCTTGCGGCGGGTTTCCCAGCCGTCCATCCATTTGCCGTGGTCGTCGTACTTGCCGGGAATGAACACCGCCGGCTGCGGCTCGAGCATGCGTTCTTTCGGCGCGAAGAATTCGTCGCTCGCATAAAGCGCCTGTGCGCCCAGGCGCGGGTCGGCGAGGTTCATGTAGCGACGGGTGAAGGCGGGAGCGTTGGGGTCGAGGATCGGATTAGCCATAGTCTCAGTCAGGCGACGAAAAGTGAGAAGAGCCGGCGGAGTCAGATCATCCGCCGGAGCAGAACGCGCGCTGCGTTGGCGCGCTGTTGAATAGCTATGAATCTGGCCGCGGTGCGACGGGGCCGAGCCTTGTCAAACGGCCGGCACATGTTCACCGGAGGTGGGGCCAACAACAGCGTCTTCGCCGGCGGGCACGTAGCGCAGTGCTTCGTCACGGTTAAGCACGCGATGAGCGCGCGCCCGGTCGATATCGTTTTCCCACACGGCCACAACCACGGTTGCCACGCAGTTGCCGATCAGGTTGGTCAGCGCGCGGGCAATGCCGACGAACCAGTCGACCGGCAGAATCAGCACGAGGCCGAGCACGGGAATCGCTGGAATCGCCGACAACGTCGCGGCCAGAATCACGATGGCCGAGCCGGGAATGCCGTGCGCGCCCTTCGACGTCACCAGCGACACCAGCACCACCACGATCAGGTCATGCACGGACAGCGGTGTATTGGTCGCTTGTGCGATGAAAATCACGGCAAGCGTCAAATAGATGGAGAAGCCGTCGAGATTGAAGGAGTAGCCAGTCGGAATGACCAGCCCGACGGTCGAATCCTTGACGCCCATCCATTCGAGCTTGCGCATGATCTGCGGCAGCACGGCGTCTGAAGAAGCCGTGCCGAGCACGATCGAGAGCTCTTCGCGCAGATAGCGGATCAGCTTGAAGATGCTGAAGCCGGCGAGGCGCATCACCACGCCCAGCACGACCACCACGAATACGATACAGCTCGCGTAGAACACCACCACGAGCATGCCGAGTTGCTTGAGCGATTCGACGCCGTAGGTGCCCGTCGTAAACGCGATCGCACCGAGCACGCCGAGCGGCGCGAGCTTGATGATGAAACCCATCACGCGGAAGAACACCTGCGAAAGCTCGTCGATCAAGCTGCTTACGCGTTGCGCCTTATTGCCGAGCAGTGACAACGCCGACCCGAACAGCACTGAAAACACGAGGATCTGCAGGATGTCGCCGGTCGCGAATGCGTTGAACGCCGTGTCGGGGATGATCTTCAGCAGAAAGCCGGCCGTGTCCTTGAGGCTCTTCGCGTTCTCGGTGTAGGTCGCGAGCGATGCGGGGTCGAGCGAGTGCAGGTTGATATTCATGCCGACGCCAGGCCGCGTTGCGTAGGCCAGCACCGCACCGATCAGGAGCGCGATCGTCGTCATGGCCTCGAAATAGACCACCGCCTTCAGACCCACGCGGCCGACTTTGCGCAGATCGCCGGCATGCGCCATGCCGCTCACTACCACGCAGAAGACGATCGGACCGATCACCATCTTGATCAATTTGAGAAAACCGTCGCCGAGCGGGCGCAGCGATTGGGCGAAATGCGGGAACACGGCGCCGATCACGATGCCCGCCACCAGCGCTATGACGACCCGGCCAAACAGTGAATTGAAGAACTTCAACACGGCTTCCTCCTGGTTAGGATTCACATCTGTTCAGACTGGTCCGACCAGTGCTGTTATGGCAAATAGTAGGAAGCCGATATACTGGCGTCAAGAAATCATTAAATAGCGTTTACCCGCTGTTTTTTAACCATTTGGGGGCGGAATTGCGTATGTTTGACGACTCATCGTACGAGCGTTCAGAACGCGCATACAATGCTGGTCAGACCGCGCACTTATAGTGAGCCACGATGAAAAATGTTCCGCATACCGTCACCGATGCCGCTATCGCGATCATCCGCGAACGGATCGAAGCGGGCGTCTATCCCGTGGGCAGTTTGCTGCCGGCGCAGCGTCAGCTCTCCGAGGAACTCGCGATCAGCCGCGCGTCGCTGCGCGAGGCGCTTTCCACGCTCGAAGCACTCGGTCTGCTGACGATCCGCCCTGGCAAGGGCGTCTACGTGGAAAGCGCGCAGGCGGTGGCCGCGCAATCGTGGCGTTTCGCGGAACAGTCCTCGCTGCCTGATACGTACCAGATGCGTTTTGCGCTGGAAGGCTTTATTGCACGCATGGCAGCGCTGGCAGTCAGCGAGGCCGATCTCGCCTGGTTCGAGGACAACATCGCGGCCATGCAAACGGCGCTCGCCTGCGACGAACTCGACGAAGCCGCCCGCCTCGACTACGGCTTTCACATGCGCATCGTGAGCATTGCCGGCAATGCGGCAATCGAATCGATCCTCGGCAGCGCCGCGGAAATCATGAAGGAAAGCCAGCGAATGCCGTTTTACCGGCGCGAGTTGGTGCTTTCCACCTACACCGAGCATCGGGCGATTCTCGACGCGCTCAAGGCGCGCGATTCCGCCGCGGCCGGCAAGGCAATCGAAACCCATATCTCGAACGCCGCGCAGCGCGCCGGCGTCTATTTCCCGACGCCGCAGGCGTAAAAAAAAGCCGCTCCGAGGAGCGGCTTTTGTCTTTCTGCCCTGCTGGCCGCGCAGACCGCAGGGCATAGAAAGCAAACAGCTTACTTCGCGTTGGCCAATGCCACGGCCGTGTCCAGCATGCGATTCGAGAAGCCCCACTCGTTGTCGTACCAGCTCGACACCTTCACCAGACGGCCCGACACCTTGGTCAGCGTGGAGTCGAACGTCGACGAAGCCGGGTTGTGGTTGAAGTCGATCGAGACCAGCGGCGCCGTGTTGTAGCCGAGGATGCCCTTGAGCGAGCCTTCCGATGCTTCCTTCATGATCGCGTTGACTTCCTCGACCGTCGTATCGCGCGCTGCGATGAACGACAGGTCGACGATCGACACGTTGATCGTCGGGACGCGAATGGCGTAGCCGTCGAGCTTGCCGTTCAGTTCCGGCATCACGAGACCGACCGCCGACGCCGCGCCGGTCTTGGCCGGGATCTGGCTGTGCGTGGCCGAGCGCGCGCGGCGCAGGTCTTCGTGATACACGTCCGTCAGCACCTGGTCGTTCGTGTACGCGTGGATCGTGGTCATCAGACCGTTCACCAGGCCGATCTTGTCGTTCAGCGGCTTGACGAGCGGTGCCAGGCAATTGGTCGTGCACGATGCGTTCGAGATCACCGTGTCCGATGCCTTCAGGACATGGTGGTTCACGCCGTAGACGATCGTCGCGTCGACGTCTTTACCGCCCGGCGCCGAGATAATCACCTTCTTTGCGCCACCCTTGATGTGCGCGCTCGCTTTTTCCTTGGTCGTGAAAAAGCCCGTGCATTCCAGCACGATGTCGACGTTCAGTTCGCCCCACGGCAGTTCTGCCGGGTTGCGGTTAGCCAGCACGCGGATCTTGTCGCCGTTCACGACCAGGTAGTCGCCGTCCACCGAGACTTCGCCCGGGAACTTGCCGTGCGCCGTGTCGTATTGCGTCAGGTGAGCATTGGTCTTGGCATCGCCAAGATCGTTGATGGCGACGATTTCGATATCGTGCTTCTTGCCGTTTTCATAGAAGGCGCGCAGCGTGTTGCGGCCGATCCGGCCGTAGCCGTTGATTGCGACGCGAATCGTCATGGTCTATCTCCTGATGGCTGAAAAAAAATCGTCCATGTTGGTCTGATTTGCCGGGTTTGCCGCGCGTGGGGCCGCGCGGCAAACCTTTAACGCAGATCAGCCGAGTGCGGCTTTGGCCGTCTCTACCACGTGCTCGACGGTGAAGCCGAAATGCTTGAACAGCACGCCTGCGGGGGCCGATTCGCCGAACGTGTCGATCCCGACAACGCCGCCTTCCAGACCCACGTACTTGCGCCAGAAATCCGACACGCCCGCTTCGATCGCGACGCGGCGCACGCCGTGCGGCAGCACGCGTTCGCGGTACTCGGCGTCCTGCTTGTCGAACACGGTGGTCGACGGCATCGACACGACGCGAGCGCCGATGCCTTCGCGCGCCAGCGGCTCGACCGCGTTCAGTGCCAGCTCGACTTCCGAACCGGTGGCGATCAGGATGATCTTGCGCGCGGGGATTTCGTCATTCCAGTCGCGCAGCACGTAGCCGCCCTTTTCGATATTGGCGATCTGCGCGTCCGTGCGTTCCGAGAACAGCAGGTTCTGACGGCTGAAGATCAGGCACGACGGGCCATGATGCTCGACCGCGTGGGTCCAGGCCACCGCCGTTTCGACCGTGTCGGCCGGGCGCCACACTTGCAGATTCGGAATCAGACGCAGGCTGGCGACGTGTTCGATCGACTGGTGGGTCGGGCCATCTTCACCCAGACCGATCGAGTCGTGCGTGAACACGAAGATCGACGGCGCTTTCATCAGTGCCGCAACGCGCAGCGCGTTGCGGCTGTAGTCCGAGAACGTCAGGAACGTGCCGCCGAAGGCCTTGAAGCCGCCATGCAGCGCGATACCGTTGATCGCGGCGCTCATGCCGAATTCGCGCACGCCGTAGTTCACGTAGTTGCCGGCGGCCTTGCCTTCAGCGTTCACGCGCACCGGTTTGGCGGTCTTCCAGTTGGTCAGGTTCGAACCGGTCAGGTCGGCAGAGCCGCCGAGCAGTTCCGGCAACACGGCCGACAGACCTTCGATTGCCTGTTGCGATGCCTTACGCGTCGCGATGGTTTCCTTGCGTTCGTTCGCGCCGGCGATGATGGCTTGCGCCTTTTCCTTCCAGTCGGCGGGCAATTGCTTCGCGTCGCGGCGCTTGAATTCAGCGGCTTCCTGCGGGTACCGGGCTGCATACGCCGCAAACGCCTTGTCCCACTCGGATTCATTACGCGCGCCAGCTTCCTTCGCGTCCCACGCGGCATAGACTTCTTGCGGAATCACGAACGGCTCCCACTTCCAGCCGATCTTTTCGCGCGTTGCCGCGATTTCCTTGTCGCCGAGCGGCGAGCCGTGTGAATCGTGGCTGCCGGCCTTGGTCGGCGCGCCTTCGCCGATCACGGTCTTGCAGCAGATCAGCGTCGGCTTGTCCGACAGCTTGGCTTGCTTGATTGCCGCGTCGACCGCGTCGACGTCATGGCCGACCACGTTCGGGATCACGTTCCAGCCGTACGCTTCGAAGCGCTTCGGCGTGTCGTCGTGGAACCAGTGCACCACTTCGCCGTCGATCGAGATGCCGTTGTCGTCGTAGAACGCGATCAGCTTGTTCAGCTTCAGCACGCCCGCGAGCGAGCAGGCTTCATGCGAGATGCCTTCCATCAGGCAGCCGTCGCCGACGAACACATACGTGTGGTGGTCGACGATCTTCGCGTCAGATTTGTTGAATTCGGTGGCGAGCAGCGATTCGGCGAGCGCCATGCCGACCGCGTTCGCCAGACCCTGGCCGAGCGGGCCGGTGGTGGTCTCGACGCCCGGCGTGATGCCGTATTCCGGGTGACCCGGCGTCTTGGAATGCATCTGGCGGAAGTTCTTCAGCTCTTCCATCGGCAGATCGTAGCCGGTGAGGTGCAGCAACGAGTACAGCAGCATCGAGCCGTGACCGTTCGACAGAACGAAACGGTCGCGATCGGCCCATTGCGGGTTCTTCGGGTTGTGACGCAGATGGCGCGACCACAAAGCCACGCCGATTTCGGCCATGCCCATCGGCATGCCGGGGTGGCCGGAATTCGCTTTTTGAACAGCATCCATGGACAACGCGCGGATCGCGTTGGCCATCAGGGAGGTGGGTGCGGGAGACGGGGTCGTCATGTCGAGTCCGGAGACAGAGTCAGAAAGCGGTGCGCGCTTGAGGCCCGGCTGCTCGAATGCCAGTCCACTTCGGCGCACGGTGCGGCGCCGGGAGACGCGAAACGGGCAGAGCAAACGGACAAGGCTGAAAGCGTGACATTCTAACAGAACGTTGCACCGCTCCCCGCGCGCAAAGCCGCCTGGTGGCCTGGTTCCGGGCTGGTTCCGGCCCGATTGCTGGCTGCAAGCGCGCCGGTTTTTGGCCGACTGTCCAGTTATTGCTGGCTGACAGCGCGTCGGTTTCGAGCCGGCGCTGCACGCGAACCAGATCCGCCCCACGCTTGCGCCTTTACAATTGAGCGACACCAACCCACCGCGCTCCCAACGGGGCCCGTCATCCGTGAGCGCTCCCCTGCTGTTCCAACCCACCGCCGACGCAGTCTACGGATTTCCGAACGCGCAGCGGCTTGCCCGCGTCGATTCGCCCTACCAGCGGATCGAGGTATGGGACACGCCGCAGCTCGGCAGGCTGTTTACGCTCGACGGCCGCCCGATGACGTCGACCGGCGACGAATTCATCTATCACGAATGCATGGTGCATCCGGCCGCTCTGGCGCATCCTGCGCCGAAAGCGGCGCTGGTGCTGGGCGGCGGCGATGGCGGCGCCGCGCGGCAATTGCTGAAGCACCCCGGCATCGAGCGAATCGTGGTGGCGGAACTCGATGCCGAAGTCGTACGCATGACCCGCGAGTATCTGCCCGAGGTGCACGGCGGCGCTTTCGATGATCCGCAAGTCGAGTTGGTGATCGGCGACGCCGCGGATTATGTCGCCGCCGCCACGGCGCAGTTCGATCTGGTCGTCTTCGACCTGACGCCGCCGGACTCGCCCGCCGCAAGCCTATACACACCGGACTTCTACACGCAACTCAAGCGCGTCATGAGCCCGAACGCCTTGGTCTCGCTGCATCTCGGTTCGCCGTACTTCCACGCCGAACGGGTCGCCGGCCTGCTCGGCGATCTGCGCGCCTCGTTCGCCATCGTGCGCACTATGCATACGTTCATCCCGCTCTACGGCTCGCTCTGGATGATGGCGACCGCCAGCGACACGCTCGACCCCGCCGCCCTCACCGCCGAAACACTCACCCAGCGTGTCGCCGCACGCCAAATCGACTCGCTGAGGCACTACGACCCGGCCTTTCACGCCGGACTGTTCTCGGCTTCCCGCTCCGTGCGCGATAAACTAAGTCAATTCTTAAAGCCAGCAAGCTAACGCGTGGGCAAAATGCACGGTTCGGTCGGCGCGCGCTATCGGTAAGTCGATACGCAACCGCCTACCTGGCCCCGCAGCATGCATCCCGCAACCCCAATGATCCGGAGAAACCCATGACCGCCTCCCGCCCAGCCGGTGTGCCCTGGTTGACCCCCTATCTGACGGTGCGCGACGCACGTGCCGCGACCGCGTTCTTCGAGGCGGCATTCGGCTTCGAGATACGCGATAGCGTCCAGGACGACGGTGTCGTCATGCATGTCGAGATGACCTATCAAGGCCAGCTGATCGTGATGTTCGCGCCGGAAGGCGCGTTCGGCTCGGCGGCGAAAACACCCAAAAGCGCGGGCGCGATTGCGCCGCAATCGTTTTATGTCTATGTCGACGATGTCGACGCGGTTTACACGCGGGCGCTAGCCGCCGGCGCAAAATCGCTGAGCGAGCCACAGGATCAGTTCTGGGGCGACCGGTTTGCCCAGGTCGAAGATCTGGACGGCTACCGTTGGGCGCTCGCTCGCCACCTTTCCTGAACTAATGAGTATTTTTCTGATGCCTCGCTTCTTCGTCGGTACGCCTCTCAAGCCCGACGACATCATGCAGTTGCCCGATGACGTCACGCGCCACATCCTCGTGCTGCGCTTGCAGCCCGGTGATTCGATCGTGCTTTTCAACGGCGAAGGCGGCGAATACAGCGCCGAACTCGTCGAAGTCGAACGCCGCTCGGCCAAGGTGAGAATTCACGAATTCCGCAATATCGACGTGGAAGCGCCGTATCACCTCACGCTCGCGCAGGGCATTGCTGGCGGCGACAAGATGGACTGGCTCATCGAGAAGGCCGTCGAACTCGGGGCATCGTGTTTCGTGCCGCTAACCACCACGCGCAGTGTCGTGCGGCTGGCAGGCGACCGCGCGCAGCGGCGGCATGTGCACTGGCAGGGCATCGTGCGGGCGTCGTGCGAACAGTGCGGACGCAATCGCCTGCCGGAAGTGATGCCAGTGCGTGAGATCGCCACGTGGCTCGGCGCGCTCCCCCGCACGCTTGAAGAAGGCGAGTTGCGCATTCTGCTGTCGCCACGCGCCAGCATCAGCTTTTCGGCGCTCCCCGCCAATCCGCCGCTCGGCCGTGTGATGGTGCTGGTCGGCCCCGAAGGCGGTTTTTCGGCGGCGGAAGAAGCCGCTGCAACCGATCACGGATTTACCGCAGTCGGCCTCGGTCCGCGTGTACTGCGCACGGAAACGGCGGGCATCGCGGTACTCTCCGCGTTGGCAGCCCGCTGGGGTGGCTGGTAAGCCAACCCCATGATTTTAAACGAAAAATGGAAAGGCCCGCTAATTGGCGGGCCTTTCCATTTGTTTTTCAGCCGCGCAAGTTCAGTCGCGCAAGCAATGCCTTGGGCATCCCTTAGGCAAACGAATAAAACACCCGGAACGCGACCTTGCGCTCGGCCCAGAACTCGGCCGCTTCGCGGAACACGTCCAGTAGCGTCTCGCGCCCTTCCTTGTCGAACTTTTGCGCGACGGGCAACTGCTCGAGCACGATCACGAACCCGGGTTGCGCGCCTGCCTTGTGGACCAGATCGGTCAGGCAATCGTAGAGCGCATCGTAATTCTTGCCGAAATGCTTCGGAAACAGGAACGACGTAGCAATGGTCTCCAGTACTTCCTGCTTGGACTGGGCGTTCGCACAGTAAGCGTACAGAAAATGCTGGCCGAGTTGCGTGGCCTCGTCAGCTAGATCCTGCACGCGAAACGCGCGGATCGACTGTACGATGTTCGGTCGTACGGTCTTGAAAAGGCTCATGGGCTCCTCGTTCGATGAAACCACAGTGCTAGCTTCGCTCTGGTTATCCCGGCCCTGGTCGCCGGCGCGCATCCGCATGACGCGCTGGAACAAATTGCCGTCGCCGGCCGCGAAAAGATCCGTCGCGACTCCGGAGTCGTGCGCGTAGACGTTGTCGCTCATGCCGTTCATCCCGATGTCATTCAACAATACGATTAAAACTGGTGTAATGGTCGTCCGAGTAGTAACAGTTGTCGATCCGCTGTAGCGGACCTCCGCAGACGATGCGACGCGCCCCGCGGTTTCTCGAGCGAGGCGTGGGAACGGTGTATTCGTGGTAATAGCCGCGCCGATGCGGCGGCAGCAACCGTTCGCGATTGCCGAATACGATGCCGTCCTTCTCATACGGGTAAGGCCCGCCCGCGGCAATCAAGTTCAATGTATTGACCGCTTCGCGTGGCAACTGCGCCGCCGCGATAGTGCCCTGCACCTGTGCATCGGCGGGTGCCGTGTAGTCGCGCGCAAACGCGCCAGGCACGGAGCCAGATAAAGCGCAGAGCGTCAAAGCACCGATCAGCACGCCTTTAATGCGCTGCCACTTGCGTGCCATGAATCAAGGTTCCCCGCTGTTAGATCACGAGTTTTACGACCATGAAAGTCGTAAGGGTATCGCTAAAACCCCACAGAATCAACGTTCGCCGGATCGGCACAAGCACCCAATCGCGCGGGAAAGAGCCACGGAACAGGCTTTGACGATATTTGACAGAATATTTAGCTTACAGAAGCTAAAATTAGCTCAATTGAGAAAATTGCGTTGAACTCAAACTCGCAAAGCGCCCATCGCGGTCCATTGCGCAGTTCGTTCTCTGTGGTGAAAGCCTTGTGGTCGCTGCAGTCTCTCAAAGGCTGAATGGTTTCATTCAGTCTTTTTTAGGGTGGCTATCCCCTGTTCACCCGCAGGCGTGCCCATTGCGGGCACGCCTTTTTTTTGCGTGACGCCCGGTCAGGCGACGCCACGCTTCAGTCCCGGATCAAGAATCAGCGGGATGCGATTACATCCGCCACCAGCAGCGCGGTCATGTTGACGATGCGGCGAACCGTCGCCGAGGCCGTCAGCACGTGCACCGGCTTGGCCGCGCCGAGCAGCATCGGACCAATCGCGATGTTGTTGCCCGCGGCGGTCTTCAGCAGGTTGTACGAGATGTTGGCCGCGTCGATGTTCGGCAGCACCAGCAGGTTCGCGTCGCCTTCGAGCGTCGAATCGGGCAGCACTTCGCGGCGCAGATTCGCGTCGAGCGCGAGGTCGCCGTGCATTTCGCCGTCCACTTGCAGCTCCGGCGCACGCTCGCGCAGGATCGCCAGCGTGTCGCGCATTTTCTGCGCGCTCGGCGCATTGCTCGAACCAAAGTTCGAATGCGACAGCAACGCGACCTTCGGCTCGATACCGAAGCGACGCACTTCCTCGGCCGCCATGATCGTGATCTCGGCAAGCTGTTCCGGTGTCGGATCGACGTTCACGTGCGTGTCGACCAGGAAAATCTGGCGGTTCGGCAACACCAGCGCGTTCATCGCCGCGTAGACCTTCGCGCCTTCCTTCTTGCCGATCACCTGATCAATGAAGTGCAGATGGCGGTGGGTGGTGGACACCGTGCCGCAGATCATGCCGTCTGCCTCGCCCCGTTCCACCATCATCGCGCCGATCAGCGTGGTGCGACGGCGCATTTCGAGCTTCGCCATCTGCTCGGTGATGCCCTTGCGGGACATCATCTTGTGATACTCCTGCCAGAAATCGCGGTAACGCTCGTCGTGATCGGTGTTCACGACCGTGTAGTCCTGACCCGCGACCAGACGCAAGCCGTAACGCGCAATACGTTGTTCGATCACCGCCGGACGGCCGATCAGGATCGGTTTCGCGAGCTTTTCGTCGACGATGATCTGCATGGCGCGCAGCACGCGCTCTTCTTCGCCTTCCGCGAACACAATGCGCTTCTTTTCCGGCTCGACGCCACGCGCCAACTGGAAAATCGGCTTCATGGTCGTGCCGCTGTGATACACGAACTGCTGCAGATGCTGTTCGTACGCTTCCATATCCTCGATCGGACGCTCGGCAACACCCGAATCCATCGCGGCCTTTGCCACGGCCGGCGCGACCTTGACGATCAGGCGCGGGTCGAACGGCTTCGGAATCAGATAGGCCGGACCAAACGAAAGATCCTGGATGCCGTAAGCCGTCGCGACGATATCGCTCTGCTCCTGGCGCGCCAGTTCGGCGATCGCATTGACCGCCGCAATTTCCATTTCACGTGTGACCGTTGTCGCGCCCGCATCCAGCGCGCCGCGGAACAGGAACGGGAACACCAGGACGTTGTTCACCTGGTTCGGGTAGTCCGTGCGGCCCGTGCAGAGCACGGCGTCCGGACGCACTTCGAGCGCCAGTTCCGGCAGGATTTCCGGGGTCGGGTTTGCCAGCGCGAGGATCAGCGGCTTGTCCGCCATCTGCTTGACCATGTCCTGTTTCAGCACGCCGCCGGCCGAAAGGCCCAGGAAAATGTCCGCGCCGCCGATCGCCTCAGCGAGCGTGCGAGCGTCGGTTTCGCGTGCGAAGCGTTCCTTGTCCGGGTCCATCAGCTCGACGCGGCCCTTATAGACCACGCCGGCCAGGTCGGTGACGGTGATGT
This sequence comes from Paraburkholderia fungorum, assembly GCF_046026025.1. Lineage (GTDB taxonomy): Bacteria > Pseudomonadota > Gammaproteobacteria > Burkholderiales > Burkholderiaceae > Paraburkholderia > Paraburkholderia fungorum_E. The sequence goes on along the minus strand of NZ_JAQQFL010000001.1, from coordinate 91,717 downwards.
TTTCGAGCGGCAGGCCAATGTCGACCAGCAGATCCAGACAGGCCAGCGCTGCCGCGCCCGCGCCGGACGACACCAGCTTGACCTGCTTGATGTCCTTGCCGACCACCTTCAAACCGTTGGTGATGGCCGCCGCGACGACGATGGCCGTGCCATGCTGGTCGTCGTGGAAGACCGGAATCTTCATGCGCTTGCGGCATTCGCGTTCGACGATAAAGCAGTCGGGCGCCTTGATGTCTTCGAGATTGATGCCGCCGAAAGTCGGTTCCAGCGCGGCGATCACCTCGACCAGCTTGTGCGGATCAGACTCGTTCAGCTCGATATCGAACACGTCGATGCCGGCGAACTTCTTGAACAGGACGGCCTTGCCTTCCATGACCGGCTTCGAGGCGAGCGGCCCGATGTTGCCCAGACCCAGCACCGCGGTGCCGTTCGTGACGACGCCGACCAGGTTGCTGCGCGCAGTGAAACGCGCGGCGTTCAGCGGGTTCTCGACGATTTCCTCACACGCGAAAGCGACGCCCGGCGAGTACGCCAGCGCGAGGTCGCGCTGGTTGATCATCTGCTTGGTCGGCGCGATCGCGATCTTCCCAGGGGTCGGGAACTCGTGATAATCGAGGGCGGCTTCGCGGAGTTTGCTATTGGCGGGAGTCGTCATGAGGCGGGCTTCGAAGTGCGGATTAGAATAGATGTTCGACGGCATTGTAGCCCCAATTGCCGGCTCAATTCCTTCAATACGGGTACAACTGCCACGACTGAAACAGAGTGAAAGGCAAACGTGGCGCGCTTTCGGCCGATTGCCCTTTGAATCGGCGTTGAGTACGAATAGCGTGTTTACCCGTGAGCGTCTTCGTACAATGCGCACCGTTAGCCGCTTCTTTTAGCCGCTCCTCATTGCAGTTGTCCGTTCATCCATTGCCGCCATGCTCTCCGAGTTTTCGCTGATCGATCGCTTCTTCGCCCGCCGCGCCGCCGCGGCAGCGTCCCGTGCCGATGACGGCACGCTCGGCATCGGCGACGACTGCGCCCTGCTGGCGCCGCGCCGGGGAGAAATGCTGGCGATATCGACAGACATGCTGGTGGAAGGCCGTCACTTCTTTCCCGATGTCGATCCCGAGGCGCTTGGCCACAAGGCGCTCGCGGTGAACCTGTCGGATCTCGCCGCGATGGGCGCAAGGCCCCAGGCGTTCACCCTGGCGTTCTCCTTGCCGAAGGCCGACGAAGCCTGGCTCGCCGCCTTTAGTGATGGTCTCTTCACCCTCGCTGAGCGGTACGGCTGCGATCTGATCGGCGGTGACACGACCGGCGGTCCGTTGAATCTGTGCCTCACCGTGTTCGGCAGCGTGCCGCCGCAAGCCGCGTTGCGCCGCGACGCCGCGCAGCCGGGCGACGACATCTGGATCTCCGGCACGCTCGGCGACGCACGGGCTGGGCTGGGCGTGCAGCGCGGCGAGTGGTCCGCCGATGCCAGCGACGCTGCGACATTTCGTCGCGCCCTCGAACGCCCGGAGCCGCGCGTCTTCCTGGGGATTGCGCTGCGGGGCATCGCGCATGCTGCACTCGATCTGTCGGACGGGCTGGCCGGCGATCTGCTGCACATCCTGGAACGCTCGAACCTGCACGCCACCGTCGACGTCGACGCCGTGCCGCGTTCAGCCGCGCTGCGCCGCCTCCCGCCCGAAATCCAGCAACGTTGCACGCTGGCCGGCGGCGACGATTACGAGCTGTGCTTCACCGCGCCGGCTGCAGCGCGCGCCGCGGTCGAATCGGCCGGCCGCGAGGTAGCGATACCGGTCACGCGCATCGGTACAATAAGCGCTCTTCAATCGGCGGCCGACCGCCCGGCGATCGGCTGGCGCAATGCCGCCGGCACGCCTCTCACTCTGACGTTGCAAGGCTTCGACCACTTTCATGCAGACTGATCCCCCGCTGGTGCCCGCTGACGACGTCATCGGCAATCCGCCGCCCAACGCGTCCGGCCCGCGCGCGCCGCGCCCTCAGCCGCGCCGTGCCACCGCGCGCTTCATGCTGTCGCATCCGCTGCACATTCTGTCGCTGGGTTTCGGCAGCGGCTTGTCGCCGGTTGCGCCGGGCACGGTCGGCACGCTGTTCGCCTGGGCATCGTTCGCCGTCCTGAGCCGTTACCTGACCGTGCTCGAATGGGGCGTGCTGATCGTCGCCGGTTTTCTCGGCGGCATTGCGATTTGTGGCTTTACCGCGAAGAAGCTCGGCACCGACGATCCGTCGCCGGTCGTCTGGGACGAAATCGTCGCGTTCTGGCTGGTGCTGCTGATGGTCACACCGGTCACGCTGACTGGGCAGTTCGTCGCGTTCATCGTGTTCCGTTTCTTCGACATGGTGAAGCCGCCGCCCATCGGCTATTTTGACCGCCGACTGAAAGGTGGCTTTGGCATCATGTTCGATGACCTGGTCGCCGCGTTTTTCACGCTGCTTGTGATTGCGCTCTGGCGCATGTCGGTTTAACCGTTGCCATTGGCCAGTGTCGGCCGGTGCCGGCCAGTGGCAGCACGCCGGCCGCCTCTCGCAGCAGTTCCTCGTTTTCCGGATTGACGCCATGCCTACCGATTCCGTGGTTCACCAGCTCGCGATTCGCGTGAGCAACCGCCTGCGCGACGAGCGCCTGATGCTCGTCACCGCCGAATCCTGCACGGGCGGCATGGTGGCAACCGCAATCACCGATATTTCCGGCAGCAGCGGCTGGTTCGAGCGCGGGTTCGTCACGTATTCGAATCAGGCGAAGTCCGAAATGATCGGTGTACCGGCCGAGCTGATCGAAAAGCACGGCGCGGTCAGCGAGCAGGTGGCGCATGCGATGGCCGAGGGCGCGCTGCGCAACAGCCGCGCGCAGGTGTCGCTATCGATCACCGGCGTCGCCGGCCCGGGCGGCGGCACCGAGACCAAACCGGTGGGGATGGTGTCGTTCGGCTGGAGCAATCGGCTGCATACGTCGGTGGAAACCAAGGTCTTCAAGGGCGACCGCGAGAAGATCCGCGTGCAAGCCGCCGCGCACGCGTTGCGCGGCGTGCTGGCTCTGCTCGACGAGCGCGAACATTAAGCCGAACGTTAAGCCGAACCTTAAACCGAACGTAAAACACTAACGTCCGGTCCGGTTCACAACCCGAGGCGCAGCCAACGATGCGTGACACGTCTGCTTCATCCGCAGCCAAAGAGGAGTTGATCCGGCGCTTCGCGCTGAAACCGCATCCGGAAGGCGGCTTTTTCAGCGAGACGTATCGGTCAGCAGAACCGGTCCGCCGCGATGACGGTTCAACACAGACGCGCTCGGCGTCCACCGCGATCTACTACCTGCTCTGTGACGGCGCGCATTCGGCATGGCATCGGATCAAGTCCGACGAGGTCTGGCATTTCTATGCCGGCGAGCCATTGAACGTCTACGTACTCGACTCAGCGGGCTCGCTGACGACACACACGCTGGGTAATGCGCTGACGCATCCGGATGCCGTATTTCAGGCGGTGGTGCCCGCGGGCCTGTGGTTTGCCGCGCAATGCGCGGACCCGGCGAGCTTCGCGCTGGTGGGCTGCACAGTTGCGCCGGGGTTTGAATTCAGCGAGTTCGAGCTGGCGGATGTTGAAGCGCTAAAGGCGCAACATCCGCAGCATGCGGCGTTTATCGAGCGGCTGGGGCCAGCCGCTCAAGCCGTCTGAACAGAAGCAGAAACCGCTTCACGGACAGATTCACAGCCCGCCGCTCACCGGAACGCATTGATCCGGTCACGTGTTTCCATCGCTGCTTTCGCTGCGGCTTCAGCGAAATCGTCGTCCTTGCCAGCGTAACTAATCGCCCGCGACGAGTTGATCAGCATGCCCGTGCCGTTCGCCGTGCGGCCGGCGTTGACCGTCGCCTGAACATCGCCGCCTTGCGCGCCGATGCCCGGAATCAGCAGCGGCATATCGCCGACGATTGCCCGCACCACTTCGATCTCTTTCGGGAAAGTCGCGCCAACCACGAGACCCAGTTGGCCGCTCGCGTTCCACTTGTCCGCCGCCAGTTGCGCCACGACCTGATACAGCGGACGCCCGCCCGTCTCCAGAAACTGCAGGTCCGAACCGCCCGCGTTCGAGGTCCGGCACAACACAATCACGCCCTTGCCCGCATGCTCCAGGTAGGGCTCGATCGAGTCGAAACCCATATAGGGATTGACCGTCACGGCATCCGCCTGATAGCGCTCGAACGCCTCGCGCGCGTACTGCTCGGCGGTGCTGCCGATATCGCCACGCTTCGCGTCCAGAATCACCGGCAAGCCCGGGTGGTTCGCATGAATGTGCGCGATCAGTTGCTCGAGCTGGTCTTCCGCGCGATGCGCGGCGAAGTACGCGATCTGCGGTTTGAACGACGACGCGTACGGCGCGGTTGCATCGACGATGGTGCGGCAGAAGTCGAAAATCGCCTCGGGACGGCCTGCGAGCGCACCCGGGAATTTGCTGGGCTCGGGATCGAGGCCAACGCACAGCAGCGAGTTCGTGCGCTGCCAGGCGTCGTTGAGTGTCTGGATGAAATTGGACATAGTGGTTCTCGCGGCGAGCCGATGACGGAAGTGGCGCGTATTTTACCCGTCCTGCGCGGCAGGCCGCGGCCACACGTGACACCGCTTCGGGCCACGAGCGTGCCGTGCCGCCCCGCCCTGCTCGCCAGCTACTGCCGCCGCGACCCGCGCGCACCCGGCATCGAGCGCAAACCCGTGCGTTCAACGCTGAAGCGGAACGTGCGCGTCAGGCGCTCGCCGCGGCTCAACATCGTCATGCCGTTCTCACACGCGCCGCCCGCCAGATTCATCGCGTTGATCGGATGATCGACCGGCTCGAAGCAGAAGAACGCTTCGCCCGGGGGCGTATAGAGCACGTAGTAGTCGGTGTCGGCAGCAATATTCAGCGACAGGCGCCGCTTCGGCCACACCACCGCCGCCTGCCCGCTCCAACCCGTGAACGCATGATTGACAATGGCTTCCGGCAGCGGATACGCCACCCCGAATTGCCACGCGGGCGGCGCCGGCACGTGACGCACCGGCAGCCAGTCGTCCCCGGAGAGCCACAGGCCGCCGGCCGCCGCCGATAGTTCGGTGTCCGCGTCGCGTACGAAAAACGGATGCACGCCCAACCCGAAAGGCAGCGCCTCGCGACCGGTATTCTCGATTTCCAGCGTGATGACGAGCGCGGGGCCCTCCAGCGAATAGGTTTGCGTCGCGCGGAATGCGTACGGTTTGCCGTCATGACGATCGAGCGTCAGACGGACATTCTCACGGTCCGATTCCGCGACCTGCCAGGCGGAGAGCCAGCCGTCGCCATGAATCGGCAAGGGTTCGTCGGTGCGGTTTTGCGGCACCTCGATACGTCGCCCCGCCACATTGAAATGACCGCCGCCGATCCGGTTCGAATAGGGCAGTAACGGATAGCAGGCCAGCTCGTTCGGCGGGGTATCGGCCGCCACATGGCGGCAGCGCCGGAAAATCGGCGTGAGCGCGCCGTCGTTGCGCCAGTCGAAACGCGTGACGCCGCCGCCGAGCGTCGGCGCGACGTCGAGACGCAAATGCGTGTTGGCAAGGGTGATGCACGCGAGCTCGCCGCCACTCGTCTCACCAACCGCAACCGCCGACGTACTGGGACCCGGAAGCACCGGATTGGCCGCCGCGTTGAGTCGCGCGCGCCGGCTCTGGGAAGAAGCGGAAACAGGATTCGCAACAGTCATATCTGGCTCCATCGAGAGGCGTGGGACATTGCCGTCATTGCTGACGGGTGCTGTTGGGCGATTTTCTTGAACCGGTCGCCTCGGGGTCCGAACGGCGTGCTGCCGATTGCTGCCACTGGTTTTACGACATCGACTCCTGACGCACTTTCTCAATCACTACTCGACTAACCTGCGCTGCAGCCTCGACAACGAGGCTGCGTCATTTTGCGCTATACGGGCGAGCCCAGGAACAGCGGTTCCGGCAAACCTTGTCGCCCGGGCGTTGCGATAAACACGCCTCCCGCATGCGGGTCGCTTGCGAGCGCAGTCGCGTCGAGATCGATGCGCGCACTTGTGACGTAGAGCGTGTCCAGCTCCGCAACGCGTCCCGTGGACAGTCCACTTGGGGTCCCGCCCAACGCGACGCAGCTCGGCTGCGCGGTGGGCACATCGACGCGCTCGGTTTCCATCCCGTCGGGGCCATATCGCACCACTCGGTGGCCGCCCCATTGCGCGTTCCACAAACCGCCGTCGCGATCGACGGTCGAGCCGTCGGGCTCGCCGGTCGCATCGGTCAATTTCACGAATACGCGGTCGTTGCCGATGCTGCCGTCCGCGCGATAGTCGCAGACACGGATTTCACGCGTCGGCGAATCGCAGTAGTACATCGTCGAGCCGTCAGGACTGAACGCGATGCTGTTCGAGATTGCCGGTGCGGGCAGCAGCAAACGCTCCAGCGACAAATCATGATTCAGCCGATAAAACCCGCCGACGGCCTGCAGCGGCGAGCCCTCGTCTTTAGTGCCGAATACGAAACGGCCCTGACGGTCGCAACGGCCGTCGTTCACGCGCGTATTCAAGCCCGTTTCGACGTCGACGATATGCCGCGTCACGCCAGTTGCCAGATCGAAGAACGCCAGATGCGTCGCCAATCCGAGCAGCAGGTAGCGCGGGTCGGCGCATAACGCGAATGTGGCGAGGCGTTCGGACATGAGCCACGACGTGCTTTGGCCGTCGCTCGGGTCATAGCGCCACAAGCGCGCGCCTTCGATATCGGTCCAGTAGAAGCGGCCCGTTCTTGCGCACCACGTCGCGCCTTCGCCAAGCGTGCATTGCGTGTCGAGCAGCAACGACGCGCCAGACCGTGACTGTGCCGAACTCACGCCCAGCCTCCGTCGACCACGAGATCCTGCGCGGTGATCATCCTGCTGTCGTCGGCGGCGAGGAACAGCGCCATGCGGGCGAGATCGGCGGGTTGCAGTTCAGCGTCGATGCACTGGCCTTCCTTGATCGAGCGGCGGCCCGCGTCGTCGAGCCACAGACGCTTCTGCTTTTCCGTCATCACCCAGCCCGGCACCAGCGTATTGACGCGGATATTGAAGTGCCCGAGGTCGCGCGCGAGGCCGCGGGTCAAACCCTGCACCGCCGATTTCGACATGACGTACACCGGATAGCCGCCGTTCTTCAACATCCAGCTGATCGAGCCGAGATTGATGATCGAACCCGCGTTGGCGGCTTTCATATCCTCCATCACCGCTTGCGCCGCAAAAAACTGGTGACGGATGTTCACCGCGATGCCGGCGTCGAAAAACTCGCGCGTCACATCGCCGATCGCGTGGCGCTTGTCGTTTGCCGCGTTGTTCACCAGCACCTGGATCGGACCGAGTGCAGACTTCACGTCGGCGATTGCTTTTTGCAGTGCGTCGAGGTCGGTCAGATCGCACGGCAAAAACAGCGGCTTGTGTTTCGAATCGCCGAGTTCGTCGGCAAGTGCTTCACCCGCGCTCGCATCGATATCGAAGAACGCAACGCGCGCGCCCTGCGCCGCGAAATGCTCGACGAACGACGCGCCGATACCGGTTGCGCCACCCGTAATCAACACGGTTCGGTCGACGAGACTCGGATAGCGGGCAAACGCGTTGTCTGCGAGACGATCGTTTGCATTGGCCGGAGACGACATCGTTCGATTCCTTTTAGAGCAAAGTAAGTGAGTCGCGAGTTGAGTCCCGCGTCAGTCGCGCGAGCCGCGGTTCTTCAACTGGTCGAGCAGCACGGCGGCGAGCAGAATCGCGCCGCGCACGAGGTACTGGTAGAACGCGTCGATGTTCATCAGGTTCATCACGTTCTCGACCGTGCCCATGATCAGCACGCCGATCACGACCCCGGAGATCGTCGCGCGACCGCCGAGCAGCGATACACCACCCAGCACGCAAGCCGAAATCACATTCAGCTCGAAGCCTTCCGCCGCATTCGGCTGACCCGACGTGATCCGCGAAGCCAGAATCACACCGGCCAGCGCGGTAACGGCGCCCTGAATCAGGAAGATATAGACGCGCGTGCGCTCGACGTTGATACCGGCCAGGCGCGAGGCTTCCGGGTTACCGCCGATTGCCAGTGTATTGCGGCCATAGACGGTCTGATTGAGCATCACGCCGAACACGATGAAGCACAGCAGCGTGACCCAGATCGGCAGCGACACGCCGAAGAAGCTCAAGCCGCCCAGCGCGATGAACGTATCCGACGATACGCCCACGGCTTGCCCGTGCGACACGATAAAGCCGAGACCGCGGACGATTTCCATCGTCGCGAGCGTCGTGATCAGCGCGTTGATGCGCAGATACGCGATCACCGCGCCGTTGACGAAACCGATCACAGCACCTGCCGCTACCGCCGCGATGATCGCGATGAACGTGTTGCCGGTCGCGTTCAGGACCATCGCGCACAGCACGCCAGCGAACGCAACCGTCGAGCCCACCGACAAGTCGAAATCGCGTGAGGCGAGGCAAAACATCATCGTGCACGCGACCATGCCGATCTGCGAGATCGACAGCGCGAGACCGAGCATGTTCTCGATCGAGAAGAAGTGATCGACCGTCAGCGACATCGTGATGAACATCACGATGAAGATCAGGATCAGGCTGTACTCGGTGATCTGCTGCCACCATTTCGCCTTGTCGTTGCCTTGCGGAATCAGCGCTTCGGCCGCACTTTTTGCGGCTTGTTGCGCGAGGTTTTCTCTGGCTTGCATTTTGAAGACTCCTCCCGTTCCCCACGGGTTGCCGGACTTTCGTCCAAATTAGGTTCAGGCCGCTTGCTCGGTGGCTGCGGTTCCGGGCAGGGCGGTCGAGCTTTGCGGCAACGCGAGGCTCAACACCGTTTGTTCCGTTGCTTGCTTGCGCGACAGTTCGCCGGAAATCCGGCCCTGGCGCATCACGACGATCCGGTCGGACACGCCGAGCACTTCCGGTAGTTCAGACGAAATCATCACGATCGCGCAGCCGCGTTCGGCAAGCTGATAAATCACGTTATAGATCTCATGCTTCGCACCGACGTCGATTCCGCGCGTCGGTTCGTCGAGAATCACCACTTTCAGATCGGGCTCGGCCAGCCAGCGCGACAGAATCGCCTTCTGCTGGTTGCCGCCCGACAGAAAGCGAATCTTCTGGCGGCGGCTCGGCGTCTTGATCTTCAGCAGCTTGATAAAACGGTCGGCGGTTTCCGCTTCCTTCTTGCGGTCGAGGAACATCCCCGCACGCAGATAGTGACGGCGGCAACTGATATTGATGTTCTCCGACACGGTCGCCATCGCGACGATGCCCTCTTCCTTGCGGTCCTCCGGGCACAGCACGATGCCGTGCCGGATCGCCTCGCCCGCGCTGCGCACCTTGATCGGCTTGCCGTCGAGCACGATTTCGCCGCCCTTCTTGTGATCGGCGCCATACACCAGATGCATCAATTCGCTGCGGCCCGCACCCACCAGACCGAAGAAGCCGACGATCTCGCCACGCCGCACTTCGAAGCTGGCCGGCTGCGCAAGCGCGTGGCCTTCGATCGCTTTCGCCGCGAAGCGCACCTCGCCCAACGGACGTGCTGAATAGTTATAGATGTCGGCGATTTCGCGTCCAACCATTTCGCTCACAATGGTGTCGCGCGACACGCCTTCAAGCGTCGGATGCGAGGCGATCTTGCGGCCGTCGCGGAAAATCGTGCAGGCGTCGCAAAGCTCGTAAATCTCGTCCATGCGGTGCGAGATGTAGATCATCGCGCGGTTGTCGGCGCGCAGGTCTCGTACCAGCTTGAACAGCACTTCGGTCTCGCGATGCGACAGCGAGCTGGTCGGCTCATCCAGTGCGATCACCCGCGCGTTGCGCAGCAACGCCTTGCAGATTTCGACCATTTGCCGTTGCGCGATCGAGAGTTTCCTCAGCTTCGCGCTCGGATCGAGCGCCACGCCCATCGCTTCCAGGCGTTCGCGCACGAAACGCCTGGCTTCGCGCTTGTTCACCCAGCCGAGCGAGTTCGGCAGTTGGCCCAGCAGCAAGTTTTCCGCGACCGTCAGATCGGGCACGTATTGCAGTTCCTGGTGAATCACCGCGATCCCCGCTGCGATCGACGACGCCGCGCTCGTGAAGCGCACCTCATTGCCGTCAATCATCACGCGGCCCGAATCGGGCTGGTATTCACCGCCGAGAATCTTCAGCAGGGTCGACTTCCCTGCGCCGTTTTCGCCCATCAGGCCGTGCACCTGGCCGACGTTGACGTCGAAGGACACACCGTCGAGCGCGCGCACGCCTGGAAAGACTTTGCCAATATTGTCAAAACGTAGCGTCGCTGACACTTCGCCTCCTTTCCCATGCAACTTAGTTGCTGCTTCTTGTGAACCGTGCTTCTACAGGTGCCGTATGGGCACAAAGCGTGGTCTGTCTCAACTACTCATCTTTTATTACTGCCGGTGATGGCTGCCGGCGCGCCCAATCCTTGGAGAAACGACGCACCGGCAGTTCACTTCATGTCACCGCATGCTGAATCGAGCCGCTTAATTTGCCGCGAGGCCCATCTTCTGGCGCACATCCGCGACGTTGTCACGCGTGGCCAGCATGCCGGTCGTCAGCGTGAGCATCGGCGGTTCCTTGCCTTGCGTGATCCAGTCGTACATCAGCGTCGAGGTTTCTTCGCCGTGACGCTTCGGGCTGATGATGACCGTGCCGTAGAAGCCGGTCGGCGACGGCTTCTTGAACTCGTTCAATGCCGAGTCCGAACCACCGATGCCGATACCGATCATGTTGTCCGCCTTGAAGCCGCGGCCTTCCGCTGCGCGCACCGCGCCGAGCACGCCTTCGTCGTTCAGCGCGTAAGCCACCCAGTGCTTGAACTGCGGGTTCTTCGTCAGCGCGATGTTGGCGGCGTTGAACGCGTTTTCCGTGTCCGTCTTCGCTTGCGGCGCGGCAATGACGTTGGCCTTCGGGAAGCCGGCGGCGACGAGCGCGTCGGTTGCACCGGTGGTGCGATCAACCGCGGTGGGCAACTGGTTGTAGGTCACGTCGATCGCGCCCACGTCTTTCATATCCCAGCCGCGCTTCTTGATTTCCGCAGCCAGGCCATCGCCCACTTGCTTGCCGATGTTGTACGCCGAGATGCCCATATGCGGCACCGATGCGATCGGCTTGCCCGCGCCGTCGACGAGGCGGTCGTCGACCGTCATCATCTTCAGGCCGTCGGCCTTCGCCTTGGCGACAATGCCCGGTCCGAGCTTGACGTCAGGGGTGCAGATCACAAAGCCTTGTGCTTTCTGAGCCGACAGGTTGTCGATAGCGCTCATCACCTTCTCGCCCGACGGCGCACCGATCTTCACCAGCGTGAAGCCCTTCTCCTTGGCGGCGATTTCAGCGAACTTCCATTCGTCCTGGAACCACGGTTCTTCCGGCTGCTTCACGAGGAAGCCGATCTTGACCGGATCGGCGGCTTGCGCGACCGGCGCGTTGAAGAGCACACCCGTCGCCGCTGCTGCCAGCGTGAGGAAAATTCTTCGTTTCATAATGCGTGTCTCCTGACTAATTGATAACGAGAAGGTATCGGCCGCGTCTTCTTGTACCGGTTGTGACACACGCGGCCAGCGCGTCGTCCGGTGAAACTTTTCAGTCGTGATACAGCGCGGAGCGCCCGCCATCCACGGTGATGCAGGTGGCGTTGATGAACGGCGCTTCGTCCGAGGCGAGAAACACCGCCGTCATCGCCACTTCTTCCGGGCGGCCGATGCGCTTCATCGGTTGCAGATCGAGCGTCGCCTGTTTTGCGGCGACCGGATCGGCTTGCGCGTTCCACCAGTCGTGCGTCAATTGCGTCTCGATGTACCCGGGCGCGATCGCGTTGACCCGCACATTGCGCGGCGCATATTCGATGCCGAGCGCACGCGTCAAACCGATTACACCGTGCTTCGCGACCGGGTACGGAAAACATCCCGGAATGATCTTGAACGCATGCGTCGACGCGATATTCACGATGCTGCCCGCGCCGCGTTCGACCATACCCGGCAACACCGCGCGACACCCGTTCCAGACGCCGTCGAGATCGACCGCGAAACAGCGGCGCCAGTCGTCGTCGGTCATCGTCAATGGATCGCAGAACACGTTGATGCCGGCGTTGTTGACCAGCACGTCGAGCGCGCCGAACGCGTGTTCCGCCTCGCTCACCGCATGCTGAACCGACGCCGATTGCGTCACGTCCGTCTGTACCGCCAGCGCGCGTGCGCCGGTGTGTGCCTCGATCTGCTCCGCCGTCTGCCGCGCGGTGTCGATATCCAGCTCCGCCAGTACAACCGCCGCCCCCTCACGCGCAAACGCAAACGCGATCGCCGCACCGATGCCGCGCCCGGCGCCGGTGATCAACGCGACCTTGTCAGCGAGCCGCTTCATTTCTTCACACCTGCACGGGCGATGCGCAGCCCGTTGATGAACGCTTTCGCATGCGAGGCGGTCACCGCCGCGCTCTGCCCCGGCTTATACAGCGCCGAGCCGAGGCCGAAGCCGTTCGCACCGGCACTCAAAAACGGGCCCATGTTGTCCGGCGTGATCCCACCGACCGGCACCAGCGGCACTTCCGCCGCGATCACCGCGCGCCACGCTTTCACGACCTGGCAGCCGAGCTGTTCCGCCGGGAACATCTTCAGCACGTCCGCGCCGTTTTTCAGCGCGATGAAGGCTTCAGTCGGCGTCGCCACGCCCGGCGCGCACGCCATGCCTTGCGCCTTCGCGGCGTTGACGATTTCCGGATCGCTATGCGGCATCACGATCAGTTCGCCGCCCGCCGACTTCACGTCGTTGACGAAACTCGAATGCAGCACCGTGCCGGCACCGACGATCGCATCGGCCGGCAACGCCTTGCGGATCGCCGCGATGCTGTCGAACGGTTGGGGCGAATTCAACGGCACTTCGACAATGCGAAAGCCGGCTTCGTACAGGGCCTGACCGTGCTCCGCGGCATCAGCGGGCGTCACGCCACGCATGATCGCGATCAGCGGACAGACCTCGAACGCCGCGATCAGACCCGCGTGCGGCATGTACGGGGCGGGCAGATTGATGTGGGGTTGCATGTCGGTTCCTTGTTTCGTAAGCGGCGGCGCTACCGGTTAGCCCGCGTGCGCCGTATGGGGCGTGGGATTAACCAGCCCCGCCTGGATGGCGACGCGCCACAGGCCACGCTCGGTGGCGTGCTTCACCAGCTCCGCGCGAGTGCAGCCGAATTGCGCGAGCGCGGCGCGATAGCGCTCGCACAGCGCCTCATTGCCGATCAGGCGCAGCTGCTGCCCGGCGAGCGAGTTCTGCTGTTGTGCGAGCACGGCTTCGAAACCGGCCAGTTCGTGTCCGATCAGCAAACCCGACAGATAGTCCGGCTGCTGCTCGCGCGAAAGTTGGCCGGTGAGCCCGAGCGTGCGAGCGCTGAATACGGTGGCCAGCAAGCCCGCCTGACCTTTGTCGCGGGCGATCTTCACGCCACGCAGGAAAGCTTCGGTATCCGGACGATCCGGCGTGTCCATCGTGCGGCCGAGAATGGTGTGTTCGCGCAATGCCGCGAACACCTCACCGGTCATGAAGGTATGAAAACGTTCGATGCGGCCCGCATGCACGACGACCCACTTCGCGTGGGTGCCAGGCAAACCGATCAGCGTGCGCTTGCTGCTGTCCACGGCGGCCGTGTCCTGTCCAAGTGCCCCGAAGATCTGGGTTTCTTCGCCGCGCATCACATTCGGCAGATCGCCGCGCTGCAGGACGCCCGGCACGATGTGCAGCGTCACGCCGCTCGCGGCTTTGACGCGCACGATGCCGGCCACCAGCGCATCGGCATTCGCCGGCGCGTCGACATACGGTGCTTCGACCCAGCCTTGCGCGCTGCCGACCATGCCCGCCGCGATCACCGGCACACCCGGCGCCTGCTTGAGCCATGCGCCACATGCGTCGTGGAAGGCGGCGTCGAAGCCGCCTTGTTCGGCGCTATGCGGCAGATTCATGATGCCGGCCGTGGATGCCCGCGTCGCCAGCACCTCGCCGGCCGCGTCGTACAGATACGCGCGCAGCGACGTCGTACCCCAATCGAGCGCGATGAGCGCGGCGTGCTGGAGCCTGGCGTCGGCGGCCGTGGAGCCGGCGCTGTTCACCGGATTGACCGCCTGCATTTGAGAACCCGCTTGCTTCATCGTTTGATCCTGCGGGTTGCCGGTTGCGGGGCACGCCAGCCGAGTTCTTCCGAGATCGCGCGCGCTTCGCGCTGCACGACCGCAATCAGTTCATCCATGCGTTCGAGCGACATATACGGAATCGTGCTTGCCACCGACAGCGCCGCCACCACGGCGCCCGATGCATCGCGCACCGGCGCGGCGACGCAGCGGATCGACGCTTCGTTTTCTTCGAGGTCGAAGGTGTAGCCGCCGGCGGCGTAGTTCGTCATACGCTGCATGAAGGTTTGCGCATCGGGACGGTTATCCGGCTTGAAGCTGACACCGGCGAGCGCGCGCCGGGAAGCCTCGAAAAGCGACTGCCAAACGTCCGGCGTGAGGTCGAGCATCATGGCTTTGCCGATACCCGTCGACGCCAGCGGCATCCGGTGGCCCACGCGCGAGCGCATTTCGAGGCCACGGGTGCCGGGGATCTTGTCGATGTACAGCACGTCGTCGCCGTCGCGCACGCCGAGGTGGATCGTGTCGAGTGTCTTTTCAGCGAGCGATTCGAGATGCGGACGCGCGACCGCGGTGAGCGGCATCTGTTCGAGCGCGATGGTGCCGAGTTCGATCAGCTTCGGACCCAGCAGATAGCCGCCCTGCACTTGCCGCAGATAGCGCGCTTGCACGAGGCTGCTCACCAGCCGGTGCGTGGTGCTGCGAGTCGTGCCGAGCGCGGCGCCGAAGGTGCGCAGATCGCGCACGCCGGCAGCGGCGGCTTCCAGAATCGCGAGACCGCGCAACAGCGTTTGCGTGCCGGCTTGTTGCGGCGTGATGTCGAGCAGCGTGCTCGGCAACGCGATTTCGTCGGCCACGGCGGGTTGCGCGCTGACGCGTGGGGCCTTGGCCGTGTTCGCGGCCGGTTGCGGCGCTGTGCGGGTCACGTGATCGGCTGAGGGCGCCAGATTGGCTTCAGACGCGCTGACGGCGTGAGTGGGCATCGCTTTGTTCATGGCGATTGGCTTTTCGATGGTTTTTTGCGCTTACAGCGCGGGGCCGGAGAGGAGGCTTGCTTTGCACACCGTTCGGCTCATGGCACGGGGTGTGCTGCCGGTGGCGCGGACGTATGGATGCTGCCTTTGCGGCTTGGGCATGGTTTGGCTTGTCTCCGGTTTTTTCTTGCTGTCGCTCGTTGAGGCCGGTTTTTTTGGGCTCACGGTGCGTGTTGGCTGGATTGTAGGGCGGTTTTTGAGAAAGCTCCAATATGTGAGTGCTAGATTCATATAATGGGATTTGTGCCTTGCCGGGGGGCTTGGGTTTGGGCTGTTTTTGCCTGCGGCGGGTGGGAGTTGTTGGGGTGCTTGCCTGCAGGGTGGTTTCGTTTGTCTGTGTCTCTCGGGTCGTGGTTTTTCGTTGTTCTGATTGCCTGCGTGGCGCTTGGTTGTGTGCCTGCGGTGTTGGCCTTTCCTTGCTTTGTTAGCGGTCTATTAGCGTTGCCCCTGTGCGGGGCGGCACCTACTTTTCTTTGCCTGCCGCAAAGCAAAGTAGGCAAAAGAAAGCGGCTCAAACCGCTAGTTCTTAAGCGGGTCCCCCGCGCAGCCACGGTAGTGGTGCATCTGGAATCCGTGCCCCCGCACACTCCGCGCTAGTGACAAGGCGCTCATTCGCTCCCACTCCGCACTGCGTGCGTCGCGGACGGGTCTGCCAGGGAAACCGGGAGTTTCGGTTGGGCGGGGTGGGGGCCATCGGCTTCGCCTCGGCGAAGGGTTCGCGCTGTTGTTGGCGAACCCCACTTCAAATGAAATGCCGATGCGGCGCATTCGCTGCGCGGCCGTCGTCGTTGTGCTCGCGACAGCGATGCAACGACAAGCCAGATTCGCCGCCGCTGCCAGCAGTTATGCCCACGGCGGCGATGCAACGACGAGTCGGGGAACCAGGCAAACCGCGGGAGCGAAAGCTTGGCGAGTGGTTATACGAAGGACGGACGGTGCGAGCGCCAAAACGCAGCGGGGTGATTTTATGAATTGCGCGTCGGCGCGCGCAGCGCCGCCGGAAGAATGAGTGCCTTGTCACAAGCGCCAAATGTGCGAGAGCACCGATTCCAGATGCACCACTACCGTGGCTGCGCGGGGGACCCGCTTAAGAATTAGCGGTTTGAGCCGCTTTCTTTTGCCTACTTTGCTTTGCGGCAGGCAAAGAAAAGTAGGTGCCGCCCCGCACAGGGGCAACGCTAATAGACCACTAACAAAGCAAGGAAAGGCCAACGCCGTTGGCATACAACCAGGCGCCACGCAGGAAATCAGAACTAGAAAAGGCCAACACCGTAGGCAAACAACCAAGCGCCGAACAGGCAAAAAAACCTCAATCGGGCAACTCCGCAGCCCCCATCCGCCGAGCGATAACCCGCGACCGCTGCGCCAGATACCCCGATCCCCTATGCTCATCAAAATACTTAGGCTGCGGCAGCATCACAGCCAACCGCGCCGACTGCCCAGCAGTCAACTTGGCCGCCGAAGTCTTGTAGTAATAATGCGCGGCCGCCTCAGCGCCATAAACCCCATTCCCCCATTCAACGGAGTTGAGATAAATCTCGAAGATCCGCTGCTTATCCATCAAGGTCTCGAGCATCCACGTAATGATCAACTCCTGACCCTTGCGGATATAACTCTTCTCCCGGGATAAAAACAGATTCCGCGCCAACTGCTGGGTAATCGTCGAACCACCACGAACAATCTTGCCCTTGGCCTTGTTCCGCTCCCAAGCCTGCAAAATGGCGTCCGTCTCGTAGCCGTTGTTATTCACGAAGTTCGCGTCTTCAGAAGCAATAATCGCGCGCTTCAGATTGTGCGAAATCTGCTCATACGGCACCCACGTATGCTGCACGGACAGATCAGGCCGATCCTGCGACAATCGCCACGCATCCGAGCGCATAAAAGCAGTCGACTGGGGATTCACGTAATTCCACACCGCGATCTGAGCGAAGTAAAACGCCTGCGTCGCAAGCCACGCAATCGCGACCACCGCGCCCAGATAAAACACCCATCGCGCCGGACCCGGCCGGCTCGCGCGCCGCGTTGCTGTCATCGTGCCTGGAGTCCTCGAATGGGGAAACAGTCGGTCTGTTCCGGAAGGTAGAAAGCCGTTCAGGTGTGCGACGGCGCTGTCAACAACGCTCGCAATTCGGCCAGCACCGGTGCGCCGTCCGGCCGCACGCCTCGCCATACATAAAACGATTCGGCCGCCTGCTCGACCAGCATGCCGAGACCGTCGGCACCACGCGCACCCAGCTTCCGCGCATGCTCCATAAACACCGTGGGATGCGCACCGTACATCATGTCGTAAGCGAGCGTGCCGCTGCCGAACGCGCGGTCGTCACACTCAGGCAACGACGCATCCAGACTGCCCGCCGTCGCGTTGACGATCACGTCGTATGCGCCGGCTTCGATCGCTCGCGCGCTGCCGCCACTCAGACGGCAAGCGGCGTCGCGTGCGGCCTGCGCGAACTGGTCAACGAGCGCGTCGGCCTTCGCCGCCGTACGGTTGACGATGGTCAGCGTGTGCGGCACACGATCCAGCATCGGCAGCACGACACCCCGCGCTGCGCCGCCCGCGCCAAGCAGCAAAATCCGCGCGCCCTTCAACGGCACGCCAAGATTCACCTCGATGTCTCGCACGAGGCCAAAGCCGTCCGTGTTGTCACCGTAGACACCGCTCGCGTCGAACCGCAGTGTGTTCACCGCACCCGCTGCCGCCGCGCGCGGCGAAAGCGTGTTAGCGAAGGCATGTGCATCGAGCTTGAACGGCACGGTGACATTCAAGCCGCGGCCGCCCGCTTCGATAAAAGCCCGCACGTGCGGCACGAAGGCATCGACCGGCGCCAGCAGGTGACCGTACTCAACAGGCTCGCCGGTCTGCGCGGCAAAGCGGCCATGAATGAACGGCGACTTGCTATGGCCGACCGGATTGCCGATGACCGCGTAGCGGTCCCGTGAGTCAGCCTCGCTCATCGTCCCGGCTCCGCAACCTGCTGCTGATCGGAAGCCGCATCGCCAGCCCCGGCGCCGTTTTCGGCGTCGCCCGCTTCCGCCGCACCGCCGTCGAGATCGGCTTCCGCCTGAGCCTCGGCTTCGCCTTCGGCGCTTTCATCGGCGACGTCGATGATTTCCTCTTCGCCCTCTTCACCATCGTCGGCTTCTTCCGCTTCGCTACCGCCCATCACGGTCGGCGCGTCGAGCACGTGCAGCAGGCGCACGGATGCTTCGACGGTCAGTTCGTCGATCGACATCACTTCCATCTGCAAGCGTGTGCCGCGCGCGTGTACGCCGAGACCCGGCACGTGCAGCAGCAGCGGAATCTCTTCGAGGCGAACGAGATCGCCCTTCACCACCGATGCCACCACCTGCTTCCGGTTCTCCTGCTTCAGCCAGCGCAGGCACCAGAAGTACTCCATGCGGCGCTGGTGATCGGCATACGCCGTGTAGGTGTCGTCGAACCCTTGCACGACGGCGAACAGATCGGCGTCTTTGGGCTTGAACGGCGCAGCCAGTTTCGCGGTGACGCGGTGCTGCACGCAGGCCAGCAACTGCCACTGATTCACGAGGTCGACGTAGCGGCGCAGCGGCGACGTGCTCCACGCATATTGCGTGACGCCCAGACCTTCGTGCGGCGCGGCGTTGGTCTGCATGCGGGTGCGTTTCGGGCCGGTCGGTGCGCCGAACGCGCGCTGCGAACGATAGATGCCCGGCACCCCGTGGTCGTGCAGGAACGCGCCCCACGACGAATTGGCGAGAATCGCGAGCTCCGCGACGATCGTATCGAGTGGCGAGCCGCGCCGACGCGGCGTGATCGTGATGTGCTCGCCTTCAACGTAGAAATTGAAATCCGTGTTGCGCTGCACTTCACGCCGCAGGCCGTAACCGGCGCGCGCGGTCTGACGCTTTTCGAACAGCGCCTGCGCGAACGGCCACAGCACGGCGATGTCTTCCTTGTGCGGATAATCGCCGGTGCCGGCGGCAAGCGCCTCTTCGGTAACCAGCTCGTCCAGCGTGTTGTGGCGCAAATTGTTCTTCACGAACACGCGCTCGGCGCGCGTTTCGCTCGCCACGATTTCCTGCGTCTCGCGATTGATGATCACATACAGCGACAGAGCCGGCCGCAAGCCGCCTTCAGCCAGCGTAAACGCTTCCACGACGCTATCGGGCAGCATCGTGATCTTGTCGCCCGGCATATAGACAGTCGACAAACGCGTGCGCGCGATCGCATCGACATCGTCGCCGCGCTCAATGCCCAGCGCCGGCGCGGCGATGTGCACACCGATCCGCACGCGGCCGTCGGCCAGATGTTCAACGGAGAATGCATCGTCGATTTCGGTGGTGGTGATGTCGTCGATCGAGAATGCCTGTACATCGGCTTCCGGCAGATCTTCCGGCAATGTACCGACCGTCACCGGCGGGAAACCAGTGCCGTGCGGGAAAAACTCGGAGAGGAATTTCGCCTCATGCAACGCGCGGGCCGACGCAATGCCGCCGCATTCGAGCATCAGCCGCGCCTGCGAAATACCGCGCGCCGCTGCCGCGCCTTCGAGCGCCTTGTATTCGATCGTGTTCTTGTCCGGACGGGTGAGCAAAGCCAGCGCCTTGCTGCCGCTGAAGCCTTCCGGCAGACGGCCTGCCTTCAGCTCGTCTTCGTAACCGGCCTGCACCAGCGCCTGCTGACGCTTGCGCTCCAGTCCGGCGAGCGCCATCTTGAGCTGCTCCTGCGGCGCGCGCTGGTACATGCCGCGGCCCTTGCGGCGAAAGTACACCGGTGAGCCGTGCATGCGCAGCACCAGCGCCGCGCGTTCGATAGCGCCGAACGAACCGCCAAAGTACTCGGCGCCCAGCGTGGCAAACGGGAATTCGTCTTCTGGCGCGCATTCCCACAGGAAATCCAGATCGATGTCCTGCGCGGCGGCGTCAGCCTGCTGCATCAACTCGCCGGCGCTCGGTTTTTCGAATTCGATCAGCACGTCTTTCGCGCGCACCTTGGTGCGCCGGCCGCCCGGCAACTCGACCTGAAAAGCGTCGCCCTGGCGCGACAGCACGCTGCCCGCCTTGAAACTGCCCGATTCCTCAAAGAAAACGTTCACTCAATACTCTCGTTCTGACTTGCATCCGCCGGCGCGCCCGATTGGGTTCAGCTATCGGTCACTGCACGCGCGGCACGGCAACGTGTTCGTGGTAGTGGATCCGCGGCGCGATACGCGCGCGCCGGCGGCATGATTCTGGCGATCCCACAGCGGCCTCGCTACGGGATCGTTGGCACTGTCAGGCCGCTTCGCGCGGCGCCGGCGGCTCGATATCCTCGGCGTCGCAAAAGGCCAGCACCTCGTCGACGTAGTGCGCGAATTCGCTGATCGCGTGGTCGCTCCCTTCGATCAGCGTAGTGCGCGCGCCCGGATAGTGCGCAAGCATTTCGCGGTAATCGAGCACTTCGTCGCCAGTGGCGGCCATCAAATAATAGCGTTCGGCTCGCGTGATCGACGCGACGCCGAGCGCACGCAGTTCGTCCAGATGATGCGGTTCGACCGTAATGCTGCCGCCGCCGTGCCACAACGGCTGCTCGCCGAGATAGGCGCTCAGGTCGCGCTGCGGCACCACCGCCGGGTTCAGCAGCACCGCCGGCCAGCCGTGCTTCTCGGCAAGATACGTGGCGAAGTAGCCGCCCAGCGAACTGCCGATCACGGTGACGTTCTCAGGCTTCGCGGCCGCCACCAGCGATTCGGCGAGGGCCACGGTCTCGAATGGCGAGACCGGCAACATCGGGCAGCACCATTCGTCGCCGCGGCCGAGTTCGACAAGGCGTGCCGCCAGCACGCGCGCCTTGAACGAATTGGGCGATGAGCGAAAACCGTGCAGATAGAGGATCACGAGGTGCCTCGTGTGGAAAGTGCATCGAGCAGCTTCTGATGCACGCCGCCGAAGCCACCGTTGCTCATCACCAGAAGCTGGTCGCCGGGGCGCGCGGCGTGAACCACCGCTTTGACCAGCGCGTCGAGATTGTCGAAAGCCTGCGCTTTGCCGCCAAGCGGCGCGAGCGCCTCGGCGAGATTCCAGCCCAGCGCGTCGCGGCCAGCCGGCGCGCCGTAGCCGAACACCAGGTCGGCGCCAGCGAGACTAGCCGGCAGTTGCGCTTTCATCACGCCAAGCTTCATGGTGTTCGAGCGCGGCTCCAGCACGGCCAGAATTCGCGTGTTTTCGTGGCCGACGCGGGCGCGCAGTCCGGCCACTGTCGTCTCGATCGCCGTGGGATGGTGGGCGAAATCGTCGTAGACGGTCACGCCGTCGACGCTGCCGCGCACTTCCATGCGGCGCTTCACGTTGCGGAAACTCGCGAGCGACTTCGCGGCCTGTGCCGGCGGTACGCCGACATGGCGCGCGGCAGCGATCGCGGCAAGCGCGTTCATGCGGTTGTGCTCGCCCTGCACCTGCCACTCGACTACACCGACGCGTTCGCTGTTGTGATAGACCGCGAAACGCTCGTCGACCGGCACGCCGTCTTCCGCCGGCAAGATTTCCCAGCCGCCTTGCACGCCGAAACGCTCGACTTCGCTCCAGCAACCGCGCGTCAGCACCCGCTCCAGCGCGTCTTCACGACCGTTCGTGACGATGCGGCCGATGCCCGGCACAGTGCGGATCAAGTGGTGGAACTGCGTTTCGATTGCCGCCAGATCCGGGAAAATATCGGCGTGGTCGAACTCGAGGTTGTTCAGGATCGCGGTTTTCGGCCGGTAGTGAACGAATTTGGAGCGCTTGTCGAAGAAAGCGGTGTCGTATTCGTCGGCTTCGATCACGAAGAAGCTTGAATCGGTCAGCCGCGCCGAAACGCCGAAATTCAGCGGCACGCCGCCAATCAGGAAGCCCGGATTGAGGCCCGCGTCTTCGAGCAGCCAGGTCAGCATCGAACTGGTGGTGGTTTTGCCATGCGTGCCGGCCACCGCCAGCACCCACTTGCCGTTCAGTACATGTTCGCCGAGCCACTGCGGACCGGAAACGTACGGCAGGCCACGATCCAGGATGGCTTCCATCAGCGGGTTGCCG
The DNA here is from genome assembly GCF_046026025.1 of Paraburkholderia fungorum. Lineage (GTDB taxonomy): Bacteria > Pseudomonadota > Gammaproteobacteria > Burkholderiales > Burkholderiaceae > Paraburkholderia > Paraburkholderia fungorum_E. Next base: position 69,507 of record NZ_JAQQFL010000001.1, on the reverse strand, counting down.
CGCGTCACCACATTGCCGATCACGAACAGGTCGGCATTGAGTCCGTTCAACTGCTCAGCGCCATAACCTTCGATCAGACCAATGCCTTGTGCCTCGAGCTGCGTGCTCATCGGCGGATAAACACCGGCGTCGCAGCCCGTCACGGTATGACCCGCGCCGCGCGCGAGGACCGCGAGTCCGCCCATGAACGTGCCGCAGATGCCGAGGATGTGGATGTGCATAAGCCTGTCGTGCCGCGCGGGCGTATTTTTTGCGAGAGATGGGAGTGCAGAGGAGCGGCCGAAACGACCGTCTGCAAAGGACGCTATTGTAACCGACGGCTCTGAATCGCCCTACGAACGGGGCCGCCAGGGCGGCCGCGCGCGTCGCCCACGGCAGGCGCCTGGCGCAAACCGCCCGGAAAAGGCTGTCATCAATCTCTAGTATGATTGAGAGATGGTTCGCAAATCACATTTCGATCCGCAGCGTGTGCGCGAGGAAATCGCCATCGCGGCTGCCCGGATGATCGCTGAAGACGGTCTGGACTACGCAACGGCCAAGCGTAAAGCGGCACGGCAGGTGGTCGGCGAGAGCCGTGTTGCCGGCGAATGGCTGCCGGATAACGACCAGATCGAAGAAGAAATCCGCGAATATCAGTCACTCTTTCAGGGCGACAGCCAGCCGGCGTTGTTGCGGCGGCTGCGCCGCATTGCGATCGACTGGATGGAGCGGCTCGCGCCGTTCAATCCATACCTGACCGGCGCGGTGCTCGGCGGCACAGCCGGCGAACACTCGGATATTCACCTTCAGGTGTTTTGCGACAATCCCAAAGAAGTCGCGATCTACTTTCTGAACGCCAACATTCAGTACGACGTGTCGGAGACGCGGCATTTTGCCGGTCGTGGCTATGTCGAGACGCTGAGCTTCCTCTGGCGCCCCACGAACGAAGGCCGCGATGCGGAACCGGCCGGCATCCATGTCGCCCTGTACGAAACAGACGACTTGCGCGGCGCGGTCCGGGCCGACGCGCGCGGCCGCACCGCCCGGGCAAATCAGCAGGCGGTTCAGGCGTTGCTCGACAACAGCGACGTCACCTCTTCAACTAATTAGACAGACCTGGAATGAATACGAGACGGATTCTGGCAGGCGCACTGGTCGCGATCGCCGCGGCGGGTGGCGGAGTGCTGGCCAATCATTGGCTGAACAGCGACCCGGAAGTGGCCCACGCGGCGCAACCCGGCTCCACGCAAAGCGCGGTCGAACAACTTTGGGCCGCGCCCGTCACGAACGTCGACGGCAAGCCGCAAACGCTAAGTTTGCTTAAAGGCCACCCAATCGTCGTCAATTTCTGGGCGTCGTGGTGCGGGCCGTGCGTCGAAGAGATGCCCGCTCTGTCGCAACTTCAGCGCGAATATGCGAAGAAAGGAATCCAGTTCGTCGGACTTGGCGTCGATTCGGACAAAAATGTCCAGGCGTTCCTGCAAAAGGTGAAGGTAGCGTACCCCGTCTACGTGACCGGGTTTGGCGGCGCCGACCTCGCACGCGCGTTTGGCAACACCGCCGGGGGCCTGCCCTTCACCGTCGTCATCGACGCAAAAGGCAATATCCGCTCGACAAAATTAGGGCAAATCGACCCGCAAGCGCTGAAAGCGACCCTCGACGCACTCTAAATTTCACATTCTTTTGACGATCAGATAGGGGCAAAAGGCGCGAAATTACGCGCAATTCGCTCGAATTTGAGAGAAGATGGGCGCCCGGAGAAGCGGCGAAAGGTCGCCGGGATCGTTTCGAACGCGCGGGAAACTAGACAAGTTTCTCTAATCAGCGCTAAAGTGCGCCCAATTCCACGGAAAAAGAAGCGACCATGACGCGACTGCTGGTACTGCACGGCCCCAACCTCAACCTTCTCGGCACCCGGGAACCTGAGGTCTACGGCCGGGTTACGTTGCCGCAGATCGATCAGGCGCTGGCGGACCGCGCTGCGGACGCCGGCGTCGAACTCGCGTCGTTCCAGAGCAATCATGAAGGCGCTCTCGTCGATCGCATCCAATCCGCACGGACTGAACAAACCGATTTCATACTGATCAATCCCGCCGCGTACACGCACACCAGCGTGGCCATTCGGGACGCACTGGCGGGGGTCGGCATCCCGTTCGTCGAGATTCATCTGTCGAACGTACATCGCCGCGAACCGTTCCGGCATCACTCGTATTTCTCCGACCAGGCAGAGGGCGTGATTTGCGGCCTCGGCTGGAAGGGGTATCTGTACGCGCTCGAATTCGCGCTCGACCGGCTGTCCGCCGGCTCGTCGCGCGGCTGATTCCAAACACGTCTAATTTGCGCCGGCTGCGTACGCGCCGGCACTTCACGCATTGAAAGGGGCTTCCTGATGGATCTACGTAAACTGAAAACTCTGATCGACCTCGTCTCGGAGTCCGGTATTTCCGAACTCGAAGTGACCGAAGGCGAAGGCAAGGTCCGCATCGTCAAGAATGCGCCGCCGGTTTACGTACAACCGTCCGCTTCGTATGCCCCGCAATATGCGCAGCCGTTCCCGATGGCAGGCGGCGAAGCGCCGGCCGCTGCAGCAGGCGCCCCGGCTACGCCGGCCGTCGCCGCACCGCAAGGCCATGTGGTGACCTCGCCGATGGTCGGCACGTTCTACCGCGCGCCGTCGCCGGGCGCCGAGCCGTTCGTGCAGGTGGGCGATACGGTCAAGGAAGGCCAGACGATCTGCATCATCGAAGCGATGAAGTTGCTCAACGAAATCGAGTCGGACAAGTCCGGCGTGGTGAAGGAAATCCTCGTCGAAAACGGGCAGGCGGTCGAGTACGGCCAACCGCTGTTCCTGGTCGGCTAACGCGGCACGCTTTGCGCTTTTTTGCGCTTGCCGCCCGCGCGCCTGCCCTCCCGAGGCGCGCGACCGATCCTCTGAGGCGGCCTGTGTTGTGATCAACCAGGCGCCTATTGATGAGTCGAAAACCCGCTATGTTTGAAAAAATTCTCATTGCCAATCGTGGCGAGATCGCGCTTCGTATCCAGCGCGCCTGCCGCGAACTCGGCGTCAAGACCGTCGTTGTCTATTCGGAAGCCGACAAGGAAGCCAAGTACGTGAAGCTCGCCGACGAGGCGGTCTGTATCGGCCCGGCGCCTTCGAATCTGAGCTACCTGAACATGCCGGCGCTGATCAGCGCGGCAGAAGTGACGGACGCCGAAGCGATCCATCCCGGCTACGGCTTCCTGTCGGAAAACGCCGACTTTGCCGAACGTGTCGAGCAGTCCGGCTTCACCTTCATCGGCCCGCGCCCGGAAACCATCCGGATGATGGGCGACAAGGTGACCGCCAAGCAGACCATGATCAAGACGGGCGTGCCCTGCGTGCCGGGTTCTGAAGGCGCGTTGCCGGACGATCCGAAAGAGATCGTGAAAATTGCACGCCAGGTCGGCTATCCGGTCATCATCAAGGCAGCCGGCGGCGGCGGTGGCCGCGGCATGCGCGTGGTCCACACTGAAGCGGCACTGGTCAACGCGGTCATCATGACGCGCGAAGAAGCCGGCCGGGCGTTCGGCAACCCGCAGGTCTACATGGAGAAATTCCTGGAGAACCCGCGGCACATCGAAATCCAGATTCTGTCCGACTCGTTCAAGAACGCGGTCTGGCTGGGCGAGCGCGATTGCTCAATGCAACGCCGCCACCAGAAAGTGATCGAAGAAGCGCCGGCGCCGGGCATCGCGCGCCGCCTGATCGACCGTATCGGCGATCGCTGCGCGGACGCCTGCAAGAAAATGGGCTACCTCGGCGCGGGCACGTTCGAATTCCTGTACGAAAACGGCGAGTTCTATTTCATCGAAATGAACACACGCGTGCAGGTCGAGCATCCGGTGACCGAACTGATTACCGGCGTCGACATCGTGCAGGAACAGATCCGCATCGCAGCGGGCGAGAAGCTCGCCTTCCGCCAGCGCGACATCGTGTTCAAGGGTCATGCGATCGAATGCCGGATCAACGCGGAAGATCCGTTCAAGTTCACGCCGTCGCCGGGTCGTTTGACGTCGTGGCATATGCCGGGCGGCCCCGGCATCCGCGTCGATTCGCACGCCTACAATGGCTATTTTGTGCCGCCGAACTATGATTCGATGATCGGCAAGCTGATTGCTTACGGCGCAACGCGCGAGCAGGCGATCAAGCGGATGCGCATCGCGTTGTCGGAAATGGTGGTCGAGGGCATCCAGACCAACATCCCGCTGCACCGCGAGCTGATGCTGGACGCGAAGTTCGTCGAAGGCGGCACCAGCATTCACTACCTCGAAAACCGGTTGGCCGCGAAGCAGCAGGCCGCGCCGGAAGAAGCATAAGTCATGACCTACCGGGAACTGATCGCCGAGCTGGCACGCGAGCACGCGGAGGAATTCTCCGACGCGCTGCTCGAGTTGGGCGCGTTGTCCGTATCGGTTGAAGATGCGGACGCCGACACGCCCGACGAGCAGCCGCTGTTCGGCGAGCCCGGTCTCACGCCGGATCGCGCCGCGTGGCAGCGTTCGCGCGTGATCGCCCTGCTCGCCCCCGAACACGAGCCGGCGGTGTTGCTTACGGCCGCGGCCAACGAGGTGGGGCTGGAAACCGCCCCTACGTTTACCGTGCGCGAGGTCGAAGACCAGGATTGGGTGCGTCTCACGCAATCGCAATTCGATCCGATTCCAATCGGCGAGCGCATCTGGGTCGTGCCCTCGTGGCACGATGCACCGGACCCTGACGCACTCGTGCTCGAACTCGATCCGGGCCTGGCATTTGGAACCGGCAGCCATCCCACTACACGTCTGTGCATGGAATGGCTGGAGCAATCGGTGAAGGCGGAGCAATCCGTACTCGACTACGGCTGCGGCTCCGGCATCCTCGCGATCCTTGCGAAGAAATGCGGCGCCAACCCCGTGTACGGCATCGATATCGACCCGCAAGCGGTCGAATCGGCGCGTCACAACAGCGAGCGCAATCGGGCGGAAGTCACCTACGGTTTGCCTGACGAATGCCCCACCGGCGAGTTCGATATCGTGGTCGCCAATATTCTGTCCAATCCGCTCAAGCTGATGGCCTCGATGCTGTCGTCGAAGGTCAAGCCGGGCGGCCGGATCGCGCTATCAGGCATCCTGGCGCGCCAGGCGGACGAAGTGGCGCAGGTCTACGCGCGATGGATCGACATCGGGACATGGCGTGAACACGAAGGTTGGGTATGTCTAACGGGAACCCGCCGCGAAAGCCATTAGAATAAGGCGTATTGCCCAACCAACAGCCTTTCGGCTTACCGGCTCAATATGCTCCTGGCAACGCGTTGCCCCTTCTGCGAAACCGTCTTCCGCCTGCAACCGGCGCAGCTCGCGCTGCGCCGCGGTCTCGTGCGCTGCGGGCATTGCAACGAAGCATTCGACGCGTCGAGCAGCCTGTTCGAGCTGAACGAGGACGGCGACTTCTCCACCGCCAAGCCGGTTGCCGCAGCGGCCGCGATCGAGGCGCTGTCCGGGGTGCGCCCGAGGGGCCCCGACTTCAGCGCGGAAGCATGGGATCCGTGGGCGCCGGTCCCCGACGCGTCAATCGACAACCGCCTGCTTCACAACGCCCACAATCTGCCGCTTACGCCGGTCTCCACCGGCGCCGGCGTCGCGGTTACGCCGCGTCATGCTACCGAGCCGGAACTGCCGGCGAGCGCCTTCACCACCCCGCTTCCCGCTGACAACGAACCCATTCTCGCGCACTCGCCCAGCGAAGCTGCCGCTGATGCGGAAGAGACGCCCACCGACGACCGGCGCGAGCCTTTCGCCCCACCAGCCGATCCGCCGGTTGAGGCGGCGCCGCGCGTCTGGCACAAGACCGAGCGCCCTTCGGGACATGCTGACGATGCAGACGAACCGGTTCTGAACGAGCCGGCTGGCTTGTATGGCATTCCCGACAACGAACCGCACTTCGGTGCGGCCGGCTTAGGTGCGGCAAGCGCAGGCGCGACCGCCGGCCTCGGTGCTGCCGGCGCGAGTGGCCTCGGCTCAGGCACGCAAGCCCCCGGCGCGGCCACCTTTGGATCGAGCGGCGAACCCTTCTCGGTTCAGCCGGTGAATGACGACGGCGTCGATCCCTTCCCGGTGGTGCGTGAAACGCGCCCGCCCGAACCGCGCCGCCTCGGCTGGATCATCTTCGGCTCGGTGGTCGCATCGGTGCTGGCTATCGCCCTGCTCGCGCAACTCGCCTGGTGGCAGCGCGAAACGGTTCAGGTCTACTTCCCACGCACGCAGACGCTCTATGTCAAAGCCTGCGCGCAATTCGGCTGTCAGCTCACGCCGCCGCATGACATCGACGGTTTGCTGGTCGAGCCGTCCGATCTGCGTCAGGTCGACGGGCCGCACAAGCTCGAACTGAAGATGCCGCTGCGCAACCGCTTCAGTATTGCGCTGGCCTACCCGGCCATCGAGCTCACGCTGCTCGACGACCAGAATAATGTCGCCGTGCGCCGCGTGCTGTGGCCGCAAGACTATGTCGCGCCCGGCACGCCGATCGCAGCCGGCCTGCCGGCGCATACGACCCAGACCATGATCGTTCACCTCGACACGGGCAATGCGGTCGCTTCCAATTTCCGCGTGCAGATTTTTTATCCGTAACGCAACCTCGCGCGCCCGGCACTGACCGGGCGTATTCACCGTCATGACTGACGAATTTTCGGAGCACATCAACATGAGTCAAGTTACGCTGGGTGGCAACCCGATCGAAGTAGCCGGCACGTTCCCGACCGTGGGACAGAATGCCCCCGCCTTCTCGCTGGTGGGCAAGGATCTGAAGCCGTTGTCGCTGGCCGACTTCGCCGGCAAGCGCAAGGTGCTGAATATCGTCCCGAGCCTCGACACGCCGACTTGCGCCACGTCGACCCGCAAGTTCAACGAAGCCGCAGCCAAGCTGACCAACACGGCCGTGATCGTCGTGTCGGGCGATCTGCCGTTCGCTGCATCGCGTTTCTGTACGACAGAAGGTATCGAGAACGTCGTGACGGCGTCCACCTTCCGCGGCCATGAGTTCGCGCAAGCCTATGGCGTGGACGTGACGAGCGGCCCGCTGACGGGTCTGACGGCACGCGCCGTGGTGGTCGTCGACGAGAACGACAAGGTCGTGCACGCTGAGCTGGTGGGCGAAATCAAGAACGAACCGAACTACGACGCCGCACTTGCCGCGCTGAAGTAAAACCTTCGCGCACGAACCCCGGCGCCGCGCTTCATGCGCGGCGCTGTCGCATCGTCGCGCCCATTTTCTTTATCGATTTTTACAGGAACGCTCGCCTTGGCTACGCTGATTTGCGGTTCGCTCGCCTACGACAACATCATGACCTTCGAAGGCCGCTTTCGGGAGCACATCCTGCCGGAGCAGGTCCACATCCTCAACGTGAGCTTCCTCGTGCCGACGATGCGCCGCGAATTCGGCGGCTGCGCGGGCAACATTGCCTACTCGCTGCATCTGCTGGGTGGCAACGCGCGCATCATGGGCGCGCTTGGCGCGATTGACGCGCAGCGCTACATGGACCGCTTCGCGCAACTCGGCCTGTCGACGGAGAACGTGCTCGTGGTGCCGGATACCTACTCGGCCCAGGCGATGATCACCACCGATCTGGAAAACAATCAGATCGCGGCGTTCCATCCGGGCGCGATGATGCAGGCGCATCTGAGCCGCGCCGACCAGGCGAAGGGGATCACGCTCGGCATCGTCGGGCCGGACGGTTACGACGCCATGCTCCAGCATTCCGAGCATCTGGCAGCGGCCGGCGTGCCGTTTATCTTCGATCCGGGCCAAGGTTTGCCGCTGTTCGACGGCGAGTCGCTGCGCCGCATGATTGAACTTGCTACTTACGTAGCTGTCAACGATTACGAAGCCAAACTGGTGAGCAACAAAACGGGTTGGTCGATCGAAGAAATCGCCGACAAGGTCGAGGCACTGATTATCACGCTCGGCGAGCAGGGCGCGCGGATTCATCACGCCGGCGGCATCGAAGAGATTCCGGCGGTCAAGGCACAGCAGGTGCTCGATCCTACGGGTTGCGGCGACGCGTTTCGCGGCGGCTTGTTGTACGGCATCGAGAACAAGCTTGGTTGGGCGACCACGGGGCGTCTGGCAAGCCTGATGGGCGCGCTGAAGATCGAACACCAGGGCCCGCAAAACTATGCGCCCAGCCGGGCGGAGATCAACGAACGGTTCAAGCAGGCGTTCGAATACGACCTGCCGTAATACCGCAAGCTATTGGAGTTAGGGAATGAGAACAACGAGTCGCCTGGTCGTGGCCGCCTTGATCGCCGGTTCGCTGGCCATGTCGGGGTGCGCGTACAACAGCAGCTCTGCAGACGTCTACACGGCGTCGCAGGCACAGCGCGAAGAAACGGTACGCATGGGCACGGTCGACAGCGTGCGCGCAGTGAAGATCAGTTCGAATAACGGCCAGCCGAGCGGCTTGGGCGCGATCGGCGGCGGTGCCTTGGGTGCGGTGGCCGGCAGCGCGATCGGCGGCGGCCGCGGCTCGATCGTGACCGGCATTATCGGCGGCCTGGCTGGCGCGGTGGCTGGCAATGCGGTCGAGAACGGCGTCGCGGTGCACGACGGCCTCGAGATCACCGTGCGACTCGACAACGGCGATATGCGCGCGATCACGCAAAGCGCCACCGGCGAAATCTTCCGCGCCGGCGACCGCGTCCGGCTGCTCTCCAGCGGCGGCGTCACGCGCGTCACCCACTAGGTTTCCCCTCTCGTGCGGTCGCGCTTCACGCGCTTCCGCGACGACCTCAAACGCATGCCCTCCCCTGTCGATCGGAGTTAGCGCTTTAGCGCTTACTCCGATCCCATGCAACACGGTGGCGGTGCATGCGTTTTTTTTCGCCCGTCGGTTTTGAAGCGTTGCTTGTAGTTGGCGCGTTCGCCCGAGCAAAAAAAATCCCGTCGCCAGAAACCCGGCAACGGGACCCTGACCGAGTAGCGCTCGGTCATACGGCTACGTAAGCGCTACTCGATCATCGACACAGGTACGGCGTGTCGAAGTACTTCTACCGCCTGGCCAACTTACTGACCAGATTACGGACGGCTGCCCGTCGGGAACGGCCATGCCGCTGCCGGGTTCAGCGCAGTCTTCACCGACGCTGCCGGTGCGCTCGAGACAGAAGTCGCTGCGGGTGCAGGAGCCGCCTTCTTGGCGACAGCCTTCTTCGCAGGCGCAGCCTTCTTGGCAGGAGCAGCGGCCTTCTTCGCGGCAGCCTTCTTGGCAGGCGCAGCCTTTTTAGCAGCAGCCTTCTTCGCAGGCGCAGCTTTCTTGGCAGCAGCCTTTTTCGCAGGCGCAGCCTTCTTGGCAGCAGCCTTCTTCGCCGGTGCTGCCTTCTTTGCTGCGGCCTTCTTCGCCGGTGCTGCCTTCTTCGCTGCAACCTTCTTCACTGCAGCTTTCTTGGCCGGTGCTGCCTTCTTAGCCGGCGCTGCCTTCTTCGCTGCAACCTTCTTCACTGCGACTTTCTTGGCTGCAACCTTCTTGGCCGGAGCAGCTTTCTTCGCTGCAACCTTCTTAGCCGGTGCTGCCTTCTTCGCTGCAACCTTCTTCACTGCGACTTTCTTTGCAGCGACTTTTTTCGCCGGAGCAGCCTTCTTGGCCGGTGCTGCCTTCTTGGCTGCGGGTTTCTTAGCTGCGGCTTTCTTGATAGTTGCCATCATTTTCTCCTTCAGGTTTTCAGATGAGAGTCAGTTCAAACACCACCCTTCGTCAAAACCCGCTTCCCGCGGACGCTTCTCAGGGCGCGCGCTACGAAGCGGGCTATTCATCGGCGTACGCAGGTGCTGCGCGCTTACGCTAATGAATGCGGTAAGGCGCGCCGTGCCCTTGGGCACCGCGCGCCAGATCTGGTCGGCGCTGGATCTCAACGCCGGCAATTGCTTGATCGGGCCGCTGGCGGCAACGCCAACGGCTTTTTCCGGGGGGAAGTTTGCCCATCCCACTGAAGGGTTCGCAAAGTGCCAGTCATGTTTGTGGGCCGCGAAGGCACGCGGCGCACTGGGCACAATTTGCATCAGGCGGTTCTGCTCCTAACTAAATTGCCGCGGCCTAAGCCTGCCGGCATCCCCAAAATGAATGCATCTGCGACACGAACCCGGATCACTCCCAGGTCAGCGCGCCGCCAGTCTGATATTCGATCACTCGCGTCTCGAAGAAGTTGCGTTCCTTCTTCAGGTCGATCATCTCGCTCATCCACGGGAACGGGTTTTCCTCGTTCGGGTACAGCGGATCGAGACCGATCTGCTGGCAACGGCGGTTGCAGATGAAGCGCAGATAGCTCTTGAACATCGACGCATTGAGGCCGAGCACCCCGCGCGGCATCGTATCTTCTGCGTAACGATATTCAAGTTCGACCGCTTGCTGGAAGATCTCGCGGATTTCCGCGCGGAACTCAGCCGTCCAGAGTTGCGGGTTTTCGAGTTTGATCTGGTTGATCAGGTCGATGCCGAAGTTGCAGTGCATCGACTCGTCGCGCAGGATGTATTGGTACTGTTCCGCCGCGCCGGTCATCTTGTTCTGACGGCCGAGCGCCAGGATTTGCGTAAAGCCGACGTAGAAGAACAGGCCTTCCATCACACAGGCGAACACGATCAGCGAGCGCAGCAGGGTCTGGTCTGTCTCGAGCGTGCCGGTCTTGAAGCCCGGATCGGTCAGCACATTGATGTACGGAATCAGGAATTCGTCTTTCGCGCGGATCGAGGCAACCTCGTGATACGCGTTGAAGATTTCGCCCTCGTCGAGGCCCAGCGATTCGACGATGTACTGGTAAGCGTGCGTGTGGATCGCCTCTTCGAACGCCTGGCGCAGCAGGAACTGGCGACATTCGGGCGCCGTGATATGGCGGTAGGTGCCCAGCACGATGTTGTTGGCGGCCAGCGAGTCGGCCGTCACGAAGAAGCCCAGGTTGCGCTTGACGATGCGGCGCTCGTCTTCGGTCAGACCGTTCGGGTCTTTCCAGAGGGCGATGTCGCGCGACATGTTCACTTCTTGCGGCATCCAGTGGTTGGCGCAACCAGCCAGATACTTTTCCCAGGCCCACTTGTATTTGAACGGCACCAGTTGATTGACGTCGGTCTGGCCGTTGATGATGCGCTTGTCGGCGACATTGACTCGCGCTTCAGAAACCGCAGCCGTTCCGGCAGCGTGAGCAGCGGCAATGCCTTTTTCGAAAACGTCTTGAGACGCGAAGACGTTTCGGTCCGAGGGAGCATGATGAGCGGAACGCATTCCGACTTGCGAACCGACAGCCGATCCCGCAGCGTTGCGCAACGCATTCTGTTGCGTAGCGCTCGAGGGAGTTACGGCAGTGATCTCGTCATCCCAGTTGAGCATAAATGTCACCATCAATTTAGAACGGTTTGTACCATCTTTTCACGAGCGATAAAAGAGTTCGCTGATGAAAAATCCTGTTTTCGATTCGCGTTGCTACGTTCATACAACACTTTGTTCAACAGACTGTGTGTGTCGCCTCATGTGAAGCGAGTTGAACGCGTGTCGTCGAGGTGCTTCGCGAGCTCGAAGAGCAACGTGTCGAAGCGACGTTTCGCTGCTCTATCTATCTGTATTGCGGAGCGCGCTTGCAGCGTTTTGCGATTGCTTCCTGCCGCCTCGCGATTGCCTGTTCGTCAGTGCCAGCGAGGTGAAGTTCAATGCAATGTCGAGCGATGCATCTGGCCGGCTGTGTCGTTCGACCTTCGACCGGAGCGTTTGCTGAGCGCTTCATCTCGAGCGCTTCGTCGGTGCTGCCGACTGCTGACTGCGTCATCTACCGCTTGTTACCGCTTCACGACTTCAGTTGCTTGCCCTGCTTCGCTGCTTGTCGACGAGCGGCGCAACGTCGATTTCGTTTCGCCGCGCCGCTCATCTACTTCACTTCTGCATCACTTCTTTCAGCGTTGTTGATCGCTGCATGCGGGTCTTTACCTACGACCCATCGGCCAAGAACGATCCCGCCGCCTGCTTCTTACTTGCCTCGCGCTTCAATCACGCTCGCGAGAGGTTCTTACTGGCAAGCCTCGCACTCGTCGAAACCCGCATCGCCCGGACGCATCATGCACACCGGACCATCCGCTTCCGGCGCTGCTTCGACGACTGCTGCCGTGGCCGCTGCAGCCTGAAAGCCGCCCGGCGTTGCGCCGCCTCCGTTCGCGCCGAAGCCACCCGCTGCGCCGCCTGCCGCGCCACCCGAACCTTCGCCGCCGCCCGAACTCACCGCGTTCAGTTGACCGTGCGCCACCGTCGACTTCTCGACGTGCGTCGCCGCCATCGTGCGGAGGTAGTAGGTTGTCTTCAGGCCACGCACCCATGCGAGCTTGTAGATTTCGTCGAGCTTCTTACCCGACGCGCCGCCCATGTAAATGTTCAGCGACTGCGCCTGGTCGATCCACTTCTGACGGCGCGAAGCCGCCTCGACCAGCCACACCGGATCGAGTTCGAACGCGGTCGCGTAGATCGCGCGCAGGTCGGCCGGGATACGGTCGATGCGCGAGAGCGTGCCGTCGAAGTACTTCAGGTCGGCGACCATCACTTCGTCCCACAGACCGCGTTCCTTCAGGTCGCGCACCAGGTAGTCGTTGACCACGGTGAATTCGCCCGACAGATTCGACTTCACATACAGATTCTGGAACGTCGGTTCGATACAGGCCGACACGCCGATGATGTTCGAGATGGTCGCCGTCGGCGCGATCGCGATGCAGTTCGAGTTGCGCATGCCGTAGCTGGCGATACGCGAACGCAGTTCGGTCCAGTCCATCGATTCGCTCGAATCGACTTCGACGTAACCACCGCGCGCCTGCTCCAGCAGCTTCACCGAGTCTTGCGGGAGGATGCCGCGATCCCACAGCGAGCCGCGGTAGCTCGAGTAACGGCCGCGCTCCTGCGCCAATTCGGTCGACGCGTAATAAGCGTAGTAGCAAACCGCTTCCATCGACGTATCGGCGAACGCGACCGCCTCTTGCGACGCGTACGGCGTGCGCAGCAGGTGCAGGCAGTCCTGGAAGCCCATGATGCCCATGCCGACCGGACGGTGCTTCAGGTTCGAGTTACGTGCCTTGGCAACCGCGTAATAGTTAATGTCGATCACGTTGTCGAGCATGCGCATTGCCACGCTGACGGTGCGCTTGAGCTTGTCGTGGTCGAGCGCCAGGGTGCCGTCGGCCTGTTCCTTCAGGTGGGCGACGAGGTTCACCGAACCCAGGTTGCAGACCGCGATTTCAGCGTCGCTGGTGTTCAGCGTGATTTCCGTGCACAGGTTCGACGAGTGGACGACACCGACGTGCTGTTGCGGCGAGCGCACATTGCACGGATCCTTGAACGTGATCCACGGGTGGCCGGTTTCGAACAGCATGCCCAGCATCTTGCGCCACAGTTGCGCCGCCGGAAGCTTCTTGAACAGCTTGATCTCGCCGCGCGCGACCTTGTCTTCGTAAGCCGTGTAAGCCGTTTCGAATTCCGCGCCGAACTTGTCGTGCAGATCCGGGCAGGTGGACGGCGAGAACAGCGTCCAGTCGCCGCCTTCGTGCACGCGCTTCATGAACAGGTCGGGAATCCAGTTCGCCGTGTTCATGTCGTGGGTACGGCGACGGTCGTCGCCGGTGTTCTTACGCAGCTCGAGGAATTCCTCGATGTCCAGGTGCCACGTTTCCAGGTACGCGCACACCGCGCCCTTACGCTTGCCGCCCTGGTTGACCGCCACCGCGGTGTCGTTGACGACCTTCAGGAACGGCACCACGCCTTGCGACTTGCCGTTGGTGCCCTTGATGTGCGAGCCGAGCGCGCGCACACGCGTCCAGTCGTTGCCCAGACCGCCGGCGAATTTCGACAGCAGCGCGTTTTCCTTCAGCGCTTCGTAGATGCCGTCGAGGTCGTCGTCGACCGTGGTCAGGTAGCACGACGACAGTTGCGAGCGGCGGGTGCCCGAGTTGAACAACGTGGGCGTGGACGACATGAAATCGAAGCTCGACAGCACGTTGTAAAACTCGATCGCGCGCGCTTCGCGGTCGATCTCGTTCAGCGACAGACCCATTGCCACACGCATAAAGAATGCCTGGGGCATTTCGATGCGCACGCCGTCGTGATGCAGGAAGTAACGGTCATACAGCGTTTGCAGGCCGAGGTAGCCGAATTGCAGATCGCGGTTGTTGTCGAGTGCGGCGCCGAGGCGCTTCAGGTCGAACTGCAGCAGCTTGTCGTCGAGCAGCTCGGCTTGCACGCCGCGCTTGATGAACTGCGGGAAGTATTCGGCGTAACGCTCGCCCATTTCCGTTTGCGTGACTTCCTCTTCGAGGATCTCGCGGCGGATCGTGTGCAACAGGATGCGGGCGGTGACCTGGCTATAAGCCGGGTCTTTTTCGATCATCGTGCGGGCGGCCAGGATCGCCGAGTCGTAGACCTGGGTCATCGGCACGCCGTCGTACAGATTCTTCACCGTTTCCGCGATGATCGGATCGGCGCTCACGGCGTCGCCCAGGTTCGAGCAAGCCAGTTCGATGATGCCGCGCAGCGCTGCCATGTCGAGCGGACGCGTCACGCCGTTGTCGGTGACGTTCAGACCCGGCGTGTTGGCGACGATCTGCTCGTCATGGCCGCGCGCCTGGGTGCGCTTCTCGCGATACAGCACGTACGCACGCGCAACGTTGTGCTCGCCGCCGCGCATCAGCGCGAGTTCGACCTGATCCTGGATGTCTTCAATATGGAACGTGCCGCCGTTCGGACGGCTGCGCACGAGTGCGCGCACCACGCTCTGCGTAAGTTGCTCGACCAGTTCGCGCACGCGAGCCGACGCCGCGCCTTGACCACCATTGACGGCCAGAAATGCCTTCGTCACGGCGATGGCGATTTTCGACGGCTCGAACGACACCACGCTGCCGTTACGACGGATCACTTTGTAGTCCGCGTAGGTCACTTGCGGCGCGAGCGCTTGCGCGCCTTGTGCCTGGCCAAAGCTCTGGCCAGTCGATGAACCCTCGTACCGGGTCGTCACGTTGTCGGTGGTTTGCATGTGCAAAGCTCCTGGTCTTGGAAATGTTGCGGAGGAAGCCGCGGATTAATACGAACGCTGCGCCGCCGCGTGCGCAAACGATGAGGTGCAGAAAAAAGGCCGGCTGAGCCGGGTGGCGGGATGCGACAGCGATGAAGCCTGATTCGAATTGATAACGGTCTTCACGCTGTGTGTCGCGATCACTTGCTGTGCCCTTTTCCTGAATTTTTCTGGACGCTGCCGACTCTCTATCAGCCGCGCCGCAGGAATTGTTTTTCACTGCCTTGAACGCTTGCGGCGCCATGCCCGGGAGCGGGGCGCCGCATAACTTATGCACTCGGTTATGCACAGAGTTATACACACCGGACACAAGATATAGTGCAAAACTGAATTTCTGGCACCAAGTATAGTGTAGTTTCAAGACAGGTCAAATCGTTTTATTTGCTTTCGAAGTCTTGACTTTTGGATAGCGCGGCGGGAAACCGCATCCCCGGAGAACAAGGCTGCGCCTTGCTCTCCTCGCTTCACGCAAAGTCGCGCGAAGGGCCGTTACGGCGTTTTGGGAAACTTGAGATAGGGGAAGTACTGATCGGCCAGCGCGGTATCGCGCTGCAGGCGCCGCCACTCGAAATGGGGCCCTGGATCGGTCTTGCGGCCGGGGGCGATGTCAGAGTGACCGGCCAGCCCTTCGACCGGATAGCGAGCCTTGAGCGCCGTCACGAGTACGCCGAGCGTGCGGTATTGCGCCGCTTCGAAAGCAGCCGTATCGCTGCCCTCCAGCTCGATGCCGATCGAGAAATCATTACAGCGCTCGCGGCCGAAAAAATTCGACGGGCCTGCGTGCCACGCTCGCTCGTTGCAGGACACAAATTGCTCGAGCGCGCCGTCGCGATGGATCACGAAGTGCGCCGACACCCGCACGCCGCGCAGGTGCGTGTCGTAGTAAGGGTGGGCGTCGCAGTCGAGCGTGTTCTGGAACAGTTCGGCAATCGCCGTGCCGCCGAACTCATCGGGCGGCAGGCTGATGTTATGCACGACGATCAACGTCGGCACGGCCCCGTCGGGCCGCGCTTCGAAATTCGGCGATGGCAGTTTGCGTGCGGCGTCGACCCAACCGTCGGCGTCGACGGTGAACCCGAGGTTCATCGCGCGTCGCGGCCCGTGGGATGCGCGCCGTGACGCTGCGCATGCGCGGCGCTGCAGAACGCCTGCCCCGCAACAACGACCGAGTCGCTCTTCGGCGCGTGCACGCCGCATTCGGCGCAGCGGATCATCGGCTCGGCAAGCTGCGGCTGCGCTTGCGCGGAGGCAGGCCCGCGCGCGCCGCCATTCGGGCCGCTCTGGCCATTGGCAGCCGCGGCGCCATTCGCACCGGCGCCGCCAGTGCGTTGCGACGCTTGCGCGTCATGACGGCGCAGCGCCTTCACCAGCCACTGGCCAACGATGAACAACAGGATCAGCAGAAAAATTTGTCGCATGGCAGGACACTCACACTACAGCACGGTGCAGCAGCACCTCGAATACGAAACGGCTGCCGACGTACGCCAGCAGCAGCGCGACGAACGACGCCAGCACCCAGCGCAATGCCGCACGGCCGCGCCAGCCGGACACCTTGCGCGCGGTCAGCAGCGCGCCGAACATCACCCAGGAAAGAATCGCGAACACGGTTTTGTGATCGAGCCGCAACGCGCGGTCGACCAGCTGCTCGCTAAATATGATGCCCGAGAGCAGCGTCAGCGTGAGCAGGACGAAACCGGCGCCGATCAGACGAAACAGCAACTTTTCCAATGTCAGCAACGGCGGCAGCGTGTCGAGCCAGCTCGACAGCCAGCCGTTGGCCGCCGCAGCCGCATTGCGTTGCGACATGCCGCCGCGCATTGCGTGCAGACGGCGCTCCACCAGCAGCATCAGAATCGCGTGCAACGCCGCTATCGCGAACAAACCGTACGCGATATTGGCGATCAGGAAGTGCAGCTTGAACATGGGCGCGGCCGAATACGGCAGCACGCGCACGCCATTGAACGCCAGCGGCAATAAGGATGCGACGCAGGCGAGCGGCAACACCAGCAGGCGCAGCCCGTCGAGCGGGAAGAAAAAACTCTCGATCCAGTAGATGCCGGCGCCGAGCCAGAACATCGCCGACAGCGCGAACGCGAAACCGAACACCATCGCGTTCTGGGGAAAGATGGTGGTATGCAGCAGCACGCCGTGGGCAAGCAGGGCGACAAAGAGCAGCGCGCGGCCCGAGGTGCTCATGCCCGAGGCGGCCGAGGAAGACAATGGGACCGACCTGCCCGCGGTGACGGGCACTGCCGGCACGCTCTCGAGCATGGGGCGCAGGGCGGCGTGCCGGTGCGAGCGCCAGCCGGCCACGGCGAGACCGCCGTAGAGGAGCGCAGTGAGGGCATACAGTACAATATCCATATTCGAAGTTTACACTAGGCCCCTGCTCCGCGACGTCTCCCGCATCGCGCCCTGCTCCGGCCGCACTGTTCATCGCTCCCCATGCTCGACAATCTGACTCAACGGATGGCGCGCGTCGTCAAGACGCTGCGCGGCGAAGCCCGGCTCACCGAGGCGAACACCCAGGAAATGCTGCGCGAAGTGCGCCTGGCACTTCTCGAAGCCGACGTGGCGCTGCCCGTCGTGCGCGAATTCATCGCCAAGGTGAAGGAAAAAGCGCTCGGCGAGGACGTCATCAGCAGCCTGTCGCCGGGCCAGGCGCTGGTCGGTGTGGTGCAGCGCGAGCTGACCGCGGTGATCGGCGGCGACTATGAGGGCAAGGCGGTCGAACTGAATCTCGCCGTCACGCCGCCGGCCGTCATCCTGATGGCGGGTCTGCAAGGCGCCGGTAAGACGACCACAGTCGGCAAGCTCGCCAAGCTCCTGCGCGAGAAGTACAAGAAGAAGGTCCTCACCGTTTCGTGCGACGTCTACCGCCCGGCTGCTATTGCGCAGTTGAAGATGGTGACCCAGCAGGTCGGCGCGGACTTCTTCCCGTCGGAACCGGATCAGAAGCCGGTGGATATCGCGATCGCCGCGGTGGATTGGGCCAAGCGCCATTACCACGACGTGCTGCTGGTCGACACGGCCGGCCGTCTGGGTATCGACGAAGCGATGATGGCGGAAATCACCGCGCTGCACAGCACGCTGAAACCGGCAGAAACGCTGTTTGTGGTCGACGCGATGCTCGGCCAGGATGCCGTCAACACCGCGAAGGCCTTTAGCGACGCATTGCCGCTCACCGGCGTGGTCCTCACGAAGCTCGACGGCGACTCGCGCGGTGGCGCGGCGCTCTCCGTGCGTCACGTGACGGGCAAGCCGATCAAGTTCGTCGGTGTCGCCGAAAAGCTCGACGGCCTCGAAGTCTTCTACCCGGATCGCATGGCGAACCGGATTCTCGGCATGGGCGACATTCTTGCCCTCGTCGAAGAAGCACAGAAGGGCGTGGACGTTCAAGCCGCGCAGAAGCTCGCCGACAAGGTCAAGAAAGGCGGCGACTTCGACCTCAACGACTTCCGCGCGCAACTGACCCAAATGAAGGGCATGGGCGGCCTGTCGTCGCTGATGGACAAACTGCCGGCCCAGTTCCAGCAAGCCGCCGCCGGCGCCGACATGGGCCAGGCCGAAAAGCAGATGCGCCGCATGGAAGGCATCATCAATTCGATGACGCCGCTGGAACGCGCGAAGCCCGACCTGATCAAGGCCACCCGCAAGCGCCGCATCGCCGCTGGCGCGGGTGTGCAGGTGCAGGAAGTCAACCGCATGCTGAATCAGTACGACCAGATGCGCACGATGATGAAAAAGCTGAAGGGCGGCAATCTGCAAAAGATGATGCGCGGCATGAAGGGCATGATGCCCGGCATGCGCTAAGCTTTAGCAAGACGGCGGCGCGCGTGCTTTCGTGCACGAACCATGGCACGCGCGGCTGACTCCGGATTTGTGCGGGTTTATTCTGTACCGCACGCCGCCGTTCTCACCCACACTATGTATACAGTTACCGCCCGTCAGACGTCATGAACCGCGAAGAAGCTCTCCATATTTTTAGTCACTCCGAAGAAATCGTTTCGGCCAACGACGTCAACGCGTCGATCAGCGGCATGGCTACCGCCATCCGCAACGAAATGAGCGAGGACTTCCCGCTCGTGCTGTCGGTAATGGGCGGCGCGGCGGTGTTCACCGGCATGCTGCTGCCGCACCTCGATTTCCCGCTCGAGTTCGACTACATCCACCTGACCCGCTATCGCAATACCACCAAGGGTGGCAATGAGATGCAGTGGCGCGTGGCGCCGGCTGAGTCGGTGAAGGACCGCGTCGTGCTGGTGCTCGACGACATCCTCGACGAAGGCGAGACCATGGCCGCGATCCGCGACCGCATCCTCGCGATGGGCGCGAAGCGCTTCCTGAGCGCGGTGCTGTGCGAGAAGATCATTCCGAAGGCCAAGCCGCTGCGCCCGGATTACTGCGGTTTCGAAGTGCCGGACCGCTACGTGTTCGGTTGCGGGATGGACGCCAAGGGTTACTGGCGCAACCTGCCGACCATCCGGGCGTTGACCGAAGGCGCGTGAGCGGCGTGACAGGAGCGGCGGTTTGATGACGCGCTCAATGTAAAAAAGCGGCCCATTGGCCGCTTTTTTATTTGCTGAAGACGACGCAGAGCGTGGCTCTACCCACCCCGCACGCTCTGCACCGGCTCAAAGCTGATGCACAAAAGAACGGATACCGCCGAGCATCATCTCCACTGAGATCGCCACCAGCACCAACCCCATCAAGCGCTCAAAGGCCATCATCGCGCGCTCGCCAAGCCAGGCCTGAATCCGCTCCGCCAGCATCAGCACGATCGCGCAGACGATCATCGTGACAGTCAGCGCACCGATCCACTCGAACATCTTGCCCGGCGCCTGCGATGTCAGCAGCATCACCGTCGCGAGCGCCGACGGACCCGCCAGCGCCGGAATGGCGAGCGGCACGATGAGCGGCTCGCCACCGCGTGTGTCGCCGCCGAACGGACCGTCCGGATGCGGAAACACCATCCTGAGCGCAATCAGGAACAGCACGATCCCACCGCCGATACGCAACGACTGGTCGGTCAGACTCATCATGCGCAAGAAGCGGTCGCCGACCACCATGAACACCAGCAGGATCGCGAACGCGATCGCCACCTCACGGAGGATGACGATCGTGCGCCGCTTCGGCGCCACCCCGCGCAAACAACTGATGAAGAGCGGGATATTGCCGAGCGGATCGGTGATCAGAATCAGCAGGACGGTCGCGGACAGAAAGGTGTATTCCACCTGCGCTCCGCTTAGCGCGCCAACGCGGCGCGAACTTTACCGATCACCGTTTGGGCGGCTTCCTCGACCGGCAGCAGCGTCGCTTCAGCGTCGCGGCGGCCTTGATACTCGAGCTTGCCGTCCTTGAGACCACGATCGCCGATCACCAGGCGATGCGGCACGCCGATCAGCTCCCAGTCGGCGAACATCACGCCCGGTCGTTCGCCGCGATCGTCGAGGATCACATCGACACCTGCTTCGAGCAACGCCGCGTACAGCTTGTCGGCCTGCTCACGCACGGCATCGCTGCGGTCGTAACCCATCGGGCACAACACGACCTCGAACGGCGCGATCGACTCCGGCCAGATGATGCCCTTGTCGTCGAAATTCTGTTCGATCGCCGCGCCCAGAATACGCGTGACGCCGATGCCGTAGCAGCCCATTTCCATCGGACGCGGCTTGCCGGTTTCGTCGAGGCAGTTGGCGTTCATCGCTTCCGAGTACTTCGTGCCGAGCTGGAACACGTGGCCGACTTCAATACCGCGGCAGATGTCGAGCACGCCTTTACCGTCCGGCGACGGGTCACCCTTCTTCACATTGCGAATATCGGCGACGACCGGTTCCGGCAGATCGCGGCCCCAGTTCACGCCCGTGGTGTGATAGTCCACCTCGTTCGAGCCGACCACAAAGTCGCTCATGTTCGCCACCGTGCGATCCGCGACGACCTTGACCGGCTTCTTCGTGTTGAGCGGGCCGAGGTAGCCCGGCGGCGTGCCGAACGTTTCGACGATCTCGGCTTCGGTCGCCATGCGGAAATCGGCGAGTCCCGGCAGCTTGCTCGCCTTGATCTCATTCAGATCGTGGTCGCCGCGCAGCATCAGCAACCAGATGGTCGGCTCGGCGCCTTCGTTTTCCGTGGCAAGGATGATCGACTTGATCGTGCGCTCGAGCGGGATGTTCAGCAGTTCGGCCACGGCTTCGCACTTTGCCTTGCCCGGCGTTGCGGTCTTCTTCAAATCTTCGGCAGGCGCCGCACGTTGCGCGTACAGCGGCAACGCTTCGGCCGCTTCGACGTTCGCGGCAAACTCCGAGGTCGGGCAATACGCGATCGCGTCTTCACCCGTGTCGGCGATCACGTGGAACTCATGCGAACCGCTGCCGCCAATCGAGCCGTTGTCCGCCGCCACCGCGCGGAAATCCAGGCCGAGACGCGTGAAGATGCGCACGTACGCGTCATACATCTTGCGATACGACTCGCGCAGACCTTCCGCGTCCTTGTCGAATGAGTACGCGTCTTTCATGATGAACTCGCGACCGCGCATCACGCCGAAGCGCGGACGGATCTCGTCGCGGAACTTCGTCTGGATCTGATAGAAGTTCACCGGCAACTGGCGATAGCTCTTGATCTGATTTCGCGCGATGTCCGTGACCACTTCTTCATGAGTCGGTCCGATCACGAAATCGGATTGCTTGCGATCCTTGAAACGCAGCAATTCGGGGCCGTACTTTTCCCAACGGCCCGATTCCTGCCACAGTTCGGCCGGCTGCACCGCGGGCATCAACAGCTCGATCCCGCCTGCCCGGTTCATTTCCTCGCGCACGATGGCTTCCACCTTGCGGATCGAACGCAGCCCGACCGGCAGGTAGTTATAGATGCCACCGGCGACGCGGCGGATCATGCCGGCGCGCACCATGAGCTTGTGGCTGACGATCTCGGCGTCGGCGGGCGCTTCTTTCAGCGTGCCGATAAAGAAACGGGAAGCTTTCATTCAGATTTTCCAAAAGCGGCGGCTCCGGAAGGACCGCCCGAAAGGTGAAAACGGTGGGGAAATCGACACAGACCCGGCTCGAAGCCGGTACGGACTCGCCAAACACCCGGCCAAAGCCTGGCCAGGATACGGCTCAGCTCCGGCAAACGGTCTGCGCATACCCGGCAAAACCCCGGCAAAACCGGCCCGACCGCGGCGTTGAAGCCGCCGCGCAAAGCCTTTGCAGCAAGGGATAAGGCACGGAAAGACAGACAGGCTACCGCAAACGCGGGCCTTTTGCGGCGAATCGTTCCAATCTGGTGCGAATCGGTGCGTCGGGTCCGTTATCTGTTTA
Source organism: Paraburkholderia fungorum (assembly GCF_046026025.1). Taxonomy (GTDB): domain Bacteria; phylum Pseudomonadota; class Gammaproteobacteria; order Burkholderiales; family Burkholderiaceae; genus Paraburkholderia; species Paraburkholderia fungorum_E. Next base: position 47,125 of record NZ_JAQQFL010000001.1, on the reverse strand, counting down.
TAATCAAAGCAATTTTAAAGGATTCGAAGGTGGTTGTATGCTGGATCGTGAAGGCTTTCGCCCGAACGTCGGCATCATCCTCTTGAACGCGCACAACGAGGTGTTTTGGGGCAAACGGCTCCGTGAACATTCCTGGCAGTTTCCGCAAGGGGGCATCAAGTACGGAGAGACCCCCGTGCAAGCGATGTATCGGGAGTTACACGAAGAAACCGGGCTGCATCCTGAGCACGTCAAGGTGATCGGTCGCACGCGCGACTGGTTGCGTTACGAGGTGCCTGACAAGTTCATCAAGCGCGAAGTACGCGGTCATTACCGCGGCCAGAAACAAATCTGGTTTTTGCTCCGGATGGTTGGACGCGATTGCGACATATGCTTGCGCGCCACCGACCACCCTGAGTTCGATGCGTGGCGCTGGAATGAGTACTGGGTGCCCCTCGACTGTGTGATCGAGTTCAAGCGGGATGTGTATCAGTTGGCGCTGACGGAACTATCCCGTTTCATGCGCCGGGCTGCGCCGCGTGCGGAAAAACCTGGCGGACACCATGGGCCGCGTTATCCCCGGATAGCGTCGTCAATGGAAAGTCCGCCGGATTCGACGATGATGACGGTCACCGCCTCGGTGACCACCCTCAGCATCGAAACGTCGATTCACACGACGATCGTGTCTGATTGCGGTCCGGGTTCCGGGTCGGTAGCCGAGGTTGGCTCCGCGCCGGAACACGAAGACGAGTCGGATCGCGAAACCGCCGCCGGCTCGCTGTTCCGCCCCGGCGTACGCAATTAACAACTCTGTGCGGCCGTCCACGCCGCCTCCACGAGTGCGGCTCGATGAGCCGCACTCGTCTTTCGAGGAAACCATATTGAAAGCACTTGCTCTCGTCGTGGCGTGCGTCGCCACCGGCGCCCTGCTGGCTGGATGTTCGAGCGCCGGCAAACCCACCAATAAAGACGACAGCGCGTTTGCCTACCTGCTGGACCGGCCGACCAACTGGGTTGAAAACAAGGTCGACACCTTGCCGCCACTGCCGCAAGACTCGAATCTGCTGCCTTTCGAGGTCTCCGGCAACACCCCGTTGCAGTTCGCGGTCGATAAGAATTCGCTCAGCGTCGGCACCGACGGCGTGGTGCGCTACACCGTGGTCGTCACGAGCCCGAGCGGCGCGCGCAACGTGAACTACGAAGGGATTCGCTGCGACACGTACGAATGGCGCCAATATGCGGGGCTGAACGCCGATCACGACGGCTGGGATCAAACCGTCGCCAACGACTTCAGGCGCATCGAGAACGGCGCACTGAACGCCTATCAGGCAACGCTGTACCAGGATTATTTCTGCGCGAACAAGATACCTATGGGCAGCGCGAAGCAGATTGCCGAGAACATCCGCTACAAGCGCACGCAGACCTCGCTGATTCACTAAGGCAGTTTTTCGCGCGCGGGCTTCAAATCATCTGGAAGCCGCTTCGGACGTAAAAAAGCCGTTCCAGCTCACGCTGGAACGGCTTTTTTGTCTGTTGCACGGGTTGCGCCCGGAAGTCAGACCAGCACAAGGTTGTCGCGGTGAATCACCTCAGGCTCCAGCATATAGCCGAGCACCGATTCAATTTCGCCGCTCGGACGGCGCTGGATCAGCTTGGTTTCCGTGCTGCTGTAGTTGGTCAGGCCGCGCGCGACTTCACGCCCGGCCGCGCTCAGGCAGGCGATCACTTCGCCACGCGCAAACGCACCCTGCACCCCGACGATGCCGATCGGCAGCAAGCTCTTCCCGCCTTCGGTCAGCTTTTCGACCGCGCCGTCGTCGATCACCACGTGGCCGCGCACCTGCAGGTGATCGGCCATCCATTGCTTGCGCGCCGCCATGCGTGCAGTGCGCGCGATCAACTGCGTGCCGATCGCTTCACCTGAGGCCAGCCGTGACAACACGTCGGCTTCACGCCCGCTCGCGATCACCGTATTGGCGCCGCTGTGCGCCGCGCGTTTGGCAGCAAGAATCTTGGTCAGCATGCCGCCGCGGCCCAGGCTCGAACCCGCGCCGCCCGCCATTGCTTCGAGCTCCGGCGCACCGGCATCGGCCTGCTGAACGAGCGTTGCGCCCGGATCCTTGCGTGGATCGGCGGTAAAGAGCCCTTGCTGATCGGTGAGGATAACAAGCGCATCGCCTTCGATCAGATTCGCGACCAAGGCACCCAGCGTGTCGTTGTCGCCGAATTTGATTTCGTCAGTAACGACCGTGTCGTTCTCGTTGATGATCGGCACAACGCCCAGACGCAGCAGCGTCAGCAACGTGGAACGAGCATTCAGATAGCGTTCGCGGTCGGCGAGATCGGCATGGGTCAGCAGAATTTGCGCGGTCTGGATCGAATGCTCGGCAAAGCGGCTTTCGTAGACTTGCGCGAGGCCCATTTGACCGACAGCCGCGGCCGCCTGCAACTCGTCGATTTCGCGAGGCCGCTTGGTCCAGCCTAGCCGCTGCATGCCTTCGGCAATAGCGCCCGAACTGACCAGCACCACTTCCTTGCCTTGCGCGCGCAGCGCGGCAATCTGGGCGGCCCAGCGGCCGATCGCAGCATGATCGAGGCCGCGCCCGTCATTGGTGACAAGGCTCGAGCCGACTTTCACTACCAATCGCCGTGAATCTGCGATGACTGAACGCATTGTGCGCGGTCTCCCAGGATAACGCGTGATGCCTGTGCCGGCGACCCTTGCAGGCGCCGGCGCTCAGACTTGCTCAGATTTGTTACGACTGCGGGTCGATGCCGGAGTCGTCCGAAGCGGCAGCCGGTGCTTCCGGCTTCTCGCGGAAACGCACGTCGGCGGCGAGATCTTCGGCTTCGGCCGCGCGCTGCGCGTCCGAATGCGCGGCGATGTGGTCATACACCGCATAAACAAGACCTTCGCAACCCTGGCCGGTCAGCGCCGAGATTTCGAACACCGGGCCGTCCCAACCGAAGCCTTCGAGGAATGCCGACACCCGCGCTTCGCGCTCGTCTTCGGGGACCATGTCGAGCTTGTTGAGCACCAGCCACCGCGGCTTCTCATAGAGCAATTCGTCGTACTTGCGCAGCTCGTTGACGATCGCCTTGGCCTCCGCGACCGGGTCGACGGATTCGTCGAACGGTGCCAGGTCGACGATATGCAACAAGAGGCCGGTACGCTGCAAATGGCGCAGGAACTGGTGGCCGAGACCGGCGCCTTCCGCCGCGCCTTCGATCAGGCCGGGAATGTCGGCGATCACGAAGCTGCGGCTCGGCCCGACACGCACCACCCCAAGGTTCGGTGCGAGCGTGGTGAACGGGTAATCCGCGATCTTTGGGCGCGCGTTCGAGACCGACGAGATGAAGGTCGACTTGCCGGCGTTCGGCATGCCGAGCAAACCGACATCGGCCAGCACCTTCAGTTCGAGGCGCACCATGCGGCGCTCGCCGGGCTTGCCGTCGGTTTTCTGACGCGGCGCGCGGTTCGTACTAGATTTGAAATGCAGGTTACCGAGACCGCCCGCCCCGCCTTGAGCGATCTGCACACTCTGGTTGTGCTCGGTCAGGTCGGCGATCAGCTCGCCGGTTTCCATATCGCTGATGGTCGTACCGACCGGCATGCGCAGCGTGATATCGTCGCCGCCCTTGCCGTAGCAGTCCGCGCCACGGCCGTTTTCGCCGTTGCGCGCCAAGTGTTTTTTCGCGTAGCGGTAGTCGATCAGCGTGTTGATGTTGCGGTCTGCGACCGCAATCACGCTGCCGCCCCGGCCGCCGTCGCCGCCATCCGGGCCGCCGAACGGAACGAATTTCTCGCGGCGCATCGACGCGCTGCCATCCCCTCCGTCGCCGGCGATGACTTCAATCCTCGCTTCGTCAATGAACTTCATGCGTAACTCCGTCCCGTGATGTGCTGCTAGATGGTGCTGCTGGGTTGATGCTTTCAGATGATGCTATTTTGCCGCGCCCGCCGTGCGGTGGGCAATCGGCCGATCGGCTAACGACGCCGAAGTGGCCGTTCATCCGCTAATTCTTCGGACAAAAAGCGCTGCAATAAAAAAAGCCCCGCGAACTTCGCGGGGCCTTTTTCCGGTCCTGAAGCCCGTGCCTGAGTAAACTCAGACTGCTGCCGGGACGACGTTGACCATGTGCTTCTTCGCTGCGCCCTTCGTCGAGAAATTGACGTGGCCGTCCGTCAGCGCGAACAAGGTGTGATCCTTGCCGATACCGACGTTTTCGCCCGGGTGCATGCGCGTGCCACGTTGACGCACGATGATGCCGCCAGCGTTGATGGCCTGACCGCCGTAAACCTTGACGCCGAGACGCTTCGATTCAGAGTCGCGGCCGTTGCGGGATGATCCGCCTGCCTTTTTGTGTGCCATTTGATTTGCTCCTTAACCGTTGCGCTTACGCGTTGATCGCGTCGATGCGCAGTTCGGTATAGTTCTGGCGGTGGCCGCCATGCTTCTGGTAGTGCTTCCGGCGACGCATCTTGAAGATGGTCACTTTTGCGTGACGACCTTGCGACACGACGGTAGCCTTGACGGAAGCCCCACTGACCAGCGGCGTACCGAACTTAATCGATTCGCCTTCGCCCACTGCGAGAACCTGGTCGAGCGTGATTTCAGCGTCAATGTCTGCCGGTATCTGTTCTACTTTAAGTTTTTCGCCGACGGCAACTTTATACTGCTTGCCACCGGTTTTTATGACCGCGTACATTGAGAACCTCACTCTGTGTTCATTTTTCCCACGCACCGCGCGCGGAAACCCGTGATTATACATAGAGTTAGCTGCTCGGTCAAAACTCATTGAGAGTCACGGCGCGCACCGCCTGGCGCAGTGCCACCCGGCCCCGGTAGCGGCCCTGCCACGGCCCGCGTCACGTAGCGTCGCAGCCTGCGACCCGGAACTGTCGCGATTCGCCTTATAATTCGCGGCACTACCCAATTCAGCCATCATGTCGTCGACTGCCACCCCCTCCTCCAACGCCGCCAGCCTGCTCGCTCCGATCGCCGAAGACATGCAGCAGGTCAATCGCGTCATACGGCACCGTCTGGCGTCCGACGTGATGCTGATCAATCAGATCTCCGAGTACATCATCAGCGCCGGAGGCAAACGGCTGCGGCCCGCCCTGCTGCTGCTGGTAGCGGGTGCACTGGGCGAGACCACCGGGCATCGGCACGAACTGGCCGCAGTGGTGGAGTTCATCCACACGGCCACCCTGCTACACGACGACGTGGTCGACGAATCCGATCTGCGGCGCGGCCGCCAGACCGCCAACGCGCTGTTCGGCAATGCCGCGAGCGTGCTGGTCGGCGATTTCCTGTACTCGCGCTCGTTCCAGATGATGGTCGGCGTGGGCAAGATGCGTGTGATGGAAATTCTGTCCGAGGCAACCAACATCATTTCCGAAGGGGAAGTGCTGCAGTTGCTGAACATGCATGACGCCGACGTGGACGAAGCGCGCTACATGCAGGTGATCCGCTACAAGACCGCCAAACTGTTCGAAGCTGCGGCCCAGCTCGGCGCGGTCCTGGCCGGTTCGGACGCAAAAACCGAAGCCGCCGCGGCGGAATTCGGCCGCCGCATCGGCACCGCGTTCCAGATCATGGACGACTGGCTCGACTACACGGGCACCGCCGAATCCATGGGCAAGAACGCCGGCGACGATCTGCGCGAAGGCAAACCCACGCTCCCGCTGATCTATCTGATCGAACGCGGTTCGCCGGAACAGTCGGCGCTCGCACGGGAAGCCATCGAACAGGGCGGCACGGACCGTTTCGACACCATTTTCGAGGCGATCACACGCTCCGGCGCGCTCGACCACACGCTTGAGTGCGCGAAGCAGGAAGCGTTGGCCGCAGCTGCAGCAATTTCTTCGTTTCCCGATTCCATTTTCAAAGATAGCCTGCTAGAATTATGTTCTTACTCGACGGCAAGACAGTCTTGAACTGGACTGAAACACCGAATTAGTCTGAATCGAGTCTAGCAGTAGAAATCGGGGTGTAGCTTAGCCTGGTAGAGCGCTACGTTCGGGACGTAGAGGCCGGAGGTTCGAATCCTCTCACCCCGACCAGATTTGCCTTGTTAGTTCAAGGCTCGAAAAACCGCCCAGCTTGCTTGGCGGTTTTTTGTTTTTGGGTCGCAATTTTTAGCAACCGATGAGTGCTTTGCCGTTGCGGGCGATGGGTCGTAGGCATTCCAGATGCCATCCACACAACCGGTTCGCGCAGCCCCCTCTGCTATATTCTCTCCATCCCGTCCCCTACCCTTCACAACGCGTGGAACAACTTCCCTTATGGGCGCAGATCGGCGCTGTCTTTCTGCTACTTATCTGCTCCAGCTTCTTTTCGATTTCAGAAACGGCAATGATGGCGATCAACCGCCATCGCCTGAAACATCTTGCCAATCAGAACGCGCTCGGCGCGAAGACCACGCAGGGTCTTCTGGCGCACACCGACCAGTTGTTGAGCGTGGTCCTGATCGGCAACAATCTCTTCAACACGATCATTCCGGTGCTCACCACCTCGATCGCGTTGCATACCTTCGGCCGTAACAATGTGGTGCTGTCGATCGCGACCGGTATCGTCGCGTTCCTGATTATCGTGTTCGCGGAAATCACGCCGAAAATTGTGGGCGCGACGTTCCCCGAGAAGATCGCACTGCCGGCCAGCCTGCTGATCGCACCCATGATGCGAATCGGCAAGCCACTCGTCTGGTTCGTCAATCTGTTCGCGAACACGATCTTGCGAGTCCTGCATATCAACACCAAGGGTGCGCACGATCAGCGGCTTTCCACCGAAGAACTGCGCGCCATTGTGCTTGAATCGGGCAGCTTCATGCCGACCAAGCACCGCAGCATTCTGTTGAACCTGTTCGATCTCGAGAACATCTCCGTCGACGACGTAATGATCCCGCGCCGCCGCATCGAAGCGCTCGACTTCGACGCGCCGTTCGAACAGATCCTGCACCAGTTGGAAACCTGCTATCACAACAAGCTGATCGTCTATCAAGGCGACATCGACCGCGTGCTCGGCGTGCTGCACGTGCGCAAGACACTGGCTGCCCTGCACAACCAGGAACTGGAACGTGAGACGCTGCGCGAATTGCTTGCCGAGCCGTACTTCGTGCCGAGCGGAACACCGGTATTCCAGCAACTGCAGTACTTCCAGGAGAGCCGTCACCGTACGGCGCTGGTCGTGAACGAGTACGGTGAGTTGCAAGGGCTGGTCACGCCGGAAGACATCATCGAAGAGCTGATCGGAGAATTCACCACGTCGATTCCACGTAGCGCCAATTCGCGTGGCGGCTGGAACGAGAGCGGTGAATGTATCGTTGCCGGCAGCATGCCGTTGCGCGAACTGAACCGCTGGCTGCATCTCACGCTGCCGACCGACGGACCGAAAACGCTCAACGGGCTGATTCTCGAGATACTCGAAGACATTCCCGATGGCGACGTGTGCGTACAGATCGGGGAGGTGAAACTCGAGGTGATGCGTAGCGACGATCAGGCGATCCGCACCGTCAAGCTATTCAAGCCACCCAGCCGCGCGGGCGCGAAAGCCGTCAAGGCTGCACGCGGCTAGGCCCTGCACGCCCGTAGCATTGCATAGGTCCGCGATGCGCGCCATTGGCCGATTGGCCGAATGGTGGCGCCAGCGGCCTTACCGGATGATGAGGCCGTCGTGTTCTACAGGCGGCTCATCACCGGTCCCTCATGCAAGATTCTTTTCAACGCACGGCGTCGTTGCGGCCCGTCGCTGTCGATAGCGAAAGCTCCGTCAAACCCAGGCACAACAGCTTTGCGGCCGACGCAGCTGCCGGCGCCAATCTCAACCCGGGTCTCGCCGATTCCGATAACGCACCTGCCGTACGCCTGCTGACCGACACGTTGCAGGAGGCAACCCGCCGTAGTGCATCAGACTTGCATATCGAGCCGGCCGAGCGTGGTTGGCGCATGCGTTTGCGCATCGATGGCGTGCTACATGAAATCTCCCACCCTCCTGCGCATCTACGCGACGCATTCATCACGCGCGTGAAGGTGCTGGCACGCATGGATATCGCCGAACGGCGCGTGCCGCAAGACGGCCGGCTGCGAATTGCCACCTCACCCGGCCGCATCGAGGACTATCGCGTCAACTCGCTGCCTACCCTGTTCGGTGAAAAACTGGTGCTGCGCCGACTCGACGCGTTGCCTGCCGATCTTTCGCTCGACTCGCTCGGCCTCGACCCGCAACAACGTGCAGCAGTCGATGCCGCGATCCGCGCGCCGCATGGTCTCGTGCTTGTTACCGGGCCCACCGGCAGCGGCAAGACGCTTTCGCTGTACTGCTTCCTGCACATGCTCAACGACGCGGCGCGCAATCTGTGCTCGGTCGAGGATCCGGCGGAAATTCAATTGGCCGGTATCAACCAGGTGAGTGTGCGCGAAAAGGCCGGCCTGACATTCGCGTTGGCGCTGCGTGCGTTTCTCCGTCAGGACCCCGATGTGATCATGGTTGGCGAAATCCGCGATGACGAAACCGCCGACGTCGCCGTGAAGGCAGCGCAAACGGGACATCTCGTGCTGTCCACCTTGCATACGAACGACGCACCTGCCGCAATCGCGCGTCTGATCGACATCGGCGTCGAACCGTACAATCTGGCCGCCGCGCTAAAGATGGTGACGGCACAGCGACTGGTGCGGCGACTGTGCGCGGCGTGCCGCGCACCCGCGCCGCAATCAGCGGCGGCGTTGCGAGCAGCGGGCTTCACCGAAGATCACCTCGACGACTGGCAACCCTTTGGCGCCATTGGGTGCGCAGCTTGCCACGGCATCGGCTACCGCGGCCGCGTCGGCGTTCACCAGGTGATGCCCGTCTCCGATGCGATGCGCGAGTTGATCGTCACACGCGCAGGCACCCATGAGTTGGCTCGGCTCGCCCAGGCTGAACAGGTTGCCACCTTGCGCGACGCAGCCTTGGCGCGTGTGCGCGACGGCACAACGAGCCTTTCTGAAGCGCTGGCCGCCACCGAGGTCGCATGAGCACCGCCAGGCCCAATCAGTCAGCAGCCGATCTGCGCTTCAGATGGCGCGGTGTCGATGCCAACGGCTTTAAAAAAAGCGGCGCGCTCGTCGCGCCGGATGCCAGCGCCGCGCGAGCGATACTCAAACGCGACAATCTTTTCATCGTCGAATTGGCGGCCTGCGGGCCGGCACCTCGCCCCAAAACCCGCGTCGCCGACGTGACGATATTCACCCGCCAGCTTGCCAGTTTGCTGCGCGCCGGTCTGGCGCTCGCTCCCTCTCTCGAACTGCTGGCGCAAGCACAAAGCTCGCGCCGTCAAGGCATGCCGCGAATCGTCGGCGCGCTGGCGCGTGATATCACCGGCGGCCTGCGTTTTTCGGCGGCTTTGCGGCGACATCCAGCGCAGTTCAATGCGCTCTACTGCCAGCTCGTCGAGGTCGGTGAAGCGGCCGGCGCATTGGCCACGATCCTCGCCCGGCTCTCCGACGACCGTGAACGCGCCGCCGCGCAGCGTGCCAGGGTGCGCGCGGCGCTGACCTATCCGGTGGCCATCCTGCTGCTCGCCATGGCAATTACCGCGGCCTTGCTGATCTGGGTTGTTCCCACCTTCAAGCAGATCTTCGACGGTTTCGGGGCGAAGCTGCCTGCACCGACGCAATTCGTGCTGGCTTTATCCGCAGGCGCCGCGCGATGGAGCATTCCTCTGGTCGGCATGTTCTTCGCAGCGGGCTCGGCTGTGACATTTCTGCTGCGACGTTCCGAAGCAGCGCGCCTCCGGCTCGCGCGCGTATCGCTGATAATCCCGATCGCCGGTCCGTTGCTGCGCACCTTGTGCGCGGCGCGCTGGAGCCGCGCACTGGGCACCTTGTTGTCGGCCGGCACATCGCTCGCGGACGCGTTCGATTCACTGACTCACGCCACCGGCAACGCTTTCTTCGATCGCGCCACCGTGGAAATTGCCGCCCGGCTGCGGCGCGGCGAGCGGCTTGCCGCGGCAATGCGCGCGGCGCACTGCTTTCCACCAGAGGTCGTGCAGCCGGTTGCGGTTGCCGAGGAGTCGGGAGCGCTCGACACGATGCTGATCGATGTAGCGTCGCTCGCCGATCGTCAGGTAGACGAAAAGATCGGCACGCTCTCTGGCCTGTGCGAGCCCCTTGTCATCATCGTGCTGGGCACGCTGGTCGGCGGCCTCGTGATTGCGATGTATCTTCCCATTATTCAACTCGGCAACGTGGTGTAGCATCGCAGCCGAATCCCACCCTTTTACTTGCAGGTCACCATCCCGCTCGTGTCAGATAACTCTTCCAGCCTGCCTTCGGGTCTGCTTTCCGGTCTACTGTCCGGCCACTTTGCAACCGGTCTCGAACTCGCGTTCGGCAGCTTGCCCGGTGGCCTGCAAATCGCATCCGCGATCGTATTCGGCCTGGTAATCGGCAGCTTCCTGAACGTTGTGGTGCACCGGGTGCCGATCATGCTGGAGCGCGCGTGGCGCGAGGAGGTCAGCGAAGCGACCGAACAGCCGCTTGAAAGCGACGGCTTGCCCACCCGCTACAACCTGTGGGTGCCGCGTAGCGCGTGCCCTCACTGCGGCCACGTGCTCAGCGCTTGGGAAAACCTGCCGCTGCTGAGCTACCTGCTGTTGCGCGGGCGCTGCTCCGCCTGCAAGACACGCATCAGTCTGCGCTACCCGTTGCTCGAAATCGCCACCGCAGCGCTCGCAACAGGGGCGCTCGCGCTGTATGGGCCGACTGGCGCGGCACTCGCCGCCTTCGGACTATGCGCCGCGCTGCTGGCGATGAGTGCGATCGACATCGACACGCATTTGCTGCCCGATTCGATGACGCTGCCGCTCCTGTGGGCCGGCCTGATAGTGAACTTCAACGGCATGTTCGCGAGCCTGCACGACGCCGTGCTGGGCGCAATCTTCGGCTATCTGGTGCTGTGGGCCGTGCATTGGCTGTTCCGCCTGGTACGCGGCATCGAAGGCATGGGTTATGGTGATTTCAAATTGCTGGCCGCGCTCGGCGCATGGCTCGGCTGGGCGGCGCTGCCCCAGATCGTGCTGATCGCCGCGGTCACGGGCGCAGTAGTCGGTCTCGCGGCAACGTGGCGCGGCCGCATGCGCTTCGAGGAGCCGCTGCCGTTCGGGCCGTTTCTCGCAGCAGGCGGTGCTATTACGCTATTTCTCGGCACGCCGCTTTATCTGGCGTTGGGAGGCTGAAGCATGTTTGCTGTGGGATTGACCGGCGGCATCGGCAGCGGCAAATCGACCGTGGCCGACCTGTTCGCCGCGCACGGCGTACCGCTTGTCGACACCGACCTGATCGCGCACCGCATCACAGCGCCGCACGGCATCGCAATGCCGCAGATCGCCGCGGAGTTCGGCGATTCGTTCGTTGCCGCAGACGGCTCGCTCGACCGCGCCCGCATGCGTACGCTGGTATTCGGCGACGAGGGCGCGCGCAAACGCCTCGAGGGCATCACGCATCCGTTGATTCGCGCGGAGACCGAGCGTGAACAGCGTGAGGCGCAAGGGCCGTACGTGATCATCGTGGTACCGCTGCTAGTGGAATCGGGAAACTGGAAGACGCGCGTGAATCGCGTGTTGACGGTCGATTGCAGCGTCGACACGCAAATCTCGCGCGTGATGAGCCGCAACGGCTTCACCCGGGAACAGGTTCTGGCGATTATCGCCCGCCAGGCGACGCGCGAAGCACGTCTCGCCGCAGCCAATGATGTCATCGACAATGACAACGTGCCGCTCGACGAACTCAAGGCGCGCGTCGACGCGCAGCATGGCGTGTATCTGTCGCTAGCGAACGTATGAAAATACGCGGGTCGTGATGTGCCGCGGTCAAAGATTTGTAAAACTTTGCGGTGGCGCGCGAACCGAAGCACGCCGAAAACCGCTCGAAACGCGTGAAAAAAATTGCGAAAGCACGCTGAAAAAGTGCGTGATTGCTAGGGTAGTCTCACGGCATTAGAATGTTCTGCATTCCTGTCACCGACCACGCCCGAGGCGAGCCCGCTTGATCCTTTACGAGTATCCCTTCAACGAGCGAATCCGGACGCTATTGCGCCTCGAAGATCTGTTCGAGCGCTTCACGTTCTTTCTGACTCAGGAAGACGCCCGGGAACACCACGTCGCACTGACAACGTTGTTCGAAATCTCAGAGGTGGCGGGTCGCGCGGATTTGAAGTCCGATCTGATGAAGGAGCTCGAGCGCCAGCGGCAAACCCTGGCGCCGTTCCGGGGCAATCCGGGCATTGAGCAAAACGCGCTGGAGGCGGTGCTGGGAGAAATCGAGCAAACCTTGGCGGGGCTTTCACAGATGCAGGGTAAGACCGGCCAGCATCTGGCAGACAACGAGTGGCTCGCCAGCATCCGTAGCCGCGCAATCATTCCGGGCGGCACCTGCAAGTTCGATTTGCCTTCGTACTATGCCTGGCAGCAGATTCATCCCGATCAGCGTCGGCAGGACATCGCCAAATGGGTCACGCCGCTGCTGCCCTTGCGCGATGCGGCAACGATCGTGCTGCGTCTCGCGCGCGAATCGGGTCAGGCGTCCAAGGTCATGGCTATGCAGGGTAGCTATCAGCAGATGCTGTCGGGCCGTTCATACCAGCTGATGCAAGTACGCGTGGCGCCTGAATTGCGGGTAATTCCCGAGGCCAGCGCTAACAAGTACATGCTCTGGGTGCGATTTACCGTGCAGGACGGCGATCTGCGTCCGCGCGCGGTGGATGTCGACGTACCCTTCCAGCTCACGCTGTGCAGCCTGTAACATTCATCCTTTAGAACCGAACCGCGGGCCGCGCCTTTAAAGGGGCAAAAAATGCCCCTATATTCATTACTTGTTCCGTTTCCGATCGACTGCCAGACCGTATGCCTACCGTCGTCAAATGCCCCACTTGCGGGAAGGATGTCCGCTGGACTCCTGAAAACCGATTCCGCCCGTTCTGCTCAGACCGCTGCAAGCAGACCGATCTCGGCGCCTGGGCCGCTGAGAAGTACAAGATAGGCGGCACGGAGGAAGAAACGCCGCCGGATGAGTCGCCTGGTGGGGATTACAACCCGCACTGAGTGCTGTACAAGGCTGCAGAGGCACGCAGCAAAGGCGTGTCGCAACCTCGCGGGGCAACATTGCTCACGCAACGCCGCCGGCAACCGCGCGCCGTCTTTCTAATTTTGCTCAGCCGCGAGCCATTCCAGCACGGGAATCGTCGCCGGCAACAACGGCGAAACCTCAGCCGGCAGCCTCTGCCAGACAAATGCCTGGCCTTCGCGGCCGTGCGGCTCGCCGGCCCACTCGGTCACCTTGCAAAAGAACAGCCGCACATAGGCGTGCGGATAGTCGTGTTCGAGCGTGTGCCAAAGATGGCTCGCCTTGACGTCGATACCCAGTTCCTCGTGCAACTCACGGGCTAGTGCGGCCTCGACCGACTCGCCCGCCTCCAGCTTGCCACCTGGAAACTCCCAGTACCCTTCGTACGGCTTGCCGGCCGGACGCTGCGCCAACAGATAGTGCCCATCGGGCTGAATCAGCACGCCCACGGCCACTTCCGTCACCGGGCGGCCCGCCGCATTCTTCGACGCGTCGCTCATGCGGGGGCTTTCCGGCCAGACCAGTCGCGCGCAAATTGCCACGCGACACGCCCCGAGCGCGATCCGCGCTCCAGCGCCCACACAAGCGCATCGCCGCGCGCGGCCTCGACTTCCGCGTCATCGCAGCCGAAATGGCGCAGCCAGTGGCCGATGATCGACAGGTAGTCGTCCTGCTTGAACGGATAGAAGCTGACCCACAGCCCGAAGCGCTCGGACAGCGAGATCTTCTCTTCGACCAGTTCGCCCGGATGAATCTCCCCGTCGGACGTGTGCTTGTACGTCTCGTTGTCGCTCATGTACTCGGGCAACAGGTGGCGGCGGTTGGACGTTGCGTAGATCAGCACGTTGTCTGACTGCGCGGCGATCGAGCCGTCGAGCGCGACCTTCAGCGCCTTGTAGCCCGATTCGCCGTCTTCGAACGACAGGTCGTCGCAGAACACCACGAAGCGCTCCGGCCGCTGCGCGATCAGATCTACGATGTCGCCCAGATCGTGCAAATCGTCTTTATCCACTTCGATCAGACGCAGGCCGTCTTTCGCATAGGCGTTCAGGCAAGCCTTGATCAGCGACGACTTGCCGGTGCCGCGCGCGCCCGTCAGCAGCACGTTGTTGGCGGGCTGATTGTGCACGAACTGACGCGTGTTCTGCTCGATCAATCCCTTCTGGCGATCGATGTTTTGCAGATCGTCGAGTGTGATCGACGAGATCGCTGGAACCGGCTGCAGATAACCGCGCCCCTGCCGTTTGCGCCAGCGAAAGGCGACCGCCGCCGACCAGTCGATTTCCGGATGGGCAGGCGGAAGCATCGCTTCGAGGCGGACGAGCACGGCTTCGGCCCGGGTCAGAAACTGTTCGAGTTTATCCATGACTGTGAGATAAGCGGCCAAAGCGGCAGCCGAAGCGCCGCGTAATGAACCTGGTTACGAACGGTAGTCGGCGTTGATGCTCACGTAGTCGTGCGACAGATCACAAGTCCAGATCGTGGCTTGCGCATTGCCGCGGCCGAGTACGACACGAATGCCGATCTCGCTCTTTTTCATGACGCGCTGGCCGTCTTCCTCACGGTAGGCCGGATTGCGGCCGCCGGCAGTGGCGACCAGCACGTCGTCCAGATACAGATCGATTTTGCCGACGTCGAGATCGTCCACGCCGGCATAGCCGATGGCCGCGAGAATGCGGCCGAGATTCGGGTCCGATGCATAGAAGGCCGTCTTCACGAGCGGCGAGTGGCCGATCGCATACGCGATCTGGCGGCATTCGCCGACGCTCGAGCCGCCTTCGACATGCACGGTCATGAATTTGGTCGCGCCTTCGCCGTCGCGCACGATCAGTTGTGCGAGGGCCTGGGCGGCATCGGTCACCGCGTCGCGCAACGCTGCATAAGCGGGCGAGTCGGTGGACGTGATCGCCGGCAGGCTCGATTGGCCCGAGGCGATCAGGATGAAAGAATCGTTGGTGGACGTATCGCCGTCGATCGTGATGCAGTTGAACGAACGGTCAGCCACGTGCTTGACCAATGCGTCCAGCACCGGTTGCGCGACGGTGGCGTCGAACGCGAGGAAACCGAGCATGGTGGCCATGTTCGGCTTGATCATGCCGGCGCCCTTGCTGATGCCGGTGAGCGTGACTGTGTGCCCCTCGACCGTGACCTGGCGCGAGACGGCCTTCGGTAACGTGTCCGTGGTCATGATCGCCTGGGCCGCGTCGTACCAGTTGGCTTCCTTGCGGTTCGCCAGCGCAGCCGGCAGACCCGCCTTCAGACGATCGACCGGCAGCGGTTCCAGAATCACGCCCGTCGAGAACGGCAGAACCTGTTCCGGCGTGATGTCCGCGAGACGCGCAAGCTCGGCGCAGGTCTCGCGCGCAGCGACGAGGCCCGGTTCGCCCGTGCCCGCGTTCGCGTTGCCGGTGTTGATCACCAGCGCGCGAATCGGCTTGCCGCCTGCACGCACGCGCTCCAGATTCTCGCGGCACACCGTGACGGGCGCAGCGCAAAAGCGGTTCTGCGTAAACACGCCGCCTACCGTCGCTCCAGCGCCCACGGAAATGACCAGCACGTCTTTGCGGTTCGGTTTGCGGATATTCGCCTCTGCCCAGCCCAGCGTGACGCCGGCGACAGGGTGGAGTTGAGCGGGATCGATCGAAGGGAAATTGACAGCCATGGTCGCGACCTGTCGAAGAAAATGCCGGCAGACGCCGGCATCGATGGAAACGGAAACTGATGGTTCGAACGCGTTGCCGAACCACCGCGAAATCACCAGCAAAGCACTGCGTAAAACGAAGCGGCGCGCTTGAAGCGCGCCGCCTTCGCCATTATGCGATCCTACCGTGACACTGCTTGTACTTCTTGCCGCTGCCGCACGGGCACGGGTCGTTGCGGCCCACCTTCGGCACGCTGTCCGCGCTCACGTCAGCCACAGCGTGCGACGAGCCATGGCTCATCGCCTCACCGATCATCGCGGCGGTGGCCGCTTCCGCAGCGGCAGGCGCTGCGGCTGCCGCCTCGGCAAATTCGGCATGACGGAACTCGACGTTCTCGAGGTGGCTACCCTGCTCTTCGTACTGCTCGGCGGCCTGTTCCAGCTGTTCCGGCGACTGGATCTGCACGTTCATCACCACACGCGTGACTTCGAGCTTCACGGCGTCGAGCATCGCGGCGAACAACTCGAACGCCTCGCGTTTGTATTCCTGCTTCGGATTCTTCTGCGCATACCCGCGCAGGTGAATACCCTGACGCAGGTGATCGAGCGCGGCCAGATGTTCGCGCCAGCTACGGTCCAGCGTTTGCAGCATGATCGAGCGTTCGAACGCGCTGAACGACTCGCGGCCGACCTGTTCGACCTTCGACTCATACGCTTCGTCCGCAGCGGCTTCGACCGCTTCGAGAATCTCGTCCACACTGATCGAATTCGACTCGTTGATCATTTCCTGGATCGCGAGGTCGAGCTGCCATTCGTTACGCAGCACTTCCTCCAGCTCAGGCACTTCCCACTGCTCTTCAATGCTGCCGGCCGGCACGAACTGGTGAACGATATCGGCGATCACACCATGACGCATAGCGCCGATGGTTTCGGTGATGTCGTTCGCTTCGAGCAGTTCATTACGCTGCTGATAGATCACTTTGCGCTGATCGTTCGACACATCGTCGTATTCGAGCAATTGCTTGCGAACGTCGAAGTTGCGCGCTTCAACCTTGCGCTGTGCCGATTCGATCGAACGCGACACGATGCCAGCCTCGATCGCCTCGCCTTCCGGCATCTTCAGGCGGTCCATGATCGCGCGCACGCGATCGCCCGCAAAAATGCGCAGCAGCGGATCTTCCAGCGACAGATAGAAGCGCGACGAACCCGGGTCGCCCTGACGGCCGGCACGGCCGCGCAACTGGTTGTCGATCCGGCGCGATTCATGGCGTTCGGTGCCGATGATATGCAGACCGCCCGCGGCCTTCACCTGGTCGTGCAGCGCCTGCCATTCGTCGTGGAGCTTCTGGATGCGGCTTTGCTTGTCTGCGTCAGAAAGCGTTTCGTCCTGCTCGATGAAGGACGCCTGCTTTTCGGCGTTGCCGCCGAGCACGATGTCGGTACCGCGACCGGCCATGTTCGTGGCGATCGTGACGCGCTTCGGACGGCCCGCTTCGGCAACGATCTCCGCTTCACGCGCATGCTGCTTGGCGTTCAGCACTTCGTGCGGCAACCCGGCCTGCTTCAGCAGATGTGACAGCAGTTCCGAATTTTCGATCGACGTCGTACCGACCAGTACCGGCTGACCGCGCTCGTGGCAATCGCGAATGTCGCGGATCACCGCGTCGTAACGCTCTTTTGCGGTCTTGTAGATCTGATCCTGCTTATCGAGACGCTTCGGCGGACGGTTGGTCGGGATCACGACCGTTTCGAGACCGTAGATCTCGTTGAATTCGTACGCTTCGGTATCGGCCGTGCCGGTCATGCCGGACAGCTTTGCGTACATGCGGAAGTAGTTCTGGAACGTGATCGACGCGAGTGTCTGGTTCTCGCTCTGGATCTTGACGTGTTCCTTCGCCTCAACGGCCTGGTGCAGACCGTCCGACCAGCGGCGACCCGACATCAGGCGGCCGGTGAATTCGTCGACGATCACGACTTCGCCGTTCTGCACGACGTAGTGCTGATCCTTGAAGAACAGCGTGTGCGCGCGCAGTGCGGCGTACACGTGGTGCATCAGCGTGATGTTCTGCGGCGCGTACAGGCTTTCGCCCTCGCCGATCAGGCCCCACTCGGAGAGCAGACGCTCGGCCTTTTCGTGGCCCGATTCGGTCAGGAAGACCTGACGGCCTTTCTCGTCCAGCGTGTAATCGCCCGGCTTTTCGACGCCGGTGCCATCCGCCTTCTCTTCGCCGATCTGACGTTCGAGCAGCGGCGGCAGCGCATTCATGCGCACGTAGAGTTCAGTGTGATCTTCGGCCTGGCCGGAGATGATCAGCGGCGTACGGGCTTCGTCGATCAGGATCGAGTCGACCTCGTCGACCACCGCGAAATTCAGGGCTCGCTGCACACGCGCGTCGGTCTCGTAGACCATGTTGTCGCGCAGGTAGTCGAAGCCGAATTCGTTGTTGGTGCCGTAAGTGATGTCAGCGGCGTACGCTTCCTGCTTCGCGCCATGATCCATCTGCGACAGGTTGATGCCGACCGACAGACCGAGGAAGTTGTACAGCCGCGCCATCCATTCAGCGTCGCGCTGGGCAAGGTAGTCGTTGACCGTGACGACGTGCACGCCGCGCCCGGACAGTGCGTTCAGGTACACCGGCAGCGTGGCGACGAGCGTCTTGCCTTCGCCGGTGCGCATTTCGCCGATCTTGCCGTAATGCAGGACCATGCCGCCGATCAGCTGCACGTCGAAGTGGCGCATCTTCAGCACCCGCTTGCTGGCCTCGCGGCACACCGCGAAGGCTTCCGGCAGGAGCTTGTCGAGCGACTCGCCACTCGCGACACGCTGGCGGAATTCACCCGTTTTGGCGCGCAGTTGGTCGTCCGTCAATTGCTCGATCTGCGGTTCGAGCGCATTGATCGCCGTGACGGTCTTTTGATATTGCTTGACTAGCCGCTGGTTACGGCTGCCAAAAATCTTCTGTAGAAAACCGGTGGTCATCGGATCGGTGTCTGCGTCGCGGCTTCGGCTGGTTCGCGGCGTGCGGTTCATGCACGTGCGCTCCGGGGTCGGAAGGGCCTCGGCGGCTTAGTCCAAGAGTGAATTCGAATCGGGCATTTTAGCACGCGCCCCCGCCCGCGCCTGTGTCAGCGGCGCGACGGCGGCAAGGCACAGAAAGCCCGCCGCAGCGACTTTCGACAGCAAGCATTGAGGCGGGTCCGCGTGCATCCCGCGCGGTACAATCGCGGCGTGAGCGCACATCGGGTGCGAACACGCCGTCACAGTCAAACATGAGCCGTTTTCCGTCCTTTTCAAGGCCGCCGCCCCAGCAGTTCAAGGCGCGCCGCCCGCAACCCGTCGCCGAAGTGCTGAAACGCACCGATGCGTTCGCGGCCCTGCGCGCGGGCGTCGAACAGATTGCGGCGCTAGAAAAGGATTTACGCGAGCTGTTGCCGGATTATCTGGCCACCAGCGTGGAGCCGAGCTTCATCAAGGAAGGCGTACTGGCCCTGTTTGCCGCACACAACGCGCTGGCCGCCCGCCTACGTCAGATTGAGCCACGGCTGCTGTCGGATTTGCAGCAGCGCGGGTGGCCGGTCAACGCGCTGCGAATTCGCGTACGGCCGCAGCCGCTGAAGGACCCGCCACCGGTCAAGCAGGCGCGCATGACCCCGGCTGGCGCGGACGCACTGCACGCGCTATCCGAATCGCTCGCGCCCTCGCCGCTGCAGGAAGCTTTGGCGAAAATGGCAGCGCGGCATCGGCGAAATCGCTGAACAAAAAATAAGCGGCCCATCGGGGCCGCTTATTTTTCATCCATTCGCTTCGGAAATTTCATCCGAAGCCACTACGCAAATTACGCAAACGCCGTCTGCGTTTCGTACGCAAAGCCGCGCGGTGCTTTCTGCTTATCGTCGAAGGTGACGATTTCGTACGAATCCTCATGCGCCAGCAGCTCGCGCAGCAGCGCGTTGTTCAAGCCGTGACCCGACTTGTACGCCGTGTACGACGCCAGCAACGGATGGCCGATAACGTACAGGTCGCCGATCGCATCGAGCATCTTGTGCTTCACGAATTCGTCGTCGTAACGCAGCCCGTCGTTGTTCAGAATGCGGTATTCGTCCAGCACGATGGCGTTATCCATACTGCCGCCGCGCGCCAAACCGAGTTCGCGCATCATCTCCACTTCATGCGCAAAGCCGAACGTGCGCGCACGGGCAATTTCCCGCACATACGACGTATTGGCAAAATCCACTTCCAGTGCCTGGCCGGTTTTATCCACTGCCGGGTGACGGAAATCGATGGTGAATTTGAGCTTGAAACCGAAATACGGATCGAGACGCGCGAATTTATCGCCGTCACGAATTTCGACCGGCTTGGTGACCTTAATGAATTTCTTCGGCGCGTTCTGTTCTTCAATACCGGCCGACTGAATCAGAAACACAAACGAGCCCGCGCTGCCGTCCATGATCGGAATTTCTTCAGCGGTGACGTCGACATAAAGATTGTCGATGCCGAGGCCCGCGCATGCAGACATCAAATGCTCAACGGTCGACACGCGCGCGCCGTCTTTCTGCAACACGGAAGCCAGACGCGTATCGCCAATCGCCATCGCCGACGCAGGAATATCCACCGGCGTGGGCAAATCCACGCGCGAAAACACGATGCCGGTATCCGGCGCCGCCGGGCGGAGCGTCAAGTCGACCTTGCGGCCGGAGTGCAGGCCGATGCCGACTGTCTTGACGATTGATTTGATAGTGCGCTGCTTCAACATGGTGATCTTCTATTCGATTGAAAATCCCAATCGGGACTTTTTATTCCATAGCGCGAAGTATACTCCAATACCCTAAGGAGCGTCGTTACACGGAACGTATCAATCTGTTTCGCTGCATTACCCATTGGGCGCCCGTCAGGGAAAGCGTGACGGGCCGATGTCCGGAACGGAGGCGTTTCCAGTCATCGGCCCGCGTAACGGCCTGTCACAAAAGCGTCTTATGTGCCGTTGCCCTGATACAACGCGGTGACCGCGCAGGTTCGGGAAAACGGCATGAAACGCAATCGCGACTAGCTCAACGTAGCGAGGATACTCTTTGCATCGCTGACTTCGAATTTGCCGGCAGCCTCGACGTTCAACGTCTTGACCACGCCGTCGTCGACAACCATTGCGTAGCGCTGGGAACGGATTCCCATGCCGCGCGCCGACAAATCCTGCTCAAGACCGAGCGCCCGCGTGAAAGCCGCACTGCCATCCGCCATCATGCGCACCTTGCCCGAGGCGTGCTGATCGCGTCCCCACGCGCCCATTACGAACGCGTCGTTGACGGACACACACCAGATCTCGTCGACGCCAAGAGCGCGCAACTGCTCGGCATGCTCGACGTAACCCGGTACATGTTTGGCCGAACAGGTCGGCGTGAACGCGCCCGGCAACCCGAAGATCACCACGCGCTTACCCGCCGTCTGCTCACGCACGTCGAAGCTGTTCGGCCCCAGCGTGCAACCCGCCCGCGCGTCTTCGACAAACTCGAAGAGCGTCGCGTCGGGCAGCTTCTCACCTGTTTGAATCATGCTCAGTCCTTTGCATCGATGCGAAGCACGCTCGCACGTTATCGTGTCGCAGTGAATTCAGCGGGCGCCCAATACAGGCTCCGCCATCCGGCGACAGTTGCCCCATCCGCTTCGCGAATCCGAAGAGGGCACTTGTCCTTGCCGCGAATCAAACGATACGCGGCTGGTTCGCCGTTCACTCGCCACGCTCGCGCATTCGTCCGCCAGCGCTGCTAAAGACAGCGCGGCAACGAAAGCCTGCTCGCGCGCTCAGTCCGCCTGCTTGCGCAGGAATGCCGGAATGTCGTACGTATCGACGCCCTTTTCCTGCAGCGCCTGCACGTGCGAAGCCGCCGTATCGCGCGACGTGCGCCACACAGCCGGCGTGTCCAGCGCGCCGTAATCCGCCGTGCTTGCATGCGACGACGACGGCGTGTAGGCAGCGTGCCCGCTGATCGGCTGGTTGTCGGTGCCGGTGCGCAGCAGCGTCATCGGTGCCGATTGCTGCTTCTTCGCCGCACGGCCCAGACCCGTTGCCACGACCGTCACGCGCAGCGCGTCGCCCATTGCATCGTCGTACACCGCGCCGAAGATCACGGTTGCGTCTTCTGCAGCATAGCTCTTGATGGTGTTCATCACTTCGCGCGTTTCCGACAGACGCAGCGAACGGCTCGACGTGATGTTGACCAGCACGCCACGCGCGCCCGACAGATCCACCCCTTCCAGCAGCGGGCTAGCCACAGCCTGCTCGGCAGCCAGACGTGCGCGATCGACACCGGCAACCGTCGCCGTGCCCATCATCGCCTTGCCCTGCTCGCCCATCACCGTCTTCACGTCTTCGAAGTCGACGTTCACCAGACCGTCGACGTTGATGATTTCCGCGATGCCGGCAACTGCGTTGTTCAGAACGTCGTCTGCGCACTGGAAGCACTTGTCCATCTCAGCGTCATCGCCCATCACCTCGAACAGCTTGTCGTTCAGAACGACGATCAGCGAGTCGACGTGATCCTCCAGTTGCTGCGATCCCGCTTCTGCCACACGCATGCGCTTGCCGCCTTCGAATTCGAACGGCTTGCTGACCACGCCAACAGTCAAGATACCCATTTCCTTGGCGATCTGCGCGACCACCGGTGCTGCGCCCGTGCCCGTGCCACCACCCATGCCGGCGGTGATGAACACCATGTGCGCGCCGCGCAATGCGTCGGCGATGCGCTCACGTGCTTCTTCCGCCGCGGCGCGGCCCATTTCCGGCTTGGCGCCAGCGCCCAGACCCGTGTTGCCGAGCTGGATCACCGCGGATGCGCGCGAACGCGACAGAGCCTGCGCATCCGTGTTCATCACGATGAAGTCGACGCCTTGCACGCCTTTGTTGATCATGTGCTGAACGGCATTGCCGCCAGCGCCACCGACTCCGATCACCTTGATGATGGTGCCGTTCGTTTCGGTTTCCAGCATCTGGAATTCCATGTTGCCTCCGTCAAGATAAAAAATTTACAGCCACTCGGCCGTTATTCGGCAGGAGATCGGGCAACCTCCTGTCGCGCGCCAGCCGCCGGCACCAGCGCGTATTTCGAAACCTGTTTCTGAAAAGCGAATTCTTTAGAAGTTGCCGAGGAACCAGTCTTTCATTCGCGTGAAGACCTGCCCCATCGACCCCGACTGCACAGCGACCTTACGGCCGCGCATCCGTTGCGAGCGCCCTTCGACGAGCAGACCCATCGCCGTCGAATAACGCGGGTTACGCACGACATCAGCAAGACCGCCCGCGTATTCCGGCACGCCGATGCGCACCGGCTTCAGGAAAATGTCCTCACCGAGTTCGACCATGCCGAGCATCATCGACGCGCCGCCGGTCAGCACCACGCCGGAGCTCAGCAGTTCTTCGTAACCCGACTCGCGCACCACTTGCTGCACGAGCGAAAACAGTTCTTCGACGCGCGGCTCGACCACCGCCGCCAATGCCTGGCGCGACAGCGTGCGCGGTCCGCGTTCGCCGAGACCCGGCACTTCGATCATTTCGTCCGGATCGGCCAGGGCCTGCTTCGCAATGCCGTAGTCGACCTTGATGTCTTCCGCGTCCGGCGTCGGCGTGCGCAAGGCCATCGCGATGTCGCTCGTGATCTGGTCACCGGCAATCGGAATCACCGCCGTGTGGCGAATCGCGCCTTCGCTGAAAATCGCAATATCCGTCGTGCCGCCGCCGATATCGACCAGCACCACGCCGAGTTCCTTTTCGTCTTCCGTCAGGACCGCCAGCGACGACGCGAGCGGCTGCAGGATCAGATCGTTCACTTCGAGCCCGCAGCGGCGCACGCACTTCACAATGTTCTGCGCCGCGCTCACCGCCCCGGTGACGATATGCACCTTCACTTCCAGCCGGATGCCGCTCATGCCGATCGGCTCACGCACATCTTCCTGGCCGTCGATGATGAATTCCTGCGTCAGGATGTGCAGCACCTGCTGATCGGTCGGAATATTGATCGCCTTGGCTGTCTCGATCACGCGCGCCACATCGGTCTGCGTGACTTCCTTTTCCTTGATCGCCACCATGCCGCTCGAATTGAAGCTGCGGATATGGCTACCGGCGATCCCGGTAAATACGTTCGTGATCTTGCAGTCGGCCATCAACTCGGCTTCTTCAAGCGCGCGCTGAATAGACTGCACAGTGGCCTCGATGTTCACCACTACGCCCTTCTTGAGCCCCTTCGATTCGCTCTGGCCGAGGCCGATCACCTCGTAGTGGCCCTCGCCCTTCAATTCGGCGACGATAGCCACTACCTTCGACGTCCCAATGTCGAGGGCGACCAGCAGATCTTTATAGTCTTTACTCATAGCGTGCTCATTGCGTGTGATGTCCCTTTACTTCTTGCCCTTGTCGGGTTCGCTGATAAAGCGCATGCCAGCGGCACGAATCGCGAAACCGTTCGGATAGCGCAAGTCTGCATACTCAATATCCTTTCCCCAACGTTGCGTCACCGCGCTCCACGCCGCGGTCAGGCGGCGGCTTCGATCAAGCAGCGTGTCCTGATTGCGTTCGCGTCCAAGTTCCACTTGCATTCCGTTCGACAGCTTCACCGTCCACGCGTAACGCGGCGACAGCGTGACTTCTTCGGGCGTTGCTCCCAGCGGCGCAAACCACTTCTTGAAGTCGCTATAACGCGCGACGACTTCCTTGGCCGTTCCGTCCGGGCCGTCGAACGCGGGCAGCTCCTCTTCGAGCTCACCCTGGTTCGCGGTGAACAGATCGCCGTCCACGCTCACCAGCTGATCGCTACCCCACGTC
The DNA here is from genome assembly GCF_046026025.1 of Paraburkholderia fungorum. Taxonomy (GTDB): domain Bacteria; phylum Pseudomonadota; class Gammaproteobacteria; order Burkholderiales; family Burkholderiaceae; genus Paraburkholderia; species Paraburkholderia fungorum_E. The sequence continues at coordinate 22,590 of NZ_JAQQFL010000001.1, read as the reverse complement.
CCAAGCGGTTTGTACTCTTCAAGCGTGACAGCTAATGCGTTCGGCCAAACCCGCCGCACACTCGCGTGACGCACCCATGGCATCTGCTCGAACGCTTGCCGCGCGACGTCGAGATCCACCGTAAAAAAGTTGCCTTTCAGGCGCCCTACTACGCCGGCGCGCACCGTCGGCGAATTGATGTGCTCGGTGTCGCCGTCGATCTGGATCTCGCGCAGCGCGAAATTCGGACGCTGGATCAGCCAGTAACCGCCGGCCGCCAGCAGCACGAGCACCAGCACCGCATGCAACGCGTTGGCGGCGAGATTGAGCTGGCGAACGTTGTTCCACATGGTGTTGCTTTCGGGTCGCCCCGGTTAGTCCTTGGTTAGTCCTTGAGCGTCAGCGCCAACACGCCGACCACCAGTTCCTGATAGCTGATGCCCACCGCGCGCGCCGCTTTCGGCGGCAGCGAGTGATCGGTCATCCCAGGCGCCGTGTTCACTTCCAGGAAGTACGGGTTGCCGTCGGCGTCGAGCATGAAATCGGCACGCCCCCAATCTGTGCAACCGAGTACGTCGAACGCGCGCCGCGCCAGCACTTTCAGACGTGCTTCTTCGTCAGCCACCAGACCGCACGGAATCAGGTACTGCGTGTCGTTGGCGATGTACTTCGCGTGGTAGTCGTAGAACTCGCCGGCCGGCACGATACGGATCACCGGCAGATCGAGGTCGCCGGCGATACAGGCGGTGTACTCGCCGCCACCTTCAATGCTCTTTTCGACCACGACAATCTTGTCGTACTTGACCGCTTCAAGCAGTGCTGCCGGCAACGCGTCGGCGCTTTTCACCTTGATCACCGCGACGCTCGACCCTTCGCTCGCCGGCTTCACGAACAGCGGCAAGCCGAGCTTCGCGACGATGTCTTTCGCGCGTGCTTCGTAGTCGTCGCCGCGCAGAACAGCCTCGAACGGCGGCGTCGGAATACCGAGTTGCTGCCACACGAGTTTGGTGCGGAATTTGTCCAGACCGAGCGCCGAGCCGAGCACGCCGCTACCCGTGTAGCGAATGCCGTAGAAGTCGAGTGCGCCCTGAATCTGGCCGTTTTCACCATAACCGCCGTGCAGCGCGTTGAACGCGCGCACGAAGCCTTCGTCCTTCAACGCGGCGAGCGGACGCTCAGCCGGATCGAACGGATGCGCGTCGATACCGGCGTCGCGCAGACCTTGCAGCACAAGGCGGCCGGAATTGAGCGACACCTCGCGCTCGGCGGAGTCCCCACCGAGCAGCACTGCCACTTTGCCGAATTGTTTAGGATCGATGCTACTCATCTCACACCTTCGTTTCTTGCGCCAGGCGACCCGGCACACCGCCGATCGAACCCGCGCCCATCGTGATCACCACATCGCCGTCGCGCACTACTGCTGAAAGCGCGTCCGGCACTTCGTCCACCGACTCGACAAACACCGGTTCGACCTTGCCCGCCACGCGCAGCGCGCGCGCCAGAGCGCGGCCGTCCGCGGCGACGATCGGCGCTTCACCAGCCGAATAGACTTCGGTCAGCACGAGTGCGTCGACGGTCGACAACACCTTCACAAAATCTTCGAAGCAATCGCGTGTGCGCGTGAAGCGGTGCGGCTGGAATGCCAGCACCAGACGCCGCCCCGGAAACGCACCGCGCGCCGCCGCCACCGTAGCCGCCATTTCGACGGGGTGATGACCGTAGTCGTCGACCAGCGTGTACGCGCCGGCGGCTTTCCCCTCCGACACGACCGGCACTTCGCCGTAACGCTGGAAGCGTCGGCCCACGCCGTTGAAATCCGCCAGCGCTCGCTGGATATCGGCATCTTTCACTTCAAGTTCAGTCGCAATCGCGATGGCGGCCAATGCGTTCTGCACGTTGTGCTCGCCCGGCAGGTTCAAAACGATGTCGATCGGCGCCGCGTCTTCGCGCATTGCCGTGAAATGCATCTTGCCGCCACGTGCTTCGACGTTGACCGCGCGGATCTGAGCATCCGGTGCAAAGCCGTAGCGGATGATCGGCTTCGACACGAACGGCAGGATTTCCTTCACGTTCGGATCGTCGACGCACAGCACCGCAATCCCATAGAACGGCAAACGATGCGTGAATTCGATGAACGCCTGCTTCAGGCGCGCGAAATCGTGCCCGTAGGTGTCCATGTGATCGGCGTCGATGTTCGTGATGACCTCGATCACCGGAAACAGATTCAGGAACGACGCATCCGACTCGTCCGCCTCGGCAACGATAAAGTCGCCCGTCCCCAGTCGCGCATTCGCGCCCGCGCTGATCAGGCGACCGCCGATGACGAACGTCGGATCGAGGCCGCCCGCTGCCAGCACGCTTGCCACCAGCGAGGTGGTCGTGGTTTTGCCGTGCGTGCCGGCAATCGCGATGCCCTGCTTCAGGCGCATCAGTTCCGCGAGCATCACGGCGCGCGGCACGATCGGGATGCGGCGATGACGCGCGGCCAGCACTTCCGGATTGTCGCTGCGCACCGCCGTGGAAACGACCACGGCGTTCGCGCCTTCGATGTTCTCTGCCGCGTGACCGATCGCGATCCGCGCGCCGAGTGCGGCGAGGCGATCGGTGACTGCGTTGCTCGTCAGATCCGAGCCGCTCACCTGATAGCCGAGATTGACCAGCACCTCCGCGATGCCGCTCATGCCGACACCGCCGATGCCGACAAAGTGAATGTGTTTGACGATGTGTTTCATTGCTTTCCTTCTGGGCTCGCGCCCGAAATCGAACCCGCCACAGTCGCGCAAATCTTCGCGACCTGTTCCGTGGCGTCGGGTTTCGCGAGCGAGCGCGAACGCTCCGCCATCTCCGCGAGGGTCTCTCGCGTCTGGCTGCGCAACCAGTCGGCGAGTTGCTGTGCCGACAGATCGCGTTGCTGCACGACCAGCGCCGCGCCGTTGTCGGCGAGGAACGCTGCATTAGTGGTTTGGTGATCGTCTACTGCAAACGGGAACGGTACGAAGAACGCCGCCACCCCAACTGCTGCAATCTCCGACACGGTCATCGCGCCCGAACGGCAGATCACCAGATCCGCGTTCGCGTACGCGCTCGTCATGTCGTCGATGAACGGCACGAGTTCTACATCGGCGCCTGCTTGCAGGCCCGCCGCCGCGTAATTCTCACGCAGCGCTTCAATATGCTTTGCGCCCGCCTGATGCACGATGCGCGGACGCTCATTCGGCGCCAGCAGCGCAACCGCGCGCGGCACTACTTCGTTCAATGCCGCCGCGCCCAGACTGCCGCCCACCACGAGCACATTCAGCGGACCGCTGCGCGCTGCGTAGCGTGCTTTGGGTGCAATTGCGCGCGCAAGTTCCGCTCGAATCGGGTTTCCGGTCCATTCGCCGTGCGGCAGCGCATTCGGAAACGCAACCAGCACGCGTTTGGCGACTTTTGCGAGCACCTTGTTGGCGAGGCCCGCAATCGAATTCTGTTCATGCAGCACCAGCGGACGGCCGCTCATCGCGGTCATCAAACCCGCCGGGAATGTGATGTAGCCGCCCATGCCAAGCACGACATCGGGCTTCACGCGGCGCAACACGCTCAGACTTTGCGAGCAGGCGCGCAGCAGATTGAGCGGCAACATCAGCTTGGTCTTCAGACCTTTGCCACGCAGTCCACCGAAACGCACGTATTCCATCGGAATGCCGTGTTTCGGCACCAGCGTCGCTTCCATGCCGGCGGGATTGCCGAGCCATACGACCTTCCAGCCCCACGCCTGCATCAGGTGCGCGACCGCGAGCCCCGGGAACACATGTCCCCCGGTGCCACCGGCCATCACCATCAGCGTGCGTTGCGGGAGAGCGGTCATACTTTGCCCCCGCGCATCAATACTCTGTTCTCGTAATCCACACGCATCAGCACGGCTATCGCGACGCAATTCAGCACGATGCCCGAGCCGCCATAGCTCACGAGCGGCAACGTGAGGCCCTTGGTCGGCAACAGGCCGAGGTTCACGCCCATGTTGATAAAGGTCTGCGCGCCGAACCAGATGCCGATGCCCTTCGCCACCAGCCCGGCAAAGGTGCGGTCGAGTGCCAGTGCCTGACGGCCGATCTCGAACGAGCGACGCACGATCCAGTAGAACATCAGGATCACGACAAGCACGCCGACAAAACCGAGTTCCTCGCCGATCACCGCGAGGATGAAGTCGGTGTGCGCTTCCGGCAGATAGTTGAGTTTCTCGACACTGCCGCCCAAGCCCACGCCAAACCATTCGCCGCGCCCGAACGCGATCAGCGAGTGCGTCAATTGATAAGCCTTGCCCTGCGCGTAACGGTCGTCCCACGGATCGAGGTAGGCGAAGATCCGCTCACGGCGCCACGGCGACGCCCACACCAGCAAGCTGAACGTGCCGACCGCGGTAGCCACCAGGCCACCGAACAGTTTGCCGTTCACGCCGCCGAGGAACAGCACGCCCATCGCGATCGCGGCGATCACCATGAACGCGCCCATATCCGGCTCGAGAAGCAGCAACGCGCCGACGAGGCCCACCGCCACCGCCATCGGCAGAAAGCCCTTGGCGAAGCTGTGCATGTATTCCTGCTTGCGCACGGTGTAGTTGGCCGCGTAAATCGTTACGGCGAGCTTCATGATTTCCGACGGCTGCATGTTCGTGATGCCGAGCGGAATCCAGCGGCGCGCGCCGTTCACGCCCTTGCCGACGTGCGGGATCAGCACGATCACCAGCGCGAGCAGCGACAGCAGGAAGAGCTTTGGCGCGTATTTATCCCACGTCGAAATCGGGATGCGGAACGACACGACGCCAATCACCGAGCCCATCACCACGAAAATGAGCTGGCGCACGAGGAATGCGTAGTCGCGGTACGACGCGTACTTCGGCGAATCGGGCATCGCGATCGACGCCGAATACACCATCACGACGCCGAGCCCCAGCAACGCGACGACCACCCACAGCAGCGAGTGATCGTAGTCGAGCATCCGCGAGCGCAGCGGACGCACGCCGTTCACGGCGCTCGCGAGACCACTGCCGCCCGAGCGGCCGGAGGCGCGACCCGTGCTACCCGCGCCACTCGTATCACCATTGCCGGCACGTGAGCCGGCCAGGCGCGAACCGAAGCGTTCCGACCAGCTCATATCATCGTCCCCCGTTCAGCCGCGATGTCTTCCACCGTGCCGCGGAACACTGCCGCGCGATGTGCGTATCCCTTGAACATGTCGAAGCTTGCGCAGGCAGGCGACAGCAGTACGGCATCGCCTGGCTGCGCCAACGCGGTGGCGGCCCGCGTCGCTTCTTCGAGCGTCGCGTGGTCGGTCATTGCAATGCCGGTGTCTTCCAGCGCGGCACGAATCTGCGGGGCGTCGCGGCCAATCAGCATCACGGCGCGGCACCACCGCATCACGGGTGCGGCGAGCGGTTCGAAATCCTGGCCCTTGCCATCGCCGCCCGCGATCAGCACCGCGCGTTGCGCGAGACCGTCGAGCGCGGCAACCGTCGCGCCGACGTTGGTGCCCTTGCTGTCGTCGACGTAATCGACACCTTCAATCGACGCAATCAATTCCACGCGATGCGGCTCGCCACGGTATTCGCGCAGGCCGTGCAGCAGCGGCGCGCCCGGCAAACCGATCGCACGTGCCAACGCGTACGCGGCCAGCGCGTTCGCGGCGTTGTGCAAACCACGGATCCGCAATGCGTCCGCCGGCATCAGGCGTTTAAGCGCGATGTTCTTCGGCGCCGCCACTTCGTTCTTGCGACGGCGTGTCGGTGCAGGTTCATCACTGGCGTCGCGATCGTGTGCTTCGACGAGCCAGATCATGCCGTTGTCGCGCAGCAGACCATAGTCGCCGTCGTTCTTCGGCTCGGTCACGCCGAACGTGATCATCGCGGCGTCGCCGTCGGCCAAAGGCGCCAGCGCCATCACGCGCGAGTCGTCGCGGTTCAGCACGCGCACGGTTTGGGGTCCGAAAATACGGCCCTTCGCAGCGGCATACGCATCGAGACCACCGTGCCAATCCAGGTGATCCTGCGTGATGTTCAGTACGACCGCTGCATCCGGGGAAAACGTATGGGCGGTTTCCAGCTGGAAGCTCGACAGTTCCAGCACCCAGACGTCGGGCAACGCGGTGTTGTCGATCGCTTCGCTGAGTTTGTCCAGCGCGGCCGGGCTAATGTTGCCCGCCACCGCGACCTTCTTGCCGGCGCGTTCGCACAGCAGCCCAGTGAGGCTCGTCGTGGTGGTCTTGCCGTTGGTGCCGGTGATCGCGATCACCTTGGGCGCATAACCGCTTTCGCCAAGCGTTTTCAATGCCTGTGCGAAGAATTCGAGTTCGCCCCATACGGGGATGTCCTGCTCACGCGCTGCCGAGATCAGCGGCAGCAAATCGGCGGCAAGCGGCGACAAACCCGGGCTGATCGCCACGAGTTCGACGCCTTCGAGCAACGAGAGAGAAAACGGACCGCCGACGAATTCCGCATCGACGCTATGCGCTTGCATCGCGGACAGGTTCGGCGGTACTTCACGCGTATCGGCCACACGCAGCCGACAGCCGTGCCGCGCGCACCAGCGCGCCATCGCGAGACCGGATTCACCGAGTCCCAGCACGAGCACCATCGGCTTTTGCCGATCCCGAAACTTCTCGCCAAACATCGCCTGCTTCCCCTAAATACGACTTAACGCAACTTGAGCGTGGACAAACCGAACAGACACAGCATCAGCGTGATGATCCAGAAACGCACGACCACCTGCGTTTCCTTCCAGCCCGACAATTCAAAATGGTGATGCAGCGGCGCCATCTTGAAGAGGCGCCGCCCTTCGCCATAGCGGCGCTTGGTGAATTTGAACCATGTCACCTGCAACATCACGGAAAGCGTCTCCGCGACGAAAATGCCGCCCATGATGAAGAGCACGATTTCCTGACGCACGATCACCGCGACCGTGCCGAGCGCGCCGCCGAGCGCCAGTGCGCCGACGTCGCCCATGAACATCTGTGCCGGATGCGTGTTGAACCAGAGGAACGCGAGCCCTGCCCCGCCCATTGCCGAACAGAAGATCAGCAATTCGCCTGCGCCGGCAATATGCGGGAACAGCAGGTATTTCGAATAGACCGAGCTACCCATCACATAGGCGAACACGCCGAGCGATGCGCCGACCAGCACGACGGGCATGATGACAAGGCCGTCGAGACCGTCGGTGAGATTCACCGCGTTACTCGCGCCGACGATCACCAGATAGGTCAGCACGATGAAGCCCCACACGCCGAGCGGATAGCTGATCGATTTGACGAACGGCAGCATCAGATCGGCGCGCGCCGGCAAGCCCATCGACAAGCCGCTGCGCACCCACGCCATGAACAGGTCGAACACACGCACGTTGCTCGCTTCGGACACGCTGAAGGCGAGATACACCGCCGCGAACAGACCGATCACCGACTGCCAGAAATACTTTTCGCGCGACGACATTCCGCGCGGGTCCTTGTAGACCACCTTGCGGTAATCGTCGACCCAGCCGATCACGCCGAAACCGAACGTCACCAGCATCACGATCCAGATGAAACGGTTGGTCAGATCGGCCCACAACAACGTGGACACCGCAATGCCAAGCAGAATCAGTACGCCACCCATGGTCGGCGTACCGGATTTGACGAGGTGGCTTTGCGGACCGTCTTTACGAACGGCCTGACCGACCTTCATCGCGGTCAGCTTACGGATCACCGCCGGGCCACAGACGAGCCCGATCAGCAGCGCGGTGATGGTGGCCATCACCGCACGGAATGTCAGATAACTGAACACGCGCAAGAAGCTTGCGTCATTCTGCAGCCATTGCGCCAGCGCCAGTAGCATGCTTCGGTCCTTCTATTTCAATGTGCAGCGGGCGTATTGCCCGTTGCGTTGGGTTGTGGACTCGTTACGGCGTCCACCACGCGTTCCATTTGCATGAAGCGCGAGCCTTTTACGAGAAGCGTTGCAGCGGGGCCAAAACCGGCTTGCTGCAATTGCGCGACCAGCGTGCCGATATCGGCCACGTGATGCGCGCCCGTGCCATACGCGCTGCAGGCGTCGCGCGAGGCGTCGCCCATGGCGTAAAGCGCGTCGATACCGCGTTCCTTTGCGTAGGCACCGATTTCGCGGTGAAACGCCGGGCCGTTGTCACCGACTTCGCCCATGTCGCCCATTACCAGCACGCGCGGCGATTCACGCGACGCGAGCACGTCGATCGCCGCGCGCATCGAATCGGGATTCGCGTTGTAGGTGTCGTCGATCACGGTTGCGCCGGCGAGTGCGCCGAGCGCCGCGCGCTTCACCTGCAAACGGCCTTTCACGGCGCCGAACGATTCGAGGCCGCGCTTGATCGCGTCGAGCGGCACGCCTGCGGCGAGCGCTGCCGAGGTCGCGGCCAACGCGTTGTGCGCGTTGTGGTCGCCCAGCACCTGCAACGCGACGCCGACGTGGCCTTCCGGCGTGTCGATGCTCAGAACGTTGCCCGTGAAGGTGCCCGTTACCGCGGCTTCCGTTACCCGCCCGGCGTTATTCAAAGCGAAGTCGATGATGCGGTTGCCGGTTGCCGCGACGCGCCAGATGCTCGCGTAGGGATCGTCGGCGGGGAACACGGCGACGCCTTCCGGCGTCAGCGCGTGAATCACGCTGGCATGCTCGAGCGCGACGGCCTCGACCGTCGCCATGAATTCCTGATGCTCGCGCTGTGCGTTGTTCACTACCGCGACCGTCGGCTCCGCAATTTTCGCGAGCAACGAGGTCTCACCCGGATGATTCATGCCGAGTTCGACCACCGCCAGTTGATGTGCGGCGTGCAGACGAAACAGTGTCAGCGGCAAACCGATATCGTTGTTGAAATTGCCGGCGGTCGCGAGGCGTGCGTCGGCGCCGACCGCAGCAGCGAAGATCGACGCGATCATTTCCTTGACCGTCGTCTTGCCATTGCTGCCCGTCACGGCGACGAGCGGCATGCTGAACCTGCGCCGCCAGCCGCGTGCAAGTGCGCCGAGCGCGACGCGCGTATCGGCCACACGCAACCCAGGCACATGCCAGTTGTCAGGCGTGCGCGTCAGAAGCGCTGCCGTCACGTTGCGCGACGCGACTTCCGGGAGGAAATCGTGCGCGTCGAAACGCTCACCCCTGATCGCGACGAACAGGTCGCCCGGACCGGCACTACGGCTATCGGTCGACACGCGTTCGAAGCTCACGCTATCGTCGCCCAGCACGGTTGCGCCGGGAATCAACGCGGCGGCTTCACGCAGCGAGAACATCGCGGCACCTTGCCGGGTCATTCGCCACCTCCGCGTGCGTGCGTTGCCCGTGCGGCGAGCGCAAGGCGAGCATGATCCTGATCGGAGAAAATGCGTTTCTTACCCATGATTTCCTGTGTTGCTTCGTGCCCCTTGCCGGCCAGCACGATGACGTCTTCGCGCGCGGCGCCGCGGATCGCTTGCAGGATCGCGCTTGCACGGTCCTCGATGCGACGGGCCTTCGCGGCGTCTTTCAAGCCCGCGGCGATCTGCTCGATGATCGATTGCGGATCTTCGCTGCGCGGGTTGTCGCTGGTCACGACAAGGCCGTCGGCGAGTCGCTCGGCGATCGCGCCCATCAGCGGACGCTTCGTTGCGTCACGGTCGCCGCCACAGCCGAACATGCAGATCAGTTCGCCACCGCGCGCGGCGGCCATTGGACGCAGCGCTTCCAGGGTCTTTTCCAACGCATCCGGCGTGTGCGCGTAATCGATCACGACGAGCGGCTCGTCGTTCTGCAAGCGGCCGCCGAGACGTTGCATGCGGCCATTGACGGGCTCAAGCTTCGCCAGTTCGGTAAGCGCGGCGTCGAAAGGCACGTCGGCGGCAAGCAACGCGCCGAGTACACCGAGCAGATTGCTGACATTGAATGCGCCGAGCGTTTGGACTTCGACTTCGGCATTGCCCCAATCTGACGTGATGAGATGAAACGCGGTGCCAGTCGCGGTTGCACGCACATTCGAGGCGAGCAGCAACGCGTCGGCTTGCGGCGCGTCCTTGAGCGCTTCGTTGAGACCGTAAGCGATCGTGCGGGCATGGCCCTTGGTGTTCGCGAGCAGGCGGCGGCCGGCGGCATCGTCACGGTTGATCACCGCAGCGCGCAATTCCGGCCAGGCGAATAGTCGCGCCTTGGCTGCTTCGTAGGCTTCGAACGTGCCGTGATAGTCGAGGTGGTCTTGCGTCAGATTCGTGAACACGGCGATGTCGAATGCCGTGCCGTTCACCCGGCCTTGATGCAACGCGTGCGACGAGACCTCCATCGCCACCGCTTCAGCACCGGCCTCGCGCAACTGCGCAAGACTGCGTTGCAGTTGCGGCGCGTCAGGCGTCGTGAAGCCAGTGTGCACGAGTTGTCCCGGCAGACCGGTGCCGAGCGTGCCAATGATCGCGCAACGCTTGCCGAGCGCGGTGAGCGCAGCGGAAATCCATTGGCTGCACGAAGTCTTGCCGTTGGTGCCGGTGACGCCGACCGTCAGCATGCTGTCGCTCGGATCGTTGTACCAGGCGCTCGCAATCGAACCGGCAAGCTCGTTCAGCGCCGACACGCCCAGCGTGGTGGACGGATCGATCGCGCCGCTAAAGCCCTCAGGCTGAACCAGCACGGCAGCGGCTCCGCGCTCGATCGCGCTGTCGATGAACGGGCGATTGTCCGCACCGTCGACCGCATAGGCGAAAAACGCGTCGCCTGCGGCGACCGTGCGCGTGTCGGCGTGCAGATGCGCGCCTGGCTGCACGCGCGCGTGCAGCCAGTTGAGTGCGTCGGCGATCTGCCGGTGCGCTGGATGCTTCTTGCGCAGCGCGCTCATCGCACGACTCCGGGGTGGGTTTTCGCATTGGCGGCGATCGTCATCTTCTTCGCGCCGCTGCTGGTGACCAGTTTCTTGACCGTGGCCGGCGAAGGCGGTGCACCCGGTGCAACCGGCGCCGAGTCGTCCGACACGACCATCTGCTTGACCGGCATATCTGGCGGCACATTCAGCGAGCGCAGCGTATCGCCGACGATCGTCGAGAACACCGGACCGGACACCTGACCGCCGAAGTGACTGCCCGCCGTCGGTTCGTCGACCGACACGGCGACGACGATGCGCGGATTCGGCATTGGCGCCATGCCGACGAACGAGGCGCGATACTTGGAGTGGTCGTAACCGTGAGCGCCGTGCTTGTACGCGGTACCGCTCTTGCCGCCGACGCGATAGCCCGGCACGGCCGCATCCGGCGACGTGCCGCCCGGCGCGACCACGGTTTCGAGCATCGCACGCACTTCGCGAGCGGTGGTGGGCGCGAAAATCTGCGGCCCCGTGGCCGGCTGATCGCCGCCAGGCGTGTGGAAAATCGACACCGGCATGATCTGGCCGTCATGCGCGATCGCGGTATATGCACGTCCCAACTGGAACAGCGACACCGACAGGCCGTAGCCGTACGACATGGTCGCCTGTTCGATGCGGCGCCAGCTCTTCCACGGACGCAGGCGGCCCGCCGCCGCGCCCGGGAAGCCGACCTTCGGCGCCTGGCCGAGACCGATGCTGGTATACATATTCCACATCTCTTCGGGCTTGAGCTGCATGGCGATCTTGGTCGCGCCGATGTTGCTCGACTTCTGGATCACGCCGCCCACCGTCAGCACGCCGAACGCGCTGTCGTCGGTAATCGGCGCGCCATCGAGTACGAAACGGCCGCCGCCTGTATCAACCAGTGTAGTCGGCGTCACGCGGTGCAGATCGAGTGCCAGCGAGATCGTGAACGGCTTCATGATCGAGCCTGGCTCGAAGGTGTCCGTCAGGATGCGGTTGCGCAGTTGATCGCCAGTCAGGTGCGAACGGTCGTTCGGGTTGTACGTAGGGTAATTGACGAGCGCCAGCACTTCGCCGGTCCGCACGTCGATCACCATCGCCGCGCCGGCCTTCGCCTTGAATTTCTCGACAGCCGCTTTCAGGTTCGTATAAGCGATGTACTGGATCTTGCTGTCGATCGAAAGATCGACGTCCTGGCCGTTATGCGGCACGACCTGTTCGTCCACGTCCTCGATGATGTGGCCCATGCGGTCTTTAATCACACGGCGGCTGCCCGACATGCCGGCCAGCATCTTCTGATCGCCAAGTTCGACGCCTTCCTGGCCTTCGTCTTCCACATTGGTGAAGCCGATCAGGTGAGCCGTGATCTCACCTTCCGGATAGAAGCGCTTGTACTCGTCGCGCGCGTAAATGCCGGGGATGTCCAGCGCGGTAACTTTCGCGGCGACGTCGACCGGCACCTGGCGCTTCACGTAGACGAAGTTCTTGTCCTCCGACAGCTTGGCGCGCAACTCCTTGTTCGTCATGTCGAGCAGCTTGCCGAGCTGGTTCAGCTTGTCGGCGCCGAGGTCATCCGGTACCGAATCGGGAATCGCCCAGATCGCGCGCACCGGCAGACTCGTGGCGAGCACGAGGCCGTTGCGGTCGAGAATCTTGCCGCGCGTGGCCGGCAGCTCGAGCCGACGCTGATAGCGGATCTCGCCCTGCTTCTGATAGAAAGCGTTGCCGGGCCCCTGGATCCAGAAGGCGCGCGCGGTCAGCGCGACAAACGCCAGGAATAGCATGAACACGACGAGTTTCGAGCGCCACATGGGCAGGCGCACCGACAGGATCGGGTTCGCCGAAAAGGCAACGCTTTTGCGAGTCGACGATTTTTTCATCGCACGCCTCCGCGACGGCTCGCGACCGGCGCCGAGGCCGGCCCGGAAGTTGGAATCGGCGCGTCTTCAGCCTTGGCCGCGCCCGGGTCGAGCGTCAGGTACTGGGTGCGTCCAGTCGTAACCGATTGCATCTTCAGGGAATCAGTGGCGATCTGCTCGATGCGCGACGTCTTCGACAAGGCGCTCTGCTGATATTGAAGCTGTGAATAATCCTGCTGCAACTGGCGCTCCTGCGATTGCGCGCGCTGCAGCTGGATAAAGATCTGACGCTGCTGATTGGTTGCATTGACGACCGACAAAGCGCAGCCCATCACGATCATCAGCAGGAAGATATTGAGGCGATTCATGGTGCGATCCGCTCCGCCACACGCATCACGGCAGAACGGGCGCGCGGGTTCGCGGCGACTTCAGCGTCGCTGGCGAACACACGGCCAATGATTTTGAGCGGAGGGCTCGGCAGATCGACGGCACGGATCGGCAGACGGCGGTCCACAGCAGGCGTACTGGCGTGCGCCTGCATGAATCGCTTGACGATCCGGTCCTCGAGCGAATGAAAGCTGATGACCACCAGCCGCCCCCCTTGCTCCAACAGCGACAACGCTGCTTCTAAAACGACTTGCAGCTCCGCAAGCTCTTGATTGATGTGAATCCGTATAGCTTGAAAGGTGCGGGTTGCCGGATCCTTGCCCTTCTCACGGGTCTTGACGACGTTAGCCACGATTTGGGCAAGCTCGCCCGTGCTGACGAGAGGCCCAAGACGGTCGGACTCTGCCCGGCGAGCAACAAGCGCCTTTGCAATCTGAAAAGCAAACCGTTCTTCCCCATAATCTCGTATCACCTCCGTCAGTTCCTGCACCGTGGCCCGCGCCAGCCAGTCAGCCGCGGACTCGCCGCGCGTCGGGTCCATCCGCATGTCGAGCGGGCCGTCGGCGCGGAAACTGAAACCCCGCTCCGGGTCGTCGACTTGCGGCGACGAGACGCCCAGATCCAGCAAAACGCCCGACACCCGCCCTACTCCGCGCTCTGCAATCGCCTCGCGCAGTGAAGCAAAACTCTCATGCACGATGCCAAAGCGCGGATCGGCAATCTGCTGTGCCGTGGCGATGGCGAGCGGGTCTTTGTCGAACGCAATCAGACGCCCCGACTCGCCCAGCTTCTCCAGCACCAACCGGCTATGCCCGCCGCGCCCGAACGTACCGTCCACATAAACGCCGTCCGCGCGCGTGACCAGCGCTTCGACCGCCTCTTCCAGCAGCACCGTGCGATGCTGCAATTCGTTTCTCATCGCAGGTGCCATATATGTAATCCGCGATCAGAACGTGAAATTCTTTAACGCTTCGGGCATGCCCTCGGCGATCGCTGCCTGTTCCTTTGCTGCGTAAATTTGTGCGTCCCACAATTCAAAGTGACGACCCATGCCGAGCAAGGTCACTTCTTTCTCGAGCGAACCGGCCGCGCGCAATTCGGGCGACACCAGCACACGGCCCGCGCCGTCCATATCGACGTCCATGGCATTACCGAGAAAAATGCGCTTCCACCAGGCCGCGTTCATAGGCAGCTTGTCGACCTTGTCGCGGAAGATCTCCCATTCCGGGCGCGGAAAGAGCAACAGGCAGCCGTCCGGGTGCTTGGTGATCGTCACCCGGCCCTCTGCCTGTGTTTGCAGCGCATCCCGATAGCGAGAGGGAATCGACATCCGCCCTTTCGCATCGAGCGTCAGCGCCGACGCCCCTTGGAACACTTCGCTCTCCCATTGCGGCGTTTTTGCGCCGGCTGTCCGATTCGTGAAAATCTACCCGAAACCGCCCGTGAGATCACACAAAAATACACTTTCTCACACTGTCTCCCACTTTAGAGGAACGCTAAACAGGGGTCAAGGGAGATACGCGCTTTTCGAGCGAATTTTGTTTGTTAGAACAAGGACTTAGCGCGACTCTTTCATGTCAGACATAAAACGGAAAACCGTTATAAATGAATGAGCTAGTGAAACTTGTGAAGGTGATACGTGAAAAGTGCGAGGGAAAGGCGCGGAATGTAAGAGATCGTGAAGCGGGATTTGGAGGTGTTTGCTGGCGTTCCGGGTAATTCGGGCGGACGGCGCGCGAGGCGCCGTCCCACTGTCAGACGATGCGTGAGCAGAAGTCTCGAACTTAGATGTAGTAGGCGGTGCGTGTCATGACTTTCGACACCGCACGCATCAGTGCCCGCGCGGGGAACGGCAACTCGATGCCGCCGGCGTCCATAGCGGACTTGCCATGCTCGACCTCGTCCACACGCATCTGTTCGACGATCGCGCGCGACTCGCGGTCGGTCACGGGCAATTGCTCCAGATGGCTATCCAGATGCTGTTCGACCTGGCGTTCGGTTTCCGCCATGAAGCCGAGACTCACCCGGTCGCCCAGGCGGCCTGCTACGAGGCCGATTGCCAATGCGCCGGTGTACCAGATTGGGTTCAGCAGGCTTGGACGCGAATCGAGCGCCTCGAGGCGTTTGGCGGTCCACGCCAGATGGTCCTCTTCCTCTATGGCAGCGTGATTAAACACGGCCCGCAAGGACGGCGATCGGGTAGCGAGTTTCTGCGCCTGGTAAAGCGCCTGGGCGCACACCTCACCGACGTGGTTCACACGCATCAAGCCGGCCGCGTGCGCGCGCTCCGCCGGGGAAAGCTCGACCGGCTCCGCCGTCGATTCTTGCGGAACTGGCAACGGACGACTCATCCGCGACACGCCAGTCATTGAGCGTAAACCCCGATCAAACTCGCTAATCAACTCGTCCAGAAACATTCAGCACTCCCTGATTCGACAACCGCCCCGCCGCGCTGACGGGTCCGCGCGACAAGGCTTTGCGGGGCAAAACCGGCTTCGCGAAGACCTTGAATCCAAACGATTCAGACGGCCAATCTCCGATTTTAGACCATGTTGCGTAAACGAAACAGGACCCGTCCTGGCCCTCTCCTTTTTCTTTGTGCCATGTATGCCTTTTGTTACATTACGTGCAACTTCTCGCGAAGTTGGACAAGCAAGGCCTCAACGCTAGACAAATATTCGCCTTGTACAAAAGATTCGTAATCCTTGGAGATCATTCGATGAAAAAGTCGCTTCTCGCTCTCGCAGCACTGGGCGCATTCGCAGGCGTCGCACATGCTCAGAGCAGCGTGACCCTGTACGGCATCATTGACGAAGGCTTCAACGTCACCACCAACGTCAAGACGCCGTCTGGTGCTGGCGCTCACCAATACAACCTGTCCAGCGGCGTCATGCAAGGCTCGCGTTTCGGCCTGCGCGGCACGGAAGATCTGGGCGGCGGTCTGAAGGCAATCTTCGTGTTGGAAAACGGTTTTGACGTGAACACCGGCAAGCTGGGTCAAGGCGGCCTGATGTTCGGTCGTCAAGCTTACGTCGGCCTGTCGAGCCAGTTCGGTACGGTCACGCTGGGTCGTCAGTACGACTCCGTGGTTGACTACGTTGGCCCGCTGGAAGCCGGCGATCAGTGGGGCGGCTACATCGCTGCTCACCCGGGCGACATCGACAACTTCAACAACGCGTACCGCACCAACAACACGGTCAAGTACACGAGCATCAACTACAACGGCCTGACGTTCGGCGGCACGTACAGCGTCGGCGGCATCGCCGGCAACGTCACGTCGAACCAGATCTGGTCGTTGGGCGCTGGCTACAACAACGGTCCGTTGGTCTTGGGCGTCGGCTACTTGAACGCACGCACCCCGGCAGCATCGGGCGGCCTGTTCAACAACAGCGGCACGGCTTCGACGGCGATCGGCGCAGTCTCATCGCCGGTCTATGGTGCCTACACGTCGGCTAACACGTACCAAGTGATCGGTGCGGGTGGTGCATACACGTTCGGCGCAGCAACGGTTGGCCTGACGTACTCGAACATCAAGTTCGGAAACCTGGGTACGACGTTCGCCCAGCCGAGCGTCAAGGGTCAATCGGCTACGTTTAACAACGCTGAACTCAACTTCAAGTATCAGTTGACCCCGGCATTGCTGATCGGCGCTGCATACGACTACACGCGCGGCGCAAGCATCCAGGGTGCATCGACTGCCCAGTACCACCAAGGTGCAGTTGGCGTGGACTACTTCCTGTCCAAGCGTACGGACGTTTATGTGATTGGTGTGTACCAACACGCTCTGGGCCAAGTGCTGAATGCATCGGGCACGGGTACGACCGAAGCAACGGCAGGCATCAACGGCCTGACGGGTTCGTCGAACCAGAACCAAGTCACGGCTCGCGTCGGCATCCGCCACAAGTTCTAATAAGTCGTAATAAAGCAGTCTGCCTCAAAGGCGCCTTCGGGCGCCTTTTTTTATGGCCGCGCCGCGCGTTGTTCTAGCTGGTTTTTGCATGGAGCACGCTGACTCAAAGAGGAAGGCCCGGCAGATTTTCATCTGTCGGGCCTTTCTCTTTCTTACTTTCATCGAGTTACTTCGTGCCGGCTCTATCTAGGCCGATGGGCGCCATACGCGCTTATTGCACTAACTGCGACTAAGCCCGGCCGTCGCGCAACTCGCGACGCAGAATCTTACCGACATTGCTCTTAGGCAGCTCAGTCCGGAATTCGACAATCTTCGGCCGTTTGTAGCCGGTCAACTGCGTTTTGCAGTAAGCGAAGATATCCGCATCAGTAAGGGCCTGGTCCTTCTTCACGATGAACAACTTCACCGCTTCGCCTGAATGCTGATCCGGCACGCCAACCGCCGCGACTTCGAATACGCCTGGCATCTTGGCGACAACGTCTTCGATTTCGTTCGGATAGACATTGAAGCCGGAGACCAGAATCATGTCCTTCTTCCGGTCGACGATCTTGACGAAGCCATTTTCGTTCATCAAGCCGACATCGCCCGACTTAAAGAAGCCATCCGGCGTCATCACCTTGGCCGTTTCGTCCGGGCGGTTCCAGTAGCCCGCCATCACCTGCGGGCCACGGATACATATTTCTCCTGGCTGGCCTAGCGGCACCTCATTGCCTTCGTCGTCGCGAATCGAGATTTCCGTCGACGGCAGCGGCAAACCGATCGTGCCGCTGTATTCCGTAACGGTAACCGGATTGCAGGTGACGCATGGCGACGTCTCCGACAGACCGTAGCCCTCGATGATCGGCGTATGCGTTAGCTCGAACCAGCGCTTGGCGACAGCTTCCTGTACTGCCATACCGCCGCCATTGGCTGCGATCAGCTTCGAAAAATCGAGCTTATGGAAGTCCGGGCTGTTGAGCATTGCGTTGTACAGCGTGTTGACGGCGGGAATCGTGGTAATCGGATAGCCTTCCAGCGCCTTGATCATGCCCGGGATATCACGCGGATTCGGGATCAGCACGCCGAGGCCGCCGGTACGGATCGTCAGCAGTCCGCAAACCGTCAGCGCGAAGACGTGATAAAGCGGCAACGCAACCACGGTGATGAACTGATCGATATCCGTGCGATTGGCGCGGACCGGATCGAGCCAGATTTCCGATTGCAGCACATTGGCGATCAGGTTGCGATGCAGGAGCGTCGCACCCTTGGCGACGCCGGTCGTGCCACCCGTGTACTGTAGAAATGCGACGTCGTCCGGACCTTGCTGGACAGTCTTGAAATCCTCGCGGCCACCCTCGGCGATCGCGGTGTTGAATTTGACATGACCGGGGAGATTCCACGCCGGCACCATCTTCTTTACCCGGCGCACAACGAAGTTCACGAGCGTGCCCTTCACACCCATCAGATCGCCCATTGCGGCGACGACGATGTGCTTGATCGACGTATTGCGCACGATCGCCTGGAGCGTCACGGCGAAGTTTTCGAGCAGAATGATCGCTTCCGCGCCGCTGTCCTTGAGCTGATGCTCGAGCTCCCGTGGGGTGTAGAGCGGATTCACATTCACCACCACGTAGCCCGCGCGCAAGATCGCTGCGATCGCTACAGGATATTGCAGCACGTTCGGCATCATGATCGCGACGCGTGAACCGCGGGCAAGGCCCTTCGACTGAAACCACGCGGCCAGCTTGCGCGAGAGCGCGTCGAGCTCGCCGTAGCTGATTTCCTTACCCATGCACACGAACGCCGGTTTGGCGCGGTGCTCGCGAAAAGCTTCTTCGAGCAGTTCGGCGACGGACGAATAGCGAGTCGGGTCAATCTCTGCGGGAACGCCGGGTGGATAAGATTTCAGCCAGATTTTGTCCATGCAGCGTCTCCTCCTTTATTTTCGAATGGTCGTGCTAAAAACGCATCGTAGCATGGGCATCCCTGTGCTATTCGCGAAAAGCGGCTGGGTTAGACTGCAGCCTCGAACCCATTGCGGGCCGCAGCTGTTTGATTTCTGAGCATGTTTTCAGGCGCGTTCAACTTCGACGAGACAGTCGTAGAACGTGGCCGATCCGCCCAGATCGGTGAGCGCCTGGCTAGTGACCTGATTGGCGTTGCAGCCGTCGGGCGCGAGCTTCTTCCACCAGATCGACAAGCCGACGACGAGCCCTTCACGCGTCTTCTCGGTGACACGGGCGCGCGCCTGCATCGCGCCGCGATCGTTGAAGATGCGTACCTGATCACCGTCCTCGATGCCGCGCTGCTGCGCGTCGGCCGGGTGGATGTCCAGGTGTGGCTCACCTTCCGTCGAACGCAGGCTTTCGATGTTCACGAAGGTGCTGTTCAGGAAATTGCGGGCAGGCGGCGAGATCATCGCAAGCGGATAACGGGCAGCAAGCGCAGGCGCACCGTCCGCGGATTCATAAGGCGGCAAATAGTCCGGCAGCGGATCAAGCCCTTGCTGCGCGAGACGCTCGCTGAAGAATTCGCATTTGCCCGACGGCGTGCGAAAACCGCCCTCCGCGAATGGCGCGTCAGGCAGGTTGAGCGCTGCCCAGCCGGTTTTCTTTAGCGACTCCCAGCTGACGCCTTCGAGCGTTTTGTCTTCCCAACGGAACGCCGACTGCGCGATAGCGTCGTCGCTCTCGTAAAGCGCCGGCTCCTGCAGGTCCATGTGCCGCGCCAGGCCGCGAAAGATCTCCGTGTTCGGGCGTGCATCGCCGACCGGCGCGATCGCGGGCAAGTTAACCATCACGTGCGTGTGCCCGTACGACTTGTGCACGTCGAGGTGCTCGAGTTGTGTCGTGGCAGGGAGAAGCAGATCGGCGTAGTCCGCGGTGTCGGTCTGAAAATGCTCGAGCACGATCGTGAACAGGTCTTCGCGAGCAAAACCGGCGGCAACTCGTTCCGAGTCCGGCGCGACTGCCACCGGATTCGAGTTATAGACGACGATCGCTTCGACTTTCGGGCCGAACGTCGCGTCGCCCGGGTGCAGCAATGCGTCGCCGATGGCGTTCATATTGATCACGCGCGATGTCTTGGCGGGCCAGTCCGGCATCAGATCCGGGCGCTGCAACGAGTGCGAATCCACCGGCGCCCATCCACCCGATGACAACAGGACACCGCCCGCCCGCTCCCGCCACGCTCCTGTCAGCGAGGGCAAACAGGCGATTGCGCGCACGGCGTTGCCGCCGCCACGCACTCGCTGCAGACCATAGTTCATCCGGATCGCGGCCTTCCTCGTGCTGCCGTAAAGGCGCGCAAGATCGACGATCACTTGCTCGTCCACACCGCAAATCTGTGCGGCACGCGAGGGCGGATAGCTGAGCGCGCGCGACTTGAGTTCGTCAAAACCGAGCGTATGAGCCGCGATGTAGGCCTGATCGAGCAGATTTTCCGTGATCAATACGTTGATCATGCCAAGCGCCAAAGCACCGTCGGTTCCGGGCTTCAGTGCAATGTGCTGATGGCATTTTTCCGCCGTCAGTGACCGGTACGGGTCGATCGCGATCAGCCGTGCTCCGCGACGCTTGGCTTCCTGGGCGCGCGTCCAGAAATGCAGGTTCGAAGCGATGGGGTTCGAGCCCCAGATCAGGATGACCTCGCTCTCGGCGAAAAACTCGGTAAGCATGCCGAGGCTGGCGCCGTAGGTGTACTTCAGCCCCGCCGCACCAGCAGCAGCGCAAATCGTGCGGTCCAGCTGGGATGCCCCGAGTTTGTGAAAGAACCGCTGCGCAATGCTGTCCCCCTGAACCAGGCCCATCGTGCCAGCATAGCTGTACGGCACGATGGCTTCGGGCGTTCGGTTCGCGATTTCCGACAAGCGCCCAGCGGCCAACTCGAACGCCTCATCCCAACTGATCGGCTCAAAACGGCCTTCGCCTTTCCGACCGACCCGCTTCATTGGCGTCGTCAACCGATGCGGATGGTGCACCCGCTCGGCATAGCGGCTGACTTTGGTGCACAACGCGCCTTGAGTCGGAGGATGATCGGGATCGCCGACGACTTTGACCGCCCGTCCGTCTTCGACGACCACCCGCATCGCACAGGTGTCAGGGCAATCGTGCGGGCACACCGCGCGGGCGAATTCAGTCGGAGCATTCATCGGCGGTCCGTCCAGGAGAGCGGTAATCGGTAAGCGGTAAGACGCCTCCGGATTTTATTACGTCCACTGCCCGTTGACCCGCCCAGTGCCGCCAAAAATGCCTTCGGCGTAGAATCAGGTACCAACGTGCCCGGGCGGTATAGCCCCGAGCGACTCCACGCAAAGCAAAGCACAAGCGCACCAATCATGAAACTGATCCCAGAAATCCAGGCCGCCCACGGCGAAATCCAGACCCTCCGACGAGCGATCCATGCACACCCCGAGCTTCGTTACGAAGAAACAGCAACCGCGGATCTGGTTGCCAAGGCACTTGAGTCCTGGGGCATCGAAACTCATCGCGGATTGGGTAAGACAGGCGTAGTCGGCATCCTGAAACGCGGCAACGGATCGCGTTCGATTGGACTGCGCGCGGACATGGATGCGCTGCCGATCCAGGAGCTCAATACCTTCGGCCATCGCTCCCAGAACGACGGCAAAATGCACGCGTGCGGCCATGACGGTCATACTGCGATGCTGCTCGGCGCGGCGCGGCATCTGGTCAAGCACGGTGATTTTGATGGCACGATCGTATTTATCTTTCAACCGGCGGAAGAAGGTGGTGCCGGCGCACAGGCAATGATCGACGACGGTCTGTTCACGAAATTTCCGGTTGACGCAGTTTTCGGAATCCACAACTGGCCGGGCATGCCGGCGGGCCACTTCGGTGTGACCGAAGGCCCGATCATGGCGTCCAGCAACGAGTTTCGTATTGAAATAAAGGGTGTGGGTTCGCACGCGGCGCTGCCGCACAACGGGCGTGACCCGGTTTTCACGGCGGTGCAGATCGCGAACGGGCTGCAGGGCATCATCACGCGAAACAAGAAGCCGCTCGATACCGCCGTACTGTCGATCACTCAGATCCACGCCGGTGACGCTCTCAACGTCGTCCCCGACGATGCGTGGATCGCAGGCACCGTGCGGACTTTTACCACCGAAACGCTCGATCTGATCGAAGCACGCATGCGCAAGATCGCGGAGAGCACGGCCGAGGCCTACGATTGTTCGGTCAACGTCCACTTTCATCGCAACTATCCGCCGACCATCAACAGTAGCGAAGAGACCCGCTTCGCGGCGACGGTCATGAAGGAAATTGTTGGCGAGGAAAACGTCGACGATGCGGTCGAACCGACAATGGGCGCTGAGGATTTTTCGTTCATGCTGCTGGCAAAGCCGGGCTGTTACGCGTTTCTCGGCAATGGCGACGGTGGGCACCGGGACTCAGGACATGGCGCCGGACCGTGCATGCTGCATAACGCGAGCTATGACTTTAACGACGACCTATTGCCGATCGGCTCGACGTACTGGGTTCGGCTGGCGCAACGATTCTTGGCACGGGAAAAATAAGGCGCTTGGATGGGTCTGACCGACGGGCTATACGTCGGTCTCCCGCTGCACCTTCGCGTGTGTCGATGCGCGGCGCGCTACTGACGCGTCAGCCACCGGCCGCGCGTACCTTGAGCTGACGGGTTACGCGAA